>JAEWMJ010000002.1 GCA_023393165.1 Bacillota bacterium | reverse complement strand
CGTAGCTCCGCTTACAAGCTTTATTTTTGGTACTGTATTGTTTTTTCAAGGTTCTCCGCCGTTTTTGGCGGCTCAGTTATAATACCAAATCACAACTCTCATGTCAACACTATTTTGTACTTTTTTTTATTTCTTTTTTTTAGGAAATATACACACCGCCGGATATATGCTTTAACCGGCTGTATAATGCGATCTTTTGGATCAATGATCATAGCGGCAAAATGTAAAAAGTACCGAATGATACAAATTTGAAGTATAAGCGGAGATGATAAATTTAGGATATTGAATAATTTTCTTTAGGTTATACCCTTTCTTTTCGAAAAGAAAGGGTATAAAAAATGCTCCTTGATTGGAGCATTGATTTATTGGTTTATTTAATGGATTCTGCGAGCATCCGGCCGGCTTCCCTGGCGGCGTCCAGCTCTTTGTCGCTGGGCTTAAGCTTGGCCGTAGCCGAAGCGACAACATTCACTTCCAGGTTTTTAAGCCTTTGTTCCATATATCTGGACGCTTCCCCGCTCCAGCCGAACGAGCCGAATACAACCGCCTTTTTGCCCTTGACAATCATGGGACAAAGGGATGAAAGCACATCCCAAGCCGGTTTCAGGGCGTCGCGGTTTAAAGTGGGCGACCCTATGGCAAAAGCATCCGCCGCATGTATGCGTTCCGCGGCGCAATCCGCGCCAATATCGGAAATATCCGCAAGCTCCACGGAAAACCCCGCTGCCTGGCAAGATTCGTAAATCATCTGGGCAAGCTGCTTGGTATATCCGTAGCAGGATACATAGCAGACAAAAACCTTTTTGGGATCGTTATGTACCGGCTGCGCCCACTCTTTGTACCGTTGGACCGCTCCCCAGGGATCGGACCGGAGCACCGGGCCGTGAGAAGGGCCAATGATTTTAATCTTAAGGTCTTTTATCTTGTCAACCGCTTTTAAAACATACGGGGCGAATGGAGACATAATCACATCGTAATAGTATTTCTGCGATTCGATCATTTCTCCCGTCAGAGGGGTCAGATCGTCAAAAATGTTTTCCGCTGAAAAGTGGAAGCCGAAAACGTCCCCTGTGCTTATAAATTCTTCTTCTTTTACGTAGGTGAATATGGAGTCAGGCCAATGCAGAAAAGGCGCGCTTACGAACTTAAGGCTTAAGTCCCCCAGGCCGATCTCCATACCGTCTTCCGCGATGATAAAATCCAGATCCCGGTTTACGATATCTTTTAAAAATATGCTTGCCGCCCTTGAGCAAACAACCTTTGCTCCGGGGGCCGTATCCAGGAGCCGCGCAAGCGAACCGGAATGATCGGGTTCCGTGTGGTTGCAGACAATATAATCTATCTGCGCGGGATCGCAAACGTGTTTGATTCGCTCAAGCTGCTCTTCTCCAAATGAATCCTTTACCGCATCGATAAGGGCGGTTTTTTCACTGCCCCGGATCAGATAAGAATTATAAGAAGTACCCCAATTTGTTCTCATGATCACGTCAAAAATACGCAAATCGGGATTCTGAACGCCCACCCAATAGATTTTGTCTGTAACCTTTACTGCCTTCATAAAAGCCTCCGATTATTCCTTTTCGAACATTGATTTATCCGCGCCGCACATCGGGCAGACATAGTCTTCAGGGACATCCTTCCAGGCCGTTCCGGCGGGAACGCCATGGTCCGGGTCTCCTTCAGCAGGATCATAAACAAATCCGCAAACTGTGCATACGTACTTCTCCATAAATTACCTCCCAAAAAATATTATTTATTGTTTCTGTTTGTTTTCAAAATAATCGTTTAATTTGGCAACCAGTTCGTCCACATTGATCCCATGAACCATACAGGCCTGCTCGAGATTTTCAAACCGCGCAGCCGCGCAGCCCAGGCAGCCCATTCCCGCCGCGATAAAAACGTCGGCGCTTCCTTCATCCATTTGGATCACTTCCATAATGTTCATATCTTTTGAAATTTTAGCCATGGTTTAAATACCTCTCTTTTGTGTTCTTTTATCTTATAACCTGATTACATGTTTTCAAACATATAATTCATTATAACATCAAATATTTTTTCCGGCTATGTTATTCTTAACTGAAAGCGGCCTTCTTATGAATTGCAATCATTGAAACGTAATGATCAGCTCCGGAGACCCCGATTCCCGTATAAGGCGCACGAAATCCGTTGCGGACCTGATCCCTTCAGGAAGCATCACGCCGCCGCGCGCGATATCCTCTTCCGCATGTACGTCGCTGCCCGCGATGGTATAAAGCCCTTTTTCCGCCGCGTACTGCACGGCTTTCTGGTTGCGGCTCAAATGCCGCGGATGCGCGTTGAATATTTCGATCCCGTCGTAGCAGACCGGTTCGATGGGGTTTCCGCCATAACGGTACGGATGCGCCTGGAAGGACAGAAATCCGTGCTCGCGTACCAGCTTGTAAAATTCTTCGTATTCACTGCAGTAAAAAAACGGATGATCGTACAAAAACTGTTCGTCCGCTCCATATACCAGAAAGTCAATGGGCGATTTTCCCTTGAGCGTAACCTCCATTCCAAGCAATACGATAAGTTCCGTGCCCTCCGCCGCTTTTTTGGCCGCCCGGTATCCCAGCAAAAAGCTGTCCACGCGCTCCTCCCAGGATGCGTCTTCGCGGTGCTGTTCCTCCATCACCTTTTCATGCATATGGTCGGTAATGAAAAGATAGCGGTAATTTTCTTGCAGGTATGCTTTTACTAAATAGTCGGCAGGCACTCTTCCGCAGGGCCCTGTCTCGCTGGTATGGCAATGCGTTTCCGCAGGAAATAACCTGGGCCCTTTCTGAGGTTGTCGGCATGGTTCGCCCGCCGCGTCTGTTTTCATGATTGTCTTCGTCTCCTTCACTTGTAAATTTAAAATCTTTGGCTGTTGCCAGCAAACATTTGTATTATAACATATTTATTCCGATAAAATAGCAAAAAATGTGATATAATAATGAATGCCTTCCGGCCTAAAAGATTAATACAAAAGGAGCCCCATATGATCACAAAGCCCTATACATACGTCAATGAATCCCAGAATCCGCACGAAACGCTTGCGCTGGAAGAATACATGCTGGAGCACATCCGGCCGGGCGAAATTATCCTGTATTTATACACGCATAAAAATTCGGTCATCATAGGAAAAAACCAGAATGCATGGGCGGAGTGCCGGCACGAGCTTTTATCCCGCGAGCAGGGCACGCTTGCGCGGCGTATCTCGGGCGGCGGCGCCGTTTTCCATGATGTTGGCAACCTGAATTTTTCTTTTATCGTAGATAAAAACGAATACAATCTCACCAGGCAGCTTTCCGTTATACTGGCGGCTGTAAAATCTTTCGGCATCGAGGCGGAATTCTCCGGCAGAAACGACATCATCGTGGACGGCAAGAAATTCTCCGGAAACGCGTTCTGCCACCGCAAAGGCGGATCCTTCCATCACGGCACCATACTGATCAGGGTGGATAAGGAAAACCTTGCGCGCTATCTGCAGGTTTCCCAGGACAAGATTGAATCCAAGGGAGTCGCTTCCGTACGTTCAAGGGTATGCAATCTGATCGAATACAATCCTGAAATCAATAATGAAAACATGACGCGGGCGCTGATTCGCGCCTTTGAAGAGGAATACGGCAACGCTCAGTCCTACGACGTGACTCCCGAAGCGAGATTGGAAGTGGAAAGAGTCGCGCTCCGGAACTCGGAATGGGAGTGGGTGTTTGGCAACACGCCTCATTTTGACATCACAATAAAAAGCCGCTTTGAATGGGGCGGCGTGGAAATCTGTTTTGCGCTCAAAGACGCGGTCACGCAGGAAGTGAAGATCTATTCGGACGCCATGGACGCGGACTTCATACAGACGATATCAGCCGCGCTCACCCATCTTCAGTTCAGGTCGGACGTATTGGCCGGGAGCCTGAAAAATATCCCCTGCATAAACGCGCAGCAAAAAGCCATGCTTGATGATATCAGCGGCTTTATTCTGGAAAAATCCTTTTAAACCTTTATTTGCAAATTGTTTCTTAAAAAGCACAGGTATCTTTGTTTCACAGGGATGCCTGTTATTTTTTCAAGCGCACCGGCATACAATGAAAGCTGTTTCCTGTACATTTTCTGAAGTTCCCCCGGATCGTTGCCGTCTATCCGGTCGGTTTTGTAATCCACCAACACCCACTCGCCTTCCTCCATAAACGCCAAATCCAGCACACCCTGAACAGTGACCTTAAGGGCGCTTTCGTATCCGACTTCGTTTGCAGGGAGAAGCACATTGAAAGGCATTTCCTTGATAACTTTCCCGGACTGCCTGATTCTCTGGGCCAGGCTGGTTGTAAAAAAGGCGTCGATCATGCCGGCGTTTTTTTGGATCGCATCCCGCTCCGCCTGCGTGATGATCTCCCGCGAAAAAAGCCTCTCCGCGGCGGCAAGAGCGTTGTCCCCCTTAAAATCGATATGTTCCATTACGGCGTGAACCAGAGTGCCCAGTTTCGCGCCCGTGATCTCGTTTTCGTTTTTTACCGCCCGGATACTAATGCGCAGTGGGCTTTCCTGTTTTTTGATTTCACTCACCGAAAGTTTTGCCGGAACCTTGATCCGGGCCGGGAGCGCGACGATTTCCTTTTCCGGCGTCCCGCCTGCAAGCAGTTCCCCGTTCAGTTTTTCAATATTAAGCGCGGGTTTTTCAGCAAAAGTCTGCTCGCCGGGAGTGATGCGGGCAACCGGAATATGGGGAGGCAGCGCGCCCATCACCCAGTCCAGCATACAGTTTGCTTCCAGGAACTGTTTGCTTCCTGAGGCGTATTCATTCCATTTTTCAAAGGCTTTCAGCTCGTCCGGCACGCATCCGCAAAGATACAGCATGTTTTTCGCGCGGGTCATGGCGACATAAAGAATACGGAGCTCCTCCGACTTATACTCCGCCTTGAGCCGGGCGATCGCGGCGTTCCGGGCCGCCGTGGAACGGCAGACGCATTTTTCCGGATCCACATAATTGGGCAGCACACCCATCTGGGAATGGATAACGATCTGTGCGTTTGAAAAAAGGTCGCGCATATTGAACTGCTTGTGCAGGCTGCATAAAAATACCACCGGGAATTCCAGGCCTTTGGAATGGTGCATGGTCATAAGCCGCACCGCGTCCCCGCCTCCCGCGGGTTTGGTCTTTACATAACAGCCGTCCCTTTTCCTGGTTTCCAGCAGCGCCCTGTTCACCAGATACAGGCTGCCGCCCCTGGCTTCCCCCAGTTCGGCGCACAAGCCAACGAGTTTTTTGAACGCTTCCCTTTTGTCTCCACTGATGCAGAGCATGTAATCGTCAAATTCAAAAGCGTCCGCCGTTTTGCTGATAAAATCCGCAAAGCTTTCGCCGGCGGCAAATATTTTTAGGCTTGCGATTTTACCGAAAAACCGACGCAGTTTTTGGGCCAGCCCGTCCGTTTGGTTTTTCACATATTCTTCTGCCGCTGCCCAAAACGGTCCTTCCTGTTTATACAAGCGGACGGCAGCCAGTTCGTTTTCATCAAAGCCGCCTGCAAAGGACCGGAGCACGCTTAAAAGCGGAACGTCCTGCGCGGGGTTTTCAATGATCCGAAGAACATTCACAAAAAGATCCAGTTCCGGAAGTTCCTTTTTTTCCTCAAGATCAAACATCAGCGGAATATTACGGCTGTAAAACACTTTTTTGACGGCTTCCGTAAAATCGTTGCGCGCCCTTACCAGAAGGGCGATATCGCCATACCGAATCTCACGCTCTTTGCCGTTTATCCGTATTTTTTTGCCGATGACGCTGAGTATCGCGTCCGCAACCGCAGCGGCCTCGCCGGCGCTTTTTTCCGCGCCCCTGCCGGTTTCGCAGACGAGCGCCTGTACCGCGCCCTCGTCGCCGTTTTTGCAAATCAGCATTTCGTCTGGCGTATATTCGATTTCGCCGAGGTCAGGCGACATCACCCTGCACATGATCTGGTTGACCGCATCCACCACCTGGGATGCGCTGCGGAAATTTTCGTTCATGCACAGCAGCTCGCCCTCAAACAGAGGGTTTTTGAACTCCACAGCTTTTTTCAGAAAAATTTCCGGATCGGCAAGGTTGAATTTATAAATGCTTTGTTTGATATCCCCCACCATAAACAGGTTGTCTTCCCGTGCAAGGCGGCGGATGATCTCCTCCTGGACAGGGTTGGTATCCTGAAATTCGTCCACAAAGATATAATCAAAATTATAGCTGCGTTCCTCCAGCGCCCGCAGCGCCATATGCAGGAGGTCGTCGTAGTCGAACGCGTTTTTTTCCGCTTTTTTCGCCGCGAAGATATCCCCGAAGTCCTGCGCCATGCGGGTCAACACCCGTACGTCCGTCATCGTATGGTCGTATTCGTCCCTGATTTCGGGGGTGTTTCCCCCTGCGAGTTCGCAGTACTCCTCATAGGTCTTACCGGCCGCCGCACTTAGCCAGCTCCCCGGGTCGGGCTTTGCCATTGCAAAATCGTAAAGCTTTAGGACCATTTTCTGAACGGCTTCGTCCGCTCCCCGGTTCGCGTACCGCTCCAGTATCCTGAGGAAATCGTCGTCCTGGAATTCGTAAAGATCGTCCAGCAGTTCGTCCATGCTTTCCGCGCGGAGGTTTTGTGTTTCCCGGTCCGATAATATTTTATAGCTGTGGGATATGCCAAGAATATTATAATTCTCGCGTATGATACGGCTGCAAAGGGAATGGAACGTGCCTATGTTCGCGTTCATGACAAGCTCGGACTGTTCCCTTATGCGTTTGTCATCCCCTGCCCGAAGCAGGGCGCGCGCGATCCTGGTTTTCATCTCGCCGGCAGCGGCGTTGGTAAATGTTGCGATGAGCATATTGCGGATATCCGCTCCCTCGCTGATCAGCGATACAATTCTGGCCGTCAGCACGCTGGTCTTTCCCGACCCCGCCGCAGCGGAAACCAAAACGCTTTTTCCACGCGTCCCGATCGCCTTTTGTTGTTTTTCGGTATATTCCATACCCAATGCCTCTCCAGTAAATGATGATTAAATGAGGGATGCTCAATTGGTGAGCAGGCTTTGCGCCCCTGTAAGGAGCGGAATCGAAAGAATTTAAGCGCTGTTTCAAGATTTCAGCGACACAACAGGATACGAAGTCCTCGGGGTCCCCCAAAAGACAAGGCTTTTAGGGCGGGTCTGCTGTCAAAAGAACGTTCCGAATGAACCAGCGTTTACGCTAATGCAGCGTTTTCCCGTTATTTTTGCGGTTCCCGCATGGAACCGAGCAGATCTTCCCTTGTACTCTTGTCCTTCTTCTTCGGCTGCATGGATTCGTCCAGCATGCATACCGATTTGAAATCGCAGTACCTGCAGGGAGGAATATTTTTCTCGCCGGCCACGGGCGCTATCCTGGTGTCTCCGGATGATATCTCCCCAGCCGCGCGGACGATCAGCGTTTTTGCGTAAGATAAAAGCCGCGATATTTCCTCCTGCGTGTATATATCCTTTGCGTCGGTTCCGTGGTAATTTCCGTCTTTTTTCAGCCGCAGGCTCAGGGATACGATCCCACTGCCGTCATATCCGTATATTTGTTTGGCGGCCTCGGGGCCTACCGCCTGCAGGCCGTTCATCCTGAACTGCGTGATGATTTTTTCCGTATCGTATTCTTCCAGCAGCGGCAGCTTGACCGTAAAATAATCCGCGCCGGCGGCCAGCGCCCCTTCGTAATTTTGCTTCATGTACTCCATTCCCGCCAGCATGTATATCACGAGCTGAAGCGATAGGCCTTCAGCAAAGTCCGAAAGCGACCATTCCTTGTCGCCCGTTTTATAATCCACAACCTTAAAATAAAGTTCATCCCCGATCCTTGCGGTATCGATCCTGTCTATCACGCCCTTTAAGCGGACGCCCCCGATATCAAGTTCAAAACGGTGTTCGGTTTCTTCCATCTTTAGGCAGGACGTTTCAAAGTGCCGGCAGATCGCGGTAAGAGCCCAATAAAGCTCGCGTTCCACGATGCGGAGCACGTTTTTGTTTTTTGGGCTGAGCGTGTATTTAAAATCGCGCTCCCGCACGGCGTCCGCGCTTTCCCGCAGCAAGGAAACCAGTTCCCCGCGGGATAATTTATCCCACGCCCTGCCGGACTCCTTTAAACTTTTTGAAAACGTATCCAGCACACCGTGCACGAAATTTCCTACATCCACACTGGCAAGATTATATTCCCGCGGCACCTCCGGCTTTAATCCGTACAGCACATAATGCCTGAAGGGGCAGGTATAATACGCCTCATACCTGCTGGCGCTGGCTATGCCTCCGCCGTATAGATCTTCCGCGCGCACTATCCTGTGCGCCGCGTTTGTCCGGGCAGCAAAGTTTTCGTAATGCAGAACCGTCTGCCGGGTGTCTTCCCGTGCCAGCAGATTTGCCATGTACGTCTTGTCTTTATTTGGGTATCCGTCCGCGATGTTCCGGAGTTCCCCGGCGGCAAGCAGTACCGCGTTTTCCCGAAGAGAGCCTATCAGGTCCGAGGCGTTTTCTTCCGTAACAGGAAGAAGCTCTTCAAGGCGGCCGATCAGCATGGACGGCTGTAACTGTTCCCCGTCCGAACAGGCCGGGTAGGAAAGAATCAGCTTGTCCTGCGGCAGGGAAAACATCCTGTATATCGCCGTCTTTTGCCTGGCGATAGCGGACGTTCTGCTTACATGCAGTATCTCCTGCATGATAAAATCGCGTTCCCGCGGCAGCAGTATGCCCGTCTCCTCTTCGTAATTGGGGATCTTGCCTTCGTTTACGCCCAGCACGATCAGCGTCTTGATATCCTTTAAACGGCTGACGCCGATATCGCCGATCACAACCTCGTCCGCACCCTGAGGGATCAGGCTGATGGACGCCGATTCGAACCCGCTTTTGAGTATTACGGCCAGCTCATGCGGCGTAAGTTTGAGGTCTCCCAGGATATCTTCAGCTTCTTTCAGCACCTCGCCTATTTTTTTATACGCCTGCTCGTAATAATCCGCCGCTTCAAACATGCCCAGGTTTTCGAATTCCTTTATATATTTAAGAAGCCTTGTTTCCAGGCGCATTTCTCCCATATATTCTTCAAGACAGGCGATGCATTCCCGTGCAGTGCCCGAAGCTGTTATTTTTTTCCGGAAAGCAAGCGCAGGCAGCGCGCAGCGGACACGCGCTTCTTCGGCGGCGGCGTCCGGGAACGGCTTTTCGAACTGGTATGCGCCGGCTACCCTCTGGAAAGCGTAATTCTTAAGGATATGAACATAGGGGGAATCAAGCCCCCATGCAAATTCGATGTGGGATATCAATTTCTCTTTGGAAAGTCTGCCCCCTGCCATCTCCAGAGCCGACGTGATAAAGCCCGCAATGAAATTTTGGCCGGTGTTGCGTTTGTCGTCCAGGAAAAAAGGGATGTTTGCGCCGGTGAAATGTTTTTTTATGAGATCTGAATACTCGGCGGGGCTTGCGCATACCACCGCAATGTCCTGCATGACGTAGCCGTTTTCCAGAACCAGCCGCGCGATAATCTCGGCCGCCGCGCATACCTCTTCTTCCGGATTCAGTGCGGCTATGATCCGTACGTTTTTGCATTCCTTCTCATATACAGCGTAAGGATACGCGTAGATGTTTCTCTCGATATGCGCGATATCTTCCGGCATCCGCGAATCCTGCGGGAGGCGGACGGTTTTGATCTCCCCGCCAATCATTTTGGCAAGTCTTGTCCTTTCATCCCGGGCGGCTTCAAACAGGCCAGCGTCCGGGTCTCCGGGGTGCGTATCCATAAACGTGATAACGGTATTTTTAGCCGTCTGCGCGATTCTTGCCGCAAACCGCGCCATCTGCGCCGTCATGAGATCAAAATGCAGGATGTAGACGTCGGACTCTGCAATAAACTTGCAACTGCCCGCGTTTTCTATTGCGATATTGAGCCGGTCTTCCTGCGTAAGGGCGGCTTCGTGCATGTATTCCTCAAATTTTTCGTAAATAAAGGCAAGGTCCTGAAGTTTCCGGTCCGTTATGACGTCTCCCGAACTGACGCCGGTCAGCTGTTCGGGCGTGACGTCCATGGATTTAAATTCCGAAATGATATCCGCAATGTCGGCGCTGATGTTCTGCGTTTTGATGCAGGAACCGAGTGTGGGCAGCTTTTCAGAATAGGCATTCATCAGGAGTTTCACGATCATGCTCTTGGCAGGCGCGTCTATGACAGGCCTCGCCCTGCCCCCCACGCTGTCCAGTATGCGCTGGGTAAGCTTCTCGGGCCCCATGACCTGCACGCCCATGAGACCGGGCAACTGAAGGGACCGCATGATTTGGTTTTCCGTCATAAGCGTTGCCTGCGGAGGTACAAGCACAATAATACCGGCGAGCGCGTCTTTTTTGACCTGTCCGCCGATTTTGTTCAGAATATAATCGTCCTGCACCGTTCCCGCGCGGGTGACAACAAACTCAACCATGCTTTACCCCAAACTCAGAGATATGCAGGGGGATATACAGCAATTCCCCGTTCTGCCTCACGCTTTGGAAAAGCACAAGGCGCGAGACCTTGAATATTTTGTTTTCCAGTCTGACGTCCTGCATATCCCATTTTTTGTATGCGTCGCGCACCAAAGTAATATGCGGCAGAAAAGGTCTTTTTTCCCTTGGAAATCCGGCGCCTGCAAGCGCGTCTTCAACTCCGCTCTGAAGCGTGGATAAAGCCTTTAAATCGCCTTTGACCGAACACCAAACGATTTTAAGCCGGCTCATGAATACGAGTTCATCCAGTTCCATATAAAAATCCCGCGTGGTTTTGCAGACATGATCCATTGCCTGTTTAATGCCGCGGATATCGGCTACTTCGCCTAAAAATTTGACAGTTAAATGTATATTGCTTTTTTTAGCCGGGCGGCCGCCCGAAAGATTTGTTATGTATGTGGCAGCGCCCCACAGTTCCTGCTGCGCGCTTCCCGTTTCGATCCCAATAAAAACTCTCATGATACCCCCGGATTTTCACTTCAAAAAATCAAAGATTTTTTGAGGATCCCGTTTACGCCCCTTGAAATTCTGCTGTATTTGGGGTTTCTGTAACGTTATTTCATTATACAACAAAAAAACCGCTGTGTGCAACAACGGCTCTTGCATGTCGGGATTGATTACCCTCTTACCAGGTAATTCAAAAGAAGGTTTAAATCCTCGGGCTCGGATACGATCAGATCAAGTTCGTCGATCTGGGCGTCCTTGAACATCTGCGTCAGTGCGATGTATTGGCACAGCGTGGATTTCAAATTGAGCCTGTCACCTTCAGAAGTAACGAGTTCAACTTTGCCTTTGCATTGTTTCAATACTTCAAAAAACTTCTGCGGTTCCGTGATGTTTTTAATTTTCATTCCAGTTCCCTCCTTACAAATTAAATTTGTGGGTTTGGGAGCATCTGGCAACCCCCTTAAAAATGATGATAGCATTTTATATTTTAACTGTCAATCCATTTTACATAAGTTTAATATTGAAAGCGGCTTATTTTTTAAGGTTATTTGTTATAAGGAATTCCCCACTTTTTAGCAAGGCTTTGCAATGTACCGTCCCGCTCCATTGCGTGGATGGCGGCGTCCATCGCTCCCTCAACCGCTTCCTGTTTGGAGGGCAGGATGATGGAATACCCTATTGTTGCGACCGGTTTGTCAATCCTGTTGTATTGGCCCATATACTGCCGGAGAAGCGCCTCCGGGGCCAGAAATGCGTCGATCTTTTTGTTTTGCATATCTGCCACGGCGTCTTCCAGACTGAAATACCTCGCCACTTTGGCGCTGATTTGGAGTTTGTCCAAATAGTCGTTCGCCTGGGCCTGCGTGATCATGGAGTTTAAAATGCCCACGTTTTTTTCGTTCAGATCCTTAAGGCTGCTTAAACCCTGATCCGTCACCGCCGCGTATATATTGTCATAATAATAGGGGGTCGTCAGCATAAATCCGTTGACACGGGCCGTCCCCTCCGCCAGGAATCCCATCCCCATGTCGATTTTACCGTATTTGATGCCGGCGCCTGCTTCTTCGGAATTGAGCGGTATAAATTCCAGTGGTTTGTCTTTTCCCAAAACCCGATTCAATACTTCGCGCGCGACATCCACGTCATACCCCTGAATCTCGCCGGTTTCGCCGGTCTGTCCGAATCCCTGGACGTCCGTACGCACGCCCACCCGGATGATTTCCGCTTTTGCAAGATAGCTGGATTCGATATTGCCCTGCAGTATCAGACTGACGGATATGAGTATAACGGCGACGATTACTCCCACAACCACGCCGAAACGGATCATTTGTTTTATATCTATTTTTTGAACGGATTCCTTGTTCGCCAGAAAACGGAACCTGTTTTTTCTTTCGCGAATACTCAACGCAACTCTCCTGTAGAATTAAGATTAAAGGTATTATATCATATTTTTTATCCTTTTGCCTTGAAAAACAAAACTTGGTATGCTACTATCACCTAAACGGCATAATAATAAGGAAAAACTGCTTGCAATAGGTGCGTTATGGAAAAAAATATAAATTCTATCATGGTCATTGGTGACTCCATCTCCAAGGGCGTGGTATACAGCGAAGAAAAAAAACGCTATACGCCGTTTAAAGACGGTTTTATCAAAGGGATCAGCCAACTTCTGCGGGTGCCGGTGCATAACCTTGCTAAATTCGGCAGCACGCTTCTATACGGGAAGGACGTGCTTGCGGATAAACTCACGGAATTAAACCCTGACGTCGTATTGATCGAATACGGCGGAAACGACTGCGACTTTAACTGGGATGAGGTTGCGTTAAGGCCGAACGGCAGCCATATGCCGCAGACCCCCATGGATAAATTTGAGCAAACGCTGCGCAATATGATCTCTTTTTTACGCGACCAGGGCAAAACACCGGTACTGATGAACCTTCCCCCGGTAAATGAAAAAGCCTACTTCAGCTGGTTTACACAGGAAAACCCAGAAAAAGAGGAACGTATCCTCAAATGGCTGAAAAGCTCCAACCGGATATACTGGTGGCAGGAACAGTATTCCTGCCTCATTGAACATATCGGTAAAGCGACGTCCACCCGGCTGATCAACGTTCGTTCCGCGTTTCTGAAAACAGAGGATTACAGGAAGTATATCTGCCGCGACGGGATCCATCCGAATGAAAAAGGACAGCTTTTGATAAAGGAAGTCCTCCGTGAATATATCTCAAAAAACGCTTCTTATTTATTTTCGGCAACATAAACAAAATCCACAAATGATAAAAAACGAAGCCGCTCCATATTTGCGTGAGCGGTTTTTTTGTTCCCATAAACCCCGAATACACAGCTTCCGCTGCCCGTCATAAACGCCGCATCCGCATCCTTAAGTTCATATAGTATCCTGCCTATGTCCGGACAAAGCCGCAGGGCCGCGGGCATCAGGTCGTTCCCCGATGTTTTTGAAAACCGCCTTAAGTCTCCCGAAGCGAGCGAAGCCACTGTGCCGTCTATATCCACCGGCATGCCGCCCGCCGTATGGAACCCCTTGTACGCGTCTTTTGTACTTACGCCTTTTACGGGCTTAGCCAGCAGGTAAACGCAATCCAGTTTGTTTTTTATAGCCGAGAGTATCTCTCCGGTTCCCGTTGCCCGGGCGCATGCCCCCATTATAAAAAAAGGAACGTCCGCGCCGACTTTTTGTCCCAGCGCAAGCAGTTCTTCCAGACGAAGCTTGGTCCCGTACAGTTCATTGAGCGCAGCAAGCACCGCCGCACCGTCGCTGCTGCCGCCACCCAGGCCGGCTTCCGCGGGAATGTTCTTCTTCACGGCAATATTTGCGCCGCCCGTAATTCCGGTGTATTCAAAGAAGACCTGCGCCGCCCTGGTCATGGTGTTTTCAGCCGGCAGCGGCAGATCGGAAGAAACGGTCAGTGCGGCCTGCTTTTGGATCGTCAGTTCGTCGCACAGACTGATTCGCTGCATGATCATATCCAGTTCGTGGTATCCGTCGGGGCGCTGTCCCAGTATTTTGAGCGCCAGGTTCAATTTGGCGTAAGCGTAACTTTTCATGGGTAATATTATACCACAGACCGCTGAAAAAGCCCAACTACTGCGTTATTTTTCCGCCTGCTCCTCAGCGTAGGATCACTACGCTTGCGTCGCAGTACTCAAAACGCCTTGTATTTTGACTTTTCAGCGATCTTGGTTGATTTATCGATGGTCTAATTTAGAAAAAACTCATATTCTTATATCGCTTATCATTAAGTTGGGGTAATATTATACCATTTGTGCTATAATATCGCTATGATTATCACGAATGAATTTAAAGAGTATCAAATACTGGACACCGGGGAAGGCATGAAGCTGGAGCGATGGAAAAACGTCACGCTTGCTCGGCCGGATCCCCAGGTAATATGGGAAAAGCAGCGCCCCGAACTGTGGGAAAAAGTGGACGCGCATTATATCCGCAGCAGCCAGGGCGGCGGACGCTGGGAGTTCAATAAGAACCTGCCGCAAAAATGGACTGTTACGTACAGGAATTTGCAGTTTACCGTGCATCCGACCGGGTTCAAACATATGGGACTTTTCCCCGAACAGGCGGCGAACTGGGATTTTATGATGCAGAAAATCAGCGGCGCAGACCGCCGCATAAAGGTTCTGAACCTGTTTGCCTATACCGGTGGGGCTACCGTCGCGTGTGCCTCGGCAGGCGCCGAAGTGGTGCATGTGGATGCGGCCAAAAGCATGGTGGCATGGGCAAAGGAAAACATTACCCTAAACAAACTGGAAAACAGGCCCGTGCGGTTTATTGTGGACGACTGCATCAAATTTGTGCTGCGCGAACAGCGCCGCGGCAATTTTTACGACGCCATTATCATGGACCCGCCTTCCTACGGGCGGTCGGACGGCGGCGTTTTCAAGGTGGAAAACGATCTTTATAATCTGGTTGCCGAGACGGCAAAGCTCCTCTCGGACGATCCGCTTTTTTTTATATTGAATTCATATACCACGGGTTTATCTTCCGTGGTCTCGTCCAATCTGCTTAAGATATGCATTCCGCATAAAGGGAACATTGAAGCAGGGGATCTATGCCTGCCGGTGGAAGGACAGGATGTGCTTCTGCCCTGCGGGACGACCACAAGGTGGCGGAAATGATACTTTACGAGGACAATCATATCCTGGTGGCGGTGAAACCCCAGAACATGCCCTCCCAGGCCGATGGTTCGGGCGATCCCGATTTTCTGAATCTGCTTAAAAATTACGTGAAGGAAAAATACAATAAACCCGGAGATGCTTACCTTGGCCTGGTTCACAGACTGGACCGTCCTACCGGCGGCGTAATGGTGTTTGCGCGCACTTCCAAAGCCGCCTCCCGCCTGTCCAGTCAGATAAAAGAGCACAAAATGTTAAAACAATACGCTGCCGTCGTTTCCGCGAATTTGCCCTCTTCCGCCGATCTTGAGGACTATATTAAAAAAGATACCCGCACAAACATCTCATCTGTTGTCTGGCCCGGTGAAGAAGGGGCCAAACTCGCAATGCTGCATTACGATGTGGTGCGGCGCGCGAACGGTTTTTCCCTGCTGCATGTTGGCCTAAGGACAGGGCGGAGCCATCAGATCCGTGTGCAGCTTGCGAATGTAGGCGCGCCGCTGGTGGGCGATGTAAAGTACGGAGGGCAAAAATGCGAAAAGCTCTGCCTCTGGGCGTACAAACTTGCCTTTGAACATCCGGTCTTAAAAGAGCGCATGGAGTTTTGCGCTCCGTATCCGGAGTATGCTCCCTGGAACCTTTTTCAGAAAGTTCAATTGTAAACCATATTATAATTTTAGGTTGACAATTCCAATGTTTGCCTGTATACTCCTTTTTGTTGAATCAATCAGTATTTACTAAAAAGGAGTATGCCTTATGAAAACAAGAGCCCTCGTTTTAACGGCGTTTTTTGCCGCACTTACCGTCATTTTTGCAGCTATATCCATTCCCATACCCATAAGCCCCGTGCCTTTCACCCTGGCAATGGCAGCCATATTCCTGGCAGGCGCACTGCTGCCCAAAACACAGGCGGCTGTCGCGCAGATCGTCTACCTGCTGCTGGGGATCATAGGCCTGCCGGTGTTCAGCAAGTTCCAGGGAGGGTTTGGCGTAATCGCCGGGCCCACGGGCGGTTACTTGATCGCCTATCCCATCATGGCGTTTTTGATTGCTTTTATCATAGAAAAAGCGGGAAAGAGGAATTTTATCGTTTACTTTTTATCCATGCTCTGCGGCCTTGCAGTATTGTACGCCCTGGGCACCCTCTGGCTTTCCGTCCAGGCGCATATGCCTTTTGCCGCCGCGCTTTCCGCGGGCGTTGTCCCGTTTGTGATCCCGGATGTCGTCAAAGCGGTGCTTGCTTCCCTGCTTGCCATGGCGCTGTATAAGGTTGTGGGAAAGAGAACTCCATCCTGATAAATCTACCTTTCTTTTCGAAAAAAGAAAGGTAGGCCAAAGAAAACCATAGATTAAAATAAAATGATTCTGTTCATTCTTCAAAATATAATGGACGGAATTTTTTATTTATGAGATATAATATTAGGTGCTGTCTTAATCCAGACAAGAAGTACCGTGTACCGTTTGCTATAGCAGCCAGTCATTATGGCTGGCGGCCCTGAACAGCTTGGGGAGAAAACGGAGTGACCGCCGCCGGTGGCGGATTAAGGGAACGCAGTTTTCACTGAGGATGAGGCGAGCGGGAATGATCGTCGCCGATTGAACCGCGAGCCCATAGCGAAGTGGGAAAAGGCCCTGAGCCCCGCAGGGCCGATTAAAGGGGTTTATGGTGGGTGTCGGGAGGACGTAAAGGGGAAAATCGGAAGTCCCTTCCGTCCTCCTGACAGAAAATCAAGACACATTCCCAGAAGTGTGAAATAGAATTTCCGCCTTATTTATTATTAGATTTCATAATCCACAACGACTCTTGCTTCCCTTACCTTGCTTACAAACTGCGAAATCTTTACATGCTCGGGATGATTCTTGTAAATATCCAGGTCTTCCAGGCTGCTGAATTCCGAACATAAGACGGCGTCGTACGCCTGTTCAGACTGATTTAAGTTGATTCCCACCTCAAGAAACCTGATTTGTTCAATCTTATCTTTTAAAGCTTCCAGACGTGTTTTAATAATGCTCAGATTTTCCGATTTGGTCTGCCCCTCGGCAAAGTCTTTCAGTTTCCACATGACAATATGTTTAATCAATTGCTGCATCCTCTCTTTTGCTTTCTTTCAGTATCATCATATCAAACAATTGCTGTATAAACTACTGTTTGATATTAAAAAAGAAGAGACCTGGTCAACCGGCCTCTTTCGCGAAATAATTCAAATCGCGTCTTTTATTTAATCGCTGCCATAATATTCTTTTACAAGCACAAGTATATCCTCAAGCGAAAGCCCCAGCGATTTGTAGTATTCAATGTCTTTTTTCAGTTTCTCCACCGCCATTTCATTTCGCTTGACATCCAGTTCATTTCTCTTGAGGGGTGCGACAAAACACCCTTTTCCGGCCATCGTATAGATAAACCCCTTCCGCTCCAGTTCTTCCCACGCTTTTTTGACTGTGATCACGCTGATCCTGAGTTCCTTTGCAACGGTTCGGATAGGCGGAAGGCAGAGGTCCTGCTTAAGCTCGCCCTTAATGATCTGGGCGGATATCTGCTCGAACATCTGCTGATAAATCGGTTTATCCGTTGTTGTTGAAATAACGATATCCATTCGCCTTACAGGTCTACCTTCTCAAAGTTTTTTACCGACTTTTTATATGCAAGCCATGTCGCGAGCACAAAAACCACTATTCCCGCAATCAATACATATAATTGGTTGATCATATAGGCTGGGTCCAAGGTATCCAGATTTATCTTTAAAACAGGAATGATTTGTACCGCAAACTCAACCGCAACGGCAAAAACCGACAACGCCAGGACTCCCAGGAAGCAGGGGACGCCGGCCTTGTAGGCCGTTTTAAAAAACGCCGGAAAGAAAACGATGTTGAATATGGCATACAGGATAAACACGCAGCCAAAAAAAGCGGAGTTTACGTCCATTGCAATAAAATTACCGTCAGGATAGAGGTTATTATTGATAAAAGCAAACGGAATCGCAAAAGCAATCTGCAAAAGTTCCATCAGCGTAATGGAAATAATCCTTGCCCGAACCATATCCCTTTTTTGGATCGGAAGGCAGACGGTAAAAAATATATCCTGATTGGCTCTGCCGGCAGTAAACATATTGAAGAACCCTATAAAGATGTACCCGAAAGCGATAAAATACATCCAGCTGGGGATAAGCAGCAATGCCCCGAAAAAAAGATAAATAAATATACTTGGATGCAATGCCAGTTTAAACTCTTTATATAATAAATCTTTCATTACCGGTTCTCCTTTTCAAAATAGATCATGACGGATTCAATATCTGCAGGCGCGATATCCATCCCTTCGCAAAATTGCAGATCCTCCGTTTTTACCAGTCCCGAAAATCCGAAGGCATTTTTCTTGTAGCCGATCAGTTTTTTCTCAATTTCCCCGCTTAACTGCTCCACAGTGCCCTTTACGATTTTATAGGAACCGAGAAAATGATCCTTATCCGTGCTTGCGATGATTTCCCCGTTTTTTATATACGTTATAAAATCCGCGCATTTTTCCAGATCGGATGTGATCTGGGTGGAGAATAAAATGCTCCTCTCCCCATCCTCTATCAATTCCTGGAACAATTCCAGCAAATCGTCGCGCGAGACAGGATCAAGCCCGCTTGTGGGTTCGTCAAAAATCAGCAGTTTTGCGTTATGCGACAGAGCCAGGGCAAGCCCAAACTTTACTTTCATACCCGCGGATAGTTCATCCACTTTTTTATTGGGATCAATGGCGAATCTTTGCAGATATTTTTCAAACGCTTTATCGTCCCATTCGTCGTAAAACCGCTTCACAACGCCTGCTATGGTTTTTACCTTATTTTTGGGATAATAAGTAACGCCCCCCAGTAATAATGCGATTTTTTCCTTGCATTCAAGCTCATTGCTTGTAAATTCTTTTCCAAAAACAGAAACACTGCCGCTGTCCGCATGAACCAGATTGAGCATCGTTTTGAGCGTTGTTGTTTTGCCCGCTCCGTTTCGGCCGATAAAACCCATGATGTAGCCCTGGTCCAATTTGAAGGATACATTTTTCAGGCTGAATTTTTCATAATTTTTATTTAAGTTTTGGACGGATAGAATTTCCATCTGTTTTGATACCTCCTAAACTGTGTATACCGTACATGCACAATATATCACTTGGTATTATTTATGTCAAGAGAAAAATGATTCTCTTAAGAAAAATTATAATTAACAAAACTATCTTATTTAGAATTAATATACCCCTTATGCCTGAAATACTTGATTTTTTATCAACCAAGGTTGTTCAATATAAATAGCCCTGGAAGATAAAAACCTTTCAGGGCTTGAATTGATAATAAACTTCAATTTTATTAATGCATTTAGTGAAGGCTGCTGAAAGGGCCAAATACAAGGCATTTCGAGCATTACGACGCAAGCGTAGTAAGTGCTACGCTGAGGAGGAAGCGGAGAAATAACACAGTAGTTGGGCATTCTCAGCGGCCTGAGCGACTATAATTCCACATACGGAAATCCGGTCTTATCCGTCTCCACAACCAGCCCGTCCACATAGCTTAAGGGGTTGTTTCTGCCTGTATTGAATTTCAGTTTAGTGGACCAGAGCGCCTGATACCTTACGCCGTATTTTTTATTGGCTTTACGGTTCCCGTATTTATCGTCTCCCAGCACAGGGGTCCCGATACTCGCAAGATGCGCGCGGATCTGGTGCGTCCGCCCGGTGACCAGTTCAATTTCCAGAAGACTTAATTCCCCGTTTGTTTTCAGTACGGTATAGCGGGTCACCACGGGAAGCGCCGTTCTGGAAGGTTTGGAAGTGATGCGGACGCGCGACGCGCCGGCGTCTTTCTCCAGATAATGATTCAGTTCGTCCGAAGGCTTGGGCGGAGCGCCCACAACGATGGCGCGATAAAACTTGGATATCCTTCTCTGAGCAAACGCCTGCGTGATGTAATCCAGATATTCGCCGTTTTTGGTAAATATGGTAAGGCCGCCGGTAAAATGATCCAGTCGGTGGCATGCGAAGGGCACATTGCCTGCTTCTTTGATATAGATGTTTTTATCCATCATATACTTTACCACAAGGGACAGCAGTGTGGGTTTGCCGTCGTCACGGTCCTCCACCACCGATATGCCCGGCTCTTTGTTGACTATGATCAGATTTTCGTCTTCATAGGCGATATCGAGTTTTGGATACGGCGCCATGGAATCGGGTATATACGCCTCCAGAATATCGCCAGCGTGCACAGGTTCATCTTTTTTGGTCCTTACGCCGTTGATCTTGATGTCTCCGCGTTTGAGAATTTTTTTTGCGTCTCCCGGCCGGATGCCCGGCATCAATTCCGTGACGCAGGAAAGAAGGTTTTTGCCGTCCTGTCCTGAAGGTATTTCAAGTTTAATCATACTGAATATTTATCCCAGTGTACTTTGTTCGGGTAGTACTCGTTGTGCGCGGGTTTTTCCTCCGCGGGAAAGCCAAGCGCCACAATGCTGAAGGGCAATATATCATCGGGAACTCCAAGCAGCGGTCTTGCGCCTTTTACGTTTTCTTCCGCGGGATAGCATCCAAGCCAGACGGCTCCAAGGCCTTCGCCCACAGCCGCTATCAGCATGTTCTGCGTGCAGGCCGAACAGTCTTCCACATAAAAACCTCGAGGCTCGCAGTTGTAATGGTTAAGGTTTGCAACCACTGCGATCGCCGTATCCGCGTCCTTTAAAAGCGTCCAATACCTGCAGACGCGCGACAGTTCTGAAAGCGTTTTTTTATCGCGCATGACAATGAATTCCCAGGGCTGGTTGTTGTGCGCGCTGGGCGCCGCCATTCCTGCCTTCAGGATCTTTTGTATGGTATCTTCCGGCACTTTTTCCTGCCTGAACTTTCGAATGCTCCGCCTTAAAAAAAGGGCGCCGTATTCACTCATTTTTATATCTCCTCTCCCTTGCATTTTGAAGGGAATACACATTTTTCTTTATATAATACCATTTTGATATGGGGAATATTCTCATCCAAATATTCTTCGCCGTATTTTTGAAAGCCGAACTTGCCGTAAAAATCCTCAAGATATTTTTGCGCGCCGATATGCACCTCTTCGGCGTATTGAAAGACTTTGTACAGCAAAAGCCGGATTGCAAGGTCTCCGATCCCCTGTCCGCGGTATTCCTTGAGCACGCACAGCCTGCCGATCTTAAAATGAGCGCCGTCATGATAGATGCGGCCCGTACCCGCAGCCTTTCCGTCCACGGTTACGATAAGATGCACAGCCTGCGGATCAAAGCAATCCTGCTCCCGTTCGGGATCGCAATGCTGTTCGTCAACGAACACTTTTTTTCTTATTTCATATGCCTCTGCCGGGTTTTGATTCCCCGGAATCCATTCGTTTGTTATCATAATTTTTTATCCACATCTTTGCAAAAAACCTGGAATTTTATCCATATTATCCACGACAAAATTCGGCTTTATTCTACATTTTTCTCATAGGACCCTTCGGGTTTATCCACAAAAACCCCTTAAAATGTGGATAGATTTGAGGATTTCTGTGGATAACTCGCCCTTTTTGCAGCATTTATCAGTATTCCGGCTGAGTGTGGAATGTATCCACTTCTTCGTATTTTGTATACTCTCCATTCCATTTTACCGGTATGGAACCCGTCGGACCGTTCCTTTGCTTTGCGATAATGATCTCCGCTTTGCCGGCATTTTCAGGGGTACTTTCGTCGCCGTAATAGTCATCCCTGTGGAGGAACAAAACAACGTCCGCGTCCTGTTCGATTGCACCGGATTCACGGAGGTCGGACAGCATCGGCCGTCTGGAACCCTTGTCCCGTTTTTCCATCGCGCGGGAAAGCTGTGATAAAAGTATGATGGGCAGATTGAGTTCCTTGGCCATCACCTTGAGCGTACGTGTTAATTGCGCGATTTCCTGCTGCCTGTTTTCCGCCCGTCCCGAGCCGCTCATCAGCTGCAGGTAATCGATCACAATGAGCCCCAGCGCTTCGGTTTTTTTGAGCCTTTGCGCCTTTGCGAGCATTTCCGTTGCGGAAATCACCGAAGAATCGTCTATATAAACCGGCGCTGTTTTCAGCACCTTGATAGCGGAGGCCAGTTTGTGAATATCCTGTTCGCTTACGTTCCCGCTTCGAAGGCTCTGGGAATCCACTTTTGCCTCAGCGCATAAAAGCCTTGCGGCCAGCTGGTCCGCTGCCATTTCCAGTGAAAACACCAGGCAGGGAACCTTTTTCACCATAGCAGCATGCTGAACGATATTCAGCGCAAAACTGGTTTTACCCATGCCGGGACGCGCCGCCACAACGATCAGCTGCCCGCCCTGCAATCCTGAAAGAGTCCGGTCCATTCTTGGAAACCCGGTGGGCACTCCCATTAATCCGTCTTTGGATTCGATTGCGGCGCTGATTTTAAGGTAGGTTTCTTCCAGCGCCTCTTTGATATGGATAAGCGAGTTTTTGGAGTTTTTCATCGCAATATTATAGATTGCGTCTCCGGCGCGGCCTACGATCTCTTCGGTCTGCAGGCTTTCACGGTAGCATTCGTCGGATATTTCAAGGCCTACGTCGATCAGCCGCCGCAAAACCGACTTTTGCTGCACAATAGCCATATAATGCTTAAGGTTTGCGACCGATGGAACCATCTGCGTCAAGTCCGTTAAGTACTCCACTCCGCCAAGCTGCATTTT
This sequence comes from Bacillota bacterium, assembly GCA_023393165.1. GTDB lineage: Bacteria > Bacillota > Clostridia > Christensenellales > Christensenellaceae > JAEYKI01. Next base: position 260,979 of record JAEWMJ010000002.1, on the reverse strand, counting down.
TCCCATTTGCTCCAGTTTTTGCGTAACAGTAACAATATCCACCGAAATACCCGCTGCAAAAAGATTCTGCATGGCCGTATAAATATCCCTGTGCCGCTGCTGAAAAAAATCTTCGGCGTTAATCTCGCCCAGCGCGTCGCATACGCAGCGTTCCGAGAGCAGCATGCTTCCCAGTATGGATTTTTCCGCCTCCGGACTGCTCGGAGGAATCCGGCTTACTTCCGCCATTGTTATCCTTCCTTCACGATCACTTTCAGCTGCGCCGACAGTTCGGCATACACCTTTACCTGTACGGTATATTCGCCCATTTCCTTTATGTTTTCCATTACGAACTTACGCTTGTCGATATCGATATTATGTTCTTCCAGGAGGGCCTGCGCAACTTCTTTTGCGGTAACAGCGCCAAACAGCCTTCCCGATCCGCCCGTTTTGGCGGTTACGGTTACGGTAAGCCCGTTCAGTTTTTTTGCCAGTTCCACGGCGTTTTGCTTTTCCACCGCCTGTTTATGGCGCACGGCTTCGTTTGCCACTTTAACGGCGTTCAGGTTTTCAGCCGTAGCCTCTTTCGCCAGTTTTTTGGGAAAAAGAAAATTACGGGCGTATCCGTCGCTTACATTTACTATATCGCCTTTTTTGCCCTGGCCTTTTACATCCGCATTCAATATAACTTTCATCAGGTAATCTCCTTTAAATATTCGTTGATGGCCCCGGTCAGCATTTCTCTTGCCTGTTCCATGCCGCAACTGAGCTGCGCTCCCGCAATGGTGGAATGCCCGCCGCCTCCAATTTTTTCAAGAACGCGCTGCACATTGATCTGCCCGAGTGAACGCCCCGAAATAACAATCAATTTGCCGGAACCGCATAAGACGAACGACGCGTTGATCCCGCGTATGCCGATCAGCGAATCCGCCGCCTGCGCCGCCAGAAGTTCCGGGTTGGGCGCGTCTTTCGGACATACGGAAACCGCGATACCGTTCCCCACAAGCTGCGCTGCGCGCACCACTTCCGCGCGGGCGGTAAACGTTTTTAAATCGTCCTGGAACAGATGGCGTATGGACGTGGTGTCCGCGCCGATTTTCCGGAGAAACGAAGCCGCCTCAAACGTCCGCACGCCAGTTTTGAATGAAAATCCCTTGGTATCGATTGTAATTCCGGCCAGCAGCGCCTCGGCTTCAATGGGCTTTAATTTGATCCTGTCCGAGAAATACTGGATAATCTCCGTTATGAGTTCGCATGTCGAGGAAGCGTACGGCTCATGATACAAAAGCGTTGCTTTTTCGATATGCGAGGTCCCCCGCAAATGATGGTCTATGACCACCAGCTGTCTTTCATCCTCCAGCAGGGCCGGCGCTATCGTGTGTGTTGCGATCTGTGTATCCACGATAATCAAAAGGGAATTGGGTTCCAGCAATTTTTCAGCTTCCGCCGGGGTGACCAGCATGTTTTTATATTCGCCGTCCAGTTTAATCTCGGCAATGAGCGCGTCTATAGCGGCGTTTTCCCTGTCCAGTACAATATACGCTTTTTTACCCAAATGCCGCGCGCAAGCGTAAAGGCCCATCGCCGACCCTATCGCGTCCAGATCAGGCACCTTGTGTCCCATAATCACTATATTTTCGCATTGTTCCATCAGATTACGCAGCGCCGCCGAAAACATACGGGAACGCACGCGCGCCCTTTTTTCCGGAGCCTGCTGTCCGCCGCCGTAAAACCGGTATTCCTTTTTTTCTTTGATCACGGCCTGGTCCCCGCCCCGGCCCAGCGCCAGGTCAAGCGCGCCCGTCGCGTGGTCGTTGGAGCTTTCAAACGACCTGCCTACGCCTACGCCTATGCTCAGCGTCGGCTTGACGTTGTTGGCGGTCGGTATTCTTTTGACTTCATTGAGTATCTCAAATTTATTGGACATAAAAGTGGCCAGATACCGCCGCTCAAAGACCATCACAAATTTATCTTTGGCATATTGCTGGTAAAAGCCGTGTACGTTCGCCGCGGTTTTTGCGATAATTTTTTCGACCTCCGCCACGATGCCGTAGTGTTCTTCCTTTAATATAGCGCGCATCAGGTCTTCATAGTTGTCGATCTGAATGTGCATGACTACGCCCAGTACGATCTTGTAAAGGTCCGAGGCTTCCACGTATTTTTCTTCGTCTATCAGCCTGAACACATAATAGGTTTTGCCCCGGAGTTTAACTTCGTTTTGTTCCCTGGAATACTTTCTGTCCTGAATGGTTATTTTCTTATCCTTATCCGGCTTGCCCAGGTGATTCAGCAGGTTGAAAATGTTTTTTTCGTATCCATATTGCCCGGCCAGTACCTGGAACGCGGGATTGTTCCATACAATATTCCCGTTTTTTTCCGTTACGGCAAAAGGCAGGAATATGGAATTCACATATTTGTTGATATCTTCCGTTTTTTGCGCCACAACCTCCGCTGCCGTGCGGAACGCCTTATCACGCCTGAAATTGAAATAGACCGCGAGAAATAATGCCGCCGCCAGCACGCCGATAACGATAAACTCGCGATACGGCAACGGTGCGAACAGCGTATACAGAATTGCAAAAGCAACAATACATGCAGTAAGAATTATCTCTTTTTTCACATTGCCAATCCGGTTCATAATTTCCCCTTATCTATGTCTGCCCGCTGCCTGATCTTGATCAGCTGCTCAAAGATTCCGATATATATGAATATATAAAGCTGGAACAGCAATATTGCAATAAGCGCGATGATCGCGGCCCTTCCGGCAGGCTGTTTGATCTGCTTTTTTAGCCACCATTCCATCAGCGCCATTCCCAATACGTAATAAACGGACCCAAAAAACGCAAAGGCTATGGTAAAAACATAATCGAAATTCCTGAGTCCCGCCGCCTGTCCGATAAGCGCTGCCAGCAGGATAGCAATCGACCATCTGCCAAATTTGGGAGGAAGCCTAAAATCCGCAAACGCCGGAATCCGGATCACCTGTCCGCCCACTTTTTTAACGATAGCGCGCGAAAGCAGGTAAAAAGCAAGCCCGCCCAGGGGTATAAATGCAGCGTAGAGGGTCGGAATGCTGTATTTGATGGTGGTTTCAAGCAGCGGATAAACCGTATTCATCGCCTGATCCATACTTACCTGACCGGCAGCCTGGCCGTTCATGCTCTGGAGCATCAGGTAATAAGACTTGGTCAAAGCCTCGTTCTGCTGCAGGAATTGTTTGGTGGCATCCAGCGTGGCCGATACAATATCCTGTCCGGTAACGAGGTATACGGAACCTAATATAACAGCTACGGACAGCGCGCAGCCAAAACAGCTCAGCAGCACGCTGTAATAAAACGGCAGTTTTTTACCCAGCGCGATCCATATGCAAACTATAATAGGAATGAGAGCAATTATCAGCATGTGCGCATTTTCTCCTGTTTAACAGCTATTTTCCCCTATGTTATCAATAATATATTACAATTGTAAATATTACAATACGGTTTGGAACAGAAAAGCGCAACCGGCATGGGTTGCGCTTTTTATCTTCATGAAACCTTAGTCCGAAACATAGGGCAGCAGTGCCATTACTCTGGCTCTTTTGATTGCGATCGCAAGCTGACGCTGATGTTTTGCGCAGGTCCCCGATGCACGGCGCGGAGAAATCTTTCCGCGTTCGGTTAAGTAGCGTTTTAATCTGGGTATATCTTTGTAATCTATACTTTCCATTTTATCAACGCAGAATTGGCAAACCTTTCTTCTCGGGCGGCCCCTGCGAATGGGCTTTTTCATATCTCTATCTTCACTCATTTTTAAATACCTCCTTTTCCGGCATTAAAAGGGCAGTTCCGCATCATCTACCGGCTCAAATGCAGCGAGTTCGTCGCCAAACAGGTCGTCGGCGCTTGGTCCTCCGGCTTTCGGGGCTTCCTCCCTGTATTCGGAAGAAGCGCCTTTGCTGGACAGGAACTCCACTTCTTCGGCGATAATTTCGGTTATATAACGCCTTACACCGTTTTTATCGTCGTATTGCCTGTTCTGAATCTGGCCGACCACGCCCACTTTGGAACCTTTCTGCAGATACTTCGCGCAGTTGTCCGCGGTGGCTCTCCATGTCACGACGTTGAAAAAGTCGGCTTTGGGTTCGCTCTGGGCAAACCTTCTCTGCACGGCTACGGTGAATGTGGTCACAGACAGGTTGTTTGAAGTTGTGCGATGCTCCGGATCCCTTGTTAAATTTCCAACTAAGATTGCCTTATTCATATGGCTCTCCTTTATTGTTTTTCCAAGTTTACAACGATATAACGAATCACGTCATCCGAAATTTTGAAATTTCTTTCAAGTTCGGCCGGCAACTCTGCGTTTGCCGAAAAATACGTCAGTACATAATAACCGTCATTGATGTAATCAATTGGATAAGCGAGTTTCCTTTTTCCCCACTCGTCGGTCTTGGTGATCGTACCACCATTGCTGGTGATGATCTCGGAAAATTTAGCGATAAGCGCATCCTTCTTTTCCTCTTCCAGATCCGGCTTTAAAATGTACAGTGTTTCGTAATTTGTCATTTCTTTCACCTCCTTATGGACTCTCCTGTATTCAAAGATCCTCTTTAAATACAAAGTTGCTGGCCCCGCATGCTCTGCGGAGCAAGGACGTTACAACTAGCCTTAATATTATATCATTTTGTGCTGTCAAGTCAAGAATTTTGTTCCGTATGCCTTTGGAGTTTGGCGATACTGAGATCCATCCTGCGCAGCGTTTCCTCTTTTCCCAGAAGCGCCGCAATCTCCGTCGCGCCTCCGGGCGTGACCGCCGTACCCGATATCGCAATGCGCACCGGCCACAGCAGCTGGCCGTTTTTGATCCCCAGTTTCTCGGCCAGAGCCAACAAGGCGTTGTACAGGTTCTCGTTTGTATAGTTCCCGGTCTCCGCCAGAACGGTACGCGCGTTAAGAAGAAAGGGAAGAGAATTTTCCGGGGTGGTTTTCATCTTTTTATTGGTATAAAGGTCCACATCGTATTCCGGAAAAGTCTGGAGAAAACCGAGTTTTTCCGGGATCTCCGTTAGGATTTCCGTTCTTGGCTGGATGAGTTTTGCGATCAGCGCGGTATCGAAACGGTCAATGTCGATTGTCTTTGCCATATACGGGCGCGCGGCCTGCTCAAACCGCTGCGGATCCATGGCGCGGATATACTCCGCGTTCATCCAGCGGAGCTTGTCTTCGTCGAATATCGCGGGCGACCGGCTGATGCCTTTGAGATCGAACGCCTGCGCCAGTTCTTTAAGCGTAAATATCTCCTGGTTGCCCTCTGGGCACCATCCCAGGAGCGCAATGTAATTGACGATTGCTTCTTTCAGATAGCCTTTGTTTATAAAATCCTCGAATGAGGCGTCTCCGTGCCGTTTGGACAGCTTGCGCTGCTTGTCCTTCATCACGGGTGGCAGGTGGATATAGCTGGGGATATCCCAGCCGAACGCTTCGTATAAAAGGTTATACTTGGGTGTGGAGGATAGGTACTCTATTCCGCGGATCACATGGGTGATCTCCATCAGATGGTCGTCCACCACGTTTGCCAGGTTGTAGGTAGGCATGCCGTCCGATTTCAATAGAATGTTGTCTTCCATGTCGCTGTTGGGCACCTTGATTTCGCCGAATATGGCGTCCGTATAGGCGGTTTCCCCTTCCAGCGGGATGTTCTGGCGGATCACATACGGTTCGCCCGCTTCCAGCTTGGCCTGAATTTCTTCTTTGGAAAGATTGAGGCAGTGTTTGTCGTACTTAAAAACCTGGCTCTTGTCTTCGCACGCCTGCCGCAGACCGTCCAGCCTTTCCTTTGTACAGAAACAATAGTACGCCGCACCTGTATCCACCAGTTTTTGGGCGTATTCCTTGTAGATCTCCTGCCGCTCGCTCTGGATGTACGGCCCATAGTTTCCGCCCACATCCGGGCCCTCGTCGTAGGCAAGCCCGGTTTCCTTGAGCGTGGAATAAATGATCCGGCAGGCGTCTTCCACCAGGCGTTCCCGGTCCGTATCCTCTATGCGCAGTATAAAATCGCCGCCGTGTTTGCGCGCGTAAAGCCATGCGTACAAAGCGGTCCGAAGCCCTCCAATATGCAGGTATCCCGTGGGGCTGGGCGCAAATCTTGTTCTTACTTTCATCAGATTCTCCTTAAGAATAAATTTTCCTTACAGCTTTTCTTTTGAAAAAGAAAAGCTGCGCAAAAGAAAACCAATAATATAACCCTGGTTTTCTTTGGGATTTTTCCGCAGTCAGGTTGCGGCCAGCTCCGCTCTGGTTCGGGGAAGGTGGCGCAAAGCGCCGGATGAGGTGTCAGACATTGACCGAACGAATACAATCATAAATATCTTCGCAGACGCTGTCAAAATTTTTATTGATATCCGCGTTAGAATATCGCTTTACAACCAACCCAAAGCCGCCTAAATACTCATCACGTTTTATATCGGTTCCCTTTCCCTTTTCATCATAATGCTGCGATCCGTCAAGCTCAATCACCAATTTGGCAGAGGCTCAATAGAAATCAACGATATAGTTTCCGATTACCTTTTGACGTTTGAATCCGACCGGCAGTCCTTTTAAAAAATCATACCAGAGATGCCTTTCTTCCTTCGTCATATTTTTTCGCAACCCTTTTGCGTTACCGGTTAATCCCGGATTATACGTGCTGTTCATCCCCTACACCTCATCAGTCACCTTCGGTGACAGCTTCCCCTCAAGGGGAAGCCTATGGGCGTGCCACAAACCGAAAACGTAAATTTTGTGGTTTTCAGGTTAAGTTTTCTTTGGTCCAACCTTTTTTTTAAAAAAGAAAGGTTGGATATATCACTTATTTTTCCATGGTCTTAGCAAAGCTGTCCTTTAGCTCAACAATCTGGTTGAACACCAGGGCATTCTCTTTGGAATCCTCTTCGTCCAGGGCAAAATACCCCTGGCGGATAAACTGGAACCGTCTGCGGTCCGAAGCCTTTACGGCAAAGGGCTCCGCCAGCGCGCCGGAGAGGACGTGCAGGGAATCCGGGTTCAGCTCGCCGTTTTCGTCGATCAGGTAATCATACAGCCTGACGGTTGCAGGAACCGCGGTTTCGGCTTCCGCCCAGTGCAGCGTGCCCTTGATCTTGCGACCGGCAGTCGCGCCGCCCGTGCTGGATTCCGGGTCGTAGGTGCAGACGACTTCCGTAATATTTCCATCTGCGTCTTTAACCACACTCTCACATTTGATGATATACGCGTTCTTCAGCCGCACCTCGCCGCCTACGGACAGCCGGAAATATTTGTTGTTGGGCTTTACCTCCATAAAATCTTCCTGTTCGATAAAGAGATTGCGCGAGAACACAACCTCATGCTTCTCTTCGCTGCCGGGAAGGTCTTCAGCCATAAAAACCTCTTTTTTTCCTTCCGGATAGTTTGATATGGTGAGCTTCAGGGGCCGCAGAACAGCCATCAGACGCGTGGCGTGCCGGTTCAAATCTTCACGTACGCAGTGCTCCAAAAGCTTGAAATCAACCTCGCTGTTTGCCTTGGACACGCCGATCCTGTCACAGAAGTCGCGTATTGCGGCGGGCGTGTACCCGCGCCTGCGTACGCCGGACAGCGTAGGCATGCGGGGATCGTCCCATCCCGAAACGACGCCTTCGTCCACCAGGCGTTTTAAATACCGCTTGCTCATAAGCGTATGCGTCAAATTCAGCCGCGCGAATTCGTACTGGTGGGGAACGCTTTTGCATTCGCAGTTCTGAATGAACCAGTCGTAAAGCGGCCTGTGGTCTTCAAATTCCATCGTGCAAATGGAATGCGTAATGTCTTCCACCGCGTCCTCCAGCGGATGCGCAAAATCGTACATGGGATAGATGCACCACTCGTCGCCCGTGCGGTGATGGGATGCGTGCACGATACGGTAGATCACAGGATCGCGCATGTTAAGGTTAGGAGACGACATATCAATTTTTGCGCGCAATACCTTTTCACCGTCTTTAAATTCACCGGCGCGCATTTTTTGGAAGAGTTCCAGGCTTTCCGCCACGCCGCGTTCCCGGTACGGGCTGTTTTTGCCGGGCTCAGTAAGCGTGCCGCGGTAATTTTTTATTTCTTCGGCAGTAAGGTCGCAGACATACGCCAGGCCTTTTTGAATCAGTTTCACCGCGCATTCGTACATATATTCAAAATAACCTGAACCGTAGCATTCGCTTCTCCATTGAAATCCCAGCCACTCGATATCCTTTTTGATCGCGCCTATATACTCAATATCTTCTTTTACCGGATTGGTGTCGTCAAACCGCAGATTACAGTAGCCCTTGTACTGCTCCGCAAGCCCGAAATTGAGGCAGATTGATTTTGCATGCCCGATGTGCAGATAACCGTTTGGTTCGGGCGGGAACCGGGTAATTACGGTTGTCACCTTTTTGCTTTCAATATCGCTGTCTATGATCTCTTCGATAAAGTTCCTTGACCTTTCTGTCATACCATCCTCCAAATAAATTTATATAAAAAATAATTACTGACCGTATTTTTACATATTTTCTCACAAATATGCCAAAATGAAAAGACATCATAAAAATTTTGATCTGCGCGCCCTTTATTTGCCTATATTTTTATCCAATAATAACACTCGCCATCCTCTATCTGACTTAAAATGCCGGCGTTCGCCTCGATCACTTTTCTGGAAGCCGCATTTTCCTGCATACAGGTCATAAGCACCTCTTCCAAACCAAGCGCCTTTGCTTTAACCAGCATCTCTTTCAATATCAGTTTTCCGTAGCCCTTGCCTCTTTCCGAGGGCCGTATCACATAGCCTATGTGTCCGCCTATTTTCCGCAAATGATCGTTCAGCCGGTGCCGCAGCTTTGCGTATCCCACGGGCGTACCGGCGATATACAGCCAGTACATTGTCGTGGGAACCATATCCCCCGTAAGCCCCACGCCGTTGGACGCGTCGACATACCATTTCAGGAACCGTTTGAATTTATCCGGCGGCAGATACCCTTCGTTCATAAACCCGTTTTCTCCGGGTCCTATCTCCCGCAGCATTTCATAGATGTCGGTTCCGTCGCCTGCCCGCAATTCTTTCAGACAAATCTCCATTGCGTAAACCTCTGTTAATCCTGTTATAAACCGAAGTTAACCTATCAAACCCAGCCCGGAAACCTTTCCCGGATTATTTTCTCAGCCTCAGCCGATGATTTATCGCTGAATTTTTCATAATTCTTATGCGTTTTTAGAATCTCCGCCAAAGCAATCCGCACCAGGTCCTTATTATCCCACGCGGCCAGTGCATCCAGAACTTTTTCCAGGCTTCCTTTTTTATAGCTTATCTGGCCGATCACATGGACGATCATTTTTTTTACGCTACGGTCTTTCTCAAACTGCATTTCCGCCAGTATTGGCAGAACCTCCTCGGGATGCTTCCTGCCCCGAAGCTCGATACCGTGCACCATTTCCCTGCGTATCGCCGGGTTTGGACTATTGATATTTCTCAGTACAAATTTAAAAGCAGGCGCAGGGTTTTTGTCACCCATCTGTTTGATTGCGCCGATCACGGCATTCCGTACGGAATGATGCGGGTCCTCAAGCATGCTGCCCAAATCATCAAATACGCCTGCAAGGGTTTTTCCGAGTTCCCCCAGACAGATTACCGCCGTCTGCCTCACCTTGTGGTTTTCACTGCTGAGCAGAATTTTTAAACAAAAATCGATATTAGATTTCAGTCCTTTTTTGCTTAAAGCAAGCCTTCCCGTTATGAGGGCGGCGTTCCTTCTGATATATGTGTCCTCATCCGAAAAATATTTCGTCAAAACAGGGAACTCTTTGCTGTGAAACGCCGCTTCAATATCCGCCTGCATTTTGCTGAAAATCTGTTTTCTTTCTTCAACCGTTAAATCATAATAGCCCATGGCTAATTCTTTATTTCACCCGACGCAAAAAATGCGACGCTTCCCCGAATACACACCTTTCCGTCTTGCACCCAGCCTTCGATGACGCTGGGCCTGCCTAGATATCTTCCCTGGGAAAGACGGATGATTTCGCCTTCTTTCTTAACGCCCCGGCGCACAAGGTATGCGCACAGAGGCCCCGCAGCACTTCCCGTCGCCACGTCTTCCACTGCGCCGCTGTTGTCCCAGGTCCTGCACTCTAGCGTTTTAGGATCAAACAGATAAACGAACTTTGCACCCAATGCGCCTAGAAAACTTTCAAAACCGCTTCCGGCGATTCGTGCGTTCTCCAGATGGTTTCGGACAGGCACGAGAAGATACTTAAGCCCCGTGGATACCACCTCCATTGGAAAATCGGGGTCCAGATCTTCCAATGAAAGGCCCACCGCCCGCGCGACCGCTTCGTAAAGTTCCCTGGATGGCGCGCCTAAAAACTCGGGAACTCCCTGGTTCATCGTCTCGGTATACAGCCCGTCCGAGCTGACGGACTCGACCGTAAGTGACCTTCCGGACAAATCAATATGAACCGCAGCCTCTGTTTTGGAAGGATAAAAAACCCGGTGGATCACCGCCGCCGCGCCCAAAACAGGATGGCCGGCAAAAGGCAGTTCTTCCTGCATGGTGAATATCCTGACGGGATACGCTCCACCGCCGCTTTGCGGAAAAACAAAAGCGGTTTCGAACTGCCGGAGTTCCTGCGCGATTTTGAGCAAGGTTCCGCCGTCAGGCGGGCTTTCGTGAAAAACCACGGTAAGGCCGTTGCCGCTCATGGGCCGGGACGTAAACACATCTACATGAAAATATTTCAATTTATTCTCTCCCTTTCTGTATGCTACGGTTTTTCACTAATACCCTAATTGTTTCCCAACGATGATTACTTTGATTCTATCCTTGATAAATTGCCCTCTTATTAGGACAAAGTCGTTGCAAATCCTGTTTTTGCTTTCGCAATCAACGCAGTATCCCAGGTTTGCGCAAGGAGTATCTTTTCCGAGTCTTTTTGCATCGGTGGGAGCGGCATAATTTCTTGCCCTTTTTTCCGCTTCTTCTATATTTTGTACTATTTTATTGATTCCGGCAACTATTACGACTTGTTCGGGCCCATACAGCATTGGCGCTACCCTGCTGCCGTTTCCATCGATATTATAAAGTTCCCCTTTTTCCGTAATGGCATTTGTACTGCTTAAAAATACGTCCGCCGAAAAGCATTGCCGGTAGATTTCTTTTTTCTCTTCTCCTGTAATGCCCGCCCTGTACTTGTCTAAAAATCTGTAATTCCCGTTTCGGAGGAACTCTATTACCCCTGTTTCGAACAACGTCATCGAGTCTCCCACGCCAATCAGCGCATTTGGGGGTATTACCTTTTTTAGTTTTTCAATCAACTGTTTTTCGTTTTCAACATAACAGCCGCTTATATTATGCTTTTCCAGGTTTTCAACAGTCCGTTGAACCCTCTTGCTCATATACCAGGAAACATTTTTGTCCACAGACGCATTTACCTCTGCTTTTTTTAATTTCTACCGCATAAAAACGGTTTATTTATGATACGTCTCGCCGTTTATTATTTTAAACGCACGGTAGACCTGTTCTAAAATCACGATCCGAAACAATCTGTGCGGCATAGTCATACGGGAAACAGACAGCCGGAGCGCCGCTTTGCTCTTCACGTTATCCGACAAACCGATAGATCCGCCCACCACAAAACAGATTTCGCTCGTCCCCTCCAGCATGCGGTCCTTCAAATATCCGGCAAATCCTTCCGAAGACATCTGCCGTCCGGCAATATCGCAGGCAATCACATGCCCTGAAAGACGGGGCAGTATTCTTGCTTCTTCCGAAAAAAGTGCTGCGGTTTCCCCCGCCATGCTTTTTACGCCGGCCAGGGGTTCATCCGGAACTTCGATTATTTCTGTCTGGGCAAACCTTGACAGCATTTTGGCGTATTCGTTTTGCGCCAGGAGAAAATGCTTCTCCTTCAGTTTGCCTACGCAAACGAGTTTGATTTTAATCGTCGTGACTCCTTTAATTCATAAAATAGGCAAGCGTCCCAAGCACAAGCCGCAGCGTCAAAAGTAGGCTGGCCAGTATAAAAGGCACCATTTCAAACGCCTGGCGCTTGGCGGGGACAGCCGGATATATTGCAGGCCTGTCGTTTTTGCGCGCGAGCAGTTTTATAAAAACATATATCATCAAAGCGGAGATTACGGCTATGCCCCACACGTAAACGTAATAAGCGGGATTTACAGTATCCGCTGTTTCAACCGGGAGCAGCCCCAGCGTCCAGGGCAGATTCAGCACATATGCGTCCGCGGCAAGAGTGTATCCTAGCAGATTAAACACGGCGTGGAACGCGATCGTGTTCCAGATGGATCCTGTTTTGTAGTAGATATAGCAAATGATGATTCCCGCCAGCACGCCGTTGATGCTTGAAAGCAGGTCCCCGTGCATGAGCCCGAAAATCGCCCCTGTAAGCACGACCGCAAAGAAACCGACCCTGCGGCTGTAAGCGTTCTGGAAAACACCCCGGAACATCACTTCTTCGGTAAACGGGGCAAACACGGAAAAGAACAAGAACGCTGTCAGCGCGGATCCGCTCATGAGGTAGTCTATCATTTCGTTTTCCGGAATGTTTCCTCCGGCGTTTACGATCAATTCCGCCAGATAGGTCAAAACAACCGAGGACAGAAGATATACGAAAAACGCCAGCAGCACGGAATATACGATGTTGGCTGGCGCCGTTTCGGAGAACCTTAAGGACCGTCTCCGCTTACCGGATGAAAAAGCAAATATGACGGCCGGCAGTATGGCTGCCATGCGGATGTAAATGGACATATCCATGTCCGGTCGTATACCGAAAAAAATAAGCAAAAAAGACTGTACCAGATCGGTGACCATATAACCCAGCAAAACAAAAAAAAGACACCAATTTGCCTGTTTAATGCTGAATGCAGTTTCAACTTCCATGTTATCTCGCTTCATAGCACCCCGTTAATTCGCTCCTTTTTGCAAGCGCGACCGCCACATGCCTGCCTACCAGCACGCCCCGCTGTTCCAAATAACCGCATACCGTCCGGTACGCCAACGCTTCCAGATTGTTCTGCAGGCTTAAATGACCAAGAATGATCCCCCGCACGCCGTTTTTCGCCAGTTCAAACGCAGTCTCAGCCGCGGCGTCATTGGACAAATGCCCCTTGCCCGAAAGGATCCTGCGTTTCAGCATATATGGATAGGGACCCGCGTTCAGCATATCGACATCGTGGTTGGCTTCCAGAAGCACAATGGACGATCCGCAGATGCCCTCTATGATTTTTTGCGTAACATGCCCGAGGTCGGTCAGCACCGAGACCTTTTTCCCCCGGGAATGGAGCGCATACCCGTACGGGCAGGCCGCGTCGTGCGAAACTTCAAATGGCTGCACGCATATGTCTTTGATATAAAAATCCTGGGTGGTGATTTCCCGGATGTTTTTAGGATGAATATTCGGCAGCTTGGGAAGAAGTTTTTCCCATGTCAGGGCGTTGGCATAAACAGGGATATCGTATTTTTTGGTGATAATTTGGAGACCCCGGATATGGTCAATATGTTCGTGGGTAACCAAAATGCCGTCCAGGTCGGCAATGCAGGCGTTCGCCTTGGCAAGTTCCACACCGATTTTAGAGCATGAAACACCTGCGTCTACCAGAAGACTGGCGCTTTCGGACCTGATGAATATACTGTTGCCGCTTGATCCGCTGAAAAGCGGGGCAATGCTCAATGCCATAAACACTCCGTTAGTTTTATTAATTCTAGCTTATTCTATACCGAAAAAAGCTTTTTTTCAATACAGGTCTGATAAACGCGGGGATTCTTTTAAAAAAGCATATAAAAAGGGCGGTTCATCATATATAAACGGGGTACGGAATTGTTTGCATTTAAGATGTCTTTCCTCTATAATTTACATGGAATTCCACCTTAAAAACCCTGGCGGCTTTGCGGAATACCAGAATAAAATAAACAGAGGTTTTTTATGAGGATCATAGACGCTAAAGACATAACGGCAGCCGTTCGCGGCGCGTTTCTTTCGGCATGCATCGCGCCCGGCGAAGATGTTTCGCAGGCGCTCCGGGAAGCAATGGTATCGGAAAGCTCACCTATCGGAAAGGAAATACTGCGCCAGCTGATAGAAAACAACCGGACCGCCCTGGAAGACAACATTCCTTCCTGCCAGGATACGGGAATGGCAGTAGTTTATCTTGAGATCGGGCAGGATGTGCATATTTTGAACGGATATGTGGAAGACGCGGTGCAGGACGGTGTACGCGGCGCGTATGCCGACGGGTTTTTCCGGAAATCCGTGCTGTCCCCGATTGACCGGGTAAATACCCGCGATAACACCCCGGCTATTGTTTACACCAGAATCGTACCCGGAAATCAGATCCGGATATTCGCAATGCCAAAGGGGTTTGGCAGCGAAAACATGAGCGCCGTCCGGATGCTGAAACCTTCGGACGGCAGAGACGGAATCATAAATTTTATACTGGAAACCGCGCGCAACGCGGGCGGCAGCCCCTGCCCTCCTGTGGTGCTGGGGGTCGGGATAGGCGGAACGTTTGATTACGCCGCTTATATCGCCAAGAAACAACTGCTGCGCAAGGTTGGCAGCCAAAACCCGGACGAAATGCTGGCCGCGCTGGAAACGGAAATCAAAGACAAGATCAATGCGCTTGGGATCGGACCGATGGGTTTGGGAGGCGACACCTACTGCCTGGCCGTGCATATCGCCCAGCACCCCACGCATCTTGCAGGAATGCCGGTAGCGGTGAATTTTTGCTGCCACGCCCTGCGGCACAGCGAGGTGATATTATGATAAAACTCAATCTTCCCTTGACTTTGGAACAGATAGAAACCCTGCAGGCCGGGGACAATGTGGCGCTCTCCGGCACCATATATACCGCGCGGGACGCCGCGCATAAACGGTTGTGCGCAATGATCGACAAGGGCGAAAAACTGCCTTTTGATATTAAAAAGGCAGCGATCTACTACGCCGGGCCGTGCCCCGCCAAGCCGGGCCATATTTTTGGATCGTGCGGGCCTACCACTTCCGGAAGGATGAACGCCTACGCGCCCCGTCTGTTCGACCTGGGCGTTCAGTGCACAATAGGCAAGGGGCCGCTTGGCAAAGAGGTTGTGGAATCCATACAAAAAAACCGTGCGGTGTATTTCTGCGCGACGGGCGGCGCGGGCGCGCTGATTTCCAAATGCGTCAAAAAAGCGGAAGTTGTTGCGTTTGAGGATCTTGGCGCCGAAGCCGTTAACCGGCTGGAAGTCGTGGATTTCCCGGTGATCGTTGGCGTGGATTCTCACGGAAATAATATTATAAAATAGTTCCTTTTCTTTTAGAAAAAAGAAAAGAAAACCGATAACGATATAAAAGATACCGCTCACTATGAATTAATGAGCGGTATTTTATTTTTGGTTTTCTTTGGCCCTTCCTTTCTTTTTTCTAAAAGAAAGGCGATAGATTATTCTTTAATGTAATTCTGTCCGAACGCCCTGATCTTGGCATAACGTTTTTCCATCAGCTCGGCTACCGGGGTTTTTATAAGCTCAGGCAGCTGCGCAGCAATATATGCTTTGACCGTTTGCGCCATCGCGCCGTTATCGTCGTTCTTTGCGCCTTCCTTAGGTTCGGGGATCACATCGTCCACAATACCCATCCCGCACACCTCCTGCGCGGTCATGCGCATAAACTGCGCCGCTTCGGGCGCCTTGGAAGCGTCCCTCCAGAGAATGGACGCGAACCCTTCGGGCGACAGGATGGAATAAACCGAATTTTCCAGCATTGCGATCTTATCCGATACCGCAAGCGCGAGCGCGCCGCCCGATCCGCCCTCGCCGATCAGCACGGTCAGTATGGGCGTCTTTAACCGGGACATCTCCATCAGATTGCGCGCGATCGCCTCGCCGATACCGCGCTCTTCTGCTCCGACTCCGCAAAACGCACCCTGGGTATCCACAATGCAGATCACCGGGCGGCGGAATTTCTCCGCCTGCTTCATCAGCCGCATGGATTTGCGGTATCCTTCGGGATGCGCACTGCCGAAATTGCGCTTTACTTTTTCATTGACATCCAGGCCTTTTTCCTGACCGATCACGGTTACGGGAATACCGTTAAAGAACCCGATTCCCCCGATAATCGCCGCATCGTCCGCAAACAGCCTGTCGCCGTGCATCTCCACAAAATCGTCTATGATATTCCGAATGAAATACTGGGCCGTGGGCCGGATAAACTCACGCGCCAGCTGTACTTTGAGCCATGCCGAATCTGCCATCAGGCCTCACCTCCCGCATGCAGTTTCAAAATTTTTGTCAGAGTCTCTCTGATATTTTTACGCTCCACGATCATATCCACAAACCCTTTTTTAAATAAAAATTCGGTCCGCTGGAACCCCTCGGGCAGCGTCTGTTTCACAGTCTGCTCAATAACGCGTTTTCCCGCAAACCCGATGATCGCGTTTGGCTCGGCCAGAGTAACATCGCCAAGCATAGCAAAACTCGCGGTCACACCGCCCGTCGTCGCGTCGGTCAGCACCACCACGTAAAGAAGCCCGGCTTCGTCCATTTTGGCCAGCACCGCGCTGGTCTTGGCCATCTGCATCAGGGATATGAGCCCTTCCTGCATCCTTGCGCCGCCCGACACGGTAAATGCAACCAGCGGCAGTTTTTTCTCTATGGCAACCTCGACAGCGCGCGTAAACTTTTCGCCCACCGCCGCGCCCATGGATCCCATCATATAAAACCCATCCATCGCCGCCAGTACGCAGGGATTGCCGCCGATTGTACATTCCCCGGTTACGATGGCTTCCGACAGCCCGGTTTTCTTGCGCAGTTCATCCAGTTTTTCTTCGTATCCGGGATACTCCAGCGGATTCGCGCCAACTAAGCCTGCGTTAAACTCAAAAAAACTGTTCGGATCCGCGGTAAGTTCTATCCTTCGCCGCGCCGGCAGACGGAAATGATGTCCGCAGTATACGCAGACATGCTGGTTTTCCGCAAGGTCTTCCCCGAACACCACGCGCGCGCATCCCGGACATTTTTCGAACATATCGCCCGGAATATCCGCAGCGCCCTGTGCTTCCGTACGCTGCTGGTATGTATGTACATTGATAAGCGCGTCTTTGATCGGAATATTTATCTGCTGGTTGGACGAATACACCTGCCGTTTCTGGCTGTGCTTGTTTCTGTTGAAAATGCCCATATTATTCCTCCATTATCCTGCCGATCAGCCCGGTATCCAGGTTGCCTTTCACCACATCCGGGTTATGCAGCAGATCGAACTGGAAATCGATATTTGTTTCCACGCCTTCTACCACCAGTTCGGTCAGAGCGGAACGCATCTTTGCAAGAGCAACGTCTCTTGTGGGGGCATACGCGATCAGTTTGCCGATCATCGAATCATAATTCGGCGGTATCTTATACCCCACGTACATGGCGGTATCAAAGCGTATGCCTGGGCCGCCCGGAATATGCAGCATTTTGATCGTACCCACCGACGGCATGAAATTCCGGCTGGGATCTTCCGCATTGATCCTGCATTCTATGGCGTGGCCGTGGAGCTTGATATCGCTTTGCTCGTACCCCATATCGATTCCGCAGGCGATCATGATCTGCGTTTTCACTATATCCACGCCGGTCACCATTTCAGTTACCGGATGTTCCACCTGCACGCGGGCGTTTAATTCCATAAAATAATAATTCCCGTTTTTGTCTACTAAAAATTCGATCGTACCCGCGCTGTTGTATCCGGCGGCTTTTGCCGCGCGTACCGCGGCGTCGCCGATTTCCATTCTCTTTTGCTTGTCAAAAAACGCCGACGGCGCTTCTTCCATCACCTTCTGGTTCCTGCGCTGCAGGGAACACTCCCGTTCAAACAGATGCACGGCATGCCCGAAATGGTCGCACATGATCTGCACTTCGATATGCCTTGCGTTTTCAATACATTTTTCCATATACAGCGTTCCGTCTCCAAACGCCACAACCGCTTCCTGCGACGCGGAAGCAAAAGCGCCTTCAATATCCGCTTCGCGGTTGACCTTGCGGATACCGCGTCCGCCGCCGCCCGAAGCGGCTTTGATCATGACCGGGTATCCAACCTTGCGCGCGGTATTTTTAGCGTCTTCCGCATTACGGAGCGCATCCATGGAACCGGGGATCACCGGTACGCTGGCCTGCGTCATGATCCTTCTGGCCATGAGCTTGTTGCCCATTTTGTCCATGGCTTCGGCGTCAGGACCAATGAAAATGATATTGCTTTTTTTGCACATCCTGACGAACTTGGAATTTTCCGAAAGGAATCCGTACCCCGGATGAATGGCGTCCGCCCCCGTGATATGCGCGGCGGATAAAATATTATACGGATTGAGATAGCTGTCCCTGGGCGCAGGAGCGCCGATGCATACGGCTTCGTCCGCAAGCTGGGCATGAAGCGCGTTCCGGTCCGCCGTAGAATAAACAGCGACCGTGGCGATCCCCATCTCCCTGCACGCACGGATGACCCTGACCGCTATTTCACCGCGATTGGCGATCAACACTTTTTCTATCATGGGTTACTCCTTTGCAAAGGCAAACATGATCTCACCGGAGCATATTGTTTTCCCGTCAACGGTGGCGATTACGTCCGCCTTTCCCCCGATGGACGACAATCTTTTTAATTCTGCGTGCAATATGAGGTCGTCTCCCGGACGAACCATTCCCCTGAATTTAACGCCGTCTATCCCTCCGAAAACCGCCAGTTTGCCTTTAAAACGTTCCTCCAGCAGTATCGCATAAGCCCCGGTCTGCGCCAGAGCTTCCACCATCAGAACCCCCGGCAGCACCGGATTTCCCGGAAAATGTCCGCGGAAAACGTCAAAGTCTTCCTTGACATGCCATACGGCGGTAGCGGATTTCCCGATTTCAACTTCCAGAATCTCGTCTATCAATAAAAAAGGCTCTCTGTGGGGAAGCACTTTTTTAATTTCCTCTCTGCCGATCATTTTCTTATCTCCTTTTTATTCATACCGGAACAAAAGCTGCTCGTACTCCACCGTATCGCCTTCCGCGCATGCCATCCATACGATTGTTCCGTCTTCGGGTATGGTGATCTCGTTCATCAGCTTCATGGCTTCGATATTGCACAGCGCGTCGCCTTTTTTAAGCTTGCTGCCGATCGCAACCTTTTTAGCCCCCTCCAGCTCGTGGTATGTACCCACCAGTGGCGAGAGGATATCCTTTGCATTATCGTGTCCGCCGGGAATCATACCGGCATCGCCTTCCTCTTCCGCTGCCTCGGCATACTGCACCGCTGCGGGCGTAGCCACGGGCACAGCCGCGGCTGCAACGCCGCCGCAGTTCCACTCAAGTTTTATACTGAAATCGCCGTCCTGCAGTTCGAGCGTTTTTAGCCCCCGGTTGTTTTTTATAAACTCCTGAACATCGTTTAAGTTCATAGTACCCTCCTATTTTACCTTTGCAAACAGCAGGCTTGCGTTATGCCCTCCGAAAGCAAGCGAGTTGGAAATCGTGTAATTGACTTCCATTTTTCTGCCCTGGTTTGGAACGTAATCCAAATCGCATTCAGGGTCCGCAACCTGATAATTGATTGTGGGCGGCACAAAATCCTCCGTAACGCTCATCACGCTGGCCACCGCTTCTATTGCACCTGCGGCGCCCAGAAGATGTCCTGTCATGGATTTGGTGGACGATACGGCGATTTTTTTGGCATAGTCGCCGAAAACCTTCTTTATGGCAAGCGTTTCCGCCTTATCGTTCAACTGCGTGGATGTACCGTGCGCGTTGACATAAGAAATCGCGTCCGCGGGTATACCCGCATCCTCGATCGCTATACGCATGGCCTGGGCAGGGCCTATTGCCTCGGGATGCGGCGCCGTCATATGGTACGCGTCGGCAGTAGCGCCGTAGCCGACGATCTCCGCATAAACGCGCGCGCCCCGGCGCACAGCCGATTCATAATCTTCCAGCACAAGCGCGCCCGCACCTTCCCCGATCACAAACCCGTTTCGTTCCGCGTCAAACGGAATGGACGCACGGTTAGGATCCGTGGACAGCGACAATGCCTGAAGTCCGCAGAACCCGGAAAGGGAAAGCGGCGTCAGCGCCGCTTCTGCGCCGCCGGCCAGCATCGCGTCCGCGTATCCGTGCCGGATAAGGCGGAAAGCGTCGCCGATGGCGTGCGCGCCCGATGCGCATGCGGTCGTTACAGTAGTGTTGTGGCCGCGGAGCCCGTATTTGATCGCCAGGTTGCCCGAGCCCATGTTTCCGATCATCATGGGGATAAAGAGCGGATTGGTTTTCTTAAATCCCCGCTCATTCAGCTTGGTAACCTCCGTCTGCATGGTATCAAGGCCGCCGATTCCGCTGCCTATGATTACGCCGAACCTGTTAGGATCGGGCATATTGCCGCCGAAATTGGCGTCTTCCATGGCTTCGCTTCCGGCCACCATCGCATACCTGCAATACCGGTCCATCCTGCGCACATCTTTTTTATCCATGTAATCGACAGGATCGAAATTCTTGATTTCGCCCGCAACAGTTACA
The DNA here is from genome assembly GCA_023393165.1 of Bacillota bacterium. Lineage (GTDB taxonomy): Bacteria > Bacillota > Clostridia > Christensenellales > Christensenellaceae > JAEYKI01. Next base: position 240,497 of record JAEWMJ010000002.1, on the reverse strand, counting down.
GGATTATCCGCTATTTCGATGGTTGTAATAGGCGCGATCCCGTTTACACCGTTTTTCATGGCGTCCCACATCAGCGGGGCGCTGTTTCCGTTTGGCGCTATTGCGCCCACTCCCGTCACTACAACTCGTCTTAACATTGAAAATACTCCTTATACCGTTTTATATAAGCAATCCGCCCGATACGTTGATGACCTGGCCGGTGACATAATCCGAATCAGGCGACACCAGAAACGCAACCACATTTGCGATGTCTTCAGGCTGGGCCGCACGTTTTGCCGGAATCGAATCCAGCATTTCCTGCCGAATTTTTTCTGGGATAGCGCGCGTCATGTCCGTATCTACAAACCCGGGCGCAACGGCGTTCACATTGATGTTCCGGGAAGCCACTTCCCTTGCCAGTGATTTGGTAATGCCTATGAGCCCCGCCTTGGACGCGGAATAATTGACCTGTCCCGCGGCGCCGGCAATCCCGACAACCGAAGACATATTGACAATCCTGCCGTATCTTTGTTTGATCATAACGGATACCGCATGTTTGGAACAATTGAAAGCGCTTTTTAAGTTCACCGCGATCACCGCGTCGAACTCTTCTTCCTTCATACGCGCGAGAAGGTTATCCCGCGTAATGCCGGCGTTGTTCACAAGCACGTCTATCCTGCCGAACGCCTCCATTGCCTTGTCCATCAGCATTTTGGACTGTTCAAAATCGGAGACGTTAGCCTCGCATACGATATTTTTTACACCCATCGCCTCCAGCTCTGCCGCGAGCTTGTCCGCTGCTTCCTGGGTTTTATAATGGTTGATGACAATGTCGTATCCTTCTTTTGCAAGCCTTTTGCAAATCGCGCTTCCTATTCCGCCGGGCGCGCCGGTGACTACTGCTGTTTTCTGTGACATATTATTACTCCTTACCAAGGGCATCCGCCGTCTTCTGAAGCGAATCCATATCAGCGATATTAAATACGGCGGCGTCCTTTTCCGTCCTTCTGACAAATCCGGACAGCGTGCTGCCCGGGCCTACTTCCACAAACGTATCGAATCCGTTTTGCATGAGGCCGCGCAGTATCTGTTCAAAATAAACCGGTCTGGAAGTCTGCGCCGCCAGCACTTTTTTGATCTCGCCCTCACGGTACGGACGGGCAAGGGTATTGGAATATACAGGGCAGACGGGATTGTGAAAATCAACATTATGAATATAATCTAAAATAAATTCCGAAACTTTGGCCATTGCCCGGCTGTGGAACGCGCCATTCACCGGCAGGCTCATTGCTTTGACTTTGTTTTCCCTGCAATACGCTAAAAATGCAGCCAGGTTTTTCTCATCGCCCGCTACCACCGTTTGACCGGGGCAGTTGTAATTGACAGCTTCCAGGATACCCTCTTCCAGCACTGCGGACACAAGTTCGTCCACTTCGGCGCCTGTTTTGCCCAGCACCGCAGCCATACCGCCTCCTGTCCTTTCCGCTTCCTCCTGCATCCGTTCCGCCCGTTTTTTAACGAGCGCAAGGCCTTCCTCGAACGAAAACACGCCAGCGCAGCATAACGCGGCGTATTCCCCGAGTGAAAAACCCGCCGCTGCGTTCATTTCAAGGCCGGCGGACTGAAAAGCGGCAAAAGCCGCTACATCCATGGTATACACACAAGGCTGTGTGTTGATTGTTTGGTTTAAGATCTCCTGCGAACCCGAAAAACACATTTCCGTGATGCCGGGCGAGTGTTTTTCCGCGCGCTCAAATATTTCCCTTGCTGCCGCGTTGCCAGCATACAGATCTTTGCCCATACCTGTTTTCTGTGCGCCCTGTCCGGCAAACAAAACCGCAAGTTTAGTCAAAATGGATTCCTCCGCTTAATAATTTTTCCGCATCCCCGCAAATCTCTTTTATTATTTCCGCCGCGCTCCCGCCCCGGTTCACAAGACCGGCGATCTGGCCGGCCATAACCGATCCGTAGACGACGTCGCCTTCACGCGCCGCACGCCGGAGCCTGTCCGATCCCAGGCGCTCATATTCTTCCAGCGTGGCCGCACGTTTTTCCAGTTCCTTAAATTCGCGTACCAGCCTGTTTTTGATACAGCGCACCGGGTGTCCGGTTGCCCTGCCGGTAACCGCCGAATCCGTATCTCTGGACTTTATAACCTTTTCTTTGTAATTTTGATGAACCGTGCACTCGTCTGCGACCAGAAACCGTGTTCCGATCTGCACACCGGATGCGCCCAGCATAAAAGCCGCCGCCATTCCGCGTCCGTCGGCGATGCCGCCGGCCGCAACCACCGGGATCCCGACCGCATCCACTATCTGCGGCACAAGCGCCATTGTGGTGATTTCGCCTATATGTCCCCCGGCTTCACAACCTTCCGCGATCACGGCGTCCGCGCCCATTTTCTCCATCCGTTTTGCATACGCTACGGAAGGAATTACAGGCAGGATTTTGATGCCGGCATTTTTCCAGGCTTCCATATAAAAACCCGGATTCCCCGCGCCGGTTGTAACAACCGGCACTTTTTCATCGATTACCAACTGCGCAATATCGGCTGCGCTGGGCGACAGCAACATGATGTTTACGCCGTAAGGCTTGTCTGTCGCGGCCTTTGCCGCACGGATCTGCGCCCTTACCACATCAACAGGGGCATTCGCGGCAGCAATCAGTCCAAGGCCTCCCGCCCGGCTTACGGCGGATGCAAGGGACGCGTCCGCGATCCATGCCATTCCCCCCTGTATCACCGGGAATTCAATATTCAATAGTTTGGTTATTCTCGTATTTATTTTTTTTTCCTCCGGATTGGTTCCAAAATGCGGGTATCCGGACTTTGGACACCCGCATGATTAAAATACAAAGAATTATTTGTTTTCTTCGATAAAGTTTACAAGGTCTGCAACCGTCTTTAAATTTTCCGCTTCTTCGATAGAAATATCAAATTCTTCCTCAATATCCATTACGATTTCAACCATGTCAAGCGAGTCGATTTTAAGGCTCTCGAATGAAGATTCCATCGAAATGTCGCTTGCGTCGATATCCATTTTATCAGCTATAATCTCACTAATTTTTTCGTAAACCATATTTGGCCTCCTGATTATTTTTATTTATTATAACGCATATGCGGCGTTATCTCACCATTTCAAAACGGCGCACGCGGATGTGAGTCCGCCGCCGAATCCCGCGACCACAACCGTATCGCCCTTCTTTAAAAGATTCTTTTTGTTCATTTCATCCAAAACAATGGGTATACTTGCCGCCGACGTGTTTCCTACGTCCTGGATGTTGACATAGAACTTTTCCAGCGGGATCTGGAGCCGCTTGGATGCTTCCTTGATAATGCGCACGTTTGCCTGATGCGGAATCACCCAGTCGATGTCTTCGGGCTTAAGGTCCAGCGCTTCCATCGCTTTTTCAACATCCTGGGGCATCTGGCGGGTTGCGAACTTATAGATTTCCTTTCCGTCCATGGACACATAGGAAAACCTGGATTCGCCTTCCTCCAGACCGTTGTTTATCCCCGGGATCTCCAGGGAATGGTTTACGTCCGAATGCGCGTAAACTTCGATATATTTAAGGCTTTCTCCGGGGCCGACCACAGCAGCGCCCGAACCATCCGCAAACAGTATGCATGTTGAGCGGTCGTTCCAGTCCATGAAACGGGATAAAACCTCGGTACCGATCACCAGTACGGGTTTTTTGTCCTGTATGACGAAACCTGCTGCAGCCTTGAGGCCGTACATGAACCCTGTACACGCCGCGTTGATATCAAATGCCGCGCAGGAATTTGCGCCCATTTCACGCTGCACCTGGCTTGCAATGGACGGTACGTCCATTTCGTTGGTTACGCTTGCTACAATGATTGTTCCGATGTCGTTTATCGTAAGCCCTGCATCATCGAGCGCCCGGTTGGCTGCGATCACGCTCATCTGGCAGTTGGTCATGCCGTTGGCGTAATGCCTTTGCTTAATTCCCGTGCGGGTGGTGATCCATTCGTCCGAGGTATCCAGAAATTTCTCGAAATCCGCGTTTGTCATAATTTTTTCTGGAAGGTAACTTCCTGTTCCTAAAATACTGATGCTCAATTATGTTTATTACCTTTCAATCTTGATTCCCTTTCCCAGAGAGGCCGGCGGGCTCTTTCGGGTAACCTGCTGTTCCGTTAAAATCGTAAATTAAGACAGATTAATGATATAGTATGGTATTTCAATTGTCAATAAAAAAAGATTACATAAAAGCGGTGATAAAGTCGTTTATCACCGCTTTTATGCTTGTATGTAAAGGCCGTTATCCGAACATTATTTCGTTCATAACGCCTTCCAGATACTCCTGTCTGCCGCTCTGGTTCTGAACTTCGCCCAGTGCCAAGGCATATTTTTCCAGATCCTGCAGCGTGGCTTTGCCCGAAACGATATCCGCGCCAATGCCTGTTTTGTAGCTTGCATACCTTTGATCAACAAACTCGTCGATCCTGCCGTCTTCGATCATCCGGGTAGCCATCCTGAGGCCCAGAGCCAGGGTGTCCATGCCCGCTATGTAAGAATAGAACGTATCTTCGGGAGTGAAGGATCCCCTTCTGACCTTTGCGTCGAAATTGAATCCGCCCAAGACAAATCCGCCGGCCTTTATGATCTCATACACGGCGAGCGCCGCATCATATACGTTGGTGGGGAATTGGTCGGTATCCCAGCCAAGCAGCATATCGCCCATGTTTGCATCGATGGAGCCGAACACGCCGTTTTCACGCGCAACACGGATCTCATGCTGGAATGTGTGCATGGCCAGGGTCGCGTGGTTTGCTTCCAGGTTGAGTTTCATGTCGTTGATCAAACCGTATTTCCTGAGGAATCCGACGCAGGTGGCCGCATCGAAATCGTACTGGTGCTTTGTGGGTTCTTTCGGTTTGGGTTCAATATAGAAGTTTCCGGTAAATCCCTTGGACCGCGCATAGTCGATCTCCATACGGAGGAACCTTGCCATATTATCCTGCTCAAGGCCCATGTTGGTGTTGAGAAGGGTTTCATAGCCTTCACGGCCGCCCCAGAACGTATATCCTGCGCCGCCCAGTTCAATGGTGCATTCGATCGCTTTTTTAGCCTGTGCAGCCGCATATGCGAACACATCCGCATTGGGGGATGTTGCTGCGCCGTGCATATACCGTTTGTTTCCAAACAGGTTTGCCGTGCCCCAAAGAAGTTTTTTGCCCTTTTGTTTCTGCAGGTCTTTTAACAGGTCGACGATTTCGTCAAGATTTTCGTTGCTTTCCGACAGGGTTTTGCCTTCGGGCGCAACGTCGCGGTCGTGGAAGCAATAGTAATCGATATCCATTTTTTCCAGGAATTCAAACGCAGCATGCGCTTTGGCTTTTGCGGAGGCAATTGCGTCCGATTCGCCGAATGAACGTTCGATAGAACCTTCGCCGAACATATCGTGCATGTCGCTTGCAAATGTATGCCAATAGGATGCGGTGAACTTTAACTGTTCGCGCATCGTTTTGCCCCCGATCATTTCATCCGGGTTGTAAAATTTGAAAGCCAGCGGATTCCTGGACTTAGGCCCCTCATATTTTATTTTGGGGATGTCTTTGTAGTATTCTTTCATTCTTTTTTATCCTCTCTCTTAAATAAAAATTATTCGTTGGCTATTGCTTTGTCAAAAGCTACGTCCGAAGGCGCGAAGTCAACGCTGCGCACAAATTCGCAGGCTTCCGTGCCTCCGTATATGCGCTCCATGCCGCTGTCTTCCCATTCAACCGAAAGAGGCCCTTTGTAACCGCCCTGGTTGAGTTCGCGGATGATTTCTTCGAAGTTTACGTCGCCGTGTCCCAGGGAACGGAAATTCCAGCCCCTCCGCGTATCGCCGAAGGTAATGAACGAGCCCAGTATGCCCGCCTTGCCGTCCAGCGTTACAGCCGCGTCTTTCATGTGAACATGATATACCCTCTTGATAAAATCCCGCAGGAATATGGTTGTGTTCACGCCCTGCCACAGCAGATGGCTGGGGTCGTAGTTGAATCCTAACGTCTCGCGGTAGTTGAATTCTTTTAAAAGCCTCTCGGCGGTATAATAGTCAAACGCGATCTCCGTGGGATGTACTTCAAGCGCAAACTTTACGCCGCATTTGTCAAATTCGTCAAATATCGGAGTCCAAAGATCCACAATTTCTCGGAATCCCGCGTCTATCATTTCGTCGGTGGTCTGCGGGAACGAATACCAGAACGCCCAGATCGGGGAGCCCATGAATCCGGTTACAACGTCAACGCCCATGTTTTTCGCAGCCTGCGCAATGTATTTCATCTCCTGGATCGCCCATTCGCGGATTTCCTTGGGCTTTCCAGCCAGATTGTTGGGTGCGAAGTTGTCAAGACGCGGATCCCATCTGTCGCCCACGCACTGGCCGGGTACATGCGCAGCCAACGCCCAGCAGCCAAGCCCATATTTTTTAAGCGTTTCTTTGCGCTCACGTACATAGTTCATGTCTGTTGCCGCTTTTTTGGCATCCAGATGATTGCCCCACGCGGTGATCTCCAGGCCGTCATAGCCCATCTCGCTTGCCTTTTTGCACAACTCTTCGAATTCCATATCGCCCCACTGAGCGGTCATAAGAGTTACCGGTCTACTCATTGAAAATACACTCCTTTTTCTTAAGATTATTTTGTTAGAAATGCGAAATTTAAGATGCTTTAATCTAGCTTACTAAGCTAATGTTATTACAGTTTTTTCCCGTTGTCAACACATCCGGCGCATTTTAGTATAATTATTTTACAAAAAAATCGACAAAAAGACAAGTCATAAAAAATATTGACTTTTTGTAAATAGTATTATATTATAGTAAAGCTTCATGTGCCCGTAGCTCAGCCGGATAGAGTGTTTGGCTACGAACCAAAAGGTCGGGGGTTCGAATCCCTTCGGGCACGCCAAAAATGCCTGTGGCTGCTATGTGCGGTCGTGGGTATTTTTTTGTTATCAGATCGCTGACAATCCCTAACTGCTGTATTGTTTTTCCGCTTCCCCCAACTTCGCTATGGATTCACACTTCGTGTAAGCTGTTATTTTATGAAAACACTCGTGTTCATCTCTTGCTCAGTGAGCGTTCGCCTTCCTTTTTCCGCCACTGGCGGCGGTCGGCTCCGCTCCCAGTATAGGGTTTCCTATGCTTGCGTCGCCTCGGCACTTCACTGCGGATTCATGCTTCGCGTAAGTAGTTCTTTTAGGCTTACGCTCGCATTCATCTCGTGTTCAGTGAATACTTTACTCCCTGTTTCGCCCACAGGGCGCGGTCGTTCCGTATTCCCTTCTTCTGCCTTTGGGCAGCGGTTAGCTCCGCTCTCAAAACGCCTTGTATTTAAGGCCCTCAGCGACCTTCCGTCATAATAATATTATTATTAATTTTCAAAATATCTAAGCACCCATATATCATTACTATATCATAAGAGTATTTTATTACTGTATCATTTATTATTATTGTCTGGTTTTCTTTTGCGCCGCTTTTCTTTTTTCCAAAAGAAAAGCGGCATTTGTATGAAAAGCAGATTCATGCTAAAATCATTCTTGTATTATTTTATATATGGTGAAACTATGGCCGTACTTTTTTTATCCGCGCTGACGGTGGGTTTTTCGGGCGCGATGATGCCCGGATCGCTTCTGACATACACCATTAGGCAGTCCCTGCGGAGCGGCGCGCGCGCCGGGTTGCTGATAACCGTAGGACACGCGCTTTTAGAAGCAGGCATTATTTTACTTATATTTTTAGGTCTGGGAAGCATCCTGAAGACAAACGCCGCGCAGATTACCATCGGGCTTGTGGGCGGTGCGCTTCTGATCGTCATGGGGGCCCAGATGCTTTCAGGATCCATCCGCAATACCGTGAAGATCGAAACGGAAAGCGGCGGCGTAAAGTCCAGGGACTTAAAACTGATCTTCTCCGGAGCCGTTATCAGCGCAACCAACCCTTATTTCCTTTTGTGGTGGGCTGTCATCGGCCTGGGATTTATCATGCAGGCCTATAATACCCTGGGAACCACCGGCGTTCTCATTTATTATCTGGGGCATATCTCCGCCGATTTTATATGGTATGTCTCCATTTCCGCAGTTCTGGGCAAAACAAGAAAGTTCATAAAACAAAAAACCTACCGTATTGCTATAGCCGCCCTGGGCGCGCTCCTCGTCTATTTCGGCTTTACTTTTATTGCCGGGGCAGTTTCCTATTTTTAATACCTTTCTTTTAGAAAAAAGAAAGGTATTGCCAAAGAAAACCCATTGGTTTTCTTTTTTCTAAAAAAAAGCGGTAAAAAAAAGAAGGCTTGCGCCTTCTTTTTGAATTTAAATTCAATTACAATCTTGCAACGCCGGATTTTCTGGCTGCTTCAGCGACCTTTTTGGCGACCGTTTCGCCGATGCCTTTTTCGAAAGGCGCGGGAATGATGTATTCGGGATTGAGTTTATCTTCCGTTACGAACTCCGCGATGGCATACGCGGCGGCGATCTTCATATCGTCGTTGATATCTTTTGCGCGCACGTCGAGAGCGCCCCTGAAGATACCCGGGAACGCGAGCACGTTATTGATCTGGTTGGGGAAATCGGACCTGCCGGTACCGATGACCGCAGCGCCTGCCTCCCTTGCAAGATCGGGCATGATCTCGGGCGTAGGATTAGACATAGCGAATATGATCGGGTCCTTGTGCATGCTCTGGACCATTTCCTTGGATACGATTCCGGGAGCTGAAACGCCGATGAATATATCCGAACCGGCGATTACGTCTTTTAAAGAACCTTTTTTCATTTCACGGTTGGAAATCTTGGCCATCTCCTGCTTAAACGGATTGAGGCCTTCCCTTCCTTCGTAAATAGCGCCTTTGCTGTCGCAGAGAATAACGTTGCGAAGCCCCATGCTCATCAGCAGCTTGGTTACGGCAACGCCCGCAGCGCCTGCGCCCGAAACGACAACTTCCTGTTCCGAAAGCTTTCTTCCTGTCAGTTTCATTGCGTTGATCATTGCGGCGGCGGTTACGACCGCGGTACCGTGCTGGTCATCGTGGAATATCGGGATATCGCAGACCTCTTTTAACCTGCTTTCAATTTCAAAACAGCGGGGGGCCGATATATCTTCCAGGTTGATCCCGCCGAAGCTTCCCGCCAGAAGCCGTACGGTATTCACGATATCATTAACTTCCTTGCTGCGTACGCACAGCGGAAAAGCGTCTACGTTGCCGAACGTTTTAAAAAGCACACATTTGCCTTCCATAACGGGCATACCGGCTTCCGGACCGATATCTCCAAGGCCGAGAACTGCGGTGCCGTCCGTTACGACCGCCACAAGATTCCACCGCCTGGTGTACTCGTAAGAAAGATCAACATTTTTGGAAATTTCCAGACACGGTTCGGCTACGCCCGGGGTGTATGCGACAGACAGATCGTACTTGTTGGTTACCGGCGCCCTGCTGATAACTTCGATCTTTCCCTGCCATTCCTTGTGGATTTTGATCGCTTCTTCTTGAATTGACATTGATGTTACTCCTTTATTAAAAAAATTTAATTTTCATATACTTCTTCGATAACGGTTCGGAGTTTATCCCCGGATTCGATGATCTGCGCGGTTTCTTTCTCGTCCAGGCACAGATTGATGATCCTGTCGATACCGTTTTTGTTGATCACTGAGGGTAAACTCAGCGCAACGTCTTTTACGCCGTACTTATTGGGCACGACGCTGGATACGGTCAGAACCGCAAACTCGTTGCCCATAATAGCGCTTACAATGCGGGTAACCGCCATTGCGATTCCATAGTATGTAGCGCCCTTTTTGCTGATGATCTCCGCGCCGGCGTTTTTGGTGTTTTCAAATATCACTTCGCGGTTGACGCTCTTGCACTTCTTCGGGCAATCGTCACAAAACTCGGAAAACGGTTTTCCCGCGATGTTCGCGCGGCTCCATACCGGAACCTCGCTGTCCCCGTGTTCGCCAATGATATAGGCATGCACGTTGCGTACGTCCACCTGGCAATGGCGGCTTATGAGATACCGGAACCGTCCGGAATCGAGCGTGGTGCCCGAGCCGAACACGCGGCTAGCCGGAAGCCCGGATTCTTTCTGCACAACATACGTCAGTACGTCGACAGGGTTGGAAACAACCAGCAATATAGGATTTTCCGCATATTCCATAATATTATGCGTAATCTCTTTAATGATTGCAACATTAGTTTTGGCCAAATCTATACGGGTTTGTCCCGGTTTTCTGCCGATACCTGCGGTTATGATGATCACATCCGCATTCTTGCAATCACTGTAATCCCCTTCCCGGATGACCAGCTGTTTAAAATAAGCGATGCCGTGGTTCATATCCAAAGCTTCGCCGCTGGCTTTTTCCCTGTTCACGTCAATCAGTACGATTTCCGTTGCAATTTGGTTCATCATAATGGTGTAGGCGATCGTAGATCCGACATTACCCGCGCCGATGATGACTGCTTTACGCTGTGATGATAATGTGTCCATTTTGCTGTTTACCTTTCCGTAATAAATAAATTCAAAAAATCAACCCATTATACTATAATATATTTTTTTTCTATGTCAAATCTTTTTTTACGGAAAGAATTTTATTCTTATTTGCAATTTTTTCTGTTTTTATATTCGTTTTTGCCTTTGTTACGGGTTATATTACATGAAAACCGGATGTATTCCCATGTATATTAATGGCAATAAAATAAGCCCCAAACAGCGCTGCGGCTTTTTTGGGGCAACTTTTGCCAAACCTTGCATTATGAACAATATAACATTTTATAACATACTGTAATATTTTTATATATGGACGTTATATATCCTCGCGTATTCGTTCCAGGTATATTTATCCACTTTTCCCGTCTGCGGCAGTTCTGCGATCTCCTGTATGATCCTGGTATTGTTTGCCTCCGACGGTCCGTATGTACCATTAATTTCCACCATCTCGAGCCCCCGGACTCTGTCCCGCAGCGAATTCTGTATGATCTGTATCACCATTACGGCATCGCCCACAGCTCCCTGATCTATAATACCGTTCTTATCCTGAAAAAAATGTATCCGGCTTGCTTCCCGCTCTTCTCTTTCCGCAGCGTCATAAACCTGCATGAGTTTTTCCCATGTCCCCCTGTCCACAACGCCGTTTGGAGACAGCCCGGCCATTTGCTGAAAAAAGTATACCGCCTGCCTGGTGGAATCGCCATAGATCCCGTCGATAGGCGCCTGCGGAATTTGCCTGTGCACTCGAGAGATAAACTGCAGGCATCCCTGGACAATGCATACCGATTGTGCGTATTCTTCTTCGTTCATAGATTGCAAACCTCCATCAAACCAGTTTATAACCTGGATACTGCTCGAACGTCCTGACGACTGAAGGAGCAATTTGCGTATACACGGATATGATTTTATCCCAGGTTTCGGGCCCTACGATACCATCCGGATTAATACCGTATTTTTGCTGAAATGCGCGCACCGCTTTCTCGGTCATATCGCCAAAGTACCCGATCGCAACGACCTCCGGAATCTCCGGAACAGCCTTGGAAATTGCAAGAAGATACAATTGCAGCGTTGTGACGTCGCTGCCCGTTGAACCGGGCCTGAGCGGCGCTCCCGGATACTTTTTGGGAGTACCCTGCCTGAATATCGCTTCGTGAGCCAAAACCACGCCCTGGTAGTCGTTATAGATCCTGTCGTATGTTGCCCGGTCCGTTACGCCTGTTGCCGGCAGTCCCGCATAACTCTGAAACGCCTTCACCGCCGCCACCGTTTCCGGATTATAGTTGCTTGTGACCGCAACCGACGGTACTGCCGGATTGGAACTTGCTATGGTATTTAAATAAAACTGCAGGAGGTTGACGTCTTTGCCCCTGTCTCCCAGGCGCAGCGTCCTCTGGAATTCCTGGGGTACTCCGCGCAGCTTTTCGCCTTCCGAATGAAGGCTCTCTAGATTTTTGACGGCAGTATAAATATAAAGCAGCTTATACCATGTGTCTTTTCCTACGATGCCGTCGGATGTCAGCTGAAAAGCCGATTGAAACGCTTTTACGGCGTTTTCCGTTTCTTCTCCGAATATCCCGTCCACCGGATCTATTTTGGGTATGCTGGGGTAGCTCTGGCTTACCCTGTTAAGTTCGTTCTGGATAGTCGCGACATTCGCGCCCCTGTCCCCTCTTCTCAGCGGATAACCCGGATACGACTGGGTGACGTTCAGTATCGGCGCGTTCCGGACGATCTGTATATCGTTCCCGTAATAGCGCTTCAATATGTCAAGAGGTATCAAACCCTGGTTCGCAAGATCGAGCGTACCCCACTGGCTCAATCCCGCGCAGGTTGTCGACCGGCCGTCGCAGTATACAGCCAGCAGCGGCTCCACATTGTTTCCCCGCACAATATAATCGTTGAACAATTCGTTTCCGATCTTTTCCATAGGACCGAAAATACCGCGTTCGTGAACATAAGCCTGGTCATAGGCCGGCAGGGAGGTGATATCGAAATCAAATCCTCTTGACCGGTAATGTTCGGTGTATATCCTGTTTAATGCAAACGATATCTGCGCGTACATATTCGCCCGTATGGCGCTTTCGGGCCATGTAGGGTAAATCTCACTGGATGCCACGTTTTTTACGTACAGCAAAAACGGAACCGTGACGGTCTGTGAGTCCGAATCGGGACTGCCCAATTTTACCCTGATATACGCTGGAATATAAACCGGCTCAGGCATTACGCACCACCTCCCGCCGGCTGATAACACTGGGTAGGCGGAACAACGTAGATCTTTGTAGTGGATCCCCGGCCGATATCCGCCGGAAGGGGCATCATAAATGAATTGAGTATGGATTCGATGGTTGCATACACCTGAACGTCTTTATGTATATTTGTATAAAACCGCGGAAACTCAACCTGCACGGTATAAACGGAATAAGGCCTGATTTTGCATTCGTACTGCTGCTGGGGGGTCAGTACAGGCGCCGGCAGAGAGATTGTAGGCGTTCTGCCGTCCCTGTCCGTTGTCAGAACCTTCTTCATGAACTTTTGCGGCCCTTCTTCGTTATAAATGGATACGGTTGCGTTTTCCAGGGGATATCCGGCGACGGATGTCGTGACCAGCACAATGAGAGTCCCTTCCCCCATAGCTGGTTCCTCCGGATTGTTTGTTCCGCCGCCCGGGGTTTCCTGAAACGTATAGATACTATCGTCCAATATATCTCCTCCTTTACCGGGCCATTACTCGTTCTCCGATTTATATTGAATTGCGGCAACCGTTACATTTACGCCGGAAACCGCAAGCCCCGTCATGTTTTCCACGTTTGACCCAACGCTGCATTGAACGCTCCGGGCAACCGAAATGGCCCTGAATCCGGCTTTTACCGTTATCGGGATATCGATTTGGGTATTGTTTTCATTAAATCTTATTTTGATCCCCCGGAGCATGTTCTTTTTGATCATTCTGTCTTCGGTGATATCGCTTTTATTGACTTTGGCCGCAACGCCTTTGACTTCGGCCGCAGCCAAAAAGGCAATTGCGGCGATAACTTCCTCTGCAAACCGGACCGTGCCATTTGCCTGCTTCCGTGATCCCAAAACTGCCGTCTGACCGTTTGGGGCGGAATTCTGGGAGCTCCTTGCTATCCCTCGGTAATTTGGAGCCGGATTACTTATCCCATTTTTTGTTTCCGCCATATAACTATCCTCCAAACATATACTCTTATTAAATTTATGACGGTCTTAAGAATATATTATTCATTTGCATAAAAAAACGCCGCAAAGATTAATGCGGCGTTTCTGGTTTTTTTTAATTTACCTACTTACTCGAATTATACGATCCTAACCGGCCGATATAACAGCATAAACATTAAAACCCCGAAACAATTGAATATTGCGGATAGTTGCGATAGAATGAGGTTGTCTAAAAGAAACGGAGATATGTTTATGCTGAAATCCGATAAGATCACCATCAAAGACATCGCCTTGATGGCGGGCGTATCCACCGCCGCTGTTTCCTATGTGATCAACAACAAACCCGGCGTCAATACCCTAACACGTAAAAAAATCCAGGAAATCATAAACGAAACGGGCTTTGCACCCAACATAAATTCCATACGCCTGGCGTCAGGCAAAAGCTATAATATTCATGCCGTGCTGGACAAAGATAACCCACGCCCCTGCAAGCTTTACTATATGGGCGTCATTTCCCATATTGTGGAAGATCTGTCGTGCTACGGCTATAACCTGATCGTTTCTTACGTCAGCCGGGACGAAACTCCCGCCGCGGTAATGGATGTGATCAATAAAAGCGACGCGGACGGCATTCTGTTTTTTCAGCTTGTGGATGAAAAGCTGATCGAAGAGATCGCGGAAAAAGGAATACCGGGCCTGGTGGTGGACAACCGCGAGATCTACGATGAATTGGCGCATGTCAGCGTCGATTACTCCCTGGCGGCGTACACGGCCACCCGGTATCTGATCCAAAACGGACACAGGGATATCGCTTATGTAGGCATGAAAAAACATCCGTATTTCTGCAGCCAGACGCTGGACGGCTACCGCAGGGCTCTTTCTGAAGCGGATATCGACATACGTGAAGAATATATTATATTCGGGGAGTTTGAGGATCAAAGTTCAAACCCCGAACTTGACCGTTTGCTCTCGCTTCCGGTTATTCCCACCGCTTTTTTCTGTGTGGAGGATTTCTATGCGGTTTGCGTGCTTCATTATATCAAAAGCAGGGGTTTTAAGGTTCCGGACGATATATCCATGATCGCCCTGGACGATATGATCCTTTCGGAATACACCGATCCGGCGCTGTCCACCATACGGCTTTCGGAATCCGAGCTTTCGGCGAACGCGGTCCGCATGATCATGGATCTGGTGGAAGGCCGTGAAAGCGAGAACTGCGTGATCAAATCCGACGACCTGATTATCAGGGATTCGGTCAAAAATATCCGCTCCGTGTAAAATGGGATAATAAAAAAGCGCCGCCGGCGCTTTTTTAAATTCGTTCACAGCTTAATGACTGCGTTGAGGATAAAGTATACCGCAAACAGCGCCGCCACAATATACATGATCGGGTGCACTTCCCTGCCCTTTTTGCCGACCAGTTTAAGGATCACATAAGAAATAAATCCAAACGCGATGCCGTTTGATATGCTGTAGGTGAACGGCATTACGGCGAAAGTCAGGAATGCGGGTATCGCCTCTTCATAATCGTTCCATTTGATTTTACCGATGGATTCCATCATCATTACGCCTACCACCACCAGAGCCGGGGCGGTTGCCGCCGCGGGAACCGCGCTTGCGATCGGAATGAACAGGAGGCACGCGCCGAAAAGGATCGCGACAACCACGGAAGTCAGGCCGGTCCTTCCTCCTACGCTGATGCCCGAAGCGGATTCGACGTAGGTAGTGGTATTGCTTGTGCCGAACACCGAACCTATGGACGTTGCCGTAGCGTCTGCAAACAGCGCCTTATCCATTTTGGATTTGAACCCTTTGCTCTCAAACAGCGAGGCTTCGTCCTTATCGTCAAATATGCCGCTTTTGCGTCCGGTACCCAGGAATGTCCCTATGGTATCGAACGTATCTGTCAGTGAAAATGCAAACACAGTCACAATTACAAGGAACACCCGCGCTCCGTTTCCTCCCAGTCCGGCGAAATCAAATTGCCAGAAGGTCTGGGATACGGCGGATACCGAATGAGCCGCCCCCGGATCAAAAACCGTTACCCCAAGCGGTATGCCGATAAGGGTCGTCGCAACGATGCCGATCAGTATCGCCGCCTTGATTTTCAATACCAGCAAAATGATGATAATCACGATGCCGATAAGGGCAAGAATAGCCACGGGATCCGAAAAATTCACCAGAGCCGGAACGGCTCCGCCATTAGCCGTGATCGACGTTCCGCTGACCGCCTGGCCGCCCTGCACCACCATATCGCCGCCGACTACGTGTGCCGGCTCAACGGTGAATTTAATAATGTTGGCGTCCTTTAGCCCGATATAAGCAATGAACAGTCCTATACCGCCTCCGATAGCGTATTGCAGGGCTTTGGGTATTGCCTTGATGATTGCTTTTCTGATTTGGGTCACAGTAATGATGATGTTGATAATACCGCAAATGAAAACCATTGCCAGGCCCTGCTGCCATGTGAAGCCAAGCGAGAAACAAACGGTGTAGGTAAAGAACGCGTTTAATCCCATTCCGGGCGCAAGGGCGTAGGGCACGTTCGCGACCAGGCCCATGATCAGCGTGCCCGCAATTGTGGCAATAATGGTTGCTACAAATACGCTGTCCCAAAGGGGATTTCCGCTTGCGTCCGTGATGACTTTGCTCAGAATGCTCGGATTCACAAAAATAATGTAAGCCATGGTGAAAAACGTGGTGAGGCCGGCCAAGACTTCCGTGCGGGCGTTTGTTCCATTTTGTTTAAGCTTAAACATAAAACCTCCTTATTTTTTGTATTCAAACATCTGCTTTCAGCAGAATATTTGTCCGAATAGAGCCGTGGTGTTTTATTTTTCAAAAAAATACGGATGCGCCGCTCAAAAACAAAACGCCCAAATATTTACGCCTTTGCATAGAAACTCCGCGTTCAATAAAAAATGCCGTACAGGTTTTATATTTAGAATAATGAATTTTACTTGGATGTTTTTAATAATATTACCATATTTTTTAATAAAAATCAATCAGCCTCCCGTAAAATTTAATTTTCGGACTGTTTGCCGCATACTATTTTCTTGCCCCCGCGGCCGATCTTGGATATACTTATACTTAAAAATATCACGCAGCGATTGAGGCTCTATTGTACGTAAAAACAAAGTAGCAGGAGGTTGCCATGAATCTAAGGGATCTGAAAGAGACCGTACGCGCGGCGGCCGGAGAAAAGCCCACGCTGGTACTGAAAAACGCGCGGGTCGTAAACGTTTTTACGAATGAAATCGTGAACGCGGATGTGGCGCTTAACCGGGATATGATCATCGGAATTGGAAGGTATTCGGCTTTGAATGAAGTTGATTTGAAAGGCCGGTATCTTTGTCCCGGATTTGTGGACGCGCATGTGCATATAGAATCGTCCATGGCAACGCCCGACGTGTTCGCGCAGGCTGTGCTGCCCCACGGAACGACCCTTGTGATCGCGGACCCGCACGAGATAGCAAATGTCTGCGGGCAAAAAGGCATACGCTTTATGCTGTCAGCCTCGGAAAAAAGTTTGCTGAACGTGTTTTTTATGCTGCCTTCCTGCGTTCCCGCCACCCGCTTCGAACACAACGGATATACGCTCGATGCCGCGGACTTCAAGCCGTTCATGCAAAACGAAAGGATCCTTGGATTGGGCGAGGTGATGGACTGTCCCTCGGTTATCGGGGGAAACGCGTCCATGTTCAAAAAACTGGAACTGTTTCAAAACAGGCCGATTGACGGGCATGCGCCTCTTCTGACAGGCAGCGCGCTCGCCGCCTATTGCGCCGGCGGGCCGATGACAGACCATGAATCCACTTCGTTTGAGGAAATACTGGAAAAAATGCGCCTGGGTCTTAAGATCCTGCTGCGGGTAGGTTCGGCCGCAAACGACATGCAGGATATTTTCAGGGAAATCGCCCAAAGCGGCCTGCCCACCGAAAACATGATGTTCTGCACGGACGATAAACATGTAGAAGACATTGGAAGAACAGGCCACATCAATTCGATAGCAAAGATGGCGGTTGCCGCCGGGATCGATCCGGTTTCGGCAGTGAAAATGGCAACCATAAATCCGTGCAGGACTTATGGCATCCGCCGCCGCGGCGCAGTCGCGCCCGGTTATTTCGCCGATCTGGCAGTATTTGAAGACCTGAAGGATTTCCGGGTGGTAAAGGTATATGCAGCCGGGCAGGATATCAGTGAAGCGCCGCCTGCGGCTCCTGTAAAAATACCTGAGGATATAAAAAACTCCGTGCATACGGCCGCTCTCCCGGAACATCCGTTTACGCTGAAAACCAAAGATCCAATGCCTGTAATTGAAATGCCTCCCGGACAGCTGCTTACAAAGCTTTCATTCGAGACCGTACCGTCGGAAGGCGGGTGTTTCCTTCCGGGAGCCGGATACGTCAAACTGGCGGTGATAGAGAGGCATCATGCGCGCGGCTCCATCGGCATTGGAGTGCTAAAAAACTTCGGACTGAAAAACGGCGCGGTCGCCTCTACCGTAGCGCACGATTCCCATAACCTGATCGTCGCGGGGGCAGATGACGGCGACATGCTTTTAGCCGTCAGGACGCTTCGGGACTGCGGCGGGGGATACGCGGTCGTAAACGGAGGGAAGGTTCTGGCTTTGCTGGAACTGCCCATTGCCGGCCTTATGACCGACGCGCCCATGCATGAAACGCTGCGGAAACAAAAGGAACTGCTCAGCGCCGCATACTGTTTGGGCATGACTTCCGATCCGTTTATCCGTTTGTCGTTTTTGGCGCTGCCCGCGATACCCGAGGTCCGGGTGACCGATATGGGCGTGCTGGACGTGGTGCAGGGAAAGTTCATTTGATATTTTTTTGTTACCTTTCTTTTTACCTGAAAAGAAAGGGCGGAAAATTCTAATTACAATCTTCCGTACAATTCCGTTACTCTTCTTATTTTCCGTATCAGTTCGTCGATTGCCCAGCCGGGGCAAACGCGCCACTGCCAGTTGTTTCCAATGGTGGAAGGCGTATTCATCCGCGCGGAAGACGGCAAATTCAAGAAATCCTGCAGGGGCACAATCGCAATATCCGCAACGCTTGAAAACGCCAGACGGATCATCCCCCAGTTATACCCTTCTTCCAGTGACAGCGCGCCGTACTCCTTTGCAAACGCAACCTCGTTTTGAGGAGTTTCTTCCATCCAGCCGGCGATGGTGTTGTTGTCGTGCGTGCCGGTATACACCACGCAGTTTTTCTTATAATTATGGGGCAGGTATTCGTTGGCGCTTCCCGAATCGAACGCAAACTGCAGCACTTTCATGCCGGGATAACCGGTCTGTTTTAAAAGCAGGCGCACGTCCTCCGTTAAAAAACCCAGATCTTCGGCGATGATATTGAGGTCGGGAAGCTGTTTTTCCACCTCTTTGAAAAAATCTATACCGGGGCCTTTTTCCCATCTGCCGAACCGGGCGCTCTCCGCGCCGTAATCAATGGAATAATAAGATTCGAACCCCCTGAAATGATCGATGCGGACGACGTCGAACAACCGGTAAACTCTTGACAGCCGGTGTATCCACCAATCGTAACGCGTCTCCTTTAAATACTCCCAGTCGTAAACCGGGTTTCCCCAATACTGGCCATCATGCGAAAAGAAATCGGGCGGACATCCGGCGACGTTTTCGCACTCGTTGTTTTTATCAAAGTTGAACATCCCGCGGTTTGCCCAGGCATCCGCGCTGTCCGCGGCGACATAGATAGGAATATCGCCGATCAAGAGAACGCCGCGGCTGTTGGCGTATTGTTTGAGGGAATCCCACTGGGAAAAGAACAGGTATTGCACATATCCGTTAAAATCGACTTCTTCCTTATTTCGGTGAATAAACTCCCGGACCGCGCTTTCCTCGTGCAGGCGGAGGCCTTCCGAATCCCAATCTTTCCACGCTTTCATTCCGTAGAATTTTTTGGCGGCCATAAACACGGAGTAGTCCGTGAGCCAGCGCTTGTTCTCCTCACAAAAACGGACGTACGCGGGATCTTTTCCGTCGAACCCCCGGTCATACGCTTTTCTCAGGATTTCATATTTATTTTTGTATATTTTTTCAAAGTCAACTCTTTCGGGATCGTCTCCCCAGTCAAGAGACGCGCATTCGTCGCAACTCAAAAGCCCTTTTTCGCATAATATCTCAAGATCAATAAAATATGGGTTTCCCGCGCAAGTGGAAAACGACTGGTATGGAGAATCACCGAAACCCGTCGGGTTCACGGGAAGCACCTGCCAGTATCTTTGCCCGGCAGCCGCCAGAAAATCCACAAATTCAAACGAGGAGAGGCCCATTGCGCCTATTCCGAACCTGGACGGAAGAGATGTGATATGCATGAGTATTCCGCTGCTTCTTTCCATTACCGCCTCCCCGGCTTCAGCCCAAAGGCTTACTGCTTTTATATGTTCTTCGGCGCATTTTTGCCGCTCTGTTATTTTCGTATTATAGAAAAAAAATATTCTGTGTGCAACAAATTACCAATTTTTTTGCATTATTATGAAATATTATGTTCACCAATTGTATTTAAACCAATTTGAGAGGATTAAACCATGCCATAAAAAAAACAGCCCCAAGGCTGATTCAGGCTGCTGACAAACCCAACTACTTTGTTGTTTTTCCGCCCTTCCCACTTCACAGCGGATTCATACTACGCGTAAGGTATATTCTTTGGGGATTATCGCTTGTATTCATCTCGCGTTCAGTGAGTGTTCGCCTTCCTTTATCCGCCACTGGCGGCGGCCGGCTCCGCTCTTCTCAGCGTAGGATGTACTACGCGCAACAATGCAATGCTCAAAACGCCTGGCCGGGGTCCCCGAAAAATCGTAGTTTTTTGGGGTGGGGTAGTGGGGCTTTCAGCAGCCTTCATTATTTTAAGGAAACAGTCCATCTAATTATGGATTGTTAAAAATAATACATTATCATCAATCCGAACCAACCCGAAAGATGATCGTTAATTATTTGCCCAAATTCCGGACTGTTTTTTTCTCTTTGATCACCCCGATCCTGTAGGCTTTCAGCAGGTTGGAAAGATCGTTGATTTTGGCTTTCAGTTCCGCTCCGACGTCCGTCTGGTCAACGGTTATCCTGTGCGCAGCCGTATCGAACACCACAAACGTGGAAAGGATGTCCTTGTTGCGCCGGATCGCGTCCGCCATTCCCGAAAACGGCTCGTGCGAAACCAGGCGGATACCGTAAGAATTATAGAAGAGCGTGTAACCGGCAATACCCGTTTTCTTCTGGTATGCGCGGCAAAACCCTCCGTCTATCATGATCAGCTTCCCGCCGCCGCGGACAGGCGTTTCTCCCTCCCTGGACAACACGGGGATATGCCCGTTAATGATATGCGAATACGGGTCTTCCAGTCCGAACTCTTTCAATATCATTTCACAAAAATCCTTTTTCTCTATAAGATCATAATAGGGGTCTTTAATTTCGGTCCATGCGCTCTCGTCATCAATGAACATGCGCTCGAATGCGGTCATCTTGTCCCTGCCGTAAAGCGGGGATTTACTGCCGCACCACAGATACCATAAAAAATCCAGCCCGTTTTGTTTTTCGGGCGACCTGTCGTCGGCATAGTACGTTTTTCTTGCAAAACTGTCGGCATAATCAAAAAATTCTTTTCCGCGAAGCACGGCATTTCCCAGATTGTATTCATATAATTCGCCCTCGGGAGCGGCCGGCACGCATCCGTGGAATATCAGGTTCCCGTTGAATATCTTGTACATGCTTCCCTGGGAAAACAGAAACCGGACGTGCCGCTGCAGTTTTTCGCTCTGCGCAAACGACAGCCTGAGCTTGCTCATAACCTCTTCTTCTTCTTTTGTCAATGCATACGGGTCTTCAGGGTCTATTGTGGGAAAATCCGTATCGTTAAGCGCGTAAACCGTACCATTTATATCGACGGTTTTCTGATCGTAATCGATTTTATGCAAAAGCATCCTGCCCTGCATGCCGTATTCCGGATGGCGGCTGATGATATGTCCTTCCAGCTTAAACTGAATCACCGCGATTGCCTTGTGCATATTTTTTAAAAGGTCGGCCTCATCCCTGTAAGTCTCCCTTGAAAACAGCGCCAGCGGACGCAGGTTGATGCCGTAGGCGTTTTCCACAAAATCGATGTTGCCGTATTTTGTGGATATATTGAGAACGTTCGCGATACAGGCTTCACTGCCAGCCGCCGCGCCCATCCACAGTATGTCATGGTTTCCCCACTGGATATCCACCGAGTGATGGCTAATCAGGCGTTCCAGGATAATATCCGCGTGGGGGCCCCGGTCAAAGATATCCCCGGCAATATGCAGCCGGTCCACAACAAGGCGCTTGATCACGTTTGCTAGGGCAATGATAAAAGCGTCCGCCCTGTCAATATTGATGATGGTGGAAATAATGTTTTCGTAATAACTTTGCTTATCCTTTTCATCGTAATTGGTATGCAGCAGTTCGTCGATAATATACTCAAAATCGGCGGGCAGCGCCTTTCTTACCTTGGAGCGCGTATATTTGGACGCGCACAGCCTGCAAACCTCAATCAGGCGGTACAGATTGATCTTGTACCATTCCTGCATGTCGTTTTCCTGCTTTTTTGCCTCTTCGATTTTTTGTTCGGGGTAATAAATAAGTGTGCACAGCTCTGTCCGTGTACCGGATGCGACCGTTTTTTCAAACAACCGGTTCACTTTTTCACGGATCACGCCCGAAGCGTTGTTCAGTATATGGCAAAAAGCCTCGTCTTCTCCGTGAATATCGCTGATAAAATGTTCCGTTCCTTTGGGCAGGCCCAGAATTGCTTTTAAATTAATGATTTCCGTACACACAGACTGAATGGTGGGGTATTCTTTAGACAAACTTTCCAGATATTTTAACTCGTCGACCTTTCCAAACAACATTATTATTCTCCTGTTTTCAAAAAATCAAATGCGCCCAACCATTATTAACTAGAAATGCATCTGGGCGGGAATCTCTTCTCTTTCCGCGCCGTCCGGATGAATAAGGACGATTTCGAGTCCCTTCTTGCGGGCATACCGGAGGGTATCCCGCGTGCCTCCCGCAGCGCCGCCCCAAACCGCAATCAGGCAGCCGGCGTTGTCCACCATATAGCGGTTGCGCTTCTGCATACAGCCGGGCGCGTACTTTTCACCGATCAAAACCGTTGAATCCGCGCATTGAAGCAGCCGGGCGTACCGTTTCATATACTCCGCGGGATAGGATGAAGCCTGGTTTTGAAACGGGATCACCGCGGTTAATGTGATGTTGCTTCGGCGATACTGTTTCTTTAGTTCCAGCACGATTTCCGCGCACCAAATGTCCGTGCCCATCGCCATCCCGGTCAAAAAGCCGGTGCAGCCTCGTTGTATTTTTAAAAGGATCTCGTTTTTCAGGGCTGTTTTCAGGCGAACGCAGTCCGGATGGCCTTCGTCGTATCCAAAGGACAATTTTTGCGGCCTGTGTCCTGAAAAACAACATATTTTCCGGTCCATAATTTCCCTCTTTGTATTTATTATAAGTCAACTATTCCGCGATTTTCAATTTAAATCGGTTTTATCAATTGGACCGCGGCGGATTTTTGAATGAAAATGCACAAAAAAACAATATTATTTTTAAAGCAAAATAATCCGATTGGTGGTATGATAAATTTATTTTATACATGCTTTGAGGAACTCTTATGAAAATTGGTATTGGTATTGACACTGGCGGGACTTATACCGACGCAGTGCTTTATGATTTTGAAAATAAAAAAATTTTATCGCACGCCAAAGCCCTTACAACAAGGGAAGACCTTTCCGTAGGCATCGGGAACGCCCTGGACGGCCTTTCGGGCGATTTATTGAAACAGGCGGAACTGATATCGCTGTCTACAACGCTTGCGACAAACGCATGCGTGGAAGAGAAGGGCGGACGCGCCAAGCTGGTGTTTATCGGTTTGGATCAAAAAATTTTTCAGGATGTGGGGGCAAGCTACGGCCTGAACGATGAAAAAGCAGTCTGCTTTTTGGACAGCGAGGTGGGAGGCAACGGTGAAATACTGAAAGAACCCGATTGGAACGGGTTTGAGAACCGCTGCCGGGAACAGTTTGCAAATTGCGACGCCGTGGGCATTGTTGCGCTGCATGCGATGCACAATAACGCGATGCAGGAAAAACAGGCCAAGCAAATAGTAGAAGGCGGGCTTAATATCCCGGTGATCTGCGGTCACGAACTTTTTTCCGATATCAACTGCGTACAGCGGGGCGCCAGCATACTTTTGAACGCCCGGCTTGTTCCGGTGATAAAGGAGTTCCTGATTTCCATTAAGACGGCGCTTCAGAAAAGAAATTTAATCGCGCCTTGCGTGATCGTGCGCAGCGACGGCAGCCTGATGTCCGAAGAATTCACCAGTCTTCGTCCTGTGGAGACCCTGCTCTGCGGCCCGGCCGCAAGCGTTCTGGGCGGCATCACGCTCACCGGCCGGAAGAACGCGGTAATTGTGGATATGGGCGGTACCACCACGGATATTGCGCTGGTAAAAGACGGAACGCCCGTTCAGGTAAAAAACGGCATACAAATCGGAAAATGGAAAACCTTTGTGAAAGGCCTTTTTATCGACACGTTCGGGCTGGGCGGAGACAGCGCAGTGCGTTACAAAAACGGGAAACTTTATATTGACAGCGTACGCGTAATCCCGCTTTGTATTGCTTCTGAAAAATACCCTTCCATTACCGAAAAACTAGGGGATCTTTTGGGGCGCGGAAAAACCCACGACCGGTTTCTGCACGAATTTTTTGTGCCTGTGAGGGATATAGGCGGCAATCCGAATTATGACGATTTTGAAAAAAAGTTCTGCGAAAAGCTGAAAGACGGGCCGTTAAGCCTGGAAGAAGCCGCACGGACCATGGGGAAGGATATCTATACGTTTGGCGTACAACGGCTTGAGCGGGAAGGCATTGTCATGCGCGCCGGACTGACGCCCACCGATATTATGCATTTAAAAGGTGATTTCTCCAGATGCGACAGCAAAGCGTCGGCTTTGGGCGCGCAGTATATCGCTGAATGCCTTGGAATGCCTCCCGAAAAATTGTATGACAAGGTTTACGGCGAAGTAAAGCTGAAACTTTATTTTAATATCGTACGGATTTTACTGCAAAACAAATATCCGCATCTGGAAAAAAAGGGCCTGGGTCCGGATATTGAAATGCTGATCACAGAGAGTTACCGCAGAGGGGACCGCGGCATGATTGAATTTATGTTTCAAACACCGTCCGTACTCGTTGGGATAGGCGCTCCTATACACATTTTTCTGCCGGACGTAGCCCGCGCGCTCAATACCGAATATATTGTTCCCGAATACGCAAATGTAGCCAACGCGCTGGGCGCTGTGGTAGGAAACGTCTCAGCCGTTTGCAGCATTGAAATAAAGCCGGAAATGCTCCCCGATAAAACGCTCCTTTATACCGTATACGGAAAAGAAAAAAATACGGTTTTTACCTGCCAGGACGAAGCCGAAGAGGAAGCGGCCCGCGCAGCGCAGGCCCATGCGATCGCCGAGGCAAAGCGGAGGGGAAGCGGGGATGACCTGAACGTTACGTACGAAATTATCCGTAATACATGCAAAACCGCCGACGGCACAATGTACTTAGGTTCGCGCGCGGTCGCGACCGCGGTCGGGCGGATCTCATTCAAATAATTTTTTCATTTTAAAATACGAGTTTTTACACTTTTTATTGCTCCAGTTTATGGTACAGACCGATAAATTTGGAAAATAAGCTAAAGTTATTTTGTCATTGTTTCGTTATAATATTGGGTACTCTTTATTGTTATGTATTTTTTTTGAAATCATGGTACAGGCAAACAAATACGGTCAAAAAAATTATACGGGAGGAATATCATGAAATTCGGCAAAAAAAGTAAAAAAAATATGACTCAATCTGTTGAACCGCTAACCACTGCAGAGCCAGCCGCTGATATGGTACCAGCAGCTGACGCGGAACCGGCAGCCGCCGCGGAAAAGTTACCTGTAAAGAAGAAAACCAAAGTAAAAAAGATTAAAAACAGAAAACCAAAGAAGGAAAGCAAATTTTCCGTATTCATGAAAAACACAAAAATTGCGCCTAAGATTTTAATCGGCTTTTTTGTAATTGCGGGACTGGGCGCCGGAATGGGCTTGTACGACAGCTTCGTTTTGAACCAGGTCAGCGCCTCCAGTACGCAGATGTATAAAGAAATGCTGCTGCCGATGCGTTCCATTAACGACGTAAACAAATCTTTTCAGCAGGAATGCACCGCTATCCGCAACCTGCTGCTGGAAGAAGACGAGTCCATGGCAATCGCCTACTCTTCCCAGATCAACCAGTCTAAAACAGCGATCGACGGAACGCTTTCAACGATAGGAATGCTGCTGACTCAAAATCAGGATGCCCAGAATCAGCTGGAGATACTGAATCAAACGCTTGCCAACTATAATCCTTTGATGCAGTCGGCGGCAGAGAGCGCAATGTCGGGCGACAAGCAATCGGTTATAGACGATTATATGAATGTCGGGGATCTGTATGTTGCCGAGAAAGCGGTATCCAAGGCAATCGACGATTTTGCAATGTCCGTTACCACCAAAGCCGGCGTTCAGGATACAGCCAATAAAACCAACGCCGCGACAGTACAGCGCAACACCTTGATCCTGATAGGCGTTGTTGTATTCTTCTCACTGTTTATAGGCATTTCAATATCCAGGGGAATCAGCCGTCCCATTAAAAAGCTGACCGGCGCCGTGAAACAACTGGCGGACGGCGATACGGATATTGAATCCACCGGCATTGACTCCAGGGACGAAGTAGGGGAGATGTCCAACGCTTTCAAGAGCATACTTGTTTCCATAAAGAAACTCAAAGAGGATACGGATGTTCTGATTGAAGCAGCCGCGGATGGCGAACTGTCCGTCCGTGCGGACGCAGAAAAGCATAAGGGCGCTTACAGAAAGATCATTGAAGGATTCAACCAGACCCTTGACGCCGTAACAAAACCGGTAAACGAAGCGGCCGGCGTGCTGGGCGAGGTTTCCATAGGCAATCTGGACTGCGAGGTTACCGGAGAATTCAAAGGCGATTATGCAATCATAAAAAACAGCCTGAACATTACCATAAGAACACTGAAAGAACTGGTGGCCGATACGAATCTGCTGATCAACGCCGCGGCGGAAGGCCAGCTGTCCATTCGCGCGGATGCGGAAAAGCACCCGGGCGCATACAACAAGATCATCGAAGGTTTCAACACTACCCTGGACACGGTGCTGCAGCCGGTTAACGAAGCCGTCGCTGTGCTTCAGGAGGTGGCAAAGGGCAACCTTGGCGTTTCACTGACCGGCGACTTTAAAGGCGATCACGCGATCCTGAAAAATGCGCTGAACGATACGATCGGCACGCTGAACAGGTATATAGTCGAAATTTCCTCCGTGCTGAATGAAATTGCACACGCAAACATCACTCAGTATATTGAATCCGAATATCTGGGCGATTTTGTACAGCTCAAGGATTCCATCAACAAGATCGTGCATTCATTAAGCGGTATGCTTACTGAAATCAACGACGCGGCGGATCAAATGGCGACAGGGACAAAACAGGTTTCCGACGGCGCGCAGCTGATATCCGTCGGCGCGACCGAACAGGCCAGTTCGATTGAAGAACTGACTGCTTCCATTGCGCAGATCGCGGAACAGACAAAGCACAATGCCGATAATTCCACCGAATCCAATAAGATGGCGATTGCCGCAAAGGATGCCGCAGCCCAGTGCAGCCGCCAGATGGAAGAAATGCTGAAGTCCATGGAAGAGATAAACGATTCTTCCAGGAACATCTCCAAGATCATCAAGGTGATAGACGACATTGCCTTCCAGACCAATATTCTTGCGCTGAACGCCGCGGTGGAAGCAGCGCGGGCCGGCGTACACGGCAAAGGTTTTGCCGTGGTTGCCGAGGAAGTGCGCAACCTAGCCGCGCGCAGCGCCGACGCGGCAAAAGAAACGACCGAAATGATAGAAGGATCCATGAAAAAGGTTTCTGCAGGAACCGGAATCGCCAACGAAACGGCGGAAGCGCTTTCAAACATTGTGAAAAATGTGGATAAAGCAGTGGAGCTCGGCGAAAAGATTGCGATTGCATCCAGTGAACAGGCGTCCGGCATCGCGCAGGTCAACCAGGGTCTGGAACAGGTATCGCAGGTTGTGCAGAACAATTCCGCAACCGCCCAGGAAAGCGCCGCAGCCAGCCAGGAGCTCTCAGCGCAGTCTGAACTTCTGAAAAAGAAGATCGAGGTGTTCCGCCTCAAAAAGGAAGGACTGCTGGATACGGAATCAGCGCTGACCGGCGCAGATAAATCCCATCCCGCGCTGAATTTTACGGACGACGACCAGAAATACTGATTCCAAGCGAATTAATGAATCAATCGACAGGGTTTGCCGCTTGCTGAAAGCAGGGGCAAACCCTTTCATTTTACCTTGATAAGGCGCGGCCAATTCATTCATTTATTTAAATTTGGACGTTATCTGTCATCTGATTGCCTTTTTACCCATAAACTGTTACTGTGTATATTGGAGGATGTGGTATGAAGCGTCATTTTTTTAAACATTTATCATTTTTGCTTGCAGTGATTCTTATTGCCGGGTGTCTTTCTCTTACCGGGTGCATCAATATCCATTGGGACCCACAAGAAACAGCTCTTATCCCCATAAGGGAAAGCAGCCCGCAGGAACCGGCCGGCGCTGCATCTTCCGGGGAAGACACAGCGGCAGGCGCCTATTTCAAAACGCCATGGCATGCGGACATTAATTACGGCGATATGGAATATAAGCGGTATGACAGCGGAATTTTTAATTCGGCTAAAAGCGATTTCTTATCGGCAATAGAGTCCGGTACAGAGGCGTTTTCTGAAATAAAAGAAAAATACGGTGCTCTTTACAAGGAGGTCCTCTATGCCGCCACAATGTGCTATCTGGCGGAAATAAGATTCTACGAAGATACATTGGACCAAACCTGGGCCGACGAATATAATTACAGCAACGATATATACCTGGATATTTCCAACCAGGCCTGCGCGGCCGTCTCAAAAGCGCTGCAATCCGGTTATGCCGGGGATCTGAAAGCCTACCTTGGCGAAGAAACAGCTCAGGCTTTTCTCAGTTACGAAGAAATGAGCGACCGGGAAATTGAACTTCTGGACCGGGAAAACGAGCTTTCCACGCAATACGAGCAATTGATTTGCCAGGATGTATCCGTTTCCGTAGACAATGCCAAATGGACTTTTTCCGATCTTGAAGACCGGATGCACTCGCTTTCCGAAGACGATTATTACAAGATATGTTTTGCGCTTGAAGCCGAACAAAACGCTCAGGTCGGCGGCATTTTTTTAGAACTGGTGGATATCCGTACTGAATTGGCACATATGTATGGATACGACAGCTTCGCGGATTACGCTTATGACTACGTCTATAACCGGGATTACACTACGGCTGATGCCGGGGCGTTCTGTGATGCGGTAAAAAATATGCTTGCTCCGGCGTATTTTTCCACCATCGCATACTCGGACGCCATGTATTATGAATTCGGCGGAAACACCGATTTCCAGACAGAAAAGCTCCTGTCAATTCTTAAAGAGTACGGCGGGCGCATCTCTCCCGAATTATCGGCCGCCGCCGATTATTTATCGGAATATTCGCTGTACAGCATTGGGCCGAGCAGCGAAAAGGCTGATACCGGATATGTTACTACGCTGCCCTATTATCAGGAACCCTTTTTATTTAACAAAACCTATGGCACGCCGGAAGACGTATGCGATACGGTCCACGAGTTTGGGCACTTTGTTGACGCATACTATAACCAGGAAAATAACTTTCTGGTGGATTTATGCTCGTACGATATATCGGAGGTGCACTCACAGGGATTAGAGTACCTTTTCGATGCGTATTATGATGAAATATTCTCTGAGGAAGAAGCATTGCCCGCCCGCATACAGCATCTGGACGGCCTGCTGAGCTCAATTATTATGGGATGTATTGAAGACGAGTTTCAGCAGGCGGTATATGCAAATCCGGATATGACTTTGGAAGAAATCAATCGAACATATTACGATATCTACCTAAGCTACGGACTGGATTATGAAGGCGACAGGGGCATGGATTACGAATGGATGTATGTAAATCATACTTTTACCGCGCCGATGTATTATATCAGTTATGCGACATCAGCACTGACAGCCCTCGATATTTGGGGGGAGGCGCAGAAATCTCAGACGGTTGCAGCAGATAAATATTTAAATTTTATGTCCTACGGCGCATACAATTACGGATATATAGAGCTGCTTGACCGGTGCGGGTTCGGCAACTTCACGCAAACCGGATATGTAGGAAATGTAACTGATCCCGTGATTGATGAATTGCATTTTCTTATAAACGAGTACAGCATGCAGGATACCGCATTACAGGCTTCTTAAAATCATAAAAATTCTCTCTTTTTCTGAAAAAGAGGGATCACAAGAGAAAGATCACAACATAAATTGAAGGGCTGCACCGTTTAGACGATGCAGCCCTCTTTATTCCTTCGTTTATAGCCGGTCCAATATTTTGCCCGTCATCTCCTGCGTTGTGAGCGGCTTAACCTTGCTTCCGCCCAGTATGTCGAACGTCCTCATTCCTTCTTCCAGTATCGCGGTCACCGCATTTTCAATGGCGTCTGCTTCGCGCGCAAGATCGAACGAATACCGCAGCATCATTGCGGCGGAAAGTATGGTTGCGATCGGGTTGGCCTTGCCCTGACCAGCGATGTCGGGCGCAGACCCGTGAATAGGTTCATAAAGCCCGCATTTGGAGTCACCCAGGGAAGCCGATGGCAGCAGGCCGATGGACCCGGTTACCATGGAAGCTTCGTCGGACAGGATATCTCCGAATATATTGCTTGTCACGATCACGTCAAACTGACGGGGGTTGCGGACGATCTGCATGGCCGCGTTGTCCACCAGCATATCGCTGTATGCGACGGACGGATATTCTTCCGCAAGCTTGTGCATTTCCTCGCGCCAAAGCCTTGAACTCTCAAGGACATTCGCCTTGTCGATGCTGGTGACTTTTTTTCCTCTTTTCAGCGCCATTTCAAACGCGACCCGGCCGATGCGCCTGATTTCCGTGACGCTGTAGCATTCGGTGTCGAACGCTTCGGGACCCATTTTTCCATCGCGTCTGCCGTTTTCGCCAAAATAGATGCCGCCAGTAAGTTCGCGCACGATCACCATATCAAAGCCGTCCCCAACGATGCTGTCTTTTAAGGGGCATTCGGATTTGAGCGCGGCAAACAGTTTTGCCGGACGTATGTTGGAATAGAGCCCAAGAGCCGCGCGCAGGCCGAGCAGCGCTTTTTCGGGGCGCAGATGCCCGGGCAGCGTATCCCATTTAGGTCCGCCGACCGCGCCAAGCAGCACGCTGTCGCTTTTTTTGCAGATTTCAATTGTTTCTTCAGGCAGAGGAGCGCCTGTTTTGTCAATGGCGATACCGCCCGCGGCCCCTTCGCTGTAATTGAATTGGTGTCCGAATTTAAGACCGATTTTATCCAACACCGAAACGGCGCTATCTACAATTTCCGGGCCGATTCCGTCTCCTTTGATCAAAGCAATATTCATTTTCATGTCTCATCCTCCAAAAATTGGCTTGGATTGCGTTGAAAAGTTTAGCAACCGTCCGCTTTTTTATTTTGTATCATACCGTATTTTACCTGAAGTTTGCAAGACATATTTTTATATTTATGCAATATGAACCATTTTTTCACATTCTGCCCTTGCAATCATAAAATAACTATGATAGAATCCGTATAAAGAAAGAAATCAGGAGAAACCGCAATGACTGACTGCGTTTCCAGAAAAACCAATAACAACTATTTCTTCGGCTTTAGCTTTTTCGGCTTTAGCTTTGTTTGGTTTTACCCGGAAAAAAGGGAAGCATTGAGGGTTGTGCCTAGTTAAATTATTTAGGAGATAACGACCGTCCGCTTCCTGGAAGCGGGCGGTTTTTTATTTGCAGCCAAGCAATATTTGAATCAAATTTATTAATATTTTAAAAGAGGTGCGAAATGATCATTGTGATGAAAAACAAGGCAAAGGAAGAGGAGGTTTCGGCAATGGTGGATGAACTGAACCGAAGCGGAATGCAGGTGCAGATCAACACGGGTGTGGAATGCACCGTACTGGGGGTCCTTGGCGATACCGCGTCGCTGGACGAAAACGCCCTGAGTATGCGCAAAGGCGTCGACCGCGTGATGCGGATACAGGAGCCTTATAAGAAGAGCAACCGCAAGTTTCACCCGGAAGATACCGTGATCGAAGTAGGCGGACTGAAGATAGGCGGGGGTACTTTTTCCGTGATCGCCGGCCCCTGCTCGGTGGAGAGCGAATCGCAGATACAAAACATTGCGCGGGCCGTGCTGAAGTCCGGCGCGTGCGTCATGCGCGGAGGCGCGTATAAACCCCGTACGTCGCCCTATGATTTCCAGGGCCTTGAAAAACATGGCCTTGAGCTGCTGCTGGCGGCGCGCAAAGCGACCGGGCTGCCTATTGTTTCGGAGATCATATCCCCGCGGCATGTGGAAATGTTCGAAATGGTGGTAGACATTATTCAAATCGGCGCGCGCAACATGCAAAACTTCGATCTCCTGAAAGAAGTCGGCAAAACCAACAAACCCATCCTTCTAAAACGCGGGCTTTCATCCACCATACAGGAATGGCTGATGAGCGCCGAGTATATCATGAAGGGCGGAAATGAAAACGTCATACTCTGCGAGCGCGGCATACGCACATTTGAAACCATGACGCGCAACACTCTGGATATCAGCTCCATCCCCCTGATCAAGCAAATCAGCCATCTGCCCGTGATGGTGGACCCCTCCCACGCGACCGGTAAGTCGTCACTGGTTGCGCCGCTTTCCCTGGCAGCCGTTGCCGCGGGCGCTGACGGCCTGATCATCGAGGTGCACAACGACCCGGCAAACGCGCTTTGCGACGGTCCGCAGTCGCTGACGCCGGCGGAATTCGACGACCTGATGCATAAAATTGATTCGTTGGTTTCCGCAATAGGCAAAAAACTGAACCACCTGAAAAAGGAGACTGCCGTATGAATCCGAAAAGGGTTTCCTACCAGGGGATAGAAGGTTCTTATTCAAACGAGGCGGCGCGCAATTATTTTTCCGATGCGGTTCAATTCGCGCCGCAGGAGAGCTTTGAAGCGGTGTTCCGCGCAGTGATCGAAGGAGAATGCGATTGCGGCGTTGTGCCTGTTGAAAACTCCATTACAGGGTCCGTGCTCCAGAATTACGATCTGATGGACGCATACAGCTGTTCTGTAACAGGCGAGTATATTCTGCCGGTAAACCATGTGCTTCTTGGCGTTCCGGGCGCCGGACTGGACGGCGTCACGCAGGTTTATTCACATGAACAGGGGTTCCTACAGTGCGGAAAATATCTTTCTGTGCATAAAAACTGGCTTCTGATCCCTTATTTTAATACCGCTGTGGCCGCAAAATTTGTCTCCAAAGAAAAAGATATCCACAAAGCAGCCATTGCCAGTGGATACGCTGGGGATAAATACGGCCTTTCCGTGCTTGCGCGCGACGTGAGCGACAACCCGAATAATTCCACAAGGTTTTTTATTGTAAGCGCAAAAAAAGAACGGGAAGCGGGAGCCGACAAGGCAAGTATTCTCTTTACCCTGAAACATGAAAAAGGCTCACTGGCGCGCGCTCTCGCGCATTTGTCCGGCCTGAACCTCACACGGATCGAGAGCCGTCCGGCTCCGCATACCAACTGGGAATACCGGTTTTATGTGGATATAGAAGGGGATATGGCGGAATTTCATAATATACTGCCCGGCCTGGACCGGTTTTGCACTTCCGTACGCCTGCTGGGAATATATAAATCCGCGAAATAACCTCTTTTCTTCCATTCCGCTTTTCTTTTAAAAAAGAAAAGCGGAGCAAAAGAAAACCAGGCTTTTATAAATTTTTAAATAAAAGTTATCCACAAAAGATAGAATACTGTGGATAAGTATCGGTTTAAAAACAGAGTACTAAAAAACCGTCCATTAAAGGACGGCTTTATTTTCTTTTGGTTTTACCTTTATCCCATTTCGCTGCTGATTCGCGCGCTCTGCTCCGCTCTTTTTAAAAAGAAAAGGTCAGTCGATCTGCGCACCTGGACATTTTTCCTTGAAAAGGCGGACGAATCCTTCTTCGTCTCTGGGGGAGACATACCGTTTTAAGAGGCGGTTGACATAAAGTGCAAACCTGGCTCTGGGTGCTGCGCCCGCGAAAACAAAACCTTTTGTTGTTTTTATGCCGGTGATTTCGCGATAAAAGTATTTCTCCAGGACAGGCCCGGTGACCACCAGGAGGTATTCATCCCTGAACTCGCAGTACGACCGCAGCCAGAAAAAAGCGGCGATGGCGATACCTGCGATCCACAGGACAGGCAGCATAACCGGCACGCCTGTTTTCAGGACCGACTGCAGCAGGGGCACGCAGGCCGAAGCTAACACGGCCCAGCTTAGAACGCTTAACCAAAAATCCCTGTAAAAAACAAATCTTTTTTTCTCAATTTCCATAACAGCTTGCTCTCTGCATTTTTTTACTTTTTTTTCTATAATTCCTTTTCGGAACCCAATTTATGAACTATAATTAATTATACCAAAAAATATCAAGGAGGCAACTCACAAATGGGTAACTTTGCATTGGAAGGACTGGCGCACGTCGGCATATTTATTTCCGACATTGAAGTATCAAAAAAATTCTATACTGAAAAGCTGGATTTCAAGGTGATTCAGGAAACCAGCCTATCCTCGCCCGAAGGCGCCATTAAAATCGTATTTGTACAGAACGGCAACCTGGTGATAGAACTTGTGCAGTTCCCGGTGGCAACGAAAAAAGCGGACGGATGGGTTGACCATATCGCAATCAAAACCAAAAACATTGAAGCCGCACGTGAAGAGCTGGAAAAACGGGGGATCGTGTTTGAGGACAAGGAAATCACTTACGCGGCCAACGTAGGCAAAAACGGCGACAAATGGATCATGTTCCGCGGCCCGGACGGGGAACACCTGGAACTGAACGAAGAAATGTAAATACTTTTTTATGCAGCCTTTCTTTTTTCTAAAAGAAAGGTAAAAAAGGTATAAAAAAAGAACGGAAAAAAGCCGTTCTTTTTATTTTTTATGGTGTTATTCTAAATCATCGGGTTCATCCGTTTTTTCACGCGAATCCGTCTCTGCTTCTTCTTCAAGGTCGGATTCTTCATTTTCCGGATCCTCTTCTTCCACGATCTTTTCCACACACACCACGCGGGTGCCTTCTTCGATCTTCATCAGCCGGACGCCCTGTGTATCCCTGCCGAAAATGGATATTTCGTCCACGCGGGTACGGATCACCACGCCGGCGTCGCTTATAAGCATCAGGTCTTCGGTGCCGTCCACCACCAATATGCCGCACATAAGCCCGGTTTTTTCCGTGATGTTCATTGTCTTGACGCCGATGCCGCCGCGCGTCTGCTCCTTGTATTCTTCCACATTGGTACGCTTGCCGTACCCGTTTTCGGTGATCACCAGCACCTGCTTGTCAGCTTCTGCGATTCCCGCACCGATAACGGCGTCGCCCTCCCGGAGCATGATGGCCCGGACGCCGGTCGCCGTGCGGCCCATGGGCCGCACGTCCGTTTCATTGAAGGTAATGGACATGCCTTTCTGCGTGCCGACTATAATATTTTGCTTACCGTCCGTCTTTAAAACTGCGATAAGTTCGTCGCCTTCCCGGAGGCCGACCGCTATAAGGCCGTTCTGCCGGATATTTGCATACGCGCTCATTTCGGTCTTTTTGATAACGCCGCCTTTGGTAATCATGACCAGATTGGCGTCTTCCTCAAACTCCGCGACAGGGAATATGGCGGAAATCTTCTCATTGGGATCGAGGTTCAAAAGGTTGACAATGGCCGTGCCCTTGGCCTGCCTGCCCGCCTCGGGTATCTGGTGGCATTTCTGCATATACACCTTGCCCAAGTTGGTAAAATAAAGGATCTGGTTGTGCGTGCTCGTAACAAAAATGTTTTCCACAAAATCCTCTTCCCTTGTGGATAAAGCGGAGATGCCTTTGCCGCCGCGCTTCTGCGCGCGGTAATTTTCCAGGCTGATCCGCTTTATATACCCGAAATGGGTGAGGGTGACGGCCATTTCTTCGCGCTCAATAAGCTCGTCCAGATCAATATCGTCTTCATCGTAGGTAATCTCGGTCCTGCGCGGATCCGCGTATTTTTTCTTGATCTCCAGAAGGTCTTCTTTTATGATATCCAGTACCATCTGGGGGTACTGAAGGATATCCTCCAGGTGTTTAATGGTTTTTAACAATTCATCGTATTCAGCCAGGATCTTGTCGCGCTCGAGTCCCGTCAGCCTTTGCAGCCGCATATCCAGAATCGCCTGCGCCTGGATCTCAGTGAGGCCGAATGTTTCCATCAACGAGACGCGGGCCGTGTTCGGATCGGGCGATTTCTTGATGAGTTCCACGATACGGTCGATATTGTCAAGCGCGATTATGAGGCCTTCCAGTATATGCGCGCGCTTTTTGGCTTTCTCCAGTTCAAACCGGGTACGGCGGACAATAACTTCTTTCTGATGCTCGAGATAATAATAAAGGACTTCCTTGAGGTTTAAAACCCTCGGCTCCGAATCCACCAGCGCGATCATTATAACGCCGAACGTATCCTGCATCTGCGTATGCTTATAGAGCCTGTTCAATACGACGTTTGCGTTTGTATTCTTCTTGAGTTCTATAACGATGCGCATGCCCGACTTGTCGGACTCGTCGCGCAGGTCGGAAATGCCGTCCAGCCGTTTTTCACGGACCAGTTCCGCGATTTTTTCCACCAGTGCGGCTTTGTTCACCTGATATGGGATCTCGGTCACGATGATCTGCTCACGCGAATCCCCGAGCGGTTCTATTTCGGCGCGGGCACGCACGCGTATCCTGCCGCGCCCCGTCATATATGCATCGCGTATCCCGGAAGTGCCCATAATAATGCCTCCGGTGGGGAAATCCGGGCCCGGCATGTATTTAATCAGTTCGCTGATTTCTATATCCGGATTGTCTATGAGAGCGATTGCCGCGTCAACCGTCTCACCCAGATTATGAGGCGGTATGTTAGTCGCCATGCCCACGGCGATGCCGCCCGTGCCGTTCACCAGAAGATTGGGGAACCTGGCGGGCAAAACCACGGGCTGTTCCAGCGTTTCGTCAAAGTTCGGATAAAAATCTACGGTATCTTTATCGATATCGCGGAGAAGTTCCATCGTGATCTTGGACATACGCGCTTCGGTATACCGCATCGCCGCGGCGCCGTCGCCGTCCACCGATCCGAAATTGCCGTGTCCGTCCACCAGCATATAACGGATGGAGAAATTCTGGGCCATACGCACCATCGCGTCGTATACCGAGGAGTCGCCGTGGGGATGGTATTTACCCAGAACGTCGCCGACCAGGCGCGCGCTTTTTCTGTACGGTTTATCCGGAAACATGGAAAGCTCGCTCATGGAATACAGGATGCGCCTGTGCACCGGCTTTAATCCGTCCCGCACATCAGGCAGCGCCCTGTTGATGATGACTGCCATCGCATAAGCCATAAACGATTTTTTCATTTCTGTATTTAAATCGATTGGAATAATCTTATTCGTTTCCAATATTGCACTCTCCTCTTTTCGCATTTAAGCTATATATCCAGATTGGAAACCAGTTTGGCGTTTTGCTCAATAAATTCTTTCCGAAGCATGACGTTGTCTCCCATCAGCATGGTGAACGTTTCCTCCGCGTCTATCGCGTCCTTAAGGTCCACTTTCAGCAGTATGCGCGTTTCAGGATCCATTGTGGTTTCCCAAAGCTGTTCGGCGTTCATCTCTCCGAGGCCTTTGTACCGCTGGATAGAGGCGCCTTCGCCGATTTCATCGATGTATTTTCTCAATTCCTCTTCGCTGTAAAGATATTTTTCGGTTTTGCCCTTGTTTACCTTATAAAGCGGCGGCTGAGCGATATACACATGGCCCTTGTCTATCAGGGGCCGCATGAACCGGTAAAAGAACGTGAGCATCAGTGTACGGATATGGCTTCCGTCCACGTCCGCGTCCGTCATGCAGATGATCTTATGGTACCGCAGTTTCTCCAGATCAAATTCGTCGCTGATCCCCGCGCCGAACGCAGTGATCATCGCCTTGATTTCGTTATTGGAAAGAGCCTTGTCCTGCCTGGTTTTCTCTACATTGAGAATCTTGCCGCGAAGCGGCAGTATTGCCTGGAACCGGCGGTCGCGGCCCTGCTTTGCGCTTCCGCCCGCACTGTCGCCCTCAACGATGAATATCTCGCATTTCGAGGCGTCTTTTTCGCTGCAGTCCGCCAATTTCCCGGGTAATGAGGTGGATTCCAGAGCCGTTTTCCGGCGCGTCAATTCCCGCGCTTTTTTGGCGGCTTCCCGCGCGCGTTTGGCGGTCAGGCATTTTTCGATGACCACGCGCGCCATCTGCGGGTTTTCCTCCAGAAAAGCCGAAAGGCCTTCGGCAACAACGCTGTCTGTCAGGGGGCGCATTTCGGAATTACCCAGTTTGGTTTTGGTCTGGCCCTCGAACTGCGGATCAACCAGCTTAACGCTGATGATTGCAGTCAGGCCTTCCCTGATATCTTCACCGGATAAATTGCTTTCGCTTTGCTTCACATATCCGTATTTTTGAGCATAGTTGTTTATCACCCGGGTCAAGGCCGCCTTAAACCCATTGAGATGCGTGCCGCCTTCGTGGGTGGAGATATTGTTGGCAAACGAAAAAATATTCTCGCTGTATCCCTCGTTGTACTGCATGGCAACCTCAACCACCGACGTGCCGTTTTCGGCAACGGACGTCAGATAAATAGGATCCTCAAACAGGGGCGATTTGTTTTTATTTAAATATTTGACAAAGGATTTGATACCGCCCTCGTAGCAGTATTCCTTTTCGGCCGGTTGTCCGGAGCGCTTGTCCTGAATGGTTATTTTGACGCCGGCGTTTAAAAACGCCATTTCACGGAACCGGCTGCAAAGGGTATCGAACGAAAACTCAACGGTCTCGAATATCTCTTCATCAGGATAAAACCGTATGGTTGTACCCCTAAGGTCAGTCTCGCCTATGGTAGTAAGCTCAGTAGTTTTGGTTCCGCGCTCAAATTCCTGCCTGTATTCGAATCCGTGAATTTTGACTGTTGCTATCAGCTTTTTTGAAAGCGCGTTCACTACGGAAACGCCCACGCCGTGCAGCCCGCCCGAAACCTTGTAGCCTGTCCCATCGAACTTACCGCCGGCATGCAGCATGGTAAGCGCCACCTCCAGCGTAGAAACGCCCGCCACGGGATGCATCCCTACGGGTATGCCCCTTCCGTTGTCCACTACTTCTACGGATCCGTCTTCGTAGAGCGTTACGTCGATCTTGTCGCAGTAACCGCCCATTGCCTCGTCTATCGAATTATCTACGATTTCATAAACAAGGTGATGCAGCCCTCTTTCATCTGTCGAGCCGATATACATACCGGGCCGTTTCCGTACAGGCTCAAGGCCTTCCAGTATCTGTATCTGGCTTTCGTCATAAAGCTCGCTGCTGCTATTCTGTCCACTCATATCTACATCTCCCCGCAAGGGTAACGGAAGAAATAGGGGAATAATAAATTTCTATTTTCCCGTTCGTTTCCGTTACCACAATTGATTTTTTTGTTTGGGTATTTTCTATATCTTCCTGGGATCCACAGTTGTTTTTTAAAAACATGCTGCTATCCGCATTGTTCATTGCCTGCTCGTAATCCAGAATGAAAAGAATCTTCTTTTCCGCTATTTCCTTTTTACCACCAATATGTAACGACATAAAAAAGCTCCTTTTTATACTATTTTAGTATAGCATAAATGAGCTTTCTAGTCAAAGAATTAACCGCGTAAAAGTATGCGCGACCCCCCCTACGGCCTTGCCATGGGGAATGCGCAGCCGGCTTTTACGCCGTATATTCTGCCGTTTATTTTCTGCGCTTCGGCAATATTTGCGGTCGTAATAAAGGTCTGCATTCCTTTTAAATTACGAACCGCCCATGTTTTCCGGTCAATATCCAGTTCGGAAAACACATCGTCCAATAAAAGAACCGGAACCCGGCCGGTCGAATCCTGGATGATCCTGACGGCGGCGATCTTGGTTGCCAGCATCACTAAACGGATCTGCCCCTGGGAAGCGAAAAATTTGGCTTCCTTTCCATTTACGGTAATACCGACTTCATCCCGCTGGGGACCGATGAGGCACTGCCTTTCCTCGATCTCCCTTGCCTTGATCTTTTGAAGGGCGGACATAACGTCGTCTTTCTGTACGGTAGGCAGGTATTTGAACTCGATTTTTTCGCCCAGTTCCATTGTGACAAGCACGCCGCCGATATTTTCCGTCAGTTTTTCGCAATAGCTCTCCCGGTTTTTGAGTATCACGGCGATGTATCCGGCCATTTGTTCGTTGTATGCGTCCACTAGGGCGGAATTGTCCTTATACTGACGGAGCGCGGCGCTTTTTTCGCTTAAAATATTCTGGAATTTTTTCAGCGCGTCCAGATAGGACGGGCGTATCTTGCAAATCTCCTCGTCCAGAAAATGCCGGCGCAGCTGGGGGGATTCCTTTACGATCTTAAGATCCTCGGGGGAGAATATTACCACGGAAAGCGCGTGGTACAATTCGCTCATTTTTTTGACGGTTTCCCCGCCTATTTTGAACGCCTTTTTGCGCCCTTTCTGCAGCAGCATTTCAACGTTTCGCCGAACGCCGCCTTCAGAGTATACGGCGCGCACATACGCCTGCGTTTCGCCTTCCCTGATTGCAAAAGCGTCCCGGGAAGACCGGAACGACTTGCCTGACGCGATATAGGAAATCGCCTCTATGATATTGGTTTTTCCCTGCGCGTTTTTTCCGGCAATAACATTCAGTTCGGATGAAAAATCCGTGATTTCGAGCTTCTCATAATTCCTGAAATTGCGTAGGAATAAAGACTCGATGACCATTTATCTACCGGACCTGTACGGGCAAAATAAGATAATGATACGCTTCGCTGCCCGGCTTTACAATCAGGCACGGGCTGATGGGCGTGTTGAACTCCAGTTTGACTTCCTTGTCCTCGATGCTTTTCAAAACGTCCGATATATATTTTGCGTTAAATG
This sequence comes from Bacillota bacterium, assembly GCA_023393165.1. GTDB lineage: Bacteria > Bacillota > Clostridia > Christensenellales > Christensenellaceae > JAEYKI01. Next base: position 199,616 of record JAEWMJ010000002.1, on the reverse strand, counting down.
CGATCATCAGGTTGTCTCCGGTTTGCATCACCGGAATATTTTCGTCTATGTTCCCGATCTCCGAGTTGGAGGAAATATAGAGAATATTGTCTCTGATATCCATTTTTACAAGGTTGTTGTTTCCTTCGCGTGCAAGAACGGACGCGCGTTCTATGGAATCGCGGATCATATCCTTTTCCACGATGATCTCTGTTTTATGGCTTTTGGGAAGAAGATTTTTGTATTTGATATATTCTCCTTCCAGCAGCCGGCTATATATTTCCGTGCCGTTAATTTCAAACAGCGCCATATTTCCGCTGACAGTGATTTTAACGTTTCTCTCGGTATCTTCAACGATCCTTGAAATTTCACGGGCGGTTCTTGCCGGAACAACACAGGACGCCTCGATTTCGGATATCACCTGCTGATTCCGTACCGCCATACGGTATCCGTCCAGCGCAACGATCTCAAGGCTGTCTTTTTCGATATGAAACATAACGCCCGTCAGTATCGGCTTGTCTTCCGAAGTCGCCGCAGAAAAAATCGTCTGGTTGATCATCTCTCTCAGCACTTTTTCCTGAACCTTCACCGTATTTTCGGTTTTGATTTCCGGAAAAGCGGGAAACTCCGAAGCGTTCATGCTTTGAATATTGACCTTGGAATTCATGCAGCTGATCTCGATGGTATTCTCGGTAAGCATATGAAAGGATACGTCGCTTTCCGGAAACTTGCTGATGATCTCATATAAGAACCTTGCAGGTATCGCAACCTCGCCTTCTTTCAATACCTCCGCTTCCAGCTTTGTTTTGATGGAAATAGAGATGTCGGTTGCCTTCAGCGTGATCCCCGTTTGCGTGCATTGAAAAAGAATACATTCCAGTATAGTTTTCTGCATTTTGGATGTCGCTTTTGTGACGATATTGATTGCCTTTAGTATTTCTGATTTCGTACTGATAAAATGCATGCCGTTGTCCTCCAATTATCACTTTAGTATAGGTAGCAGTAGCAGTAGTAGGGGGTGTGAAAAAGTGAAAATGCCTGATTTTTCCCTTTCTGATGCTGTTTGCCGCGGTGCATACTTTGTAAAAATACCAAGAATAAGTATGTTTTTTTTGTAGAAAATTTGTGCAATTTATTATTCTATGATTCCGGTAAAAAAAATATGCACACATTTTTATTCGCAATTGTTTATTGTTTTATCCTCATAATCAAATCCTCGATTATGTTCTTTGTTTCAACATCTTCGTCCATTTGCTGCGAAATTTTATCCACAGCGTAGATCACGGTGGTATGGTCCTTCTTTTCGAACAGTTCGGCGATTTTCACATAGGGAAGTTCGGTAACGTTCCGAAGAATGTACATGGCGATCTGCCTGGGATATGCAAACTCCCTGTTTTTTTGTTTTCCCTTGATCTCTTCCGGCCTGATGTTGAACTGGCGGCAAACCATATCAATAATAAAGGAAGGAGTCAGGACCTTTGGCTTGGCGTCGTTCAGGTAATTTTCAAGGGCTTTTTCCGCAAGAGCGAGATCTATTTTCTTGAGCTTCATGCCCTCCCGGTTGAACTCGGCGTACATGATGACCTTGCGGAGCGCGCCTTCCAGCTTGCGGATATCCGTTGTAATTTTGGACGCTATATAATGGTATACTTCATTTTGAATGGGCAGGATATTTTCGTCCTTGCGGACAATCAGCTGGGCCTTGCGCATGAGTATAGCCGTCCTGGTTTCGTAATCGGGCGGTTTGATATCCACAGTAATTCCCCATTCAAATCTGGATAAAAGACGCTGCTCCATTTTCTGGAGTTCGTGAGGAGGCTTGTCCGACGATATTACGATCTGTTTGCCCAGCTGGTGCAGCGCGTTGAACGTATGGAAAAATTCATCCTGGATAAAATCTTTGCCTGCCAGGAACTGGATATCGTCCACCAGAAGAATATCCACCTTGCGGTACCGGTTGCGGAACTGTTCGCGCACGTCGACTTCCATTTTATTGTTGGTGACGCGAAGCATACTGATAAGTTCGTTCATGAATGTTTCGCTTGAAACATAAACGATTTTTGCGTCCGGATTCTTGTCCAGTATAAAATTGCCGATCGCGTGGATCAGATGCGTTTTTCCAAGGCTTGGGCCGCCGTACAGGAAAAGAGGATTGTATGTCCGGCCGGGGGCCTGTGCAACGTTGATCGCCATCTGGTTTGCAAAATGGTTGCATTCACCGACAACAAACGTATCGAACGTATTGTTTGGATCGAGCGGAATATTTCGGTAATTGATTTTCTTTTTTTCTTCGGTTTCTTCCTTGTCTTTTTCTTCCAGCTTGGTGTACTCGGACTCCATCAGAAAATACGGCGTGATATGAGGATTTGAAATATCGAGAATATCCTCGTAAGCCATTTGCATGGCCGCCTTTATTTTCTCGCTGTATTTTTCGTTCATTAAGTTTTTTTGCATAAGGGTGGAAACTTCAAAATAGAAATTATCGCCCTCTTCCCGGACCGGCTTTAATTCCTTGATCCAAACGTTGAACTGGAATGTATTGAGGTCTTCCTCCAAATATAAAAGTGCGCGTTCCCACAACTGGCTAAACAGCTTCATTTTTTCCTCCAATTGAATTGCATGGCATACACCTATCATAGCACAATTGGGCTGGGGTGTACAGGTGGAATTGCATATTTCGGAGGCCGTGACATATGCTTTGACCCCATAATGGAAATGTGAAAACAGGGCGCGCAGTGACATTCGTTGTTGACACTTTTTTTAAAAACATCTATAATATATTCGTCTATCTATCGAGTAAATGAGGAGTAAAAACATGAAGCAAACATACCAGCCAAAGAAAAGACAAAACAGCAAAGTACATGGATTCCGCCAGAGAATGAAGACGGCAAACGGCAGAAATGTTTTGAAGCGCAGGCGTGCAAAAGGCAGAAAGGTATTATCGGCGTAAATAGTTGATCAATACTCTTAAAAAAAACAAGGAATTCAATTTCGTTTATCGTAAGGGGAATCCCCGCTCTGCCCGGCATTTGGTTGCTGTGGTTGCGAAAAGCAATTACGGCGGTATCCGGGCAGGGTTCTCGGTAAGCCGGAAAATCGGAAAAAGCGTGGTACGCAACAAGGTGCGGCGCAGGCTGAAGGAATCCTTTCGCGAACTGCTGCCGCTGATGAATGGAAATTACTGCATCATATTTATCGCTAGGACTTCCATTGAAAATGCGGCGTATGCGCAACTTAAGGAAGAAATGCGTTATTTACTGAATAAACACGGATTGATCGCGGAGGAAAAACGGTGAAAAGGGTTCTGATCCTATTGATCGATTTTTACAAGGCGGCGCTTTCACCCTATCTGCGCGCGCAATGCCGGTTTACCCCTACCTGTTCCGCATATGCAAAGGAAGCGATCATAAAACACGGCGCGCTCAAAGGGACGGGTCTTGCCATATGGCGGATATTAAGGTGCAATCCTTTCTGCCGGGGCGGGTACGATCCTGTACCTTGAGATAAAAGCGCTTTGACATGCAAAAGATAATAGTTCCCAACGGAGGAAACTGATGGATTTTTTATATAACAACTTTATATCGGATCTTTTCGTCAATGCCTTAAACGGCATTCACGGATGGGGTTTGACATATGCGGTAGCGATCATCATTTTAACGGTGATTATCCGTTTTGTATTATTCCCGCTGGACAAGAGGCAACGCGACAATTCAAAAAAGATGGCGGCGCTGGGGCCGGAACTGCAGTCCATACAGAAGCGTTATGCAAACGATCCGCAGAGAATGCAGCAGAAGCAGCAGGAACTTTACCGGAAGATGGGCGTAAATCCGTTTATGGGTTGTTTACCGGCGCTGATTCAGCTTCCTATCTGGTTCGCGTTTTTCGGAGCGATGAGAATTCTTCAGACAGACCAAATGATCAGTATGCTTCTTGGAGCATCGCATTACGGCACACAGGCGGTTTCGCTGCCTTCCATGCTTTGGGTCCATAATTTCTGGCAGCCGGACAGCGGCTTTTATTCGATACTGCCCAACACCCAGGATTTCCTGGGTTTTGTACAGTCCAACGCGTCGTACATATCGCCGCAGATACTGTCCATGCTGCAGACGCAGGGGCTCATCTCCTTCCAGACCGGAGCGATTACGGTAAACGACGCGGTGTACACGCCGATGGCGAATGAAATAGTGGCAAACGCCGGCCTTGCCGGTTTCTCCAACGGCTGGTTTATACTGCCGGCGTTATCGGGACTATCGTTGTTCCTGCAGCAAAAGTTCGGCGGTTTTTCGGATCTGGGGGCTGCGGGCGGCGCAGGTCCGCAGACGCAGGGCCAGCCCGGCGGAAAGTTTATGATGTACTTTTTCCCGCTGTTTTCAGTGGTGATTTGTTTGACGTCTCCCGCATCGTTCGCGCTTTATTGGACAATATCTTCCGCATATGCGTTCGGGCAGGCGAAGCTTGTTGATTATATTTCAAAAAAACGTGCAAAATCCAAAGAAATAGCTGTGCAAAATAAATAGGTTTACATTATGATAGGAGGAAATGAATATGGCAGCCCTGGAAGTAAAAGGCAAGACTGTGGACCAGGCGATATTCAACGGGCTCAACGAGCTTGGGCTAAGTATAGATGAAGTTGAAATTGAAATCGTACATGACGGCAGAGGACTTTTCGGGATCGGAAAAAGCGCGGTAGTACGCATGATCCCCAAAAACGAAACGGCCGGAGTTACAGAAGAAAAACCGAAAAAGCAGGAACCGCACAGGCAATCCTCCGAAAGGGAAATGGAATACCGTGCGCCTAAAGAATATAAAAAAGAGACCGAAAGCAGTGTAAAGGAAGAAACGGTGGCTGCCGTGCCCAGTGCTGCGGAAGGCTTTTTGAACGAACTGTTTAAAAAAATGCAGGTTGATGCATTTTGCGTGACCGTGCAGAACAGCGAAATAGATAAAATTGTGATAAAAGGCAAGGATACCGCGGCGCTGATCGGCCGTAGGGGCGAAACGCTGGACGCGCTTCAGTACATTACGGGCCTTGTCCTCAACAAGGGCAAGCAGGATTACAGGCGAGTTATGCTGGATACCGAGAACTACCGTGAAAAACGGGAAGAAGCGCTGGTCCGGCTGGCTAACAGGATAGCCCAGAAAGTATCGAAAACCGGACGCAAGGTAACGCTTGAGCCCATGAATCCTTATGAACGCCGGATTCTCCACGCCACCCTGCAGTCGCATCCGAGAGTGGAAACGATTTCCGAGGGAGAGGAACCGTTCAGAAGAGTGGTTATCCGGACTAAGCGCAGGGGATAACGTCGAATCTATCAAAGGCTGTAGCATGGGTTACAGTCTTTTTTATCTAAAAATGAAAGAGGATGGATATGACGGATGATACGATCGCCGCGCCGGCGACTTCTCCGGGGTCAGGCGCGATTGCGGTGATAAGAATATCCGGCGATAAATCGAGAGAAATCATAAGCCGGATTTTTGACAAAAGCGAAAAAATGAAGCACGCGCTTATGGTGCACGGCAATATTGTATCGGCCGGCCGGGTGGTGGACGAGGTATTGGCGGTTTATTTTAAAGCGCCCGCTTCCTATACCGGTGAAGATTCGGTTGAAATATATTGCCATGCAGGCGCGTGGGGGGTTTATGACATTTTGAAATGCATAACGGACAGCGGCGGGCGTATTGCGCAGCCCGGGGAATTTACCAGGCGGGCTTTTCTGAACGGCAAAATGGATCTGACGCAAGCCGAAGCAGTCTGCGATTTTATATCCGCCTCCTCGGACGCCGGCGCGCGCGCGGCGCAGTCCCAGCTGCAGGGACAATTGAAGAATACGATACTGGGATTTCAGGATTCTCTTTCCGATATCTTAGCGGAGGTGGAAGCTGCGGTAGAGTATCCGGAGGAAGATCTTGAGCTTTCGATCGTTAAGAAGGCGGTTCCGTATCTCAGTGAGCTTATGTCGGAAATCAGAAAGCTGGCGCAATCATACGATACGGGAAAAATCATAAAGGAAGGGCTTTTGGTGGCGATTGCCGGAAAGCCGAACGTAGGGAAATCTTCCCTCTTAAATGCTCTTTTGGGGCGGGAAAGAGCGATCGTAACGGCAAATCCGGGCACTACGCGAGATACCGTGGAACAAGCCCTGTCTGTTCGCGGCATTGCGGTGAACCTTGTGGACACTGCAGGAATCAGATCCGCGTCAGATGAAGCGGAAGCCCTTGGAGTCAAGCGGTCGGTAGACGCGGTCGCTGCTGCGGACCTGACGCTTTTTGTGCTGGACGCATCAAAAGCACCTGACGGGGACGATATGGAAGCGTTCCGGCATGTTACAGGAAACAGGATGATCGTTTTGAATAAAACGGATGCTGGACAGGCGGCAACCGAAGAAGTAATCCGCAGCCGTTTCGGCGCCCATAGAATAATACCGGTTTCAGCCCTTACAGGAAATGGCATTGAAGTTTTGCGCGATGCGCTGTATGATTTTGCTGTTGCGGATAAAACTGCCGCGGAAGGCGTTATTGTAACCAATATCCGCCACCGCGACCTTTTGAATTCGGCGGCAAACCATATTGAGGAAGGTTTAAATGCCCTTGCCGCCGGGATGGATATGGACTGCGTTACAATCGATTTGAACTGCGCGTGGACCGATCTGGGCGGAATCACCGGCAATACGGTGACGGAAGAAATTATAAACAGGATATTTGACAAATTTTGTTTGGGGAAATAGAGGATGTACAAAGCGGAAGAATGCGATTTAATCGTGGTGGGCGCGGGACACGCCGGCGTGGAAGCGGCGCTGGCCGGCGCAAGAATGGGACTTGAAACCATTTTATTTACAATCAATATGGACGGTATATCTCTGATGGCCTGCAATCCTGCAATCGGCGGGACGGCAAAAGGCCATCTGGTGCGCGAAGTGGACGCGCTTGGCGGACAAATGGCGCTTTGCGCAGACGCTACTTTTTTGCAGATCAAAATGCTGAACACGGCGAAAGGTCCGGCTGTGCATTCGCTTCGCGCGCAGCAGGACAAGAAAAGATACCAGGCGGAAATGAAAAAGGCCCTGGAAAACACGCCCCGCCTCCGGCTGATACAGGGTGAAGTTGTACGCATATTGGAGAAGGGCGGCAGGGCCGCAGGCGTTGTAACGGCAACCGGCGGTGAATACGCAGCCAGGGCCGTTGTGCTTGCAACAGGAGTGTATCTGAAAAGCCGTGTCATTATCGGCGAATATTCGGCAAATATGGGACCGTCGGGACTCGCGCCCGCGAATTCCCTGAGCGGAAGCCTCGCCGACTTTGGATTTGCCCTGCAGCGGTTCAAGACGGGAACTCCGGCAAGGGTGGATGCGCGTTCCATAGACTTTTCAAAAACAATCCCACAGTACGGTGATGAAAAAATCGTTCCGTTTTCTTTTCTGTCCGGCAATATCGTGCGGGACCAGCTGCCATGCTATTTAACTTATACGAACGAAAAGACCCATGAAATCATCCGGAACAATATACACAGAAGCCCCCTGTACAGTGGAAAAATCGATGGAGTGGGCCCTCGTTACTGTCCGTCTATCGAAGATAAGGTGGTAAAATTTCCGGACAAGGAGCGCCATCAGCTTTTTCTGGAGCCCGAAGGAGCGGATACCAATGAAATATATGTGCAGGGGATGTCTTCCAGCCTTCCCGAGGATGTGCAAAAAGAATTGTACAGGACGATCCCGGGACTGGAAAACGTGCATTTTGTACGCACCGCATATGCGATCGAATACGACTGCATTGATCCGACGCAACTGAAATTGAGCCTGGAGACAAAGAAACTGCCCGGCCTTTTCTGTGCCGGGCAGATCAACGGCACGTCAGGATATGAAGAAGCTGCCGCGCAAGGCTTATTGGCCGGTATGAACGCCGCGCTGTATATAAAAAACAGGCCTCCGGTAATACTTGGCCGCGCGGACGCATATTTGGGCGTACTGGTGGACGATATTGCGACCAAGGGCACGAGGGAACCCTACAGGATGATGACTTCGCGGGCGGAATACCGCCTGCTGCTGCGGCAGGACAATGCGGATGCGCGGCTTACGCAGATAGGAAGGGATGCGGGCCTGGTAACCGATCAGCGGTATGACGTCTATATGAGGAAAATGGATCAGGTGCGCGGAGAAATGGTACGCCTTAAGGCAGAAACAGTAAGCTCCAGTTCGGCAACGGCATTTTTCGGTTGCGATACAAGGGGCATGAAACTTTCCGAACTTTTGGCGCGTCCTGATATTGAATACGCAGATTTCACAAAAATGGGCCTTCAGGTGCCGGAATTGCCGCAGGATGTGGTAGAGCAGGTGCAGACACAAATAAAATACGCCGGTTATATTAAAAAACAGGCGCAGCAGGTGGAGCGGTTCAAAAGTGTAGAGGGAAAGAAGCTTCCTCCAGACTTTGATTACAGCAGGGTGCCCGGGCTCAGAATAGAGGCAAAGCTCAAACTAAACTCGATGAAACCTGCCAATATAGGGCAGGCGTCCAGGATATCCGGAGTTTCTCCGGCGGATATTTCCGTACTGCTTGTCTATTTTTCAAAAGGGACCGCAAGGCAGCCGGCGCAGGAAGAAGAGGTTGAAAGCTGTGTTCAAGGATAAGTTGCAGGAACTGGCCCCCGGCCTGAGCAGCGGACAGGCGGAGATGATGTTTGACTATTGGCGGATGCTTGCGGAGGCCAACAGGGATATAAACCTGACCGCGATCACAGACGAGGACGAGGCGGCGGTCAAGCATTTTTACGACAGCATTTTCTGCGAGGACTATATACCGCAAAACGCGAAGGTGATAGATGTTGGGACGGGCGCCGGTTTCCCCGGTATCCCTCTTAAGATCGCGCGTCCGGATATACAGATAACTCTTCTTGACTCGGTCGCCAAAAAGATGAATTTTGTTGAGTCCGCAGCCGCAAAAGCAGGCGTCCGCGCGGAAATTATTTGCGGGCGCGCGGAGGAGATTGCGCTCGGGCCCCTGCGGGACTCCTTTGACGTATGCGTATCCCGCGCGGTAGCGTCCCTCAGGATGCTTCTGGAGCTCTGCCTGCCTTTTGTACATAAAGGCGGTATTTTTCTTGCGTATAAAGCCGAATGGGAAGAAGAACTTAATGAGGCGAAAGGCGCTCTCGGACAGTTGGGAGGCGCATTCCGGGAAATAAAGCCGGGAGCAGCCGGGAACAACCATGTTGTACTGGTGATTGACAAAATAAAAGAGACCCCCAAAGGGTATCCAAGACGGTTCGCAAGAATATTAAAAAATCCGCTGTAGCTTTATTGAATGCGGATATCTTCCCCTTCAAATACCAACTGATCGCACACATCCTTGAAGCGGATGCGGGAATAGACGCGTTCGCCGTATCTTAAATTGATATTGTCCGAACTTAAATTGGTTGCTATTACAGTATGCTTTTTCTGGTCGATCCTTTTATTCAAAAGGTCGAGAAGATATTCGACCGTGACATTCTGCGTGGACGGTTCCACGCCTAAGTCGTCTATTAAAAGCAGCGAACAATTCTGCAGGGATTCGAGTCCAATGTCATAGCCCAGCCGGTGCCTGTGGAAAACGGAAAACAGGTCGGATGCATCAATCAGGAGAACGTCCTCTCCCTTGTCATGCACATATTTGGCGACAGACCGAAGAATGAATGTTTTTCCAAGGCCTGTGTTCCCTGTAAAAAATAAGTTCGGCTTGCTGTTTATAGGAAATTTTTCCGCATATGACCGGGCGTAATTCTCCAAGGCAATATATTTATCACGCTGCGTGGACCCGTTTTTGCATTTGAAAGATGAGCTGAATTTTGACCTGTCCGATATATCAAAACTCTCGGACAAGGAATCGATATCGGCTGCGCCGTAAACTTCCCGGTATATTTTGTCCCGCAGGCACTGGCATAAGCTGCCGTCTATAAAGCCGGTATCGCTGCATTTTTGGCATTTGGAGCCGGCTTGAAGAGAACCGAGCAGGGAAAGCTCACGCTGTTCTATTTCATGCAGCTCTTTTTCCATATCCGTTTTGTTTAAATCTTTGATTGAACCCGAAAGGATTTCCTGTAAAAGTTTCTTCTTGCGCGCCTTTAATTCGGACATGCCGGGAATGGCGTCCACCGCTAACTGGCTTAAGTATTTTTTATTGACCCGCTCATTCCGGAATTCAGCGATAACCTCGGCAGCGGTTTTATTATTCATAGAACCCCTCCAGAATATTATCGGAATCCACTCTGTCTTTCTCAAAATGGTCTTTGGAATAAACCCGCTGTTCGTAATCTCCCGCGGCTTTTTTACCCGACAGAATGGAAAGATTCTGTTTCTGCGCTTTTTCCAGCGTGTTGATGCCGCTTGAGGCCCAGTTCTGCAGGATCCGGGTCATGTAAGCAAGCGGGTTTTGCGTGATGGAGCTTATTTCCGCTGCGAAGAGCAGGACATCGTGCGAAAGCATTTGCTCCTGCGTCCATTTCAGGTAATTCTTGCGGTCGATATCGCTGACCGCTTTATTGATGCCCGCGCATTCAAAAACCTGTTCGATCTTTTTATCCACCTTGTTCTGGCTGCGTACGTATTTTAAGATATCGGCCTTCTGAGTGATCCCGGCCTGCTGCCATTCGTTCAGAAGCAAGTCCGCTTTTTTGACGGAACGGTTCCCCATTTTCTCGGTTTGTTCGCAGGCCAGAAGGATACATTCATGGGAGAACCCCATTTCCGTCCAACTGGCGTACATGTTTTCCAGTTCGGGAGTAATACGCTTGCGGGTATACTTGAGCGCTTCTAAAACCGACATCAGAAGCTCGTTTAAATTCAGCTGGCTGCGCTTGTATGCGTCAAGATCCGTAGAGGACTGTATGCCTTTTTCATAGTAGGATTTCAGGATGGCGTCCAGATATTTCATGCTGGGTTTTAAAGACGCGGTGGTATCGCTCATGGCCAGCAGGATCGCATCCTGTGTGAAGCACCATTCCTTCGTCCATTTTTCATAGAGATCCTGCTCGTCTGCGGTTGGCAGCCTGCCGGAGGAGGCGTCCAGCCGCCTTAAAACGCGCAGGGCTCCGCTGGTGATCGCGTTGTAGCAGCTGATCTTTGCTTCGGCTTTCTCCAGGGTATCGATCCCTTCGTCCGCCCAGTTCAGGGCCATTTTTTCCAGATAGGATACCGAAACATTCCGGCCGCGAACGGCTTCGCTGCTGCAATGCCCCACAAGCCGGATAACGATCTCGCGCGGCAAACCGTAAACATCGGTAAAATCAAGAAAAGTCTTGATCTCGTTTGTACTGAGATTACGGTCCAGAATGGACTGGATTTCAGCAATATAGCTCTGGTTGCCATATAATTTCGGATTTGGCGGCGCTTCTTCCGTTTGGGCGCACAAAAACACGCACTGAGTCGGATTGTTTCCCGTTAATGAAACCATTCCCTTGTTGTTCCAGTACTGAAGGGCCTCTTCAATTTGAATTTCGGTTAAATTAAGTGATCTGCATATGCTCTGAACGGAGAGTTCGCTCCCGGCCGACGCTTGCAGCAGGCCGAAAAGGTATACTTTGATATAGTCGCCTGGTGCGGACGGCATGTAATTTTTAATAAAATCAACTGAAACCGGCAAAAAATTACCGCCGGCCGACGAAAACTTGTACATAGAGCATCCCTAATCCATTCGTTTTTTAGAATAATAACCTACAGTATTTCTTTATACATATTGCAAAATTCAATGATTGCTTCATTCAGCTTGTCCGCCTTTTCTTCCTGCACAAGGTAATTGCAGTTGCGGATGGTATAGGTCTTCATGTCCCGAATGGGGAATCCGGCCAAACCTTCCTGCATCGGAGGAGTGACTTTATCGTCGTTCCCACGGATTACAAGCGTATGGTTTTGGATATCCAATATTTTTTCGGCAATTTCACTGTCGTTGTAATTCTGCTGGTAAAATTTGATGATCTGACGGAATTCCTTGTCGCAGAAAGGCATGTAAGTCTCTTCCAGAACTTCGGGAGTCAGAATTGTCCTGTCAAAATACAAAGAAGACATGTCCTTAAAGAATGACTGCTTTGTGAATAAAAGCTTGGATGATATGGATACAAGCGGAAAATACGCGGAATATTTGGAATGAGCGGAATCTATCACCGGGGAGATAAACATCAGATTGCCCGCCCGCTTTTTATTATGCAATGCAAAATCCAGCACATACGCGGCGCTCTCTCCAAAAGCGCAAAAATGGGCGCGGGGTATTTTGAGCGTATTCATAAACGCTTCGATACAAAGCGCGATTTCTTCCACACTGTAGCTGATTTGCGGACGCTCGGAATAACCGTGGCCTGGAAGATCGATTGCAAAAACGGCAAAATGTTCGCCCAGCTCTTCGAAATTGTTGCGGAACGTGTATAAACTTTGCCCGACCCCATGGATCAGGATGAGGGGTTCTCCCGAACCCGTGTGGATATAATGAATGGAAGATTCGACGCCTTCGATCTCTTCCTTTCCTTTTACGTTGACATATGTATCAAATTCTATTTTCGCATAATCTCCTATATGCGCTCTATTAACAAAGTTTTTGTTACCAGATGATTCAAACATTAATCCTTTTCTCCTGTAGACGATTGTCTTTTACCTGCGCGCAGCAGTTTTTATATCCGGACTTAATACTTCGCCCGCAAACACATACTCCGCAGGTCCGGTCATTAGCACCTCACCGGTGTCTTTATATTCTATCACAAGTTTTCCCGTTTGGGTCAAAACATTTACATTTTTTTGAGTAAAACCTTTTATAGCGGAAACTACCGCCGCCGCGCAGGATCCTGTGCCGCAGGCAAGCGTAAGGCCCGCGCCCCGCTCCCAGGTTACGATCCTGAGAGTATTTTTGTCAATTACATGAACAAAGTTGACGTTTGTTTTTTGCGGAAACGCACTGTGCGTCTCAATGGCAGGCCCGAACTCCAAAACGTCAAGCTCCTCCGGCCCGTCCGCATAAACGATTGTATGCGGAACTCCCATCAGTATTGTTGAAACGTCTATTTTCCGCCCCAGCACTTCAATGCTGTTTGAAATTGCCGGAACCCGGGATACAACCGGTATCTTTTCATTTTCAAACACCGGAGAGCCCATATCCACGGTGACGCCTGAAACCTGCCCGTTTTCAAACAGCAACAGCGGCTTCATTATGCCGGCCAGCGTGCTGATTGACATTTGATTCCTGTTTACGATCCCTTTGTCATATACGTAGCGCGCAAAACAGCGGATGCCGTTTCCGCACATTTCAGCTTCGCTTCCATCTGAATTAAAAATACGCATCCTGATGTCGGCTTCGCTGCAAGGCTCCGCGATGATCAGGCCGTCCGCGCCCACATTTGTTCTCCGCGCGCACAGCGCCCGTGCAAGGCCGGGCAGATCGTAATCTTTTGCATCTTCCGCCAGCGCCATAATAAAATCGTTTCCAAGACCGTGCATTTTCGTAATTTTCATAAAAAACAACACCTTCTTTTCGCGCAGTATATTATATCAAATAAATAGGACCGCGTCCAGCTTGGTATGTATATAACTTTTCATAACAATGCATAATAGCTAATACATATTTCATATAAAGAGGGGTTATAAAATATGATCGTAGCCTATGACGAGAATACAAAAGGTATCGCCATGGATTTGGAAAAAATGGGATTTACGGTTGTCAGCAGCAAAAATACTGGCAGATATGATTCCTATATATATAAAAGGCATACGACCGAGGGACTTTTGAACATGATTGATCATAATGAAAATATTTTTTTGTTGAATGTTTCCGGGCTCTCGGCTAAGGAAGTAGCCCATATTCTTCAATCGCACTCCAATACGCCATATATCGACACTCCATCTTATTTTTAAACCACTAATTGATTTATTGCCCCGGATTATATATAATGTGTGAAGAATACTATAATACTATTCTGCGATTTTAAGCATTGTATGTTTTTAACTGCGGATTAGTATAAATTGGTTGATTTTTCTCGCGGGGGAGATTATGTATTATCAAAGATCCAGAAGAAAAATAGCTAGGAGAAGAATGGCAATTATTTTATTTATTGCCATTGCTGTTGCTGCGGCTTTGTCTGTCTATTTTTTGTTTTTTTCCGAACACCGGATCAACAAGCCGGTTCTTCAGGATCTCGAGCTTAAATTACCAGATAATGTAATATATTCCGGCAGCGGTATTTTGTATAAGAACCAAAACAGCCTTGCTTTGATGGATCTGGATGGAGCAACCGTTTGGACATTGCCTGTGGACAGCAATACAACCGGTTTTGTTGCGTCCGATAATATCATTTGCACATACGGACAGCGCTCCGCTCAATTTTTTACGTATGATAAAAAGCAGCTGTTTACAACCGATCTGGACAAAGATATCGTATCGATCCGCTGCGGTAAAAATACGGTTGGCATTTTAACCACCACGCAGGATTCCGACGGACAGAAACATTCCTATATTTATATGTATGACCTTTCGGGCAAAAACATCGGCGAAATAGATATGAACGACCGTCAGATCATAGATTTTGGCGTGTACGGAGAATCGGACATGTTCTGGACGCTTTCCCTGGACATTTCCGGGGTCGTTCCATCGTCATATATCGTCACTTTTAAGCAGGATGGCACAATCACAAACAGCATTGAAGTAAATACGCAGATTGTAGAAAAAGTCGACATTACGGGCGACACGATTTACGCATCGGGCACAAACAGCCTGATATCCTATACCTACTTTGGTGAAAAAAAAGACGATACGCTGATTTACGGATGGCAGCCCTATGACGAAAGCATAGAAGCCAACAATATCCGGATGCTGTACAAAACCCGGTCATCCTCCGATGAAGCGGACAGCATCAGTTCGGTGAAGCTATTGGATTCCTCGCTTTCCGAGATCATGATATATTTTCCTCGGGAAATTTTTACAGCAATAATAAATCAAAACGGCGTGTATGCATTTGCAAAAGATACGATCTACGTTTATAATAATTCAGGTCAGGTAACGAAAACCATAAAGCTGGATACGCCCATAGAGGCGGCAAAAAAAATCAGCAACAAATATGCGGTTATATGGGACGCTTCCTCGTCGTATATATTCCAGCTCAGCTGATATGCCGCAGTAAAAAGATTTTTTGGGTTAACGGCAAGATGGAGGAAATATGGATTTAAGTTTTATCAATTATATATTACTTTTTTTGATTGCCATCTATGTGATGCAGGGAGTCTACAAAGGCTTCCTTATGTCTCTGTACTCAACAATCGGAATGGCTGCCTCCTGGATGATCGGCGCCGCCGCGGCGCCCCTGCTGTCCGCGCAGATCGCAAAAGGCTCCACTTACAGCTTTTTGCTGTATATGACAGACGTATCAGAGAAGGTATCTTCCGTTGAACTTGCACGCACATCCGTGGAATCGCTCTCTGCGCAGCAGATCAATGACATTGTAAGCAACGCAAACCTTCCTGCGCCGTTCGGGCAGGCGCTTTCACACAACATGAGCAATCTGGCGTTTGCTGCAAAGGGCTCTTCCACAGTTGCGGATTATCTGAATCTGACGGTGGCCAATATTACGGTAAATATCGTATCGTTTTTAATCATTTATATACTGGCAAGAGTATTTATATCGCTCATATTAAGTTCCATGTATTATTCCTCGCCGTTCCCGGCTTTAAGGAATTTTGACGGTCTGGTGGGGGGAATACTCGGAGGCGTACGCGGTTTCTTCGCGATGTATGCGTTTGTGATGATCATTCCGGTCGTCATGCTGCTGGTTTCAGTGCCGGAATTAACAAAGTTTTTAAACGAATCTGTGCTCGCAACATTTTTCTACAAAACGAATTTTCTGTACGCGTTCCTGTCCGGGGTCGTATAAATGTTTCACGTGAAACATTGAAACGCCGCGAATTATGTCATATTAAAAAAAGATGTTTCACGTGAAACATCTTTTTTTCAGGAGGGCTAAGGGCCAATTGCGTTCTCCCCAGGCCGTCTCCATGTTTGCCCAATAGACTTGGTTGCTTCGGCAGATTTTTACTGTATTCACGGCATGACTGCAGTTTAATCGTAAATACAAACTTTGTACATTTTGCAATGTGCCGTTTTCCAATTACCAACTGTTTCTTTGCCGCCAGCAGGCTTTCTTGCCGGGTGATATACACCATTCATCATGAAAATAATTTTGTAATGAGTTTTTATTTCTTTGGGATACCCTTTTTTTTTAAAAAAGGGTAAAAATGAAGCCGTCCGGATTCGGACGGCTTTTATAATGAATTTAAAATCACTTCACTAATAGTTTATCGTAAATAGTTTCAAGCTGCTCCTTGGAATAATATTCGATCACAATTTTTCCATTTTTGAGCGAGCCCGATAAGGATACCTTTGTATCGAATAATTCGGAAAGCGTTTTTTGCGCGTCGTCCAGTTCGGGCGGGCGGCGTTGCGGCGTTTTATTCTGATAAGCGGGGGAGGCAAGAAGCTTGCGGATGTATTCTTCCGTCTGCCGGACAGAAAATTCCCTGCTGACCACCAGATGCGCAGCTTCCGCTATTCTTTTAGGATCGTCCAGCGGAAGAAGCGCGCGCGCATGGCCTGCGGACAGGGCGCCTTGCTGAACGAGCTGTTTGATTTCCGCGGGAAGGGAGATCAGGCGCGTGAGATTCGCGATCGCGCTTCGCGATTTGCCTACCCGTTTTGCGATTTCATCCTGCGTAAGGCTGTAGTTTTCCATCAGGGTTTTTAAAGCTTCCGCCTGCTCGATGGCATTCAGGTCCTCACGCTGTATATTTTCGATTAAAGATATTTCTAAAATATCTTTATCTGAAAGTTCTTTTACAATGACCGGGAGTGTGGAAAGCCCGGCAAGACGGGCTGCGCGGTAACGCCGTTCGCCCGCAATGATCGTATAGCGGGAGCCGTTCTGGACAACCAAAAGGGGTTGCATGATGCCGTGTGTACGGATGGACTGGGCGAGCTCTTCCAGCTTTTCAGGATTGAAATTTTTTCTCGGCTGGTTTTGATCGGTATCCAGCAACTGAATGTCAATTTCCTCGAAAGGTTTGCCTGGCGCGGAAACCTCCTCGCCGATGAGTGCGCCCAGGCCTTTGCCCAATGCTGCTTTCTTCATAGGTTCCCCTCCTCGTTGACAATAAATTCGCGCGCAAGATCCATATAAGTCACCGATCCAAGGCATTTCTCGTCATACCTGATGATGGGAAGGCCGTAACTGGGCGCTTCGCCCAACCGGACATTACGCGGGATGACGGTATTGTAAACCTTGTTCTGAAAGAATTTTTTAACTTCTTCCACCACCTGTATCGCCAGGTTTGTCCTGCCGTCGAACATGGTGAGCACGACGCCCTGAACTTCAAGCGAGGGATTAAGATTCTGGCGCACAAGTTTGATGGTGTTCATGAGCTGGGACAAACCTTCCAGCGCATAGTATTCGCATTGAATGGGAACAAGCACCTTGTTGGCGCAGGTGAGCGCGTTCAGAGTGATCAGGCCGAGAGAAGGGGGGCAGTCCAGAAATATGTAATCGTAGTTGTCCTGTATGGCGGAAAGCGATTTTTTAAGCATATGTTCCCTTGCCATCATGCCGACCATCTCGATTTCAGCGCCCACCAGGTCGATATTGGCGGGAATAATATGGAGGGTTTCCATCATTGTGGGCATGATCGCGTTTTTTGCCGGTTCGTTGTTTACAAGTATATCGTAGGATGATTTTTTAATGAGCGACCGGTCGACACCCAGTCCGCTGGTTGAATTCGACTGGGGGTCCACATCAATCAATAATACCCGTTTGCCGATTTCGGCAATGCAGGCGCTTAAATTTATGGAAGTGGTGGTTTTGCCGACTCCACCTTTTTGATTTGCAATCGCAATCGTTACTGCCAAAAATCTCACACTCCTTTATAATACTATTCCGCGATTAAAAACATTGCATGTTTTTAATCCGGCAATCTTTGATTACCGTTGCGGCCAAGCCGCAAGTGGATAGTATTGCACGGCATCCGCGCGGGCTTTGCCCGCTGCCGCATAAAATGCGGCAAGTTAAAAACGCAACGTTTTTAACTGCGGATTCGTATCATCATCTATTATACTTCATAAAAAAAAAGAAGAAAAGCTAAAATACAAAGTTTATTGGTCAACGAAGCGAGGGTCGCGGCCGCGCTTGCGCGGCCATGACCGAGCGAGGCAGGGCATCAAAGGGTTAAATATCACGCGGCTTGCCGCGTAAAACATGCCAAAGGCGCGGGGACCAGGGTTTACCCTGGGACTGAATACCCTTTATTCCGTGTCGGATTACCACTAGTTTTATCGAATAGACACTAGTTTTGTAAGGCAGAAAGGAAAACCAAAAAGTATGCAGAAATTAAAGTTATATTGGAAAATAGCATATAAAGGGGTGTTATTATGCTTAAATTTGCAAGATTGACGGACAAGCAGCCTACCAGCGAAGCGGTTTTGAGTACGATACTGATATCCGATATAAAACCGAATCCAAACCAGCCCAGAAAAACCTTTCATGAGGAAGGTATAGCTGAACTAGCTTCTTCCATAAGGAATTACGGCCTGCTGCAGCCTATCACCGTGCGCAAAACCGAAAGTGGTTATTTTGAATTGATTGCCGGTGAACGCAGGCTGCGCGCCTGTAAGATGCTGGGGGAAACATCTATCGCGGCGATCGTTCTGGAACCGTCGGCAGAGCAGGACAGCGCTATCCTTGCCATGATAGAGAACCTGCAGCGGGAGAACCTTCACTTTTTTGAAGAAGCAGAAGGATACCTGAGCCTCATGAAAGAACACGGTTTTACCCAGGAAATGCTTGCGCGTAAGCTGGGGAAAAACCAGTCTACCATAGCGAACAAGCTTCGGATTTTAAAACTGCCAAAAAATGTAAGAGGTTGTATCGTTCAGTCGGGCCTCACGGAACGGCATGCGCGTACGCTGCTGCGGCTGCATAACGAAGAAATGCAGCTCCGGCTGATCAAAACCATTGTAAAGAACTCGCTGTCTGTGCGTGAAACCGAACAATTGGTGGAGCAGGAGATCAAGAAACTGTATGACGGGGAAACGGTAACCAAGAAACTGGCGTATCTTTTCCGCGATTACAGGATCTATATCAATACCATCAAAAAAGCTGTCAACCAGATCAAGGACGCGGGAGTAAACGCGCATTGCGACGTTGAGGAGCAGGACGACGCCGTGAATATCAACATCCGGCTTCAAAAACCCTCAAGCGTGGTATTCAAATAACGGGATAAATCCATATAACCCGTTTATTCAAGTTTTATATGTTTAATCCCAATACCCCTATTTGCTTGGGACGGAAGATTTTCCGTCCTCTTTTTTTACCTTTCTTTTCGAAAAAAGAAAGGTAAAACCAAAGAAAACCAACAAAAAAGGTCAAAATTAACACGCGTATTTCGTATCACGATAAACGAATACCGGTTGTACTTGTGGCGGGGTCCCCATTTACGTACATCAAACAATAAACGCAAAAGAGCATAGAACAATTGGCGGCTAAAAAACAGCCGATAAAAGGGCGACATTTTTAAGCTGGAGCCCTTTTCATATAAAGAGGGCAGCCGCCTTTGAATAATAATGTAAGTCGCGGAATACAAAGCATTAACCAATATTGCAATTGTGATCAAATTAAATCGAGTAACAGATCGGTAATGAATTCAGCGTTAAATTTTATGAAATAACAAAATCGATTGGGCAAGCATTGGAGAAGGCTTGGAGAGTATGACCCAGAGCCCCTGCGGGCCGATTAAATGGGGTTACGGGGGTTGTTAGGGGGCCCTAAGGGGAGAAATCGGAATCTTCCCTGGGCCCCCTGACGAAAATAAAAGAGGAATACCCATAAAACAATGGAATACTAGCACAATCTTACTACATGAATATCAAAATTGCCGTGAACAAAAAATTTCGCGTTAAATATGGGGAGGAAAGAAATGGAAAAGGCAGGAAGCGCTTCTCATCTATATTATTTAGAATAATCGCATTCAGCGGCGGCGAGACATTGCTGAAAGACTCAAAAACTGCAAAAACGCGGTCAACAGAGCCGCGATATATGTGAGCGCCGCGGCGCTGAGCACTTTTTTCGCCCCCAGGTATTCCTCCCCGGTGAGCACATGCGACGCCTCAATATTGGCCAGCGCGCGGCGGCTCGCGTTGATTTCAACGGGCAAGGTAACCAACTGGAAAATGAACACGGCAAAAAATGCGTACGCCGCCCAGGATATGAGGGGAGTAAACCGCATGATCACGCCGATGATCAAAAGAGGGAAGGCGAGCGAACTCACCACGCTCAAAACAGGGACAAGCGCGCTCCGCACCTTGATCGGCGCGTAACCCTTTGCGTGCTGCAGGGCATGTCCCGCTTCATGGGCTGCGATTGCAACCGCCGCAATGGAATAGGACGCATATACGCCCTCCGAAAGGGATATGATTCTTTTCCTTGGATCAAAATGATCGGTCAGACTGCCTTTAACCGGTTTGATCGCCACGTCTGTAACGCCGTTTTGCCTCAGCACAACCGAAACGAACTCAGATCCTGTTACACGGTTCGTTCCCGGGATCTTGGAGTAGGTGGAATACGTTCTGCTGATCTTATATTGCGCCCACATGGACAGTATGATGCCCGGAACTATAATCAAAAACGTAAGGTTGTTATATACCGAAAACAGCATTTTTCCTCCAAATAATTTTGCGAATATTTTATGAAAACCGCAAAAGGTGCAGTGCTTTTGCGGTTTCAATGTTTATTTAACCATTTTTGCCGTATTTAAACATTCCGTATCTATTATTCGCTGATGTTCACTATTTTATAAGTATCGTTCACCACGTTGATGTCAAAATAGTAGGTCTTGGCGATAAAGAGATTTTCGGATATTTTTCTGAACAATGCGATGCAGATGTTTGGGGATTTGATACGGTTCTGGTAAAGATGAGTCCGTATTTTTTCAAAATCGCCGAAAAAGTTTTTCAGGTCTTCGCTGGAAGTCTGGTTGTTAAGGGAGGAATCCAGAAAATAAAGCGCATCGTCGAATATACTGTTTTTTATGGAATATAAAAAGGAATGGACTGCGATTTCAGACGATGTGATTTTGGACAGATCCATCTTTGTGAAATACGTCCTGACGCCAAGCACGCCGTTTTTAATGCCGTATTGAATGACTTTCTGGCGGCCGGCCGGGTCATCGAACACGGTTGAGACCGAAAGCGCGTTGTCTTTGAAATCGAGCGTACCCTCGCCGATATAAACGAGTTCCACAGATTTGCTGTGTTTTAAAATGATTATGCTGTTTTTTGCATGCGCGCATACAAACCAGGTGTTTGCGATAAAATGCATGTCGATGACCGCGTCAGCCAGGTTAAAATCAATGTATCGCGCAAAAACGATACTGAAATCGTATTGGTTCTCGATACAGAAGACATACCCGGAATCATAATAGATGCTTGCGCTGTAGTTGATTTTATCAAAAACATAATTCCTCTGACTTACGATGTGGGGTATAACATCCGAACTGTAGTAAATTTGCCTGGGCAGAATGGATACTTCAAAAATATTGTGTTCGTAGATGAATAAATTGCAGTAAGGAGGTACCGGCGCTTCGACAAGTTCTCCATGGTCGAATTCCAGCTTCACAAAGCAGGACGCGTAATTCTCAATGATGGAATGCCATTCGATGTATACGATATCGCTGCAGGATACGGAAGCGACGACTGGAGATTCGGTATCGCCAAGAATCTGGTTGTTCACCTTTACCATCCCGGGTATTTTTGAAGTGATATAAAGGGTAACAAAAAATTTCTCCATGGATATTCCTCCCTCCATTAAAGATATTCGTGTAAGTAGCAGTAATATGACAGCATATTTACGAATATTATTTTACTGTCTAACAAAAGCAATTTACCCGGAGGCCGCTTTTGTTTTTTTATTTGAATAAAAAAATGGAAACTGCGAATAATAAAAAAAGCTCATTTTTTAGGAGGTAATTGTGTGTGGGCAGTTTTAATTCTGAAATGAAAAACAATATGGAGGAAAACAGAAGCGTTTTTAGTTCCGGATGGAAGCAAAATGAAATAG
This sequence comes from Bacillota bacterium, assembly GCA_023393165.1. Lineage (GTDB taxonomy): Bacteria > Bacillota > Clostridia > Christensenellales > Christensenellaceae > JAEYKI01. The sequence continues at coordinate 177,544 of JAEWMJ010000002.1, read as the reverse complement.
AGCTGTTGAAAGAGGAAATCAGAAAAGCCGACGCGGAAGGCAGACCGCTCAAGAATGTGTTTGACAACATAGCAAAACTCACGGGCAGGAAACCCAATAGCATTCGTAATTTTTATTATATACAGGCGAAAAAGGAAAACAGTATCAAGGGCAGAGTCTGCAGCTTTGTGTCATTTTCCGAGAATGAAACGATCGAGCTGATCAAGTTTATTCTGGTATCCATGGCAAAAGGAAAATCCGTCCGTTCCTGTGCTTTTGAACTTGGCGGAGACAAGAAAGGGATGCTGCGGTTTCAGAATAAATACAGAAGCGTGATCAAAAATCAACCGGAACTGGTAAAAAAAATAATGGAGGAACTTGACCGCGAGCAGGTCGAATACGTAAATCCTTATCTGGATAAAAATACGCAGAAAAAGCCTAACAATCTGTACGACGAATTTTTAAACGCTATCGATGAACTCTATAATGTGAACAAGATATTTTTAGCTTTATCTCCCATGAATAAGATTGCCGAACTTCCAAGCTATATAGGAGATTTGACGGAGAAAGTATCAAAAGTTGAAAAATATATATAAATGAACCCTAAAGCCTACGGCATATCAGCTTAATGACAAATTATTTGCGATAAAATTATTCTTATAATTAGAAATTTTCAAATTATGAAGACCGCTGAAAGCCCCACTACCTCACCCCAAAAATCTACGATTTTCAGGGGACCCCAGCCAGGCATTTTGAGCGCGTAGCCGGCCGGCCGCCGGTGAAAACGGAACGGCCGCGCCCCATGGGCGAAACAGGAAGTGCAGTATTCACTGGGCATGAGATGAGCACGAGACGAATGCGAGCGGCAAGGAAAAGGAAAACTTACGCGAAGGATGAATCCGCAGCGAAGTGGGGAAGTCAGAATTACACAGTAGTTGGGGGTTATCAGCGGTCTGAAAAAGCCTTCGGCTTATCCGGGATGTAAAAAGGCAGGACGGAAATCCTGCCTTGTTTTTATATTTGCCGGACGCTGAGAGCCTGTTTTTGCTTGTGCTATTTTATACCCCGGATATACTGCTGCTGCATGAATTCCTGCAGCGCTTCGGGGATCAGAATGCTGCCGTCTTCCTGCTGGTAGTTTTCCATAATGGCCGCGACCGTCCGCCCGACAGCCAGGCCGCTTCCGTTCAATGTGTGGACGAACTGAGGTTTATCGGTTTTGGATGCCCGGTAGCGTATGCCCGCTCTGCGCGCCTGGAAATCCTCAAAATTAGAGCAGGAGGATATTTCCACGTAACGGCCGTAACTGGGCATCCATACTTCGATGTCATAGGTTTTAGCGGAAGAAAATCCGAGATCTCCGCCGCAGAGCTGTACGACCCTGTAAGGAAGTTTTAAGAGCTGCAATATTTCTTCGGCGTCCGAAAGAAGCTTTTCCAGTTCCTCATACGAGGTTTGGGGCTCAACGAATTTAACAAGCTCCACCTTGTTGAATTGGTGCTGGCGTATGAGGCCGCGGGTATCGCGTCCCGCGCTGCCGGCCTCTGCCCGGAAGCAGGGGGTATGCGCCGTAATGTAAATCGGCATGCGTTCTTTTTCAAGTATGCAATCCCGGTACATATTGGTAAGGGGCACCTCGGCGGTCGGGATCAGGTAATAATCAAGGCCTTCCAGTTTAAACATGTCTTCCGCAAACTTGGGTAGTTGTCCGGTGCCTGTCATGGAACGCTCGTGTGCGATATAGGGCGGAAGGACTTCCGTGTATCCATGCTTTTCGGTATGGTTTTTGAGCATGAAAAATGTAACCGCGCGGTCCAGTTTTGCGCCAAGGCCTACAAAATATGAAAATCTGGCGCCTGTGACGCGGGAAGCCGTTTCAAAATCCAGTATGCCCAGATTGCAGCCGATCTCCCAATGGGGCTTGGGCTCAAACGAAAAATGGGTCGGTTCCAGGAACCTTCTGATCTCTTTGTTGTCGTTTTCGTCGGTGCCGGGCAGAACGCTTTCGTGCGGGGTATTGGGGATGCTCAGCAGTATTTTCTGCAGGCTGTCCTCTGTCCCGGTTACTTTTGCGTCCAGTTCCTGAATGCGTACCGATAAATCTTTCATTTCGCTCATCAGCGATTCCACGTCCCCGCCCTGTTTTTTAATTGCGGGTATGTCGCGGGAAACCTTATTTTTTGTAGCTTTCAGCTGTTCCACTTCCAGCAGGAGCGCGCGCCTTTGTTCGTCAACACGGAAGAGCTCGTCCAGTGAAATGGATTTGCCCCGTTTTGCAAGAGCGGACTCAACGCCGCTCCGGTCTTCTCTGATACGTCTGATGTCCAACATTTTTAAACTACATCCTTTCAGGCGCGGCGATACCCAGCAGGGAAAGGCCTGTTCTGATTGTTTTCTGAACCGCCCGTGTGAGCTGTATCCGCGCTTTGGTAGCGGGTTCGTCCCCGTCCATGATTCTGTATTCGTAATAATATTTATTAAAATACTGCGCTAAAAGCGTAATATGTCTGGTTATGATGGATGGCTCGTTCTTGTTTGCGGCCGCCGTGACTGCAGACGGAAAATCCGCAATCTGGCGAACCACGGCGAAAGCCGTGTCGTTGTCAAGGGCCGAATAGTCTTCGCCGCCGGGCGCTCCGTCGAATTTCCGCAGCACGCTCGACGCCCGCGCATGCGTGTACTGCACGTAGGGTCCGGTTTCTCCGTCAAAGTTGAGCACGCGGTCGAAACTGAATGTAATGTCCTTGATCCGTCCGGCGCTTAATGTGGAGTAAAGCACCGCGCCTATCCCTACCTGGCGCGCAACATCTTCCTTGTTCTCAAGTTCCGGATTTTTTTCATTGATCGTTGCAAGCGTTTTTTCAATGGAACGGTTTAAAACGTCTTCCAGCAGCACAATCTTTCCCTCGCGCGTGGAAAGGGTTCCGTCTTCCAGGGAAACCATTCCGAAGGCAACGTGCTCGCAGCGGCCTGCCCAGGGTTTGCCCATTTTTTCCAAAACCGCGAACAGCTGGCGGAAATGCAGGGATTGCTGGTAGGCAACGACATACAGCGCCTTGTAAAAATCAAAGGTTTTCATGCGGTATTCCGCCGCAGCAAGATCGCGGGTGGAATACAGGGTGGCGCCGTCCGTTTTCAGCACGATACAAGGTGGCAGGCTGTATTCGTCCAGGCGTACGATATATGCGCCCTCGTCCAGTTCCAGCAGGTTTTTTTGCCGGAGTTCCTCTATGACCGGGTCCATTTTATCGTTGTAAAAGCTTTCGCCCGTAAAATGATCGAACTCTATTCCAAGCATTGCATAGACGCGCTTTGCTTCCCTGAGGGTCAGCTCAGAGAACCAGCCGAAAATCCTAAGCGCTTCCGGGTCGCCGTCCTCGATCTTTTTGAACCAGGCGCGGCCCTCGTCGTTCAGGGACTCGTCGCTTTTTGCTTCTTCGTGAAAACGCACGTAAAGCTTGAGCATCGCGGAAACGGAGTTTTCCTCAATATCGCGGTCGTCTCCCCAATGCTTGTATGCGGCGATCAGCTTGCCAAACTGTGTGCCCCAGTCGCCCAGATGGTTTATCCCCACAGGCGTAAACCCGAGATATTTGTATATCTTATAAAGCGAATTGCCTATTGCCGTTGAGGACAGATGGCCGATATGAAAGGGCTTGGCGATGTTGACCGAGGAATAATCGATCACCACGCGGCGTCCCTGCCCCATGCCGCTGGAGCCGAAGGCTTCGGCGGCATCCACGGTTGAAAGCGTATCGCGGGCAAAGGCCGAGCGGTCAAAGAAAAAGTTGACATATCCGCCCTGCAGTTCGACTTTGGATACGCCTTCGGGCCTTTCCATTTTGGATTGCAGATCCTGCGCTATTTTTTGCGGGGAGAGGCGCAGCAGTTTTGCCATTCTGAAACACGGGAGCGCCAGGTCGCCCATATTTGAATCCGGCGGGACCTCCAGCATGTCCAGTATATCCTTATAATCCAAACCGGCGGCGTCCGCCGCGGCTTTAGCGATGTTTTCCTTTAGTTCCATAAAAGTTACCTTTCTTTTATCATAAATTTTAATATAACATAAAAAATAAAATATTAAAACACCTATCTCTTGGATAAATGAGTGTTTTTCAACATTTTATCGCCTGTCATCTGGCGCGCGCGGCAGGAGAAAATATGGTATAATGTGATTCGGAGGTACCGAGGATGAAACTGTGGCAAAAAAGGCTTATATTTCTTATCCCTTTTATAGTGATAGCAATTATCTTTCTGGTAAAAGGCGTTCAATGATCAAGAAATTTGCGTTGTTGCTTGCCTGCGCGTTTATTTTTTGCACAGGCTGTTCGGGAAATAAGGCTGTAACCGATACCGCTTTTGTGATGGACACTTTTTTTTCGCAGTCTTACTACGGCGACAAGAAAATTGCGGAAGAAAATGTGCAGATATTGTCCCGGATAGAAAATGAAATGTCCAAAACCCTGAAAGGCGCGGATATTTATAAACTGAATCAGCAAGGGAGCTGCAAGGTGGGATCCGAAACCCTGGAGGTTATCCAAAAGGCGCTTGATGTGGCGGACCAAACGCAGGGCGCTTTTAATCCGGCTTTAAATCCGCTTATCGAGCTTTGGGGAATCGGAGAGCGGGATACGGATATCGTGCCGGCTCAGGATGAGATCGGCGCGCTTCTTCCCTTAACGGATTATCGTGATGTTGCGATTGATCCGGACGGCACCGTGCGCCTGATAAATGGCGCAAGCCTGGACCTGGGCGGAATCGCAAAGGGGTATGCGCTGGATAAGACGGCTGAAAACTTAAGGCGGATGGGCGTATCTTCGGCTTTGATTGACCTCGGAGGGAGTATCGCTGTGGTGGGCAGGAAGCCGGACGGCCGGAAATACAGGATCGGCGTGCGGGACCCGCTGGGAGAAGCGAACGATTATATCGCAACAGTGGAACTTGAGGAAATTTTTACATCCACTTCAGGCGTTTACGAAAAATATTTTATAAAGGACGGCGTGCGGTACCATCATATCCTGGATCCGGAAACCGGCAGGCCGGCGGAAAGCGGCCTTTTTTCCGCTATGATCGTATCGCAGTCCGGCATACTTACGGACGCGTATTCCACCGCGCTGTTTGTATTGGGGCCGGAAAAGGGACTTGAATTTGCAGAACAAAATGGAATAGACGCCCTTTTTGTTACGGAAGATAAAAAAATAATAATGACGGGCGGATTTGCAGAGAAATACAATTTCCAGTTAACGGCGGCTGATTATGAAGTTGTTTAAGTGGAGCGATATTGTATTTACCGTAGCGGTGGTTGCGGTTTCCCTGGTGGTATGGGCGGTACTTGAGACCGCTCCTGTGGGGGAACGGCTGGTGGTAACGCTTGACGGAAAAGTAATCGCGACGCTGCCGCTTGACCGTGACGCCGATTTTACCGTCCAGGGCGAATATACCAACGTGATCCGGATAAAAGACGGCAAAGCTTTTATTCTGGATACAGATTGTCCCAACAAGATCTGTCAGAAAGAGGGGAGCATAGAGAAAACAGGGCAGAGCATAATTTGTGCACCCAATAAAATGACGGCTTCCATTGAAGGGGGCGGAGAGGGGGATGTCGATGCAGTCACGCAGTAGAAAACCCCCGAACAGGATCGTGCTGGCCGCGCTGCTGACCGGGCTTGCCCTTGCGCTTTCGCTTGTTGATACCGCCGTGTCCGCGGCGATTCCTTTTTTGCCCGGGTTTAAACTGGGCATTGCCAATATAGTAACCATGTTCGCCCTGTATTATCTTGGTTTCCGCGAAGCGCTTGTCATCAATGTGATCCGCTGCCTTTTGTCCGCATTACTGTCCGGATTTGTCACCATGCTGTTTTTTTCGATTGCCGGCGCTTTGCTGAGCCTTGTTGTCATGGCGCTTCTTATGAACCGGATCAGCAGAATAAAAGTGAGCGTTACAGGAGGGATCGCGCATAATATGGCGCAGGCCGCAGTTGCGGCGGCGCTTACCGCTACGCCGCAGGTCTCGTATTATATTCCTTTTCTTGTTATTTCCGGCGCAATAAGCGGCTTTTTTATCGGCTTGCTCTGCAGTTTGCTGATGCAGCGGCTTCATGCGGGTGAAAATAAATCCCTTTAAATCGGCCCGCGGGGGCCTGGGGTCACAGGCTGTTCAGGGCTGCCAGCCCAATTCAGCGGCTGATTCGGCTAGTTGTAAACTTTACTCTGACTTAAGTGAATTTAGATAGATATCGCATTCCTTTTTATAGGCTTGGTTTTCTTTTATCCTTTTCTTTTTTAAAAGAAAAGGATTTTTTCGCGTTTTATCTGTAAAAAGGAATAATAATTTTTATTGACAAATCATAAATAAATGGTTATATTTGTTATTAAAGAACATTTAAAAAGTATTGTAATAAGGAGGGCCTTATGCTGAGCGCCAATACCGTTGTAATAAAGGAAGTAAACAAGGAACTTGTACGGAACCAGTTAAAGCAGCTGCGCGAGGCCACGATCCATCAGCTGTCGCAAAAGACGGGACTGAGTGTTGTCACCGTGAATTCCCTGCTGGCTGAAATGAAGGAGACCGGCGAAGTATTTGAAGGCTCCATGATTCCGTCCAACGGCGGGCGACCGTCCATATTGTACGCCTATAATGAAAACTTCCGTCTTGCGGTCGTGATATACGGATATCAGAAAAAAGGCAGCAATCTGATTCATTTTCTCGTTGTGAATCTGTTTGGCGAATGCGTGGAAAGGCGGGAGGTTTATATTCCGGATGTGGAGGTTGAAAGCTTTTGCCCGTATATAGACGAAGCGGTTCAAAAATACCCGACGGTGGGCGCCATCGGCTTTGGCCTTCCGGGATCCGAAGAAAACGGGATCATTCTGTCAAACGATTACAAACAACTGGTAGGCAGCGGATTTATGCAGTTTTACAGGGAGAGATACGGCCTTCCCGTTGTTTTTGTCAACGACGTCAACGCGGCGGTCAACGGTTATTATGCGTCGCGCGAAAACCTGAAATGCGTTGTCGGCCTGTATTTTCCAAGAATCTATCTGCCCGGCGGGGGCATTATTGTAAACGGACAGATCCATCACGGGTTCCGCAGTTTTGCGGGGGAATTTACTGGACTGCCGCTGGGTATAGACTGGCTTCGTCTGGATTACACGGACGGTGCGGCTGTGGCGGAAGCGGTGGGACGGCTTCTGGCCGCATACTGCTGCATGATTGCGCCCGAGGAATTCGTATTGTACGGCGATTTTTTTACGAAAGAAAGCGCCGACCGGATCCGGAACTACGCGCAGGGACTTCTGCCCGAATACTTTGAGGTATGGGTCCGTGTATCCGGCAATTTTGAAAAAGATTTTGAGACAGGTACGATCCAGGCATCGCTGGAACTGCTGAACGATTCGTTTGTAATTTCAAAGAAAGGGATTTAGTATGTTTACCGGTTTATTGATTATTATTTATATATCTTTTATCAGCCTGGGGCTTCCGGATTCGCTGCTGGGTTCGGCTTGGCCTGCCATGAGCGCGGACCTTGGCGCTCCTCTTTCGTATGCGGGAATCCTTTCCATGATCGTTGCGGGCGGAACGATCGTATCCAGCTTTTCGAGCGACCGTATCATCAGAAGATTCGGTACGGGGCCTGTGACGGCTGTCAGCGTGCTGTTAACGGCTTTGGCCCTGCTGGGCACCTCCCTGGCTCCCGGATTCTGGTGGCTGTGCATAACGGCAGTTCCCCTGGGGCTGGGCGCAGGTTCGGTGGATACTGCTCTCAATAATTTTGTTGCGCTTCATTATAAGGCAAGGCATATGAACTGGCTGCACTGCTTTTGGGGCGTAGGCGCAACAGCAGGCCCTATGATTATGTCCTTTTTTCTGCTGACAGAGAACGGCTGGAAGCCGGGTTATGGGACAATAGGCATTATGCAGGCCGTACTTGTCGCGGCGCTGTTTATTTCATTGCCTTTGTGGAAAAAAGCCGCTGCGCAGGGGACCGAAACCGCTGCGGAAAAGCCGGGGGACCGTCCGCCTCTGAAAGATATTTTGCGGATATCCGGCGTAAAGCCTGCATTGGCCGCTTTTTTCTTTTACTGCGCTCTGGAAACCACCACGGGCCTGTGGGGCAGCAGCTTTCTGGTCACGGTGAAGGGAATGTCCGCCGAAACTGCGGCGCAATGGATATCGATGTTTTATCTGGGCATAACCGTGGGACGGTTTGCCTGCGGATTTATATCCATGAAGCTGAATAACAAGAAAATGATCAGAATAGGGCAGATCATAATAACTGCCGGACTGGTACTCGTAATGCTGGCTCCGGGCGGTATGATTCTGCGGACCGGATTTTTGCTGATAGGGATGGGGTGCGCTCCCGTCTTTCCGGCCATGCTGCACGAAACGCCAGACCGGTTTGGAAAACCGCTGTCACAGACGCTGATGGGCCTGCAGATGGGCTGCGCCTATATCGGCTCCACCTTTATGCCGCCGCTTTTCGGAGCGATAGCGCAGGCTGCCGATATATCGCTTTTCCCGTATTACCTGCTGGCCGCGCTGGCGTTTATGGTGATGGCTGCCGAAAGGATAAACCGCATCATGAAACGCAGGAAGACTGCGGATTCTTTGGATCATGCTGCCCAAGCGAACCGGATTGCATCCGTGAAATAGTATGGCCTGCAAAAATTAAAACTGAAACTTATTATAAAAATAAGCGCCCGGGCAAATAATACTATGTGATGCATTTGCATCCAATAGTTTTAAGATGATTTGAAAGGACAAAAAAAAATGGCCACGGGTATTGTGAAATGGTTTGACAATCAAAAAGGGTATGGGTTTATTTCCGCGAACGGCGGCAAGGACGTCTTTCTGCATCATTCTCAGGTGAAGGAAAAAGGATCGAACAAGGATATACACGAAGGGCAGGAAGTGAGCTTTGATATCGTGCAGGATGAAAAAGGGCCATCCGCCAGGAATGTACAGAAGATGTAGATGGACGGAGGCAATAAATGAACAGAGTGCATTATAACATTACGGGACTGTCCAACGCGCAGGTCAAAACGCAGCTGAAAAACGTATTAAGTGAGATGGATGGGGTATCCATGGTAAACATAGATCTTGGGAGAGGATCGGTTGAAGTCGGTTACAAAGATCCCGCGGACGAATACAAGATCATGCAGAGCATAGAACATGTGGGGTGCAGAATAGAAGGCTAAAGCTGCTGCGGGATAAGATCCTGAGAATTTGATTCCATGTATGCCTTTATTCTTGTTTTGACGTTTTTTTGCAGGTTTCTGTAAAAAATGGCGTAATCAAAGGAATGTATGGCAAGTTTAGCTCCTGCTATATTGGCGATCCGCAGCAGCCGGATGGACATGGGTTCGTCTATTATCAGCATGTTTTTTTGCTGGCTTACGTAAGCGCCGGTATAATTTCCCCGCTCAATCAGGGGCTTTTTTCCGATTTTCAAAAAAACCGCGCCCAAATGGGCTTCGCGTCCCGCATATTCACTGTCCGTATGCCAGTTGAGCGGATTGACGCAAAATGTTCCGGGGAGGATGATGGGCAGGGGTTTTTTATACTTTGTCGTACCGGTATTAAAGGTGATGATTACGCCGGTATCCGCTTCGCCTTGGGCAATCTTCAGGTGAGGGTAGGTTTTTATATCCTGTTCGGTCACCGAAAAACCGATCAGATAAGCGGCGACAAGTTTTTTCATTAAACCGGGTTTGTGGAACTCGCGCTTCATGAGTTCCAGAAGCATGATCGACCCCTGGGAATGTCCTGCCAGAATAAAGGGACGCCCGTTGTTATGGTGTTTCAGATAATGGCAGAATGCTTTACGCACGTCCAGATAGGCTTGCTTTGCATAGCTGCGGTATACCTCTAACGGCATTTTGAGCCCTTCGAGCCCGACCTGGCGGTAGAGGGGCGCGTAAATATTGCATCCATCAAAAACGCCGGTATGCTGTGTTGTAACGGCCCAGGCGAACAATCTGAAAAACGGATTGTTTGGGTTCATGTTATGTCGGACGGCGTTTTGGGGAAACTGGCAAATCGTTGGATACACATAAAATACATCAACGTTTTCTGTTGCTTCCCGGGGCAACGCGATCCAGTTTTTTCTTAAATTGTAATCCATAAAAACATGTTATCACATAATTTTTTAGATGACAATTTGCATTTGGACTGATAAATCCCCTTTTATTGACGTATATTAAAAAAGGTAGTAAACTACAGTTGATCACGGTGTATTAAGGAGGTAAAAAAATGTCGAGTATTTTTGAAGATACCATTAATTTCGGCTTCGGCTTATTTGCTTATTCCAGGGAAAAGATCGAAGAATTGGTCGAAAAAATGGTTGAAAAAGGCGAAGTGGCTAAAAAAGACGCATCCTCTTTCGTGAGCGAATTGATTCAGAAAGGCGATCTTGAAAAAAAGGAGCTGAAACGAATCATCGGTGAGGAAGTAAAAAACGCCATGGAGATATTAAAGCCCATCACCCGGGATGAGATACGGCAGATTATACGCGAAGAAGTAAACAAGGCGAACAGCAAGGAAGAGTAAACTGCCGCCTTGAGTAAACGCAGATTCATTCGGAACGTTGTCTTGGCGGCCGGACTTCGTGCCCTGCTGTGTTGCTGAAATCTTGAAATAGCGCTGCTATTCCTTCGATTTCGCTCCTTGCAGGGGCACAAAGCCTGCTAACCAATCCAGCATTCCTCATTGAATCATCATTTACTTAACCGGACGAAAAACCGGAGGTGATGGGCATCAGCAAAACGTCCAATTTTCAGCGATACAAGGAAATCATAACCGCTTTTACAAAAAACGGGCTGGGTTTTTTATTTATCAAACAAACGGTTTTTACAAAATACAGAGCGCATGAACGTATTCTGGAAGACGCCGCACAGGAACATGGAATATCGGTTGGAGAACGTATTCGCAAAACATGCGAGGAACTGGGGCCAACCTTTATTAAATTTGGCCAAATATTAAGCACCCGTACGGATATCATCACGGAAAATGTGGCGAAAGAACTTTCCAAGCTGCAGGATTCGGTGCCGCCTTTTCCGTTTGAACAGGCGAGAAGCATGATTGAAACCGAGTTTTGCGATAAACTTGAAAATATATTTGAAAGCTTTTCAACACTGCCCATCGCTTCGGCGTCCATGTCCCAGGTATATCTGGCCGAATTGAAATCCGGCATGAGGGTGGCGGTCAAGGTTCAAAGGCCGGATATTCAACGGATCGTGGATATTGACATCAGCATTTTGAGGAGTATTGCGCGTTTTGTGGACAGGTATACAAAATACGGGGAGCTGTACGATTTTTCCGGTATGGTGGACGAATTTGCGAATGTTCTGAGCGGCGAGCTGGATTTTACCGTTGAAGCGGAAAACATGGACCGTTTCAGGTCGAACAGGACCGGAAGGGATAATGTGACTGCGCCCGATGTCAAATGGGTATATACCACGCGCAAGGTTCTCACAATGGAACATATCGACGGGATAAAGATAACCGATATCGCTGCTCTCAGGCAAAAAGGAATCGATACCGACCGGCTGGCCAGAACATTTGTGGATTCGCTCATTATGCAAATGCTTTCGGACGGCTTTTTTCACGCCGACCCCCACCCCGGAAATATAATCATCCGGGAAAACGGACAAATCGTGTTTATTGATCTGGGGATGATGGGGGAACTTTCGGACAAGTATAAATCGCTTTTAACGGACATGCTGATCGGCCTTTCCGTACGGAATACGCGGAGGGTTGCGCAGGCCATGGTGGATATCGGGATCGCGCAGGAGGACGTACATTCCAAGATGTTTGAGAACAGCATCAGCAAGCTGCTGGATGAATTCCTGTACGCGCCCCTGAACAAGGTAAACATCATGCGGGTTTTTATGGGGCTGTTTGAGTTGGCGGGAGAATATAAAATAAAGATCCCGCGCGCGTTTACCCTGATCGCCAAATGCCTGGGAACCGCGCAAAGCATTATCGAACAGTTAAGTCCGAGCCTCAATATGCTGCAGATATCACAGGAAACCGCAAAAAGCGTTTTATTGAATTCACTCAGCGGCAGCGAACTGAAAAACGCGGTGTTATCAGGCATGCTGGACGCGATTGATACGGCTAAGCTGCTCCCGGGAGTAGTTGCGCGCTTTTTAAAAAAAGCGGAGGAATCGGATTTTGCTCTGGAGTTAAAAGTCAAAGAGCTTGAAAAAGTGGAAAAGCGTATGGAGCAGGTGTTCAACCGGATATCTTTCGGCATCATCCTGCTTTCCGTATGCATCGTTCTGGCGGGCACGATCATCGCAATCGGTTCGTTCGTAAAGGGATCCCAAAGCGATGTGATGTATAATGTTTCTTCGTTTGCAATTGTTTTTGGGCTGGTAGTCGCCGGCGTCATCGTGATAGGAATCATTTTATCCATCATTCTGTCCAGAAGGCATAAATAATTCGGGGTTTTCATTAAGGGAATAAAAGATTATAATAAAAGATACTGCGTTCACAGAAGTCAGGGAGGAGGGTCCATGCATCGGGTTACGGCGTCCATCGTAAATTACAATGATTTTGACAACACTTGCAATGCCGTCGGCTCCTTGCTGAAATATACCAAAGAGCCTTCTTTCCGTCTGTTTGTGGTGGACAATTCCCCCACCGGTGAAAGCGCGGAAAAACTGAAGGAACTGTTTTCGCAGATCGAAGTGATCCGTATGGAAAAGAACAGGGGATTCGGCGCAGGACACAATCTGGCGCTGCCTTATCTGGATTCCGAATATCACGCGGTGATCAACCCGGATATTACGGTTGACAGCGATGTGATCGGTGAACTGTGCGCTTTTTTTGACCGGAATCCCGATATCGGGATCGCATGCCCGGCCACTTATTTCCCGGACGGACGTCTGCAGCTCCTTCCCAAAAGGAATCCAAGGCTATTGTACCTGATGGCAAACCGGCTGCCCTTCCGCTGGTGCAGGAAGTACCGGGAATATTACATTATGGACGGAGAAGACCTTTCAAACGTTACGGATATCGAGTTTGTGACGGGATGCTTTATGTTTATGCGCACAGACCTGCTTCGCCGGGCCGGCGGATTTGACGAGAGATATTTTTTATATCTGGAAGACGCCGATTTGACCAGGGAGATCCGTACCCACGCACGCGCCGTATATGTTCCGTTCGTTAAGGTTTATCATAACTGGGGGAGAAAAAGTGCGAAAAGCCTTAAATTTTTTATCATTCATGTCTTATCCATAATAAAATATATGAGGAAATGGAAGAAGCACAAAAACCATAATAATTTGAAGGAGGCAACCCAATGAAGGGTATTATACTCGCAGGCGGTTCGGGAACACGGCTTTATCCGCTGACCATTGTAGCAAGCAAGCAGCTTTTGCCGATTTATGACAAACCAATGATTTATTACCCGCTGTCCACATTAATGCTGGCAGGCATAAAAGATATATTGATCATCTCAACGCTGACAGATCTGCCCAGGTTCAAAGAATTGCTGGGGGACGGATCACAGTTCGGCATCTCTCTTTCATATGCGGAGCAGCCGTCGCCCGACGGACTGGCGCAGGCGTTTATCATTGGCGAGGAGTTTATCGCCGGCGAAAGCTGCGCAATGATACTGGGTGATAATATTTTCTACGGGAACGGATTGCAGGAGCTTCTGGCACACGCGGTAAGCAATAAGGGCCGCGCGACCGTATTCGGGTATTATGTGGATGATCCGCAGCGGTTTGGCATCGTGGAGTTTGACGAAAACCAAAAGGCGGTCTCCATTGAAGAAAAACCCGAGAATCCGAAAAGCAATTATTGCGTGACAGGCCTGTATTTTTACGACGAACGGGTTGTATCCTATGCGAAATCATTAAAGCCTTCCGCACGCGGAGAGCTGGAGATAACGGATTTAAACCGGATTTACCTTGAGGACGGCACTCTTGATGTGCAGCTTCTGGGCAGGGGATTTGCATGGCTGGATACCGGAACATTCGATTCGCTGATCGAAGCGGGTGATTTTGTGCGCATGCTGCAATCCAGGCAGGGGATAGTGCTTTCGGCGCTGGAGGAAATCGCATACCGAAAGGGATGGATCACAAGAGAAATATTGGTGCAAAGCGCAAAAAGATATGGAAAATCTCCGTATGGTCAGCATTTGCTTAAAGTGGCGGAAGGGAAGGTGCTGGACTGATGAGCGACCTCAGTATACGTGAAACCGGTATAAACGGCTTGTTTGTGGTAAACCCCAAGGTCTACGGCGATCATAGGGGCTGGTTTACCGAAACGTACTCCAAAATCAAGCTGGAGGATGCGGGGCTTATCGCAGATTTTGTGCAGGATAACCATTCGCTGTCCGGAAAGAAAGGCACTCTTCGGGGCCTTCATTTCCAGATCAACCCAAAAGCGCAGACAAAACTGATACGATGCACCCGCGGCGCGGTTCGCGACGTGGTTGTGGATCTGCGCAGCTCATCCCCCACCTATAAAAAGTGGTTTTCCATCGAACTGACGGCCCAAAACCAGACGCAGCTCTGGATCCCGAAGGGATTTGCGCACGGTTTTCTGACGCTGGAAGATGACAGCGAAATACAATATAAGGTTGATGAATTCTATGCCCCGGAATGCGACAGAAGCATACGGTTTGACGATCCGGAAATCGGAATCGACTGGGAGATCAAAGAACCGGTCCTGTCCAAAAAGGATCTGGATGCGCCATTGCTTTCGGACAGCGATATCAATTTTTAGATACTGTAAGTAAATTTAAGGAGAGTATGAATGAAAATACTGGTAACAGGCGGCGCGGGGTTTATCGGCGCAAATTTTGTTTATTATATGCTGGAAAAACATCCGGGATACAAAATCGTCGCGTTTGATCTTTTGACCTATGCAGGCAACCTGGAAACGCTCGAAGATGCGATGAAAAACCCCGACTTCAAATTTATACGCGGCGATATTGCAGACAGGCAGGCCGTGAACAGCATGTTTGAAGAGGAAAAATTTGATATCGTGGTGAATTTTGCGGCGGAGTCCCATGTGGACCGGTCCATTGAAAACCCGGAAATATTTCTGGTTACCAACGTCCTGGGGACCCAGGTGCTGCTGGACGCCGCCAGAAAGTTCGGGGTAAAACGGTTCCACCAGGTTTCGACAGACGAAGTGTACGGAGACCTGCCGCTTAAAAGAACGGACCTGTTTTTTACGGAGGAAACGCCGATTCACACATCATCTCCCTATTCTGCATCCAAGGCGTCCGCAGACCTTTTAACGCTGGCTTATTTCCGGACTTATAATGCGCCGGTGAGTATTTCCCGGTGTTCCAACAATTATGGCCCGTATCATTTCCCGGAAAAACTGATTCCGCTGATTATTTCCCGGGCGCTTGCGGACCAGCCCCTGCCCGTATACGGCACGGGAGAAAACGTGCGCGACTGGCTGTATGTGAAAGACCACTGCGCGGCGATCGACCTTATCATTCATAAGGGGCGTGAAGGCGAAGTGTACAACATTGGCGGACACAACGAAAAAACTAACATCGATGTGGTGAAGACCATCTTAAAGGCGCTTGGAAAACCGGAAAGTCTGATCACATTTGTGAAAGACCGGGCGGGGCATGACCTGCGGTACGCCATAGACCCGACCAAAATCCACGGCGAACTGGGATGGCTTCCCGAGACGACGTTCGACGAAGGTATAAAGAAGACCATCGAATGGTATCTCAAACATCAGGAATGGTGGAAAAATATCATTAACGGCGAGTACCGCAACTATTATGAAAAAATGTATGGGGACAGATAAATCATGGAAAAAATTTTGGTAACCGGCGTTGCGGGGCAACTGGGTTACGATGTGGTGAAAACGCTCAAGAAAAGAAACATTGAGGCTGTCGGCGTGGATATTGCGGATTTTGACCTGACGGACAAGGAAGCGGTTTTATCCTTTGTTAAAAAAGTCCGCCCAACCTGCATCGTTCATTGCGCGGCGTATACCAATGTGAACAAGGCGGAAGAAGAACCGGATAAGGCTTATGCGGTGAATGTGCTGGGTACAAGGCATATTGCGCTGGCTGCAAAAGAAACGGACGCAAAACTCATGTATATCAGCACCGATTACGCGTTTGACGGTGAAAAAGAAGGCGTTTATGACGCGGATGATCCAAAGAGTCCCCTGGGCGTATATGGGCGCACAAAATTTGAGGGGGAAACAGAGTGCCAAAATGTCCGGAAACTGTTTATTATGAGGATTTCCTGGGTCTTCGGCAAAAACGGAAATAATTTTGTCAGGACAATGCTCCACCTTTCGGAGACAAAGAAGGAGATTGGCGTGGTATCCGACCAAATGGGGTCGCCTACCTACACGCCCGATGCGGCGGAATTGATCTGCGATATGATTGCCACGGAAAAATACGGCGAATATAACGTATCCAACGAGGGATACTGCAGCTGGTTTGAGTTTGCCGCCGAAATCATGAAGCTGGCGGGAAAAGATACGGTAATAAAACCGATCACTACAGCCGAATATCCAACTCCGGCAAAAAGGCCCCAAAATTCATGCTTTTCCAAAAAAGAGCTGGATGCAAACGGATTTTCAAGGCTGCCGCATTGGAAGGACGCGCTTGCAAGATATTTAAAGGAAATTGAACAATAAAGAATGCGCGGGACGTATTCATACGGTAAGTACGTTTGATAAAAAAGAGGAGGGAAAATCATGCCATTATACAAATACTGCAGGCATTGCGGGGAACAACTCACGCAGGGAGCCGCCTTTTGCTCAAAATGCGGAGCGCCTGCGGGCAAAGGAAACCATTATTGCTGGAACTGCGGAAAACCGACGGAGGGCGAGGCGGTGGTATGCGTCAGCTGCGGCGTACAACTCAGGCCGATGAACGGATCGTATTCGCATACGAATGCTGATCCGGAAAGCAAATCAAAGATCGCTGCAGGGCTGTTCGGTATATTCCTGGGGTGCCTGGGGATTCATAATTTCTATCTCGGGTACAGCGGCAAGGCGGCTGCGCAGCTTGTGCTGGCCATCCTGGGAATTTTCACCTTCGGCATCACAACCTGGATATCCGGTATATGGGGATTTATAGAAGGCATCCTGATTCTTGTGGGGAACATCAAAACGGACGCAAACGGAAGGCCGCTCCGGGATTGATTTTACGCATTAAATAAAATTTTGAGTCTAGAGCGTCGGTAAAAGCATGCGCCGTGTTGGCGTATGTTTTTTTGTTTCTAATTTTGTCCTGCGGAACCAACAAGACCCCTTTCACATAATATGGTATCAAATCCAACAGTAAAGGAGGGAAGGCATGCTTACCGATTTAGGAAACAACCCGTATATGGATTTAAAAAATATGGAGACCGAAAATTTATATGCCATGCCGTACCGGAAGGCAAAACGCGGAAGAGCGGATCTTCCGTATCCTGAAATTTACATCAGACAAAAAGATCCGAGATATTTAAAACTGCTTTTGGATCTGTACATGGGAAAAGACGGGGAATTTACTTCAAGCTGCCAGTATATTTATCAAAGCTGCATACTTTCCGGCGATTTTTTTGACGTGAAAGAAGCGCTGAATGATATCGTTCGGACCGAAATGAGGCATTTTTCCATGCTGGGCAATATGATCGCCCAGTTGGGCGGAGACCCAAGATACTGGTTCTTTCAGGATCGCAGGTATAAAATGTGGGACGGCAATCACGTGCGGTATACAAAAAACATAAAGAAGATGCTTCTGGAAAACATTGAGGCGGAAATGAACGGAATACGAAATCTGCGTTCCGCGATAGACGCGATCGAAGACGAGGATATTACATACATATTGCAGCGTGTTAAAATGGATGAGGAAACACATTTAAAAATGTTTACGGACCTGTTTGAAAAATTTAAATAACGGGGCGCCCAAAAAAATCCACCTGCGTTTATGCAAGTGGATTTAATTTTTTACTCTTCAAAATTTCTTCTAAAAGAATTTCTCTGCTGCTTTCTAGATTTCCTGCAAGCAGGGCATCTTACCGGATCATTCTTGAATCCCTTTTCCTTAAAGAATTCCTGTTCACCTTCTGTGAAAGTAAATTCCTGGCCGCAATCTTTGCATACCAATGTTCTATCCGCCACTGACAATCCCTCCTTCTTGTTATTATGATTGGAAAAAACCCGGTTATAAAATTGGTTATAAAATTTCCTCATAAACAAGAAGAGGCAAAGTTTATCATCCATTAAGGGTCTTTTTCATTCAAATTGTAACATATGAAAAATAATGATGCAATACAATTTTTTGTATAAAAGAGAAAATTAAGATAATAATTTAACTGGGAAACTTCGCAGGGAGAGTGAATGAAAAAGGCTATTATTGCGATTTTAACGATCTTTTTATTGGTGCAATTGATCTATGGGTGCAATTCTTATGTCAGTGACCCGCTGAGGCTGCATGTTGTTGCAAACAGCAATTCAAAGGAAGACCAGGCTGTTAAATTAATGGTGAGAGACGATTTGCTCAGCTTCACCGGAGAAGAAATGACGGACGCGCAGACAAGAGTGCAGGCGGAGGATTATGTGCTGCGCCATATCGGAGAAATTACCGAAAATGCGAATTCTGTTCTGCGGGAAAACGGGTTTGACTATGGCGCGGAGGTGAGCGTGGGAGAATTTTATTTTCCCGAGAAAAAATACGGAGATACGGTTTATCCGGCCGGCATGTACCGGGCGGTGAAAATTGTTTTGGGAAGTGGCTCGGGCGACAACTGGTGGTGCGTGATATTTCCGCCGCTCTGTATCGTGGCGGAAAACGATAAAAAGGACGACGGTTCCGCCGATAAAAAGGACCTTAATAAAGGAAAAATTACCTATAAATCCATATTTGCGGATTTATTTAAAGATTCCAAAAAAAATTGATCTAATTAACAGAAATATTACAAAATAATGGTACAAAAATTTTGTATATATGTTATAATAACTAAATAATTTTATGAATGATGGGTGAAACATTGTATGCAGGATATATTGCTTACAATCAAAGGCAGCCATACCGAGGGCGAACAGGAAGATGCGATGGAACTGATAACGGATGGTGTTTTGACGCACGAAAATGGTTCTTATATAATAGAATATGACGAGAGCGAACTGTCCGGTATCGAGAACACAAAAACCCGTCTTAAGGTTGAAGATGAACGCATACACTTAGAGAGACAGGGAGCACTGCAAACGGAATTTGTGTTTGCGAAAACCACCCCTTTTGAAGCATCTTATTCAACGCCGTTTGGCGCCATGCAGGTAAGCGTATTTCCTACACACGTGCAAAGTATGCTTTCGGATAAAGAAGGCAATATTGACCTTGAATATATCATTAAAATTGGCGGCGCGGAAGCACTGAATAAACTTAATATACAATATAAAATCAAAAATTAAGACTGGGAGGGTTAATCATATGATCATTAAATGGCTTGGGCATTCCTGCTTTCTGTTAACGTTGAAAAACGGAAAGTCTATTGTGATAGATCCGTATGACGAGTCGACGGGCTACGAGCCTGTTAACGAAAAGGCCGATATTGTACTGGTTTCACACGATCATCACGACCATTCCGATGTCAAAGGCATAAAGGGAAATTATAACCTGATCAAAAGCGCCGGAGAATATGAATCGGATGGCGTAAAAATAACCGGCGCCCTCGCATATCACGACGATCAGCAGGGCGCTCTGAGGGGCAATGTTGTTGTGAATACAATTGAGGCGGAAGGCATCAGGGTGATGCATATGTCGGATATCGGCTGCGTACCGGACGAAAGCTTTTTTAAAAACGCAGGCAAAATTGATATCCTTATGATTCCTGTGGGCGGCGTATACACGATAGACGCAAAAGGCGCCCTTGAAATTATTGAAAAATTAAAGCCCAATATAACCATACCGATGCATTATCTGACCCCGGCTTTAAAAATTTCCCTCAAGGGCGTACATGAATTTACGGCTTTGGCAGGCAAGGAATACGACATATCGCGTCTTGGCGGAAGCAGCCTTGAGATTGCGGCAGATACATTAAAAAAACGCCAGCGGATTGTGGTAATGGATCATGCGATCTGATGCAGGCAGGTTTTATTACCTGCCCTTCGTTTAACGGACGGCGCCGTTATGAAAGTATAAAAGGGTTTCAGGCGGAAACTTAAATGCGTTTTTTTCCTGCGGAACTATTTTGCAGTTTGAAATGTATAAAATTTAAAAAATAGAAACAAAATAAACCTGCAGATAAAAAATATTATTGACAAATGAATAATAATAATAAATAATAAACTATAGTTTTGTATATTCAGGCATGAACATTGCATTTCTTGAGAAAAAATCTTATTTTTTCCAAATTAAAGTAACAATGTTTTGTTAATTATTTGATATGTCATTTGATAAACAAGAAGGGGTTGTTGTTTTTGGATATAGGCTTAATTGAGTCTAAAAATCTATCTGACTTGCGCGAAATCGCTAAACTGGCCGGAATAAAGTCTGTTACTAAGTATAAAAAGGCAGAACTTATATCCATGCTTATGGAATTGGAAAATAAAAACGAGCAGGATAACAAGCAAAAACCGGAAGAAAACGATTTCGGCTACAATGAAAATACCGGCGGCCAGGTTGAATGGCCAACCGAAGCAAAAGACGATGTTTCGGACCGGCAACTGGAACAGGAAGAAGCAGCCGGAGAGGAAAGCTACTTTGAAGAAAGCGGTGAACCGGCGGCGGAAGTCGAAGTTGAAGTTGAAGTTGAAGAGAACGGTGGGAAAGAGAAACCTGTTTCAAGAAGGCGGCGCATTATTGAATATGTGCCCAACAACGATGCGGTAAACGAAATACTGAATACAGGCGAGTGCGGCGAAGCGCTTGGCATTTTGGAGATCCATCCGGAAGGTTATGGTTTCCTGCGGAGTGAAAATTATCTGCCCGGCAATAAGGACGTATACGTTTCAATGGCGCAGATCAGGAAATTCAATCTGAAAACCGGAGATCAGGTGCGCGGAAAGACGCGTCCGTCCAAGGACGAAGACAGGCTCCTGGCCCTGCTTTATATCGAAGATGTAAACGGGGAAGACGTGGAGCACTGTATTACCCGCAGGCCGTTTGAAGAACTGACGCCAATATACCCGGATAAGCGGTTCACCCTGGAAAACATCAGGTTTTCTCGCGACCTTGCCATACGGATCATCGACTTGATCTCGCCTATCGGCAAGGGCCAGAGGGGCCTTATCGTCGCGCCTCCCAAGGCAGGCAAAACCATCCTGCTTAAAAAAATAGCCAACAGCATCAAGCATAATTATCCGGAGGTTGAGCTCATCGTTCTGCTCATTGACGAACGTCCGGAAGAAGTTACGGATATGCAGCGGTCTATCAACGGAGAGGTTGTATACTCCACTTTCGACGAGCGTCCGGAAAACCACGCAAAAGTTGCCGAAATGGTGATTGAGCGCGCCAAGCGCCTGGTGGAATACGGCAGAGACGTCGTGATTCTGCTGGACAGCCTGACAAGGCTGGGCCGGGCATACAACCTGATCGTTCCTCCGTCCGGAAGAACGCTCTCCGGCGGTCTTGATCCAAGCTCCCTTTATAAACCAAAACGGTTTTTCGGCGCCGCCAGAAATATTGAAAACGGCGGAAGCCTTACCATCATTGCGACCGCGCTGGTAGAGACGGGATCCCGCATGGATGAAATCATATACGAGGAATTCAAGGGGACCGGCAACATGGAGATCCACCTGGACCGCCGTCTGAGCGAAAAACGCATATTCCCGGCGATCGACCTTGCCAAATCCGGTACGCGCCGCGAAGAACTGCTTCTTTCCCAGAAAGAGATCGAAGGAATATGGTCTATGCGCAAGGTAATGTCATCCGGCAATACCGCAGAGGTGACAGAGCAGCTGATCAGCATGCTCGTGCGTACGGATACCAATGAAGATTTCCTCAACCGCCTTCGCGAATGGCTGAATATCTGGGAAAAAGAGGGATATAACATGGGCGGCAACCGGTTTTAAAAAATAATTATTTTCGAAAAATGTTGCATTTTATCCTGGTTATGTTATAATAACTCTTGCGACTTTTTTGAAAAGGGGTGAGAGAAAATGAAAAAAGATATACATCCCAATTATGGTGAATGTACGGTAAGATGTGCTTGCGGCGAAACTTTTGTAACCGGCTCGGTCAAAAAAGAGCTTAAAGTGGATATATGTTCCAAATGTCATCCGTTTTTTACGGGCAGGCAAAAGCTTGTAGACACAGGTGGCCGGGTGGATCGTTTCAAAAAGAGATACAACCTCAAGTAAATCAGCTTTGTTTATTGCAGACCGTGCATTTCGGTCTGTTTTTATATTCTTTCAAAAGCCAGAGGGCTTTGGATGTGGATTGACTTTAGCGAGTCGTAAGGAGATGCTATGAAAAAGTGTAACATAGGCGGTCAGGGTGTTCTGGAAGGCGTGATGATGCAATCCGAATCCAGTATTGCCATAGCGGTCCGCCGTGAGAGCGGCGAGATCGTTCTTAAAAAGCAAAAATTCGAATCGCTTACCCGACGCAATAAATTCTTCGGCCTGCCCATTATCCGGGGAATCGTATCCTTTGTGCAGATGATGTTTACCGGAGTAAAAACCATAACGGATGCGGCAAAACTGTACGACGATTCTTTTGGACAGGAAATGAAACCCAATGCGGCGGAAGAGTTTATCGCTAAAAAGACCGGTAAAAATTCCATGGACGTAGCGATTTTTTTTGCGGTTGTAGTCGCCGTACTGATGGCTGTAGGCCTGTTTTTTATCCTTCCTAACGTGATTACGGGATTTATAGGAAGCTATGTAGGCGACCCCACTTTGAACAACGTTATTGACGGAATCATCCGTCTGGTAATTTTTCTCGTATATTTGTATGTGATTACGTTCATGCCGGACGTCAAACGGCTTTTTGCGTATCACGGCGCGGAGCACAAGGTGATCAATTGTTTTGAGCACGAATGCGACATGAATGTTGAGAACGCCCAGAAATTCACCACTAGGCATCCGCGGTGCGGTACGAGTTATCTTCTTCTGGTGGTTGTCATCTCTATATTTATATTCTGTTTTCTTGGCTGGAATGAAAACCCGCTGATCCGCATTGGTTCACGTCTTCTGATGCTGCCCATAGTGGCCGGGGTTTCCTACGAGTTTTTAAAACTTGTCGCCAAATATGAAAATAAACTGACGCGTATTCTGCGTGTACCCGGAATGGCTTTGCAGGGGCTGACAACAAGGGAGCCGGACGATACCATGGTGGAAGTCGCGCTGGTATCGTTCCTGTCCGCACAGGGAGAGCTTACGGATGAAGAGGTCGAGGAAGTCCGCAAAAAATATTCCCATATAAAGGCGGAACAGGAAGCGCCCAATGCCGGAAGCAGCCAGACGATGCAGACCGAGAACTAGCGCGGACGATTTGCATGCAAAAAGTGATCGAACTGTACCGGCATGTAAAAAATACGCTGGCCGGCGCAGGCATAGAAGAGGCTGACGCGGAAGCCAGATTGATTGTGGCAGACGGGCTTGATATGACCCTGGGAGAAATCTTTTTAAAAGGGGATATAAAAACCGCTTACGACCCCGGCCGTATACTGGAAAAACGAATCGCCGGCATGCCGCTTGCATACGCGATGCAAAAAAAATATTTCATGGGGTTTCCGTTTTACGTGGACGAATCCGTTCTGATACCAAGGCAGGATACCGAAATTCTGGCGGACGAAGCGCTTTCCCTGATCCGTGAAAAAGGCTACGGATCGGCGCTTGACCTTTGCTGTGGAAGCGGCTGCGTTGGTATTGCCGTGGAAAGGATTTCAGGTATACGGGTGCTGGGCTCGGATATCAGCGAAGAGGCGGTATATGTGGCGAATAAAAACGCAAAGCTGCTGGGGACGGAAAACTACCGGGCAATTGTAAGCGATCTGTTCCAAAATATCGATTCCAAATGGGATATGATCGTATGCAATCCGCCGTATGTTACCGAGGATGAATACGATGCGCTGGATAAACAGGTCCGGGACTGCGAACCCAGGCTTGCGCTGGTGGGAAACCTTTATTTTTACGAAAAAATTGCCGCGGATGCGGCCGCATACCTGAACCGGGGCGGCGCGCTGGCGTTTGAAATAGGCTGCAGCCAGAGAAATGACGTTTGGGCCATACTGCAAAAAAATAATTTTGAAAATATTAGGTGCCGGCGCGATCTGGCGGGCAGGCACAGGGTGATGGTATGTACGATAAACTAGAATCGATTAAAGAGAGATACAATACGCTTTCCGAGCAGCTTTCCACAATGGAGGTAATCTCCAACCAGGATAAGTTCAGGGAATTATCACAGGAGCATTCCTCAATTTCCGAGATCGTTCATTTGTATGACCGGCTTTGCACGGTCAATAAAAATATAGGAGAAAGCCAGGGGATCATAGCGGAGAACGGGGACGCGGACCTGATTGAACTGGCAAAGATGGAACTTCAGGAGGGACTTGAGGAAAAGGAAAAGCTGGAGTCCGAACTCAAATTTATGTTGATCCCCAAAGATCCGAACGACGAGAAGAACGTTATTGTTGAGATACGGGCAGGTACCGGCGGCGAAGAAGCCGCGCTTTTCGGAGGAAACCTGCTGCGCATGTATACCCGTTATGCGGAGCGCCATGCATATAAAATTGAAGTGATGTCCTCCAATATGACCGAACTAGGCGGTGTTAAGGAGATCATTCTGCTGATTTCCGGACGGGGGGCCTATTCCAGGCTGAAATTTGAAAGCGGGGTGCACCGCGTGCAGCGTGTGCCCGAAACCGAATCGGGCGGCAGGATCCATACCTCTGCGGCAACGGTTGCGGTATTGCCTGAGGCGGACGAGGTGGATATCAACCTGAATCCCAATGATCTTCGGGTCGACGTTTTCAGATCGGGCGGCCACGGCGGGCAAAGCGTCAACACCACTGACTCCGCTGTCCGTATTACGCATATCCCGACAGGCGTGGTGGCAGTTTGCCAGGATGAAAAATCACAGCTGAAAAACAAACAAAAAGCAATGAAGGTTTTGGTATCCAGGCTGTATGATATGCTGAAATCCGAATCCGAGAACGAACTTGCTCAGAACAGAAAAAGCCAGGTGGGAAGCGGGGACCGCAGCGAGCGGATCCGAACCTATAATTTTCCTCAGGGAAGGGTTACCGACCACAGGATCGGCATGACGCTGTATAAACTGGAGGCCTTCCTGGACGGAGATATGGATGAACTGATCGACGCGCTTGTTTTGGATTCCAGGCAGAAAAGTCTTTCGGAATAAGTTGTGCCGGCGCCTCATATGTTTCAATGTATAGATTATATATCTTGTATCATTGAAAGACGGGGCATTGCGCGTTGAATATTTGGATTGCCTGCATCATTGGCACGCTGGGTACGGGTTTGGGCTCGGCGCTGACCTTTCTGATTACCGGTAAGAACAGGAGCCTGCCTGCGGTATTGATGGGGATATCCGGCGGGATTATGCTGGCGGTGGTATTTTTTGATATACTGCCCGAAGCCATATTGTGTACGGATACATTGACCGCGATTTGCGGCGTTGCGATTGGCGCGCTTTTTGTAATGATTCTGTCCATGGCCCTTCCCCGCAGGGAAGAATTGCCCGGCTTACAGGACCTGTTTACAAAATCAAGGATATCATCCCTCAAAAGAACAGGCGTATTACTCTGTGCAGGGATCGCGATCCATAACTTTCCGGAGGGAGTTGCAATCGGAAGCGGGATGTCCATGCCGGGCAACTTCGGATGGGAGCTGGCCCTGCTGATATTTCTTCACGATATACCCGAAGGAATGGCAATGTCCCTTCCCTTGAAACTGGCTGGGGTAAAGCCCTGGAAGATACTCCTGCTGGGATTTCTGGTGGGGTCGCCTACCGCAATCGGCGCGTGGGCGGGCGCTTTCCTGGGTTCTCTCTCACGGATGGTGACCGGCGCATGCCTGGGGTTTGCGGGCGGCGCGATGCTTTATCTGACAATAAAAGAACTGATTCCCGAATCTGTACGGCTTAAAAACAGGCTGGTTGCCTTTTTGTCGCTGTCAGCAGGGATCGCTGCGGGCGCAGCATTGGTGTTTTTGGTATGACGGAAATAATAAACTGCAAAACGGAATATGAAAGAGCGGTCAAAAGGGCCGCGGAATTGATACAGGCCGGCGAGATTGTCGCATTCCCCACCGAAACCGTGTATGGACTGGGCGCCGACGCAATGGACCCTCGGGCGGTTGCCAAAATATTTCAAGCCAAGGGCAGGCCCTCGGATAATCCGCTGATTGTGCATATCAGTGAAACAGGGCAGGCGGGCATATTGGCGCGGGATATTCCGCCTCTGGCCAAACGTCTGATGGAAGCTTTCTGGCCGGGGCCTTTTACGGCCGTTCTGGACAAGCAGGCGGCGGTTCCCGATTGCGTGACAGGCGGACTTGATACGGTGGCGGTCCGTATGCCCTCGAACATGGTGGCAAGGGATATCATCTTATCCAGCGGACGTCTGATTGCCGCTCCCAGCGCGAATTTGTCCGGCAAGCCAAGTCCAACGGCCGCGGAACATGTCGCTGAAGATTTTTGGGGCAGGATTCCCCTTATAATAGACGGCGGACCCTGCGCAGTGGGCGTGGAATCGACTGTTTGCGACGTGCGGGGAGATGTTCCGGTAATTCTCCGGCCGGGAGGCGTTACGCCCGGAATGATCAAAAAAATTGCGGGAGACGTGCGGGTGCATCCCGCCGTTTTGGGCGAACTGAAAGAAGAAGCCGCTCCGTCCCCCGGAATGAAATACAAACATTATGCGCCAAAAGCGGAAATTGTTGTGGTTTGCGGCCAAAAATTAGATATTGCCAAAAAAATCAACGCAATGTATTATGATAAAAAGAAAAAGTGTGCTATAATGTGTACACACGAAAATATTTCGTTTTATCGGGGTAAAAATGTAATTGATTTGGGTCCGGGAAATACCGAAGGCGCCAAAAATTTGTTTGCCTGCCTGCGAAGGATTGATGAAATGGGTTTGGAAAAAGTTTTTTTTCACGCCGTTGAGTCCGACGAAATGGGGCTGGCTTTAATGAACAGAATGATAAGGGCGGCAGGGCATAATATTTGGATTGCCGCCAAGGAGGTTAAAGTTGATTAGGGTACTGTTGGTATGCACGGGCAATACGTGCAGGAGCCCAATGGCGGAAGAATTGTTGGATGATGCGATAGGCCGAAGTACCAAGCTGGCCGGTAAAGTGAAATGCAGGTCGGCCGGTACGTTTGCCTGTGAAGGTGCCGAAGCGACAAGCGAAGCGAAACAGGTAATGGAAGAGTACGGGCTGAATTTGGAAAAACACCGGGCCAGGCAGTATAACTGTGAAATGGCGGATAAATACGATGTCCTGCTGGCAATGGATTATAATGTGTTTGAACAAATGGAGGCGCTGACGCCCGATTATGTTCATAAGATGCATACTATGCTGGGATACGCGCAGGGACTTGACGGAGAGAGGACCGAAGAGAGGCTGACCATTCTGGATCCTTTTGACGAGGGGATAGAAGAATACCGCGAATGCGCGCGCCAGCTCTTTGATACTTCAATAAAGATCGTAGAACGTCTGGAAAACGAAACCGAATAACTTATGTTTTTAATAAGAGCAATTTCCGTCAAAAGAAATTGCTCTTTTCTTGATTTTGTTTTATAATATTTAAATGAGGTGAGTTTTTTTGAAAATAGCAATCGGGTGTGACCACGGCGGATTTATTTTAAAAGAAGAAATTCTGAATTATCTGAATAAAAACGGATATGAAATCATAGATTATGGAACAAACAGCGACAAGGCGGTAGATTACTCGGATTACGGAGAAGCGGTCGCGAACTGCGTTGCCGGCGGAGAAGCGGATTTCGGCGTTGTCATGTGCGGAACGGGAATCGGAATTTCCATCAGTGCAAACAAGGTGCCGGGGATCAGGTGCGCTCTTCTGTCGGATGTTTTTTCCGCGAAGGCAACCAGGCTTCATAACAACGCAAATATGGTTGCAATGGGCGGCAGGGTGATCGGCGCAGGACTTGCTCTGGAAATATTGGATGCATTTTTGCATACCTCTTTTTCCGGCGACGAAAGACATATGCGCAGAATATCAAAAATAACTGGAATAGAAGAAAAATATATCTGCCGCAATACTTAGAATTTTTCCTGATTTCCCCGAACCGTATAATGCCGGGGAAATTACATATAAGGGGGGAATCCTTTGATAAAAGAGGTGTTAAATGACATAATGGCTGCGGAACAGGAAGCCGGCGATATAATTGCCGGTGCGCAGGCAGCCGCGCGCGAGTCGGTTTTGCACTCGCAGGAAAATGCAAAGCGCAGAACCGACGAAAGAATAACAGAAGAAAAGATCAAGGCAAAAGAATTAATTTTACAGAAAAAAGCATATCTTAACAATCAGGAAGAAATACTAAAACAGAACAATGAAAAGAATTATGAGGAGCTTCTGGCAAAAGCAGCTTTGAAGATGGATGAAGCCGTAGATTTTATTGCCGAAAGGATTTTATAATAGATGGCGATAATTCCCTTGAAGAAAGTCTCCGTATACTGCATGAAAGCAGATGTGGAAAATGTAATGCACGCGTTGCAGGAAAGAGGTGTGCTTCATGTTGCTTCCGTTCAGCCTGAAGCAGGGCTTGGGAAATACCTGGAAGGCGAGCGGGACCAAGCGACGCTTGATAGAATCGTTTTTGCCCTTGACGTCATAAAAAAATACGATACGTCAAAAACGCCTTTTCTTTCCGCTAAACCTGAAATTACGCGGGATGAATTCCGCGCGCTCAAAGACAAGTCGGACATAATTGATAAAGCTTACGCCGCCGCAAAGGAGATGGAGGACAGCCTTTCATCAATCCGGTCGGAGATTCAGAAAAAACAGAACCAAAAAGCCATGCTCGAACCGTTTTCCTCGCTGGACATGCCTTTGGCATTCCTGCGCGGGACAAAGACCGCGGATGTTTTTTTAGGATATCTTCCAAAGGAAACGGCGGAAAAAACCAGGATTGAGCTGGACGAATATCCGGGACCGGTTTATGCCGGGTTTCTTGCCGAAACGGGGCAAACCGTTCCCGCGCTGCTGATAGTTCACAGGAGCTGTTCGGCAAAGCTTAGGGAAATTATAAAGGCGAACGGTTTTTCGGACGCGCGCCTGGAAGGCTTTGAGCATACGGCAAAAGAACATATTGAGGACCTTGCGCGCGAGATGGAAGATCTCACCAGGGGGCGGGATGAAATTCTATCCGGGGCCGGGGACATGGTGCAGTATAAAACCGAACTTCTTGCGCTGGAGGATTATCACCGAAGCTGTATGCAGCGTCAGAGGGAACTTTGCAGAATTGCTTCCACACAAAGCGCCGCCCTGATTGAGGGATATGTGAAGCATTACGAACAGGACAAGCTGGATGAGGCGGTATCCTTGGTTTCCAAGGCGTATTATATCGAGGCTGCCGATCCTGCGGACGACGATAAGGAATTGCCCACCGCTGTAGAGAACAATGCGGTTGTCGCGCCTTTTGAGGCCGTAACCGACATGTACTCCGTTCCGGGCCCAAGGACATTTGACGCGAACGCGCTGATGATGCCCTTTTATTTTATATTTTTCGGAATGATGCTTTCGGATGCAGCCTACGGCATCATACTTTCCGTGGGATCGATTCTGTTTTTGAAAATAAAAAAGCCCGAGGGTACTTTCAAAAAGATTCTGATGGTGCTGGCAATCTGCGGCGTATCGACTGTTATATGGGGATCGGGATTCGGGAGCTGGATGGGCTTTGGCCTGAATCCATGGCTTTTCGATCCTCTCAAAAATCCGCTGAATATGCTGATTCTGTGCATCGCTCTCGGTATCGTTCATTTGTTGGCGGGGCTGGGAATGGGAGCCTATATCAATATCAAAAGAAGAAGATATTCGGCCGCCGTATTTGACCAGGGATTCTGGATTCTGATCCTGGCCAGCATACCGTTTTTTGTTTTGCCCGGCGCAGGAACAGCGGGATTAGTTATGCTGGCTGCGGGCGCGGTCGGAATCGTGGCAACCGCGGGCAGGCATAATAAAGGAATCGTTAAAAAGATTATGGGCGGGCTGTCCGGACTGTATGGAATCACAGGTTATCTTTCCGATATCCTCTCCTACGCACGGCTGTTCGGCATGGCGCTTGCGACGTCGGTTATCGCCATGGTATTCAATACCATCGCCGGCATGATGGCCGGAAGCCTTGCCGGAATTCCTTTCGCAATCGTTATTTTTCTGATCGGCCATGTTTTCAACATTGGGATCAACTCATTGGGAGCGTTTGTGCATTCCGCGAGGCTGCAGTATATTGAGTTCTTTTCCAAATTTTACGAGGGCGGCGGCATGCCGTTCAACCCGTTGCGGATAAAACTGAAAAATATGAGAATGGTGAAATGAGAATTTAGGAGGTATCTACATGGATGGGATCGTATTTGCATTGATCGGTGCTGCCGTTGCGGCTGGGCTTGCCGGCGTCGGGTCTGCCATAGGCGTTGGCATGGCGGGCGAGGCGGTGTCGGGACTGGTGTCCGAGGATCCGCAAAAATTCGGACAGGCGCTGGTATTACAGCTTTTGCCGGGTACCCAGGGTATTTATGGACTGCTGGTAGGATTCATCGTACTGATTCAGGTCGGCATACTGGGCGGAAACATTGTGGCGGTCACGCAAACCCAGGGACTTATTATTATGGCCGGATGTTTTCCTACGGGAATCGTAGGGCTGTGTTCCGCCATCGCGCAGGGCAAAACAGCCGTCGCGGGCATCGGATTGCTTGCAAAACGGCCGGAGGAGCAGGGCAAGGCCATTACGACGGCTATTATGGTAGAGACCTACGCCGTTTTTGCGCTGCTGATTTCCATGCTGACGATTTTGCTTTTGCCTTTAGGCTGACAATGCGAGGAATAAGCAGATTGGAAATCCCGGATTGATACGCTGCGCAGCGTATGGCTGTTTGATTCGCATACCGGACCCATGGGATGATATTTGGGACCGGAAGTTGCAGAATATAAAGCGGGTAGTAAAGGAGTGCAAATGGCTGGTGTACGATCGATTGTCGATGAAATAATCAATGACGCAAAAAAACAGGCTGATTCCATAAAGGAAACCGCAAACAGGCAAGCGGAGGAAAATGACCGGGCAGCCTCAAATAAGGCGGATGCAATGATCCGGGAGATCCGGGAAAAAGCCGAGGCGGACTGCCGGGAAGAAGAACGCAGGTTCCGGGCGATTATGGATCTGGAATCGCGCAAGGAATTGCTGTCAAAAAAACGGTTATGTATTGACGAAGCTTTCATGAAGGCAAAACAAAAGATCCTCCGGCTCGACGATACAAAATACGGCGGCTTTTTATTCGGACTTTTGAAAAAATGCGGCGCGGAAGGCGGCGCGGTCTGGTTCTCGAAAAGGGAAGAACGCTTTTTTGACGACGCGTTTTTCAAAAAGGCAAAAGAAGAAATAGGCGGGGGAATCCGGCCGGGAGGCGTCAGGGAATCCCTCGAAACCGGTTTTGTTCTTGTCAACGGTGACATCATGATCGACTGTTCATTGGATGCTGTGATCAAACAGGCGCGGGACGAGCTGGAAAGCGAAGCTGCGCGTATTCTTTTTGAGAGGTAAATGATTATGCCTCAAAATAGTTTTCCTTTTGCATCTATTGTAATCAAATCAAAGGAACTGAAGATACTGGATAAAAACAAAATTTTGAAACTCATTGCCTGCGAAAACGCGAAAGCCGCGGCAGGACTTCTGATGGAATGGGGCTATGGCGGCGGGGACCCGGAAAGCGCCGAAGGATACGAAAATCTTATTTCCCGGGAAATGGAAGAGGCTTATGCGCTGGTATGCAAAATTACTCCCGACCGTGAAACAACCGACCTTTTTTTCCTGCGGCACGATTACCACAATTTAAAGGTGTTTTTAAAATCCGAAGAAACGGGCGCGGGCGCAAACATGAGAAATCTGGTGAAGTACGGAACCATTGAGCTGGCCGCTTTGCTTTGCGCCGTGCAGGAAAAAAAATACGGCGGACTGACGGAATATATGCAGAAGGCGCTTCTGGAAATCGACAGGGCGTTCCTGATCACGCGGGATCTGTCCCTGATAGATGTGACGCTGGACCGGGCTTACGCGGAAGAAGTTTATGAACGCATTGCCCGCAGAGAAGGATTTATAAAAAAGTTTTTCCGGCAGTTCTTTGATTTTGAAAACATACTGATCTTGATGCGGGCAAGGGCGGCGAAGCTGTCCTCCGATCTATTTATGCGCGCGCTACTTCCGGAAGGCGCTATCGGCAAAGCGGATCTTAAAAAGGCGTATGAAGCGCCGGAGGAAGATATAAAAACCATAATCGCAAAAGGGGAGTTTGCCGGGGAAATCGCATCGGCGCTGGATGCATATTTTTCTTCCGGGAACCTGCAGATATTCGAAAAACTGAGGGACGACACGCTTTTGAAAACGGCGGGAGAGGATAAAAACGACCTGTTTTCAATCGCGCCCGTGGTGCATTTCCTGATAAGGAAAGAGCGGGAAGCAAAGGCGGTAAAAATGGCAATGGCCGCCAAATTGTTTGGCCTGCAAACGGACGATGTGCAAAAAATACTGGTTGAGGTATAAATGATGGCGGGTAAAATCGGCGTAATCGGTGAAAGAGACAGTATAGGATGTTTCCGGCTGCTTGGGCTGGATGTTTTTGAGGAAGAAAGCCCGAAAGGGATTTCGCATGCCATAAACCGGATGGCGAGGGAAAACTATGCGGTTATTTTTATTACCGAACAGGCCGCCGCGCTTGCTGCGGAAACCATAGATAAATACAAGCCGCTGCCGTTTCCGGCGGTGATCCCCATCCCTTCAAATAAGGGAAGCCTGGGGATAGGGCTTTCAGGCATTCGCAAGAATGTTGAAAAGGCCATTGGGACGGAACTTTATTTAGACGATTGATAAAGGAAGGGTAGGATATGGAGGGCAGGATCGTAAAGGTATCGGGTCCGCTGATCGTTGCGGAAGGAATGGCGGACGCAAAAATGTTTGATGTGGTGCAGGTATCCCGGCACCGGCTGATAGGGGAAATCATTGAATTGCGGGGAGACAGGGCGTCCATCCAGGTTTATGAGGAAACCAGCGGCATCGGGCCGGGCGATGTTGTTTACGAAACGGGCAGCCCGTTAAGCGTGGAACTGGGGCCGGGGCTGATCGAGTCCATATTTGACGGTATTCAGCGTCCTTTGGATAAAATATACGAAGCGCACGGTCCCAGGATCGAACGCGGAGTGGAAGCGGATCCCTTGAGCCGTGATAAAAAGTGGCGTTTTGTTCCCTCCGTATCCGAAGGCGCAAAAGTTTTGGGCGGAGACATTATCGGCAGCGTTGAGGAAACAAAACTGGTGCGCCATTATATCATGCTGCCGCCGGGCATCGTGGGCACCGTTGCATGGACGGCTCCGGAAGGAGATTATACAATAACCGATACGGTTGTAAAAATTGATACGGGCGCCGAAACAAAAGAGATCTGCATGATGCAGAAATGGCCGGTCCGGCGGGGCAGGCCGTATAAACAGAAAATGCCTCCGGAGGAACCAATGATGACCGGACAGAGGATCATAGACATGCTTTTTCCGGTTGCCAAAGGCGGCGTCGCCGCAATACCCGGACCGTTTGGGAGCGGCAAAACGGTTGTGCAGCATCAGCTTGCAAAATGGGCGGATGCGGACATTATCGTATATGTGGGATGCGGTGAACGCGGAAATGAAATGACGGACGTTTTGCAGGAGTTTCCCGAACTGAAAGACCCGAGAAGCGGCGAACCGCTGATGAAGCGGACGGTTCTGATTGCAAATACTTCCGACATGCCGGTGGCCGCGCGGGAAGCGTCCATATATACGGGAATCACCATAGCGGAGTACTTCAGAGACATGGGGTACAAGGTGGCGATCATGGCGGATTCCACGTCCAGGTGGGCGGAAGCGCTGCGCGAGATGTCCGGACGCCTGGAAGAAATGCCGGGCGAGGAAGGCTATCCCGCTTACCTGTCGTCCAGGCTGGCTGAATTCTATGAACGCGCGGGAATGGTGGAATGCCTCGGAAGCGGCGGAAGGACCGGAACTGTCAGCGCGATCGGCGCTGTGTCTCCGCCGGGCGGCGATATCTCCGAGCCGGTATCGCAGGCAACGCTCAGAATCGTAAAGGTGTTTTGGGGGCTTTCGGCAAACCTGGCTTATAGGCGGCATTTTCCGGCGATCGACTGGCTTACCTCCTATTCGCTGTACGCAGATTCCGTTTCCGCATGGTTCGACAATAACGTATCC
Source organism: Bacillota bacterium (assembly GCA_023393165.1). Lineage (GTDB taxonomy): Bacteria > Bacillota > Clostridia > Christensenellales > Christensenellaceae > JAEYKI01. The sequence goes on along the minus strand of JAEWMJ010000002.1, from coordinate 143,204 downwards.
GCTAACTGGAGCCATATGCGGGGCCGGGCGCTTGTATTGCTGCAGGAGGAAGCGGAACTGGAAGAAATCGTGCGCCTGGTCGGAATGGACGCGCTTTCTATTGGAGACAGGCTGAAAATTGAAGCTGCACGGTCACTCAGGGAGGATTTTCTGCAGCAGAACGCGTTTCACGAGGTGGATACCTATACGTCCGGAAGAAAACAGGCAAAAATGCTGGAACTGGTTTTTAAATACTATGATCTTGCGAAATCGGCGCTGGAGAACGGCGCGGAATTCTCCGCAATCGAGTCTCTGCCGGTACGTGAGGAACTGGGCAGAATGAAATATATTCCGGAAAATGAGTTTGACGAAAAAACCGGGCTGATTTTGAGCAGCCTGCAGGCGCAGATTGCAGAGGCCGGAGGAGGCGAATATGCTGAAAGAATATAAAACCATTAAGGAAGTTGTGGGCCCGCTGATGATGGTGGAGGGTGTCAGCGGCGCCACTTATAACGAGCTTGTGGAAATAGAGCAGGATACCGGCGAAGTGCGCCGCGGGAAGGTGCTGGAAGTGAACGGAGATAAGGCGCTTGTGCAGCTGTTTGAAAGTTCGCAGGGCCTTAAGATTTCAACGAGCCGCGCACGGTTTCTGGGACGCGGAATTGAACTTGCGGTATCCATGGATATGCTTGGCCGGGTTTTTGACGGGATGGGCAATCCCCTGGACAATGGCGAAGCCGTGATACCCGAAAAAAGGATGGATATCAACGGTGCTCCCATCAACCCTACCGCGCGGGATTATCCGTCTGAATTTATCCAGACAGGGATATCCGCGATAGACGGACTGAATACGCTGGTGCGCGGACAGAAGCTGCCTGTTTTCTCAGGTTCCGGCCTGCCGCATGCGCAGCTTGCGGCGCAGATCGCGAGGCAGTCAAGGGTCTTGGGCGGAGAATCCAAATTCGCGGTGGTTTTTGCGGCAATCGGCATTACCTTTGAGGAAGCTGAATTTTTCATATCGGATTTCAGAAGAACGGGCTCTATCGAGCGCACCGTGCTGTTTATCAACCTTGCGAACGATCCTGCTATCGAGCGTATCGCAACGCCGAGAATGGCGCTGACAGCCGCCGAATTCCTGGCTTACGAAAAGGGTCTGCATGTGCTGGTGATTTTAACGGATATCACCAACTACGCGGAAGCGCTCCGCGAAGTGTCGGCGGCCCGCAAAGAAGTACCCGGAAGAAGGGGATATCCCGGGTATCTGTATACCGATCTGGCGTCCATTTACGAGAGGGCGGGCAGGATCAAGGGGAAGGATGGGTCCATTACCCAGATTCCCATACTGACGATGCCCGAAGACGATAAAACCCATCCCATTCCGGATCTGACGGGGTATATTACGGAAGGGCAGATCATACTGTCGAGGGAACTATTGCGCAAGGGGCTACGCCCGCCAATCGACGTTCTTCCGTCGCTTTCGCGCCTGAAGGATAAAGGGATCGGCGCGGGAAAGACGCGGGAGGATCATGCGGATACCATGAACCAGATTTTTTCGGCATATGCGCGCGGCAAGGAAGCAAAGGAACTGTCCGTCATACTGGGAGAGGCAGCGCTTACCGAAACGGATAAATTATACGCCAGGTTTTCGGACGCGTTTGAGGAACAATACGTGTCGCAGGGATATGAAAAGAACCGGGGCATAGAGGAAACCCTCCAAATCGGATGGGAACTTTTATCCATTCTTCCAAAGGCCGAGCTTAAGCGCATCCGCGAGGAATACATAAGGAAATATCTGCGGGAGAAAGCGGCGGAGGAATATAATGGCACAGCTTAAAGTAAACCCGACCCGGATGGAACTGACGCGCCTGAAAAAAAGGCTGAAGGTTGCAGACCGGGGACACAAGCTACTAAAGGATAAACGGGATGAAATGATCCGGCAGTTCATGAAAATAATCAAGCAAAACAAGGTTCTCCGGGCTGAGGTCGAGGAAGAGCTTCTTTTGGCGCAGCGCGAATTCACCATAGCCGGCATGTCCATGAGCGGCGCAGAGATGGAAGAAGCGCTGATGGTCCCGGCAGTCCGGTTCGCGTTTAGAACGTCCAGGCAAAACATCATGAGCGTGACGGTACCCAAAATAGAGTTCAGCGAAACACCCGGGGATATGAGCTATTTTCCGTACGGTTTCACGGGTACGTCAGGAGCTTTGGACACTTCAGTAAAAAAACTTGCAGGAGTGTTTGCAAAAATGATAAAATTAGCCGAGATAGAAAAAACCTGCAATATGCTTGCCGACGAAATAGAAAAGACGCGCAGACGGGTAAATGCGCTGGAATACGTTTTAATACCGCAGCTTGAGGAAACAATTAAGTATATCACCATGAAGCTGGAAGAAAACGAACGGGGAAATCTTACCCGGCTGATGAAAATGAAAGATTTGCTGGAGATGTAATGAAAGAAAAAGAATATAACTGGTATCGGCTGGACAATGCGGCAAGGCTTTATCCGGCGATATTGGATACCAGGGATTCAACGTTCAGGCTCTCTGCAGAGCTCTTTGAAGAGGTGGATCCCATACTTTTGCAACAGGCTTTGGAAAAAACCCTGCCAAGGTTCCCGACGTTTGAAGTAAAAATGAAAAAGGGTTATTTTTGGTATTACTTCGAATACAACGAGAACACGCCGCCGGTGGAAGAGGAATCGGAATTTCCGTGCAGCAAGATTTATGCGAGCCAGAACAACTGGTTTTTGTTTAAGGTTCTTTATTATAAAAACCGTATATCGCTGGAAGTATTCCATTCGATTACCGATGGGCTGGGCGGAATGGAGTTTTTGAAAAGCCTTGTTTTTGAATACCTTCGTTTAAAAGGGTACGAAATGGACGGGGAAGGGCTGATCAAACTGAATGACGAATCGCCTAAACCCTATGAGACCGAAGACAGCTTTGAGAAATACTACAACAAGGGAAAAAAGAAAAAGCGGCATGACGTGCATGCGTACAGGATTGAAGGGATCGCTTATCCGCGAGGCGAACAGAATGTCGTGCAGGGCATGGTTAATGTGGAAGAGATTTCCCGGGTGTCAAAAAGCTATGGCGTCAAGCTGACCACTTTTCTTGCGGCCGTGATGATTTACGCAATTTACCGGGACCAGCGCCTGGATCTGAGTGAAAAAAAACCGGTGCGCATCATGGTGCCCGTGAATCTGCGCAGAATGTTTCCGTCGGGGACGCTCAGGAATTTTATTTCGCATTACATCGTAGGCATCCAGTTCGAAGGAGAAATAACGTTCAGGGATATCATAGACCAGCTGGCCGAGCAGCTGAAAGAAGTGGCGACAAAAAAAGAAATGTCCGCCCGGATCAATACAAATGTGGATGTAACCAAAAACATCATAATCAAAATCGTACCGCTTTATTTTAAAAACTTCGGCATCCGTACCGCGTATTACTGGTTTGGAGAAAGGCAGTATACCTCTGTGGTCAGCAATCTTGCGGTCATTCAGCTGCCCCGGTCCATGGAGCGCCATGTCAAAAACGTGACGTGCGCTATGGGAGCTACGGACATGCTGCCTATCAAGGTATCGGTCTGTTCGTATAACGGAAAAATGAACATAACTTTTACGCGCTGCATTGAAGAGTCGGATATCATAAAGGAATTTTTCAGATTTTTATCCAAGGATCAAAAACTTAATGTTGAGATTTATGGGAACGGCTGGAGGGAAAACGCATGAAGTTTTGTGATTCCTGCGAGGTTTACATCGATCTCGCTTATGAACGATGTCCTCTGTGCCATAAGGCAATGGGGGAGGCCGAAGGCAAGCTGCCTTATCCCAATGCGGTTCCCAAACCCCAACCGAAAAGCAGGCTTACCAGGCGGGTTAAGGTATTGATCGCGCTTACCATACTGGGTATGGGCATTTGCGTGCTTGTTAACGCCATTGTATGGAGCGGCGTTTTTTGGTCCATGCTGGTGATAGCGCCGGTGTTGTATGTGTGGCTGCTGATAGCGGGTACGGTGCTCTCGCCATGGATGAACGGCGCAAAGGTTCTTCTGCAGCTTGTGGGCATGTCCGCCCTGCTGATAGCGATTGAGAGGATTACGCCGGAAAAAACCTGGGCTCAGAATTACGTTATTCCCTTTGTGATCATTGCCGCCATTATTATGGAAATCTATTATATGTACGACAACCGGAAAAGATGGCGGGAAAGCATGGTATATGTGATCGTTGCGGTTATTATCGGATTCGTGCCGCTGATTCTGCTGGGCGCGCGGGTCCTTACCGTATGGTGGCCGGCCGCGGCGTGCGCGTTTATGGCCGGGTTCACGCTGGTGGGATTTATTTTGTTTGCTGTAAAACAGTTTAAGAGCGAGATAACCAAGCGGTTCCATCTATGAGGCTGCGAAAGTGGCTGAGAAAAATTTTTTATGACTTTACGGCTTTAACACTGAATATATAAAAAGACAGGCATTGCCTGTCTTTGTTGGTTTTCTTTGGTCATTCCCCACTTATGCTTGTGATTCGCACTTCGTGTAAGCCGCTTTATTATAGCGTCTCACTCGTGCTTATCTCATGCTCAGTGAGCGTTCGCCTCCCTTCTTCCGCCACTGGCGGCGGTCGGCTTCGCTATCTCTTTTTTAAAAGAAAGGTATTAAACTTTCAGTTCGATGGGAGAAAAGGCGTTTCCGGACAATGTGAGCGTTTTTCCCGAACCGGCGAAGGAAGAGGGAATCTCAAAAACAGGGATTACGTCCACCTTTCCGCCTGTGTTTTCAAACGCAATGGATTTGCAGGGATAAGTGGCGCTGCCGTCCGAAACCGTACTGGGGGTATCGCCGAAAAAAGCGTCCGATATTTTAGTCAGATCGGGATTTGGGTTCTGGGCCGCAAAACGAATAGTTAAGATGCTGTTGCCCTCTGCGGGGACAACTCCTTCAAAGCTTTCGCTTATATCGGCTTTCAGAAAATTAAGTTTTTCGTCTGCAACGGTAATGCTGATTTTAGAGCAGGCGGTCAATGCTCCTGCAAAAGCTAAAACCACAAATAATACTGCCAGGCGTTTTATTTTCACGATTATCGCACCTCACCAGTTATAATATCAAAATTATAATACTATTCCGCGATTAAAAACATGCATGTTTTTAATTCGGCAACCAAGGGTTGCCGTTGCGGCAAGTTAAAAACGCAACGTTTTTAACTAAGATTAGTATAATTCCTGATCTTGATTATTGCAAGCGTATTGATTATGATGAGTATGTTATGAAAGACTTGGAACTTCAAATGATTGCGGCTTTGGCCCGGGAATACGGCTTTGACGACGCACGCTTCGCGCCGTGGGATTCAGGAAGCGTTCTTGTGCTTTTTTCCGCGTACAGGCCCGCCCAGATAGCCGGGGGGGACAGAATATACGTTTCCGCCTACTATATCGCGTCCAACCGCGCGTACGAAAACGCGGGGCTGCTTGCCGAAAAACTGAACGGCATGGGTATTGCCGCCAAACGCGACAGTTCCCTGCCCGCGAAAAAGATCGCGCTGCTGACCGGCGGATGCATCGGGAAAAACGGGTTTTATTATCACCCGGAACTTGGATCGCTTGTGCATATCCAGACAATAGCCCTTGCCGCTCCGTACGAAGGTGAAGCTGCGGAACCGAAAATTTGTGCGGATTGCGGCAGATGCGCGCAGGCGTGCCCCGCAGGCGCGATAACGGAAGAGGGCGTCGATTATACAAGATGCGTGCGCAACCACATGAACGGCCGGATTCCGGATGACTTGAAGCCCTTTGTGTATCAGCTCTACGGCTGCGAGAAATGCCAGACGGCGTGCCCGAAGAATACCGTTTTGGGCGGTGATGGCTGCTCGTTTGACTTGAAAGAAACCGTGCAGGGCCTGTCGCTCCCGGAGATACAGAAACTTGCCGGAAAAAATATGGCGCGGTTTATGCGCACGGTAAACCAGTCCATCTTGATCGCTGCGAATGCGGGCAATACGGCGGTGCGGCAGTCCGTTGAAGCGCTTTCGGGCGACCAGCGGTTTGAAGACGCATGCAGATATTACCGGGAAAAGACGGGTAAAAAAGATTGACGCTGACACCCCCATATGTTACTATAGATAGACTAACCCGTGTTTTTAAGTTTGCCGTACTAGGTGGGGAGCCAGCGGTGCCCTGTAACCCGCAATCCGCTATAGCGGGACTGAATTCCAGGCCGAGCATAAACGCTCTTCCGGTATGGAACCGGCGCGGCAACGTTGAGAGATGGGTCCTGTGCAACGCAATGTTGTGAACCCTGTCAGGTCCTGACGGAAGCAGCAGTAAGCAAATTTTTGCGTGTGCCGCAGGCATGCCTGTCTTGAGTTGCCCACTTGGGATCCCTCGGATGGAGGTTGCGCGGAGTCTGGTGTACGGCTCTAATTTATAAATAAAAGAAGCATGACGAATGCTTCTTTTTTCATTTGTCCTCTTTAGAGAGTCGCAACACCGAAGGGTTGCGACAAAAAACCACCGGCTAAGCCGGTGGAAGAAAAGCTTTAGCTACAAGGAAAAAACCTCCAATGTTAGAATAATATAGGTTCGCCACCTGTAAAAACTAACAAGGAGGTATCCTAATGGATAAAAATAGTTTAGCACATACCCAGTGGGAGTGCAAATACCACATAGTATTTACTCCAAAATATAGGAGAAAAATGATCTATGGAAAGATAAAGGTCAGCATAGGAAAAATGTTACGAATGCTATGCGAAAGAAAAGGAATAGAAATCGTAGAAGCAGAATGCTGCATAGACCATGTACATATGTTGGTAAGAATACCGCCAAAGTACAGTGTATCTGAAATAGTGGGATACCTAAAGGGAAAAAGTTCTCTAATGATATTTGAGAAGCACGCAGATTTAAAATATAAGTATGGCAATAGACATTTTTGGTGCAGAGGCTATTATGTGGATACGGTAGGAAAGAATGCGAAAAAGATAGAGAATTATATCAGGGATCAGCTACAAGAGGATTTAGCGGCAGATCAAATATCATTCAAGGAATACATTGACCCGTTTACGGGTAAGCCGGTAGACCCATACAAAAAGTAGAGCCCTTTAGGGCGGTGTAAGAAAAATTGTGCAGGTGGCGGACAATTCAGCGCACCTTTAGGTGCCGCTGGTTATATCCCCTTATAGGGGAAGTGCAGGCCACCAGCTAAGCTGGTGGTCCTGACTCGCCCTTTTTATCGGCCCCGCAGGGCTCCGGGCCGAATTCCCAAACTGCTCAGGGCCGCCAGCCAAAATTACTGGCTGCTTCTGCTAATAGTACACTTATTCGCTTATTATGATGCTTCGGATATTTTTGCCATGAGGTTAAGACCATTGGTCGCGCTAAACTGGCCGGCATACCTTCCGGTGAGTAATCTTAATTAATAAAACCATTAAAAGGTTTTTTAATTTGAATGTTGAAATAAATAATAGATAATCAGATTACGGTAAAATGCGAAAGGTCAACAAATAATCGCTGACATCCGATTATTTATAGTAATGAAAGTATGGGGAACCGTCCATGAATGAAATCAGAACTGTATTAGATAAAATTGTAACAGCTTTGACAGCGATTTCAGGTATCGGCGCTGTTGTACTTGGCGGCTCGCGTGCAAGGGGAACGCATTCCCCTGAATCGGATATTGACATCGGTATCTATTACGATAATGCCACACTTGACCTTATATCTTTGAACAAGGCAGCGCAGCTTTTAGATGATGAACATAGGGAAAACCTGATTGTTCCTCCCGGTGAGTGGGGAAAATGGGTTAATGGCGGCGGTTGGCTCATTATTGATGGATATCATGTTGACTTTATTCTTCGCGATGTAAAACGAGTTGAAAATGTGATTACAGAATGTCAAAGAGGGAGTATTTCGGCACATTATCAAACCGGACATCCCCATGCCTATATCAATGTGATGTACATGGGTGAATTGGCGATATGCAAAGTATTATGGGATAAACAGGGCAATATCACAGCACGAAAGAGTGTTGCAGAACAATACCCGCCAAAATTGAAAAAAGCTATCATTGGTTTTTTTGGGTTTGAAGCGGAGTTTTCATTAATGTTTGCAGAAAGTAACGCCAAGAAAAATGATGTTTATTATGTTACTGCACATATAGTGCGAGCGATTTCAGCGCTCAACCAAGTGTTATTTGCAGTAAATGAAGAGTACTGCCTAAATGAAAAAAAGGCAGTCGGTATGATAGACAGTTTTAACATTCATCCACTTGGCTACAAAGATAAAGTAAATTCAATTTTTACAGCAGCCGGAACAGATAGCACAATTGCCTGCACACAGCTAAAGCGGTTAATTAACGAAGTAAAAGGTATTCTTCCGAATAATGAGTGAGCATACCGGCTGTTATTCTTTCTGTTATTCTTTTAAGTAAAAAGAATTGTATACACATTAGAGATTTATAACATTAGAGATTTATATAAGAATAAGAAGTACGCTGTATGTTTTTAATTAATTCAAAAGAGGTGAAAACCATGTGGCAATGCCCGAAGTGTGAACGCATGTTCAAGAATACAAATCAAGACCACTATTGCGGTCAAATAACCACAATCGACGAATATATCGACGCGCAGCCCGAGGACGTTCAGCCGTTCCTGCAACAAGTGCGCAGAACAATCCGCTCCGCCGCGCCGAAGGCTGCGGAGAAAATCTCATGGCGGATGCCGACCTTTTGGCAAGGTGAGAATATCATCCACTTCGCCGCGTTCAAGAAGCACATCAGTATTTTCCCAGGCGGCGAGGCTGTTGGAGTTTTTGCAGAAAGACTGACCAGGTACAAAACGTCCAAAGGGACTATACAGTTCCCGCTGAACAAGCCGGTCGACTATCAGCTGATCGCCGACATCACTCGATGGAGAATAAAGCAAGTGGAAGAAAAACGAAAATGAATTCCAAAATCTATAAATTTGAAACAATAATTTGCAAAGTCCCCGACATAGACGGCGCCTATGTCAAATTCCCATATGACGTGAAAGCTGAGTTCGGTAAGGGACGCGTCAAGGTTCATGCGACTTTTGACGGCGTGCCGTATGATGGTAGTATCGTCAATATGGGTGTGAAGAACACTGATGGCTCGGTTTGCTACATCATCGGCTTGCGTAAGGACATTCGTACGAAGATCGGAAAGCAATCGGGTGACAGAGTTCACGTTACGATAGAGGAGCGTGATTAATGTGGAAAAAGAAAAATGTGATTTGGTTAGCCCGAGTGGCGTAAAAAAAGATTCTGAAATCATCGACGGGTTAACTATCAAGTATCATGCAATAAATAAAGAGGAGTACCCAAATTAAATAACACAGCAAAAACAAATAAAAAAGAGTTCCATTCACACGGAACTCTTTCAAAAATACGTTCAAATTTAGTCTTATTTCTGCGCTTCTTCCACCGCCACTGCTACCGCAACGGACGCGCCCACCATGGGATTGTTTCCCATGCCGATAAGGCCCATCATTTCCACATGCGCGGGAACCGAGGAAGAACCTGCGAACTGCGCGTCGCTGTGCATTCTGCCCATGGTATCCGTCATACCGTAGGAAGCGGGGCCTGCCGCCATATTATCCGGGTGCAGCGTTCTGCCTGTGCCGCCGCCCGAAGCAACCGAGAAGTATTTTTTACCATTTTCAACGGCCCATTTTTTATATGTACCCGCAACGGGGTGCTGGAACCGGGTGGGGTTGGTGGAGTTCCCGGTGATGGAAACGTCGACCGATTCGTGAATCATGATCGCAACGCCTTCCATAACATCGTCCGCACCGTAGCATTTTACCTTTGCGCGGTCGCCGTCCGAATACGCTTTCTCCCAGACGATTTCCAGATTACAGTTGCAGTAATCAAATTTGGTCTCCACATGGGTAAACCCGTTTATACGCGAAATGATTTGAGCGGCGTCTTTGCCAAGACCGTTCAAAATAACCTGCAGGGGCTTTTTACGCACTTTGTTTGCCGTTTTGGCAATGCCGATGGCGCCTTCCGCCGCCGCAAAGGATTCGTGGCCGGCAAGGAAGCAGAAGCAGTTGGTCTCTTCCCTGAGAAGCATGGCTGCCAGGTTGCCGTGACCGAGACCCACAACGCGCTGGTCGGCTACCGAACCGGGAATGCAGAACGCCTGCAGGCCGATGCCGATTGCTTCGGCGGCGTCCGCGGCCTTTTTACAGCCTTTTTTCAGAGCGATTGCGCAGCCAAGAGTGTACGCCCAAACTGCGTTTTCAAAAGCGATGGGCTGTATGGTTTTGACGATGTTATCTACGTCTATGCCTTTTGCCAGCGTGTATTCCTTTACTGCATCCAGCGATTCAAATCCGTATTCGGCGAGGCATTTTTCGATCTTAGCGATCCTTCTTTCATATCCTTCAAAGTATGCCATAGTTTCGACCTCCCCTATTCCTTGCGCGGGTCGATATATTTCGCCGCGTTTTCATACCGTCCGTAGGTACCGGTATTGGCTTTGAGCGCTTCGCTTGCGTCTTTGCCTTTCCGGATATCTTCCATCATTTTGCCCAAACGGACGAATTTATATCCAATGACTTCATCATTTTCATCAAGAGCGATGCTCATCACATAGCCTTCGGCCATTTCCAGGTAGCGGACGCCTTTTTCATTGGTGGAATACATGGTTCCAACTTGTGAACGAAGCCCTTTGCCAAGGTCCTCGAGGCCTGCGCCGATGGGCAGACCGTCCTCTGAAAACGCCGTCTGGGTGCGGCCGTAAGCGATCTGCAGGAACAGTTCGCGCATAGCGGTGTTGATCGCGTCGCAGACAAGGTCGGTGTTGAGAGCCTCCAGTATTGTTTTGCCGCTCAAAACTTCGGCAGCCATTGCTGCAGAATGGGTCATACCCGAACAGCCGATTGTTTCAACAAGGGCTTCCTCGATGATACCATTTTTTACATTCAGCGTCAGTTTGCAGGCGCCCTGCTGCGGTGCGCACCAGCCAACGCCGTGCGTCAAACCGGAAATGTCTTTGATTTCTTTAGCGCATACCCATCTTCCTTCTTCAGGAATCGGGGCCGGGCCGTGATGAGGGCCTTTTTTCACGCATACCATTTCTTCCACTTCTTTGGAAAATTGCATGGAATATCCTCCTTATATAAGAATAAATAGTTTACAATAAATTAAGCCTTACTGCCCCACTAAATAAATCGCCAGCGATTTATTTAGTAAGACTTAAATTACGAGATATTATAACATAGATTACCGCCATTTGCAGTTGTTTTTTTAAAAAAATGGCTATATAATAATATTTAGCCTTTTTTGATGGTTATTGAGTTAATTGCGCCGTTTTTTTCAGCCTTTTTGAAAGAAAAGGGCTCAATATAACGATTTCGTGAAATACGGCTTCAAGAATCGTCTTTTGGATCGATTCCAAATGAAGCCTGATATAAAGTTTAAGGGGTATTACAATGGATTTATCGTTTGCAGACCGGTTCAACGGAGTGGAAGGCAGCGAGATCAGGAAAATATTTTCGTTATTGGCAGTTCCGGACATGATTTCTTTCGCGGGGGGAAATCCGTCTCCCGCTTGTTTCCCGTCCAGGGAGATCGGCGAGATTACGGCAGAACTCATACAAAACCATTCTTCTTCTATTTTTCAATACGGAAATACGCTGGGAACTAGCTCCCTCCTCAAAACCGTGAGGGAGTTAAACAGCCGTCTGATGCGGGAAGACGACGACCTTATCATTTTGACGGGTTCTTCCCAGGGAATCGAAATGACGGCGCGCGCGCTGATCAACAAGGGGGATACCATGCTGGTGGAATCTCCTACATTTTTAGGCGCCCTGCAGACGTTCAAGCTGGCGGAGGCGGATGTCAAAACCGTCCGGCTTCAGAGCGACGGGCCGGATCTGGATGAACTCAAGGATAAGATCGTCCGATACCGTCCTAAATTCTTCTACGTGATCCCGACATTCCAGAACCCCACAGGCGTTACCGCCAGCGATGAAAAACGCAGGAAAATATACGAGATCTGCGCCGAGTACGGCGTTATTATTCTGGAAGACGACCCTTACGCCGAACTCCGGTACGAGGGAGAGGCGCTTAGCCCCATTAAGTCATATGATACACAGGGAATCGTGATCAAACTGATGAGTTTTTCCAAAACCATCTCGCCCGGACTTCGCGTTGGCGCGGCGATCGCAAACAAGGAGATCATCCACCGGTTCAATCTCGCAAAACAGGGGCTGGACGTGCATACCTCCAACCTTTCGCAGAACATTGTAAGCGAGTTCGTGCGCCGGGGCTATTACGAGCCGCATGTGCGTGAAATATGCAGGACATATAAAGCGCAGAGGGACGCCATGGAAGAGTCGATCAGGGAACATTTTCCCAAAGAAGTAAAAATGCTGCACCCGATGGGCGGGCTTTTTATCTGGGGCGAGCTGCCCGAGGGAATGAACGCGAAGGAACTTTTCCAGAAATGTGTGGATAAAAAGGTCGCGTTTGTTCCGGGAGGGCCGTTTTATGCGGAAAAACCCAGGGAAAACACCTTCCGTCTCAATTTTTCAATGCCTGCCATAGAAAGCATTCAAAGGGGAATCAAAATAATGGGAGACACGATAAAGGAGAGTATTTAAATAAATGAATGTATTCGATACGCTTACCGAAAGAGGTTTCATCAAACAAACCACGCATGAAGGCCTCCGGGAATTGCTGGGAAAAGAAAAGGTAACTTTTTATATAGGATTCGACCCTACTGCAGACAGCCTGCATGTGGGGCATTTTGTTCAGTTAATGGCAATGGCGCATATGCAGCGGGCGGGACATCTGCCCATCGCCCTGGTGGGCGGCGGCACCGCGATGGTAGGGGATCCGAGCGGCAAGACCGATATGCGCAAGATGATGACAAGGGAAACCATCGTCCAAAATTCAAACAAATTCAAGGAGCAGATGCGAAGGTTTCTCGATTTTTCGGAAGGCCGGGCAATTATGGTGGACAATTCCGACTGGCTGATGGACCTCAATTATATATCGTTCCTGCGGGAAGTGGGGTCGGTTTTTTCGGTAAATAAAATGCTGACGGCGGAATGCTTCAAGCGGCGTCTGGAAAAGGGACTCACTTTCCTGGAATTCAATTATATGCTGATGCAGTCGTACGATTTTCTGGTGCTCAACAGAAAATACGGGTGCGCGCTGCAGTTGGGCGGAGACGACCAGTGGTCGAACATCCTTTCGGGCGCAGACCTTATACGCCGCAAGGAACAGAAACCCGCCTTTGGAATGACGTTTACGCTGCTTTTAAAGAGCGACGGCAAAAAAATGGGTAAAACAGAAAGCGGCGCATTGTGGCTTGATCCCGAAAAAACGTCTCCTTATGAATTTTATCAATACTGGCGCAATGTAAACGATGCGGATGTCAGAAACTGCCTGTCCCTTTTAACTTTCCTTCCCATGGAAGAAGTGAACAGGCTTTCCGCGCTGAAGGATACCGAAATCAACGAGGCAAAGAAAGTCCTTGCCTTTGAGGTTACCAAACAGGTGCACGGCGAAGCGGATGCGGCTGCCGCTCGCGATGCGGCCGAAGCGCTGTTTGGCGGCGGGGCGCAGGGCGGAAGCATTCCTATGAGCGGGATCACGCGGGATGAGCTTGCGCAAAACGCCAAGATTATCGATCTTTTGATTTTCTGCGGCCTGACAAGTTCCAGGGGCGAAGGCAGAAGGCTGATCGCCGGAGGCGGCGTCAGCATTGACGGCGCGCGTGTGGAGGATGAATTCATGGAAATAGGCGCCGAAGAGTTCAAAGGCGGGGAAATATTGATTAAAAAAGGAAAGAAAGTATACCATAAGGTAAAGCTGGTTTAAATGAAAGCGTACCTCACCATAGAAAAAGAGGCGGTTTGCGAAACAGTTATAAAAAAGTCGCGGTTTATAGGCGCGGTTTATCCGGTTGAAACGCCGGAAGAAGCGGCGCTTAAATTATCGGAAATCAAAAAAAAGTACTGGGATGCGACACATAACTGCAGCGCAATGATCGTCGGGGCGGATTCGGCCGCAATGCGGTTTTCGGACGACGGCGAACCGCAGGGAACGGCGGGAATGCCCATGCTGGAGGTTTTGAAACAGACCGGCCTTACCAATGTGCTCGCAATCGTGACAAGGTATTTCGGCGGCGTGCTGCTGGGGGCCGGCGGGCTGGTCCGTGCATATGCCGGGGCGGTGGCGGACGCGGTAAACGCGGCGCAGAAAATAGAGATGATCCCATGCCTGGTTTACCGGCTTAAGCTGCCTTACGCTTCCTTCGGCAGGCTGGAGGCAATGGCGGCTTCCGGCGGATATGGGCGCGGCAATGTGGTTTTCGGGGCGGATGTACAGGCGGAATTGCTTGTGCCCGGGGAATCGGCGGGAAGGTTTGAAGCGGAGGTAAGCGAAGCGTTTCTGGGAAACGTAAAACCGGATGCCTGCGGCGAGACCTACCTGGCAAAAAAGGTTCAGTAAGAGTTAAGTTTGATTAATTTTGATTAATATAGATAGCAGATGTGAGGAGTATGAAATGGAAATCTATTTTGAAAAGCGGGAGAAATTAAAGGAGAAACCGCAGGACGAAAGCAAGTTGGGTTTTGGGAAACTTTTTACCGATTATATGTTTTTATACAATTATACCCAGGGCAGGGGCTGGCATGACGCGCGCATAGTACCCTATGGTGATTTTTCTATATCGCCGGCGGCGACAGTCCTGCATTACGGCCAGGAAGTTTTCGACGGTTTAAAAGCGTACACCGACGTAAACGGCGAGATTACCTTCTTCAGGCCGCGCGATAATTTCAGGCGCCTGAACAACTCGGCCCAACGTTTGTGCATGCCCGAAATCGATGTGGAGGAAGCGCTGGAGGCTTTAAAAAAGCTGGTCTCGACAGACCGTGAATGGGTGCCCAAAGCCAGGGGAACATCCCTGTATATCCGGCCGAATTATATCGGCATGGATCCTTTTTTGGGCGTGAGCGCAGCGCACGAATACCTGTTCTACATCATCTTAAGCCCGGTGGGCGCGTATTATGCATGCGGTCTTGAACCCGTGAAGATTTATGTGGAAAACCACTATGTCCGCGCGGTTAAAGGCGGCCTTGGGTTTGCCAAGACATCCGCCAACTATGCGGCAAGCCTGCTGGTTGGTGAAGACGCGCATAAAAAAGGGTTTTCGCAGGCGCTCTGGCTGGACGGAAAAGAAGGGAAGTATATTGAAGAAGTAGGTTCCATGAACATATTCTTTGTTATAGACGGCGTACTGTATACGCCTCCGCTGGAAGGAAGCATACTGCCCGGCATCACAAGGGACTCTGCGATCAATCTTGCAAAGGATTTCGGGGTGCCTGTGCGTGAAGAGCGGCTGACAATCACCGACGTAACGGATGCGATCCGGGAAGGCCGGATGAACGAGGCGTTCGGAACGGGAACGGCTGCGGTGATCAGCCCTGTCGGCGAACTTTTCTACGACGATGAAAATTTTGTGATAAACGGCGGCAAAATGGGCGAGCTTTCCGGAAAACTGTATGATACGTTAACGGGCATACAATACGGCGAGATCAAGGATACGCACGACTGGATCGTAAAGCTTGACAAATAGCGGGTTTTGCGGCTTGCCTGCGTTTGTTGACACATCCTGTGGGATAGTTTAAAATTACAGTTGTATTGCATAATTAATATGTGGGTGATTGGCATTTTAAAAGTAGGAGGTTTACTTACTTGAAAAAAATATTGGTTTATATTTTAACAATCGCAATCGCGTGTTCGTTTGTATTCACTTTTGGGGCTGCGTCAGCATTGGCTGCATCCAGCGTAAGTTTCAGCGTGCAGGTATCGCCTGAAATGGTCAGCGCTTCAGGCCAGAATGTTTTGCTGGAAGCTTTTGTTAACGTACAGGGCGACCCTGTTTCAAATGTACAGATAACGTACCCCGATTTGGTAACCGTGGTTAAATTAAACGACGGTAATCCGCTTACATCAGGATCCCATACAAACCAGGATTTTTATATTCCTGCAAACTCTATTGACAAGGATCTTGCTTTTACGTTGACTTATACCAATGTCGATGGAACGCAGGGTACCGCTACCGATTCCATTCATGTTTATCCCAAAGCCAGTACCATCAAGGTTACGGGTTCGGCGTCGGTGGACAATAAAAATTTAAAACAGGGCGATAAGGCCACCTTTAAGTTTACCTTCAAAAACGAAGGAGACGTCAAAATCGAAAACGCCAACTTAAAAGCTCCCCCGATCGACGGAGGAGATCAAATCGGGCAGTCTTTTTCTTTGAATCCCGGAGACTCCAAAGAAATGACGTATACTGTTACGGTCAACAAAACGATGGAGGTAAAACCCACCCTTACGTTTACCGCGGACGGCAGCAATAAAACGCTTACCTTGGATACCTTGAATGTAACGGTTGAAGCGCCTGCAAAATCCGGGCTGGCCTTGTCTCTTTCGGCCGACAAAGACACGGTCAACGCAGGGGAAAGCGTTGTTTTGACCGCTAAAGTCACAAACAGCGGCGACGACCAGATTACGGGTCTGTCGCTTCTGGACAATAACGGCCAGCCGGTTGAATTGAAAGACTCGTCGCTGGATAAAGGCGAAAGCACGGAAGCTACAGTCACTGTTACGCCGCAGTCTACCGGAAATTATAAATATACGGCAACAGGGAAGAATTCCGCAGGGGACGCAGTTTCCGCAGATTCCAACCAGGTGACTATCACGGTAGGGAGCGCGTCCGCGTCTGCGTCCACGTCTCCATCGGCTTCTGAAGAACCTTCGACGCTCAAAATCCAGGTGAATGCGGATACCTTATCTCTGGATGCACCCGGCGAAGTGACGTTTCAGGTTACAGTAACCAATAATTCGGATATTCTGCTGAACGATGTGAAGGTTACGGAAAAAACCATCGGCGATATCGGCACCATCAGCGCAATGGGCAGGGACAGCAAGACGCTCCCTGCAAAAGCCGAGGTAAAGGAAACTACGGAATATGCATTTTCCGTTACGGCGACAACTCCTGACGGACAGCAGGTGGTCGCTCAGACAGAACCGCTTACAATTGAAGTAAAAGGCGGCGCTGGCCTTGGGCTGGGGTTCTGGGGAGTTCTGCTTCTGATCATCATAATTGCGATCGCGGCAATAGGCGTCGTACTGTTCCTTTTATACCGCAAAAATAAGAAAACAGGCGGATCAGGCATGTTTAACGGCGGCGGCGCACCGCAGGCGCCCAGGCAAAATCCTTATGGCGCGCGGCGCAAGCCTTCCGTATTCAACAGCACCATATCCAAGCATGACGACGTTCCCAAAGACGTGCAGCCGCCGAAAGCGGCTCGCAAGCCAATAAGTTCGGCCCCGCACCCGCCAGCCAAAAAAGGAAACACAAAATTTGGAGACAGAAACAAATTTTAATATACAATTGGAGGGAATTACTAATGTTAAACAAAGACATGCTTGCTATAAATACGATTCGTATTTTATCGGCAGAAGGTATCCAGAAGGCTAATTCGGGCCACCCCGGACTGCCGCTGGGCGCGGCGCCCATGGCGTTCACACTTTTTTCCAAGCATTTAAAACACAATCCCCAAAACCCGAAATGGGACAACAGGGACCGGTTTATACTGTCGGCGGGGCATGGCTCCATGCTGCTCTATTCGCTGCTTCATTTGTTTGGATACGGCATATCCGCAGACGATCTGCAAAACTTCAGGCAATGGAATTCCAAAACACCCGGACATCCGGAGTACAGGCATACGCCCGGCGTGGAAACCACAACCGGACCTCTGGGCCAGGGAATCGCAATGTCCGTAGGATTTGCCATGGCCGAAGCCCATCTGGCCGGCGTGTTCAACAAACCCGGATTTGATGTTGTTGACCATTACACATACGTTCTGAGCGGCGACGGCTGCCTGCAGGAAGGCGTTTCCGGCGAAGCGAGTTCTCTCGCAGGACATCTTCAATTAGGAAAGATCATAGTTCTTTACGACAGAAACAAGATTACGATAGAGGGAAGCACGGAAGATGCGTTCACGGAAGACGTGAAGATGCGTTATCAGGCATACGGATGGCAGGTGCTGGAGGTTGCGGAAGGCAATACGGACCTGGCTGCCATCGATAAGGCGATTTCCGAGGCCAAAAAGGAAAAATCCAAACCTTCCCTGATTATCGTCAATACTGCGATCGGATATGGCTGCCCCGCGGTACAGGGCAGCGCAAAATGCCACGGGTCTCCGCTGGGCGATGAAAACATCGCCGCAATGAAAGCCAACCTGGGATGGGAAAGCCAGGAAGCTTTCCATGTTCCCGGCGAAGTTAAGGATTACATCAGCGATCTGCAGAAAGCATTTGCCGCGAATGAGGATCAATGGAACAAAGTGTTTGCGGACTATTCTGCGAAATATCCGGAGCTTGCAAAGCAGTATAAAGAATATTTTGCGCCGGTCCCGCAGGCGATATTTGACGACGAAAACTATTGGAAATTTGAAAAACCGCTGGCTACCCGCCAGTCTTCCGGCGAGATCTTAAACAGGCTGGCTGCCAAATTGCCCGGCCTGATGGGCGGAAGCGCAGACCTTGCGCCTTCCAATAACTCCCTGATGAAGGGACGGGAATATTTCTCGGTAAATGACCGAACGGGTACGAATATTCACTTTGGTATACGCGAATTTGCGATGGCTGCCATTTCCAACGGTATTGCGCTGCACGGCGGCCTGCACGCCTACTGCGCGACGTTCATGGTGTTCAGCGACTATTTGAAGGCTGCGCTGCGCCTGTCCGCGCTCATGAAGCTGCCGGTAACATATATCCTGACGCACGATTCCATCGGCGTTGGCGAAGACGGCCCCACGCACGAGCCTATCGAACAGATGGCAATGCTCCGTTCCATTCCGGATTCCTATACCTTCCGTCCGGCGGATTCCAAAGAAACGGCTGCGGCATACCAGATCGCAATGACCGGAACCAAACCGACCTGCATCGCCTTAACAAGACAGACTCTTCCCCTGTATGAAGAAACGGGTAAGAGCGCGCTGCGCGGCGGATACATACTGAAAGACAGCAAAGATCCGAAGGTTATTCTGATCGGGACGGGCAGCGAAGTTGAACTGTGCGTAAAGGCTTATGATGAACTGGCTGCAAAAGGCATTCCTGCAAGAGTGGTCAGCATGCCCTGCACGGAACTGTTTGACGAGCAGAGCGCGGAATACAAGGAAAGCGTGCTGCCGTCGGGAATCAAGGCAAGAGTGGCTGTGGAAGCGGCTTCGTCCTTCGGCTGGGGCAAATATGTCGGCCTGGACGGAGACACTGTGACAATCGACCACTTCGGCGCTTCCGCTCCCGCAAACATACTTTTCCGCGAATTCGGGTTCACCGTGGAAAATGTTGTTGCAAAAGCAATGGCTGTATGCAAGAAATAACGCATAAGCGTTTTTGAAAAAGAGAGTACCCGAAAGGTACTCTTTTTTTATTTCCCGCCTTTCTTTTAAAAAAAGAAAGGCTTGGCCAAAGAAAACCAAGTTGCATTTTCGGATATAAATGTCTATAATACGGTATGTATAAGACAAATGGAGGAAATAATGGCGAACTTTAATTTTGATGTGGTTGTTAAAATAGGGTCCATGGCGCTGATACGCAAGGACGATAACGACCTCGACTATAATATATTTGCCCGGCTGGCAAGCGAACTGAAACCGGGATATATTCTGGTATCATCGGGCGCAACCGAGATCGGGCGCATTGACTATATGAAACGTCACGGCGGGATAGAGCTGAAAGGGGACATGGACGAGATCAAGACGGACTATGCCGCCCAGGGCCAGACCATACTCATGTCCATGTACAGGGATTTTATCAATCCCAAATACTCGGTACGGCAGGTACTTGTGGAGCATGGCCACTTTAACGATCCGGCAAAGGCGGAGCATATCCGCAAGATGCTTTTCCGCGCGGCCAACCAGGGGGCTATCCCTATCATAAACTATAACGATGCGGTTTCCGACGCTGAAAATATGAAAATGGAACTTGCGGACCTGAAAAACCATAGCAAAGATATTGTGGAATGTGTGGACAACGATGAAACGGCGGCGGTGATATCGGGCCTCGTCGGCGCCAAGCTTCTGGTGATACTGTCCTCGGTGGAAGGAATCTATATGGACGCAAAAGATCCGTCCACCCTGGTTGAAGCAATCGAAGGAAAAGACTTTGACGAAGTTTCCAAAAGGATCGACGAACTGCTGGAGTGCTGCAACGGCTCCTCCAGACAGGGAGCGGCGGGGGCGTCGGCCAAGCTGAAGTTTGCGCGGCAGGCGGTTGCGGCCGGCAGCAGCGTGATCATAGCGCACGCGCGCCACAGGCTTTCCGATATTATTGACGGCGGCGTGAAGCGGACGATAATCCGTGTAAAATAACACTTAAGTACACTCCTTGAGCGAATAAAATATACACTTGTGCGCATAAGCATAAGTGTATATTTTTTAAGGGCGGTTAGGAGTGATTTATAATTGAAAAAACGCTTTTCACTGATCGCATTACTCGTATGCATGGTGTTTATAATTGCTTCATGTACATCTGTCTACAACATGGAAACGGGTATGAATACACTGACCAGCGATGAAATGGCCGGCAGACAGGCAGGAAGCCCTGGAGGAGCCGCCGCGGCAAAATACATCCAGGATGAATTCACTGCGCTTGGAATTGAACAGCATTTACAACCGTTTCATTTTTTGACATACTCGCCAGACGGATTCAGTGCGGCGTTAAGACTGACGCAGCAGGGCCAGGTATCCGAATGCGCATTGGGAGTTGATTTTACTCCAACCAGGATCTCCGCCGCGAACAATGTAAAAGGAGCGATTACCTTCGACAGAAACGACGCGGATCTTGATAAAAAGATACTGGTTACCGACAAGCTGTTCAGCCTGAAGGATATTGCCAAAAAGCCCAAGGGAATACTGTTCGTGGAAAAATCTCTGGTCAAGCGCGTAGAAGTGAGGGAGACTCCCATGCCCGTGTTTTCCATATCAAAGGCATTGTACGACCAGCTGGCGGGAGGTTCCGCAACTGAAGTGGAAATGTCCATCAGCGCAAAATTTGAACCGCTGATTTATCAGAACGTGATCGGCGTGATTCCCGGAAAAAACAGAAAAGAAGCGGTGGTCATATCGGCCCACTACGACGGCTGCGGGTTTGACGACTGCGGTATTTACAAAGGGGCTGTAGACAACGCGTCGGGCGTGGTGACAATGCTGAAATGCGCGGAAATACTGGCCGATTACTATAGGGGAAGCGCGCCCTCGGTGGATATCGTATTTGCAGCGTTTGACGGAGAAGAAAGCGGCCTCATTGGCAGCCAGTATTTTATGCAGCAATCCGTTTATAAGAAACTGTCCAACATCAATATAGACTGTGTTGGCAAAGGAAACCTTTACGTACAGTCGGATTCTGAAAATACAGATCTGGCGAAGGCTGTATCGGAGCATATTACCGGAAGCCAGACCGGCGCGCTTGGAGGATTTTCCGACAATATGGTTTTCAGTTTTTATAAGTGCGGGGCAGTGCTGATCACAACCATGCAAAAAAGCGACATGGGTGAGATTCATACGGTAAAGGATACTGCCGACGATGTTGACAGAATGCTGCTTTTAAAGCTTGCAAACGACATAGCGGATTATATGACGGACAGGTGCGGCAAATCTGAAAAAGATGAAAAGGCTGCACCCAGCAAAAAAACTGAAGAGCCCGCGCCTTCAGCTACCGAAGCACCGCCAGCGTCCGATGGAGCTGCGGAATCCGAAGAGGCGGCCTGACATACTGAATAAAAGGAACAAAAAACCGGCGCCGCTTGGCGCCGGTTTTCATATTTATCTGGTTATCTTTTTAAAGCGCATTATTTGTCCGCCAGATTCTTGTAGTACTGGTAGCGCTCCTTTGCTTCCTGTGCAGCCTGTTCAAACAGTTTGTCTGCAAACTGCGGGAACATCTTTTTAAGTGTGGTGTACCGCGTCTCGCCGGAGATGAACTCGATATAATCCGCCGTAGGCTCTTTGGAATCCAGCGTGAAGGGGTTTTTGCCTTCCGCTTTGACTCTGGGATCAAATCTGAACAACGGCCAGTAACCGGCTTCCACCGCACGTTTTTCTTCGCGCTGCGATTTGCTCATGTTGATGCCATGGTTGATGCAGGGGGCGTAGCAGATAACGATGGAGGGACCATGATAGCTTTCGGCTTCCAGCATAGCTTTTAAAACCTGGCCCTGGTTTGCGCCCATTGCGACGCTGGCCACATATACGTAACCGTAGGTCATTGCGATTGCCGCCAGATCCTTTTTCTTTATCTTTTTGCCCGATGCGGCAAACTTTGCGGTAGAACCGGTAGGCGTTGACTTGGAAGCCTGACCGCCCGTGTTGGAATACAGCTCGGTATCCAGAACAAGGATATTTACGTCTTCGCCCGACGCGATCACATGGTCAAGACCGCCGTAACCGATATCGTATGCCCAGCCGTCGCCGCCGATGATCCATACGGATTTCTTGACGAAGAGGTCTTTCTGGGCAAGAATCTGCTGATAGAGTTTTACTGCTTCGGCATCCTTGCAGGATTTGACCGCAGCTTCCAGAGCCGCTGTCATGGACTTGGACGCCGCTTTGGACTCGTCGCCCATATCGGCCACGTCCAGCCAGTTTTTCAGAGCGGCGGCAGCTTCCATGTCGCATCCTTTTTCGGCAGCCGCAGCTACCTGCGCTTTCAGCGCGGAACGCCTTTGGGAAACGCCAAGGTTCAGGCCGTAGCCGAATTCGGCATTGTCTTCAAACAGGGAGTTTGCCCAAGCAGGTCCCTGGCCTTTTTCGTTTTTGGTATACGGACAGGACGGAGAGTTGCCGCCGTAAATAGAGGAACATCCCGTCGCGTTGGCAATCAGCATCCTGTCGCCGAAGAGCTGCGTAACCAGTTTGATATAGGGAGTCTCGCCGCAGCCTGCGCATGCGCCCGAGAATTCGAACAGGGGCTGCAGGAACTGGCTTTCCGGAACAAGATTCTTTTTGAATTCGAGTTCGGGACGGGGAAGGCCGATTGCAAATTCCCAGAAACCTTTCTGCTCTTTTTCCACCTGCGGCAGGGGTTCCATGGTAAGCGCTTTTTCCTTTGCCGGGCAAACGTCAGCGCAGTTTCCGCAGCCTGTACAATCAAGCGGCGACAGCTGAATTCTGTACTGATAGCCGTCCTTGCCTCTTGCAGCCTTGGTTACGAAACCTGCCGGCGCCTTTTTCATGTCTTCATCCTTGATCAGGAAGGGACGGATGCAGGCGTGCGGGCAGACGTAAGAGCACTGGTTGCACATGATGCATTTATTGGGATCCCAGCTGGGAACGTTGATTGCAATACCGCGTTTTTCGAACTGGGTGGTGCCGGTGGGAACAAAGCCGCGGGCGTCGAATATGCTGACAGGGAGATTGTCGCCTTTGAGGGCGAGAATGGGATGAACGAATTCCTTGAAATACTTGTCATCCGCAACTTCAGCCAGCGGAGCGCCGTCCTTGGTGGTTGCCCAGGATTCGGGATATTTGATTTCAACAAGCGCACCCGTGCCAGCGTCTACCGCTTCGTAATTCATCTGAACGATCTTGTCGCCTTTTTTGCCGTAAGTCTTTTTGATGGCTTCTTTCATGTAGCGGATAGCGTCGTCCTTGGGGATAACGTTCGCAATACTGAAGAAAGCGGACTGCATAACCATGTTGATTCTTCCGCCCAGGCCGATTTCGCCGGCAATTTTAACCGCGTCGATGTTATAGAATTTCAGCTTTTTGGAAGCGATCTCGTTCTTCACATAAGCGGGAATCATCTCTTCCATTTCAGCTTTCGACCAGGGGGAGTTTAAGAGGAAGATGCCGCCCGGTTTAATGCCTTCTAAAACGTCGTACCTTGTGATGTAAGAGGAATTATGGCAGGCGATCAGGTCGGCCTGGTCGATAAAATATGAAGACTGGATCTTGGATTTACCGAAGCGCAGGTGGGAGATAGTGATACCGCCCGATTTTTTGGAGTCGTACTGGAAGTAACCTTGCGCGTACATATCCGTGTGGTCGCCGATGATCTTGATGGAGTTCTTGTTGGCGCCCACGGTACCGTCGGAACCGAGACCAAAGAATTTGCATCTGAAGAGCCCTTCGGGGGCGGAGTCGATTGTTTCCTTGATGGAAAGGGACGTATTTGTTACGTCGTCGTCAATACCTACCGTGAAGTGGTTTTTCGGATTGGGGGAAGCCAGGTTGTCGAACACGGCTTTCACCATGGAAGGAGTAAAGTCTTTGGAGCCAAGTCCGTAACGGCCGCCAACGACCTTTACATTGCATCTTCCTTTTTCAAACAGGGAAGAGATTACGTCCTCATACAGCGGTTCTCCCATGCTGCCGGGTTCTTTTGTCCTGTCCAGAACAGCGATGCGCTTAACGCTTTGAGGTATGGCATCCAGGAAAGCGGATACGTCGAAAGGCCTGTAGAGGCGTACTTTGATAAGGCCGACTTTTTCACCGCGTTTATTGAGATAGTTAATGGCTTCTTCCGCAACGTCGCAGGAAGATCCCATTGTGATGATGATATCGGTAGCGTCTTTTGCGCCTGCATAGTCAAACAGGTTATACTGCCTGCCGAACTTTTTGGCAAAAGCGTTCATTGTATTCTGTACAATGGCGGGAGTTGCATCATAATATTTGTTCGCAGCTTCCCTGTTTTGGAAATATGTATCCGGGTTCTGCGCGGTACCCTGCTGATGCGGATGATCCGGGCTCATTGCGCGAGCGCGGAATTCCGCTATCGCGTCCCAGTCGGCCATGGATGCGAGATCGTCGTAATCGAGAAGTTCAATTTTGCTGACTTCGTGCGAAGTTCTGAATCCGTCAAAGAAATGGCAGAAAGGAACTTTTGCTTTAAGTGTTGCCAGGTGAGCAATTGCGCCAAGGTCCATAGCTTCCTGAACCGAAGCAGATGCGAGAAGAGCAAAACCTGTCTGTCTTGCGGCCATTACGTCGGAATGGTCGCCGAAAATGCACAGTGCATGAGCGGCAAGCGACCTTGCGGATACGTGGAACACGCAGGGCAGGAGTTCGCCGGAGATTTTATACATGTTAGGTATCATAAGCAGTAAGCCTTGTGAAGCGGTAAATGTAGAAGTGAACGCGCCTACTGAAAGAGAACCGTGAACCGCACCGGCAGCGCCGGCTTCGGATTGCAATTCGGAAATTTTCATTTCCTGTCCAAAAATGTTTTTTCTCCCCGCTGCCGACCATTCATCGCAGGACTCCGCCATTGGAGACGACGGGGTGATCGGGTAAATCGCGCCTACATCTGAAAACGCATAAGCTACGTGCGCTGCGGCGGTATTACCGTCTATGGTTTGAGTTTTAGCCATTTAAAAAAGACCTCCCTATATAATTAATTAACATAGTACAGCTACAACATTTCTATTATATATATATATATACTAAAAATCAAGAAAATGCACAGTTTATGTGAAAATATCGGGGCTCAAATGATTATTTTACAGTGGGCGCTTTCCGGTAGGCCTGGCGGAATGTCCGCCGCTCCTCCCATGAAATTACAGGCAAGCCAAGAAAGTTGACGTTATAAAATGTACTGGCTAAAACACTTTCGTCATGTTTTCCGTGAACAAAGTCATATACCAGCTGCATGTAGGATATGCTTTCCTCATTTGATTTTTGAATACAACGGTAATATTTGACGTAATCATAAAGGGCTTCAACTTCCGCGCGGGGCTTGTAAATAAAGGCAACGATATCGAACGCCAGAAATACATTGTATATTTTGAGCCAGAACTTTCTCCATTTGGAAGGCTGATCCGTCAGTTTTGCCATGTGGGCCCACCACCTGTAAGACTTATCATAAGCGCCTTTCGGAAGGCCGTATCCGGAGTAAACCGCTGCCGCCATGTGCTTATGGAAAGCGTATAATTCGTCGACGTCGGATATAAGAGACAGCAGATCTTCTTCCCGTTTGATTTTTGTTGCGTCAATATTAAAGAATTTATCCGCATACATCACATCCAGCGCCTGCTCGAGGTATGTATGCGAGGATAGATTATGCGAATCGCGGTATACATGGGGATGAACATATTTATCCAGACAATAATGGTTCAGATAACCGAAATAATACGCCATAAGTTTTTCAGAATAATGCGTTTTGACATATTTGGACGCTTTAATGAGGTATTCCGAAGGACGGGCACGGTGAACCAGCCAGCCGTAGATCTTTATTTTATAACTCGCGGGAAGGAGGTAGTAGTGGCTGAAGTACACAAAGTCGCCGCCCTGCGCGCCTGAGAGGTATTCGGTCATATTTTCAGATATGATTCTTTTGACTTGATCATTTTGCGTGGCGTTATAAGCCGCTGTTGAGGCCAATTTATGAGTCAGGTAAGCCGGCATTATTTTAAACCTCGCTGGATGTCATTTGCCTGTGCATGAAACAACCGGGCTCGTGCGCCTGCAGTATGCCGATGCTTTGCATAAAAGATTCGGCGACCGTAGTGCCGATGAACGTGAACCCGGAATTCCGGAGAGCACAGCAAAGTTTTTCAGCGCTTGTAAAACTGTAAATAAATTTAAAAAAACTTTGCTCATTCGAAAGGATGGTTTGTACCGCGCGCGCATTATGACGGGTTGCAAAGATTTTCTTGCGGTTGCGGATGATCCGGCTGTCAAAAAAAAGAGATTCCAGGTATTGGTCAGTCAGATTGGATACGGCGGCAATATCAAAATTGCAAAAGACTTCACTTATGTATTCACGCTTTGTAAGGACTGTCCGCCAGGATAAACCTGCCTGGAACACTTCAAGAGACAGTTTTTCAAATAATTTATTGTCGTCGGTGATTATTTTTCCGTATTCGTTATCATGATATTGTATCATTAAATTATCGCAAGCCCATTGGCATCTGCGGAGATCATTCATCATTTTCTCCTTTGGGGGTTGAAAATTAACATTCTACATTTTAGCATATAATCATACAATTGTGTTAATTATTTTTAATTTCTGGTCATGTAAATCATTCAAAAATTATGATAAAATATTGCTAGCTGATTGATGGAGGAAAATTATTTGTACAAGTACTGGAGCCGCAAGGCGAATTCCATTATGCCATATACCGCGGGAGAACAGCCGAAAATAAAAAATATCATTAAACTGAATACCAACGAGAACGCATATCCGCCTTCCCCGCACGTACTGGAAGCGATCGCTGGAGCGGCTGAAGGATTACGGAAATACCCGCCGCCGGGCGCGGATGCACTGGCTGAGGCTGCCGCGAGGGATGCAGGGCTCAATAGCGAAAACATATTCTGTGCAAACGGTTCGGATGAAGCGCTGGCGCTTTCTTTCCTGGCTTTTTTTGATCCGGGGAAACCCATTTTCACACCGGATATTACATATACGTTTTATACGGTTTGGGCGGATCTTTTCGATCTGACCGTTAAACAAATCCCGCTCCGGAACGATTTTACGGTACGGGTGGACGAAATGGCGGGCGCGCCGGGCGGCGTTGTGCTGGCCAACCCGAACGCCCCCACGGGAATCGCGCTCAGCGCCGCTGAAGTTGAAAAAATCATTGCGGCAAACAGTGGCGTTGTGATCATAGACGAGGCATATGTGGCATTCGGAGGAGAAAGCGTAATATCTCTGGTTCCAAAATATGATAATCTGGTGGTTATCCGGACCCTGTCTAAATCCCACGCATTGGCGGGACTCAGGGTGGGATACGCAGCGGCAAATAAAAATTTGATAGGAGCGCTTTTGGCTGTCCGCGACAGTTTCAATTCGTATCCGGTGGATTCTCTCGCACAGGCGGGCGGCGCTGCGGCTCTTGACGACAGGGAGTATTATGCCAAAATAACCGCGGAAATTATTCGCACAAGGGAATTTACGGCAAAAGCGCTGCGGGACATGGGGGTGCTTGTCCTTCCATCCGGTTCGAATTTTCTTTTTATCCGTCCGCAGGTTCCGGCGGAGACCGTTTTCTGCAAATTAAGGGAAAAGGGCATCATCGTGAGATGGTTCAACAAACAAAAGATCAGTGATTTTTTACGGGTCAGTATAGGGACAATGGAGGAAATGAAATGTTTTATAAGGGAAATGGAATACATATTAACAAGCTCATAATAGGAATAAGCGCTGGACTGGCAGCCTGGATAGCTCTTTTCGCGGTGATGGCGTCTTTCGGCATCATCGGGCTGTTTTGCGCGCTGGCATCAATCATATGATGGATGTAGGCATTATCGGGCTCGGGTTGATCGGTTCGTCCATCGCGCGGGCTGTTAAAAAACATACGGACTTAAGGGTGGCGGGATACGATTTAAGCCATTCCGTCATGCGGTCCGCGCTTTTGGACGGAGCGGTGGACGCGGCCGGCATGGATGAGGCTTGCGCTTGCGATCTGGTGTTTGTCTGCCTGTTTCCGTCGGATGCGGTGGAATTTATTTTAAACCATAAGTTTTCACATATCGTCTGCGACGTATGCGGGGTAAAGGGCGCTGTTGCAAAAGAATTGTCCGGTAAAGTCCCCGGCTATGTAGGCGTGCATCCGATGGCTGGAAAGGAAATATCCGGGTATCAGGCGGGAGATGCGGATCTGTTCCGCAAAGCCAGCCTGATTATTACGCAGGACGAAAATACGGATCCGGAAAATATCAGGGCGGTGGAAGATTTTGCGCGTAAAATAGGGTTTTCACGGGTGGTGGTTACCACGCACGAGCTGCACGACAAGGTGATTGCCTATACCTCGCAGCTTGCGCATGTGGTTTCGAGCGCATATGTCAAAAGCGGCACCGCCATGGAATATGTGGGATATTCTGCCGGCAGTTTTGCGGACATGACAAGAGTGGCGCGGCTGGATCCCAAAATGTGGACGGAACTGTTTTTTATGAATAAAGAACATCTGATCACAGAAATCGACAGCCTGATCGGGCATTTAACGGAGTACAAAAAAGCGCTTCAAGAGGATGACAGGGAAGCTATGGCACGTCTTCTGCAAGAGGGACGGGAGAGGAAAGAAAGCCTGGACAAAATGAATGAAAAATAATTCTCCATCTCGTAGTGTCCACACTGAGAATTTACTGCGTATAGTATTTTATTTAGATATGTTTGATCGGGGCGTTTTTTTTGTCAGGCGGGCCAAGGTGGGATTCCGATTTCCCCCCTTAGGCCCCCTGACAACCCCCGTAACCCCCTTAAAACGGCCCTCCGGGTGCCGGGGTCTATCTCCCCAAGCTGTTCAGGTTGCCAGTTAAAATATCAACTGCCTTTAAAGAAGTGTACAGCGTATTTCTGTGTTTTTAATATATGTGCACAATTTTTAAAAATCAGCAAATTTGTAAGATTAAAACACAGAGATTTTGATTGCGACAAATAATGTTTCGTTAAATGAAAAAACAGGCAGGATTTGACCCCGCCTGTTTTAATGTCTGATTGAATCAGCTCTTCAGTTTATTGATCGCATTGATATAAGCCAGGATGGACGATTCGATAACGTCTGTGGACAGGCCGCGGCCTCTTACGGTACGGTCCCCGCTGGTTACCTTGACCGTCACTTCGCCCAGGGCGTCTTCGCCGTCCGATACCGAATTGATGCGGTAGTCGCTTAACGAGAGGCCCATTTCGGCAATTTGGTCGATCGCCTTATATGCGGCGTCCACAGGGCCGTCGCCCAGAGCGACCTTTTCGTGGATATTCCCTTCCGCGTCCATCAGTTTGACGATAGCGGTGGAATTGATGGTGTTTCCGCTGTTTACCACGAAACGTTCCAGCTTGTAAAACTGGGGAACCGCCGCCGATTTGTGCTCGACCAGCGCTTCAATATCCGAATCGGTAACTTCTTTTTTCTTGTCGCACAGCGCTTTAAACTCAGTAAATGAGGATTCCAGTTCTTCCGGACTCAGGTTGTACCCCAGCTCTTTCAAACGGTCTTCAAACGCGTGTTTGCCGGAATGTTTGCCCAGCACCATGGTATTGGTGGGCAGGCCGATCGATTGCGGCGTCATTATCTCGTACGTCAGGCGGTTGGCCAAAACGCCGTGCTGGTGTATGCCGCTTTCGTGCGCAAAAGCGTTTTTACCCACGATGGCTTTGTTGCTGGGGATGTGGGTTCCGGTTATGGTTGCCAGCAGCCGGCTTGCGCGGTACAGCTGCGTGGTATCGATATTGCATGTGCAGTCAAAATACTGCTTGCGGGTGTTAAGAGCCATCACCACTTCTTCCAGCGCGGCGTTGCCCGCACGTTCTCCTATGCCGTTGATGGTGCATTCTATCTGGGTCGCGCCCGCGCGTACGGCAGCCAGGGAGTTGGCTACGGACATGCCCAGATCATCGTGGCAGTGGACGGAAATATCCGCTTTTTCAATGCCGTCAACATTGTTTTTTAAATATTCAATCATATCGAACATTTCCTGCGGCGTGGCATATCCGACGGTGTCCGGGATATTGACCACCTTGGCGCCTGCGCGTATGGCGGCTTCGACCGCTTTTGCCAGAAAATCGTGCGGCGTTCTGGAGGCGTCCTCGGCGGAAAATTCCACATCGGGTATCAGGGAGGCGGCGTAGCGCACCATTTCGTCTATCCGCGCCAAAACCTGCTCGGGAGACATTTTTAATTTATACTCCATGTGCAGCGGAGAGGTGGCGATAAACGTGTGAATCCTGGGCGCAGCCGCGTTCCGCAGCGCTTCATAGGATGCGTCGATATCTTTTTTTACCGCACGGGAGAGAGAAGCGACGCTGCAGTTTTTAATAGTGTTCGCAATCGCCTGTACGGATTCAAAATCGCCCGGGCTGGATACGGCAAAGCCTGCCTCGATCACATCCACGCCCAGTATTTCCAATTGCCTGGCAACCTTTAATTTTTCAGCCAGATTCATGCTGTAACCCGGAGCCTGTTCTCCGTCCCGCAGAGTTGTATCAAAAATTTTAATGGTAGACATATTTATACCCTCACAATTCAAAAAAATATAATACTAAATACATTCTCAAACATATTCAAAAAAGAATAAAGAAAAATAATGGAAATGAATTAAGCGAGAGCCATTTTGAGAGCCTCAGGACTCCCAAAGTACCTCCGGGGTATAAAAAAATGAATACCAAAGAAGCCTGCGGATTGGTTAAAAGCATTGTTTTTCATAACACAAGACCTCCTTTTTGGTATTATAGGGCAGTATACAATATTTTATGTAAATTGTAAATAGAAATTTCAAAAAATTTTCAGGCCGTTAAGAACCCCCAACTGCTTTGTTATGTTATATGGTTTCTTCGCCGCGGGTGATTCCCGTAAGGCCCGTACGCACCAGTTCGAGGATGCCGTATTCCTCTATCAGAGACAGGAAAGCGACGTTTTTCTCGGGCTTCCCGCTCATCTCTATGGTAACGGTTGTTTTTGAAATATCCACGATCCTCGTATTGAATATGGAACAGATTTCTATTATTCCCGCGCGTTTTTTAAGGTCGGCGCGCACCTTTACCAGTATCAGTTCCCTGTAAACCGTGCTGCCTTTCAGTTCCTTTATCTTAACGACGTCTATCAGTTTGCCAAGCTGTTTTTTGATCTGGTCCAGGACGTATTCGTCTCCTTCCAGACCGATGGTGATCCGTGAGAGATCCTCGTTTTCGGTTTCGCCCACAGAGAGGGATTTAATATTATATCCCCTGCGCGCAAACAGGCCTGATATCCGGGTCAAAACGCCGGACGTATTTTTTACCAATATGGACAGCGTATAATTCCTTACCATGATTCATCCCCACAAATCTGTTATTTAGCCCCAGTTGACAAGGAAATAAACGGTTTGCAGCGGACCATTCGCGCCATGGCCGCGTTAGGCGTCCTCGCCATGGGATCCGCCATGCCTTCGGCCGTCTGCCTTGCCCTGACGCGAATGGCCCAGCTGGAAACTCTTCGACCCTAAGGGATAGATATTCGTTCCCGGTAAGGCCGAGAACGCCGCCGAGGGCGAATAGATGCCCTTAGGGCGTTTACTACCTTGTCAACTGGGGCTACCAAAATGATATATTCTTCCGGCCGTGTTGTCAACATACCCGGGCATATGCCGTGAAATAAAATAAATATGGACGCTTTTTTTAAAATCGAACAGGAATTTATATGGATCTGTAGAAAGTAAACATGAAATGAAAACCGGAGGCGATTTTATAATGAACGAACAGGAAAAGATAAAACGGCTTCATGATCTGATCGAGCAAAGCGGCAACATAGTGTTTTTCGGAGGAGCGGGGGTGTCCACCGAGAGCGATATCCCGGATTTCCGGAGCCAGAACGGCATCTACAGCCAGAAATACAAATATCCGCCCGAATACATGCTGAGCCATACATTTTATGAAACCCATACCCAGGAATTTTTTGATTTTTACCGGAACAAGATGCTGTTTCCGGATGCGAAACCAAACGACGCGCATATTGTGCTGGCTCAGCTTGAAAAAGAAGGAAAGCTGAAAGCAGTCATAACGCAGAACATCGATGGGCTCCATCAGGCTGCCGGTAGCCAAAGCGTGCTGGAACTTCACGGGTCGGTCCACCGCAATTACTGCACCGGATGTGCAAAATTTCATCCGCTTGCGTTTATCATGGAGTCAAAGGGCATACCCCGATGCGACTGCGGCGAGATTGTGAAACCGGACGTTGTTCTGTACGAAGAAGGGCTCGATTACACTACTATGGAAAACGCGAATAAATTTATACGCGAAGCGGATATGCTGATCGTAGGGGGAACCTCGCTGGTGGTATATCCCGCGGCAGGTCTCATACGCTCTTTCCATGGTAAAAACCTGGTGTTGATCAACAAAGGCGAAACTGCATGGGATGACAAGGCCCAGCTTGTGATAGCAGGAAAAATAGGTGAAACATTGCGGAAGGCGTGGCCGGCAAACTAAGCGGATCAAGTTTTGGGCTTGTTTTTTTAAAAATCTGCCCAATTTAATTAGCTCTGCCCAAGAAATTTATAAATTGACGTTTGGGTTTTCTTTGGTAATACCTTTCTTTTTTCCAAAAGAAAGGTATTCTTTTGCCAATCGCGTATAGTGACGCACAAACTCGGTTTTAGCCTCCGTGTAACCTTCCCGGTCGAATTCAAATTCCGCCTGTAGCCGGCGCTTCAAGTTACCGTATTTCCGCGCGGTGTCCGGATGCGCGATCAGGTAATCTCTGAAAAAAAGTTCGTCCCTGTCTTCGGGGTATCGTATATGTATATGAAAAGCCTGTCCAGCATAGCCGCTTTTGGAATAGCCCTTCATAAACATCATATGGGGCGCGGGCTTTTGAGGCTGAGGGCTGAAATAATAGCCAAGATCTTGTATGGAGGCTTTTAAACTGTTAAGGTCCGTATTTTTTTGTATTTCAATTAGAATATCGATCACTGGCTTTGCCGGTATGCCGGGTATGGCGGTGCTTCCTATATGGTGGATACCATGGATGCGGATTGCGCCCACAGCGTTTGTAATCTTATTTTTTTCCGCTTCAAACAAATCGGCCCAGGCAGGATCGTAACAACAGAGCTCAACAGGAAATAATTTGCCCAGTTCCTCTGCAGTCATGTCGTTTAGTTCTTTTTCCATATAAAAATTTTAATCAAATTTCTTTAATAAATTGAGAATCTCTTCCAGCCTTGCTTCCGCAGCTTTCCTTGTTTTGGCGCCTTCTCCGATTAATTTCTTCTTGTTGGCCTCGATAATACTGTATTGTTCGTTCCTTTCCTTGATAAGAGCTTCCCTTTTCTCCTGATAAGCTTTATATTCATCGGGATGTTCATCCCAGTGTTTTTGCTGTTCTTCTCTTCGTTCCTTTTCTCTTTGCCTTTCCTGCATGTCTCTTTGATCATCCCTCATCCGTTGCACTGCATCTTTATGCGAAGCAAAATTTTTACGGTCTTGCATCCAGACAGGTCCGACCCCTCTTGCGTTGCGGGTCCTGCAAACTTCATCACAAATAGTATCAACCAAATCGCAAGTTTTTTTAAATATACCGGCAATAGAGTCATTCAATAACATTGGGCTTCCACGGAATAATTCCAACGCAAAAAGGGCCAGGTTTGTGTCGGCTATAAGCGCCATCCAATAAAACTGGTATTCCGCAGGGGCCCTGCTGACGCCTCCTTCTACATAAGTTATCTGAGCGGCATCAAATATCCTGGTGCATGTATAAAGAAGATTCGCGGCATAACTTTCGTACACCTTAAGTTTTAATTCTTCGCTCGGTTTTGTCTGATTGAATTTGTCCTGGGATAATTTAAAGTATGAAATAACCTCATTTGCATTGATTAAATGAAGGGGAGTTCCCAAAGCAAGACAGATTCCCTTAAGCATAATGGCGTTATAATGATCCGGATCATGATCAAGGATCTTTGCAAGTCCTGCCATCGCTTCGTTAATGTTATCAGCACTCAGAGCTTCAACCGCAGCGTTGTAGAACTTTTCCGTATTTATGGACGAATTATTTTCATTATCCGCGGATTTATTCTCGATAATGACTTCACTTCCGCAGAAGGAACAGAAATAATGTTCATGCCCGGCATCGAATTCGAGATCGGCTCCGCATCTCGGGCATGCTGCCACGATCAGCCGCAGGGAGCCGGCAGAATTAGATCTGGATGGGGCGCCTTCAAAAGGAAAGCCGCAATGCGGGCACGTCTTTACCTTGTCGGATATTTCCCGGCTGCATTCCGGACAGTTGATCAGAGCCATAAGAATCTCCTTTCAGATTTACAAAAATGAATTTTTCAGCTAATGAGTGGATTTGCCAGAAAAAACAGTGCATTTGGTGTATAAATATAGTATATAAAAGATTAATATAAAATACAATATATTTACAGGAACAGGTATTTTAAACCTTTTCATAGAAAATCAACCCGCCGGGAGGCGGGTTGATTTGAGACTATTATTTCCTGTTATCAATATTTACCCGAATCGTTTGCGTTCAGCGGGTTTTCCGCTTTGCCAGGGTTTCTTTCTCCGCCGCCTGCTTTCAGCGCCTTATGATCCGGTTTTGCCTCCAGGGATTTTAAACTGAACTGCCCGACCATGTTCTTTAAAAGCTCCGCCTGGCCGGAAAGCTCTTCGCTTGCAGCCGCGGTTTCTTCAGAAATTGCCGAATTGTTTTGCACGACCTGGCTCATCTGTTCGATCCCGCGGTTCACCTGGGAGATGCCTGCGGCCTGTTCATTGGATGCCTCCGCTATCTCGCCCATAAGCCCTGCGGCGTTCTCCACGCCAATTACGATATTCTCCAGCGATGCCGCGGTTTCGTCCGCTATTTTGGTTCCGGCTTCCGCTTTCCTTTTGGAGCCCTCGATGAGCGCGGTGGTTTCCTGGGCTGCATTCGCGCTTCTTGCCGCAAGGTTGCGGACCTCTTCCGCTACCACTGCAAATCCCTTGCCGTGCGCGCCCGCGCGCGCAGCTTCAACCGCAGCGTTCAAAGCGAGTATATTGGTCTGGAAGGCGATGTCGTCTATCACTTTGATGATCTTTACGATGCTGGCAGACGCTTCGTTGATATCTTCCATGGCCTTTTGCATGCTCTTCATCTGCTCGTTGCCCTTCACCGCATCGTCTTTGGCCGCGTTGGCAAGATCGTTCGCCTTATTGGCGTTGTCCGCATTCTGCCTGGTCTGTGCGGCGATCTCAGATACGGAAGCTGTGAGCTCTTCAATGGAGCTTGCCTGTTCGGCCGCGCCCTGGGAGATAGCCTGGCTGCCGTCCGACACCTGCTTTGTTCCGTTTGCAACCTGCGCGGCTGCCGTATTGATTTCCGAAAGCACGGAATTCAGGGACTCGATAATACTGTTTATCGAATTTTTGAGTTCTATGAAATCTCCCTTATATTCCGATGTGATTCCAACTGCGAGTTCCCCTTTGGACATACGGCCGAGTACTGAGGATATTTCACCGATGTATGTTTTCAGGTTGGAAACGGTTTCGTTAAGCGCGTTTTTAATGACCGCGTGGTCGCCCTGGAAATCTCCCTCAACGGTAACGTTCAGGTTGCCTCTGGAAACCTCCTGGAGCGCCTGTACCGCTTTGTTTACCGGCTGTGTGATCGCGTCGAGCGTCTCATTGAAACCCTGAATGATCATTTTATATGCGCCCTGATGTTTTCCGGCGTCTGCCCTTATGGATAGATTCCCTTCTACCGCCCCCTGGATAAGGGTATTGGTATCCTGTACAAGCCCGCCAAGGTTCATGATCATGTGATTCAGGCTGTCTTTGATCATAGCGAAATCGCCCTTGTATTCTCCTGCCGCGCTGACGTTAAGATTGCCTTTGGACAGTTCTTCCATTATGGCCGAAGATTCCTGTATAGGCGCCGTCACTGCGTCAAGCGTTCTGTTAACGCCTTCAACGATATCCCGGTAACCGCCCTGGTGTTGGGAAGTATCCGCTCTTACGGAAAGGTCTCCTTCTGCGGACGCGCCCGACAGCATAACGGTATCGTCTAAAAGCCTGTGAAGCGATGCGCGGACTTCATTATAGCTCCGGGCAATCGGCTTGAATTCCCCGTCAAATTTTTTCTCGTCAAGCGATTCCTGGGATTCGCCTTTCGCCAATTTTATAAGACTGTGCGCCACCGCATCCACAGGCTTTAAGACCCGTTTTGTAAACACAATAGATATTACGATGCCGGCCGCAACAAATATTGCGGCGATACAAAGAGTGAGTATAATCGCAGTATTGACGCTGCCCAGGAATTCGCTCTCTTTTGCGTAGACGCCTACGCTCCAGCCGTCCGTACCTTCAATGGGCGCGTATGCCTGTACCCAGGCGGCGCCGTCTTTTTCATAAGTGTTATATCCGGCATTTCCTGCCATCATATCCTGTTCGATTTGCGCAATCTTTGAGAGGGATGAGTCCTTTTTTACCGCTTCATTCGCGTTATAATTGAATACAAGCGAATCGTCGCTGGAGGCAATAGTCATTCCGTCTTGGTTGATAATATATGCGCTGCCGGTTTCGCCGACTTTTATGGTAGAGACGATTTGCGAAAACATTTTCAGGTCGGGTTTAAAATATACGACTCCCACAACCTCCGTATTCGGCGCGCCATCCTTCCACACAGGCGCGGAGACCATTACGCTGTATTCGCCCGTCAGCCGACATGTTTAGAAAAACACTCATTACGCCAAGGGTTCCGCAGGATGCAATGGTAAGGCCCAGAATAAGTCCAATGATTTTTGCCCTCATAGTTTTCATGATAATCCTCCTGTCTAAACCGTTTTTCAGGCAATAGGAATACCTTACTGCCTGTTTTGCTGATTAGCCTATTTGTATACCGCAGGCTGAATCCTTTCAAACATTCAATTTTTTTATGAAGAATAAATTTTCTTCTTTATTAACATCAATGTATTTACGCCATAAGGGAGAACTTTGGCATTAGCGCTTGATAAAATGCTGATGCAGCAAAGCGCTCCTTTGGAAATGACAAATATTTGATATTTGCTAACATAGTTTAGGTATATATTAACAATATCGTAAGATATTTCTGCAACATTAGGGTTTTATAAAATATTTTTACTATTTATATAAAATACATTTGCCACACTGTTTTCAAGAGTTAAAAGGCTAAGGCCTTCTTCATTTTAATACGGCATAATAATGCGCGTTCGGTAAATTGCATTCCGGTCCGCTTTCTCTGATTCAATTAATTATTTTCCGAAATCTTATTTTGCTCATGCGGTTGATTTTTTTTCTGCAAGATGTTAAAATAACTCTGCTTGCTCATAAGAGGGGCAAGCCATATATGCACCTATAGCTCAGAAGGATAGAGCGTCCGCCTCCTAAGCGGAAGGCCTTGGGTTCGAATCCCGATAGGTGCGCCAAAGATGCACCTTTTACATATCGTGATTGGTGCTTTTTTTTGTTTCTGCCCAGGAATTTGAATCAAGATTGGAATTTTGCCGGCCGATGTGGAGCCTGCGGCAAAATGAAAATCCTGCTGAAAAGAGCAATCGATTAAAATCATATCAGCATAGAATTTTTGGCACAGAATCCTTGACAGAACAAAAGATATGGGTTACTGTTTGGATGTGATATAACTTCAAACCAAAACAGATGTTGTCTTACGTACCCAAAGCATACTGGAAAGCAGCAGTTGAGGCTCTGTAAAAGCTGTTCTTTGTGTTGCGCTTTTTTTCTGATAGTTACTTCGGAAACGAGCGTCCGGTATTTAAAATGCAAAACAAATCAAATTGCAAACAGTCAAGAAAAACAAGAGGATGCTTTTTGTCGCTGCAGGATAAACTGCTGTGGATGAACGCGCTTACAATTGCGATACCTATCTTTATTCTTTCAGTATGTTTTTTTACTGTCCATATCAATTATGTCAATAACAGGCTGGCGTCCTCGGCGCTTCAATCAGTAAAACAATTGTCCGCAAGTCTTGACAGTTACATAAAGCGAATAGAATCGCTGTCGTTTTCGATGAGCAGCATAGACAGCATGCGTATGGCGAACGGATACAAAGACAAGGACAGCGTGTCGGTGGAAAAAATCAATTCTTTTATGCGTAACATCGTGGTGATGAATAACGAAATATTGGGCGTATACCTCTTATGTGAAAGCGGCGGCAGTTTTAAGGTGGTGCGCGGAGACAATTTTAGCCCGCTCGATAATTTTAAGGATCAAAAATTCTATCAGGCGGCAAAAAAGGACCGCAACAAGGGAATGTGGTTTTATTCAAATGTTCTCAAAGAATATGTGCGCTACGATGAGAAGGTTCTGACCTATGCAATCGGACT
This sequence comes from Bacillota bacterium, assembly GCA_023393165.1. GTDB lineage: Bacteria > Bacillota > Clostridia > Christensenellales > Christensenellaceae > JAEYKI01. Next base: position 104,446 of record JAEWMJ010000002.1, on the reverse strand, counting down.
TGAAGATCCGGTCACAAATGAATACTTGGGCGAAATCATTTTCTCTATTGATGAGGATAAAATCGGCGAGATTACATCTGCTTATGGCGCCAATGAAACAAGCATGTTTGTTATTACCAACGACAGCGGGAGAATCCTTTACCATCCCTTATATGATTATGTGGACAAAACAATTCTGGATTACTATTTTTCGAAGGCGGTTCTTTCCAAGACCGAAGGATTTTCAACGGCAGAATCGGCCGATGGGAAACAAATTGGATTGTTCTTTATGACTTCGCCGGACACCAGACTGAAAACAACAAATTTTATACTGATGTCGGAATTTTATGCGCCGGTGGAAGAACTGAAAATACTGTATATGTCAATTTTTATCGTGATGATCCTTGTTTTGATCGTCATCAGCAAGGCGTTTTTTGGAAAAATCACAAAGCCGATTATGCAGCTAACCAAAAATGTTGAGAAATTTGGAGAAGGAAAGCTGGATTTTGATACAAATATCAATTCAAATGATGAGATTGGAAAACTGTCGGCTGCCTTTACCGAAATGACGGGCCGTATCCAGTTCCTGATCTATAATATTTTTTGTTTCCAACTGAAGCAGAAGGAAGCGGAGCTGGACGCGTTGCAAAGCAAAATAAACCCTCATTTTTTATATAATACGCTGGAAACTCTCGCGAGCATGGTAGAAGCGAATGAAACGGACCAAGCGTCCGGCGCCATGCGGGATCTGGGCCAGATTTTGCGGTATTCTTTGAGCCGATCGAACGAGCTCAGTACCGTAAAAAAAGAATTGAAGTATGTGAAACAGTATATTTCGATTCAAAAATTGCGGTTCGGAAAACGGCTCAACGTGATTTATGATATATCCTCGGATATTCTTGAATGCAGCTTTTTGAAACTCCTGATCCAACCGATCGTCGAAAATGCAATCGTCCACGGAATAGAAGCAAAATCGGATAAGGGAGCGATCATTATATCCGGCCGTATGGAAGACGACATGCTAATAATCAGCATTCGGGATACCGGAATAGGAATGGACGAAGAGACGCTCAATGTCGTACAAAAAATTACGGAGACGGGGATTAATGATTTTGATCTGGAGAAAAATGATGGAAACAGGGGCTTTGCATTCAGCAATATTTACTGGCGGCTGAAGCTGAAATACGGATCAAAAAGCCGTATTGTTGTAAAATCTAAGAAAGGGGAAGGCACGGAAGTTGTTTTGTATATAACAGGAAGAATATGAGGAAAAGAGTATGTTTAAAGTGATGATTGTAGATGATGAAGTGTGGATCATAAGAGGCTTAAAAAGCGAAGTGGACTGGCAGAACTATTTTATGGAGGTTACGGCTGAAGCGATGGATGGGAAGGAAGCGTTCCGCCTTGTTTTAGAGAAAAAACCGGATATCCTGATAACGGATATCAAAATGCCCGGAATGGACGGACTGGAATTTATTGGCCATGTAAAACAGTATTTTCCCGAAACGATTTGTATTATTCTGAGTGGATATGACGAATTTGATTTTGCACGAAGCGCGTTGCAGCTGGGCGTTTTCGATTTTTTGGTGAAACCGATTGATGAAACCGCACTGGAGAATGTGCTGCTTCGGGCCGCTCAAACGCTTTTTAAAAAATATGGAAATAAAGAGAATGTCAAAAAAATGTCGGACGTTTTGCTGGAAAAGAAGAACCATTCGAAAGTTTCTGAAATTGCGGATTACATACAGGACTATTATCAGAAAAATATCACGCTTTCCGGCATTGCGGAAAAATTTTTTATAAACCCTTCATATTTAAGCGATATGTTTAAACGAAACATGTCAATGACCTTCAGCCAGTACCTTTCGGGAATACGGATCGGAAAAGCAAAACAATTATTGACTTATACGGATTACAGCATTGAGGAGATCGCCGCGAAAACAGGTTTCAACGATTACAGGCAGATGATTCGTACATTTAAGCAGACGGAAAGATGTACCCCTTCGGAATACAGGGGAAAAGAAAAGCGGAGAAAACAATGAAAAGATATTTACTGTGGATAGTTATGGGCATAGTGACGGGGGCATGCCTGCTGATTGCTTTCCGGGGGTTCGGTGTGCCGGACTCCCGGCAGCCGATCTATGATATGCCTATTTTTACTACGATCGAATCTATAGACAGAAGGCTTTTACCGGAAGGCTGATCAATGGAATGAAAAACGGATTTCAGGGATTTATTGTGTTTCTGAGACAGCCGTTTTCTATAAAAGATCGGAAATCCTGTCATAATAAGAGGTGCTGCCCGGCGCTTCATAAAACCAGTTGTGCAGATAACCGGCGTTGCGGACTGAAGCAGGGTACCCATTTTTACGATACCATTCCAAACCGGATAGGCCGGAAAGATCTTTAACAAGATTGAGGGCGGCAAGTTTTTGGTTTGATTTGCTGTTGATGGCATACATACCGACATAATCGAACCATACGATACTGCCGCCGTCATCGCTCAGATTTATTTGTCCAAGATCAAAATCGCATGAATCGAGCAAAGAAGGATATTCGGTATCCGTTCCAAAGTAAAAAGCCGTTTTTCCTTTTTTAAATGCGGCGACAGCATCAAGACTGTCCAGATTCCACACTTCCTTGGAGAGGTAAGGTTTTATTCGGTCAAAATTCGCAGAAGCATCCTGCCATGCGGCCGAAAGGTCATTTACCGTACACATCTGTATCAACATAGTTTTCAGACCGCTTTGGTCTTTTGCGCCCACCGCAACAGGATTGATCCCGGCATTTTGGACTGCTGCAAGGCATTCTATAAGATGATCCATCGTCAGCGGGTCGACAGAGAGGCCCAGCGAGTATAAGATATCGTTATTGTAATAGACCATATAGTATTTGATGCCCACAGGAGAGGAAAGATATGCGGCGTTCGGGCCCTTGCATATTTCAAGGGAAGAACGCCAATCGGCTGGAAGGGAACTCCTGATGGAGACAAATGTGGAGGCAGGATCAAGAGAATCGAGCATGGCAGGGTGCTCGAACATAGTAATGTCGGGTTCGTTGGCGTTGATAAACACGGAGCTGTAAATATCGTGGAATACGTCTTCCGGATACAGCATGATCTTAAGTTGTGTCCGGGAATCCGCGTATTCTTCCAAAAAGGGCTGCAATAAAAGGGCGCTTGTATTGGAGGCGGCTATAGAAAGAGGCTGCGATTCAGACTGCGAAGTGGTATCGACCGTAAAGGAGTCCATCGAATAAATATTTGCATTTACGATAAACAGTACAATAAAAATTATACCAGTCAATATTAAAATAAAAAACAGCTGGAATTTGTATTTCATCAAATTTTCCCTGTTCCGGTTTTCATGTTGTGAAGACCTTCGGCAACCCGCCTGTTTTAAAGTATTATAATGCTGAATGAAAAAGATGGCAACGCCGTAATTTAAAAAACAAAAATTTGATACGAAAAAACTAAACAATTGGCATTATGGAAAATCAAACAGTCCGGTATACTAATAACCAACAAAGCACAAATACGCTTATGCAAACAAAGGCGTTTCAGCAAAGTATTTGATTTCAGACTGTAAAACTGAATAAACAGGTTGATCCGGATCTCAACTGTACAGCAAGAGATGAACTGATTTTATTTATAAAAAGGAGGAGAAAATGAAAAAAATATTGTTGGTGTTATTTGTAGTATTAATGGCGGTGGGCATGTTCGCATGCGGAACACCTGGTCCCGCAGCCAGTCCGTCGGACAACCCGCCGGAAAATTTGGTTCCTGCGGACAGCCCATCAGAGAGCGCGGCTCCGGCGGAAGGAGAAAAAATCGTCCTCGGATATGCGGCGCTTGACGATTCACAGCAACATCTGATCCCTGTTCGCGAAAACATCAAAAAGGTCGCACAGGAAATGGGTGTGGAAGTCATTTGTGTGGACAATGCCGGCGATGGAAATCGCGCTGTCAGCAATGTGGACAGCCTGCTCCTGCAGGGAATCAACTGCCTGATGGAATTCAATCTGGATGCCTCGGTAAATCCGGTTATAAAAGAAAAGTGTGAAGCGGCAGGCGTTCCAGTGCTAGGTATTGATATTCCGGTTCCGGACTCGCCGAATTTTGGGGCGAACAATGTAGAATCCGGGTTGATCTGCGGCCGCGAACTTGGAAAGCTTGCAAATGAAAACTGGGATGGGCAGGTAGACCTCATTTTGTTGATGAGTACACCGTCCGGCGGAGAAATTGTGGACATTCGTATGTCAAATGTTGTGAACGGAATCAAAGAACAGATTCCTGGCCTTGACGAAAGCATAGCAGTAACGGTGGATTATAAAGACGACGCAATATTGGCGCAGCAGCTTGCCGCAGACGTTTTGACGGCCAATCCCGATAAGCATCATATTCTGATCGGCTCTATTAACGATATTGGCGCGCAGGGTGCGTTCGCGGCAATCGAAGCGGCGGACAGAGATGCGGATTGCTTTATCGTGAACCATGGAATGTCCGTACAGACAAGAGAGAATCTTTATGAAGTGCTGAGGAGCGGAAATGATAACTGCTGGAAAGGCGGAGTTTCCTACTTCTTGGAAAGATACGGGGAATATGTAGTACCGGCGGCAATCAAACTGGCCAAGGGCGAAGAGGTTCCTGAAAATATCTATATGGATCACCTGTTTATCAACAAAGACAACATCGAAGAATATTATCCGGAAGCGGAATGGGGACAAAAATAACAAATCATTTGGGATCCGGGCGCGGCTGTGCGCCCGGATCCATTAAAGAAGGTATCTTAACATGGCGGTAACAACAGTAACGGGATCAATCGCGGCGGAGGATCTTGGGATCACTGCACCGCATGAGCATATTTTTATCAATATGGAAGTTTTTTATGAAGAACCACAGGAGATCGGTCAAAAGCAGATTGCGCAGCAACCGGTTCGGATGGAAAACCTCGGAATCCTGAAACGGAATCCGTTTGCCCTCAAAGATAATGTTCAAATGCTCGATCCGCAGGTACAGGAAAAAGAAATAATGTTTTTTAAGAGGGCAGGTGGGCGTACGGTTGTCGACGCATCCACGGTAGGGCTGGGAAGAGACCCTGTATTGCTGAGGAATATCGCTTATGCAACTGGTATGAACATCATTGCGGGCGCAGGTTTTTACGTGGATGGGGCGCAGTCAAAACAGACGCTCCAAATGTCCATTGAAGAAATGGAATTCCAGATCGTACGGGAGATAGAAGAAGGCGTCGGACATACGGGAATCCGGGCGGGCGTAATCGGAGAAATCGGTATCAGTTATGAAATGACGGATTTTGAAAAGCGGTCTTTAACAGCGGCGTGCCGTGCGCAGAAAAAAACGGGCGCGCCGTTAATGATACACATTAACCCGTGGTCGCAGGAAGGGATTCCCGCAATGAAAATAGTCGGCAAAGAGAATATCGATCCGCAAAAAGTCGTGATTTGCCATTGCGATGTGGAGAACAATAGGGAGTATATTGATTCCATATTAAAAACGGGAGTTTTCCTGGAGTTTGATAATTTTGGCAAAGAAATGTTTACGGACAGATGGGATGTGAAACCCGGATCCGGAAGATTTGTAACCGATTGGGAAAGAGTGGTTTTAGTGAAACAATTGCTGGATGAGGGGTATGAAGACCAGCTTCTTTTCTCAACGGATATTTGCTTGAAGAGCCTGCTCCATACCTATGGAGGATGGGGCTACGACCATGTTCTGACCCACATTCTTCCGATGCTGGATGAGGTGGGAGCAACTGACGGGCAGATGCGAAAAATATTAATCGCAAATCCCCGTCGCTGGTTGGATTTTTAAAATGACGGAAAGGCAGAAGCCGTAATGGGTGAGACGATTTTAAAAATGACTGGCATTACAAAGCGTTTTCCAGGCGTAGTGGCGCTTGACAATGTCGATCTGGAACTCAGGGGGGGCGAGGTCCTTGCGCTGGTCGGAGAAAACGGTGCGGGAAAGTCTACGCTTTTAAAAATTATATCCGGGGCCTATATCAAGGACGAAGGCGCCATTGAGTATGAAGGAAAGATCCTGGACGAATATACGCCGCAGCAGGCGATAGATATGGGAATATCGATCATTTACCAGGAACTTGATAATTATGTGCCGTTGTCGGTCACAGAAAATATCCTTGTAAACGCGTTGCCTGAAAAAGGAAAATTCAAGCGAATCGACTGGAAAAAAGCAAAAGAAATCGCAAATGCCGCAATCATAAAAATTACGGACGAAATCGATGTGGATTTGCCGATAGGAGAGTATTCCGCTGCAAAGCAGCAAATGGTAGAGATCGCGAAGGCGCTAAACCGGCATATGCGCGTACTGATTATGGATGAGCCGACATCTGCGCTCAACAGGGTGGAAACGGAAACACTCTTGAAACTGATACGTAAAATTGCAGAGACAGGGGTGGCGATCGCTTATATATCCCACCGTATGGATGAAATTTTCAAGGTGGCGGATAAAATACAGGTTATGCGCGACGGTAAAAAGGTGGCGCTTTACGAGGCAAAAGAAACAAATCAGACGCAGGTCATAACCCAGATGGTGGGCCGCGAGCTTGCGGAAATGTACCCGCATACGCAGGCAAAAAAGGGTGAAATCATACTTGAAGTAAAAGGCCTTACGGCGGGAGTGGCTAAAAACGTAAGTTTGAAACTGCACCGGGGAGAGATCCTTGGGCTGTTCGGATTGATGGGCGCGGGGCGGACAAGCGTGGCGCGCGCTTTGTTCGGCGACTTGGCCGTTCGTGAAGGAGAAATTTTTATCAAGGGAAAAAAAGCGGCATACGACAGTCCGGACAAAGCCATCAGGTACGGTATCGCATATGTTCCCAGCGAACGAAAAACGGAAGGCTTGATGCTGATTCACGACGTGCGGTTTAATACCTGCATTTCAGTTATAGACAAGCTGATGGAAAAATGCAAGCTGAACATGAAAAAAGAGAATGAGATTTCTAAAAGATGGATTAAAAAGTTAAATATCAAAACGCCAAGCGCTTCCACCGTTGTGGAATCCCTCTCGGGCGGGAACCAGCAAAAGGTCGTTATCGGAAAATGGCTGGAAACAAATCCGGATATCCTGATTCTCAACGATCCGACAAGGGGGATCGACGTAGGCGCAAAGAAGGAAATTTATGAGCTGATGGAAGAACTGTGCGAAATGGGTATCGGGATCATAATGATTTCCTCCGAATTGCAGGAAATGCTGGCAATGTCGGACAGGATGCTCGTAATGTGCGAAGGAAGAGTGGCCGGAGAAGTTCAAAAGGAAGGCGCAAGTCAGGAAAGCTTAATGAAACTTGCGGTTGGGGCTGAAAAATGAGCGGAATGAATGTAGCAACTACGGAAAAGAAAAAACTCAAACTGGGGAAAGGCAGCGAGCTGACCTTGCTGATCGCCTTTATATTGATTTGCGTGGCGTTCGGGATATTGTGCAAGCCTTTTTTCACGGTCAATAACTTTCTGAATATCGGTATTTATACCGCAATTACAGGAATCGCAGCGACAACAATGACGCTTATACTGATACAGGGATGCATCGATATCTCAGTCGGCAGCATCATGGGGTTTACAGGCATGGTAGCCGCAATCATGCTGCGGGCCGGTTTAAATACGGGAGTAGCGATATTGGTGGCGTTTCTTCTCGGACTGGGGTGCGGCATATTCAACGGTGCGCTGGTCAGCAAGGTAAAGATCAATTCGATGATTGCAACTCTGGCGACAATGTCTATTTTCAGGGGAGCGGCCTATCTTACAAACGACGGCATTTCGGTTGTTATCAACGACACGGCGTTCAAATGGCTGGGACGCGGGTATGTGGGCCCGATACCCTTTCTGATTGTCATCATGTTAGCGATTTATATCGTTGTTTGGTACGTATCCAAATATACGGCGTTCGGAAGAAAAATTTACGCAACGGGAGCAAACCAGAGAGCGAGTTATCTGTCAGGGATCAAAACGGACCGGATATTTTGGATCGGCTATATGCTCAACGGCATGGTTGCAGGCTTAGCGGGCATTTTGATGGCGGCGCAGGCAGGATCGGGACTCCCGACCGCGGGAGAAGGATACGAAATGACGGTTATTTCTGCATGCATTTTGGGCGGAACGTCGCTTAACGGCGGAAAAGGAAGCGTATGGGGTGCGTTTTTGGGAGCGCTTATGCTGACCACGATCACGAATGGGCTTACAATGATGGCTGTGCCGACTTTTTATCAGCAGATCATCAAAGGCGCCATTTTGTTGCTTGCAGTATTCATAGACGTCCTCAGAAGCGGTGGATATAAGAAAAAATAGGGAGATTTACATCATGGCAAGACCAAAAATATCAATCGGAGAATTCAGGCAAAGGACAGCCGGCTTGCAAAAATTGATGGAACAAAACGGAACAGACTTGTTTCTGGCCTTTGGAAACGAAGCGGAACCGCAGTTCTTGAGATACCTGTGCGATTACTGGCCGTCTTTTGAGACGGCTGGAGTGCTGCTCGCACAGAAGGGAGAACCGGTTTTGCTGATCGGACCGGAAAGTATGACATATGCGTCCGAACGCAGTGTGATCCCGGACATTCGGAGGCTGCCGTCTTTCAGGGAATCGTCCAACCCGGAGTATCCGGGGCATAAACTGGACGGTTTTGAGACTGTGATTGAAAGCCTTGGACTGGCCAAAATCGGGAAGATGGCGGTCGCGGGCTACAATCTGATGCCTAAAGTGATTTTTGACGACTTACAGGCTGCCCTGGAAAGATTCGGGAAAACGGAAATCGTGCGCGGGGACGATATGATGATGTCTCTGCGCATGATCAAGTCGGAAGACGAGCTTGCGTGTATGCGTTATGCGGCAAAGATAACGGCGGGCGCTTTTGATTATGTTGTGGAAAATATGAAGGCGGGAATGACGGAATCACAGCTTCGGGGTCTTGCCTGTGCAAAGATATTTGAACTGGGAGCGGAAAGCGAAGCATATCCGATGTGGTTTCTTGCGGGAGAAGGCGGGAATCAGGCAATCAGCCGCGCGCGCCATAAGGTAATCGCAGAGGGCGATATCGTGCATATGCAGATCGGCGCCCGGTATGAAGGCTACGCGGCCTCGATCGGAAGGCCCGTTATACTTGGAGAGCCGAAGAGGTGGATGGCTGACGCGATCCACGCGGGATATGAGGCGCAGGATGCAATCTGCGCACAGCTTTACGGCGGAAATAACGCGCGCAACGTGGCGAATGCATATTATGGTGTCATGACCAAGAATGGGTACGCCGGCTGGCTGCTTTACGGGCCGTGCCATGGAACCGGGCTTATGGAAGGAGAACCGCCGTGGATTGAATCTGATTCGAACTATCTGCTGCATGAAAATATGACGTATTGTGCGGATATTTTCATGGGAACGAACGAAGGATATGGCTTTCGCATTGAGGACTCGGTACGTGTGGGGAGAAAGGAGGCTGAGAACCTGACGAATTATAAAAAAGAAGTTATTGTCATTAAATAGAAAACGGTATGCAACGTAAGACAAAGGAGAAATATATATGAACGGAAAAAATGCATGGTATGTGATCGACGGTTACCGCCCTCCTGTTCATGCAGGAGAAGCAAAAGACTATATTGGACATGAAAGCATCATGATACTCAATTGCAACGATAAAGACGCGCATGTGACAATAGACGTCTATTTTTCGGACCGGGATCCGGTCAGAGGAATCAAGTACACTGCTCGTGCAAATCGTATCAGCGCCTTTCGGAGCGACGATCGGTCCGTTTTTGGAATGGAGCTGGGAATCGGCGTACAATACTCACTGCGGATCACAAGCGATGTGGAAGTGGTCGTGCAATACGGGAGAATGGATATTTCCCAGCCAAACCTCTCATATCTTGCAACGCTGGGATATGGAGAATAGATGAAGGTTGAGATTATGAATGAAATTAAAATATCGTCCGCGGAATTCCAAAGAAGGATCGAAAGATTAAGGGAGAAGATGCGGCTTAAAAAACTGGATGCATTGCTCGTATACGGAGACGAATACCGAAAGGAAAATCTGCGGTATGTTTCAAATTACTGGCCAATATTTGAACGCGGAGCGATGCTTCTTGGCAAAAAGGGAGCGCCTGTTGTACTGTGTGCGCCGGAAGGCGAAAAAATGGCGGCGGAAATGTCTGTCTGGAAGGACCTGAGAATGCTGAAGGATTTTTTATGCGTGACGGTTCCAGACGAAATCGATTATCCGCTTGCAAAATACACCAGCTTTACTGAGTTGGCGGAAGAAATGCGGTCGAATGGCCTGAAACGCTTGGGAATTGTTGGCCTGGACGCCATGTCCTCCTCGCTTGCCAATGCGGTCTATGCGGGATTCGATGCGGAAATCATAGACGCAAACCATATTTTGTTTGAACTTCGCAGGGAGAAAAGCACAGAGGAGATCGCATGCCTGACAGAAGCGGCGAGAATCGCGGATAAAGCGTACGAAGCCCTGATGAAGGCAGACCTCATCGGGAAAACGGAGCGTCAGGCCGCGGCGGTCGCCGAAGGCGTTGCCCGGGCTGAAGGCGCGGAAGCGATTATTTTTACGGTTTTCGGATCGGGGGGAAGAAGCGCCACGATTATAGGCCGTCCTACAAATAAAATAATCGAGGACGGCGATATGATCATGTGCGCCATGGCGGTACAATACGAAGGATATGTAGCTACATGCGAAATGCCGTTTGCGGTAGGAAATATGAGCGATGACACAAAACGCGTGATCGATGTGCTTGTCGGAGCGTCTGGAGCGGGTGTTCCGCATCTTAAAGCGGGCGTGCCCATGAAAGAATTTGTCGGCGCGGTCAAAGAGTATTTCAGAAAAGAAGGACTTTCCGAATATGACGTTTATCCTCCGCTGCATGGTATTGGATGTGCGGAAGCGGAATCACCTTATCCGGATGAGCATACAGAAGCCGTGTTTACCGAGGGGATGACCGTAAACACCGATATCAGTCTTTTTGGGTTAAAAGGCGGCTCAAACCGTATTGAAGAGGGATTTGTGATTACAAAGGACGGAGCGCGTACGCTCTCTCCCTTTGTGCGGAAATGCTGCGAAAAGTGGAAATAACGGCCATGGAAAAAAGCATATAAGAAACATTTATACAAAAACAGACTGCAAATATCTCGTCCCATCAGGCGGGATATTTGCAGTTTCTATCCGTAAAACATGACAGCCGTAATTTGGTGCGAAAAGGCTCGTGTTCAATGCAAAAACAACCGGGAATAAACGTCCATCCTGCTATTATTATTGCTTAATGCTTGGTTTTTGCCGCCCTGCTGACTTTTACGATCGCGTAGATCACAAGAATGATCAGTACCAGAATAATAATGAACAGGTAGGCGTAAATTGAAAACGGGGATATAGATTTCACCGATTTTGAAAGGCTTTCCTGAGGCGCTGAAGGGACCGCTTCATCGCTGGCGGCTGCCGGGGCGGGAACAAAGATATTTGTATTCGAAGCGGCGGTAACCATCAAAGCGTTTTCGTCCGTCAGCTGCAATTTCATATAAACGGTGCCGGATTTGTCGTCGATTGTGAGAGTCGCCGAACTCAAAGATACGTCCTTTATTCCGGTTTCCGTATCTTTTTGAATAAGCAGGGTTGAGGAAGCGATCCTCCGGCCGTTTTGATCCTGAGCGGTGATCCTGTATTTATCCGCAGGCAGACCGTTCAGCCAGAAAAATCCATCCGTATTGGTTGTTGCGGAATGATCCCCGAGCGACAGCTGCACGGACGGCAGCGGTTTTTGCTCGCTGTCCACCAGGCAGCCTTTCAGCGCGAATACAATGTCAAGAGGCCTTATCCCGGGCATGAGCGGTTCGGCGGAAACCTTGCCGACATTCACCACACTGTCTTTAATATCCGCCTCAATATATGCGGTTTTAAGGCCGTTTTCAACGGTTAAAGTGGGATTGGAGGCGTTTGTTGCGGTAAGATCGGTTGAAGCGTCCCTGTCCATTGTGATATAGGATTGGGCCAGTATTGCGCCGCTTTCTGAATATGCGGTCAGTTTATGAGTACCCGGCGCAAGCGCAGATATGTAGACCTCGCCATCCGCGTTGGACTTTAGCTTATCTCCCGCGTCCACAGCCAAAGCGATAGAGTTGACGGATGCGCCGGTTTTGTCTATAAAATACAGTTTGATATCCATATTATCCGGGTTGTATGCCGGGTTGGAGGAAGGCAGGGTGGAAAAAGCGCCGGCTACATCCTCCGAAACGTTATACAGCTTAAGCTGTCCGACATTCGTCAGAATCAGGCCCAGGGAAAGTTCGTTCGCATCTTCTGCGACTGAAATATCCGCTGATCCGTCCTGGTTGTTCAGGATTGCGGTTTTGCTTCCGCTGAAAAGCGATATCTCCATTTGGGGGATTTCTTCGTAAGAGGCTCCTTCCCGCGTTACCTGAAGCGTGAACTGCTCCAGGGACATGTCCCCGAAAGTTGCCTTGAGGCTTTCGTTTAAATTTTTTTGTTCCTTATCTTCTTTGGAGGCATCCTTTATGATGGATACGGTCAGTTTGGAACCATTTTTTGAATTCTGATCGATCATGCGGATATTGAGGTTAACAGTGCCGTTTTCCTGGGCGGATGCCTGCGACGGTAAAAAAAAGGCAGTAACTGCAAACGCGATCAGTAAAACAAGTATTTTTTTCATATAAAATACGCCTCCCGATAAAAATAGTAGGTATAGATAAGTATGTGCAGGTTGCACCAAAAGTTTTCTTGACGCTTCAAACCTTTTTTTAGTTAAATATGGTAAAACATATTGTGCTGAGCATGGAAGGTGTTATAAAATAAAATGCAAGAGGTGATGAGATGTTTAAAATAAACAATAATTTTACGAAATTGCAGGGCAGCTATTTGTTTTCCGAAATTGCAAAAAGAGTAGCGGAGTACCAAAGCAAGAATCCGGAAAAAGAGGTTATCCGTCTGGGAATAGGCGACGTAACCCGGCCGCTTGCCCCCTGTGTGATAGATTCGCTTCAAAAAGCCGTGGACGAGATGGGGCGGATGGAGACATTCCGCGGATACGGTCCGGAGCAGGGTTATGATTTTTTAAGAAATAAGATCGTTGAAAACGATTATCTGGCAAGAGGGGTCCATATAGCTCCGGACGAGGTGTTTGTTTCGGACGGATCCAAATGCGATACCGGAAACATTGAGGAGATTCTCGGAGACGACTGCATCGTAGCCGTTACCGATCCGGTATATCCCGTTTATGTGGACACCAATGTCATGGCAGGCCGCGCGGGCGATTATGACGCGGGCGAAAAGCGTTTTTCAAAACTTATTTATATAGAAACAAATGCGGCCAACGGCTTTGAACCGGCAATACCGGCCGGACGCGTTGACGTTGTTTATTTATGCTCTCCGAACAACCCGACAGGCACCGCGCTCAGGCGTGCGCAGCTGAAGAAATGGGTGGACTGGGCGAACAAAAACAAATCGCTGATATTGTTTGACGGCGCATACGAACGTTTTATCACCCAAGACGATATCCCGCACAGTATTTATGAAATAGAAGGCGCCAAGACATGCGCGATAGAGTTCCGGTCTTTTTCCAAAACCGCAGGATTTACCGGCACGCGCTGCGCTTATTCCGTGATCCCCAAGGAACTGATGGGGGCGGACGCAAAGGGAGATCCTGTCAGCTTAAACGCGCTTTGGCTCCGGCGGCATACAACCAAATTCAACGGCGTCTCGTATTTTGTTCAGAGGGCGGCCGAAGCGGTGTATTCAGAGGAAGGAAGCCGCCAGGTAAACGAAGTTATTGCATATTACTTAAACAATGCTAAAATAATATTGGAGGGTCTGAAAACAGCGGGCATTACGGCGTACGGCGGTGTTAATTCGCCTTATGTCTGGCTCAAAACTCCCGGCAATCTGACTTCATGGGAATTTTTTGATCTCCTTTTAGACAAGGCCAATGTTGTCGGTACCCCCGGTTCCGGTTTTGGCCGCGCCGGAGAAGGATATTTCCGTCTCACCGCTTTTAACACAACCGAAAATACAAAAAAAGCAGTGCAGAGATTTATGGATCTAAAACTGTAAAGAAACCGGCATTTATTCTATTAAATTTGATAAAAGGATGTGAAAAACATGAAAGTAGCAATTATTGCAGCCGCTTCATCACCCCACACCGTAAAATGGGCAAATGTTCTTGCAAAGAGAGGCGACCGGGTAACGGTATTTTCCCTCCCGGAGGATAAAGCGCAGGACTCCGAATTTTTGCCCGAGATATCCGTCAATTACCTTGGATTATCTGCCGTAAAAGGCGGTATTAAGAAAAATGCGCCGGAACTGAAGCGCCTGCTTCTGGCGGGCGAATTTGACGCGGCAAACGCGATCGGAGCCCTTGATTACGGCTTCATGACGATGCGAGCGGTCAAAAAGTTTCTGCTTACCATTCTAGGCCCCGATATAACCGCAGCCGTGGACGGAGGACAGAAGGGCAGCATGAAAAAAGTGCTGAACGCCGCTTTCGCGGTAATGTGCCCGAGCGCTGTTTGCATGCAGAAAGTGCGCGGCGTCTTCAAAAAAGGCAAGGAAATTTTTGTTGTTCCGCCGGGAGTGGATATTTACGAATTTGATAAAAAAGACGTGCAGAAAGATCCGGATGTTTTTACATTCGGATGCATCAAGGCGCTCGAGTATTCCAGCGGAATCGACTTTTTGATAGAAGCGTATGTTAAAATGCGCGAGAAATTTGCAGGCGCAACGCAGCTTGTGATATTCGGAAAAGGCAGCATGGAGGCGGCGCTGAAAAAGCAGTGCGCGGACGCCGGCATAGCGGACCAGGTACATTTTATGGGAACTGTTCCGAATGCAAAAATCCCCGAAGAAATCAATAAAATGGATGTTGTTTTGAATACCAGCCGCAGCGAGGTTTTCGGCGTTTCCACGATCGAGGCGATGGCCTGCAAGGTGCCTGTGATCGCTACGGATACCGAGGGCTCTTCCGAGATCATATTGAACGGCGTGACCGGCTTTACCGTGAAAGTGGGCAAGACGGACGCGATCGCCGCAAGGATGCTGGAGTGCGCTGAGAATAAAGAACTCATCGGTAAAATGGGCGCAAAGGCCAGGGGAGACGTTGAGGACCTGTACGAGATAAACAAGTGCGCGGAAAAATACGCAAAGACGCTTGCGTTTGTACAGAAATAAGCGGCGGTCTTAAATAAACCGGACTGCCGGTAAAAAGTAAATATTGGGGAGCTTGTACATACAGGCTGAGAGGAAGTGAATTGTAACTTCGACCCGTATACCTGATTTGGATAATGCCAACGTAGGGATGATGCAGTTCTTAAACGGGATATTCCAATGGGCGTATCCCGTTTTTTTATTTAAAAAATATAAGGAGAAGAAAAATGAACGAACTGAAACGAGAGAAAAAGAGTGATTTGAGAAAAATGGTTGTTTGCGGAATGCTTGCGGCAATTGCCGTCGCCTGTTCCGGGCTTTATATTCCCATTGGCGCGTCCAAATGCTTTCCTGTGCAGCATGCGGTCGATCTTGTCGCGGCTGTGCTCTTCGGACCCTGGTACGCCGTGGGGGTTGCTTTTGTATCCTCCCTTTTAAGGCTTTGCCTGGGCACGGGAACCCTGCTTGCCTTCCCGGGAAGCATGATCGGAGCATTTCTGAGCGGATTCTTATTTTATAAAACCAAGAATCTTTTTGCGGCTTATGCTGGTGAAATATTGGGTACCGGAGTCTTGGGCGCTTTGGCGGCTTATCCGGTCGCAGTCTGCATTCTTTCCAAAGAGGCGGCGGTTTACGGTTATATTCTGCCATTTATCATCAGTTCTGCGGGCGGAGCCACCGTAGCCCTGGCCCTTGTATTGGCCCTGAAAAAGAGCAAAGTTTTGAAGGCGCAGAAATATACTGAATAAAAAACAGCCGGCTTTTTAGCCGGCTCATTCTTTTCTTTAATAAATTAAAGATCATATGCGGCGGACTTTTATCACGCCCACGATCTTCTTGATTTCTTCCAGCATATCGTCCGGTATGGGATCGTCCGTATTCAGCACCGTGTAAGCCACCTCGCCCTTGGATTTATTGATCATATCGGAAATGTTGAGGTTTTGTTTCGCCACGATATTTGTGATCTGGCCGACCATACCCGCCAGGTTCTTATGGATCAGCGTGATCCGGTAGCCTGAAGACAGGGACGAAACCGCGCAGTCCGGCAGATTGACCGAATTCCGGATGGCGCCGGTTTCCAGATAATCCGAAAGCTGCTGCGCGGCCATCATTGCACAGTTGTCTTCGCTCTCGGGCGTCGACGCGCCCAGATGGGGGATGGCGATGACGTTTTCACGGCCAAGGAGTTCATCCACCGGGAAATCCGTCACATACTTGGAGATGGTTCCGTTTTCGATCGCGTCAAAAAGCGAACTGTGTTTTACAAGGCCGTTTCTTGCGAAATTCAAAAGCACGGTTCCCTTTTTCATTTTGCTGAATTCATGGGAACTGATGAAATTCTTGGTTTTTTCCATATAAGGAATATGAACGGTGATATAATCGCTCTGCGAGAGAAGCTCTTCTAAGGTGTTCGCGCGCTTGGTATACATGGAGATGGACCATGCGCGGTCAACTGAAAGAAAAGGATCGTATCCGATAACCTTCATGCCGATTGCGGCCGCGGCGTTCGCCACCAGAATACCGATTGCGCCCAGACCGACTACGCCCAGCGTTTTGCCTTTGAGCTCAGGCCCTACAAACTGCCCTTTGCCTTTTTCCACAAGTTTTGGAACCTCTTCGCCGCTT
This sequence comes from Bacillota bacterium, assembly GCA_023393165.1. Classification (GTDB taxonomy): domain Bacteria; phylum Bacillota; class Clostridia; order Christensenellales; family Christensenellaceae; genus JAEYKI01. The sequence goes on along the minus strand of JAEWMJ010000002.1, from coordinate 87,663 downwards.
CCCTTCAGGGATTTAGCCCACTCGATCGCATCCACAAGATTTCTGGAGGCCGCCAGCATGCCGCAGAGCACAAGTTCTTTTACGCCGTTTGCGTTTGCCCCGGGGGTGTTAAACACAACGATCCCAAGGTCCGTGCATTTATCAAGAGGGATATTGTTTACGCCCGCGCCCGCCCGCGCGATGGCAAGCAGGTTTTGGGGAAATTCGATTTCGTGGCAATCCGCGCTGCGCACAATAAAGGCGTCGCAGTCCTCGTGGTGGGAGGAAATGTTATAATTCTCTTTGGGCAGATAATCGTAAATTACATTCGAGATGGAATTTAATTTTTTAATGGTATACATCCTGATCCTCCTTTAATTGCCTTGAAGTTCGAAGGCTTTCATATAATCGATCAGCGCTTCGACGCCCGCTGCGGGCATAGCGTTGTATATGCTTGCGCGCATCCCGCCAACCGACCGGTGGCCTTTCAGGTTTACCAGGCCCGCCGCCTTTGCGCCCGAAATGAAAGACGCGTCTTTCTTTTCGTCGCCCGTTACAAAGGGTATGTTCATGATGGAGCGGAATTCGGGTATGACGGTCGCGTTGAACAATTTGGAGTTATCCAGATAATCATACAGTTTTGCGGCTTTTTCCTCATTGATCTTCTGCATGGCGGGAACGCCGCCCAGATCCAGCAGCCATTTGAATACGAGACCCGCCATATATACCGCATACGTGGGCGGGGTGTTATAAAGGGAACTGTCGTCCGCATGCGTCTTATACTTCAGCATGGTAGGAACAAAGGATGGCACGTCGTCGCGGATCAGGTCTTCGCGGACGATTACGATCGTAACGCCGGCAGGTCCGATGTTTTTCTGCGCGCCGGCATAGATAAGGCCGTAGTCCGATACGTTGATGACTTCGGACAATATGCAGGACGACATATCCGCTACCAGCGGAAGGCCGTTCGTATCCGGAATTTTTGTATAACGGATGCCGCCGATCGTCTCGTTTGAAGTAATATGCACGTAATCGGCGTCAGAGGTAAACATGGAGGAATCAAGGGATGGAATATAGGTGAAGTTTTTGTCCTGCGAACTGGCCACAACATTGACTTCCAAATATTTTTTCGCTTCGCTGATCGCTTTTTTTGCCCAGGCGCCGGTGTTGACAAAATGCGCCTTGCTTTTTTGCACAAGGTTCATGGGGACCATCGCAAACTGCGTGGACGCTCCGCCCTGCAGAAAAAGGACCTTGTAGTTTTCCGGGATGTTCAAAAGGGAACGCAGGTCCGATTCGGCGCTGCCGATGATGTCCATATAGTCCTTGGAACGGTGGCTCATTTCCATCACGTTCATGCCGCTCTTGCCGTACACTAAAAACTCGGCCTGCGCCTTTTTCAATACCTCTTCGGGCAGGCAGGCAGGGCCGGCGGCAAAGTTATATACTCTTTCCATTCAAATTCCTCCTTATATTGGTGAAATAAATAACAAACTGACTATTATAATCAAAATTATAATCGTATTAAGCCTGCTTTTCAACTTAAAAAAAGTTTGTACCGATCTTAAAAAAAGTTTGCTTTTCGTAAAAAATAGTTTGCTTTTCGTAAAAAATAGTTTGTTTTAATATTAAGCTTTGTTTGCTATACTATTATTCTGGTATTATATTATAATAGAATCTATACTGAAAGCGGGGAAAATATGTGAATTTATTTACGGCAAATGCCGCGCAGAAATCGCCACTGGCGGACAGAATGCGGCCCCGGACACTGGACGAGTTTCTGGGGCAGGAGCAGATCGTAGGCCCGGGGAAACTCCTGCGCCGCGCGATACAGGCGGACAAGTTGGGTTCATGCATATTCTACGGGCCGCCGGGCGTTGGAAAAAGCACGCTTGCGCAAATCATAGCCAATACCACAGGAAGCGATTTCTATAAATTAAACGCGGTTACGTCGGGCGTCTCAGATGTCCGGGAGATCATAAAAAAGGCTGAAGATTCCCTTTCCGTGTATGGAAGAGAAAGCTTTTTGCTGCTCGATGAATGCCACCGGTGGTCCAAGGCGCAGTCGGACAGTATCCTGCCCGCAATGGAGAACGGAACGATCAAGCTGATCGGTTCCACCACAGAAAACCCCATGGTGGCCATGACCAGCGCTATTTTGTCGCGCTGCCGGCTTTTTGAGTTTTTTCCCATTTCCAATGAGAATATCAAAAAAGCGATACGGACGGCAGCCGCCGACCCTGGGCGCGGGTTTGGCAATATGGACCTGACCCTTGAGGACGAGGCTGTGGACCATTGGGCGGACGTGGCAAACGGAGATATCCGCTGCGCGCTGAACGCGCTGGAATTGGCCGTGCTTACGACAAAACCGGACAGGGACGGAAATGTGGCCGTTACCCTGGAGATTGCCGAACAATCCATCCAGAAACGGATGGTGCGGATGGACGAAGGGGAGTATTACGATATGCTCTCGGCTTTCTGCAAATCCCTGCGCGGTTCTGATCCGGACGCCGCGCTTTTCTGGTTTGCGCGGATGATGTATGCCGGGGTGGACCCCAGGATTCCCGTGCGCAGGATGATCGCCCATGCGTCCGAAGACGTGGGGCTGGCCGATCCGAACGCTCTTTTGCAGGCCGTTGCGGCTTTCCATGCCCTGAATGCGAATGGAATGCCCGAAGCCCGGCTGAACATTGCGCAGGCGATCATATATATCTGCGAATCCCCAAAATCAAATTCCGTTGTGATGGCCGTGGACAAAGCGTTTCACGATGCGGAACATGCGGTCCAGACGCCTGTGCCCAATCATCTGGCGGATACGCACTACAGGGGCGCCGAACAGCTGAAAAAAGGGGAAGGGTACAAATACCCCCACGATTATGAAAACCATTATATTCCCCAGCAGTATCTGCCGGACGAACTGATGGGGGCGGAATACTACCATCCGTCAGACGAGGGGTATGAAAAGAATATAAAAGAGCGCAGGAAGAAACTGGGGAAATAATCAGGATGGAAAGTTTGTTTCCTGTGATGCTGAAGTTTTATAATAGAATACTGATTTACAGTCTGAATTCTAACCTTCCCGGATGAATAGATTCCCGGGATTTGTTTTTATGTCCCGGAAAGCCTTTTATACGGCAAAAAGATGTTTACAGAAGGGTATAATATGAATATAATGAAAGTTGGTTTATTAAAATAGCGCATATTTTAATCCGGCAATTTTCAATTGCCGCTGCGCCAAAGGCGCAGGCAGATAGTATTGAACAACATTCGCGTGGGCTTCGCCCGCTGCCGCGCTTTGCGCGGCAAATTAATAACTTTCGGTTTTTAATTGCGGATTAGTATAAGGAGCTTATATTAATGTACGAAAAAGTATCTACGGATCTGAATTTTACTGCAAGGGAACTTAAGGTAATAGATTTCTGGAAGCAGAACAAAATATTCGAACGTTCCAGCGATAAAAACAAAGGAAAACAGGAATTCACCTTTTTTGACGGACCGCCGACCGCAAACGGAAAACCGCATATCGGCCATATTCTGACGCGGTGCATAAAAGACCTGATTCCCCGCTATAAAACAATGCAGGGTTATAACGTCCTCAGGATCGCGGGCTGGGATACGCACGGGCTGCCGGTGGAGCTGGAAGTGGAAAAATCCCTGGGCCTGGACGGCAAGGAGCAGATCGAAGAATACGGGGTGGAGCCGTTTATCGGGCAGTGCAAGAGTTCGGTATGGAAATACAAAGCCGAATGGGAAAAGATGTCCGAGCGCGTCGGCTATTGGGCCGATATGGAAAACCCGTATATCACATATGAAGACGATTATATAGAGTCCGTCTGGTGGTCCCTTAAGGAAATACATAAAAAAGGACTGTTATACAAAGGCCACAAGGTCGTTCCTTATTGCCCGCGGTGCGGCACGGCGTTATCTTCCCACGAGGTCGCGCAGGGATACAAGGACGTAAAGGAAACATCCATATTTGTCAGGTTCCGGGTGAAGGGCGAAGACGCAAGCTTCCTTGCGTGGACGACCACTCCATGGACGCTGCCTTCTAACGTTGCGCTGTGCGTGAACGCAAAGGAAGAGTACGCCTTGGTTGAATTTGAAAATGAGAAGCTTTATATGGCGGCCGGACTGGTGGAAAGTCTCCTGGGCGAAAAAGCGAAGATACTGAAAACGTTCCCCGGCAAGGAACTTGAATACAAGGAATACGAGCCGCTCTACACGTTTGCCGATGTAGACAAAAAAGCGTGGTATATTACGACCGACAGCTATGTAACGCTCTCGGAAGGCTCGGGAATCGTGCATATCGCGCCGGCATTCGGCGAGGACGACGCGCGGGTAGGGCATAAATACGGCCTGCCTTTTGTACAGCTTGTACGCGACGACGGTACGTTTGACGAGCGGACAAGCTGGGCCGGGTTGTTTGTTAAAGAAGCGGACAAGCCCATCATAGAAGACCTTAAAAACCGTTCTCTTCTTTTCCGCGAACTTTCGTACGAGCACAGCTATCCGTTCTGCTGGCGCTGCGATACGCCGCTTCTGTATTACGCAAGAAGCACCTGGTTTATCAAAATGACCGCCGTAAAGGAACAGCTGATTGCAAACAACAACGCGATCAACTGGATGCCCGAGAGCATAAAAGCGGGACGTATGGGCAACTTCCTGGAAAATGTCATAGACTGGGGAATCTCGCGCGAGCGCTATTGGGGCACCCCGCTGCCGGTTTGGGAATGCGAATGCGGGCATGTCCATGTGATCGGAAGCAGGCGGGAACTGGTGGAACTTGGCGGCGCCGCGCCTGATATTGAACTGCATAAGCCTTATATAGACGAAATCAAAATAAAATGTCCAAAATGCGGCGGCGATATGCGCCGCGTGTCCGAGGTTATCGACTGCTGGTACGACAGCGGCTCCATGCCCTTCGCGCAGTGGCATTATCCTTTTGAAAACAAAGAGGAGTTTGAAAGCCATTTTCCGGCCAACTTCATCAGCGAGGCCGTGGACCAGACCAGAGGCTGGTTCTATACGCTGCTTGCCATCGGAACATTGATCTTCGGCCGCCCGCCTTTTGAAAACTGCATCGTGCTGGGGCATGTGCAGGACAAGGATGGCCTTAAGATGTCCAAACACAAAGGCAACGTGGTGGATCCGTGGTCTGTGCTGGAAAAACAGGGAGCGGACGCGGTGCGCTGGTATTTTTACTCGGGAAGCGCGCCATGGCTGCCCAGCCGGTTTTATGACGAGGCCGTTTCCGAGGCCCAGCGCAAGTTTATGGGCACGCTGTGGAACACCTATGCGTTCTACATCCTGTACGCGGATATCGACAAGTTCGATCCGACCCGGCATAAACTTGAATCGGGCAATATCATGGACAAGTGGGTATTGTCCAGACTGAATTCCCTTATCGCCAGCGTGACCGATCATCTGGACCATTACCGGATCGTTGAACCCGCGCGCGATCTGAACCGGTTTGTGGACGAACTGTCCAACTGGTATGTAAGGCGCTGCCGTGAACGCTACTGGGGCAGCGGCATGGAAGAAGATAAAAAGAACGCGTTTATGACGCTTTATACGGTGCTGGAAACATTTACGCGCCTGATCGCGCCTTTTGTTCCGTTTGTGGCGGAGAGCATTTATCAGAACATTGTCCGCACGGTGGATAAAAACGCGCCTGAGAGCGTTCACTTGTGCAAATATCCCAAGGCGGACGGTTCCGTGATAGACAAAGAGCTGGAACGCGATATGGACGCTGTACTGAACGTGGCGCAGATGGGCCGCGCATGCAGGAATACCGCCAACATCAAAAACCGCCAGCCAATCGGCAAAATCTATTTAAGCGGCGTGGACCATCTGGACGATGTGTTCCTGGATGTTATCCGCGGCGAACTGAACGTTAAGGAAGTGGAGCTGGGCGCGGCGGCGGAGGAATTTATTTCCTACAATATCAAGCCGCAGCTTAAGACCGTTGGTCCCAAATACGGCAAGCTTTTAAACGGGATCCGCGCGCATCTGCAGAACGCGGACGGCATAGCGGTTGTAAACACCGTGCGCAGCGGAGGCGTATATGCGTTTGAAGTGGATGGCGGCAAGGTTGAACTTTCCGAGCAGGATATGCTGATAGAGCCCGCGCAAAAACCCGGATACACGGTGGAAACTTCCGAGAACTACGCGGTGATCATAGATACGACGCTGACGCCCGAACTGATCGAGGAAGGCTACGTGCGCGAGATCATCAGCAAGGTGCAGACAATGCGCAAGGAAGCCGGATTTGAAGTTACGGATCATATCCGATTGTCCGTAACGCAGAACAGCGTGATCGAAAACGTGCTGAAAAAGAACGAAATCCAGATCGCCAGGGAAACCCTTTCGGACGCCGTCAGCTACGGAAGCGCAGGCGGCTATTCCAAGGAATGGGATATCAACGGCGAGAATACAATGTTCGGCGTGGAAAAAATATACTGATCCGCAGTTAAAAGTATTATAAGAGGATAAAAATAAAAAGTGCCTGCCGCAAAGCAGGCGCTTTATTTATCGTTCAATTATTTATAATAGTCCTCCAAGCCTGTTTTCTTAAGTGTTTCCGCTTGCCGGCACAGAAAGCTTTCTTAAAACGTACGCCGTCAGCGTTCTTTAGCAGAGGAGGCGCAACTCTATATCAACTGCTTATTTGCATTTTAGGCTTTTTGTTTGCAAGCCTCATGTAAAAGTTTTATAAAAGAAAGCTCCGTACCCTTGTTGCTGTTTTCTATATTGTACAATGGAATCACGCCTTTCTTTATTTATTCAGATTCCGTTGTTATGGAATCTGATTATATAATAAACATGATTTTAACATTGTAAACAGAATATTGCCGCATGCAAACGCTGTTTCTTGATACCGGGTATCTTTTATAAACGATAAGCCGTTTAACGCTTCCTTCTGGCTTGATTTACACAACTCTATTATTTAATTGCACTTATAAGTGCGCCGATATGTTTGCATAAATCCCATAAAAGACGCTCGTTAAAGATACCCGGTATAAAGCGTAAACAAAACATGGCGGCCTGAGTGCTTTCCCGGACGGTCTTATATCTGTAAAACTGCATATTGTAATGTTGTTTGCTGCTATTAGTATTCCATATAGTTTTTGGAAATCCTGTATTTCCCGCATCATATTTTTTTATAAAAAACTTGAATTTTTTTTCGGAATGCCGTATAATAACCTAGCTTGCTCATAAAAGAATGCTGATGTGGCACAGGAGGTAGCGCACATCCTTGGTAAGGATGAGGTCCCGAGTTCGAGTCTCGGCATCAGCTCCATAAGAAAAACCCCGGAAACATAACGTTTATCGGGGTTTTATATTGCTGTTTTTTGACCGCTTACCCTTTACAGAGCTAGCGATAGAAAATGCTTTGGAACTAATAATTAGTCATAAATAAAAGGCAAATTTTTTGAGCATAAAAAATGACAGCAAGGTTTGGATGATTTATTCATCAAAACGATTTCTGCAATTTATCCACCGAGCTTAAAGCCAGGCACATCTGCGATGGAATGTAGAACAATGACACGAGCGCGGCGGTGGCAAGGCCAAGAAAGCGGGCGTCCGGCGATAAAAATGTGGCCGCCACATTCAGATCGCATAGCAGGAACAGTATCATTCCGGTTATTACGAGCCTTTTATTCGCTCCCGGCAGGCTGGACATAAAACCCGTAATGGTTACGGTAAATATCAGTACCGTGTAAACTAAGCCCAGTATGGGGATAAACGGAAACTCCAGCCGGGAAATATACGCAATGAAGCAGAAAAGCAGAAAAGACAGCACAATAGTCAAAAACGTTTTAAAAAGCTTTATTCTGTACCGGCGGATATAGCAGAGATGCGCAAGGGTTAAAGTCGCAATCCCAAGCGCAAACGCGCCCGCAAATAAAAACAGCGCGTCGGCGGCAAGTGTAAACATAAGCGCCAGTATAAGCAACTGGGCATCTCTACGCTTGAACGTGTGCTTATATGCAATAACAGCCGCCAAAAAACAGATGCAGTCTGTGGAATATTTCAATACCGTGCATAAGAGTGGATATGATGACGCAAAAGCCAATATAAGCACCGCTGCATACAATGCAGCCAGGACGCCAAGAAGCAGGTTGATTCGCTTGTCTTTTTGCAATAGGTACATGAGCAACCGCCTTTTTATAAAATCTTATGAACAAATATTATTATACTATAAAACGGTTATCTATAGCTTGCTTTTTTTCTGCAAAAAGGCAAATATTAAGGACACGCCGGTTTAATCCAAAATATAGCCTAAAGGCGGTAAAACAGAGAAAAATGGTAAAATTGATAACTTTATTTTAAAAATTATTAAATAATCGCCACATATTTTTACTTTTTTTATAATCTGCTTTAATAATGATTTTTTCATGCGCTGAGAGCATATACGCTTCATGGCTTCGGTTTCATGTTAATCTCGATCAAGAGGCGAAAGCCTTTTTTATTGCCTTAAAATGTACAGTTGAATAATATGGTAACGCGCCAAAAAATCCTTTACAGCATACAAGCGTTTGGATATAATAACTATATCTTTGCCGCCGCAGGAAATTGTGCATATAATACAAGCTGTGCGGCGCAGATTTGGTTAAAGGGAACAATTGCAAGGGGGAGGAAGCTCATGAAAAAGATTGAGGCGATCATACGTCCTTCCAGACTGGAAGATGTCAAGGACGCGCTGCTGGCTATCAATGCGCGCGGAATTACGATTACGCAGGTGATGGGCTGCGGCAAACAGATGGGCCGAAAGGAATTTTACCGCGGAAGCGAAATATTCCTGAATGTTCTTCCCAAGGTGAAAATAGAACTGATCGTTCATGACGAGGATTATGAAAAAACGCTTCAGGCGATCGTAGACAATGCGAAAACAGGCGAAGTGGGCGACGGCAAAATTTTCATATCCACAGTAGAGGATGCGATAAGGATCCGTACGGGTGAAAAGGGGGACACTGCGATTTAAAAGCAGAGCCGGAAAAGACGGCCTGCATTTTGAGAAAATAGGAAATTCACGGCAATGGCGCTGTGCATCTGCTTTAAGGTGCGCAGCTTTTTTTATGGGCAACGGCGTCCTGAAAACCATAACTGTGGGCAAAGTGAATAGTTGATATCAGGTATTACAGCAATGGCGCTGTTCTTTTTTGGTTTAGGAAGAACAGGGCTTTTTTTATAGATAAGCAGGAGTATTGGAGGAAAAATAATTGCCAGGGATAAATACGGGAGATACGGCGTTCATGATGTTTTCATGCGCATTGGTTTTTTTAATGACGCCGGGACTAGCTTTATTTTACGGTGGAATGGTCAGGCGTAAAAATGTATTGAATACGCTGATGTCGTCGTTCATGGTCTGCGGTTTGGCGTCCATGCTTTGGATTTTTATAGGCTATACGCTGTCATTTGGCGGGGATGCCGGCGGCGCGGGAATCATAGGCACTTTTAAATTTTTAGGACTTGCCAATTTGCCCGAGACGGTGGACTACGCGCCCACTATTCCGTCGTTTGGATTTGTGGCGTTTCAGATGATGTTTGCAATCATTACCCCGGCGCTGATCACCGGGGCGCTTGCCGAGAGAATGCGGTTTTCAGCGCTTTTCATATTTCTCGCGGCATGGTCAATTGTGGTCTATTACCCGGCGGCGCATATGATGTGGGGCGCAGGCGGGCTTCTCTCAAAACTTGGCGCCGTCGACTTTGCGGGCGGACTGGTGGTGCACGTAAGCTCGGGAGTATCCGGACTGGTTGCCTGCATCATGCTTGGAAAACGCAAGGGGCACGGCGTTTTGAAATATAATCCGCACCATCTGCCCATGATATTCATAGGCGCGGGCCTTTTATGGTTCGGCTGGTTCGGGTTTAACGCAGGCAGCGCGCTGACGTCGGGCACGCTTGCGTTCAATGCCTTTATGGCTACCAATACCTCGGGGGCCGCCGCAATGCTTACATGGATGCTGATGGAAAAGATCACGCAGGGAAAACCCACCGTGCTGGGGGCTGTGACCGGCGCGGTGGTGGGACTTGCCACCATTACGCAGAGTTCCGGGTTCGTGTCCATCTGGGCCGCGGCTGTCATAGGCGCCGCAGCAAGCCCGATCTGCTTTATTGCCATGAGCGTGATTAAAAGGAAATTCGGGTACGACGACGCGCTGGATGCGTTCGGATGCCACGGCGTGGGGGGTATCTGGGGATGCATAGCCACAGGATTGTTTGCGCAAAGCGCGATCAACCCGGCTGCGAAATGGGACGGACTCTTTTTTGGAAGCACGGAGCTGTTTGTAAGGCAGCTTGCGGCGCTGGGAATCACGGTTGCTTTGGCAGGCTTGGGAACATTCGTCATTATGTTTATTCTAAAGAAATGTATGGCCGTCAGGGTATCGGAAAAAGAAGAAACGGACGGATTGGATTACGCGGAACACGGCGAAACCGCATATCCCGCGTTTACCGGCCTTGACCAGTGATGTTGGAAATATCCGGAGGACGGCAGGTCCGGTTGACTTTTTAAAGCGGGATGCGTATAATATAGACGGTATAAATAGCAAAGGCGCTATGTGTTTTTGGATACGTAGCGTTTTTTATTGCCGCCCAATCCGTAAGCGGCAATGTAAAAATGGAAATGGATTTTTACAGCAACGGCGCTGTTCTGAATGTTTATCAGTAGGGACGGCGTTTTTTTATGAAAAGAAGGAGGTAACCGGATGAAAAAAGTGGAAGCTATCATCCAGCCTAACAAACTGGAGGAGTTGAAAGACGCTCTGGCAAAAATGAATATAGGCGGCCTTACTATTTCACAGGTCATGGGCTGCGGCAAACAGAGAGGATTTAAGGAATTTTACAGAGGAAATGAAGTGCTTTTAAGCGTACTGCCCAAGATAAAAATGGAACTTGTGGTTGACGAAAGCGATTTTGACCGGACAATAGAAACCATACTGCAGTATACACGGACGGGCGACATGGGGGACGGCAAAATATTTGTTTCCACAATAGAGGATGCGGTGCGGATCCGCACGGGCGAAACGGGCATAAGCGCGCTCAGGTAAATATATAAGAAGCTGCCTGGATAAGGATTGGGAAGATGGTATGGCTTTTGGCCGGCCGTCTTTTTTTGTTGGCGCCGGAATTTCAGCCGCTAACGGGAACATAAAGCACAGGAGGGCCGGGGAGATTCAGGTTGCTTGCGGAAATTGCGGATTGGAAGGGATCATTATGTCTATATGGCCTTCTTCTTTGTACATGAATATGTAATTGCCGCCCATTTCATTGATGTCATAGATATTGTCGATAAAGTATCTGAAAGAAAGTTTTACATCGTTATGGTAAATGCGGGCTTTATTTATAAGACCGCAGAGTTTAAAGGACAGGAACCTGTTTTCACTTTGCAGCAAACGCCCTTTAAAAATATTTTTGCAGCGGAAGAGATCATTTGACAACTGAATGAGAACGCTGCCCTGCGATTCCAGTTCCGCCAAACAATCCGGCTCAAAAAAGAAGTCCCGGGCAGGCTGGTCGATTATCTCCGCCCGAAGGCCCATAAGAAAAGCCAGATACTCATCGTCGATGGAATCGTATATTGCCAAAGGTTTATAGACGGAAGCTTCGCTGGGATTTTCCCTGAATATTTTCCGGAATGCCCGCGTAAAAACCTCATGCGACTGAAACCCGTATTGATAAGCAAGGTCAATAATTTTGGAGTTGTTTTGAAAAAGGCATTTATAAGCTTCCGATATTTTCCTTCTTAAAATATAATCGTATATGGATATGCGGGTATGCCTGGAAAATTGCCTGGAAAAATAGAATTGGGAGTAGGAAACCGAATTTGCCACATCCAGTACGCCAATATCTTTTTGAAGGTTTTCTTCAATGAACGCTATACTTTTCCTTACCGAATCGTATATTGTCATGCTCATGTCTTTTCAATGGGGATAAAAATATCCAGTGTGGATTCCTCTATTTTATCCATGCCCTTAAACCGTTCGTCATAAGCCTCTATCAAATATGCGGGATTTTTTTTGATTCCGATGGAGGGCATGATCTCTGAATCGAGCTTCTGCCACCAATCGCCGATGATTTCTTTACCGGTAAGCGTTATTTTGAGGTAATCGGATGCGGGGATGTATTTGGAGCATAGCATAACGGGCAAATGCGCGGTGGTTACCTCTTCGCCCACAAACACTTCAAAGCGGCCTTTGAGAGTCGTTTCACTGCCGTAAATATGAACCTCGTACATATACTGCCCGTTCAGGGAGTAGGGGCGGTCGGGATTCGCTGTGATAAATTCTACAAATCTGCTCCAGGTCGTCCCGATTTCATTTTCCGTATCCCATCCGCTCTTTGTACTGAATGGATCTCCATAAAAACTGACGCCGCCCAGCAGCAAAGAACCCAGACTTGTTAACTCCGATTTCATAAAGACCTCCTTGAGTAACCGCCGATTAATTCGGGACGCTGCCTTGGCGGCTGAAGTTGTGCCCTGCGGTGTCGCTAAAAGCTTGAAATAGCGCTGCTATTCCTGCACTTTTGCTCCTGGCAGGACGCAAATCCATCTCGCCAATTCCGCATTCCTCATTTAATCAGCGGCTACTTGAGCATGATTCATCAAATTATATTTATTTTATCACAATAAACAGCTTAACTGAAGCAACATACATCAAGATGCAAATACCGGCCGGGTTTATAATTTTATTAGAAAATAAATCTTGATCGGAGGGATACCATGTCGGTAACATTCAGCCCCATTGGGCAAGTAAAAATTGAAAACGGAAAGTATTTTATCGAACTTGAAGAAAAATTCATTGAGGCGGCGCTCGGCCTTGATGAGTACAGCCACATCCAGGTGATCTGGTGGTTCCACTTATATGACAGTGAAGATACCAGAAATTATTTTGTTTTGGATAAGCCGTATAAAAACGGTCCTGAGAAAATAGGCGTTCTGGCTACCAGGTCGCCCGTCAGGCCGAATCCCATAGGGATTACCTCCTGCGGGCTTATAAATATTGACAGGAAAGCAGGCAGGCTGGAAGTTGATTTTATAGACGCCGAAAACGATACGCCTGTTTTGGATATAAAACCGTACCAGCCTTCCGTTGATAAAGTGCGGGACGTTAAAATGCCGGACTGGTGCAGCCATTGGCCGCAATATTACGAAGAAAGCGGAGAATTTGATTGGGGCGCGGAGTTTAACTTTCCGGAATAATGCGTTACAATATGCAGGAACATTCCAAAATGATTGGGGGGCTTACGCCCTCTTTTACATTCCCGGGAATATTGACGCGGATAAACCGGAATGATAGAATGAGGAAAAAATCGGATCAATGACTCATTTTTTAAGGAGATGCATATGAAAAAGACGGCTATCGTGACCGGCGGCAGCAGGGGGATCGGGTTTTCCATTGCAAAACAGCTGGGGGAAGACGGCTATAATGTCGTGATTATGGCCAAAAGCGCGGCGGAAACCTGTAGAGAAAACCTGGAGATATTGAGTTCTCTGGGTATTCCGTATACCTATGTACAGGGAGACGTATCGCTTGCGGAAGACAGGGAGAAATGTGTGGAAACAATTCTTCAAAACTACGGCGGGGTGCACGTGCTGGTGAACAATGCGGGCGTAGCGCCCAAGGTGCGGACCGACATTTTGGAAATGACCGGCGAAAGTTTTGATTATGTGATAGGGATCAACTTAAAAGGGCCTTTGCTTTTTACGCAGACAGTTGCCAAAGAAATGATGAAAAACAGTGAGGACGCGCATGGACTCAAAGGGATCATTGTGAATATCGGGTCCATATCCGCGGAATTAACCTCTGTCAACCGCGGAGAATACTGCATCTCAAAGGCAGGGATGGGCATGATGACAACTCTTTTTGCCGACCGGCTTGCCGGAGAAAACATCCGGGTATACGAGGTCCGTCCGGGCATTACAAAAACCGATATGACGGCAGGCGTACAAAGCAAATACGACGCCCTGATAGACGGAGGACTCTGTCCCATTGCGCGATGGGGGCTGCCCGAAGACATCGCAAACGCGGTGTCGCTGTTTTGCAGCGGCAGGCTTTCCTATTCCACAGGAGAGGTGCTTCATGTGGACGGCGGGCTTCACATCAAAAAGCTATAAAAGGAGACGGAATGAATCATTTGAATTGGGAAGATATTCCGGTCATACCGCTGAATACGGCTGTGGTAGGTTTCGGCGCGGCGGCGCTCAACGCCGCGGACAGGCTGTTTGACCTGGGGCAAAAAGACATTGCGCTGGTCTGCGAAAACACGGGACTGAGTACTTCACGGAATACGGGATCGGACAAACAGACGTATTATAAATTGTCCCTTTCCGGAGAGGACGGGGATTCGGTGCGCGCTCTTGCCCGGACGTTATACGGCGGCAAATGCGTGGACGGGGACATCGCGCTTTGCGAGGCGGCGCTTTCCGCCCAATGCTTTTTCCGGCTGAAGGAACTGGGCGTTCCCTTCCCGGTGAACCGTTGGGGCGAATTCATCGGATACAAAACAGACCATGACCCCAAGCGGCGCGCGACATCCGCGGGACCGCTGACCTCAAAACTGATGGTGGAATGTCTGGAGAAATCCGTACGGAAAAAAGGGATCAAAGTATATGACGGTATGCTTGCGATATCCATAATTACTAAGGACGATAAGTGCGCGGGCCTTCTTTGCCTTGATTTGAGCAGGAAGGACGAGGCCGGGTACGTACTGTTCAACTGCGCCAACGTGGTATGGGCTACCGGAGGTCCGGCGGGCATGTATGCGGATTCGGTGTATCCGCACGGCCAGACCGGTTCTACGGGAATTGCGTTTGAAGCGGGCGCTGCGGGCAAAAACCTCACGGAATGGCAGTTTGGGATCGCGTCGCTGCACCCCCGGTGGAACGTGTCCGGCACTTATGTGCAGGCGCTGCCGCGGATGATCTCCAGGGAAAAGGACGGGAGCGGGGAAACGGAATTTTTAAGCGGCTTTTTCAAGGATAAAAAAGAACTCTTTTCCAATGTGTTTTTAAAAGGATATCAATGGCCTTTCGATGTGCGGAAAGCGTCCGGATCGTCCATGATAGATATTCTGGTGTATATTGAAACCAATATAAAAGGCAGACGTGTTTTTCTGGATTTTACCCGGAATCCCGAAGACCTGTCTTTTGACGGCCTATGCCCTGAGGCGCTGGATTACCTGAAAAAAGCGGGCGCCCTGTTCGGAATACCTGTAGAAAGGCTGATACATATGAACGCGCCGGCGTACGAATTCTATCTGTCGCGGGGGATCGATCTGAAAAGAGAACCGCTTGAAATCGCGTTGTGCGCCCAGCACAACAACGGCGGATTATCCACGGATTGCTGGTGGCAAACGGACGTCAAGGGGCTGTTTGCGGCCGGGGAAGTATGCGGCAGCCACGGAGTCTGCCGTCCGGGAGGCAGCGCGCTGAATGCCGGGCAGGCCGGGTCCCTCCGTGCGGCGCAGTATATTGCGCGGAACAGGAAACAGCTTCCGATGGATAACGGTGTGTTTCTGAAAATCGCCGCGGAACAGGTGGTTTATCTGATAAGTATGGCGGAAAACGCAATGGGCGCGGAATCGAATATAGACGAATTATGGGGAAGCGCGGGCCGGCGGATGAGCAGGGCAGGCGGCCCGGTACGGAATCTGAAGGATATCCTTCGGGCAACGGAGGATGTGAAAAACGAAATTGCTGATTTTGAAAAGAATGTGCGCATAAGCGGAGTTTCCGAGGTGAAGAAACTATTCCAGTTAAGGGATACGCTGATCGCCCAGCATATGTATTTGTCCGCAATGGCGGATTATCTTAAAAATGGCGGAAGGAGCCGGGGATCCGCGCTTTATTTTGATCCCGCAGGCCAAAAAACGCACGAAATGCTGGACGATGCATTACGTTTTACCGCGGAAGGCCCGGAAGAAAACCCCATGATACAGGAGGCGCGCCTTAAGGACGGCGAATGCCGCTTCATTTGGAGGACTGCGCGGGAGATACCGCCCGAAGACGGCTTTTTTGAAAATGTCTGGAAAACGTATATAGAAAACGGCAATGTTTATTAATGCGGCCGAAGGCCCTCTTATGTCGGATCTTTTTTATACCGGTACGGCGTTTTTCCGACCGTGTTTTTAAAAATTCTTATAAAGTGATTCACATTGGGGTAACCGCAGCGCAGGCAGACATCCGCTACAGCCATATCCGTATGGGAAAGCAGGTCCTTTGCCGCGGAAATACGGTACAATATCAGGTATTCCCTGAAGTTATACCCGGTGATCCGCTTAAATTCCCTTGAAAGATGGTATTTGCTAACAAAATTTTGTTCCGCAAAACCTTCCAGCGAAAGTTCCTTATTGAAATTTTCCGCAATTTCTTTTTGTATGTGAAATACGATTCCCGCAATCCCGGACACTGAATTCTCCGGAAAGGAGGAAGGGGAAAAACGGTACAGTCCGACCAGCAGCCGGGCAAGCTGGCAGGCAATCATCAGCTGCCAGCCGGGCCTTTTGTTTTGGCATTCGCCGTGCATCGTTTTAAAAATCTCGGCGGCGTTGCTTTCAAAACCCGCAAGGCGGATCATATGCGAAAAATTCTCCGGGCGTTGGAGCAATATGCCGTAGAAGTACGAGTCTTTCAGAGGTGAAAAGGAAAAATCCGCGGGTATGGACAGCACGTAGCGTTTGTACGGGTACTTCAGGATAGCGACGGAATGGGATTCCAGATTGCTGATGAAAAAGATGGAATTCCCGGAGGCGGCGTACTCTTTTTTATTAACGGTGATTTTCACGGCGCCTTCCAGTATGAGCAAGATCTGCTGCATATTGTGATAATGAGGATAAATGCCGCCGGGGGCCAAGCTTTCTTCATAATAAATATCCGGGTCTGTACGGGAATAGGGCACTCTGGACATAAACTCACCTACGGCAATAAACGCTAATTATTAAACAATTAAGGGTATGGTAAAACCTGCGGTTTGATTGTATAATAACATAAATTCAGCAAAAAATGAAACAAAAACAAGAGGATCGCAGATATGTATTTTAAAACGCTAAATGAACTGATTGCCCATTGCGAGAAAAACGGGTTTTATATAGGGTTTTTCGGCAACATGGAATTATTCGGCCAAAAGTTGGAAATCAACCGTACTCAACTGAACAACAGGTTCGCTATACTGCCCATGGAAGGAAACGATGCGGACGAGGACGGCAGGCCGTCCACGCTTACCCGCAGGAGGTATCTCCGTTACGCAGAAAGCGGCGCGGGGCTCATATGGTTTGAGGCGGTTGCCGTTGTGCGGGAAGGCAGAGCCTCGCCGCATCAGCAATACCTGACAGCCGAGAATATGGAAACTTTCCGGAGCCTCGTACGGCAGATCAAGGAGGAAGGGTTTCATAAAAACGGTTTTGCCCCCTGCGTGATCGCACAGCTGACCCATTCGGGAAGATATTCCAAGCCGGACGGAAATCCGAGGCCTGTGATCGCTGCCCGTAATCCGGTACTGGATGAAAAATACAATATACCGGGGGATTACGCGCCCATATCGGACGGGGGGCTGGAAAAGTTGGAAGCGGATTTTGTATCCTGCGCCTCTCTGGCGAAAGAAGCGGGGTTTGACGGCGTGGACCTGAAAGCCAGCCACGGCTATCTGCTTTGCGAGCTGCTTTCCGGCTTTACGCGGGAGGGAAAATACGGCGGCTCCTTTGACGGGCGGACAAGGTTTTTAAAAAACATCGTTCAAAAAGTACGGCAGGCAACATCCCCGGAATTTCTGCTTGCGTCCCGTATAACCATATGGGACGCGCAGCCTTACCCTTACGGATTCGGCGCGGAGCCGGGCGGGCACGGGCCGGATTTTTCCGAGCCCATACAACTGATCCGGCAACTGAAGGAACTGGGTTTAGATCTGATCGGCCCGACCATGGGGAACCCTTACCTGAATCCGCATATTAACAGACCCTTTGACAAGGGGCCGTACGAGCCTCCCGAAGACCCGCTTTTTGGAGCAGCCAGATTTTTAAACTATACGGCGCAGATCAAAAAAGCTGTTCCGGAACTGCCGGTGGCAGGCGCGGGCTATTCGTATCTGCGTCAGTTTGGCATTGAAGCGGCGGCATATGGCCTCCAAAACGGTCATATCGACATCATGGGCTTGGGAAGGCAGGCGTTTGCCTGTCCGCGGATTATAAGCGATATTTTGGAACAAAAGGAACCGGACTCCAAAAAGCTCTGCATTACCTGCTCCAAGTGCACGCAGATCATGCGGAACGGCGGGCAGGCGGGCTGCCCGGTCAGGGACCCTGAAATATATTTGCCGATTTACAGGCAGTATTGCAAATAAAGGAGGATGAGAAACATGTTTGAGTTTGACCCGGCAAAAACTGCGCTGGTGGTGGTGGACATGCAGAACGATTTTGTGCGCGAGGGGGCGCCCATGTGCATAGACGACGCAATAAAAACCGTTCCGGCCATTCAAAGGCTGATCGCCCTTGCGAGGGGAAAGAAAATGCCCGTCATATTTACCAAATTTATTACGGGAAATCAACCGTCGCTGCTTTGGAACTGGAGCCCGCAGATAGCGGAGCAGCAATGCTGTAAGCGTGGATTTTCCAGGTATTACGGGGACGTTGGGGAAACTCTTGATTGTTCGGACGTGATTGGCGAGCTGAAACCGGAGAAACAGGATTATATATTCGAAAAGTACTGGTATTCGGCGTTCCGCAACACAAGCCTGGTTGATATCCTGGCAAGCGAAGGCGCGGATACCATCATTGTTGTGGGAACAGTCTGCCAGATCTGCGTCGCGGATACGGTGCATGAAGGGTTTTCCTCGGGCATTAAAGTGGTCGTCGCGCGGGACGGCGTATCCTCCTTTGACGATGAGCAGCGGAAAGCGGCGCTTGAAAATATTCATATGAAATTCGGCATGGTGATGGACACGGATGAGATCATCCGCAAATACAATGGGTAAGCTGTTATGAAAATTGTTACGATGGGGGAAATCATGCTTCGCCTCTCGCCCGAAGGAAACGGGAGGTTTACGCAGGCGAGCGCATTCGAAGCGTCCTGGGGGGGAGCCGAGGCAAATGTTGCGGTACTGCTTGCGCAGCTTGGAGAAGAGGCTGTCTTTGTGACAAAGCTTCCGGACGGAGATATAGGGCAGGCGGCTGTCTATGAACTGCGTAAGTTTGGCGTAGAAACCGGGTTTATTGCGCGGGGCGAAGGCCGGATGGGCATTTATTTTCTGGAGAAGGGCGAGTCCGGACGGCCATCCAAAGTCATTTACGACCGGGCGGATTCCGCTATGGCGAAAGCCGCCGTAAAAGATTTTGATTTTAAGGAAATATTCAGAAACTGCGGCTGGTTTCATTTTACCGGCATTACGCCCGCTATTTCAGACGCTGCGGCATCCCTGACCGAGGAAGCCTTAAAACAGGCAAAAGCTGCCTGTGTCCCGGTAAGCTGCGATTTGAACTACCGCAGCAGCCTGTGGTCCAGGGAGAAAGCGGGAGCCGTATTATCCCGCCTCATGGAATACGTGGACGTATGCATCACCAATCCGGAACAGTCGGAAGATGTTTTCGGAATCCCTGCGGGAGGGACGGATGGGGATACAACCGGCGTCCGGAACATGGAGAGGATCGGCCGGGAGATGGCCGGCAGGTTTGGGATCCAAAAAACGGCGTTTACCGCAAGAGAGAATATCTCGGCCAGCGACAATGTTTTATCCGCAGTATTATTCAGCTGCGG
Source organism: Bacillota bacterium (assembly GCA_023393165.1). Lineage (GTDB taxonomy): Bacteria > Bacillota > Clostridia > Christensenellales > Christensenellaceae > JAEYKI01. The sequence goes on along the minus strand of JAEWMJ010000002.1, from coordinate 67,931 downwards.
TAAAGTTTTCCGTTCAAAGGATTATCCCGTTCATATTGTAGACCGGGTGGGAGGCGGCGACGCGTTTGCCGCCGGATTGATCTACGGAATGATGCACGGATTCACGGACGAACGGACGGTTGAATTCGCTTCAGCCGCAAACGCATTCAAGCATACCATAGAAGGCGACTTCTGCCTGGCCGAATTGGATGAAATAAGCGATCTGGCGTGGGGCCGAGGGGACGGCAGAATAAAGCGGTAATCTTTCTAAAATGATAATAAGGACTTTTCAAAAGTTATTTTGGAAATTTTAGCACCTTTAAATATCAATTTAAAAATACTTCAGAGAAAGTAGAGGCCCCAGATTGGGGAATACCCGTATGGCAACCCGTATGGGACCGTTTCGAAATCTTCAGTCAAAAATTCAGGATTTTTGTGCAATGGATCGGGATGCCCATTTTTATTTGCGATATATATTATCCGGATTTTTGACGAAATATAGAAAAATAAATTAAATTTTTTGTAGAATTTTCTGAATACAACATAATAGCAATTATGTTGCATTTATTTCTAATTATCATTTTAAAAAAAATGTGCGAAATTGTCAATAACTGGTCTGCCAATATGATTATAATTGTACCATTGAATAAAGTTCATCTTTCTGGTCCTGATTGATGCCAATATAACGGAGCGTTATTGCAGAAGAACTATGGTTAAATGTATCCATGATTAATCCTATATTGTATTTGGATAGTTTATATGTCCAGTAACCCCATGTTTTTCTTAAACTATGTGTTCCGAAATTCTCAATCCCTATTACTGACGCCGCCTCTTTCAATACCCTGTAAATTTGTATTCTTCCGATATATCCGCCTTTTTGACTATTAAAAATATAATCTTCCATATCAGGATTTTGCAATACGACATAATTATATAAACATTTCCTCAAAGTATCGTTTAATTTAATTTTCTTTTCTTTACCTGTTTTTTTCTCAAATAGAATTAAATGATCTTTATAAATCCATTTACTTTTAAAAATATCTTTTGCTTTAAGAGCATTAATATCGCTGATTCGTAAACCTGTATTTATGCCGAATTTAAATATTATTGCATATTTAGGCTCGCTGCCATTTAAATACTGATAGAGCTGTTTTATTTTTTTTAAATCTCTGATCGGTTCAACTGTCATAAATTATAGCTCCTGAAAATGTAATGTTTTTATTTATATTATATATTTATATTACATACACAATCAACATATTTATCCTATTATTAACTTAATAATATATAAATAAACCATATTTTAATGCGTTTTCTATAGATTGATAAATGCAACATAATTGCTAATTTGTTACATTTATTATATTGTATAAAATGCATTGAAAAAACACGATTACATTAAAGGAGCATTAAGGTGAATGATAAATTTATAGAACAAAATATCTATAGTAAAGATGGCAAATTACTCCTGGCTAAAGGGCAGAAAATTTCTCAAGATATAATCCGGAAGATTAAAAAATATGATTTAGAACTAATACAGAATGATTTGGAACAAGACTCAATAAAACTTCCAGTAATAACTGAGTCACTTAAAAAAAAATTTAATATTCGCAACAATAACTTGCTGAATAATTCAAGTGAATTATTAACAAAGATAATATTCGACTCAAAAATGCAGCCATGGTGGTTATATGTGAACGCGCTGGGAAATTATATAGATTGGCTTTATTCTCATTCAATTGATGTAGCTTTAATTTCATTAATGATTGCATTCAAACTCAAATTTAAACCTCATGAACTTTGGAATATTGGCATAGGCTCTTTCCTGCATGATGTTGGTAAATTATTGATCCCCAAGGCAATTATCGAAAAAAAAGGCTCTCTGAATGAGCAGGAATGGATTTTGATGCGCCAGCATTGCGAATTAGGCAAGAGTTCCCTTCAATCATGCAATTTGCCCCAAGAATGTTTGGATATTGTTTCACAGCATCATGAAAGAATGGATGGAAGCGGGTACCCAAATGGTCTGACCGATAAAGAAATCTCCTATATGGCAAAGATTGTAATGATTGCTGATGTGATCGATGCGGTTACATCTTACCGCCCGTATAAACGGATTCAGAATATGAATGAAGCTTTAAAATTTTTAAAAAAAACCGACTCTCAATTTTCAAAAGAAATCATTCAAATTATTGAGGGACTATTTGCATAATTATATCGGTCAAAACAATTGTCTCATTAAAGCGCTCCCTTGGAAGTATGGCGAATCTGTGGGTACGATATCGCTTTGAGCTTTCACTATCTCTGTTTTGGAAATGCCTATACCTTCTTTAGGACTTTTTAAAACGTTCAATTATTGGCCGCCTGAAAGTTCATAGTTGTGTTTTTATTTTCACCGCATGGCCGGAATATTTAGTATGTAGTTAATAATGCCGTAATTAAGAGGAAAACAATTGTCAGGCAAAATATAACATTCATTTAACATAAATCTTACGCTGATTTTACAAACGCTTAGTATACTTGAAACAAATAAAGATTTAAGGAGTCAAGTGTATGGGTATGAGCAAATGGATGAAAATAACGGCCGTTATCGGGGCATGCTCGCTTTTGTTTGTGGGATGCTCTTCCACGACGGCGTCATCCGGCAATACAGACGCAAACGCGGATCTTAACAGTATGTCTTTGGAGCAGATCGTTGCCGAGGCGAAAAAGGAAGGGCAGGTAAACTCCGTTGGAATGCCTGACAGCTGGGCGAACTGGGGAGAAACCTGGGCGGATCTGAAATCCGAATATGGTCTTGAGCATTCTGATACTGATATGTCTTCTGCGGAAGAACTCGCGGTGTTTGAATCCGAAAAGTCAAATGCGACCAAAGATATCGGCGATGTGGGGCAGTCTTTCGGGCCCATTGCGGAAGAGAAGGGTCTTACGATTCCGTATAAAACAAGTTACTGGGATGACATTCCCGATTGGGCAAAAGACGACAACGGCGACTGGATCATCGGATATTACGGAACAATCGCTATACTTACAAATACCAAACTGGTCCCGAATGCACCCAAATCATTTGAAGATATATTAAACGGCGATTATACAGTGGCGATCGGCGACGTTACCAAGGCAAGCCAGGCGCAAAACGCAGTCCTTGCGGCAGCGATTGCCAACGGCGGTTCCGAATCAAATATACAACCGGGAATAGATTATTTCAAAAAACTTGCCGAGCAGGGCAGACTGGACAAGGGCGAACTCTCCCTGGCCAGGCTGGAAAAGGGCGAAATAGGCGTGGCATTCCTTTGGGATTACAACGCGCTTGGATACAAGCAGCAGTTTATAACAAACAACCCGAACGCGGCTTTTGAAGTAAATATTCCGAGTGAAGCCTCCATACAAAGCGGATATTGCACGGTAATCAACGCTTACTCCAAAAATCGGTATGCGGCGGCGCTTGCACGGGAATTCATTTTGAGCGACGAAGGACAGATCAATTTGGCAAAAGGTTTTGCAAAGCCCATTCGCAGCAATGTCAAGCTTCCGGATGATGTAAAAGCAAAAATGGTGCCCGACGAACAATATGCGAATGCGCGCACAATCGCAGATGCGGACGCATGGACCAAAACAGTGGAAACACTGGGCCAGAAATGGCAGGACGAAGTAATGGCATACGCGAAATAGTTTTTTTCATATTCCTCCTCGACGCACCCCTTTTTTAAGGGGTGCCTCACTTTTTATGTTATCTTGAAAGGAGCGGCAAATGCCTAAAACGATATTTATTTTAATTGACGGATTAGGATACAGGCAGGCTGTACAAAACCTGGGGTTTTTGGAACATCTGATAGAACAGGGGCTGGGGCTGAAAGCCAAGGTGCTGTCCGAACTTCCGTCCTCATCCCGGCCGTTGTATGAAACGCTGCATACCGGGCTGCCGGCGGCCAAACACGGGATTGCCTGCAACCTGACGGTCCGGATGTCAAAGTTTCAGAGCGTATTTGAGTTGTGCAGGGAAAACGGCCTTACAACCGCCGCATCCGCCTATTACTGGATCAGCGAACTATATACCCGCGCGCCTTTTCAGCATACGGACGACAGAATCAGGCTGATGCACGACGGCGCGATAAATCACGGCATTTATTATTTTGAAGACAGCTATCCGGATTCCCACGTTTTTTCGGACGCCGAATATTTGCGGGGATCCTTTGATCCTGATTTTTTGCTGGTGCATTCCATGAATGTAGACGACGCAGGACATAAAGAGGGGTGCAACTCGCTTATATACTACAGTACCATTGCAAAACTGAATGTTGTGCTTTCCACCATAATGCCTCTTTGGCTCAAGTGGGGATATAACATCCTGGTTACTTCGGATCACGGGATGAGCGAATATGGATTGCACGGAGGCAACACGCAGGAACAAAGGATAGTTCCGCTTTACATCTTTTCAGACCAGGTTAAGAAAAAGGCCGGGCTTATAAGCGAAGAACCTTTGCCCCAGCTTTTTATAGCGCCCATACTTTGCAGGCTTCTGGCCATCAGAAAATCCGGGGACATGAAAGATATTTGCGAATTGGGAGTTGATATGTTTGAAAAAGTATAATCAAAGCAAGCCGAAATTATATTTGGCTGCGCTGGCGCCTTTTGCGGTTATTGTTGCGCTTTACCTGATTGTCCCTCTTGCAACAATACTGGTCCGCAGCTTCATGCCCGAAGGAGCTTTTGGATTTACGCTGGATAATTTTATTTCGGTTTTTTCAAGAAGGCTCTATCAGCAGGCTATAATGAACAGTTTAATCGTTTCCGTGTGTTCCGCGCTGATCGGTATCCTGGTCGGATTCTTTGGGGCGAATGCCGCGCACGGGAGCAAGGGGAAAACAAAAACATTTTTCTTGAGCATACTCAATATGACGTCCAACTTTGCGGGGATTCCGCTTGCTTTTGCTTATATCATTCTTTTGGGAAGCGCGGGCGTGGCGGTGATGTTTGGGAAACAGGCCGGAATAGGGTTTCTTGCGGATTTTGACCTGTACAACGTATGGGGGTTGATGATTACATATATCTATTTCCAGATTCCGCTTGCAACCCTTCTGCTGATTCCCGCATTCGACGGCCTTCGAAACGAGTGGCGGGAGTCCGTGCGGCTTTTGGGCGGGAGTTCTTTTAAATACTGGACCAAAGTGGCGATCCCGGTGTTGATGCCCAGTATCTTAGGCACATTAAGCGTATTGTTCGCGAATGCGCTGGCCGCATATGCCACTGCGTACGCCCTTCTGCAAGGCAATTTTTCCCTGCTGCCCATACGTATATCAGAACAGTTTGTGGGCGACGTAACGCAGCATAAAGAATTCGGATCGGCGCTGGCGGTCGTGTTGATGGCGCTGATGGTGCTTGCAATCTTTACGAATGACAGAATATTAAAAAAAACCAGGGGGGCGGCGCTGTATGAAAAAAAGTAAAACCGCAAAACCTGTCATCATCCTCATATGCTTATATTTAATCGTTCCGCTGGCGTTGACCTTTCTCTATTCTGTTTTTGCGGAATGGAACGAGGTGCTGCCCCGGGGGCTGACATTTTCCTATTATGGGCAGATCCTGTCCGACCCGGATTTCTGGACGTCCATACTGCGCTCCATAATCATCTCCGTACTCCCAATTTTCGTCAGCACACTCGCGGTATTGCTGGCGATGTATGTGGTCGTTGTTTACGTGCCGCGCGCAGACAAATATATGCAGATCATTTGCACGATCCCGTACGCAGTACAGGGAATTGTTCTGGCGATTTCCGTGCTGGCACTGTATGCGGACGCGCCGGGGTTCCTCTCAAACCGTATCCTGATGCTTACCGCAACCTACAGCGTAGTTGTTCTGCCGTATATTTACCAGGGCATCCGGAACAGCCTGAATGCGGTAAACGCGTCCCGTCTGATAGAGGCGGCGCAGATGCTGGGCGCCGGAAAACTGTACTCATTTTTCAGGGTTGTGGTTCCGAATATCTTTTCGGGGATCACGATTTCCGCAATGCTGGTGATGTCCATCATCTTCGGCGATTTCGTAGTGATCAATATCGTAGGCGGAAATTATTTCGAAACCGCGCAGATATATATGTACAGGGCGATGTTTATGTCCGGGCAGCTTACCAGCGCGATCATTGTTATTTTATTCTTGGTTACGCTTGCAATCTCCCTTTTTGTTTTCTTCTACAGAAACAAAAACGATTTACAGGAGGAATAACCCATGTCTTATATAGAAATCGCACACCTGGAAAAACGCTACGGCAATGCAGAGGTGCTGAAAAACGTCAATCTGTCTATAGAAAAAGGCAATTTTGTAACATTACTGGGCCCGTCCGGCTGCGGCAAAAGCACTCTGCTGCGCTGCCTTGCCGGGCTGGAGGAACTCAGTGAAGGAAGGATTTATTTAGACGGCGAGAATATTACGGATATGCCGCCGCAGAAAAGAAATATCGGTATGGTTTTTCAGCAGTACAGCCTCTTCCCAAATCTCACGGCAGCGGAGAATATCGTATTCGGCCTGAAAATGAAAAAGCTGGATCATCAACTGATTGAGGAAAGAGCAGCCTCCGTAATCAAGATGGTTGATCTTGAAGGCAAAGAAAAGCATTACCCGGCGCAGCTTTCCGGAGGCCAACAGCAGCGCGTGGCGCTTGCGCGCGCGATCGTATGCGAACCAAAGGTACTGCTGCTGGATGAGCCGTTGAGCGCTATTGACGCCAAACTGAGAAGATCGCTGCAGGCCCGGATCAAGGAAATACATCAGGAACTGAAGATCACCACCATTTTTGTCACGCATGACCAGAATGAAGCCATGGTGCTTTCCGATGTTATTCATTTGTTTAACGAAGGTCGAATCGTGCAATCCGGCACTCCGGTCGATATGTATACCGCTCCAAAAACAAGCTTTGCGGCCAGCTTTATTGGGCATTACAATATATTGTCGCCCGACGAATTTAACAGGCTCACGGGAGGACGGGAAAAGTCCTCCGCTGTCGTTGCCATAAGGCCTGAAACGATCGAAATCACAGCAGGCAGAAAAGAAGAGAATGAGAACTATTATCAGATCGAAGGCGTTATAAAAGACAACACGCCCCACGGAAATGTTTTACGCTATACGATTGACGCAAACGGCGTAAAAATAAAGGCGGATGTTCTTTTCAGAAGTTTTCAGCTGTATCATACGAACCAGGAGGTTTTTTTGTCCATAGAAAAAAGGAACTGTTTAAAAATAGGATAACGCTGGAAAAAATTCGAAAACTGCCTGTTAGGGGCAGTTTTTTTTACTCCTGGGTTTTAAATTTGAAATAAAAATGGTACGATCATATATAAAACGAACCGGGAGTGAATATTTATTGGAGTTAAGCGAAAATATTTCAGTCTGGGAGCATCTTAAAAATGCCCAAAAGCCGATTGTCCTATACGGAATGGGCAACGGAGCAGATAAAATACTCGATGTTTGTACAGATAAAAATATTAAGGTTGCAGGCATATTCGCCAGCGACGATTTTTGCCGCAACCATATGTTCAGAGGGTATCCGGTGACCAATTACGCGCAGGCAAAGAACTATTTTGGAAATATGATTGTTCTTGTTGCTTTCGGGACCGGCCGGCCTGAAGTGATCCGGAATATCGAGCGGATCGCGGGCGAGCAGGAACTTTATGCGCCGGATGTTCCGCTGATGGGAGCTGAATTGTTTGACCTGAAGTATTTTCATGAAAACCGTGAAAAACTGGAGCAGGTTTTTGAATTCCTGGAAGATAATCTGTCGCAAAAAACTTTTATATGCGGTTTGGATTATAAGATAAGCGGAAAAATCAAGTATTTAAAAGACTGTGAGATCCCTACGGCGGAAGCTTTCAGGGACATTCTGGCGCCACACGGCGGAGAGGTTTATTTCGACGGGGGCGCTTATACGGGAGACACGGTACTGGAGTTTGTACAAAGCGTAAAAGGATACAGGAAAATAATCGCCGTGGAACCGGATATAAAGAATTACAGGAGACTCGTTGGCAACACCCAGGGGATGAAGAGTATAGAATGCCTGCATCTTGGCCTGCACAGCGCAAAGGATGAGATACCGTTCGCGTCCCGCGCCGGAAGGAATTCTTCCTTTGACGAAGGAGGAAGCGTGACCGTTGCCGCGGATTCCATAGACAATATACTGGGCGGAAGCGAGGCGACATTGATCAAACTGGATGTGGAAGGGCAGGAGGCGGAGGCGCTTTTGGGCGCGGAAAAGACGATAGCGAGATACAAACCAAAGATCATTGCCGCCGCGTATCACAGAAGCAGGGACCTTTTTGCAATACCGCTTCTGGTGAAAAAAATCAGGCCGGATTACAGGGTTTATATACGCCATTTCCCCGGCATTCCGGCCTGGGATACCTTTTATTATTTTGTATAAAGGATGATGCAATGAAGGCTGTTGTGCCGCATGATCAGTAGGACGCCATTTTTTTGCTCGAAACCGTCTTTAATTTGAATCCGTACCGGATCGCGTTTGTTTTTACAATTTTACTGAGACGGCCAATGTCAAATTCGATCTCATATGCCCTGCCTTCAATCCCCGATTGTACGGATTTCACTTTTCTGAGCGCCGTATCCGGCTTAGAGCGGCTTTCGGCTCTCCGTCCGAACGAAAACCCCGATTTGATATTTTTTGCCTGCTCCCAAAAGTAAACCGTCTGATCGTCTTCGCTGATCAGTACGGAATTCTGGTAATGGATTTTAATCATCTCGTCTGTGAGTTTGGCGCCCAGAACTTCCTGGTCAACGGTAATATCGGCTGTACCGCCCTGTATGCAAACGACTCCAAGAGCCTTGTATTGCTCTGTAATAATGCGGATCAATTCCGGTTTTTCCATATGAAATCCCCCCTTTACCGGACGGTGAATTCCAGCGTCGCATCCGGTTCGTTACGCTCGTCGATATAGATTTCCACGCTGTAGCTGCCGGACTGCAACATGGAATCGGCGGTAATATAGCCATTGATATACTGGTCCGAAAGGGTATTGGAGAGGCTGTATTCGCCTATTTGCCGCTCCCCGTAATACCACTTGAATGTAATTGTGGTGTCCTCCGGAGCATTATGGAGTTCGGCGCTTACAAACACTGCCGTATTCACGGGATACTCATTAACGCTGTCCAGCGGTTTTCCGTTTTCATCCACGCCTGTGGTCATCGTCGCATTTTGAATGTTTGCGGTGGATATGCTGCAACTGAATCCCATAAGCAAAAACGCGCATATCAGCAAGGCGATCACGGATAGATATGCAAATCTTCTTTTTTTCATAATAATTCCTCCCTGGATTTTTTTATAACAAGAAATTCGTTCGAGCGGTTCAGCCATCCGATTGTATTTGCAATTTATAGATATGTCGGTTTCGCGGGATTGTTTACAACGGTTTGTATATTATTCTGATTGGAAAAATTGATTATGCTTTGAGCACAAAATAAATTGCATATAAAAAACCTCCGAGCGATACGGAGGCTTTTTGTGGAAAAGAGTCATGCGGTTATCCGATGAACTCCTGCGTGATATACAGGTTGCCGTGACCGTCCGATACGATCCCTATACCGATCTGCGTAAAGGCAGGGTTCAGGATATTGGCGCGGTGACCGTCGGAATTCATGAGGGAAGCATGCGCAGCCTCTACCGACTGATTCATCGCTATATTTTCACCGGCAGTCCTGAAGGAAATCCCGAAGGTATTCATCATATCAAACGGGCTGCCATATGTGGGCGAATTGTGCGAGAAATATCCGTTGTTTATCATATCCTGCGATTTTACTCGGGCCATATTCGCCAGATCGGCATTTGCCTTCAGTGCGGGTGCGCCTGCTTTGCTTCTCTCGCTGTTCACAAGCTGCACCATCTGTTCTTCCATGGCGGACAGATTATCGGGAGCAGTGGCCGGGGCGTTGGACCCGGAAGGCGCAGCCGTTGGAGCGCTTGTCGGGGCTGCCGTTGGCGCAGGGGTCTGACTGTCTGGACTTGAAGGATCCTTTGGCGCATTGAGCGAACCCTTGTCGCAGAATTTACCCAGTATATTCTCAAGGTCGGTTATACTGAAAGATTTTCCACCGTTCTGGGTGAAGAAATCAGACGGATTATTTCTGCAGCTGCCCGGTCCCGCCGCGTTTGTACCGGCCTGCACCGGTGCGCTCTGCATATAGTCCCGGCCTGCCGCCAGCGCTGTTGTTGTCACAGAAAACACTAATGCCGCGCTTGCCGCTATTGCTGTCAGGCCAACCAAACGTTTCTTAATGTTCTTCATCATTTGATATTCCTCCATTTCCGCAACACATCAATATTACGATTGTGTTACTTAATATGCTTATATATTACAAAAGTATTACAAACATCGCAACCCCATCAGGCAAACATTGGCATGGTAACTAATCCCACGGAAAAAAAGCATTTGACACAACGGGTTTAGGTTTCCCATATACTAAATAAAAGAATTATAGCGGGGGTGCGATATTTGCCGACGATCAGCCTTTGCATGATAGTTAAAAATGATGAAGAAACGCTCGACGCATGCCTTAATTGCGCTAGTGGAATTGCAGATGAAATTATCATTGCGGATATAGGGTCCACGGATAGGACGAAGGAGATCGCAAAAAAACATACGGATAAGATTTATGATTATAAATGGAAGGATGACTTTTCCGCTGCACGGAATTTTTCGTTTGAACAGGCTGCGATGGATTATATATTGTGGCTGGATGCGGACGACGTTTTGCTTGAGGACGACAGGATCCTGCTTTTGCGTTTGAAAGAAGAACTGGATGAGAGCGTAGACGCCGTCATGATGCGGCATAATATTGATTTTGATACATACGGAAATCCGGTTTGCTGGCGTTACGGGGAGAGGCTTATCAAAAGAAGCCGCGGCTTTAAGTGGACCGAACCGGTAAACGAATACCTTAAGACAGAGGGAAATATTATACAAAGTGATATCGCGATCACCCGGAAAGAAAACAAAAAAGCGGTAAAAGGAAGATATATTGAGATCTACGCCGGACTTCTATCCGAAGGAAAGCAACTTTCACCCAGAGGAAATTATTATTATGCGCGTGAATTAAAAGACTGCGGAAAAATAGATGAGGCGATTGAACGATTTAATTTGTTTTTACAGACTAAAAAGGGCTTGACAGAGGACTGCATCAATGCCTGCTGTGAACTCGCGCAATGCTACGTTTTAAAAAACATGCCCGAACTTGCGTTTTTATCTTTGCTGAATACATTTACATTTGATGTGCCGCGTGCACAAGCCTGCTGCATGATAGGCTGTCTTTTAATGGACAAAAAGGAATATCGCAAGGCTGCTTTTTGGTTTGAACTTGCCTCGACGTTGAAGGCTCCGGAATACAACCGGGAATTTGTGAATTCGGATTATTCGGATTTTATTCCTTTTATGGAATTAGCTGTTTGTCATGACAGGCTTGGCGAATGGGAGAGAGCGGAGATATTTAACAACAAGGCAGGCGAATGCAAGCCACAATCACTGGAATTCTTATATAATAAAAAGTACTTTGCATCATTAAAACAGAAAAATGAAATGGACAAAAGCCAAAAGAGCGCATTATAAAGCAGGGAAAGGCTACTAGTATTAAAAACATAGTATAGAATAAAATCTATATATAGGATGTGGTATATAACTATGCAAATCAGATATAATAATCGGAATCGTGGTTTGTTTTCAAATAACGGAAGAGATTTTTGGCTGGAAGAGAATGATCCTCGTAATGAACCGGTTGACCCACGCTTGGAGTACAATGATTCGAGTGATCCATATGCAGATCACAGGCATCACAGGCGGCCTGTATGTCCTACCGGACCAACAGGGCCAACGGGGCCGACCGGGCCAATGGGACCTGGAATTATTGGGCATACTGGACCAACGGGGCCGACGGGTGCGACCGGACCAACGGGACCAACAGGACCGACGGGGCCAACGGGGCCGACGGGTGCGACCGGTACAGGTGAAACAGGACCGACAGGGCCAACGGGACCAACAGGACCGACGGGGCCAACGGGGCCGACGGGTGCGACCGGCACGGGCGAAACCGGACCGACCGGAGCAACAGGACCAACGGGGCCAACAGGCGCGACAGGACCGACGGGACCGACCGGGCCGACAGGTGCGACGGGCACGGGGGAAACAGGGCCGACGGGACCAACAGGTGCGGCTGGAGCCGGCGCGATCATACCCTTCGCTTCCGGAATACCTGTGACGTTGACCACAATTGCTCTTGGGCTGGCAGGTATACCGGGGTTTATTGCCTTTGGTAATTCTGCTCCGGGAGCCGTGGCGCTGAGCGGTACGATCGATCTGACCGGGATCCCTGATATGGCGTTTTCCATGCCGCGCGACGGGATAATAACGTCAATTACAGCGCTTTTCAGCACGATCGTGGCTCTGTCCCTGCCTGCAACAACCATAGCGATTACCGCACAGTTGTATCAATCGGCTGCCCCTCTCAGCAATATTTTTGTACCCATACCCGGTACTTCCGTAACGCTGGCGCCCGTATTGACCGGGGCGGTTGCCGCCGGAACGGTTAGCAACGGCATTCAAGCAGGGCTTAACATACCGGTGACCGCCGGGAATCGTTTTTTGATGGTATTCTCTGCAACGGCGGCAGGCGATAGCCTGATCAATACAGTGTTAGGCTATGCGAGCGCAGGCATAGCGATTTCGTAAAAAGCGATAAAGTAAAAAGTTCCCGGCATTCCGGGAACTTTTTCAGGCAAAACAATTTTACTTAAGCGCGGTCTCTGAAATCCTGCCCTCCAATTATTACTAACACAAGCGATACCCAGAGTGAGTCGACCAGCTCAACCAAATTAAGAAGCTCGGACGAATCCAGCCTCGAAAGCGCCGCTATATAATCATTGGAACCGGATTCAATATCCGGCCCGCTCTCTCTCAGATCAGCGCGAACAGCTTCATGCAATAATTTGAGGGCATTACCTGCCTGGGCTAACGCCATCCGGTTTTTAACTGCCGCAGGGAGTCCGTCCGTCTCTTCCGACATATACCAGGGACAGGTTGAATACGGTTCCCGACAGTCCTGCCAGACGTCATTCCAGGGCCAGAGTTCCTGATGTTCTAAATCCTGCCAGTTATCCTGATCATACCAGTACGGACATCCGGGACCCTTACAATATTTGTAACTTTCTGATAGCCACACAGGTTTGCAAAAATAAACGGTATATTCGCAAGCGCTGTATGGCGCCGGACAATACCAACACTGCATTTTAGGCCTGTAAGGGCAGTGAAGTCTGTAAAGATCATCATCTCCTTCCGGACTGTATTTTTGAAAATTTTGATCGGAATAGTTCTCCATACATATCAATCTCCTTTACTGGTTAGGTGCATTTTATTATTAATGAATAATTTACATTAGTTGCGTTGATTCGGACATGCTTTTACAGTGCAATGGATTAAAAAGACGACGGTTCATCTGAATAGGGGAACAATAAAAGCGTCCTTGGTGGACGCTTTTTCGGCGGTTTTCCGGGAACTGTATTGATATACTGAAAACGAAGTCTTTAAGGGACGAATTAGGTGAAGAACCGCTAAATTTTTCGAGCGTCCGGCCCATCGAAACTTAAAAATCCGAGCAGAACGAAATATCCCAGCAAACCGAGCAATCCGAGAACCGCGAAAATTTCTTTTTTACTCAGGCCGCGCAGAAATCCCAGAAAATCGGCGCTGTCAACCTGAAGACCCAGACCGCGCAGGCGTTCCATAATTGGGCTAAACATTGCTCCAAGATCTGAATCTCCCTGGGCAGGCTGTGGTGCTTGCTCTTCTGCCGGCGGCCAGGCTGCGTCCTGCTGTTCCCAACCGCTGTCCTGTTGCTCCCAATCTTCCTGCAGTTCGTCTTCTTCATCTTCCGCCCATCCGTAACCAGACCCCTGTTGATTGGCGTCCTCCCAGGGCCAGGGCGAGGATTGCGGGTAATACGGATCCTGGCCGTCATCCTGAGCATACCAGTGCGGGTATTTAGGCCAGCTGCTCTGGTCCCAATTGTCGGACGGGGCTCCGCCAGATGGTTCCCAAACGGCCTGTTTTCCGCAATATTCGTGTTTTTTCGGTGGGAACACAGGTTTGCAGACATAAACCGGAAACTTTTTGCGCGGTTTTACAGGCCAGTCACATTCCCTTTTAGGCCTGCAGGGATAGGATGGCATTTTTGGATAACAGCCTTTGCCGATAGGACTGTATTTTTGGAAATCCTGTTTTGAATAGCTTCCCATGACAATATAATCTCCTTTTCTGGTAAATGTAATGTATTCTATGAAAATCCTACATAAAATGTGCCGATTCGACATGATTCCTGAGCAAAAATGAAAAAACTGACTCCCACCAGAAGTCAGCTTTCTGAATAATATTTTTGAAAATCCATTTATCGGAAACATCTATAGACCGTAATTCAAGAAAATGCAGGTTTTATGATCAGCAAGGGTCATCTTCCCTTGAACTTAAGAGGCCCAACAAGGCAAAATACCCCAGAAGTCCGAACAGACCAAGAATGGCAAACAGCTCGTTTTCATCAAATTCTTCCAAATCGGCCAGCAAATCGTCGTCGTCAACCCGCAGTCCCAAACGGTCTAACTGATCAAAAATGGTATCGCGCAGCGACCGGAGACTTGAATTTCTGCTGCCAAGGGATGGGTTCGAACTTCCACTGTTACGTCTATACCTATATACTCTGTTTGACATGAATTATAATCCCCCCTTTACTATTAAGTGTATTTTATTCTATGAAAATGCCTGACGAAATGTGTTAATTCGACCAAAAAACTTAATTTGAATATTGCGTCTTTCAGGAATTTTGTATAAAAAAGGCATCCCGGAGGAGGGATGCCTTCTTAAAGGAAGAGCTAAATATGGTTTTATACTTTAATTCCCCTTTTTTCTTTTGTGTGTATTATAATGTATGTATAAACTGCAAGAAATGTTCTTATTCGACAACAATTATTTATTGTTTTGAATGGAACACTACATCCATAGTTAAACCACTCAGGTGTATGACAAAAATGGCTAAAAAAGGCTTCAGCCTGCGGAAAACGCAGATTGAAGCCTTTTTGGGATCCCCAGCACCAGAACTTTACAGGCTGGTATTTAAACCCAAAAAGCGCACGAAATTATTGGGTCTCTCTGGGCTCGGAAAAAAATGAAATCCATAATTGGGTTTTAAGTCGCAGAAGCCGAGGCTGCAGGTGCGGGGATTGCGCTTTCGCCGCCAGGACCGCCGGAAAAACCGTTCATAACTGTAATGGACTGGATGGTCTTGTTATCAGACGCATAAACAACTTTCAGTACGCTGCCTTCCTGGATCGCAGCCAGTCCGGTTTGCATGTCCGAAGGCTGAACTTCTTGCCGGCCGTTCTGTCCGCCCGTTTCGTTTCTGCCAAATTGCGGTGTTGTGATTACACTTTCATCTGTGACCGTGATGGTTGTGGTTTCACCCGTTAAGGTAAGCATGGACGGACGCTGTCCGGAAGGCATATCGGAGGGCTGCACGGAAGGCATGTCCGAGGGAGCCTGTCCGTCTCCCTGTCCGCCGCGCTGCCCGCCTCCGTTGGGGAAGGCGTCCTGGTTGAACGTGCCCAGTTCGAGCGTTATGCTGCTGCCGTTTATGGCAGTCACGCTGCCGTAAATAGTATTTGCATCATCCGATTGACCGTTTGCATCCGCGGCTGGTTGGGCGGTTTCATCCGCGGCTGGTTGGGCGGTTTCATCCGCAGACTGCCGGAGAGCGTTATCCGCAGATTGCGACGTACAGGCGCTTAAAAAAAACGCTGCGGCAACAACGAAAACAATGAGTAATTTTAACCGTCTTTTTCTCATATTGTCAACTCCTTTTATCTCATAAATATTTATTTTTAATGGATTACTGTCATGAGAAGTATAATTATGTTTTGTGACGGCAATGTGGAGGGGAGCCGAAAATTATATGAACCGCTTTATAAAAAGAAAAAGCGGCAAAAGCCGCCGGGATTACAGGCTACATCAGTGCTTTCAAGCCCATTTCAAGCAGCCACATAAAATGGGCTGTTTCCCGCATATGGTGATCTGCAATCAGGGGAATAATAATGGACTGTATTTTACAATCCATGATACCTTTCAACGCCCCCGTCTGGAATTCCTGCAGCTTTCTTGCGGCGTTAAGGCTTTCCCTTATGGTCCCCAACACGGATTCCGGATTTTTTCGGATCGTTTTTGCTTTTGATGCCAGACGGTCGAACTCCTGGGCGGCCTTTCGTGATTTCTCAATCGCGCTTTCTTCGGTTGGATCAAGTTTGCCTGCCGCAAAGAGATTGTGTTCCGCCATATTCTTATCCCAGAATGAAACCTGATCCGTAAGGTTTTTGACCTGCATGATATTCTCGCTATTATCCAATGCATCCAGAAGTTTTAAATAATGATTCGCTTCTTCTGCCATATGGTGCAGCTCAAGCGGGTAGTTTGCGGTGAAAATCCTGCAGTTTACAACATCCGACAGTAAATTCTTCTTAAAATCCCTCAGTTTGGCTGTCAAACGGCGGGAATCGTCGTTCAATAATTTGATTTTGGCGTCAATGTTGGATGGCAGGGGTCCACTGTCGCCGGTTGATATTTTTTTTTCACGGACCGTTATGTTTGAATTAATCGGGATCCCGGTAAAATGGCAGGTCAAGCGCTCAGTCTGCGCCGTATAGGGCGTAAAAAATTGACCGGCTTTTAAAGCGCTTGGACTTACAACTCCGTCAGCCATCGGGATTGCCTGCATCAGCAGGTTTTCGTAATCCCTTTTCATATTTCCGGCCTGATCAGCTAAATTCTCATCTTTGGGCATAAAGTTGGCTTCCAGGAATATGCAGTGTTCTTTCATAATCCGAAGGAAAAACAGGTTTAAATTAATGGAAAGAACATTAAAAGGCAAACCGGATGCTATATTGCCTGGCTCATATTGCATATACATAATTTGTATTCATTGGATCTGGCGTTTGGTCGTAAGACTCGGCACCTATGTATCTGTCTGAAATGCGCCGGGATCCAAATGAATTCCCCCTTTCACTAGGTTTATTAGATAATATATTCCTGTGCGCCGGCTGGTGTTACCGGGGGCGGTAGAGAAATAAAAAACGCACTCCAAATATGAAGTGCGTCAGTTTATATTTGGCTAATCCAGCTCGTTAAGCCATTCAGTTGGACAGGCGTCCGAAGGCATGCGCCAGTCTCCACGCGGCGAAAGAGAGGCTGATCCGACTTTGGGCCCGTCAGGCAGGCAGGACCGCTTGAACTGTGAGGCAAAGAACCGCTTATAAAACACTTTGAGCCAGTAAAGGATCACTGCGTCGTCATAAATACCTTCAAATGCACGACGGGTCAAAAACAGCAGTTTTTTTGGGGGAACTCCAAACCGTATGGTGTGGTAAAGGAAAAAATCATGCAGTTCATACGGGCCCACTTTGGCTTCGGTACTTTGGATGCCGTTCTCATCGGGCGGAAGAAGCTCCGGACTGATGGGGGTATCCAGTATTCCCTGCAGGGCAGGCGCAATTCCCCCGCCGCCAAGCTGAAAATATTGTATAAGGTATTTTACCAGCGTTTTGGGGATGGATACGTTTACCCCGTACATGCTCATATGATCGCCGTTATATGTGCACCAGCCCATAGCAAGTTCGCTTAAATCGCCTGTTCCGACAAGGAGCGCCCCTTCCTTGTTTGCGATATCAAAAAGAATCTGGGTGCGTTCCCGCGCCTGGGTGTTTTCGTAGGTGATATCGTGTTTCTCAGGATCCTGCCCAATATCGCGGAAATGCTGCATACATGCAGGGCGGATGTCTATTTCTTTTATGGTCACTTGAAGCTTTTCCATAAGCTCCATTGCGTTGCTGTAAGTTCCATCCGAAGTGCCGAATCCGGGCATCGTAACCCCGATGATTCCCGAAACGGGCAGATTCAGTTTACGGAACGCTTCCACGGTAACCAAAAGCGCCAGGGTGGAATCAAGTCCGCCCGATATGCCGATCACGGCGCGTTTAAGGCCGGTATGCTCCAGCCGCCGGGCAAGTCCGGCCGCCTGAATGCCTATGATCTCCCGGCAGCGTTCTTCGCGTTCCGCCTCTTTTTTCGGAACAAAGGGGCGGGGGTCGATATCCCTGTTGAAAGAGTTTTCTTTAAAATCGTCCATTCCGCAGAAAACTGTACTGTGCGGAAGAATATCCATATAATGCGCGTTGTCTGAAAAACTGCTGTATCGGCGCTCCAGAGCAAGATTTTGTGTATCGATGCAGCTTGAGATCATGCCGCTTTCAAACCGTTTTCCTTCCGCAAGGGTCACGCCGTTCTCCGTAATCATGGTATTGCCCGCAAAAACAAGATCGGTAGAAGATTCGCCTTCGCCGGCGCAGGCGTATACGTATCCGCACATGCACCTTGCGCTTTGCTGACGAACGAGCGCGTGCCGGTAGTCGTTTTTTCCGGCCAGTTCATTGCTTGCCGACAGGTTTGCAATGATATTGGCTCCAAGCAATGTCAGCATGCAGCTTGGCGGAACGGCAACCCAAAGATCCTCGCAGACCTCCACGCCCAGCGTCGCACCGCCGCCCAGGTCAAAGAGCAATCTGCCAAAGGGCACGCTGCCGCCGTTTACCAGTATGTTTTCCGTGCGGGCGTTATGGCCCGGGCTGAACCAGCGTTTCTCATAAAATTCACGTACGTTGGGAATATACATCTTGGGAACAACGCCTAAAACCTTTCCGTTGCGGATTACCGCAGCGCAGTTGTAAAGCCTGCCTTCTGCTCTCAGAGGAAGGCCGACAACACCGACTGTTCCGCATTTTTCAGTTTGGGAAAGCAGCCATGCGAGCGCCTCGTCTGACCTGTCCAAAAGCTGCTGCTGAGAAAACAGGTCGCCGCAGGTATAGCCTGTTAGAAAAAGCTCCGGAAAAACCAGCAATTGCACGCCGTCTTTTGCGGCTTCTGTCAGCTTTTCACTGGCAGTCTTCGCATTTTTAAAGGGTTGCGCCAGATAGACGCGCGGGCTTGCTGCGGCCGCTTTTACAAATCCAAAACTCATTTTCTTCTCCTTCCGGCATAAGCATAAAACAGCCGCAGCCGGGCGTTATAATAAAGTCAAAATACCAACTCTATTGTATTATTATAATTGTTTATGGGTTGAATATCAAAAAAAATTTAAGGCTCAAAGCTTTTGTAAAAGCTACAGTCTATGAGATATGCGCCAAATGAGCTGATGATGGATAAAAATGCACTATACGCTTTGCATCATTTAAATACATACAAACAAAGATGGAAAGCGTGCTTGACATTTTTGATACCGTGAGATATACTGAATGTAAAGCTAGCTTTACATTTTGATTTGTGAATTCGGGAGGAGGATGCCGTTGAAAAACCGGATGGAAGAGATGCGCAAGCAGAGGGGAATCACGCAGGAAGAACTTGCGGGAGCGCTGGAGGTTTCCAGACAGACAATAGGATCGCTGGAATGCGGCCGATACAACCCGTCTATACTGCTTGCCCATAAAATTGCAAAATACTTTAACACGACGATTGAGGATATATTTATTTTTGAGGAGGAATCGGAAAAATGAAAAAAACTGCTTTTTATATTATATTTCTGGTACTTGGCATAGCTCTGGCTGTAACCGGGTTCTTCATACAGGCGGAAGAGCTGAAGGCTGTCAGCGGCATCATGATAGGCGTAGGGGCCAGTCTCGCCGGTGTGAATATTTCCAACCTGATCTTAAGGCGGTATCAGAAAAAACATCCCGAATTGGAAAGAGCGTCTCGGATCGAGATGCAGGACGAACGTAACCAGCAGATCCGGTGGAGGTCCAGGGCGCGGTCCGCGGATATCTCCCAATGGTTTGTTATTGGCCTTGCCTATGTGATGATACTTCTGAACATGCCGCTCTGGCTGATCGGATTAACCGTTGGAATATTTGTTTTAAGGTTTATCCTGGAGATGTATTATATCATGCGTTACCAAAAAGAGATGTGATTTGTACGGAGAATTTTAAGACATGATTTTACCAATATGTGATAAAATATTATAAGGCTTAAGGAAAAGGTCAAATATATTGAATGAAGGTGAATCAATGCCGGATAATTACTTGCGTCAAAACAGGCAGACATTGAACCTGGGCGTTATAAAGGTTGCGCGGGACCTGTTTCCCGGTTATGAACTGAAGATGGCTTATTCCATACCTCAGGGCGTATTCTGCAAGCTCAATGGTTCTGTCCTTTCGGAGAGGGAAGTTAAGCAGATCGAAGAAAAACTTCACGAATGGGTCGCGTGCAATTGCCCGATAGAATTCTTGTGCAAGAAAAAGGGCTTCTACCAATATCAGGTGGGGGAGGATACCATCGTCAAATCGATTTATCCCGCAAACGCCCTTACTTCCGCCATCGGGCCATTCAGGATATTTCCTTTTTCAACCGGGTTTATCATCCAATTCGGCGATACGGAAGACGAATTAAAAGCGCCCCTTGTGTTTCCGGAGAAACTTTCCGCCACCTATGAAAAGACGCAAAAGTGGCTTGATAATATTAATGTGGAACTGATATCCGATGTGAACGCCTATATAGACGCAAACCGCAGCGAGGAACTCATAGGCATTGCCGAAGCGCTGCAGGAAAAAGAAATATCCGATATCGCGGATGTGATACTGTCGCAGCGCCGCACGGTGCGGGGGCTTCTGATTTCCGGGCCTTCTTCTTCGGGAAAAACATCTTTTGCGCATAGGATTTCCACGCAGCTTCGCGTAAACGGGCTTGTGCCTTTTCCGCTTTCACTGGATAATTATTATCTGAACCGCGACCAGGTACCGCTTGACAAGGACGGAAATTACGATTTTGAATGCCTGGAAGCTTTGGACTTAAAACTTCTGCAGGACCATGCAATAAGGCTGATTAACGGAGAAACGGTTGAGACCCCGATATTTGATTTTAAAACCGGGAAACGATCCGAACGTACGATTCCCATGCATCTGGGAACATCTGAATTGCTTGTGATCGAGGGCATACACGCGCTGAATCCAAACCTTCTGCCCGCAATAGACCGGAATTTATTTTTCAGAATATATATCAGCGCCCTGTTTGAACTGAACGTGGATATGGTAAACAGGATCCCGACTACAGAGGTGCGGCTGATCCGCAGGCTGGTGCGCGACGACCGGTTCAGGGAAACCGGCGCGGCGGATACCTTCAGCAGGTGGGCGAGCGTACGGCAGGGCGAGTACAATTATATTTTCAAGCATCAGGAAGAAGCGGATATGATGTTCAATTCCAGCCTGATTTACGAACTGAACGCCCTCCGGCCATTTGCCGAGGCGTCGCTTGAAAAAATGCCGGGCGACAGCGCCCATGCTCTTTCAAAAGAGAGGCTTTTAAATATCCTGTCTTTTGCAAAGCCGATGGACACATCCAAGGTGCCCTTTAACTCCATACTGAGGGAGTTTATCGGGGGGAGCATATATTTTTAAGAACATATAATCGATTTTTTTCTTATTAAACCACCGCTTTGTGCAATGGTTTACCGCGGTGGTTTTTTTATGCTGTAAAGGAAAATAAAAGTTAATACTAAAGAAAAACCTGCCCTTTCTTTCCTGAAGGGGCAGGTTTATATGTCTGACTATGATTTTAAGGGTTTCAGCCCGCGGCCGGCGTAGGCGTTGCCCATGGGTTTGCCGGATCGGGGCCGTTCACATATGTTGTCCCGTTTATCGGGTTCCATTTATAATTGTGGAAGGTATCCACGCCAAGCTCTGTGCCGTCAAGGGACAGGTAGTGGATAAACGTCTCTACGCTTTTGCCCGGACGCGTCTTTGCATATTCGTAAGCGCCGCCCGCCGGTATGGGCGTATTGTCCGGGGCTACGGGAGTGTTATAAACCATCTGCATTACGGGGGAGCCAAAAGTTCCGCCGTCCTTGAAGGAGAAATCAAGAATTACATCCCCGTATTTGGGATCAACAACCGTCTGTCCGTAGACTTCAACCGTCACGTTCTTATCTTTGGGATTTACGTAAGATACAACGTAGATGGGGGTGCTGTTTGGATTCTTGATCTTAAGGTCGGGGCTGCCCGAGCTGATAGTAGCGTCCAGGCCCAGCGGAATATAATCCGATTGAATGGAATGATGGGTGGAATCGGTAATCTCAAGCGCCGACCTGATTGCGGCGTTGTACAGCGTACTTGAGATCTGGCATACGCCGCCGCCTGCCTGCTGGACATATCCGCCGTTAACAATGCCGGCGGCTTCCTTCCATCCAGACGACACGGTACGATTGCCCGCTTCCTTATTGATAGACCATTCCTCGCCGGGTTGGATAACTACGCCGTTTACGATACTCGACAGTTTGGCCACATTCCAGTTTCTGTTGTAGTTGGCATGATTGGAATAGCTTGAAGTCCATGATGCGACAAGCTGGGTCTGCTTTTTTAAATCATCCGCCGTTACTTTCGGCTTAATCTGTTCTACAGGCGCCACAATTGTGTCATAGCTGCCGTTCTCCACTTCGCTTACCACGCTGTCTACGACCGATTCCATGTCGATCGCCCGTCCGTTTTCGCCGTCCTTATAAAAAAAACGCGAGACGTCTGCCTGTTCGGGAGTATAGTCTTCCACATAGTGGTCGTTTTGCCAATATTGATATCTTAATTTATTTGGCGCCTCGTTTTCCGGAGTGCGAGAGATATCGCCGGGCAAGTCGATCTGTTCTCCATCCGCGCAGTCTTCGATCAGCGCCTGCTCATCGGGTTTATATGCCGTTCCATCCTCAAGATAGCCCCTTGGCATAAATTCTAAGCTGGCGTCAACCGGCTGTTTGTCAACCTTCTCTTTCATGGGCAGCAGCACATCGGCAACTTTGTCCCTGTCCGCATGAACCGTTACCGTAAAATCTTTGCCTTGTTTTTTTGTATCGTCCGCTGCTTTTATGCGTTCAAAAAATGAGCCGTTATGTCCGTAAGCCATCGCCTGATCGATCACTTGGCTGTAATCTGTGGTTAACCCCAGATCGGTCGCCGTAAATTTTGATATTTCGCCGTCAAAATCAATTGACAGTTCCACTTTATTAAGAACATCCTGCTCTACTTTTGAAGTTGCGGCAAGAGCTTCGTCTTTCGTCATTCCCGATATATCGATACCATCTACGGAAACGCCCTCCAGCGCCAAGCCGTCGTCAGATTGCTGAAAATACATGAAAGCGGTAAAAGCTAATCCAGCAATCAGAATAATGATAACGGTTATCAATATTTTTCTTATTTTTCTGCCATCCGATTTGTCAGCCAATTCTAAAAATTCCTCTCGCTTTCGTAATTTATAAACCTTACATTAAGATTATAAACTATTTCGGCAAAAAAAAGAAACAATTTATAAGGAATTACCGTATTATTGTAAAAAAATACTATAACATTACCAAAAAAACGGTGACATTGATACATGAAACCGCTTTTTTGGTTTTATTAGGTAAAATTTTTCTTTGCAGGCCGTCCGGAGCATTAAGACCATGAGGCGGCCGCCGTGCATTCCGTTACCAGTTTTGGGTATCTCCCTGGCGTATGATCTCGGAACCATCGAGGGCATTCACCGTACCCAGGCTGTCGTTTCCCTGGCTTTGGCCGAAGCGGTTGAACACCAGATTCTCGCTGCCTCTGGTTGCGGAGGCCTTCCCGAAGAAATCCCAGGTGGGGACAAGGGTAAAATTGCCGTCTTCATCCGAAACACGGGTCAGACCAAGCTGGATCTTGTCGATATCGAGGGTGATGGAATCTGCGCCTACACCGCTTATTACGTTTCTGTCACTTTTGAATTCTTCCAGCAGATTTTTTTCGAATGCCTCCCGCGCTTGTTCCAGAGAGATGACCTGCGCGTTATCGTCCGTTATCCGAATATCGCCGTAAGGGTTGTTCCAGATCATTGATACGATGCCGTAATTATCTACATAAATCTGTATTTGCTCATAACCGATGGCTTCATCCGTTTCGTTGCTGTAAAACTGGACACCACCCCAGGAATCGTATGTGACAGACACATTGCCCACATTTCTGACAAAAGTGAACACATAATATCCATCAACCATATTTACTCCCGTTTTATCGTAATATTGAAAAACTTTTGCGCCGCCGAGCGATAATTCCGGACAGATTGCACGAACGGCGTCGTCCGCTAGCTTTTGCGCCTGTTCCTGCGGCATGTTCAATTGTTCCCGAGCGCTCTGGTTAAATAAAATACCGGAAAAATTTCCGTTCTCGAGCTGCCTGCAATACCGGACGCAGCCGTTTCTACTGTTGTCAATATTGTAACCGTCAACTTCGGATATGGTATTATTACTGCTTTCCGCCCATACGACAGCCATATTTTGAACGACATCTTCATCACCTGCAACGACCTTTCCACCGCCCCCGATTACTGAACGGCCCAGATTATAGTCTTTGAACTCTATTGTTGCCGGTTGTTTATCCGCGGTTTCCGGAGCAGTTTCAAGTTCCTGTTTGCTCTGTTCCATATAATAGTTGTTTACGGCAATAGCGGTATCCGCACTTGAACAGGCATTTGAGTAGGCGGCCCAGTCATCTTCCGATATACCATAATCTTCTTTTTTATTATAGGCCGGTGCGGCGTTCCCGCCGTTTTCCTGAATGGACTTGTTCATTTCCTCAGCCCAGGGGTGCGATGCGATAAACTGTTCTTTATTGGCTGCAATCTGACTGTTTTCCTCTTCCAGCGCGTCTAAATCCGCCTGTATTTCGGCTTTTGTGCGGACCCAGGGGTTATAGGCCTGCCTGCCCGCGAAAAAGTAATCCGAAACCTTTTTCACGTCTTCTTCGGTAATATTTCGTATCTCCATGGATGCAACCGGTATATTCCCCTGCGGCCTGACGATGGACGCATCGTAATTTACGGTTACGGTATCGGAGAGTTTATTGCTCTTGGTAAAGCTTTCTTCCGGTTCGTTCGAGGCCTGCGCGGATTCCGGCGTTAGGGTTGGCGCGGGCGTCTGCGGAGAGGCTGATGCGGCAGGCTTTGAAGAAACCACGTCAAATGCGGCGGCGGCTTCCGGTTCACGTGCGCTGGCCGGCTGGCACGCCGTGGTAAAGCAGGCTGCAAGCATAACAAGAGCGAGAAGCAGCGCTGATGTTTTTACCCCTTTCTTTGACTTGTTTTTCATATAGATCCCCCGGATGCGTTTTTCCGCCATATTCTTTGTATTGGTGAGCGCCATTCCAAGCGCGTAGGGCAGATCCCCTCTTTGGGAAAGCATGGAAAGTATGGTACTGGCATAACGCGTTTTTTCGTCTTTCTCCATGTTCCTGACGATCCTGTTGTCGCAGGCGATCTCCATGTCTGAAAAGATCTCTTTTTCCGCGAGCCATACGACGGGGTTGAACCAGTATATTATGGAAAGAATGTCCATCAGCATGCACAGCAAATGATCCATGCGCCTGTAATGCGTGAGTTCGTGACGCAGTGCAAGTTCTGCCTGTGCGTCGGTTGCTTCTTTTGCAAATTTTAGGGGCAGGAGTATTTTGGGGCGGAAGGATACCAGCAGGGCCGGGGAGGACAGATCCTGTGTGATCAAAAGAGGCAGCCGTTTTCTGATACCCATTTCCTCCAGGCATTTTTCGTAGATTTTTTGGATGCCTGCGGGAGCGGGAACCGATTTTTTGTTGGCTGCTTTGGATACCCCGGCGGCGATATAAACCGTCCATGCCGCTGTAAGAGAAGCGCCGCAAAGCCATACGATCAATAACACGTCATATATGTCCGCTGAGAATGTTTTTGCGGGAGTTTGGTAGGCCGGCGCGGCTGAAGGGGTGAGCGTCCGCGCGTCCCGGGGAAAAGGCGTAATTTGATCCGTAATAACCGGAGACTGCTGCAGCCCGCCTTCTGAACCGGCTAAAGTTTCCTGGGCTGCATGCTGCTGCACTGCGGGCAGGGTTATCAAGTGGTATCCGCTGTCTACTGTCACCGGCAGGCAAAGCCGCGCCAGCAATAAGAACCATAATGCAAAACTTAAAACCGGCGATATTTTTCCTTTGGCAGCTTTTTTAAACAGCTTGATGGCTGCAAACAGAACGGCGGAATATATCGTGATTTCAAGGAGCGATCTTAAAACATCCATTTTAATCACCTTCCCGGCTAAGTTCATCGATCAGAGACTTCAGTTCCTTCTGGTCTTCTTTGGTGAGTTTGCTTTCACGGATCATACAAACCAGCAGTTTCTTTGTGCTTTCGCCTTTGAGCTTTTCCATCAGGCTGCGCCCTTCGGCTTCTATGCACTCGTCCCGTTCCTTTAAGGGATAGTAGAATTTATCGCGGCCTTTTGCTTCGAAACCGACAAATCCTTTGTTTACCAGTTTGTTTAAATAGGTGGAATAGGTGGTATAGCTCCAGTCCACCGAATCTCCCATAGAAGCTATCACCTGGGACAGGGCCTGGGGTTCTTTCCCCCACAACGCAGACATTACCGCCCATTCAGGCTGGGTTAAGGTTTCTTTTTTCATTTGGTTACCTCCTTTACAATGTTACTGTGGCTTAAGTTCTATTACTATAATTATAGTAATGCGAACAAGAAATGTAAATACCAAATTTTTTATAGCCAGATTATTTAAAAAGTATATTTAATTTGGGATTTACAAATGAGTCTTTAAGAAAAATTCGTTGTAATAAAGAAAGAAAATGGTTAAACTTTGCGTAAATTAATTATTGGTTTAAAATATATGTTTGTATAATTGACATGAATATTTTCAAATGGTATAATTTTACGTAAATATATTACCGAAGATAATTGAATTTTTTTAAGAAATGAAATGTCTCATCCGGTTTTACAAAGCGAAATGTACAAAGCTACAGGAGTAATTTATGAGCATAACGATAAAAGATATAGCGGACAGAGCGGGCGTTTCCATAGCAACCGTATCCCATGTAATTAATAAAACAAGGTATGTGAGTCCGGAGCTGGTTCAGAAAGTTGAAAAAATTATTCGTGAAAGCGGATATGAAAATAAAATTTCAAATAAGATCAGCCCTTTTAAAGTCGGCAAGTTATCTGAAATTGCTTTGGTTCTTCCGAATGTGGGAAGTACAGTTTATTCCCAACTCAGCACGGTTATCTCACATGTCCTTGCGGAAGCCGGTTTTGAGCTTTCCATATTTCTTACGGAAGACGATATTAAAAAGGAAAAGCATATTTTAACGGGTCTTATGACAAACAAGCGTATAGCGGGAATCATTCTGGTTCCCGCCGGTGAGGATCCCGGATTGTACGGAAAATTAATTGCTTCCGGCGTTCCGTTCCTATGCCTGGAAAGAACCATAAAAAGCGATTCTGTGCAATGCGTGATTGCTGAGAAAAAACGGGCGGTTTATATGGGCACAGAACATCTGATCAAAAGCGGACACGAGAATATCGCCCTTTTGCTGGAAAAGAAGGATCTGGCTGCTGTGGAAGAAAGACTCGAAGGATATAAAAAGGCGCTGGCTGATTATAAGATACCGTTTAACGAGCGGTTTGTGGTTTATTTAGACCTGTATCATGCAAGAAGGGAAAACTTTATTAAAAAAACGTATGGAGACGATATGCCCACCGCGTTTTTAGCTGCCGGAAATACGCTTACGATGGCTCTGCTCAAATGTATCCAGGACATGGGCCTGGAATGTCCGAAAGATGTTTCGGTTGTAGGATTTGGAGACGATGAATGGTGCGAACTTTTCTCGCCTCCTCTGACAATGCTGAAGCAGGACACCCAGAGAATGGGCATGCTTGCAGCGGATATGATATTAAAGAAAGTAAGGGGCGAAAGTGGCCTTGAAAGTATCCGCAACCTGCCTGTGGAGCTTTTTATCCGCAAATCAACACAAATCATCGGCAGAGGACCGTTTGGCGAAAAAGCTGTGGATGCGGACGAATTGGAACTATCAGATAATGAGATCGAAAGGCTGAAAGCGGCTGATTACAAGGTTGCGCTCAGTTTCCATCATACCGGGACGGAGTGGTCCCGCCTGCATGAAAATGCGATACGGGAAACGCTTGCCAAATACGGGATTAAAGTGATAGGCGTCGCGGACGCGCATTTTGATCCCGAATTGCAGGTGGCGCAGCTAGCCGGGCTGGAACTTCAGAAGCCGGACGCTATCATTGCAATACCGGCTGATGATGAAAAGACATCCAAAAAGTTTAAGGAAATATCCAAAACAATCAAGCTGATTTTTGTAAGCGGGGTCCCGCTGCATTTTGACAAGGACGATTATGTATCCTGCATCTCGGTCAATGAGCGGGAAAACGGCTATGGCGCAGGAAAATTGATGGGAGAGTATTTTAAGGAAAAAAACGAAGTAAATGTGGGGTTTATAACGCACGGGACTCCTTTTTTTGCAACCCATCAGCGCGATATGGCGGCCGAACAGGTAATTTCCGAGAGCTATCCCAATATTACGGTCAAGGCCAGGGAAAGCTTTTATACCATCAACAAAGCTTATGAAGTCTGCAAAAACATGATTGCAAGGCATCCGGAAATTGAGGGGCTTTATGTGTCATGGGAACGGCCTGCGCTGGAGGTTATCCGGGCGCTAAAGGAACTGAACCGGGAGGATATCTCAATTTTCACTTCCGACCTTGATATTGAGGTTGCCGAATACATGTACAAAGGGGAAATGGTACGTGGCCTGAGCGCCCAAAGGCCATATGAACAGGGTATTGCGGCAGCGCTGGCTACCGCGTGCGCGCTGCTTGGCAAGAAAACCTACAAATATATTACGGTACAGCCCCGTCTGGTTGAGCAAAGAAATGTGCTGAAAGCGTGGAAAGAAATCATACATTCTTCTGATCTGGAATTTCTGAAGAAAGATAACTAGAAAATTACGTAAAAACGAAGGGATGTTCAGTAAAATTTAAATAAATACAAAAAAAATAAAAAATATGTTGACATGAATTCGTCTGCGGTTTATAATTTGCGTAAACAACGGACGAATTTGTTTATTTTAACCAAAACAAGGTAAAATTTAAGTATAATCAGTAAAAATTTATATAAATAAGAAAAGTTTGACGTCTTAGACTAATAATTAGAAAGCTTTGAATAAACGCATTTATTTTTTAAGAAAAGAGGAAAGAAAATGAAAGTTGCTTACATGACCAATGCATGGGGAAACGTTATGGCTCACTGCGGCGCTGCGAACAATGCAAACAGTGCGTATTATGTTTCAACCGGAGAGGACGCCAAAGCTATAAAAGAAATTGCAGAGGCCGGTTATGAACAAATTGAAATTTTTGACGGGAACCTGTTGGCTTATGAAAACCGTGAAAATGAATTTCAAAAATTACTGAATGAGAATAAGGTTTCACTGCTGGCCGTTTACTGTGCGGGGAATTTTATTTACGACGAGATTCTTCCGGAAGAAATGTTCCGGATTAAAAAAGCTGCGGCTTTTGCAAAAAAATTTGGGGCGACACAACTTGCTGTCGGCGGCGGAGCTACAAGATATGACGGAATACGTGAAGAGGATTATACAAAACTGGCAAAGGCGCTGGATATGGTATGCGATATTGCGGACGGACTTGGAATGACCGCCAGCTTCCATCCGCACATGGGCTCGCTGGTTCAGTCGCCGGTGCAGATCGATAAGGTGATGTCTAAAGCGAGGATTGCGCTTTGCCCGGACTGCGGACATGTTGTGCTGGGCGGAGGTGATCCTGTAGAGATTACACGTAAGTATGCAAGGCGTATTTACTATATCCATTTGAAAGATGTTACAAAAGAAGGCATGTTCTGCCCTCTGGGAATGGGAGTCGTTGATTTTAAAGGTATTATAGAAGCTCTTAAAGGCAACGGAAACAACACGCTTTTTGCGGTCGAGTGTGATGGCTGGAACGGCGATCCTGCAAAAGGCGCGGCTATCACACTGGAATATCTGAAGAAGCTTTTATAATTTTCAGCATTGTGTTTGCTGTAATTAACATATCAGTCTTTTAAGGAGGAAAAAATGAAAAAGATAACAATCACTCTTCTTTGTGTACTGCTTGCAATTGGACTGGCAGCGTGCAGCTCAACTACGGCGGCATCCCCGTCGGCTGAGGCATCCCAGGCTGCATCTGCAGAAGCGGTCGCTACGCCGTCTCCGGATGCATCGGCCGAAGCGGCTGCGTCATCTGCAACCGAAACGCAGGCTGCGGAATCGGCCGGCGCTGGGGAAATTCTGAGCACAGGGCCCCATGGCGAGACCGCAACTTCGGCAACAGAACTCTCTCTGACGGATGAGGAGATCAACAAACTGAAATCCGGCGGATATACCGTAGCGCTGTCGTTCCACTATGCCGGCAACGACTGGTCTACTGCTCAGCAGAAGGGCTTGCAGGATACGTTTGACAAATTGGGCATTAAAGTAATTTCCGTTACGGACGCAGACTTTAAACCGGAACAGCAGATCTCGGATATTGAAAATGCGCTTACCATGAATCCGGATGCGATCGTATCCATTCCCGTTGATCCTGTATCTTCCGCTTCCGCATTCAAAAAAGCAGTGGATGCAGGCGTGAAACTTGTATTTATGGATAACTGCCCGGATGGGCTGACTGCCGGTAAGGATTATACAGCCGTAGTATCTGCAGACAACTGGGGGAATGGTGTAAAGTCCGCTGAAATCATGGGCGAACAGCTTGGCGGAAAAGGCAAAATTGCGATGGTATATTACGACGCAAACTTCTTTGTAACCAACCAGAGAGATCAGGCGTTCAGAGAAACGATTCAGACGAAATTCCCCGATATTGAAATCATAGAAGAAGCGGGATTTGACGATGAAAACAAGGGTGCTGAAGTCGGCGATGCTCTTCTGGCAAAACATCCCGACCTGAACGGAATCTATGCATCGTGGGATATACCTGCTGAAGGGATTGCCTCTGCAGCGATTGCGGCAGGGAGGACAGATCTTGTTGTGACGACGATCGACCTCGGAAACAATGTGGCAAAGATCATTGCTGAAAACGGCATTGTGAAGGGACTTGGCGCGCAGCTTCCCTATGACCAGGGTGTTGCCGAGGCTACTCTGGTGGGGTATGCCCTGCTGGGGAAAGACGCGCCTCAGTACGTAGCGGTACCCGCGCTGAAAGTAACACATGATAATATTCTGGATGCTTACAAGAACGTATACCATACGGATGCGCCGCAGGAAATCCAGGATGCTTATGTAAAATAAATTCAAAATTCAGGTCCTATGATGCAGGGAGGAGCGCAAGCTTCTCCCTGCAAATTCAAAATGTCCTTTCTATAAGAAAATTAGTGAAAATTGTTGAAAAAGGAGTGTCATCTATGGTAAAAAAATATAAAGTGGGATTAATTGGCGCAGGATTTATGTGCAAGGCGCATTCTATCGCATATGCGGGAATGCCCATGTTTTTCTGGCCTGCGCCCGGTATACCCGTAAAGAAAACGATCGCAGATATCACAAAAGAACGCGCGGCTGCGGCGGCTGAACAGTTCGGCTTTGAAAACGGCACGGCGGACTGGAAGGATATTATTAACGATCCTGAGATCGACATTGTTGACATTTGCACCCCCAACGACGTGCATGCCGAAATCGCTATAGCCGCTGCTGAGGCCGGCAAACATATTCTGTGCGAGAAACCAATTTCAAGAACTTCCAGTGAAGCAAAAGCAATGTATGAGGCGGTCACAAAAGCCAAAGTCGTAAACATGCTTGCGTTTAATTACAGAAGAACTCCGGCGGTTCAACTGGCTAAAAAATATATATCGGAAGGCTCGCTTGGTAAAGTTTTGGATTTCAGAGGTACTTACCTGCAGGACTGGTCGGCGGACCCGAATTCTCCTCTTTCCTGGAGATTCCAGAAGAAGATATGCGGATCCGGTGCTTTTGGAGATATCGGCACTCACGTTGTGGATATGCTGAGATTTCTTGTGGGAGAATTTGATGAAGTGAATGCGAGAACGGCTACTTATATAAAGGAAAGGCCAATCCAATCGGGATCGGTGGACAATCTGGGCACGGTAAAGGGAAGCAGCGATACCCCTAAAGAAAAGGTGGATGTGGACGACCAATGCTGCATCATGATTAAGTGCAGGAATGGCGCGTTCGGTACGATTGAAGCGACCAGAAACGCATGGGGCAGAAATAACTATATTACGTTTGAGATCCACGGCACAAAGGGTTCGGTTTACTTTAACTATGAGAGAAGAGACGAACTGCAGGTATGCTTTGCAGACGATCAGAACGACAGACGGGGATTTAAGACCGTTTATACGGGCCCGGCGCATCCGTACGGCGAAGGGCTATGGCCTATTCCCGCGCTTGGGATTGGTTATACGGAAACCAAAATTGTTGAGATGTATGATTTTATGAAAGCTGTTTCCACAAATACGCCGGTAGAACCGAATTTTAAAGATGGATACAAAATTGAACTCATTGGTGACGCTGTGTTCCATTCGGCTGAAAACGGCTGCTGGGTGGAGGTAGAAGACATTAAATAAAATATTTCATGCCGCCCTTTCTGCTTGAGGCCGGAAGGGCGGACAAAATGAATGGAGTGCAAGATGAACGAATATGTTTTGCAGATGAAAAATATTAACAAGTCATTCAATGGCATAAAAGTATTGGATGGCGTTGAGTTTGCGTTGAAAAAAGGACATGTTCATGCATTGGTTGGGGGTAACGGTGCCGGAAAATCTACGTTGATGAAAATTCTAACCGGCGTATACACTAAGGATTCCGGAAGTATTACCGTTGGCGGCGAGCAAGTGAATTTTTTTAGCTACAGTGACGCAAACAAGGCAGGCATAAGAATGATTTTTCAGGAACTCAGCCTGATACCTACCCTAACAGTCACTGAAAACATTTTCTTAAACGAGGAAGAAAAAAAAGGAATCCTTACGGACGAAAAGCGAATGGAGGCTGAAACGAAAAAGGTCTTGGAGCAGTTTGGCATAGAGATCCATCCAAAAGAAAAAGTATCAAATTTAAGCGTTGGACTGTGCCAGCTTGTAGAAATCGCAAAGGCACTTTCAAAGGAAGCTAAAATACTGGTAATGGACGAACCTACGGCTTCTCTCTCGGACAGCGAGGTGAAGCTTTTGTTTGAAATTGTTAGAATCCTTAAGGAAAAAGGCGTTTCCATCATATATATATCGCACAGAATGAACGAGATTCTGGAAATATCGGATGAAGTGACGGTTTTGCGTGACGGAAAATATGTTGTAACGGAAGAATCCTCCAATCTTACGGTAGAAGGAATTATCGGATTTATGCTGGGGGATAAAAAAGGCAACTCTTTTTCGAAAAAGGCCAGAAATTATCAAAAGGATGTCACGGAACTGTTAAGAGTAGAAGAACTGTGCGTAGACGGCCTGGTGGATCATGCGTCGTTTACGGTTAAATCCGGCGAAGTAGTGGGGCTTGCCGGGCTGATGGGCAGCGGAAGGACTGAGATACTGGAGGCGCTTTTCGGCATTCGGAAAATAGAAAAGGGAAGAATTTTTATTGATGGGAAGCCGGTGAGAATTAAATGCGTGCAGGATGCAATAAATTCGGGGTTTGCTCTGGTCCCGGAAGACAGGAGACGCCAGGGCCTGGTGTTGGAGCATACGCTGAAGGACAACATTCAGCTTCCGATATTCAAACAGACCCGTAAAGGACTGTTTATAGACAAAGAGAAGATAAACATATTCGCGGAGAAAAGCATTGAGGAACTGGATATTAAAACAGACGGGATCAATAAGATTGTAAGCCTGCTTTCGGGCGGCAATCAGCAGAAGATTGTAGTTGCCAAATGGCTGAACATTAGTCCCAAGGTATTGCTGCTGGACGAGCCTACGGCAGGTATCGATATTGGCGCAAAAGGAGAAATCATAAATATAGTTGTAAATTATGCGGACCAAGGCAACAGCGTTATAGTGGTTTCTTCTGAGATCGCTGAATTGGTGGCAATGTGTGACAGAATTATCGTGCTTTTTAACGGAAAAATCGTGGGAGAATTAAATCGAGATGAGATAACGGATGAGGGGGTAGTCCAACATGCAATCCAAGGGTAATACCATACGCAGAATAGATTGGAGCAAATATATCGTTTATCTTGCTTTTGTGGTCATGTTTGTATTTTTTTCAATATGGCTTTTTGACAAAGGCTTTCTTACTGCAAATAACATATTGAACATTTCAAGGCAGACCGCGATGATCACAATCATGGCCGTAGCCATGACCTTTGTGATCGGCGCTGCACAGATCGACCTTTCGGTAGGCGCGATTACGGCGCTGGCGTCCCTGGCATGCGCCTTGATACTGCAGGCTACCGACAATATCTTTCTTGCGCTTGTCGGAGCAATCAGCCTTGGAGCGGGAGTGGGTGCACTGAACGGATTTTTAACGACTAAATTCAAGATCCCGGCGTTCCTGGTTACGTTGGGTACCATGAATATTATAAGAGGTACGGCCATGTGGCTGACAGACACAGCGGCTGTTCCTGTTTCCAATAAGGGCTTTTGTTTTGCGTTCGGCATAGGTGATATTTTCGGCATACCCGTGTTGCTGCTTTGGACGATTTTGTTTGTTGTCTTTGGAGTATTGCTTCTTAACCGTACGTCTTTTGGAAAGCAAACACTTGCTACCGGCGGGAATGAAGTGGCGGCGAGGTTTACGGGCATTAAGACAAACAGGATCAAACTGCTTACCTTTGTTATGAGCGGCGCTTTTGCGGCGTTTGCCGGAATCCTCTATACCGGCAGGATGCAGGCGGGCAGATATACATTTGGGGATGGGGACGAAATGTCTGTCATAGCCGCTGTTATACTCGGCGGAACCAGCATGGCGGGCGGATCAGGATCTGTTTTCGGCGCGTTTATCGGTTCGCTTTTAATGGGTATGATCAATAACGGATTGATTCTTGCGGGACTGGATGTTAGCCAGCAGACGATTATAAAAGGAATTATTATCATTTTGGCCGTTGCACTGTCCAATGTATCAAGCAGGCAAAAAAACAGATAATCAATTCAAGATTCACTGCCGGGATATTCCGGCAGTTTTTTTATTTTTGCAGCTTGTTTTGTTTTTCGGCTATTCACCTGGGTGGGATTTCAAGTTATAATAAAAGGTAAACAATATGCATAAGGAAACAAACGCATGGAAATTACGAATAATGTAAAGGATACGGCACTCATTTTTGAGGGCGGCGGGATGCGGGCCAGCTATACGGCCGGATTTTTAAATACTCTGCTGGAAAATGAAATATATTTTGATTATGTAGCCGGTATTTCCGCGGGATCGAGCCATACCGTCAATTATGTTTCCAGGGATATGGATAGGGCAAAGCGTTCGTTTGTTGATCTGGTGCTTGATCCGAAGTTCGGCGGTTGGGGATCTTTTATTAGGGGCGAAGGTTTTTTCCGATCTGGGTATCTTTATGAAGAAACCCCTCTCCCGGACGCGTCGCTGCCATTCGATTTCGGCACGTTTACTGCAAACCCGGCGCGGGTGCGCATCGGCGCGTTTGAACTGGACGGCGGAATGGAATATTTCGGGAGGGAAACCATGCAGAAGATGGGTGATTTATTTAAAATCGTCCGCAGCTCTTCGTCGCTGCCTTTTTTTATGCCTCCGACCCATTTTGAGGACCGCTGTTACGTAGACGGCGGCCTGGGAGGGGGAATTGCTCTTGATATTGCCAAAGAGGACGGTATGAAAAAGTTTTTTGTGGTTTTGAGCCAGGTGAAAGGATACCGTAAGAATCCTTCAAAACATCCGGGGCTTCTGAAAGCTTATTACCGCAGGCACCCGCTTGCAGCCGAAGCTTTGTTGAACCGTTACACCGTATATAACCGGACGCTGGACGAACTGGAGCAGCTTGAAAAGGAAGGGAAAGCATATCTTGTGTATCCAGAAGTCATGCCGGTGACTACCCGGGAGACGAATTACAATAAGCTTGCGCGCAGTTATGAATCGGGATATGCGCAGGGGAGGCGGGATTTGCCTAAATGGAAGGAGTTTTTGGGCCTGAAATAAATACAATGGCAGCAGGATACGCCGAACGACCATAAAAATACGCATGCGCGTATTTTTTTTTGCCCAATGTAGATAATAAGGAAGATTCAAAGGAAAAAATAGGGGGCGAAAGATTGTTCGACAGCCAAAAAAGCAGGCTATACAGAATATTGATATCTGTTTATACTTATTTTGTTTATGTTTTTTTTGAAAAGCCGAAAGGCATTGATTTTATTCGCACGGACGACAGCCCACTAAAGGCCAGTCCATCCGCTTCCTATTACATATCGGTCCCGGGAAGGACAATGGAAAAGATACTGCATAAAATGCGCGTCGGCGCGGATGATTCTTTTTTGGATATCGGTTGCGGAAAGGGTTTTATTCTGTATCTTGCGCAAAAATCAGGTTTTGGCAGGGTGCACGGGATAGACCTTTCGCCGGGCCTGTGCAGGATTGCAAATGAAAATTTAAAAATCTTAAAAGCATCCGGCAGGGCGACGGTTGAATGCATAGACGCGGCGGAATACAAAAACTTTGACGGTTATTCGTTCATATTCATGAATAATCCTTTTTCTGCGGATATAATGGAAGCGGTGGTGCACAATATTGAACTCAGCCTTATGAGGAGACCCAGAAATTTAACGGTCATTTATTTGAATCCGCACTGCCATCGGGTGCTTGACGGCAGTGTTTTTTTTAAACTTACCGAAAAGAGGTCAGTCAGCGTTTATAATCCGCTTACAAAATGGAGCGTTTATTATTATAGAAGTATTTTTTAAAGGAAAGCGGGCGGGAGATGATCCCGCCTTCTTATTCGGCTGCTTTTATGGAAAAAATAATGCGTGAAAAAATAGATCCAAAATGTAAAGGGTGATTCTTGGTCTGCCCTTTGTTATAATGAAAATAAATAACAAAGCGGGGGATAGAATATGAAAAAAGACGCGCTGGCGCAGGAACAAAAAAAGGCTGAGGCGGATTTATATATCATTGTTGCCGTGACGGCGGCTGTTCTGATTATTTACATGAGTTTTCAGGATGTCTTAAACCAGTTTGCAGATAATAAAAGCATTCCCATTCTCGTAAGGACATTTGTTGTTGCGCTGCAGCAGTTTGGCGTGGCCGGGCTGGGCGTCGCGATCGTATCTGTTTTCAGAAAAGAAAGTTTTTCAAGCCACGGGCTGAGAGCAAAAGGAACTTTATTATCCATACTCCTTTGCGTGCTTGCCTTTATTCCAAATATCATTTTTATGTTTGCCAGCGGCCGGATTTCCGGTTATATGCCGTTCCAGTCCGTTTGGGTAACCGGGGAAACGCTTGCAAGCCCGTTTCCCGTAAATGTGATCGGCATGATGCTGATTACCGCCGCATGGGGTTTTTTTGAAGGGTTTAATTATGTGGTGATCAGCGACAAGATCAATAAAAGGTTTCCAGGAGGAAATAAATGGCTGAACTGGGGAGCCATAATCAGCGGAATTATATGTTTACTGATTCACGGTTTGATAGGCATCACTCCGGAAGATATTTTTGAAGCTGTCACCGTATTTGCGATTATTTACGGCATGCTGATGGTAAAAGAATATACCAAAAATGCCTGGGGATGCGTATTCATATTTGTTTTTCTGTGGAATGCGTTTTAGGAAGATAAACGCTGCAAGAACCGGAATTTAAAAGATCTGTTTTATAAAATATCAGGCGCCGTTTTTGGCGCCTGTTTTTAGTTGATTTGCGCATAATAAACAAACTAAAAAACATGCGCAATATTTAGCTGAATTTATAAACCGAAAAATTGAATTTTATTTCGCATAAATTGTTGCGCACTATAAAAAGCCCGGTGTTATGCCTAATATATAGAAATAATTAAGGCCAGCTGGTAAAGGTTTATCAATGCTGATCGCTTACGAACTGAAAAAAGAAGAAAAAAGAAACAAAAAAATAAAAGCAAAAAGTATTGACAAACAAAATACGCAGTGGTATATTCATTTCACGAGGCAAGTTAAAAACAAAAAATAAAAAGCTAATTGATTATTTGGAAAAATACGCCTTTATAAATTGAAACTATGGTTTGCAGCAAAAAAACGTGCTAGTTTGCTGCAGTATTTAATGTACGTATTAAATAAGGAGGAATAAGAATGAAGAAAAGTATTTTTAGTGTAGTAGTCGCAATCGTGCTTGTAGCTGCATTGTTTACCGGCTGCTCATCGACCGCGGCTCCCGCCGCATCATCTGTTGCGCCCGCCGCGTCATCGGCTGCGGCTGCGCCGTCATCTGCCGCTCCCGCCGAATCGGCTGCAGCGCCCGCTGCCAGCGCAGCTACGACTGACGCTGACAAAATTGTAAGCTCCAATCTGACATTGGATGATTACAAACCCGCCAAGACGGAATACAATTTCTATTTTACCTACAAACTGGTGCATCCGTGGTGGGACGCTGTAGGCCTGGGCTTAAAAGAAGCGCAGAAGCAGTTTGCAGACAAGGGTATTACGATCAATTATGAGTATACTGCTCCTGTATCACCGGACGCAACCGATCAGGTAAACAGGCTGGAGACAGCTGCAGGAAGAAATTTTGACGTGATTGGCGTCGATGTGAACGATATCAAAATCGTAACGCCCACCATCAACAACCTGATCGATCAGGGCATTAAAGTAATGACATTCTCCAGCTCTGACGCAACAAAAGAAGACGGCTGCAAACGTATCGCGTATGTCGGCAACACCCACAATTATCAGGACGGCGCTGACCTGGCCGAGATTCTGGCTCAGAAAATCGACTATAAAGGACAGGTCGCAGCTCTGGGCGGAACGATTGGCGCTCCCTGCCACGAAGACCGCATTAAAGGCTTCAAAGACGTAATGGCAAAATATCCGGACATCGAAGTGGTTGATATCCAGTATGATAACGACCAGGTTGAACAGGCGCTGACATTTACCGAAGGTTTCCTGCAAAAATATCCTGATCTCAAAGGTATCTTCTGCAACAACATGAGCAACCCGATCGGCGCTGCTCAGGCAGTTGTGGATGCAGGCAAAAAAGGGCAGATCGTTCTTGTCGGTATGGATCATGATAAACGCGCTATTGAATATTTGAGAGACGGCGTAATCACAGCTCTGGGTATTCAGGATTGCTTCAAAATGGGCTTTGATACCATCCAGACCGCTATAAAAATTGCGGACGGAGTTATGCCCGGAGATGACACCTATCCCGAACAGACAGAAGAACAGACAACAATTGTTTATCAGGACGGCGCACAGGCTTTACTTGACAAACTCTACCCGAATTCATAAATAGTAGACTTGTGAAACGGGAATGGCTCCATCCTGCGAACGCAGGGTGGAGCCAAATTTAAACACAGTATTGTCCATAACTGGAGGAAGCTTATGAGTGAATATATCTTGGAAATGAAAGGAATAGTCAAAGAGTTTCCTGGAACACTTGCGCTGGATCATGTGGATTTCAGTATAAAACCCGGCGAGATCATGGCGCTGATCGGTGAGAACGGCGCAGGAAAAAGTACGCTGATGAATGTGCTCATGGGAATCCATCAGCCAAACGCAGGGGAGATTATCCTGAACGGCAGCAAAATTGAAAACAAGTCGCCGTATGAGGCGCTGGAAAAAGGGATCGGCATGGTGCCGCAGGAATTGAACCTGGTGGGGGACATATCCATTGCCGAAAATATTTTTTTGGGAAACCACATTAAAAACAAGAGCGGTATGATCGACTGGGAAAGTACAACAAAGCGGGCAAAGGAAATCCTCAGGCAGCTGAATGTTGAAATCGACCCCCGGCAAAAAGTGAGCGAGATCAGCTCTGCATACCAGCAGCTGGTATCCATTGCCAGAACACTTGTGGTTGGATCGCAGATCATTATATTTGACGAACCCACCGCAGCATTGACTTTGAATGAAACAAAGCATTTATTTGATAATATACGGAATTTAAAAGCTTCGGGCAAATCCATCATAATCATTACGCATCACCTGGATGAGGTTGCGGAACTGTCCGACAGGGTAAGCATTATGCGGGACGGCCGTATGGTGAAAGTGGGAAAAACAAGCGAACTCAGCATTGACGATATGATTTTTCACATGGCTAATCAAAAGGTCGAAAAACACAAGAAAGAGGAAAGAACTTATTCAGAGGAAGAGTTTTTTGCGGTAAGCAATTTTACGAGGAATTCTGAATTCGAAGACGTAAGTTTTTCGGTAAGAAAAGGGGAAATATTCGGTGTCGCCGGCCTGGTAGGCGCGGGAAGAACGGAACTTTTCAGCTGTATTTACGGCCTGACAAAAAAGAAAAGCGGTACCGTCAGGATAGACGGCAAGGAGCTGGATATCACGTCTCCCGATGTGGCGATCAGGAATGGGATCGGTTTTGTGCCTGAGGAACGCAGAAGGCTTGGAATGTTTCCGGTTTTAGCGGTTTATGAAAACATTATGCTGCCGTCTTATGATACAATAAAAAATAAGGGAATCATTAATTTTCATATGGCGAAAAAGACCTCGGATAAATATATCGGGAAATTGCGGATCAAAACGCCTTCCAACAGTGTGGCTATCAAGAGCCTGAGCGGAGGAAACCAACAAAAGGTGATTCTGGCCAGGTGGATGGAGAAAAAAGTCAAACTGCTGATTCTGGATGAGCCTACAAGGGGTATCGACGTCAGGGCAAAAGGTGAAATTTACAAACTGATCCGCGAAATGGCGGACAGCGGGATAACGATCATCGTAATTTCCTCTGAAA
This sequence comes from Bacillota bacterium, assembly GCA_023393165.1. Taxonomy (GTDB): domain Bacteria; phylum Bacillota; class Clostridia; order Christensenellales; family Christensenellaceae; genus JAEYKI01. The sequence goes on along the minus strand of JAEWMJ010000002.1, from coordinate 27,195 downwards.
TAGAGGAGCTTCTGACTGTTTCGGATAGGATGATGGTTATGTTCAACGGAAAAGTAAAGGGAATTATTACACCTGATGAAAATTTTGCGCGCGAAGATGTTCTGAAAATAGCGCTGCAGTGATTTCTGAAATACGGAAGGAGACTTACAAAATGGATCACAGTCTAGGAAACAAAAATTTTGGCCAGATTATCGCAGACGGATTCAAGCAACTTTTCAAATCGACAGCCGGAATGGTATTTGTTGTGATGATTCTGCTGACTCTGGTGGTGCACTTTGCAACCGGCGGTAATTTTTATACTGCATATAACTTCTCTACATTCACAAGGGCGGCTTCATTCACCATCATCGTGGGATTTGCGCAAACACTCGTTTTACTGCTTGGAGGAATCGACCTTTCGGTAGCGAGTATCGCGGGACTGTGCAGCATGATATTTGCAATGCTGGTTCTTATGATGGGCGTAAACCCGTTTTTCGCCATACTGGTAGCGCTGATCGCCGGTATAGGAATGGGCGCTTTGAACGGACTTTTTATTTGCGGGCTTAAGCTGACGCCGTTTATCGTTACGCTGGCGACCAGCGCGCTTTTCCGCGGTATTGTATATGTTGCGACGCAGGGATTCCCGTTGACGGGCATTCCGGAATCGGTAACCGTGATCGGACAGGGATCGCTCGGCTTTATACCTTATCCTACAATTATAATGATAGGCATTGCCATTATACTGATACTGGTTCTGAAATTTACGTCTTTTGGAAGGCATGTGTATGCTGTGGGAGGCAATGAGGAAGCATCCAAAATTGTGGGTATCCGCGTAAACAAGACTAAAATGGGCGTTTACTGCCTGGCGGGCCTGCTTTCTTCCGTAGCCGGCGTGCTGATGGTTTTGAGGATGGGATCGTCGCAGGTCAATATCGGTGAAAACTGGGTAATGCCTTCCATTACCGCAGCGGTTTTAGGCGGCACCTCCATGAACGGAGGCAGCGGCGGTATCCCCGGTACGATCGTTGGCGGACTCTTGATGAGCGCTATTACATACAGTATCAGCCTTTTGGGCATATCGTCTTACTGGGATCAGGTGGTAACAGGTCTGGTTGTACTGATTGCAATATCCATAGACGCTATCCGCAGATCCAAGCAGGCTTCTGTGTAAGAGGGCTAAGAGATGAAATACGGAATCTGTTATTGCTACTGGAGCCGTGACTGGGAAGGAACGGACTATCCGGTAAAAATTGAACGTGCAAGAAAATGCGGCTTTGACGTTCTGGAGATATTCTTCGGCAGAGTGCTTACAATGCAGCAAAAGGAAATTGACAATATCCTGGCGGCCTGCCGGGCAAACGATATAGAAATGTATTGCGTGGGCGGATTCGGAAGGGAACAGGACCTTTCCCAGTCCGATCCCGAGGGCCGGAAAATAGCCGTAGAAAAGGCAAAGGAGCTCATTCGCGCTATCAGCCGGATCGGCGCAAAGAACCTTTCCGGAATCAATTACTGCGCATGGTGCAATTTTGACAAGCCGATAAACAAGCAGGAAAGGATGGAAAACGCCGCTAAAGCGCTTTGCGAAGTGGGCGCGTTTGCCGCGGATTACGGCGTAAGCTGGAATATGGAAGTGGTAAACCGGTTTGAAACCTATATGCTGAATACGGCTAAAGAAGGACGGGCACTGGCTGACGCGGCCGGGAGCAGGCAGATCAATCTGCTTCTGGACACCTTCCACGGAATGGTTGAGGAAGACGATCTTGCAGCCGCCATTATAACCGCAGGAGACAGGCTTGGACATTATCATGTTGGCTCAAATAACCGCAATCTGCCACATGCGGGTGGATTTTTGCCCTGGGCGGAGATTGGCCGGGCTTTAAGGAAAATCGGCTATAACAAATGCGTGTCCTTTGAACCGCTGGTGCACACCGGGGGAACGGTCGCCGAGGAGGGCGGAAGCGTCTGGCGGCCCATGCTGCCTCAAAATGCAACGGATGAAATGCTGGACAGAATGCTGATGGAATCGCTTCGCTTTATAAAACAGAACTTCGAAGCATAAAAGAAAATTTGTACAGGTGTATTGTGTATACAAAAATGGAAAAGCAGTTTGAGGATGAAAATGGATAAATATTTTATTGGGATTGATTCGGGTACGACAAGTATAAAAGCGGTGTTGTTCGATCTTGCCGGAAATGAAATTGATAAAAAAGCGTATCCCCTGACGGGTATTTTTCCGGAGGAAAACCAGTATGAAGAGGATATGAACGAGATCTGGGAAAAGACAAAAAACTGCATACGGTACCTGACCTCAAAATATCCTAAAGAAAACATTGCGGGCCTTGGCATCACCGCGCAGGGCGACGGGCTCTGGCTGGTGGACGAGAACGGCGAACCTGTGCGCAACGGCGCATGCTTCTGCGACGGCAGGGCGGCTGACATCGTCGATCAATGGGTGAATGACGGCACATGCGACCGTCTGTTTGAACTCACAGGTACGCGCATATTCACGGGCAATCAAAACGGGATCGTAAAATGGATGGAAGCCCATGAAAAGGAGAGTATTGAACGGGCAAGGTATTTCCTGCATCTGAAGGATTATTTGTTCTTTAAACTGACCGGGGAAATGACAACGGACGCTACAGACCAGTCGCTGATATTGATAGATCCCAATACCAGGCAGTATCTTGACGAGGCGTTCCGTATCTGCGGAATGGAAAAGTACCGGAAGAAATACCCGCCTATCAAACCGGCTGCCGAAAACGCGTTTCCTGTTTCAAAAAAGACCGCGGAGGAACTTGGGCTCCCCTCAGGGGCGCTTGTTACCTCGGGCCCGATGGATGTTGCCGCGTGCGCGCTTGGCAGCGGGGTGATCGAACGGGGGCATTGCTGTTCCATTATCGGAACGGCGGCGCTGCATGAAATGGTGATCGACATGCCGCTTTCAGACAACGTTAAGGCCGGAATGACTGTAACGCACGTGATGGAGGGAAGATGGCTCCGTCTAATGGCTTCGCTGGCGGGAACGCCGAATCTTGAATGGATGCTTGATACCATCGGCAGACAGTTGAAGCTGGACGCGGAAGCGGCCGGTGAAAATATATACAGCTTTATGGAAAAAACAATTGCGCAGGTGCCCATCGGCTCAAACGGCGTGATGTATCATCCGTACCTGCTCGCCGGCGGCGAAAGAGCGCCGTTCACAGATCCGCGGGCACGGGCCAGCTACACGGGGATCAGCGTAAAGCATACGCTGGCGGATATTTTGAGGGCTACCTATGAAGGCGTGGCGTTTGCCATGCTGGATTGCTACCGGCACATGCCCCTTGCGATAGAGCAGGTAACGCTTTGCGGAGGCGGCGCAAAAAGCGCCGTGTGGTGCCAGATGTTTGCAGATACACTCGGAACCAGGATCGTGACGGTCCGCGGCGAAGAGCTGGGCGCCAAGGGCGTGATCATCAACAACGCCGTGGTGCAGGGTTACTTTAAAAGTTACAGCGATGCGGTTGCCAAAACCGTGGAAGCGGACAGGGTGTATGAACCGGATATGAAAAAGCATGAAGCGTATCTGCGTTTTTATGAACTGTATAAGCGTACTTATGAACTGATCCGCGAAACGTGGAAGATGAGGGCTGCATTTTTAAATTTGTAATGTGGGATAGACTATGAGATATGAAGAAGAACGGATGACAATTATCCGCACCTGCAAGCTTTTGCAGGGTATGGAGTATTTTCTGGGCACGTGGGGAAACGTAAGCATGCGCGTGGGGGAGAATATATTATTGACTCCAAGCCGTGTGGATTACGACAACATGACGCCCGAAGATATGGTTGTGATCAATATGAACGGGGACAGGGTTGAAGGTCAAAGAAACGCCACTTCCGAAAAAGAAGTACACAGGCAGATTTATTTGATACGCGAGGATGTGGGCGCGATCATTCACGCCCATACGCCGAAAGCGATGGCGCTTTCCGCGGCTCAAATAAGGGAGGTGCCTTGCGTGGTTGAGGAGATGTCGCAGCTGCTGGGCGGCTCCATTCCACTGGCAAAAGAATATGTGCCGGCCGAGCAGCATGTTTTATTGGGAAAGGCGACGGCAGAGGCCATTGGGAACCGCAATGGCGTAATACTCAGGAACCACGGACCTGTTTCCTGCGGGAAGGATATAAAGGAGGCGGTTTTAGCGGCCCGGATCATAGAAAAAGCGTGCGGTATATATTTATCGCTGCTGGGGCAACTGAATATCCGCGAAATTCCCCAAAAGTATGTGGAATCAGAAAGATACCGTTTTCTGTATACTTACGGGAAAGAAAAGACATAATGCTTTTATCTACTTATTGGTTTATATGATATGAGAAAAATACATGAAAACCCCTTTCATGTATTTTTCTTAGGAACTTTTATGAAAAGTAAAAAGATGAAAGACATTTGAAAGGAAGTGTGATATAATATTCTAAATTTATACAATAGAAATATCTGTAAGTTGTATTGATTAATCATTTATTTGGAGAATAGAGGATGTTCAAAGCCGCACGTTTGGCAAAAATTAAGGAAGTGATTCTGGACAGAGGTCAGGTTGACGTAAGCACTTTAAGCGCTCTTTTAAATGTGTCGGATGTGACAATCAGAAGTGATCTGGAGCTGCTGGAGAAAGAAAAGTTCATATACAGGACGTACGGCGGCGCCGTGCTGAATGAGGACTATTCCAAGCAAAAATCTGTACAGGATAATGTGACCGGAAGCAGCCTTGAGTATGACCGCAATAAGGAATATATCGGACAGATTGCAGCGGAGCTGATCCGGGACAATGAATGGATATTTATAGGACAGGGCACGACCTGTTTTTATGTAGCAAAGGCGCTGCTGCACAGGGAGAATGTCAATGTTGTAACCAATAATCTTTATGTGGCCGGGGTGCTGTCCCAAAACAGAAATTCCAATGTGGTTGTAACCGGCGGAAATCTGATGCATACCCAGATGTCGCTGACAGGAGATATGTTTCTAAAGTCCCTGAAGAATATATTTATCGCAAAGGCGTTTATCGGAGTAGGCGGGATTGATTTTGAGAGTGGGTATACCGTCTCAAATATGCAGGAGTACAATATGTACAACTGGATCAAAAAGATTTCAAAAGAAATGGTGATTGTTGCCGATTATACAAAATTCGGACAAACGTCCCTGATGAGTATTGGACCGCTTACGTCTTCGGACACGGTTATTACCAATGAAAACATCCCGGAGGAGTATAAATCCTATTTTTTCAAAAACGGCGTTAAAATATTTACATCTTACCGAATCAAAACATCTTTAATAAGGGGTGAGGAAGAGTAATGCCGCAAGCAGTACTCAGACTTTCGGACGTGTCCAAAACCTACAATGAGATGAAAATACTATCCGGAATTCAAATGGAATTGTATCCGGGGCAGGTTTGCGCGCTCATTGGAAGCAACGGCGCCGGAAAGTCCACCCTGACAAAGATCATTACCGGGGAAACGCGGATGACGGGCGGCAGGATATTCATAGACGAAAAGGAAGCGGATATCCCTTCTCCTTATGCCGCCAAGCAGCTCGGTATTATCAGTTGTCCGCAGGATATAGTGGTTTTTGGGGAACTCAGTATAACGGAAAACCTTTTTTTGGGAAGTGAAATTAAAAAAAACGGTATTCTGGACTGGCCAGGAATGGAACAGATTGCCCAGAAAATGCTGCAAAGGTTCGGTATAGACGCCAGTCCGAAAAGGAAATCAAAAAATCTATCCCTGGCGGAAAAATACCTGATTCAGTTTGCCAGAGTTCTGCTCCGCGAGTATAAAATAGTGGTGCTGGATGAACTGACCGACTCGCTGACCATGGCGGAAGTGCAGATGGTGTATGATATTATCCACGAACTTAAGGAAAAGGGTACCGTCATCATTTATATTACCCATAGGATCGAGGAAGCAATGAAAATTGCGGATATTATTACGATCATGAAAGATGGGGAAATCATAGCCAGCCTTTCTGCCGAAGAAGCGCGCCAGGATGTTATTGCCAAAAAGATGCTGGGGGACGACATAAAAAAACATTATCCGAAACTGTCGGTTGCCAAACAGGAAGTTGTTTTGAGGGTAAAAAATATTCAAAACAAGTTTTTGAACGATATCAGTTTCACGCTGCGCCGCGGAGAAATATTGGGTATTGCCGGGCTTGTGGGGTCGGGGCGGTCAAGCCTTTTGAAGGCTATTGTCGGTCTTGATAAGCTGGATTTTGGAGAGGTGGAAGTACTGCCGCAATGCAGCAGCCGGAATAAAAAAAAGGTGGGGCTGCAGCATAACAGCCACATAGGGTTTATGCCGGAAAACAGGGATACGCAGGGGTTGTTTATGGATTTTTCGGTTTCCCACAATATTACCATCAAGCGCCTGGATAAAGTGTACCGCGGAAAATGGATATCCCCGCAGAAGGAAGAAGAAAAAAGCGCGGACGTTGTAGGACGGCTGGGGATCAAAGCGAAGGACATTCATCAGAAGGTCCGGTACTTAAGCGGCGGCAATAAGCAAAAAACGCTTGTTGGCAGAAATGTGTTCTCCAACTGCAGCATCTATGTTTTCGACGAACCAACCAAAGGCGTGGATATAGCCGGTAAGGTTGAAATATATAATATCATTAATGAACTGATACGCAAAGGAGCCGCAATTATTCTGGTTTCGTCCGATTTTTCAGAACTCGCAGGAATGTGTGACCGTGTTCTGGTCATCAGAAAAGGAAGCCTGGTCGCGGAATTGAACCAGCAGGATCTGACGCAGCAGAAACTCTTTTTTCTGTGCAAAGAATAATTGAGGCGGAAGCAGGTAAAGAATTCCGACAACGATATATTTTATAACAGTTACAGGACTTTTTTAAAGCACCTGATATTTCTTATTATTTTTTTGATAAACAATGCGGCAACGCAGAAAAGGAGAGTTTTGATATGAAAAAAATAATGAACGACGCAAAAGACATTGTGCAGGAGATGCTGGAGGGCTTTGCAGTCGCTTACTGCAACAGCGTTGAAAAGCTGCCGGGAGTCAACGGCGTTCTTCTTAAGAAAAGAAGAAAAGGCAAGGTGGCGCTTGTAATCGGCGGTGGAAGCGGTCATGAACCAATGTTTTGCGGGTTTGTGGGAAAAGGGCTGGCCGATGCGGCCGCCTGCGGCAATATTTTTGCTTCGCCGGATCCGGGTACAATTCTGGAAACCGCAAAGGCTGCTCAGGACGGCAAGGGAATACTCTTTGTATATGGCAATTATGCGGGCGATAATTTAAATTTTGATATGGCGGAAGAACTTCTGCAGGAAGAAGGCTATTCTACGGCTCATGTACGCGTATGGGACGACTGCGCTTCTGCGCCCAAGGAAAGGATGGACGACCGCCGCGGGATTGCGGGTGATGTTTTTGTAATCAAGATTGCGGGCGCCGCGTGCGATCTGGGATATTCACTGGAAGAAGCTGCCCGTGTAACGGCGCGCACGCGCGACAATACGCGGTCTTTGGGAGTGGCTACGATGCCCGCAACCATTCCCGGCCTTGAAAAACCCACGTTTGAAATTGGAGAAAATGAAATCGAATTCGGCATGGGCTTGCATGGAGAACCCGGCGTTGAACGTACTTCCATGCAAAGCGCGGATGAGCTTGCGGACCGCATATACAATGCGATTACGGAAGATATGCCTCTGCCTCGCGGGAGCGAGGTATGCGTACTGGCGAACGGCCTTGGATCGACCAGCATACTGGAGCTATCCGTTATTTACCGCCGGATTCTAAAACGCCTTTCAGACGACGGCATTTCGGTATGGGATGCGGACATCAACAGTTTTTGCACCTGCCAGGAAATGGGCGGATTCTCCGTTACGGTTATGAAGCTGGATGAGGAAATAAAGAATCTGTACAACCAGCCCTGTTATTGCCCTTATTATGCAAAGGAGGAAAAATAATATGACGCAACTCACAATATTGAAAACAAAAGAAATGCTGCTTTGTGTGGCGGACAAGGTAATAGAAAACAAACCGTATTTGACAGAGGTGGACAGCGCCATAGGCGACGGCGATCATGGCATTGGCATGGAAACGGGCTTTTTAAAGGTTAAAGAAGCTTTGGGCGGAGCGGATTTTGACTCGGTCAACCAGGTGTTTGCAGCCGCCGGAAGGGCAATGCTGTTGTCCATGGGCGGCGCATCAGGCGTGATATTCGGAAGCCTGTTTTCGGAAGGGACGAAGGCGGTTCCTCAAAAAGACGCTTTTGATGCGGAGGATATTGCGCTTTTTTTCAGGGGCTCCCTTGACGCGATCAAAAAGCGGGGGAGGGCCGCTGTGGGCGACAAGACAATGGTGGATGCTCTGGAGCCCGCCGTTATTGCGCTTGAAGAAAATACGAAAAACGGCTTGAACGCAATGATGGCTGCCGCGGTCATTGCCGCAAAGGCCGGCATGGAAAAAACAAAGGATATGGTGGCAAAATTTGGACGCGCGAAATCACTGATGGAAAGAGCGCTTGGTTTCCAGGATGCGGGTGCAACTTCCGTTTGGATCATCTTCCGGTCAATGCATGAATTTTGCGAGGCTGATAAGTAAAGGTTGCGGCTAAGCAAGGCTGGATTAAGAACAGACTGTCGGTTTAACGGTCTGTTTTTTTTATAATTCCATTCTCCCGGGCAAATAGATCGGTTAATCTACGATTTTTACTTCAGTACACCTTTTTGCATACTTTGCTAGTTCAAGGACATCTTTGTTGTGCATTCTGATGCAGCCGTCCGAAACGGCTTTTCCAATCTGGGACGGGCGGTTTGTGCCATGGATGCCGTAATGCGGTTTGGATAACCCGAGCCACAAAACGCCAAAGGGGCCTCCCGGATTTGGTTCTCTGTTTACTATCTTATAGTTGCCTTTTGGCGTTGGCGTAGAAGGTTTACCTATGGCAACCGCATATTTTTTGAACAATTTGTTGTTACGGTATAGATAAAGCATTTTGGACTTCAGGTGCACCACAATCCGATAGGGAAAATCACCGGACGGTTGTTTTTCACAATAAGCGATTTCATCCTCAATTGGATATGTAAGAGTTGCCATTGCAAGGCCTCCAAAAATCATTTTCGGATTATATATATTATTCATAACGGGAAAAGTTGTGAGATTTGTAAACCGCTTTTTAAATATGATTTATCCATTTTGGACCCTGCTGAAGCGATATTGATCATAAACAGCGTTTTTTAAGAATTAGCAGGATTTTTAACACGGTTAACATGGGGCCCTGTAAATTGACATTCCGAATAAAAAAGCTCATCATATTTACTTGGCGGGTTTTTCGCTTTCAGAACTTTCTTGGATCATACGGGAGATATTGCTTCATGGACAGACCGAAACTTTGGACAAAAGATTTTATAATTGATGCGGCGGTGAATTTGATTGTTTACCTGGTATATTACTTTTTGATGGTGACAATCGCGTTATACGCTGCAAATAATCTGAACGCGACGCCGAGCGAAGCCGGACTGGCTTCCGGCATTTTTATAATAGGGGCGCTTGTTGCGCGTGTCTTTACCGGGAAAATAATAGAGCGCGCAGGCCGCAAAAAGGTGCTGTATATCGGTCTTCTAATCTTTCTGATTACGACGTTTTTATATTTTGGAGTAAACAGTATGGCGCTGCTTTTGGTTGTCCGTCTTTTACATGGAGTAGGCTTCGGTATTTCGGGCACGGCGACGGGAACAATCGCGGCAAGCATTATTCCGGTAAAGAGGCATGGAGAGGGAATCAGCTATTACGCCATGAGCGCGACATTGGCTTCGGCCATCGGACCTTTTTTAGGAATGGTTATGAACGGCCATGGTGATTTTAACGCGATTCTGATCATGTCCATCGTGTCTTTGTCCATCTGTTTGATTGCGGTTGCCTTTTTAAAGGTACCTGAAGTAAAATTCACTCAGGAACAGCTGAAGAAAATGAAGGGAATGAAGCTAAACAATTTCTTTGAATCCAAGGCTATTCCAATTTCAATTGTCAGCGTATTGATTGGCCTGACCTTCTCAAGTATACTTGGTTTTCTTAACACGTATACAATCGAAATAAATTTGAGCGATGCGGGCAGCATTTTCTTTATTATTTACGCTGCGGCCATCCTGGTTTCCAGACCACTTACTGGAAAATGGTTTGATCAAAAAGGCGAAAACTTTGTTATGTACCCCTCGTTCGTATTGTTTTGTATTGGGCTGATAATTCTGAGCCAGGCTCACCAGGGATTTTCGCTCCTGCTGGCGGGCGTATTGGTCGGTTTCGGGTACGGCACGTTTTTATCGGGAGCACAGGCAATTGCGGTGAGAGTTTCCCCCGGGCATAGAATGGGCCTGGCGACGTCCACGTTCTTCAGCTTTTTGGACGGAGGCATCGGGATAGGGCCTTTCCTGCTGGGGTTTGTGATTCCCATATTCGGTTTCCGGTCCATGTATCTGCTTATGGCGGTGTCGGCGTTAATCTGCGGGATTTTGTATTTTTATCTGCACGGAAAGCAGTCAAAGCGGGAGAGGGTTATTCCGGATTCATCGCTGCGCTAGAGAATGTTTGTATGAATCAAGAGTTCATGAAGCAGTAAAATACCGGCTCCAAGACATATCCAGGAGCTTTTTTATACATTCTGCCGGTAAAGACGCTTCAAAGGAGAATAAAAAATCCTTAACGAAATACGCTCGGAGATTCTTCATGATGTATTTTATTTTTTCCTAGCAGCAAAACTTCAGCGCTTTCCTATTATGGAACTAACGGTATTTTAGCTGGTAACTTGGCTTGATATCATTGCTTTTTAAATGTGGCAGATTCTTGGCCTGGTAGGGTCACATTCCGGTATTTTCGCATCAGTCAATACTGCCAATTGCTTTAAAACATAGCATGCCAGTCTGTCTGATCTGTCCAGATAAAGGGTTGACAACGATCCAGGCATTCTGTTTTGCTGGCATAGAGCTGCGAGCATTTCCAGAAAACCGGAAAATTCCTGCAGGGCATTGATTACTTCTTTATGATGCTCATTCTGCATGGGGAAATCGTTGGTGCCTATTCTGGATACTCCCTGTAAATCCATTGACGCCAAAAGCAGGTTTATAAACTTGTTCGAAAAATCATCCGCCTTCCGTCTGAAATCAACCTGATATAGCCCCAGCGAATCTGTAATGACTTTTGCTATTTGTATGAACGCGGGCAGCCAGTAGATTTCCAGTTGGAGAGCGGTAACCGCGGCCGGCTGCTTATTATTCATAAATGCGTCCAGCAGGTAAAGGTATTCTTCTGTAAACGTCACCGCGTTGCTTATTATTGTAGGTTTTATAAATATTGGGGACCCGCTCCTGACCTGCAGGCTCAGCATTTGCAGAAAAAAATTTTGAATATTCTTTGTGGCAGTATAGGCGTCCCTGTTGAGTTGCGCAAGCTGATCGGCCGTCGGGTTTTGCCGCGCCCGGCTAAGCAGGTTGTCAAACAGATTTATATAATCTCTTGCCTGCTGGATTTCTCCTTTCTGGTCGGGTGAAAAAGCCTGTATCAACAGTCTGGCATAATCGCCGATTATCTGCAGCCAAAACTGGTTTTCATATGTATTTGAATATGTAAGCTCTGCCATTAGAAAACCCCCTAAAATTGATCCTGGAGTATTTTATTCATGTTAAGAGAAGTTGTGAGAAGTTAAATTTCTGAAAATTAAGTTTTACCGGTTTGGAATATAACGCTTTCCGGATAACGGGGGAAAGAGCACCTAAAGGAACTGTATGATCTAGAGAGTTAAAAAACCATGGGTATCTGCCGAAATGAACGAACCTTACTTTGAGCAGAGGCTTTTCAAGTTATTTTAAATAAAATTAAAACATATTGATCTATTGTCGGATAATTAATTAAATGGCGATAGATATTTAAAACAGATAGAGGAAAGAGTATGAATTTCGACGGCGTTATTCTGGGAGTCGGTACATTTTTGATTATTGGGATTTTACATCCCGTTATCATAAAGACGGAATACTTTTGGGGTGCAAGAGCCTGGCCGCTCTTCTTGATTGCAGGAGTATTCTGTGAAGTGCTTTCCCTGTTTTTGGAAATGTTTATTCTGTCCGCTCTTTCGGCGGTTGCAGGGTTTGCTTTTTTATGGAGCATTTTGGAACTTTTTGAACAGAAAAAAAGAGTAGCCAAAGGATGGTTCCCTAAAAACCCGAACAAAAAATAGGCAATATGAAATAAGTTTGCCATCAGCGTTTTCTAAAAATATATAGATGTTGCCAAACATCAAAATTATTGGTATACTCATGACATTTACATCATTCGTTAAGGGAGGTTGAAGAATGTCTGTTGAAAAAACGTATATTATGCTTAAACCGGACTGTATCAAAAGAGGGCTGATTGGCGAAGTGATCGACCGAATCGAAAAAAAGGGATATCGGATCACAAATGCGAAAATGATGACGCTTGATGAGGCGATCCTGCGCGAGCATTACGCGCATATCGCAAACAAGCCGTTCTTTCCAGAAATTCTGGACTATATGACATCTGGACCAGTACTGGCAATGATTGTTGAAGGGGAGAATGCGGTTTTGGGCATGCGTATATTGATGGGCGCCACTAAATTTGAAGAGGCTGCGGCAGGTACGATTCGCGGCGACTATGCGAACAGTACGGGCGAAAATATCATTCATGGTTCCGATTCCGTTGAAAATGCGGAAATTGAGATTGCAAGATTTTTTAAGTGATACTTTAACAAAATAATAACGGGATGCAGGATGCATCCCTTTTCATTTTCCGGAAATATCATATCCGTTTATCTTGAATCCCGTCGACTGAGTTTGGTTAAGAGGCGGCGCGAAAGCTGCTGCATGGGCTTTTCCACGCAGTGCCATGACAAAAGCGCAAATGCGAAAGACAGTCCGATACTCAATGCAAGATATATGAAGAACGGAACGGCAGCCCCCATCCTGATGGAAAATATATCAATAAGCATCTGCTGCGAAAGAAAGCCGTATAAAAACAGTCCATAAGAATAATCGTTTTTTACCCCGAATTTCATGAATACCGGCTTGGTTGCAAACCCAAGTGAGAATACGGTATACGGAATAACGATATACGCCAGCAGGACCCCGATTTCTGCTGGAACCTGTATAAAGGCAAACAATATAAATATAAATAACGCCACCTGCAGATTCAGAATCTTTTTTATTTGAGGAACGGAAAATAAATATCCTATCAAAAAATAAGGAGCAATTGAAAGCGCCTGCAAGATATTGACATGGTAGATGGTTATATTGCCCAGCGCCGGATAATAATTTAAGACTATCAGCAGAATGGTGACACCTGCCAAAACGATATCCTTATATTTGAATTTTTTCAGGGCAAAGAGGAGAAGGGGAAGAAACGCATACATCAGCACTTCAACCGGAAGCGACCACAACGAACCGTTGACCGCTTGCGGATACGGATTGGCTGTAAAAACATTCGGCAAAATATAGCTGATCCTGAATGCCATGTTTCTCAGGTATTCACCGATCAACGGACTCGAAAAATACTCGGTAATTGATCCGGTAGTAAAAATTGGTCCGATAATAAAAACAGTAATCAGAACAAGCATGATCAGTCCCGGTATTATGCGGAAACTTCTTCTGATCACATAACGAAGTACATTGCTGTCCCTTTCATAGCTTAGGCCGACCAGATAACCGCTGAGTATAAAGAAGATGCAGACTCCAATCGTGGCAATGGATTGACCTAAAAATACAGGCTGGCTGTTTGCGTGAACTAGAGAAAACATATGCCCGTAAATTACCATCAGTGCGGATAAAAAACGGATTATGTTCAGGTTGTTTTCACGGTCGGAGGTGATAGGTGTTTCGGATGCTCTAGTCTTGCCCATGATCCCTCCGGTAAATATATTTATTTTTTTTGTATGTTTTAAACGCATAGACCCAATGTTATATTCGTTTTGCAGTTTTGTCAATTGAAAAACGTATTGTTTACAGAAAGTTCTAACTTCGGACTGGTAAAAAAAGGGATGGATCATCATCCCTTTTTGTGCGCAAAGCCGCAATTTGCAGGATAAAAAGAGTATTGTGGATTGAAATTCCCGTTATGTCAGCTATTATGTACACCGGCTATGGCGGCTCGGTAATTACGCTTGGGGAGAATGAGGATAAGACGGCTGCAAGATGGCTGCTTGGGCAGCATGAATCCCAGAAATTATCAATTATATATTTTTATATTCAAATGATTTTTGGATGTGAATATATAAACGGCATTGAGCATAAGATGGAAAGCATGTCAATCGAACAAACAATGGTATGACGTGTCCGGGCTGGCTGAAGTGCAGATAAAAAGAATAACGCCTTGTTTTCAGTTTTCAGCCGGATTTTGGATGCGCCGTGTGTCCGGTGCATCCGGCGGTAAAACATAGAAAAGCACGAGCGCTAGGTGGCGAAGACTGCCCATTATCCGGCAGATATAAAATCAGCGCTTTTCTCGGCGCAAAGGGCGGAAGTGGGGCTCCGGCCGCTGGTATGATTGCGTTTATTCGCGGAAAAACAGCGTTTGGCTTTCCATGCTGTCAATGATGGCGAGACTATGCAGATTGAATCCTTCTTTCCGAAGCTGGTCGCCGCCTCCCTGGAATCCCTTTTCAATCACAATTCCGATACCGGCTACGGTTGCGCCCGCCTGCCTGCTGATGTCCAGAAGGCCAAATTGCGCCTTGCCGGTAGCAAGAATATCGTCTACAATCAAAATCCGGTCATTAGAAGTTAAAAAACGCTTTTCAAGAATGACGGTATAGTCTTTGCCGCGGGTATAGCTCGTAACGGTTGTCTTGTATACGTCGCCGTCAATATTTTTGCTCTCTGATTTTTTGGCGAAAACGACCGGCACGTTAAAATACTGCGCCGTCAAACATGCCACGGCTATGCCGCTTGCTTCAATAGTGATAACTTTGGTAATGTTTTCTCCGTCGAACAGGCGTTTGAATTCCTTTCCAATCTCACCCATCAATTTAATGTCAATCTGATGATTTAAAAAAGAATCCACTTTAATTATGTGGCCGTCTTTGATTTTACCATCCCTGCGAATTCGTTCTTTTAAAAGCTCCATATAAAATCCTCATTTGAAATGTTATTGTATTATTATACCGCAATATTGTATTTTGGGAATATAAAATATGCAAAAAGTTATTGATTTCCATAAATCATGTATGAATATGGGGTATAAGCGCGGGTATTAAAATAATCTACTGATGCTTGATTTAAATTGAGCTTGGGATTAATATTGATTTGCAGCCAAAGATTTCCGGCTGCCGATAGGAGGAACCGCTATGATTCGGAATGAAGTGCTGGATTGCATCCACTCGCGCAGGAGTACCCGCAAGTTCCAGGAGCGGCAAATTGAACAGGAGCAACTGGAAACTTTGCTTGACGCCGCTGTATGGGCGCCCAGCGGAGGCAATAATCAAAGTTGGTTATTCACTTCCATTCAAAACAAAAATATTCTATTGAAGCTGAACAGCCTTGTGCGGGAAGGGTTTCAACACTGGGTTCCTGACGATGACTATCCGGCCAAGCAAAGTGCCAAAACAACCTCGCAAAAAAACGGCTACAATTTTTATTACCATGCTCCTACTGTTATTGTTGCTTCAAATCGGCCTAATTATGAAAATGCCATGGCAGACTGCGCGCTTGCGCTTGAAAATCTGTTTTTAGCATCTCAGTCTCTCGGCTTGGGAAGTTGTTATCTCAACCAACTGCATTGGCTGCGAAATGACGAGGGCGTGCGGAATTTTCTTTTTGAATTGGGAATCCCTAAAGAACATACCATTTGTGCCGCTGCCGCCGTCGGGTACATAGGCAAGGAATCAATCCCTCTGCTGCGAAAAGCCGGGACCACGAACATTATTAAATAAATGATAATTGCTTCAGGGTACGGCCACAGTCGTGCTGATGCCGCGGGGGTAAGGAACAATAGATTATTTAAACGTATCATATACCATCGCCAAATATGGTATTAGATATTGGAAATATCTAATACCATATTTGCTGTATTTTCATCTGTTATCAGTGTATTAATGGTATCGGTACGCAAGCCGCCGATAATAGATAGGACTTTATGATTACCTGCTGCGATACAAATGACCTTATTGATAGCTAAAAGATCCTCTTTTTTGATTGCTATCAGCTTTCTGTTATGATCGTCACTCAGAAACTGCCCCATGAAATTGAACCTTCTGCCGCAGATATCGCCGACGGCGCGGTTTATATCCTGCTCAAATACGGTTTTTATAACGAATGGGTCGAAAAGCACCTTGTTATTATAATACTCGGGCAAGGAACCGACACTGACGATGGCGGAATCCATATGGGTCCACTTTTCGGCAAGGTTTTGCATTGACTGGCTTTTCATATATAGATTTTTATCTTCTATTGATTCGGCGTATGCCGGTGCATAGATGAACGTAGGCGTGCCCTGCAGTTTTTTGGCAAGTTTTCGTACCATTTCATTTAATTGAAATTCCGAGGAAACATGATTGGTGCCGCCGATTAAGGGAATGACCTCGATATCGTTGAGATTGCTTTCGTTTTTAAAGGATTGCATAAATTCGTAAACCGTAGTGCCCCATGCTACACCCAGAGTGGAGTGGCTTGCGAGTTCATTTTCTGCTACCGACGCTCCCTGGGATGCAATAATCTTTGTTAATATATCAATGGAAGTAATACTGGTTGGCACAACAAAACATTTTTGAAGACAAGGAAACTTTTCCATCAAGTCTTTTGCCAGGCCTTCGTTATATCTTTTTGGGTTTTTAATATTGATTTCTACGATTCCGTAATCCCTTGCATCCGATAAAATCATGCAAACCGATGATCTGGACAAACCAAACTGTTTTGCAATTACGCTTTGTGTGTAACCTTCAAGGTAATACATTTCTGCGCATTTGACCATGAGTGTTTCATCATATCTTGGATCCAAAGTGATCCCTCCCTACACCTTTTAATAGACACATTATATTATATTATAAAAAAATTTTCAATAAACTTTTACAGACAATATTTATAGAAAAATTTTTTATTAAAAATACATTGACTTTTGTAATGTCATATGTTATGATGCGAATATACAAAATAACTCACAAAAATACATAACACAAAAAACCAAAGGCAACATTTTCCCAATAATAATCTGCATAATAAAAGACTAATCATTCTCGCAATAAGTTTATCCATAATACCGGTATATACAAAAAAATAGTAATAAAAACAACAGTTATAACAATTATAAAAGTTATAACAATAATTCTTTATCTCATGAGGTGAAATAATGGTGGAAGAACAGTATTTACTTGAAATGAAGAATATCTCAAAATTTTATGTTGGCGTTGCGGCCTTAAAGGATGTTTCGCTCAAAATACGGCCGGGAACCGTTCACGCATTGGTAGGAGAAAACGGCGCTGGCAAGTCTACATTAATGAAAATATTAGCCGGAGAAACGCAGCCGAACAGCGGAACGATACTTTTTAATGGAAAGGAAATCACTTTTGTAAACAGAAAAGCAGCAATCGAATGCGGCATATCAATTATTCATCAGGAAATGATCAATGTACTGGATATGACGGTGGCAGAAAACCTGTTTTTGGGGAGAGAATTTAGAACAAAGAACAATTTATTTGTTGATATTAAAAAAATGAATGCGGAAGCAAAAAAATTGCTGGATACGATCAACCTGGACATTTCTCCGACCAGAAAAATGAGCAGCCTGACAGTTGCGCAAATGCAAATGTGTGAAATTGCAAAAGCAGTATCCTATAATTCGCGGATATTTATAATGGACGAGCCTACCTCCGCTATTACCGAAGCGGAAACAAAAATACTATTTAAGTTGATCAACAAATTAAAGAGTGAAGGGCATTCCGTTATATATATATCTCACAAACTGGAGGAGATATACGAAATATCTGATGAAATAAGTATTCTGCGCGACGGCGTGAAGGTGGCTGAATATGACTATTCCGACGTGCCAAGGAACATTTTGGTTAAGAATATGGTTGACCGTGATATTCTGGACGTTTATCCCAAACGCCAGAATAAAATACAGGAAACCGTGCTGCAAGTGAAGGGGTTATCGCAAGGCGAGAAATTCAAGGATATATCCTTTGAAGTTCACCGCGGCGAAATATTTGGAATAGCCGGATTAATGGGCTCGGGGAGAACCGAAATCGTGGAGGCGATATTTGGCCTGACCAAACCGGATAAAGGCGATATCTATGTTTTTGGAGAGAAAAAAGCCATCAATAGTCCGAGAAGCGCCATAAAAAACGGCATTGGACTGATTACCGACGACAGAAAGTTAAAAGGCCTTGTCATGCATATGGACATAAAAGACAACATTGTGATGACAAAACTGCGCTCATTTACCTCGGGTCGCTTTATTAACTGGAAGAAAGTCAAAAGAGAATCAAAGAAGTACGTTGAAATACTAAAAATTAAAACACCCAGCCTGGAGCAACGGGTGGAAGCCTTGAGCGGAGGAAACCAGCAAAAAGTTGTGCTGTCAAAGTGGCTGATCACAAACCCTGAAATACTGATTTTCGACGAACCGACGAGAGGCATTGACATTGCGGCAAAAACCGATTTTTACAGCCACATCTCACAATTGGCCGAAGAAGGCAAGGCGGTCGTATTCATCTCATCCGAAATGCAGGAAGTTGTGGGCATGTGCGACAGAGTTCTTGTTTTGCACGAAGGTAAAATGACCGGAGAATTGGCCGGCTTGGATATTACGCAGGAAAAAATAATGCATTTGGCAACCAGCAAATAATTGGCATGGAGGATAAAAAAATGAGTGGACTGAATTCAAAATCGCTAGACAAATCCGGAAGAGGGAATGTGAAGAACATATTAATCAAATACAATACACTGATTGTTTTGCTGATTATATTTATATTCTTTGCATTTGCTTCCGATTCGTTTCTGAAACCGACGAATCTGATGAATGTGCTTCGGCAGATAAGCATCAACGGCATTATCGCAACAGGAATGACACTGGTTATTTTAACTGGAGGCATTGAACTCAGTGTTGGAGCGGTTGTTGCCCTCTCCAGCGTTGTTGCCGCCCTGATCGCCAACGAAGCAAACACCGCCTGGTGGGTGAGCATTATTGTGGCCATAGCGATCGCTACGGGTCTTGGATGCATTACCGGGTTCTTTATTTCGGTTTTCAACCTTGCACCCTTTATCATGACGCTGGCCATGATGACGATTGCACGCGGACTTGCATTTACATTCAGCGACGGTAAGCCGGTATCGGGTGTTCACAAAGCCTTTTTGGTAATCGGCAAAGGAGATCTCTTGGGAATCCCGATTCCCGTATGGATACTGGCCGCCGTGGTGATTTCCACAATAGTACTTTTAAAATACGTTCCCTTTGGCCGTTACATTTATGCGGTGGGCGGCAACGAACAGGCTGCACGTGCCTCAGGTATCAACATCAGGTTTGTAAAGTTCTTTGCATATGTGCTTGCCGGTTTCTTTACCGGGGTTGCTTCCGTAGTGCTGACCTCCAGGCTGAGTGCAGGCCTGCCGCAGGTTGCGCAGGGCTATGAAATGGATGCGATAGCAGCCGTGGTTATCGGCGGGACAAGCCTGATGGGAGGATCGGGCAGCATGCTGGGAACGTTGACGGGCGTGCTGATTATCGGGTTTATCAATAACGGAATGGATCTTTTGAATGTAGCGTCTTATCCGCAGCAAATAATAAAGGGTATTATAATCATCCTGGCGGTATTGATCGATTCCATGAAAAACAAGCAGGAACAATGATAAATTATTTTAGAGGTTTCTAAATTTAATAAATGTCCTATAACATGGTTAAGTTAATAAAACTTAACAAATTATAAGAGGAGGTATAGGAATGAAAAAAATGAAAGTACTGGTTGTAATGTTATTGGTCGTGGCATTTGCTGCCTACGGCCTGGTGGGATGTGCTCCATCGAATCCTGCCACAGAATCTGCAACTGGAGCTGCTTCTGAGGCGGCAACCCAAGAGGCGACCCAGGCTGCAAGCGAAGCTGCCGCACCGGCCGATGGAGAGAAGCTTACCATTGGATATTCCGTGTACTGGCTCTCTGAATTTGCAACGCTCATGACGGAAGCAATGCAGGAGAAAGCGGATGCCGCAGGCGTAGAGCTGCTTGTTCGCGATGCAAAATGGGATCCGGTAGTACAGCTCGGACATGTGGATGAGTTTATCACTAAAGGTGTGGACGCTATGATCATTGCCCCCTGCGACGCCGCCTCCATGGTACAGGGTGTTGAAGCCGCCAAAGAAGCGGGAATTCCGTATATCGGCGTTAATATGCGCGTTGATGCCGAAATTGATGCCTATGCCGGCCCGGATGATGTAAAAGCAGGCGAGATGATGTTCCAGTATGTTGCCGACCAGCTTGGCGATTCCTTCAACTGTATCATACTGGAAGGCGCTGAAGGCTACTACGCAATGCTTGACAGAAGACAGGGTCTTGAAAACATGCTGGAAAAGTATCCTAATGTAAAAGCTCTTGCAATAAAAACAGCCGGATGGACAAGAGATGGCGCTCTTGAGCTGATGGAAAACTATATTCAGGACTATGGCGATCAAATTGACGCGGTAATCTGCCATAACGACGAAATGGCGCTGGGCGCGATCCAGGCGCTGGAGGCAGTAGGTATGAATGACAAAGTAATCGTGACAGGCATAGACGCAATCAAAGACGCTTGTCAGGCAATCAAAGACGGCAGGCAGGAATACACTGTATTCCAGGATGCCGAACTGGAAGGCGGACTGGCATTCGATAAAGCGCTTGCTTTAGCGAAAGGCCAAACCCTGGATGAGAAAGAAACCTATATCGATATGATAGGTGTGACAAAGGACAATGTGCAGCCCTACCTGGATGCATTCAACAAGTAAAAAATAAAAACAGCGGCCCCGGCACTGTATGGCCGGGGCCGCTCAATAAAAAGGAATAGCTTTGAATTGGCTGGTTTATTTAGGAGCTACCGGGTGTGAGTTTAAAATACACGTTATGATAGATTTGAGGAGAATGAATAATGAATCGCAGGGAACGGCTGGAATGCAGCAAATATGTCTGGGATAAGGTTCGCTTGATAGAATACAAGTCCATGGCGGAGTCTGCTACGTTCCGGAATGTAAAACGGCAAAATATTGTTTCTGCGGCTGATGGAGTGAGTTTTGAAGTGAGATATTTTGAATGCGGCAAGGAGGGATTTACAACACTTGAGAAGCACCGGCATACGCACATTGTGTTTATACTGCGCGGGTCTGGAAAAGTGATCGTTGATAAAAATGTATATGATGCGAAACCGTTTGATTGTTTTATCATTTCCGAATGGAAGCCGCATCAGTTTATAAATACGTCTGATAATCCTTTTGGCTTTTTGTGTATGGTAAGTTGTGAGAGAGACAAATATCAATTGCTTAGTAAGGAGGAAGTGAAAGATTTAAGGACAAACAGGCAAGTGGATGAATGTGTTAGGATTCCAAACAGGTATTTTAGTGAGAGTTAGATAATAATCGGAGGATGACATGAAAGCGATTGTGAAATATGGTTTCGGAAAAGGCGAAACTGAGATCCGAGACGTTGCCGTTCCCCAGATTGGCGAAAACGATGTGCTGCTGGAAGTAAAAGCGGCGGGTGTTTGCGGAACGGACATTGCCTTTGACAACGGGGGACATGAAGAACTGTTAAGACCGCCCGTTATCCTTGGGCACGAGTTTTCGGGCGTTGTGGCGCGCGTGGGAAAGAATGTGAAGGATTGGGAACCAGGGGACCGCGTCGTTTCAGATAATACAGGAAAGGTGTGCGGAAAATGCTATGCCTGCGGGCAGTCAAATTTCCTTTATTGCAGCGAACGCCTGGGACTTGGGTATGGCATGGACGGCGGTTTTACTAAGTATGTTAAAATATTGGGCGAAACGCTCAAAACCTTTCCGCAGAGCCTGATGCGCATACCGGAAGGGATAAGCTTTGAGGAGGCTGCTATCCTGGATCCCTGCTGTAACGGATATATGGCCGTTGTGCAGGAATCCCGCATAATGCCAGGGGACTTTGGCGCTGTTTTCGGCGTGGGCCCTCTTGGGTTGTTTGCGATTCAGGCGATGCGTGTTTCCGGTGCAAGCAAGATAATCGCCATCGGCTTGTCTGAGGATGAAGAACGTTTTAAGCTGGCGCGGAAGCTTGGTGCGACGGATGTCGTCGTTGCGGATAAGGAGGATGTAAAACAACGGGTAAGCGAGATTACCGGAAGGGAAGAAGTTGTTTTGACAGCAGATTGCGCGGGGCTGAATCAGGTTCTGCTGCAGGCGCTGGATATCACAAGACCTGCGGGACAGATCGTTAAAATCGGCTATGACAGCCGGCCGGTCAACTATTCGCTGGATATTGCGGTGAATAAGGGGATTTCGATAAAGGGGCATTTCGGGTACAACTGGATTTCATGGAGGAATTCCATGAACCTGATTTTAGCGGGAAGCATCGATATGAAATCCATGATCTCACACAAAATGGGAATATTCGATTTCAGGGAAGCATTTGACCTGGTCAGGAATAAAAAAGCGATCAAGATCATTCTTTATCCCGAAGAATAATATGACGGCGGGGAATTCCCAACTAAACTATACCCTAAGTTTTGAAGATTTGGGGATCCCGCAGCAAACAAAAAGGATGCGGCAACACCCTTTTTGTTCGTCCTATAACACTTGAAGAAGAGTAAACGGTTTGTGCTAGTTTAATCTGCTTCGTTTACCATTTTACATTATTTTGATTTTAATTTCAATATTTATAAAGTTTACGATAGGAGAGGGAAATATGTATAGCGAGGATAAAAAAGCAATTATTAAGGCGGCGCTGGAACTGAAAGAGAACGAGCTGATCGCTTTGTCCGGCGGAAACGTAAGCGTAAGAAAGGAGAACGGAGATTATATCGTTACGCCTTCCGGAATGTATTATGACACAATGGTGGAGGACGACCTGATCGTTTTTGACCGTGATGATAATATTATTGAAGGTACAAGAAGGCCGTCGGTGGATACCATTGCCTTGCAGTATATTTACAGGCATATGCCTGAAGTGAACGCGATTATCCATACCCACCAGGTTTATGCAACGGCTGCGGGATTGATCGCGGATACGCTGCCCGTTGCGGTTACTACGCTTTCCAATGTAACACTGGGCGAGGTGAATGTTGCGCCGTACAGCTCGCCGGGAAGCCTGGAAATGGGGATACAAACGGTTGAATACGCCAAGGGGAAAAGGGCGGTCATTTTAAAGCATCACGGCGTCGTGACCATAGGCGCAAATTTAAAAGAAGCGCTGTATGCCGCGGTGTACATGGAAACGGCTGCAAAGACATATCTTGTTGCAAAAGCTGCCGGAAACCCAGTCTTGATGAATGAGGAGCAAAATCGTCTTGCTGTCGAAATATTTATGAATTACGGCCAGAAATAGCCGGGTATTCAGCTAAAAAGCTTGTAAGGTGGGTAAATTAACTTGAAAAGTATATTGGATTGCAAACTGGGCATATATGAAAAAGCCCTTCCATCTTATCTTTCCTGGGAAGAAAAACTCTTCGCTGTAAAGAGCTTGGGCTACGATTTTTTAGAAATCAGCATTGATGAAACCGAGGAAAAGGTTGACAGGCTTACCTGGCCCCAAAGCCAAAAAATTGAAATGTTGAGGGCAATGAATAAAACTGGCGTTCGCATACTGACCATGTGCTTGAGTGCAAATAGAAAATTTACCATCGGCAGCGAAGATCCTCAAAAAAGACAAAAAGGCATAGAACTCATTAAAGACGCGATCCGTTTTTCTGTCGAGATGGGGATCAGGGTTATCCAATTGGCCAGTTACGATGAGTTTTACGGGGAAAGAAATGAAAACACGGCGCACCTTTTCTTTGAAGGGCTGCGGGATGTAACGAGATTTGCTGCCCTGAATGCTGTTACTCTGGCTTTTGAAACGATGGATACCGACTTTGTCAATTCGGTCCAAAAAGCTATGAAATATGTAGGGATCGTGAACTCCCCGTGGCTCCAGGTATACCCTGATATCGGCAACCTGACGGCAGCGGGAATGTCGAAAGACGATATAATGAAGGATATCCTATCCGGTTCGGGGCATATTGCTGCCGTGCATCTGAAAGATGCAAAGAGAGGGGAAATACGCCGTGTACCTTATGGTGAGGGGATAGTTGATTTTGAATCTTTCTTTCGGCTGCTGTATGAAACGGGGTACGCCGGGCTGTTTGTAGCGGAAATGTGGACGGATGACAATCCGGACTATTACAGTACGCTGGAGAATGCAAGACGGTTCCTGAAAGAAATGATGGCCAAAGCCATGAGCGGCTCATGAGTCTCATCAAAACGGAGGGTACAGAAATGAAAAAAGAGTATTTCATCGGTTTAGACAACGGGGGAAGTGTGACAAAAGCAGGCTTGTTTGACGTGGAAGGCAAAGAAATTGCGGTTTCAAGTATTTCTGTTGAGCCCCATATTCCCAAGATGAATTGTGTGGAGCGCGATTCGGACGAGCTGTTCATGGCAAATATCCGCTGTATAAAAGAAGTGCTTGCAAAATCCGCCATCGATCCGGCCGATATAAAAGGCCTGGCTGTATCCGGCCACGGAAACGGGCTGTATTTGGTGGGATTTGACGGGAAACCGACATACCAGGGCGTCATTTCTACAGACACCCGTTCTGCCGGCATTGTCAGGCAATGGTACAAAACGGGGGTATTTGACAAGGTTTTACCAATAACCAATCAGAATATCTGGGCCGGGCAGCTTTCGCCTTTACTGGCCTGGTTCAGAGAAAATGAAAAAGAGACGCTGGCTCGCTCGCAATATGCCTTTCCCTGTACGGATTATGTACGGTTCAGGCTAACGGGCGAAGCATATGGCGAGATTACCAGCATGTCGGCTACCAATCTGGTGAACCTGCAGACCAAGGAGTACGATGACGAGGTATTAAGATTATTCGGGCTTGCCGAGTATAAACGCCTCCTGCCTCCTATCCGCCTTTCCTATGAAATATGCGGAGGGATCACAAAAGAAGTTGCAGGCCTTACCGGTCTTATGGAGGGGACGCCTGTCATGGGAGGGATGGTGGACTTTTGCGCCTGCCCGCTGGCGACCGGCGTGATAGATGAAGACAAATTAAGCGTCACCACCGGCACATGGTCCATAAACTTATACTTATCCAGGACGCCCATTATACATAAGGATTTGTTGATGACATCTCTGTACGCTATGAATGACCTGTTTCTTATCATGGAAGGCAGCATGACTTCAGCCAGCAACCTGGAGTGGTTCGTCCGCAAAATCATGGCGAAGGAAGTGGAAGAGGCAACACGAGAGGGTTGGAACATCTACCAGCTATGCAACGAACTGGTTGGAAGCGTGCAGCCCGAAGACTGTTCCGTTATTTTTCTTCCTTTCCTATATGGAACAAATGTGGACGCCGATGCAAAGTCGTGCTTTATGGGCCTGAGTTATTACCATGAAAAAGCGCATTTGCTGAGGGCGATTTATGAGGGCGTTGTTTTTTCTGCGATGATGCATATAGAAAAGCTTTTGGGGTTCCGGGAAAGCATGCCAAAAGCGGTACGAATATCGGGCGGCGCTTCGAGGTCTAAGGAATGGGTACAAATTTTTGCAGACGTACTGCAACTGCCGATCGAGGTTTCGGATGCAAAAGAACTGGGTACTATGGGCGTAGCCATGTGCGCTGCGGTCGGCACAGGCGCAATAGAAAATTACGAGGAGGCTGTACTGAGATTTGTAAAAATAAAATATATCTGCCAGCCCAATGCTGAAAAGAAAGCTATTTACCGCAAAAAGTATGAACTGTACAAAAAGTTGGTAGGGAATATGGAAAAACTATGGGAACAGTGGAAACTGATCGCACATTAGGCTGACACGATAAATACTCCAAATGCCAGGAAGCGCGCATAACAGCCGGCAGGCGGCTTTTATGGCTGTCTTTTGTGCTGCCTTTGCAAGGCAGGGCAAACGATCGGACGTTGTATAAAGTAATATTTTCAAAATTATATAAAAGTTGGTGATTTACATGAAAAACATTTCAAAGGAACTCTTATGGAAAATGCAGCTCAACATGTTCCTGACGCGCAAATTTGAAGAAAAGGTCGCATACTTTTTTTCTATGGGCATGGTCCATGGGACAACGCATTTGTATGCGGGCGAGGAAGCGACAGCCGCAGGCGTCTGCGCTGCGCTGGACGAATGCGATATCATGACGTCCACACACCGGGGGCACGGGCACTGCATCAGCAAGGGGATCGATTTGAACAAAATGATGGCGGAGCTTTTGGGAAAGGAAACCGGTTACTGCAAGGGGAAAGGCGGCTCCATGCATATTGCCGACCTGGAGAGTGGCAATTTGGGGGCGAACGGTGTAGTAGGCGGCGGCCAGCCGATAGCAGTTGGCGCCGCGCTGACAACGCAAATGAAAAAGATAGACAGGATCGTAGTATGCTTCTTCGGAGACGGATCCACCAACGAGGGCAGTTTCCATGAATCGATCAATCTCGCTTCCATATGGAAGCTGCCCGTACTGTTTGTATGCGAGAACAATCAGTACGGTATGTCCACCTCCGTTAAAAAAAGCGTCAATATTTCCGATCTGTCCCAGAGGGCCGTTTCTTACGGCATACCGGGGAAAACGGTCGATGGAAACGACGCGGTCGCGGTATACCGCGAAACGCTGAAGGCAAAAGAGTACGTCAAAAATAACGGGCCAATGCTGCTTGTGTGCGAGACATATCGTCATATGGGACATTCCAAAAGCGACGCCTGTGTGTACCGCACCAAACAGGAACTGGCGGAATGGAAACTGAAAGATCCGATTTTGCGGATGCGCGATTATATGATCCAAAATAAATACGCAACCTCAGAGGAATTGGACGGGCTGGATAAAAAGGCGACGGATATGATTGAAAAAGCGGTCGAATTTGCCCAGGAAAGCCCTTATCCATCTTTGGATACCATACTGGACGACGTGTACGCATAAGGCAAGGAGGTAAATGACTCATGGAAACAAGAGAAATAACATATGCACAGGCAATAAAAGAAGCGATGTGCGAGGAAATGCGGCGGGATGAGAACGTGTTCCTGATGGGCGAGGACGTGGGCATATAC
>JAEWMJ010000033.1 GCA_023393165.1 Bacillota bacterium | reverse complement strand
TGCAATATAATTTCCAATAGCCTTTTGGCGTTGAAAACGAACTGGGTAAGAACGTAGAAATTCATACCACAATTTGCGTTCCCACGGCGTCATGTTTTTTCTCAACTCTTTAGCTAATGAAATATTGTTTTTGTTGTATTCTTTCACATATTCTCTCCCTCCGTCACAGGGAGGCGCGTAATGGATGAACCAAAGGTCACCAAATGAGAATTATTAGCCTTAGCAGAAGTTCATTTTATACTAATCTTTTTACTTTTTCATACTATCAATTTTATTCAACAGCTTAAACTTCCCGTTTCTTTTCAGGATGATATATAATCCTCCGAAAATCTCCGTCTTTGCTGTCCATATCACCTAGAAACAAACGCTCGTGCTCAGGAACCGCCTCATATGTTTCTTTTAAATGTTTGCGAGTATATTCATTGGGGTATTCAAGATATTCATGGTATACTTCCCTACAGAGTTGGAGGGTTGTTTTTTCTCCTCTAAGCTTATTAAGCAAATCTTCAATTTCTTTGACTTTTTCATTATCATCGTAAATTTCATCTATAGAAGTGACTTGTAAAATACCAAGTCCTTTAATCACCAATTTAAAATCACTTTTAGGGTTGCAGGTGAGTTCTCCCTTTTCAAACATTTCTTTAATTTCTTCGAATGTAAATTCCTTTTCAGGTACAAAATCCAAAGAGATGGTCTGGTCTTGATAACAATTGAGGGCGGTCAAAATCCAGCTGTTTTCAAGTTTATAAAAAATATGTATCGATTCCCCGTCAATAACTTTCTTAAAAAAATTATCCTCAATTTTATACGGAACTTCATTAGATAAAAACTGCTTTGCCCATTTTTCTGTAGCCAACGAAGATTCTTCGAAAATTCCTACTAGCTCTGGGTTCATCTCTTTGATGGTTTCAACAATGTGCTGTTTGAAATGTTCCTTTTTGGGATAATCCCACTTGGCATCTAGAATTTTAAAAAAACCCAAACCATGAAAATCAATATTTTCACCCACAGGAATTTTAAAGGTCAGCCAACCCGAATCCAGTTTTCTTGTTATCTTGCTAAAACAAACTTGCTCCCAACAGTCAATTGACCCATCTTCATAAACAGGCATATCATAGTAATTATAGCCTATGTTATTAATAATAGCAGGGATTGTTCTCCCTTTAACTCGACGTTTGTAATAAACTGTTGACATAATATCACCTCATTTAGCTTGAGAAACTAAGTACGCAGTATAGACATAATCACTACATTCTTTAATTTTCGACATTCTTTTTTTTAATCCTTTATCTTCTAATTAATTAAATCATTAACAGTACAAAATAAACAAACCTTAATAAAGTGGAGCATAGCTATGCATTCAATATAAATTAAATTCAATATTTGCACTATTAATATATAGTATATATATTGACTAAACTATTATTTGATAGTATATTAAACCCGAAGAGGGAAAGTACATGAACATACCTAAAAATCAAAATATCCAAAAACGTAAAAAAGGAATAGAAACAACAAACAGGATACTGGAGGTATCCTCAGATTTGTTTGCGCGCAAGGGGTATGACAGCACTTCGCTCAATGAAATAGCAAAAGCTGTGGGCATTAAAGAAAGTTCTTTGTACAACCATTTCAAAAGCAAAGAGGGCATTCTGGAAGCGCTGTTTCAGGTATTCAGGGAAAAAGCGCCCGAATCACGGCCCACGGAAGCGGAAGTGGACAAAATGCTGATGATCATGCAGCCGGAGGAAATATTCAAGCACATTCTTTTTTACTTCGGAAGCCATGAAAACAGCATGTTGGAAAACGCCGCGATGGTTATCAACAACGAAAAATATAAAAACCAAAAGGCGGCGGAGACGTATTTCCAATGCGTTGTGAAAGAACCGTCCGATTACTACGAGCGCCTGATTAAGAAGATGTCCGAGCGCGGCATGATAGGGAAGGTGGACGCGCGCATGTTTGCGGAGCAATATAACTATGTGTCCATTTCTCTGACCAAAGAATATTTCATGGTGAAAAACGGCCTTGCGGACATGCAGGCCGTAATCAAATATATGATCAAAACCATCGGCTTTTTTTGCGGCCTGATGAAAGGCGCGGGGAACTATGGCCAAAAGACGTGAACCCTCTTTAGAAGAAAAATATCCGCCCTCCAAGCCGTGCAGCTGCGGTATATGCACCGCTTATTGCATGCGTCCGGGCTGGTGGACGGTGGACGAAGCCGTACGGGCAAATGAAGCCGGATATGGGAACCGCATGATGCTGGAGATGGCTCCCGATTTCAGCTTCGGCGTCCTGTCCCCGGCGTTCCGCGGCTGCGAGCAGTATTTTGCGCTGCGGGAATTTTCGCATCTTGGCTGCAACTTCTTGTCAAAGGGGCTGTGCGAGCTGTACGGCACAGGCATGGAACCGCTTGAATGCCGGTTTTGCCATCATTCCCGTACAGGGCTCGGGTCCATGTGCCACGATGATATCGAAAAGGACTGGCGGACTTCAAAAGGGCAGGAGCTGGTCGAAAGATGGATTACGGAGAACGGGATCATGAAGAGGCTGATTACGGTATACAAATAAACATAAAAGAGACAAGCCTTGCGGTCTTGTCTCTTGATTTATAAATGTGTTCCGTCTTAAAACAGTCCCGTGATTTCGCCCTTTTCGTCTACCGTAATGCTGTTCGCGGCAGGTTCAATGGGCAGGCCGGGCATTGTCATGATCTTGGAAGTGATCGCCACCAGGAAACCCGCGCCGGAGTTGAGGCGGATGTCCTGCACGTCAACCTCGAATCCTTCGGGCGCGCCCAGCTTCTTGGGATCGTCCGAGAAGGAATACTGCGTCTTGGCGACGCACACAGGCAGGTTGATATATCCCTGGCTTTCATACATTTCAATTTTGCGGAGAGCCTCGGGTTCAAATACCACGCTTTCGCCGCCGTACACCTTGGTCACCAGGTCGCGGATCTTGGTCTTGATTGGCGCGGCGTAATCGTACGGCCTCGCGGGCGTGTTGGAAGTTTCAATGGAATCCATCACCGCCTGCGCAATGTCCTTGCCGCCTTCGCCGCCGTTGGCCCATACCGTGGCGACGGCCGCGCGAACGCCGCATTCCCTGGCGCACTGCATGATCTCTTCGATTTCGGAAGGGAAGTCGGTTTCAAACTGGTTGACGGCAACCACCACAGGCAGCCCGTAGACCTCTTTCATGTTGCGGATATGCCTCTTTAAGTTGCATGCGCCTTTTCTGACCGCTTCCGCATTCTTTTCTTTCAGCATGTTTTTCGCTACGCCGCCGTGGTATTTGAGCGCGCGCACCGTAGCGACGATCACGACGCAGTCCGGCCAGAGGCCAGCGGTGCGGCATTTGATATCCAGAAACTTCTCCGCGCCCAGGTCCGCGCCGAATCCGGCTTCCGTGACCGTATAATCCGCAAGGCGCATCGCCGTTTTAGTGGCGATCACGCTGTTGCAGCCGTGCGCTATGTTGGCAAACGGCCCGCCGTGCATGAGTACGGGCGTATGGCCGATGGTCTGCACAAGGTTGGGACGTATGGCGTCTTTTAAAAGAGCGCACATCGCGCCCTGCGCGTTCAGGTCTTTTGCGAACACCGGCTGGTGCGGGTTTTGCATGGTGTAGCCTATCGTGATCTCACCCAGCCTGCGCTTTAAGTCCTCCAGGTCGGAGGCCAGGCACAGGACCGCCATCACTTCGCTTGCCGCAGTGATGTCAAAACCTTCCTGGCGGGGAAATCCGTCGGCTGGCGTGCCCAGGCCGCAAATAATGTGGCGGAGCTGGCGGTCGTTCATATCCATGCAGCGCTTAAATGTGATGCGCCGCGGGTCGATGCCCAGCGCGTTCCCGTGATGGATATGGTTGTCTATCATGGCGCAAAGCAGGTTGTTTGCGGACGTCACCGCATGTATGTCTCCCGTAAAGTGCAGGTTGATTTCTTCCATTGGCAGAACCTGCGAGTATCCGCCGCCTGCCGCGCCGCCCTTGATACCGAAAACAGGCCCCAGGGAAGGTTCGCGCAGGCAAATGCATGTCTTTTGGCCCAGAAGCGAAAGCGCGTCCCCAAGTCCGATGGATACCGTCGTCTTTCCTTCGCCTGCGGGAGTGGGCGTGACTGCCGAGACCAGCACCAGTTTTCCGGCGGGCCTGTCTTTGATTCTGTCCAGAATCGATAGGGAAATCTTGGCTTTGTCAAACCCGTAGGGAATGCATTCTTCCTGCTCTATGCCAAGGCTGTCTGCAATCTGCGAAATAGGCAGAACTGCGGCCTTTTTTGCAATTTCAAGATCACGATTCATTATTATACTCTCCTGAATAGATTATATAGAAAAAAGATATGATTATAATGCAATATAAAATAGCATTTGTCAATACAGGAGAGGATTTGATATAATCGACTTATGAAAAAAGAGCTTGACTTTATCAATATAGAAGGATATTACGGCGGGGACCAGCATTGGTACGCCGACAGGTTCATGCGGCTGGCCGGCTGCTCGGCGGTTTGCGCGAGCGAAGCCTGCGCGTACCTCGCGGGGCATTTTTCCCATTTAAGAGAACTTTATCCTTACGATCCCCTTCATATTAAAAAGGAAGATTTTATCCGGTTTATGACAACCATGTTCGGCTATGTAACGCCGGGATTCATGGGAATGCGCAGTATAAAGCGCTTTCGGAAATGCTTTCTGGAGTACGCAAAGGCGGCGGACGCAAACGTCCGGATGTCTTTGCTGGGCGGCGACGAGGACGCGGCTGCGGCAAGGGAATTCGTTAAAAAGGCGATAGACGAAGGGTTCTGCGTGCTCTATCTACTCCTGACCCACAGGGACCCGGAACTGGACGAATATACGTGGCACTGGTTTACGCTGACCGGGTATGAACTGGAAGGGGACAAAATGTCCGTTGATTTTGCCACCTGGGGCAAGAAGCACACGCTGGATTTTGACCGCCTGTGGAACACCGGAACCCTGCAGCGCGGGGGAATGGTGACCATCCGCTAGCGCACAGGCGTTTGCGTTTAAATACGGGCGAAGCGTGCGCCCGTCTTCAATGGGATCGGCCTGCGCTAAACGGGCCCTGAATAAAGCGGGAAATACTCTTTAGGGTTTCAAATAACACTTTACACGAAAGCAACTTTCCACTATACTATCAAGTGAGATTTTTTAAAAAAAAGGGTAAAAAACCCTCTGATCTCAAATACGAAAGGGGTAAAGAATGAAGCGAAAGATTCTTGCGATTGTCCTTTTGACGGCAGTGATTGTCGCCCTTTTAACGGGCTGCACGGGCTCCGCTCCTGTCAACCGTCCCGCCATGAAATCGGGCGCCGCCGCGGTTGAGGTAACCGGAAGCTGCGAGGCGGTCTTGAACGGCAACGTTTTATCGGTGAAGGGCGAATCCAATATTGCCGACGGCACGTTGGGGACAATTTCAGTATACGATACACAAGGCAGGGAAGTGGAAACAGTCAAAGTCACCAAACAGGGGGACAATCTTTCCTACGATTTTGCCGTAACCGAAAAATGGCCGGACGAAGTGTTCGGGTTCATTACGTTCGATACGCGTCAGGCGGGCACACAGCCCCAGGAAATACAGGCGCTGTACGGCAGCAAGTTTGAAAACATGCAGGGACCCAATACCCTTTGGGACACCTATGGCGTTGCAGCCGTATTCCAGAGCGAAATTGTAAAAGTTAAGTGAGCGGCGTTTGCGGCTCTGGTTTTGCCCGTGTAAACGGGCTTTTTTCTTAGATTTAAATATAGATGTTGTTTTTTGAAAAAGATATATAAAGGTGGTGTTTCTTGTGGAAAAAGAAATTTTGGAAATAGCTCAGCGCATTCGCGCCCTGCGCGAAATCGAAGAGATCGAAGCTTTGGAGATGGCGGCTGCCGTTGGGAAAAGCCTGGAAGAATACCTGCAATATGAAAACGGAGAAAGGGATTTCCCTTTCAGCTTTTTATACACGGTAGCAAATAAACTGAAAGTGGATATCACCGATATTATCACGGGGGAAGGCGCAAAGCTGCATGTTTTTTCACTTGTCAGGCACGGAGAGGGGCTCCATATGGAGCGCAGGCACGCGTACAAGTACCAGCATCTGGCGCCCATATTTAAAAAACGGAAGATGGAACCCTTTCTGGTGCGCGTAGAGCCCAAGGATACCGATTCGGCGGTAGCCAAAAATTCCCATGAAGGACATGAGATCAATTATATCGTAAGCGGAAGCATGACCTTTTTTATCGACGAGAATACGGTATTGATGAACGAAGGGGATCTTATTTATTTTGACGCTTCTCATCCGCATGCAATGCGCGCCGAAAACAATGAGCCCTGTGAATTTTTAGCGATCATTTCCAAATAGGAGGCAACTTAAATTGAGACTGTTTGAAAAATATGTTGAAAACAACTACAAGGATTACGAGGATTTTAAAAAACGGTTCCGGATCAAGGTACCCGATCAGTTTAATTTTGCCTATGACGTGGTGGACGAGCTGGCGGCTGAAAAACCGGATAAACCGGCGCTTTTGTGGATTTCGGAGCGCGGAGAGGAAAAACGGATCACTTTTTCCGAGATGAAGGAATACTCCGACCGCTGCGCCAGCATGCTTGCGTCCCACGGCATCAAAAAAGGCGATCACGTCATGATCATTTTAAAACGCCATTATGAATTCTGGATCACGATCATAGCGCTCCATAAAATCGGAGCGGTGGCAATACCCGCAACGCATCTTCTCACCAAAAAAGACCTGGTGTACAGGAATAATGCGGCAAGCGTCAAAATGATCATCTGCACGTCAAACGACGAAATAAAGGAACAGGTCGAAGAATGCGAAAGCGAAAGCCCGACGCTCGAGAAAAAAATGCTGGTGCACGAGTCCAGGGAAGGATGGCTGAATTTCTGGGAGGAAATGGACAAGGCGGATCCCGCGTTTGTCCGTCCGACCGGCGCGGACGCTCCCAAAAACGACGACGTTATGCTTTTGTATTTCACCTCGGGTACGACCGGCATGCCCAAAATGGTTGTACACGACTATACGTATCCCTTAGGGCATATCGTTACCGCCGTCTACTGGCATAATGCGGACCCGGACGGCATTCATCTGACGGTTTCGGATACCGGATGGGCGAAATCGGTCTGGGGGAAGCTTTACGGGCAATGGCTGGCGGAAACTTGCATATTTGTGTACGATTACGACCGTTTTGTGCCCGCGGAGCTCCTTTCCATTATGGAGAAGCACAGGATAACCACATTCTGCGCGCCGCCCACCATTTACAGGTATTTCATCAAGGAAGACTTAAAAAAATACGACCTCTCCTGCATCAAATGGGCGAGCATTGCCGGCGAACCGCTGAACCCCGAAGTTTTCAACCAGTTTCTGGATGCGACGGGGCTCAAACTGATGGAGATTTACGGGCAGACAGAAATCACCGTTGCGGTGGGCAATTTTATCTGGATGGACCCGAAACCGGGGTCCATGGGAAAACCAAACCCCATGTTTGATATCGATCTTATCAAAGAAGACGGGACCGCCTGCAATCCGGGCGAACCCGGGGAGATTATAATCCATACGGATAACGGGCGTCCGGTGGGCATGTTCATCGGGTACTACAGGGACGAGGCGCGCACCAAATCCGTCTGGGATAACGGGATCTATCATACCGGAGACGTTGCGTGGAGGGACGAGGACGGCTATTACTGGTATGTGGGCAGAACGGACGACGTTATCAAGTCTTCCGGTTACCGGATCGGGCCCTTTGAAGTGGAAAGCGCGCTGATGGAACATCCGGCCGTTCTTGAAACCGCAATTACGGGCGTTCCGCATCCCGACCGCGGACAGATCGTCAAAGCTACGGTCGTGCTTGCGAAAGGCTACAAGCCGTCCGAGGAACTCAAAAAAGAGCTGCAGGAACATGTAAAACGTACCACCGCGCCCTATAAATATCCCCGCATCGTGGAATTTGTGGACGAGCTGCCCAAGACCATCAGCGGCAAAATACGCAGGGTCGAACTGCGTGAAAAGGATAAAAACAAATAAAATTTCTAAATATTCACATAATAGTCACATAATTGTGCTATAGTGGAAAATGAACTTTTATTGAGAAAGGGTAAAATTATGGAGAATATTCTCGAACAAAAACCTCAGGGTAAGTTCAAAGGCTGGGCGCTTGCAGGGATCATCACGTCTCTTTTGTTTATGGTGACTGCCGTTGTCTTCGAACTGTACTTCTACAATCTGGCCACTACGGTCTACCAGACCCAGCTGGGTGCGGCGGATTATGCAAGCATTTTTATTTCATCCAACGGACTTTTTCAAACAGCATTGTTTATATTTTTCATTGGGTTGTTTGCATCCAGAAAGAGGGGTTCTTTCGTCAAATTCATGCTTTGGACAATGATGCTGCTGGATTTCTATTTCGCGATGCCTGCAATAACTGGCGCAATATCGCTGTTCTGGTCCTATTCCGGCATTGAACTGTTATACTATTTTGGCTTGTATATTCCGCAGATACTGGCGGGCGTGCTTCTTGCCGCATTTATTATCCAGAAGGACAGCGAAAAGAAAAATGCAGTCAATACCCTGGCATGGGTTTCCGTTATCGCGGATGCATTTCTCTTTATATTTCAGGTGGTTTCTGCTTCCACTTCCGGAGCTGTCGATTTTACCACGGCCGTTTATTCATTCAGCGGTGGAATTGCAATTTCGTCCCTTTTCTGCCTGTCGGTAGTAATCCTTCTGGCTACTAAAGCGAACAAGACAGGTACTTTGAATGCTCCCAAAGAAAAAAAGAAGGAAACGATGCTGGAGGACCTGGTAGAGAAAATTGCCCAGGAAGTATCAAAAAACGACGAAGATCTCGTGGAAAAGGTCGCTCCGGACGAAGACTAGACTCTTTTAGAAACTTTACGGAATAAAAAAACGTCAGTGTTGGCGTTTTTTTTATCCGGCCTTTATGTTATAATACTATTACGCGATTAAAGACATTGCATGTTTTTGATCCGGCAATCTTTGATTGCCGTTGCGGCGAGCCGCAAGCGGATAGTATTGCACGGCTTCCGCGCGGGCTTTGCCCGCTGCCGCATAAAATGCGGCAAGTTAAAAACGCAATATTTTTAACTGCGGATTAGTATAATATATCCTTAAAGGGGACTACAACTTTAAAAGGGTGATTGAAAAGATGGAAAGCTATCGCGAAGTATTGGAAATGACGATCCCGTCAAGGCGGCAGTTTGTAAATATTACGCCGCGCGTTGAATCAGCGCTTTCAAAAAGCGGGATAAAAGAAGGACTTTGTTTAGTCAACGCAATGAATATTACGGCCAGCGTCTTTATCAACGACGACGAGGCGGGCCTGCACGGGGATTTTGAGAAATGGCTGGAGCGCCTGGCGCCCGAAAAGCCTTATTCTATGTATGCGCACAACGGTTTTGAGGATAATGCGGACGCCCATCTGAAAAGGACGGTCATGGGAAGGGAAGTCGTTGTCGCGGTAACGGACGGAAATCTGGATTTTGGACCATGGGAGCAGATCTTTTACGGAGAATTTGACGGAAAAAGAAAAAAACGTATACTGATTAAAATTATCGGCGAGTGAGGTGATGGTATCAGGGTATGGGTAACAACGATAGTTTTGGCGATAACCCCCGAAGAGTGGGTGTTGCCGAACGTTGGTGGGCTCCTGTAAAACTAAAACTGACGGAAGACTATGATTATGTAACCAAAAACGGATTTATAAAGTTTTTATATTATATTGTTCTATTCGGTGGTTTATCATGGGTTTATCTGTTCAGCTACTTTTATTGGGGATTTCGAATTACGGGAAAAGAAAATGTTAAATCACTCAAGAATACAAGCGCGATTACCGTGTCCAACCATGTGCACGATATGGATTCGCCTATGCTTACCCGCGCGTTTTTACCGGATACGCCTTACTTTGTCGCGCTGAAGCATAATTTTGAAATGTTTTTTTTGGGCGGTATTGTGCGGATACTGCGCGGCGTGCCGCTGCCTCCGCCGGACGATGTGAAGTGTTTTTTGAAGTTTCAGGAGGATGTCAACAATGTGCTTCAAACCACCAAACACAAGGTTCATATCTATCCGGAAGCATCCATAGAGCCATACTGCCGGCAGCTCAGAAATTTTAAAAAAGGCGCGTTTTATTTTGCCATACGGAACAATGTGCCTGTGCTGCCCATGGTTTTTGTATATCCAAAGCCAAAAAGGCTTCGGCTCATCATCGGCAAACCGATCTATCCAAAGGATATCGAAGGCATAGAGAATATGAAAGAACCGTTTGCCGTAGTAGCCATTGCAAAAAAAACAAGGTCCATCATGCAGCAAATGATGGACGATTTTTACGGAGGATTATTGCATGAAGATTAAAAAGGCCGTTATTCCGGCCGCAGGACTCGGAACGCGGTTCCTGCCCGCCACCAAGGCTCAGCCGAAGGAAATGCTTCCCATTGTGGATAAACCCACCATCCAGTACATTGTGGAAGAAGCGGTGAGCGCGGGTATCGAAAGCCTGCTGAT
Organism: Bacillota bacterium; assembly: GCA_023393165.1. GTDB lineage: Bacteria > Bacillota > Clostridia > Christensenellales > Christensenellaceae > JAEYKI01. The sequence goes on along the minus strand of JAEWMJ010000033.1, from coordinate 29,888 downwards.
CATTACGGGGCGCAACAAAAGGGCGATCGAGGATCATTTTGATAAATCCGTGGAGCTCGAACTGGAACTTGAGGAAAAAGGAAAAAGCGACCTTTTAAAAATCGTACGGGACATCTCCCAAATGGTGAATGTGAATTACATCCGTCAAAAAGAGGTAAAGGGCCTCGGAAATGCAGTTCTGTGCGCGCGCGATTTTATAGGAAACGAGCCTTTTGCGGTGCTGCTGGGCGATGACGTCATGGTTTCGGAAAAACCCGCCATCCGCCAGTTGATGGATGTGTATGAAAAATACGAAAGAACGGTTATCGGCGTTTTAAAGGTCGATCCGTCACAGACAGATAAATACGGAATCGTTTCTCCAAAAAGTTCGGATGGGCTGCTGCATATAGCCGCCGATCTGGTGGAAAAACCGCCGGTGAATGAGGCGCCTTCCAACATTGCAATCATGGGCAGGTATATCATTACGCCGGATATCTTTCCGATACTGGAGTCCACACCCCCCGGTTCGGGCGGCGAAATTCAGCTGACCGACGGACTTCGCACACAGTGCCACCAGGGGGACCTCTTTGCGCTCGAGCTTACCGGAAAACGGTATGACGTCGGCGACAAGCTGGGATTTTTAAAAGCCACCTGCGAATTCGCCCTTGAAAGAGAAGACCTGAAAAATGAGTTCGCGGAATATTTAAAAGAACTTATCAGGAGGTTGTAAAAAGATGAGCATAGTAAGGGACCCGTCATTGGCGTCTGAAGGCAGGCGCAAAATCGACTGGGTGAAAAACTATATGCCGGTATTATCCGGCCTGGAAAAAGAATTTTCCGGATCCAAGCCGTTTCGCGGCCTTAAAATGACGGTTTGCATCCATTTGGAGGCAAAAACGGCTTATCTGATAGAAGTGCTTCAGGCCTGCGGCGCCCGCGTGAGCGCTGCGGGATCCAATCCGCTTTCCACACAGGACGACATTGCGGCCGCATTGGCGGAGGACGGAGTGGAGATATTCGCCACCCACGGATGCACAGAAGAAGAATATAACACGTTTCTTGAACGCGCGCTCGAATTCGGGCCCGATTTCGTGATGGACGACGGCGGGGACCTGATCGCCATGCTGCATGAAAAAAGAAGGGATCTCCTTGCAAACGTGAAAGGCTCCAGCGAGGAGACCACCACGGGCGTTATCCGGCTGCGCACAATGGATAAGGCGGGCAAACTCGAAATTCCGGTTATTCCGGTGAACGACGCGGAGTGCAAATACCTGTTCGACAACCGTTATGGCACCGGCCAGTCCGTATGGGACGGCATCATGCGCACCACTAATCTGATGATCGCCGGAAAACGCGTGGTTATCGCGGGGTACGGCTGGTGCGGAAAAGGCGCCGCGCGCAAGGCGCAGGGTCTTGGCGCAAGGGTGATCGTTACCGAGGTCGACCACCGGAAGGCGATCGAAGCAATCATGGACGGTTTTGATGTCATGACAATGGACGAAGCGTCCCGCGTCGGCGACATCTTCCTGACGCTTACCGGATGCGAAGACGTGATCACGGAGCGCCATTTTTCCAATATGAAAAGCGGCGTGCTGCTTGCAAACGCCGGGCATTTTGACTGCGAGGTCAGCGTCCGCGATCTGGAGAGGATATGCATATCCAAAAAGGAGCTCCGCAAAAACATCATGGGTTATGAAATGCCGGACGGCAGGGTTTTGAACCTGCTTGCAGAAGGGCGTCTCGTGAACTTGGCTTCGGGAGACGGACACCCAGCCGAGATCATGGATATGAGCTTTGCGCTGCAGTTCCAGGCTCTCAAATATTTAAGCGAACATTACAGGGAAATGAAAAAAGGCTTATACCAGCTTCCCTATGAGATAGACTACAGTGTAGCCATTAAAAAGCTGGCGGCAATGGGCGGCGCGGTGGACGTGCTTACCGAAAAACAGAAAGAATATTTATATGGAGCGCAGGAATGAATTGTAAGATTGTGAATGCCGTAATCGTCACAATGAATGACAAAAACGAAATCATTCAGGACGGAGAGATACACATCAAGGACGGGATCATCCAATATGTCGGCGCGCCGGGACATGAATTTAACGCGCAAAGGATCATGGACGCCAACCACAACGTCGTTATGCCCGGTTTTGTGAATACGCATACCCATATCGCCATGAACCTGTTCCGGTCCTGGGCGGACGATCTCAATCTGATGGATTGGCTCAATAATAAGATCTTTCCGGCGGAAGACAAACTCTCGGACGAACTCACTTACTGGGGAGCGCTGCTTGCGCTTTGCGAAATGGCGCGGAACGGCACGGTTGCATTTAACGACCAGTATTTCTTCCTGGACGGCGTCGCGCGGGCGATCAAACAGAGCGGCCACCGTGCGGTTATTTCCCGGGGAATAGTGGATCCCACGCCCGAAGTAGGGGAGCGCACGTTCAACGACGGCGTCGCGATCTATAAAAAATACAACAATGTGGAGCGTATACGCGTCTATATGGCGCCGCATGCGCAGTATACCAACAGCAACGCAATGCTCGAACGCATTGCGGATACCGCTAAGAGTCTGGGCACAGGCATCCATACGCATGTGTCCGAAACCATGGGGGAACACGAGGCGTGCGTTGCCAAACATGGCAAGACGCCTCTTCAGCTCATGGAAAGCCTTGGGCTTCTGGATGTGCCATTCCTGGCGGCGCACTGCGTTTACGCAACGCCAGAGGATATGGAAATCCTGCGCGATAAAAACACGGCGGTATTATCCTGCCCCCAGAGCAACTTAAAGCTTGCCAGCGGTATCGCCCCCATAAAGACCATGACGGACAAAGGCATATTGGTGGCGCTCGGGACGGACGGCGCTTCTTCCAATAATAACCTGAGCATGTGGGAAGAAATGACATACGCGTCTTTTTTGCAGAAAGGAATGACACTCGATCCCACGGCGCTTCCTGCGATGGAGGCACTGAAACTTGCCACCAAAAACGGGGCGCTCGCGCTTGGACTCAATTCCGGCAGTCTTGAAAAAGGGCGCGATGCGGATCTTGTTATCATAGACACATCCGATCTGCGTTACGTGCCAAATTACAATATTGTTTCCAATATCGTCTATTCGGGCTGCGACCGGGATGTGCTTTTAACAATGATTGGCGGCGACATCCTTTATGAAGACGGAAAAATCACGTTCGCCGACGAGGCGGAAGTCCGCGCGCAGGTGAAGGAAATTGCCGAAAAAATAATAGCGTCATAATCAGGCAGCGATTGACCGGACAGACATACGGGAGAAATATGCGGATAAAATTTGTAGTTGTCGCTTTTATGCTGGTTCTTTACATGCTTCTGCTTCCCGCTTGCCAGACTGAAGGGACTCCCGCAAGCGGGATTGAGGGCGGCCAAAGCATCAGCGGCGGACAGGACCTCGGCAGCGACGTAAATCTGAAAGACATATCGGTGGCGGGCAATGGAAAAATAACAGTCATCACCATGAGTTTTATCAAGGGCAGCAGGAAATCAACGGTTAGTGAAACCAAGCTGAATGCGGTCCCCAAATACAGCGCATCCATTCTTTCCCTCCCGCAGCGCCTGCGCGTCGATTTGGACGTGGATTACTGGGATTACCAGAAAAGCGACGGCTGGTTCAGGGACAGCCAGGTCTGCGGTTCTTTCAAGACAATCAATTCCGGGGATAATTCAATATCCCTGTATTTTCAGTTGACCGGCGATATCTCCGCTTCTTTTGAGGAGGAAAGCGACCGGCTTAAAATAACCTTAAAACCGCTTCAGGGCAATACGGATACCGCTTATTTTGTGGGCCTCAACGCCTATGAGGAATACGAGCAAAACCTGATACCGGCTGATCTGGGTTTTTCGCCCACGCTCTGCGCGGGCGGCAGCGATATCATGCTGATATCCAGTCCTTTTTCTTCCAGGCAAAAGGCCGATGAGTTTGCGGACAAGGCCGCCGCGGAAATTTCGGGCGTTGCCGCGACCAAAAAACCTTATGCCTTCGAACTGAAACCGGGAAGTCTTCCCCAGTATAATTCAACCATAGATCTTGAAGAAGTGAATCAGAAACTGATTCTGCAGGTGGACGGAAAGGGACAAACCCTGCCCGTCCTTGTTGAAAACGGCAGGTATTTGTGCACGTCTCCGGACGGGAGCATACTTTACGCGCGCAGTTATTTTCCCGGCGCGGGCGGGGACACTCCCGCCACCCAGAAGGAACGGCTCTGGATCATCGGCAGGGACGATAAAAAAACCGAGTTGGATCTGCCCAATTTTTCCCTTGTAGAGCAGGCCGCTTTTTCACAGGACGGAAAATACCTCGCCATTCTGGATACGTCCATGCATTCCAAGGTCCTTTATGTATATTCCATGGAAACCGGGGAACTGAAGAACCTGGGAGAAGAAGGGTTCGGCGACTTCACCTCATCCTTTGTTTGGGATATGGGGAAGGATACGGTTTACGCCATGACCGGCCACAATACCATGCGGCTTATGAAGTACAACTTCGACGAACCGGAGGGTTCGCGCATTTCTCCGGTGGAAACGGCAATTGGCAATGAAAGCAAAATAGCCACCGATGGAAAAAGCCTCTTTTTTGCAGACCAGGACGCCCTGAATCCCGGCGGATCAACGGGGCAGACCGGGCAGATCTATGCCGTGGATATATTGACGGGTACGCGCAGCATGATAGCGCCGGGCGCCAGTTTTAAACTTTCTCCGGACGGAAATTATCTTGCCACGCTTGCGCCTTCGGTTGCCGGCGGGCAGGAACTGATGGATCTCAATATCGTGAACCTTTCATCGGGCGAAGCCATACCCGTGGCGTCCGGAATTTCTGTGGATGATTACGAATTCGGCGTGGACAGCGATAATCTATTTTTTACCACCTCAACATACCAGGGGATCACTGGCATTTACCACAACGCGTTCCTTAAGTATTCCGTGGCAAAAGGGACGTCCGATCTGATCGGGTATTCGACGGCTGAAAGCATCCGGCGCGGGCAGAAGCATAATGAAATGTACCTCATAGATTTCTTTGACGCGCCGCAGGATTATTTTTATGTGACGTATATATATACCTTCAAATAAAAGTCAATTCTTATCTTGTTTTTATATACTGCTCAAGCCTTTCCAAAACATCCTTGTTTTCATTAAAAAAATCATAAAGAATCTGAAGCTTTTTTATGGTATCCCAGTTGATATTATGTTCGATTAATTCTGTTTGCTTTAACGCGTCTTCGGTGCAGCCGATAAACGTCAGAAAGTTTTCCAGAACAGAATGCCTGGATAAAAGCATTTTGCCAAGATTATATCCTTTTTCCGTCAAAGTGATAATGCCGTATTTTTCATAGTTTACAAAACCCAGTTGGCCAAGTTTCTGTACCATTTTGGTTGCGGAAGAATCATTTACATTCAAAAGATGAGCCAGATTGTTGATCCTAAGATAAGAATTGTCCTGGCAGCGCCTGTATATCATTTCCAGATAGTCTTCCATTGAGGATGTAAGCGTATTTTTGTTGGAATCTTTCATTTCATAGCCGCGGACTGTGTAAAACTTTTCATTCATATATTTCACCTGATTCACCATTTTATTTTATTTATATTAGTAGCACAAAAGAAGTATTTATCATAGTTTAGGGCAGGAAAAAATTTTTCCTTCAACAAAATAAAGGAGATTGGTTATGGTAGAAACTGATATACCTCTCAGCAAATTGCCGCTGGGAAAAATATGCAGGGTTAAAAAGCTGAATACACAGGGATTGATCCGCAGACGGATGCTTGATTTGGGATTGATAGACGATACGGTAATAGAATCGCTTCAAATAAGCCCATCGGGAGATCCCGTGGCGTACCTAATAAGAGGGGCGGTCATTGCGCTCAGATCGGATGTGGCTTCAACCATTATGGTGGAAGCATTATAAAAGACTTAAAGGAGGATAGAAGAATGGGTCTTACCAACCGGTCGACCGGCAATGGCGTCCTGGATATGGAACTAAAAATCGAAAAGATTTTGCCTGATGATCGGATTATCGCCCTGGGCGGTAATCCGAATGTCGGTAAAAGCACAATTTTCAACGGGCTTACGGGTATGAATCAACATACTGGCAATTGGCCAGGCAAGACTGTAACGAACGCCCAGGGAAACTATACTTATAAAAACCGTAATTTCATACTTGTAGACATACCCGGAACATATTCTTTAATGGCTAATTCCGTTGAGGAAGAGGTTGCAAGAGACTTTATATGTTTTGGGAATCCGGATGCCACAGTCGTCATAGTCGACGCGACTTGTCTCGAAAGAAACCTGAATCTGGTTTTGCAGACGCTTGAAATAACAACAAAAGTTGTCGTATGCGTCAATTTAATGGATGAGGCGAAAAGGAAAGGAATTGAGATTAATCTCGCGAAACTCTCCAAAAAATTGGGCGTTCCTGTTGTCGGGACCAGCGCGGTAAAAAAAAGAGGTATGGATGAACTTATGGATGCGGTAAATGCGGTATCTTCAGGCAGGATAAAAACAGATCCCATCCAGATAAAATATGATCCGGAAATTGAAGAAGCGCTGTCTGTTTTGGATAAAATCCTTGTCCCCGTCTTGCGGGATAAACTTCCCGCAAGATGGGTCGCATCCAAATTGATGGAAGGAGACCGGCCTTTGCTGGATTCCATTGATAAATATATCGGGTTCAAGCTTTCGGATAACAAAGAACTTATGAGTTGCGTTATTAAGCAAAAAAACCGCCTGTATTCAAAAGGCATCTTTCTGGACGCGTACAGAGATAAAATTGTAACAAAGATCGTAAAAACCGCCGAAGATATATGCCGGGGCATTGTAACCGTGCAGGATCAAAATTACAATAAAAGGGACAGAAAAATCGATAAATACCTGACTTCCAAAAAATTCGGCATACCCATCATGATACTTTTGCTGTGCGGTGTTTTCTGGCTCACTATAGAAGGCGCAAACGTACCGTCCGGGTATATCGGGGATTTTCTGTTTTGGCTGCAGGACAGGATCACGGATTTCTTTAACTGGATAGGAGCGGCTCCCTGGATCAACGGTTTGCTGGTTTCGGGAGTCTACAGGACCCTGGCATGGGTAGTCTCCGTTATGCTTCCTCCAATGGCGATATTTTTTCCGCTGTTCACCTTATTGGAGGATTTAGGATACCTCCCCAGAATCGCTTTTAATCTGGATAATTTTTTCAGGAAAGCGTGCGCCTGCGGTAAACAGGCGTTAACCATGTGCATGGGATTTGGATGCAATGCGGCCGGAGTGATAGGCTGCCGGATCATAGATTCGCCGAGAGAGCGTCTGATCGCGGTAATCACGAATAATTTTGTCCCGTGCAACGGCAGGTTTCCCACATTGATCGCGATCATTACCATGTTTTTTGCAGGTATGATCGTAAGCCCCTTTCAATCGGTCGTATCGACTTTTATATTGACAGGAGTAATCGTTCTGGGAGTGATCATGACACTTGCAGTGTCTAAAATATTGTCCAAAACAATTTTAAAAGGCGTTCCGTCAAACTTTACACTGGAATTGCCGCCCTACAGAAAGCCGCAGATCGGAAAAGTAATAGTCCGATCCGTGCTGGACAGAACCTTGTTTGTTTTAGGCAGAGCCGTTATAGTGGCAGCTCCGGCGGGCCTTGTGATCTGGCTCATGGCCAATATAAACGTTGGGGATATATCCGTTCTGGCGGCCTGCGCGGGTTTCCTGGACCCCTTTGCAAAAGCAATAGGAATGGACGGCTATATACTAATGGCCTTTATATTGGGTTTCCCGGCAAACGAGATCGTAGTTCCCATTATTATTATGAGCTATCTTGCCACCGGAAGCATGCTGGAACTCGGCAGTATAGACCAGCTGCGTAATCTGCTTTTATCTCACGGGTGGACCTGGCTGACCGCCGTATGCGTGATGCTCTTTTCCCTGATGCATTGGCCATGCGCGACAACGTGCTTAACGATTAAAAAAGAAACCCAAAGCGTCAAGTGGACCTTGGTTTCGTTTCTAATCCCAACCGCAACCGGAATAGCAATTTGTTTTGTGGTGGCAACAATCGCCAGAATATTGGGCCTGGCCTGAATTTTATATAACTGAACCGGCGGCCCCCGACGGGGGAGCCGGTTTTCTGTTGCCCAAAAAATTATTTCAAACATAAACACATTGACATTTATCTATATCCTGCATATAATATAGATAAATGTCTATGACATTCATAATGATCGATGTCATAGAATAGAATCTATCATCGGAGAAAGACTATGAAAAACGGTTACGGAAATAAGGTGCTTATGTTAAAAGCCATGGCTGACGAAACCAGGCTGAGAATAGTGGAAATGCTGACGGGGGGCGAATTATGCGCCTGCAAAATATTGGAGCATTTTCATATCACCCAGCCGACCCTTTCTTATCATATGAAAATTTTGTGCGAAAGCGGCATTGTGGTTGGGCGCAGGGAAGGTGCCTGGATGAGATATTCCCTGAACCTCGATAATTTATCGGAACTGAATGAATTTTTTAACAGCATAACCACGCAAAAAATGTTTCAGCCTCAGGGGGATTGCTGTATAGATCATCCGGAGGCCAGGATTTAGTGTTTATTTTTGAATGGATGAACAGCCAATTGCTCAAGATGGAATGGCTGAGCACGCTGACGGGCAGCCTGGTTCAAAACGGGTTAGGACTGGATCTGAGCGGCCGTCTTGGAGGCAGCCTGCAGTTTTTTCTTTTTGACGCGGTCAAGATATTCATTCTTTTGTCCGTATTGATCTTTGTGATATCCTATGTGCAAAGTTTTTTTCCGCCCGAGCGGACAAAAAAAATACTGGGCAGATTCAAGGGGATCACCGCTAATATCCTCGGAGCGTTGCTCGGAACGGTCACGCCTTTTTGCTCCTGTTCGTCAATACCCTTATTCATCGGCTTTACAAACGCGGGTCTTCCCATAGGCGTCACCTTTTCTTTTCTGATTTCATCGCCTCTGGTTGATCTGGCTTCGGTCATACTTCTTGCCAGCATATTCAACTGGAATATTGCGGTCGCCTATGTGGCGGTGGGTCTGATACTTGCCGTAATCGGAGGAACGGTCATAGGAAAAGCCAGGCTGGAAAAATACGTAGAACCCTTTGTTTTCAACAATAAAATGCTGGACGCCCGGCAGGATGAGCCAACCAAAAAAGACAGGCTCATCTATGCAAAAGACCAGGTGCTCAATATAATAAAAAAAGTTTGGCCATATATTTTGATCGGCGTAGGCATAGGGGCATTGATCCACAACTGGATACCGCAGGAAATTATTACGGCGCTCATCGGGCAGGATAAACCGTATTCCGTATTGCTGGCAACGGCGGTGGGCATACCCATGTACGCCGATATTTTCGGCACCCTCCCGATCGCCGAGGCGCTGGTATTAAAAGGCGTAGGCCTGGGCACAGTCCTGTCCTTTATGATGGCGGTTACCGCATTGTCCCTGCCTTCCGTCATCATGCTGAAAAAGGTGGTGAAACCCAGATTGCTGGGTATATTTATAGCCATTGTCACTGTAGGAATCATTGCGATCGGTTATGTTTTCAACGCTTTTGGTTTTATTTTAATGTAAAAAAATTTAGGAGGATAATCATGAAATTAAAGATTCTGGGTTCCGGATGCAAAAATTGTGTAACACTCGCTGAAAATACCAAAGCCGCTTTAAAAGAGATGGGCAGGGAAGATGAAATAGAGAAAATCACCGATTTTGCGGAGATCGCAAAATACGGCGTGATGTCCACGCCCGCTCTGGTCATAGACGAGAAAGTTGTTTCTTTCGGAAAGGTTCTGAAACCGAAAGAGATTATAAAGATTATTGAACAAGCTGGGTTTTAAATTCAGATTATTGAGTCTGTTCGAAGCCGGAGGTTTGAAATGAAAGACAAGGAATTAATCAGACAAGGGATAAGAAAAAATTATGCAAATGTGGCGTTGCATGCTTCTAAAAAGAGCGGATGCTGCGGAAACAGTAATAATGATAATAAAAAAAGTTGTTGCTGCGGCGCTTCTGATGATGCACAAAAAGCGGCTGTCAATATCGGGTATACGGACGAGGATTTAAGTAATGTACCGGAAGAATCCAATATGGGCCTGGGCTGCGGAAATCCTATAGCAATCGCAGCTTTAAAAGAGGGAGAAACAGTTTTGGATCTTGGCAGCGGAGGCGGGTTTGACTGCTTTTTAGCCCGGCGTAAAGTAGGCGGAACGGGCGCTGTAATCGGCGTGGATATGACGCCGGACATGATTCATCTGGCACGGAAAAACGCTGCGAAAAGCGGCTATACAAATGTGGAGTTCAGACTGGGGGAAATTGAGCATTTACCGGTGGCGGATGAAACCGTAGACGTTATTATATCCAACTGCGTGATTAACCTCTCGGTAGACAAGGAGCAGGTGTTCAGGGATGCATACCGGGTTTTAAAAAAGGGCGGAAGGCTTTCCATATCTGATGTAATGGCTACAGGCAGGCTGTCAGACGAGATTAAGGAAGACCTGAACATGATATGCGGCTGCATCGGCGGCGCGGAGTACGCCGAAGATGTCAAAGAAATGCTTCTGAATGCCGGGTTTAAAGAAATTAAAATAACCCTTAAAGAAAACAGCCGGGAAATTATAAAGTCATGGGGTTTTGGAAAAAATGTTGAGGATTATGTTGCTTCCTATATGATTGAAGCGACAAAGTAAATATGGAGGTTATCATGAATAAAAAAGTTGAATCAAAAGGAATCGGCTTTTTTGAAAAATATCTGACATTGTGGGTAGCCCTGTGCATGGTAGTAGGGGTGCTCATTGGCAAGTTCCTGCCAGCGGTTCCTGATTTTTTAGGGCAGTTTGAATATGCAAATGTATCCATACCGATTGCAATCCTGATTTGGATTATGATATATCCGATGATGATGAAAGTCGATTTTAAAAGTATAAAAGACGTCAGGAAAAATCCAAAAGGATTGTATGTCACATGGGCGACCAACTGGCTGATAAAGCCTTTCACTATGTTTGGCATTGCATCATTTTTCTTCTATGTTGTGTTCAAAGCTATTATACCAGCCGAGCTTGCAAAGGATTACCTCGCCGGCGCTATTCTTTTGGGAGCGGCGCCCTGTACGGCTATGGTCTTTGTCTGGAGCCTTTTGACTAAAGGGAATCCGGCTTATACGGTGGTACAGGTGGCGACCAACGATCTGATTATTTTGGTTGCGTTTACCCCGATTGTGGCTTTTCTTTTGGGCGTAGGCGGCGTAGCCGTTCCGTGGATAACACTTCTGCTGTCGGTAGTGTTGTTTGTCGTAATTCCTTTGACGGCGGGGATACTCACAAGGACCAGAGTCGTTAAAAAGAGAGGCATAGAATATTTTAAAGATAAGTTTATCCCTAAATTCAACAACGCCACAATCATAGGTCTGCTTTTAACGCTTATCATCATTTTCTCGTTCCAGGGAAATGTAATACTTGAAAATCCGCTGCATATCGCGCTCATCGCCGTGCCTTTGATTATTCAGACATTCCTTATATTTTTTATTGCATATATAGCGGCAAAAATTTTAAAACTGCCTCATGATATTGCGGCGCCTGCCGGGATGATTGGAGCTTCAAATTTCTTTGAACTTGCTGTAGCTGTGGCAATTGCGCTGTTTGGCACGTCATCTCCGGTCGCGCTTGCTACGATCGTAGGCGTTTTAACAGAAGTTCCGGTGATGCTGGTTTTGGTTAAAATAGCGAATAAGACCGCGCGTTGGTTTCCAGAAAGATTAAGCAACGATTCATAAGATATTAATGGAGGAATTTTTATGAATAAGCATAAGCCAAGGGCAGCGTTTATATGCGTGCATAATTCCTGCCGCAGCCAGATTGCAGAGGCGCTGGGCAAAAAGTTTGCGGGCGATGTTTTTGAAAGTTATTCCGCGGGAACCGAGACAAAGCCGCGGATCAACCGGGACGCCGTCCGGCTGATGAAGGAAATCTACGGGATCGATATGGAAAGGACCCAAAAATCAAAACTGTTGTCCGATATACCCCCTGTGGATATCGTCGTTACCATGGGATGCAATGTAGAATGCCCTTATCTGCCGTGCAAATACAGGGAGGACTGGGGCCTTGAGGACCCCACGGGAAAAAGCGATGAGGAGTTCATAAAAACGATCCGTTTGATTGAAAACAAAATAAAAGGATTGGCCCAAAGGATTTCAGACGGTCAGATCGGAGTATAATTTTAAAAGCGGGGATAGGAAAGGGCAGCTTTTTTACCGCCGGGAAACGTTTTATAGGAAGATTAAGAGCTTTTCAGGGGCGGCGGTCTTCCCTTTTTTATTTGAGCCGCCGTTTCCATCATATTACATGGAAGAAATATAAATGTAAACATTTTGTAATAAACATACCCAAAATCTTTCAGGAGTGATATAATGAATACATTTAAGAAAATTTTAATACAAAGAGGGTAATAATGAAAAGCTACAGAAAAAGATTCAGATATAGAGCAAGAAAAAGATTTTATGCTTTTTTACAGCAAATGCGAATTTCAAATATATACAAGATTTTACGGCAAAAGAGGAGCCTGCTTTTCATAGGAACCGCTTCGGCGGCAATCGTTGTTGTGATCGCGATTGTATCAACCAATACGGTAACCGCTGCAAACGCTATGGCCGCGGCTTCCGGTTCCTTGGGCGGCGGGGAAAACAATACCGTTATGGCAGATTCCATACCGTCCGCGGCTGCGGTATCTTCTTCGGCTACGCCCGAGCCAACGCCTACCCCCACTTCGGACCCGACTTTAAAACAGGGAGACCAAAACGAACAGGTCCAGCAATTGCAGGAAAGGCTGATGGAACTGGGCTATCTGGATATCGACGAATCCACGCAGCTTTACGGACCGGCTACGGAATACGCGGTAGAATTGTTTGAGCGCCAGCATTCGATGGAACAGGACGGCGTCGCCGGACCTGAAGTGCTGGATCTTATATATTCGCAGGAAGCGAAGCACTATACGCTTCTCCAGGGCACAAGCGGCAACGATGTGGACAGCCTTCAAAGGCAGCTTATAGACCTTGGCTTTATGGATAAAGCGACAGGATACTATGGAACGGAGACGATTGAAGCGGTAAAGGCTTTCCAGGAAAAAAACGGGCTTGCGGTTGACGGCAAAACCGGTCAGGAAACGCTGGATCTGCTTTATTCCCCAAATGCGGAGCTAAGCGACTCGAAAGTAAAAAAGGAAGTAAGCCGCGCCAATATACTGAAAATGATTGAAGTTGCAGAGAACCAGATGGGCGATCCTTATGTATGGGGCGCACAGGGGCCGAATTCTTTTGATTGCTCGGGACTTGTGTATTATTGTTTGAATCAGGCCGGATCCTCGCGGGGCAGATATAACGCGGCCGGGTATTCCCAGGTCTCTGATTGGGAAAAGATCACTTCCATGGACGATCTTGAGATCGGAGATCTGCTGTTTTTCAGCACAAACGGCAAAAAAGTCGGCCACACAGGTATATATGTAGGCGGCGGGGAAATGATAGACGCCTCTTCCGCAAACGGGAAAGTCGTAAGGCGCGATTGTAAGACCGATTTCTGGACGAGCAATTTTGTGGTTGCGCGGAGGCCGTGGTAACCGTTATAAAAATTAATTAGGACTATAAAATGAACCGGCAAACTTTTCTAAGGAAGCCGGTTTTTTTATGTACAATGCATGCCCGGATATTTAATAACTGTAACTTTTGGGCTTTATCGGAATAGTATGAAAAAAAGAGAGGTCTGAAATTGGATAACAAACAAAATCAAAATTTTTTTGATAATAGATTTTGGCTGCAGCTTTTGGGAGACCGTTCCAGGCTGATCCTTAAGTCTTTGTCTCCCATAGAGACAACGGAAGTACAGCAAACCCAGAGGTTTATTTTGCTGTTTGATAATCTGCTGAACAGGGCCAGGCAGAACCCAACGGAAGACAAATTAAAACAGTTGAATCAGGAAGCGGAGAGGACTACTCAGGATTTCCGAAAATATATCCTTCATCTTTTGAAAAGGCAGATGATAGAAGAACTCTCGATCGACATAAATCCGGCGACATTCAATATGATTGTAAATTCAGCTGAAATGTATCTGGAGATTTTAAGCTTTTACCGGCAAAATATCATTCCATCCTTTAATTCGGTTGTATTAACAAGCAAATGGCTGCAAAACATTTACATAGATACTTTGATTCTGCAGAATGATATAGGGATCATGTATTGTACGGAAAGAGACCGCGCGGGTGAATTTGCAAAGTTATTTTTAAACTTATATTATACCTCTGTCATGCTGGACGGCTTGCGCCGGACAGGATTAGATAAATTTCCCGCACTTGAGCAATTCAATGATCAACTGCAGGAAAATCTGGAACATTTTGCAGAATATCTGGTTGATTTGATACATAAAATTCCTGAAAAGAGGTATATCGGTAAAATTTCTCTCCTGTTTGTGGACAGTACATACCGGCAGGTATGCTATTACATGATAAGATTGTCCGAGGTGTCCACTATAAAGCCGCCTGTTTGCGATCCGACCAGTCTGAGAAGGGAATAAATAATTTCTTCCAAGGCCTCTTGGTTTCTTGGATTTCGTGTTGCGCAAGTATTTTAAAGTATTTTAAAGATGGTTTTGAAGCTTCTCTTTCATTTCCGCAGCGTCCCGCCCGGGTCATTGTTATGAATACTTGCTCTGTTGCCTGCAACGTCCCCACCGGTCATCCTGAGCAAAGTCGAAGGATCTGTACAGTTTTTGTACGCTCTTGACAGTATTTTACGTAAAGATAAGATAATCGCTGATGCCTTCCCCTTCGAGGGGAAGGTGGCGCGCAGCGCCGGATGAGGTGTTTTACTCCAATGTCCCACCCGGGTCATTCAGAACGCAGTGAAAAATCCGTACGGTTAGTCTTTGCTCTTGGTTATTTATTTGCACTGGTTATGTCACCGGGGGCGGAGTCTGGCACGGGTCATTCTGAGTGAAACGAAGAATCCGTACGGTAAATCTTTGCTCTTGGTTAATATTATTTTAGGTATTCCTTTTGTTTTTTCGTCAGGGGGTCCAGGGAAGATTCCGATTTCCGCTTCATTATGGATTCACGCTTCGCGTCAGAAGATTCTTAAGCTGCGCTTGCGTTCTCCTCATATTCAGCGAGCTTCCGTTTCGCTTTATCACGCTTTGGCGTGCGCTCAACTCCGTTCTCCTCATACTCAGCGAGCGTTCACCTCCCTGCATCCGCCATCAGGCGGCGGTCGGCTCCGCTCCGGGATAAACCCCTTTAAACGGCACGCAGGGGCCTAAGGTCTTTCCCGCTTCGCTACGGATTCATGCTTCGCGTAAGTTCTCTTTTCAAGCCTACGCTCGCGTTCATCTCGTGCTCAGTGAGCTTTCGTTTCGCTTCATCTCGCTTTGGCGCGCGCTCAACTCCGCTCTCCCCAGGCCATCTCTAATGATTATTGAAATATAATCTTTTCACAGAACCAACACCCACTTGAGAGACGTATAGATACCCCCTTCGGCTCAATTTTATGATTTTCTGAATATAATAATAAAATACCGCCCATAACATAATGAGCGGTATCATTTTTATTTAAGCCTTTGTTTTCTTTTGGGTAGCTTTTCTTTTTTAAAAGAAAAGCTGCAAGAGAAACTCAGCCCTTTTTATCTTCCAGGTACTCGTCATACGTGCACGTCTTATCGATGATCCCGTCGGGCGTGAATTCAATGATCCTGTTTGCGATCGTCTGGACGAATTCACGGTCATGGGAAGAGAACAGTACCACGCCCTTAAAGTCGATAAGCCCGTTATTCACGGCGGTAATGGATTCCAAATCCAGGTGGTTTGTCGGCTGGTCCACCAACAAAACGTTAGACCCCTTCATCATCATGCGCGAAAGCATGCAGCGCACCTTCTCGCCGCCGGACAGCACGTCTACGGGTTTGTACACGTCGTCGCCCGAGAAGAGCATCCTGCCCAAAAATCCGCGCAGGTAGGTTTCGGTGGTGTCGCGCGGAGAATACTGTTCCAGCCATTTGATGATGGTAAGGTCGCAGCCGTCAAAGTACGCGCCGTTTTCCTTGGGGTAATAGGAAGTATGGGTGCTCACGCCCCACTTGAAGCTGCCTTCGTCGGGATCCATTTCTTCCATCAGAATTTTAAACAGGGCGGTCGCCGCGACCTCGTTTTCCCCCAGAAACACGATCTTATCCCCGCGGTTTACCCGGAAAGACACATTGTTTAAAACCTTTACGCCGTCCACTGTTTTA
Organism: Bacillota bacterium; assembly: GCA_023393165.1. Classification (GTDB taxonomy): domain Bacteria; phylum Bacillota; class Clostridia; order Christensenellales; family Christensenellaceae; genus JAEYKI01. Next base: position 13,600 of record JAEWMJ010000033.1, on the reverse strand, counting down.
GAAAGGCCTTCCACCGTCAGCACTTCTTTACCAAGCTCCCGGTCAATCGAAAATCCCGCGAACGGATAGCGGCGGGAGGATGCGGGCAGTTCATCCACCGTCAGTTTTTCCAGCAGCTTTTTACGGGAAGTAGCCTGGCGCGACTTGGATTTATTCGCCGAAAACCGCTGGATAAAGGCTTTCAGTTCTTTTGCCTTTTCCTCGTTTTTCTTGTTCTGATCGGCAAGCATCTTGCGTATGAGCTGGCTCGATTCGTACCAGAACTCGTAATTACCCACATACATCCTGATCTGCGCGTAATCGATATCCACGATATGGGTGCATACGTTGTTCAGGAAGTACCGGTCGTGGGAAACCACGATCACGGTGCCCTCGTAATCAAACAAAAAATCCTCCAGCCAGCCGACTGCGGCCAGGTCCAGGTGGTTGGTTGGCTCGTCCAAAAGAAGTATCTCCGGTTTCCCGAAAAGCGCCTGCGCCAAAAGGATCTTGACTTTCTCGGCGTCCGTGCACGCCTCCATTTTTGCCTCCAGCAGCGAGAGCGGAAGCCCCAGGCCCTGCAGCAGCTTGCCCGCGTCGGCTTCGGCGTCCCATCCGTTCATTTCGGCGAATTCGCATTCCAGTTCGGAGGCCAGTATGCCGTCTTCTTCCGAAAAATCCGGTTTTGCGTAAAGCTCGTCCTTCTGTTTCATGATCTCGTATAAGCGGGGGTTGCCCAGTATCACGGTATCCAGAACGGTATAGCCGTTATAAGCGTAATGGTCCTGTTTCAGGACGGACATGCGCAGGCTGGGCGGAATGGACACTTCGCCGGTGGTTGATTCCAGTTCGCCGGACAGTATTTTTAAAAAAGTCGATTTTCCGGCTCCGTTCGCGCCGATGATCCCGTAGCAGTTGCCCGGAGAGAATTTCAAATTTACGCCCGAAAAAAGGTTGGTTCCGTTAAAGTTCAGGCTTACGTTCGTTAAAGTAATCAATTTTCCTCCAAATAAATGTTTATTTATATACCTATTCTATCATAATAGCGAGGGACAGAAAAACAGAAAACTGTTATTTAATATTGAATTAATTATTGTTTTGTCATCCGGCTGATTATGGTATGATAGTAAAAAGGCATAAAAAGGGGATTTCTTATGGAAAGAGTATCAATGGAGGATTTGTACCGCAAGACCCTGGAGGTTCTTAAAAACCGCGGCGTTACGATAGAGGATATCGGGGACTTGGTATTGCGCCTGCAAAAGAAGTATTATGATGATCTCACGCTGGAGGAATGCATTTTAAACATAGACGCGGTCCTACACAAAAGGGAAATCGCGCATGCGATACTGACGGGCGTCGCGCTGGACGAGCTTGCCGAGAAGAAGCTGCTGCCCCAGCCCCTGCAGAGCATCGTTGAAACGGACGAGCCCCTCTACGGTATAGACGAAATCATTCCGCTGTCCATCGTAAACGTGTACGGTTCCATAGGCTTCACCAATTACGGTTACCTGGACAAGGAGAAAGTGGGGATCATAAAAGACCTGGATTCGGAGAAAGGCGAGAAGGTCAATACGTTCCTGGACGACCTGATTGCCGCCGTAGCGGCCGCCGCGGCGAGCAGGATCGCGCATTCGGGCAGGTCTTCAAAATTTAAAAAATAAATTTTCCGGAGGGAACATGCAGGAGAAAGTAACAAAACAAGAACTGGATAACAGACTGAAAAGCTTTTTGGAGGCGATGAACCGGGAAATTCCGGATTGGGACACGGCGCTGTTCCTGGGCAAGGTCAACCAGTATTATTTTACCGGCACCATGCAGGACGGGATGCTGATGATAAAAAAGGACGGTTCTGCGTACTATTTTGTGCGCAGAAGCTACGAGCGCGCTTTGGACGAATCTCCGTTTTCAAATATCCATCCCATGGAGAGCTACGGCGACGCCGCAGAAGTTGCGGGAAAGGAATGCGGAAATACGTATCTCGAGGCGGAAACCGTTACAATAGGCATACTGGAACGGTTGAAACGCAAATTTGACATTTCAAAAACCGGCTCGCTGGACAGAACAGTTTTGTCGCTGCGTGCGGTCAAATCGCCGTATGAAATCCATTGGATGGAAGAGGCGGGCAGGCTGCACAACAAATTTTTAACCAATGTCGCCCCCGGATTGATTCGGGAAGGGGTCAGCGAAGCGGATTTCGCCGCGGAGCTGTTTGCAAAGATGGTTAATACGGGACACCAGGGATATTGCCGGTTTTCCATGTTCCAGAACGAACTTGTGGTAGGCCAGATCGGATTCGGGGAAAACTCGCTTTATCCCACCAGCTTCGACGGGCCGGGCGGCTCTACCGGTGTGTGCCCCGCCGCGCCTTTTCTGGGCAGCAGGGAAAGAAAACTCAGAAAGGGCGACCTTGTCTTTATCGATATCGGGTATGCGGTGAACGGCTATAACAGCGATAAAACGCAGGTTTATATGTTCGGCGCAAAGCCGCCCGAAGAAGCGGTCCGCGCGCACCGGGAATGCATCGATGTACAGTCCCGCATAGCGGAGATGATGAAGCCGGGAGCCAACCCCGCCGATATCTACAATACGGTCATGGACAGCCTGAGCGACGATTTTAAGCAAAATTTCATGGGATTCAGCAGCCGGCAGGTGAAGTTCCTGGGTCATGGCGTCGGGCTCCATGTGGACGAACTGCCCCTCATAGCCGGTGGGTATAAGGCGCCGCTCAAAAAGAATATGGCGGTTGCGCTGGAACCCAAGAAAGGAATCGCGGGCGTGGGCATGGTCGGCCCGGAGGATACCTATATTGTGGAAGAGGACGGCGCAAGGTGTATTACGGGCGGCGGGCGCGATATAATTGTGGTCGAATAAACCCGGCGGAAGGCTGCTGAGAAACCCCTTTGCTCCCGTTTTTCGCCCACAGGGCGCGGTCGTTCCGTATTCACTGGTGGCGGTCGGCTCCTTCAGGCAAGCCTCCCCACTTCGCTATGGGCTTGCGCTGCGCGATAGCGAAAAAGCAGGTTTGGCGCTTGCGCTTGCCTCATGCTCAGTGAGCGTTCGCCTCGCTAACCTTCGCGCTAAAGCGCTTCGGCAGGAACATCAAGGTTTCGGCACTTACGTTTGTGATTCGCACTTCGCGTAAGCCTCCCTCTGACGAGGGAGGTGGCACAGCACAGCTGTGACGGAGGGAGAGCGTATACAAAGCGCTCGGGCTCATCTTATACTCAGTGAATACTGCACTCCCTGTTTCGCCCACAGGGCGCGGTCGTTCCGTATTCACTGGCAGCGGCCGGCTCCTTCCGGCAAGCCTCCCCACTTCGCTATGGGCTTGCGCTGCGCGATAGCGAAAAAGCAGGTTTGGCGCTTGCGCTTGCCTCATGCTCAGTGAGCGTTCGCCTCCCTTTTTCCGCCACTGGCGGCGGTCGGCTCCGCTCTCAAAACGCCTCGTATTTGGGGCTTTCAGCAGCCTTTGTGATTTTCGGTCAAAAAAGATACAAAATGTTCATACTTTCAGCGCAGCCGGTGATTGCCATTTTACGGCAGGAAGTATATACTGTTATTTGCACTAAAGTAGTAGAATATGCGCCGGCGCGCGTATAAAGGAGTTGAGTAAATGAAGCTGTATAAAGGCGTGATACTGATCATACTTTCCGCGGTCTGCGTGGCGGTCGGACAGTATTTGTGGAAGCTTTCGGCAAGCCAGTTCTATCTGGCGCTGTTGGGCTTTGTGTTGTATGCCGTGGGGGCGCTTTTGATGATCGTGGCTTTCCGGTTTGGCGAGCTTTCGGTGCTGCACCCCATGCTGAGCGTTTCCTATGTGCTCGCGATAATCGTCGGATATTTTTCCGACCTGCACGAGCCGGTGACGCCCACAAAGATTGCCGGAGTGGCCGTCATATTCCTGGGAATGGTGTTCCTGGGGCTGTCGTCAAAGGGGGAGAAACATGAGTAGCGGAGAAATTATTCTGGTTGTCGCATGCGTCATACTGATGACATGCCTGGGGTCGCTGGGCGCGGTGTGTTTCAAAAAAACCTCTATCGGCGAGAAATTCAACGTTAAGGAACTTCTTAAAAATAAATGGCTGTACATAGGCGGCGTGCTTTATGTGGCGGGCGCGGTGTTCAACATCATCGTGCTTCGGTTCATGCCTTATTCGGTGGTCATGTGCTTTTCATCCATCACCTATATCTGGACGATCATATTCTCGTATAAGTTTTTCCACGAGAAGATCAACAAGTTTAAAATCCTCGCCATCTGCTGCATACTGATAGGCGTCATTTTGCTGATACTATAAAAATAAAAAACCAAACCCGCGTTCTCTTTTGAGCATGCGGGTTTTTTTATTTGACTTATTCCAGCCCGTGCATCTTACTCAATGTCAAATTCAGCGCCAGCCATTCCGTCATAGAAAGTTTTAAGATACCGGTAGCGGCCTGTTTTCAATTTTTGATAATAGGCGCCAAGGTTTACTTTATACTCATTTGTTCCGTTTGGCGGCAGTAAAATCCCGATTGCCGGAATCGAGACTTCTTTTTTTAGAGGAACAACATACCACTCGCCTTGAATTTGGACTTCCACATGCGGTTCTTCGCCATAGCTTAATTCTTTTTCCGTATGGTTGGTCAGGATCAATGTCAAACTCTGTGCGTTCGATGCAGCGTTCACTTCTTTGAGCTCAGCAGACACAGCGCTGCTCTTGTTTTCAGATAAATCGAACCCCTTTTCCATTTTACTTATATCCCAGTTTGCATTGCCTGAACATCCCGATATCAATAGCAATGCAGTCAGGATCATTGCCAGAGCCGTTTTTCTCATTTCTTGCCTCCTGAAGAAATAATATATTTCTCAATGCGCCACACTCAATATAAATCAATTTGCAATTAATTACAATAATCAGGCCTTACTCAGCGGCTAAATGCTTTAAAGTGAGTAAACCCTGATTAACAGATAAAAAATATTGTTTACTTATTGACATATATAAAAGACTCTATTAATATATATCTATAAGATATATCTAAAAGATATAAATACCGGAGGAATTATGAACAATCCAAAGACAAAGTATGTGATACTCGGCCTCCTGAGCGAAGGGAACCTGACAGGCTACGAGATGAAAAAGATAATCGATATCCGTTTCAGCTTTTTCTGGAACGAAAGTTACGGGCAGATCTATCCGCAATTAAAAAGGCTTGCGCGGGAAGGCCTTATTGGGATGGAAGCGGAGGCGGCAGGCAAAAGGAAAAAGATAACCTATTCCCTGACGGATCCGGGAAAACGTGAGCTGGTGGAATGGCTCAGGGAACCTGCGGAAAAGGAAAGCGTGCGTTTTGAACTGCTCCTCAAGATGTATTTTTCAAACCTGGTGGACGCCGGAATTATCAAAACGCAGGTGAAAGACTTTATGGAGAATCACGTAAAACAGCTTAAGATACTGGATCTGTTCCAGAAGGAGCTGGAAAGCATCCCGGATGACGGCAACCACCGGGATATCCTTAGGATCATCGATTTCGGGCAAAGGGTATACAAAGCCTATATCGAATGGTGCGGCGAGACTATAGATTATTTGGAAAGAAGGGATTTAAAATGAAACTGAAAGTCAGAAGGTGCGCGGCATTCATTTCCTTGATGCTGTTTCCCATAACCATGAATTACCTCTCTCCCTATCTCCCTTTGGATGCGGCCATGAACGGCATTATCGCCGGGAGCCTGCTGACATTCGCGCTCCTGTTCCTGTCCGCTGTGTTTACCGGCAGGGCATGGTGCGGCTGGGTTTGCCCGGTTGCGGGAATCAGCGATATCTGCATGCATATTCAAAACAAGAAAGCAAACACGGCAAAACTCAAAAAGATCCGTTATACCGTATTTATCGTGTGGGTTTCGCTTATAATATTGTTTTTTGTATTATCGGGCGGAATCAGAGGCTTCGATTATTTTTATTTCACGGATACCGGCATATCGGTAGATTCCCCATCCAGGTATGTCATCTATTACGGCATACTCGCCGCTTTCCTGGTTGTTACGCTCAAAGCCGGAAACCGCGGCGCATGCCACGGCTTTTGCTGGATGTCTCCGTTCCTGGTAGGGGGTATGAAACTGGGCGGAGCGCTTGGCCTTCCGCGGATCGGGATCAGGGCGGAAAGCGCCTCCTGTGTGGAATGCCGCGCGTGCGACCGGGCCTGTCCCATGGGCATTTCTGTGAGTCATGAGCTTAAGCAAGGCATGGTCAATTCCACAGACTGCATCTTGTGCGGAGAATGTACAGGCGTATGCAAAAAAAACGTGCTGTCCTACGGCTTCGGCAAAGGATACGCCCGGCAGCCGCTTCTTGGAAGGCAGAAAGATAACATTGCGGGTAAGGCGTAAACAAGAAGTCTAAAAACTGCCTGATGACAAAGTATATTTGAGCAATTCATAATAAAAAGGACCGTTTCCATAAATAAATGAGGGCTGCTGAAAGCCCCAAATACGAGGCATTGTTATGAATAACCGTAGGGCGGGGGCTTGCCCCCGCCGCAAATACTTAACAGCGGCCTGAATCGTCTTATTCAGACGGTTTTTTTATATCTTTCACATATCGCAATAAATGCCCGGAGCGGTTTGGACAGATATTTATTTTTATGGTACACAGTGCTGAAGTTTCTCACAAACCGGGTATCCTTTACCTTTAGGATACGCAGGGAACCCTCCCTGACGGGCGATTGCACCAGCAGTTTTGAGATCACCCCTATCCCAAAGGAGTTTATCGCGGCGGATATGATCCCGCCCGAGTCCGCACATTCCCATTTGCGCCGCCATTCAATATCGTTTGCCGTCATTACGCTTTCAAACAGTTCCCGGGTTCCGCTTCCTTCTTCGCGCAGGATAAATTCTTCGTTCTTAAGTTCCTGCCGGTCAATTTGCGGTTTGTCATACAGCGGATGGCCTTTTCCGCAAACCAGGACCACTTCGTCCTGCATAAACGATTTGCAGACCAGGTCCGGAGTATGTATCGCGCCTTCCACAACGCTTATGTCGATCGCGTTTTTCATGAGCGCTTCTTCAATATCCTTTGTGTTTTTGATAGTTATTTCCACGGAAGCCTGCCCAAAATCATCTTGAAAAGCGTGCAGTAACTCCGGCAATATGGTGCTTCCTACGGTAAGGCTCGCGCCGATCCGTATCGGGCCTTTGTCCTCGATGCTCAATATATTCTGTTCCATTTCGTTAAAAAGCGAAACGATATGGCGTGCATAACCCTCCAGATACCTGCCGGACTCGGTCAGATACAGCCGCTTGGATATCCTGTCAAATAAGCGGATGCCGTAATATTTTTCTATTTCCTGGACCGCCTGGCTGACGGATGGCTGGGATATATACAGTTTTTGGGCCGCGTTCGTGATTCCGCCCTCGTCTATTACGTAAAGAAAAATCTTCAGATGCCTGATCGTCATACAAACCTCGTTATATAGGTAGATTATTATATATAATATAAAAATATAATATTATACCTTTCAAAAGTAAAGTAGTAGAATAAAAAAAACTGAAGATGGAGAGCGGAAATGAAAAAAATAAAACAGTTTGGCCCCGGCCTGATACTTTGTCTTGCAATAGCGGTCCCGTCATGGTTTCTGGGAAAAGAATTCAATATCGTAGGGGGACCGGTTTTCGGAATATTATTCGGCATATTGGCGGGGATGTTCCTCAAAAAACCGGTTTTTGAAAAAGGGATCGCCTTTACGTCAAAAAAGATCCTGCAATATTCAATCATACTTTTAGGTTTCGAGATGAACTTGTTTTCAATACTCCGTATAGGCAGCCAGTCCCTGTTTATTATGGCGTTCACGCTGGGCTCGGCGTTTCTGGCGGCATATTTTGTGGGACGGGGGCTGAAGGTACCGGGCAAATTGGCAACGCTGATAGGCGTGGGCACATCCATTTGCGGCGGTTCCGCGATCGCCGCGACCGCTCCGGTAATACAGGCGGAAGACAGGGAAGTGGCGCAGTCGATATCCACCATTTTTCTGTTCAACATCGTCGCCGTATTCATTTTTCCAACCCTGGGCAGGCTGATGGGACTTTCGGACGCCGGGTTCGGGATGTGGGCAGGCACCGCGATCAACGATACTTCCTCCGTGGTGGCGGCGGGCGTATCCTGGAGCGAAACGTCGGGCACGGGGACCGCCCTTGAAATGGCCACCATCGTAAAACTCACCAGAACGCTCATGATCGTTCCGGTCACCCTGGCGCTCGCAATCTATACGTCAAAAAAAAATGCCGCGGACGGCAAAAACAATTTTCATTTTGCGAAGGTATTTCCCTGGTTTGTTATAGGATTCCTTGCGGCGGCGGTCCTGTCCACATTCACGGGAATGCCGGCGGCTTTGGCGCACGGCCTGTCCACGGCCGGCAAGTTTATGATCGTTATGGCAATGGCGGCGATCGGGCTGAATACCAACCTCAAAAGCATGCTGAAAAACGGCTATAAGCCGATATTGCTGGGGAGCATCTGCTGGGCGGCCGTAGCTTTGGCTTCGCTCGCGGCGCAATGGGGAACAGGTTCGTTCCTGTAAAAACGTCAGGCCGCTGACAAACCCCAACTACTGTGTTGTTTTTCCGCCCTTCCCACTTCGCTACGGATTCATGCTTCGCGTAAGTTTTCATATATGTTTACGCTCGCATTCATCTCGTGCTTAGTGAGCGTTCGCCTTCTTTTTTCCACCACTGGCGGCGGTCGGCTCCGCTCTCCTCAGCGTAGGATGTACTACGCTTGCGTCGCCTCGGCACTTCGCTATGGATGCGCACTTCACGTAAGCTCTTTATTATAGTATTGCACTCGTGCTTATCTCATGCTCAGTGAGCGTTCACCTCGCTTTTTCACGCGTTGGCGTGCGCTCAGCTCCGCTCTCAAAACGCCTTGTATTTGGGGCTTTCAGCAGCCTTCATTCATTTAAGGAAACGGTTCATCTAATTTTTGAATGCTAAAATAATACTGTTTGTCATCAATCTGTCGTTCTTGCTTTTATTGTTTTTGTTTTTTTGAATTTCCGGTCAGTTCATGAACGAAGGAATTAAACAAACGGTTTTCCGTGATCTCATGGAAAACCTTGTTTTTTTGTACCAGAAAAAGCAGCGTCAGTCCCACAAACAAGCTGATGTACACGTCTTTGGTATCGAATGTAAAAAAGCCCTTTATCAGCACAAAATCCAGGCTGCCGTTCCAGAAGACCTTGTCCAGAAGCGAGCAAAAAGCGCCCGAAAAAAGAAAGGCAAACAGCACGCTCACCGTATTGTTTTTGTAAAGACGGTTTTGCAGGTGCCTGTAAAAAAGCAGTATCAAAACAAGCAGTATGCCCACAAGCGCCGCGTGCAGCCATTTGCTCAGCGAAAGATCCAGCATGGATGCAAACCACGAATAATCCGTATTGAATATCGGCCTGAAATAGATAACGGGCGGCAGAACAGGCAATATTGTCCCCAGATAGTGCGCGTTGATATACAGTTTGATTCCCTGATCGCCAAGGATCAGAAGCGCGATCACGATCCAGGTCCATTTGCTCTTAAACACTTTAATGTATTCCGCCTTTGCGTTTTTCAATCATTATACCATAGATTGCTATCCCGAATAAAATTTATTCCTGGAAGCCGTATTTATTTTTGTATAAAATAATGATTGACATTCACGTTGCGTAAAGGTTTATGATGATTCCGGCGGTGGATGAAGGAGGAAATGGCAATGGAATACACGGTAAACGTTTTAAGCAAAATTGCGGGGGTGAGTCCGCGGACGCTCAGGTACTATGATGAGATAGGTCTTTTATCACCCCAAAGGAGGGAATTTTCGGATTACCGCATATACGGGCAAAAAGAAGTTGACAGGCTGCAGCAGATACTTTTTTACCGCGAACTGGGCGTTGGACTGGCGGATATCAGGGAAATACTGGATTCGCCGGGATACGACCGGGCGGCCGCCCTGCGGGAGCACCGGAGCAAAATCCTTTTAGAAAAGCACCGGCTGGATCGATTGCTTTCAAACCTTGATAAAACCATCGCAAATATGGAAGGAGAGACCATTATGACGGATAAGGAGAAATTTGAGGGATTCAAACAAAACCTGATAGAAGAAAACGAGAAAAAATACGGGCGGGAGATCCGCCAAAAATACGGAGACGCGGCTGTGGAAGGCTCCTACGCCAAAGTCCGCAAGATGGACGCCCAAACTTACGCCCGTGCGAAGGATCTGGAGGAGCGGATACTTGAAGGGCTGCGCGTGGCGATGGCGGCCGGCGAGCCGGCGGGGGAAAAGGCGCAGGAGACCGCGCGGCTGCATAAGGAATGGCTGTGCATGTACTGGGACAAATATTCCGGTGAGGCGCACGCGGGAGTCGCGCGGATGTATACGGAAGACGAACGTTTCACCGCGTATTACGACAAGGCTGCGGGAACCGGAGCGGCCGTGTTCCTGCGGGACGCGATACTCAAATTTACGGAAACAAATTAAATCAAAAACGGCACTAGATGCCGTTTTTTATATTTCTCTTATATCATTATGGCGATTTTTTTTTCATATATGGTATAATATAAATCAAAATAATGCAATTTATTTCAGATACTATCCAAATAACATCGCGGATAAAGGAGTTCAAACTATGCAGGTCGCCGTGCTGACAGTAAATCTGTACGCTCCCTGGGTGCACAGCTTAAAAGAAAAACGGATGGAGGTCAAAAGCCTTTTGACGCGTATCGGCAATAAGTTCAACGTATCGGTCGCGGAGGTGGACGCGCAGGACACGCACCAGACCATTGTGATCGGCGTTGCCGCGATCGCCGCGGACGCCGCGCAGGCGGACAGCATATTGGACCGTGTGCTCAACTTTGTGGAAGAGAATACGCAGGCCCAGATCATACGCGTGTGGCGGGAAGTGACATAGCAGTTATAACTGTGGCAGGCGGGAGCCCGCTTTTTTTAATTTCAGGCTGGCTATACTTAGGGCGGGATTCCCGCATTGATTTCTGAGGACGCTAAGGACGGGAGGTCGCCCACTGCTCCGTCCATTTAACGGCGCGCATTGCGTCCAAAGATTTGCCGATTGCATGTAGGGGCGCGCATTGCGCGTCTCAGCCGTATTTCCTTTCCCGACGCTTTTATGATGATCAAAATCAAGGTAGGCAAACCAACCCGAAAAAGGGTTGCGCATTCTGGTTTGTTTTGCCGCAGCCCTTTCCCTGCATTTGTGAAAACGCGTTTATTTTTTCTGCAGATTCTTAACAAACGTCCGCAGATCATTTTCAGAATTAAATTTTACGCCGCTTTGAATGATCGATTCCTTAACCATGGTGGGCAGGGTGGAAAAGTATTTGAGCGTTTCAGGGTCATTAAACGGATAATCCGGCATGATATCACCTCCGTAAAATAGTGTCTGCCGGATCGCATAAAATATTCAATTCAACGAGGGTTCGACAACGCCCGTCCGGAACTCCGTTTTGAGCAAACATATAAAGGATATTCACGCGGACAAATATTTATACATACATTTTAAATATGATTCATATCTATCTTTATATATAATTGTATATAAGGTGTGATTTTATATGGGCCGAAACAGAAAGAGAAAATATAAATACAAGGACTATGAGCTGTGTTTAAAATACAGGCGCAAACTTTGTGATATATACAAAGAAAAAAGTCTGGAGGAATTAAGGGAAGACAAAATTAAATATGAAACCCGGTTATTGATCAGTGAATGTAAATATCTGCACCAGATACAATCCTATACGATTTCAATATTCGCTATGCTGCTGACCGCGGCGTTGTTTTTATTCAAAAGTACAATAACCGAAGAAAATCTGAAATATTACAGTATAATTATTTTTGCGGTTATCGCTTTATTACTTGTTGTTTCTGAGTGCATTATATTGGTTGGCAACAGCCGTAAAAATTACGAGAAATTTGATTCCAGTTTTCAGTTGGGTATCATAACGGAATTGATGAGAGAAAAAGAATCCAAATAAACTTTTTTACGAGCCGCCGTCAGGCGGTTTTTTGATGCGGAAACAAAGAAAAAGGCTGCAACGCCCGCCAACGTCAATTAGAGCAAGCGAAGGATCCGTGGGGGCAAATATCGGCAGTAGGGCGCATACAAGCATTTAGCGGGTGCCAATAAAGAGAGTCTGCCAGAAAATCGCCCGAAAAACCAATCCCGGTCATCCTGAGCCATGTAGGGTGCGATGCCCACATCGCACCGCCAACTATAAAATTACAGCATACGGAATAATCTCAAAAAAGTATATTGAAAATATAAGCTCGGCTTATAATGATGACGATTGCAAAGCCCGGCTCAGGAATAATACCACACCACGTCATCCTGAGCGAAGTCGAAGGATATGTACGGTTTATATTAGCTGTTGGTTTGATTGAGTGCTTTTTTATTTTCAGGTATTCCTTTTTCCGCTTCATTATGGGCTTGCTTTACCAAATGGTATAAAAAGGATTTCAACTTTCCAGACAAAAGTAATGCGTCTTTATTTTTAAAAACCAAATTCCATTTTTGTTATACTATATGCGGGCATTAAAATGTACCTATTCTAATTTTGGGCGCAAAAAAACAATCAACTGCGCCCCGCTGCAAATATACTATATCAATACTATTGATGGAGGTTTATAAGCAATGTACGGTTCATTTAACCGCCCATATGCCCCTGACGATTGCGACAAGCCGCCAGAGGGTGACAAATTTTTAAAAGCTGATCCAAAAAAGCCCTGTACCTGCAAGGCTGGCGACCCGCCATACAATATTCTTGTAAACACAAAAGAGAAACGGCTTTATTTGTATCAAAGCGGAAAACTTTTAGAAAGCTACCACATAGCCATTGGAAAGCCGTCCACGCCCACGCCCAAGGGGACATTCAAAATAATAAACAAAGACCCCACTCCGCACTTACGCGCGATGGGCGCAGCATGGATGGGGATTTCAAAACCGCATTACGGCATACACGGCACTAATGATCTCGATTCCATCGGGAAAGCCGTATCGGACGGCTGCATACGGATGTATAACAGAGACCTGCTGGAGCTTTACTACAAATTACCGTTGGGAACTGAGGTGAAAATTATATAATAAATTGACTCCAAAGCCAAAACATCTATACTTCAATATGCAATTATACTTTTATTCAAGATGCTTTTTATGGAACAAAACAGACACGGATAAATTCACTTAGGTCTGAAGTTGTAGTTTAAGCTTAGCTATGGCTAACCTACAGCTTGCAAAAAAATAACCGGAATGTCTTTAATATGTTATTATTCATGAGCTTGTTCATTTTCTGGAAAAGAGCCGTAATGATGTTTTCAAAGCATATATGGATCACTTTTATCCTAACTGGCGCTTAGCTTAACCCCCTTGCTAAAAAACTAGGGGGTTTTTTTTGAATGATTCGCCGCAAAGAAAATTTCCGGTTGAAAGATTATGATTATTCATCAAACGGGGTATATTTTATAACGATTTGCGTCAAAGGCAGAGATGAACTGTTGGGTAAAATCAATGTAGGGTGCGATGCCCACATCGCGCCGCCAACTATCAAATTATCAGAATACGGAATCATCTCGAAAAATTATATTGAAAATATCAACACGGCTTATAATGA
>JAEWMJ010000019.1 GCA_023393165.1 Bacillota bacterium | reverse complement strand
GGAGATATACATATCGCCCTGGTTGTCCAAAAGAAAAGAATTCACTACTGTAAGTCTCATCCGTTTACCCTCTTTCTTAATAAGTACCTTCTTCAACGCACTTCTCACACCTTTCATAATTTTGTTCTCCCGCCATAAAGCCTTTTTCAATATACTTGAGCTGCTTTCCATATTTTCTGCACTTTCCGCACACATTGTGCCAGCAGCAGCCGCAGTCGGCCTTCTCCAATTTTTTAATCTCAGACCATCTATGCAAATTGTTAATTGCGGTTGCAACACATTCCGTCCGGGGCATTAACGGCGTCTTGACCGTTTCCCAACTGCCCGAAGCCTTGCGTTTTACGGTCGCATACGTTTCTTGACCAATGCCAGGATGAACCGTTATGATTGTGTCCTGATAGAAATAATACATAAGTGTACCTCCATAAATAAAAAACCGCTTTAAAAGCGTCCCTGCTGTTCTTTCTCTTCTCTCCCAAGCTTTATATCCCTTTCCCCTTGCAGCTGCTTGTATGCAGTTTCAAGACCGCTCGTCGGCTTATCTGGCTGTTCAACCGTAGAATCGGCCAGATCCCTTTTCTTATTTATTTCCTTGAGCCGTAAATGATTTGCCGCCATGAATCCTTCATGCTCATTCTTATACGCAACCCAGTGTTTTCCGTAAAAGAAAGCGTCACCATCATAGATCTCCCAGCGGCCATGCTGTCCATCAACATTCTGTATCCATACAGGCTTTCCGATCCTTTTTGGCAGCTCGTCCGGATTTAATGGCCGAACAGATGCGATATATTTCGGGCTGATTTCTTTTATTGCCTGTACTTCTTCAAGCGTTCGGTTGCACAGGTCTTCTAGCGCAGTCAGCCGGTCATCAAAATAATGGCCCCAGTAATAATCTTTTTCTCCGGCGCTACACTTCCATGTTACAAATTGTTGAAAATCTTTTTTTAGCTCACCAAGCACAAATTCCGATTCCCCAACTTTTATGCGTTCAGTTATTTCGTATCCGGCATTTATTTCTGTTTCCATAACAAACCTCCCTAAATAAAAAAACCGCTTTGAAAGCGTCTCTACCGTTCTTTATCTTCTCTTCCGAGCTTTATACCCCGTTCAACCTGTAACTGCTTGTAAGCCGTTTCAAGGATTATAACCGGTTTTTTTTCTTTGTCAACTCTTAACCGTCCTATTAACTCCTTTGGTAGAATCTTTTCATCCAATATAACCCCCTTGGCCTGATAGAGCAAAGAATCATAAAATCTATTTTGAATGCCTTTTGAGTATATCGCAATCACTCTGTTAGCATGAGTGACCACATCTCGTATATCTTCTTTCAAGGAAGTATTTGGGATATAATATTGATCTCCACCTTTTACAAATCCAATACAAGCATAGATATTGCCAACTAACTTTTCGGTATATAATTTTGGCCGTTGCAAGTTAAAATCGCCTAGCATCTTTGCATTACTGTCAATATTAATAAACCTATCAAAGACACTTAATTTTAATTCAGTAGTAAAATCTTTTAGGTCAAAATCGTTTATGCTTAACTTTTCATCCAGACATAATTCAAAAAACCGACTTGCCGAAATACCTCTATGGGCCTCAACGCCTGTAAGGTGTAAATAGTTTTCAGCAAGAAACACTGTCTCCATAACCCGTAATTTATGTGCTTCATCATAGACAAATGCAACATTCATATTGAGAAGCCTGTTTTTATATTCTTTGGCATTAAGATATATATACTAAGCACTTCTGATTTTAATATTTGTCTGCTTGTTTCATCCATTATGTTTTCCTCCAAAAAAAGAAAGCAAAAAAGAGCATCACCGCAGCGATACTCTTTTATTGCTTGTTTGGCATGATTTTATCGTTGTCCGCCAACCGTCCGGCCATTGCTTCCGGTTCCTAGCCCCCCGTAGCAGGCAACCGATTCAGGCAAAGCCTGTCGGTACTTCTTTCGCGTAAATCTTCCGTGGACGCGCCCACTAGATAGGTTCTATACGGGAATATACGCTTACCCTATCAAGCGTCGGATTTTTAAGGTGTCAGCCCACCTTTTTTATATTATATCATATTCAGTTCTTTTTAACAAGAAACCGAATACTCCTTTGCAACATGAGCGAGCCGGGCCAGTTCGCTCATAATCATTTAGTACCCAGTATAATGTGTATTTGCCCAAACTTTAAATATCTTCTTTAACCAATCCCAATTCTTCTGCCGTCATGCCGGCAGCAAATCCCATTCTGTACTCTTGCATTTTATATGCCGGGATCTCCGGATCGGCAAATAAGGTTACCTGTTCAACAGATAATGGGTGTTCTCCATCAAAGCACAGAAAAACCTGTTTCATTTGGTTATAGTTTAATTTACGATCCGCAATTAATTCAATTTGGTCATGCCCAAAACCCAACCGTTGGCCCTCACGGATGATTGCCATTTGCCCAGCTTCACGGGACGGATCACCAGCGTAGGACATTACTTGAGGGATCGTCAAATGGTTTATCTCAAACCCCCAGCGTATTTCCTGCATTTGCTTAGGATTGAGTTCTTTTTTGCATATCACCTCTAATTGAGCTTTTGTTGGACCGCTTGCATTAAACAAATTTATTACGGAAAGCTGCGCGTCAGAAAACCCATCAATTTTTATAATAGCAGGTTTTTTAATCGCCTTAATCTTTTTTACAGCTTCATGGGCTTTTTTCTCCAAATCCACCGCAATAGTTTTTTCGGCAAGCCGGGAAATCTCATACTCAAGCCTTGCTGCAGCTATCTGTCGATGGGTAATTTTGTTTGTTACAATTTGTGCCACCTGGTCGAGCTGCAGCCCAGCCATGATTGCCGCATATGCCTCATACGTCTGCGCATAAGACAACTCCGGCCTGGCCGCTATGGATATAAGCAGGATATCTATCTTTGATTCACCCAATAGCCGCAGCAGCAACATTTTAAGACCAGACAATAAAGGGTTTGCATAAACGACCACATAATCAATTGATAGGCCGTTTTTAAACCCAAGCCGTATCTGTTCCATCTGCAAATAATCCATATCCGGATTATCCATCAGCTCCATTTGATCATCATTAAGCCCTTGCAGCCTGGCTAAACTTAACTGTGCTTCTTGCAATTCGTCGTACCTATTCATCATCATCACCCCAGTCGCTAAAGTTACCCATGAATCCCACTACTGCATCCGGCATATCAGTAGAATCTTCGGCTTGCTTACCTCGATTTAACGGCTCATTAATTTGCGGATCTGGTTTACGAGTAGCAGCCGTAGATTTAGGTCGTGGCTCTCTTACCTGTTTTATTATCGTTTGCGGCTGTTCATCAATGTCATAGACGCATACCTGGCCGGGCAACTGCTCCGTTTCATTGGTTAAATCTTTTTGCTTGGAAGTAGATTTTGTGAAATCCACTTCCATATCCAATCCAGAAATCCCGAAATGCACTGCCAGCGCATGCACCTCGGCGGCGATCTTCTGTAGTTCCGCTTGTCCCTCAATGAGCGACACGATAAAGCTTTTTTCCTGTCTGTTTGGCAGCTTCTCTAGAATCTCAATAATCTTTTTTTCGCGAGGATTGTCAGGAGATAAGGTGAAATGAACATGTTTTTCTTTTCCCAAGCATCCTCACCCCCTATTTTTTTTCTTTTTAAGAGCCATTGCCTTAATAGCTGCCTCCGCTGCTATTTCGTTGCCTAAAGCATTACTTTTAACATCAGGTATATACAACGGGTAAAATAAATCTGCCTGATTAAAATATTGTTCTACCAGATATGCCCCACCACCAATGAACACTGTATAAACCGAAAAAACATCAAACCCGGCTTCAATCAATTTATTTACGACATTGGCTATGTATTTACCCGCCTGATATTTAATCTCATCGCAAATATTATCGGGTATCTTGATGTTTATTTCATCTGACGGCCACAGGACCGCTTCAATCTGCTCCTGGGTAATGCTTTTTTTGGTTTTTCTTCGCACTTGTTCAATGATTTCGTCTATGCATCGCGTAACACCATACTCCAAGCTTCGCGCTCTATCCATGTTAGGAATCCCTCTGTTTAAGGTAAGCACATCAACTGTCCAGCTTCCAATGTCAACAATATTGACAATCGGCTCATTCATAAAATCATTTATCTGCGTCATTATTGCCGCATAGCCCTGGGGAAATATCATAACATCCTTGATGTTTATTTTATAATGCGTTCTCTCGAACCAAAAATTGACCTGACCTCGCATCAAATATTTCCGCATTAACAAACGATCTTCTTTCGGGTATGTCAGGGGTAGGCCTGCAGCCAGGATAATATCCTGTCGCTCACCGGTTGGAATCACGATTTTGCGGTTTTTTAACTCAGCTCCAATCCCTGCCAAAGTCAGATACCAATAAGTTTCATCAATCGTTTTGTCACGCTTAAGCGGCCCACGTCCGCTATTACAAACATAATAGTTTTTACCGATTCTCACGGTATAAGGTGTTTCAATAGGCGGGGCTTCCTTATATTCTGCGACGCCTGTTTTAATCACTGCACTTCTAGTTTTGAAAAATCCATTTCCGGGATCAACACCGATACAAAGAGTACTCATTTTTTTCTCCTTTATCTAAAATCTTTATTATTCAGGCTCTGCCATACTTTTCAGCAAGCTCAATGAGAGTCAGGCTTTTCCGCTGGAAATTAATTTCCTTGTACTGTATAAGCGGCATCTTAACACCTCCATTTTTGATAAATAAAAAAGAACCCCACCCTCGGAGTTCTTCAAAAAATAACTATTCTTATTATTCTTTTATATTTAACTCAAAGCCATTTACACCAACTTTAAATCCATTTGATCTATAAAATGTTTTTAAAGTTTCTTTTCCAATATCAGTATTATTATATAAAGTGCCATATATCTTCGAAACATCTTCTTTTTTAGCAAAAGCTATTAATAATTGCAGCAACTTAGATGCATGCCCTTTTCGACGCTCCATGCGGTCAACATCAAGTGTTGATATATAAATAGTACCCTTCCCCATATCATCGTCATAATGTAAATTTGCCTCTAAATTTGCAATACGCTTACCCGGTCCTGCTTTCCAAATGTTTGATAGATTATACGTTGAAAAACTTATTCTTCCAGGGAAAGCATAATGAATATTCTCTGTCTTAACATCAATAAAAAATATATTAGGCCAGCTACGATCGCTATTTTCATTGACTATATATAATTTATCGGTATCAATCATCACATTATCGAGATTGCTAAACAAACGTTTGTAGCCCTTCAATTCAGCTTTTAGCTCTTCATTGATACTCCACAATTTATGATTTTCTTCAACTTCATCTAAATACAAACGCTGATAATTTTTAAAAATCCGCATTCCCCAAATATCCTTTAAGATAATTTTTTATAAATTCTTCGATATTTTCTGATCCCTCACTAGAATAGTAGTCTGCAATATAAAATGCAAACATTTCAAGCAATTCTTTCTTATCATCATTGTTTATTGCTCTATCATGAAAAAAATTCCGAAAAAACTTCTTTAATAGAACACAGCGCCTTTGGCTTTGAGGCATTAATATAATATACCTGAGAGAAAAAATATACCGATGGAAAGTCCTTTCTTTATGGCTGAACCGCCATACAAAAGTAAATCCATTGCACAGCTCATACTCAGCAGTTAATTCAGTACGCTCTTTCAAAGTAAGGATACTATTTATGCTTTTAACTGTCAATTCTATGTCATTTTTTTGGGGTTCAAATATTTCTTGAATTTGTAAGTCCAATTTCATTTCTTACTCCTCAATTGAAAATAAAAAACACTATAACAGGTATAGTGTCTTGCGGATCGACGTCGGATGCATCCAGATACGTCGCAATATATAGCATTATGTAAGAATAAGCATCTATAAACGATACTTATTGGATTTGATTATAATACCCATCAATGACCCCTAAAATTCGGTATGCTATCATACCATTCTATTTCTTCAATTTCTTTAGGTGAAAGATTTGCATACCATGCCGGTTTTTCTTTTTCAACGTCTTCAATGTTGGAGGGAGGTTCCGAAACGCACGCAAGCCCTCCATGCGGGATCACAGACCTGCCAGTTATATTCAGCCGGCCTGCAGCAAACTCGCGTTCGAATAGCTTTTTGTTTTTTTCAACCCGTCTTTTTTCCCAAACCCTTCGGAGTGCTTTTTTGAGTACAATCGCAGTGACAATTCCAATGATCGCCAAAAGAATTATGGTCTTACCTATGTCACTCATCACATAAGTTTCCCAGGCATAAGGCAACCACTTCACAAGATAATATATCCCCATTATTATCGCAACAATAATTGCAAGGAATAAAAAGACTTTTGCGAACGCGATAATAAGCCGGACAATTAAAACTATGAGTCCAATCCCCACAAGGGCTATTACGATACCTAAAATAATACTTCCAGCTGTACCCATTTATTCACACCTCCTATTTTCAAATTCAGAATTACTTGCTGACAAAGAATCTATTTGGGAGTAAATCCTCCACCCTGGTAAGATTTTGGATTCGTACAAGTATAAAATGTCTTATAATTTGGGGTAAATGCTTTAAATTTTCTTAAAACTTTCTGTTGTTGTTCTTTTTTCGATTAATTTTCTTATTACACTCTCTTAATTTAGCAACATCAATACAATCAAAAACAGTCACAATATCTGCTTTGTCAAAGCTAATCCGCCAATCAATCATTGCAACTCTCGAATTGTTGTCGTCAAAAAAAAGCAATAAAGGATTACTTTTAAAATCACGATTTCTCTTGATTCTTAATCTTAAGCCATCAAGACGGTTATGCTTTTTAGCATCAATGCAAAGAATCGGGATATCTCGTTCCTTCCATTTTATAAGCATTATATGACCAATATACTCTGACTTTGATTTCTTCATAATACACCTATATTTACCATATCGTGCAAGTTTGAAAAATCTTAAGATTTTTTATATGATGTGTGCAGGGTTTCACGTCCCTGCTCACATCATCTATAGATCGCGCTTCGTCTCCCTGCGCGCTCACTCCATGAGATTTCATCACGCCAGTATATTATCTGGAAATCCTTCTCGAAACTAATTTCGCCTGGAGGTCATGGCACGTGTCTCAACGCTTCTATACAATATGAGATTATCAAAGATCTGTTATATAAAGCCTTCCGGCTGTATATCAAAAATAAATAAATTTCACTGGAATAATGCTTTGAGCACCTTATAAGCATCCTCAGAAATACGAATGCCGTTTTCCCGCGCCGACTTTTTCTTAGGTTTATAAGGCACCCCATCCTTGGGGAAAAGCATTGGCATATCTTCATAGTCAGCGCCAATAAGATCCATAATTTTGTACATTTCTGGCTGAGTAAAAGCAGCTATTCGGTTATTGTCTAAACATTTACGGTTTAAACAATTGCTCACATACATTGGTGATCTGTCTATAGCAGTGGCAATTTCAACCTGTGATACCTCCGCCGAACGAATGGCTTTACGTAATTCCTCAAAATACTTCATAGCGATGCCCCCTATTCGTACAACCCTTTGCGGCTTTAATTACTTTTTTCTTTGTATTCACGAATTGTCTGAACATTAATGCCGAACATTTCAGTAACTTCTTTTGTTTTAAACCAAGACTATTACCTCAGTATTTATCAAATTTCTCTAATTGTGAATTTTGTTGGCAAAAAAATATTATTTGTATCTTGTTCAAGTATTTTTGAAATACTTTTTGCAATGCTACTTGGAATATTCCTTATACCATTTTCATATTGGCAATACGTAGATACCGCTATATTAAGTTTTTTTGCCATTTGCAATTGAGTAAGCCCTTTGTCTTCCCTTATCTTTGCCAAATTACTTATCATAAATCACCGCCAAAATATATTTAGAATTTCACAATTAGCAAATTTATTAATTTAATTATATTTTCACATTTAGCAAATGTCAAGGCTAAATTTTTCAATTTGTGAAACCCTATTCACAAAAAGCGAAATTTATCGTATTGTAATCGTTAAAGGGGGTGAAGATATGAGTATTATAGGTCAAAGAATTAAATATTTACGTGAATCAGCAAATTTAACTCAGATTGAACTCGCAAATATTCTTAATATTCAAAATTCAACGTTATCACAATATGAAACTGGACTACGTACCCCAAGTGATGAAGTTAAAATCAGAATCGCAAAATATTTCTCCGTTTCTTTGGATTATCTTATGGGAATTAACAATGATTTAGAAGAAAATCAAGATCATCAAGAAAAAACTAATGAAATTGAAAATTTATTGCATGACTTATCTAAGGAGAATAAAGATAAAGCTTTAGATTATATAAACATGCTTAAAAAATTAGATGATGTGCAGAATAGTAAACAGTCTACAGAAAAAAAAACAATATAAATAATTTTCTTATCTAAAAGAAGAGCCATTAAAAGGTCTTTCTCCGGAAAATAGAAAAAAAGCACTTGAATATATTAAGATGTTACGAGTAGTTGACGATGTTAAAAATAGTAAAACGTCGACAAAAGCTGATAAGGATGCCAAATAGCTACTTGCACATAAGAGATAAGGAAAAAAGTGAAAATGGTATTTATTTTAAAAGCCTATCTTGAAATACCATAGCGATGACGAACAAATCATTACTTTATTAAATTCTTTATCATCTGAAGGCAGAGAAAAAGCCTTAGAATTCGTATCTTTACTAAGACATATACAAACCGACGTTGGAGCGGATGATGAGTTAGCACATAAAGATTGACGTAGCTATTCGGAAATTAAAGAATGATTTAAAAAGATATTTTATTTTTTTTGATAAAAAGGATTGAAGGCAAATGAATATTATGGCAAGCATTGACAAAATCCATTATTTATATATATTTAATAATAATATTAGCTGTATGCCATGCGTTGTATTGAGGGAATCAAGAACCTAATCCAAGTCCTTTGAACCTGAACAACCAACAAATACTTTATTGTTCCCCAAAATTATGATAGTAGGTAGGAAATGATATGTCTGTTAGAAGTACAAAAGTCATAAATGATCCCGTTTGGATTGAGAGCCAGCATTGTTGGCAAATAAAAGTACGCAAAAATGGGAAACGCGCAACCTTTCGGTCTTATGATTCCACGACTGCCGGCAAGGTCGAATGCCGCGCCCGCGCCAAGGCCTGGAAGGAAGATAATCTGATTAACGCCAGCACAAAGGTTTCCAAGTTGGCCGATAAATGGATTGAAGAATTGAAAGTTTCTGTAACACGCAGTGGTTGGAACAACCCTGATCAATGCGTTCGGAATTATTTAAAACCATTGAAAGGCAATAAAAAAATCGGCGACCTTTCTGAGCAGGACCTTCAAGACGTTATTTTGCATGCTTTTAAACATCCCATACGTGGAAAAGAGTTGTCTGCAAAAACATTAAAAAACATTATGGACTCTCTCAAGGCGTTTGTAAAATACGCACGCAAATGTAATGCGTGTAGCCTCCACCCGGAGGATTTAACCGTTCCGAAAACGGCGCGTAAGAGTAATAAGGGAACACTGCAACCAAACGATATTATAAAATTGTTTTCAAGTGACAAAACATCAGATCATAAAAAAATCATTGAAGAAATTTATATTAATGCTTTCCGGTACGAAGTGGTTACAGGGCATCGACCAGGTGAACTATTTGGATTAATGAAATCTGATATTAAAGGCAATGTATGCAGGTGCAATCGTGCTATAAATGTATACGGAGAATTTACAGATGGCAAAAATGAAAATGCGCGACGCACATATGAGATACCGCCTCTTGGGATGGAAGTCTTAAACGATCAAAAGATCCTACTGAAAAAATTAAAAATAAAATCTCTATATATCTTCCCCGCTCCCGACGGCGGGCCTATAAAACCAAACACTTATTATAAACACTGGATAAGATACCGCGATTTTCATGGTATGTCAAAACGTACGCCATACGAAATGCGACATACATGGTTTTCAGTTAATAAAGAATTGCCCATTGAACTGCTAAAAGCCATGGGCGGCCAGGGCGAAGATTTTGATACAATGGGTGTATATGGACATGTGCTGAATGGTGAAGCACATAAAACTGCTATCTTAGTTGATGAAAAATTCAAGGCAATAATAAAAAGAGACCCAGATGCGTCTAAATAAAAAGGGGTATTTATACCCCTAAAAATACCCCTTTTTATTATTTGGGGTGTTATATGAGCTATAATGAAAAATATACAAACCATAAAATTCCCACTATTAACACATAATTTCTCATGTTCATTATATGCCATATACTCCCAAAAATACTGTCAAAATGGTTCGAATCCGCTATGCTCCACCACCAGCGTGACGCTGGACCCAAGTCGCGAATCATCCACAAGCGGTTCGCGATTTTTTATTGCGCGCGGATCGATATTGAACATACAATTAAAATATCCTTTATTTGCTATATTTCCCTTTTTGTTATATAATTAATTTACTTTGATGTTTACTTTTATACAAAATTCGATATAAAATTTGGAGGATAAAGTATGAAAAATCGGATTCTAACCATCGCTTTGGTGCTGTTGATATGTCTCTCTGTTGCGGCTTGTAGCAACACTTCGGGAGGGACTGTTGGAACTGAACAATCATCGACATCACAATCAGTAGGCGAAACAGCAGAACCACCTGAAGTCCTTGATTTAACTGGTGGGTGGAAGCAGACGAACTCAAACTCCGATACAAGTTATCAGATTGCGATGATTGCTGAAAACACCATTGAAGTATATTGGCAAAATGAAGAGGATAATTCAATGGGTCTATATTGGGCTGGTACTTATGTGGCACCCACATCAGAAACAAATGAGTATTCGTGGGACTCCGCTAATGATAAGAGCAAGACTGATAGTGCTTTGCTCGCATCAGGAGATGACACAAAGACCTTTACCTATAAAGACGGCGTAATAAGCTATTCCGTTACAGCAGTGGGTGTTACAACAACTGTCGAACTCAGTCGTTCAAACGATGTCAATATAAATGTTTCAAAAACCGTTTCAGCCGAAGAACTTCTTCCTCTCGAGTTAGTAGAAAGCGGATATGCAGTGAAAAAGGGCAATGATAAGTTTTATATCCAGTACGCTTTAATAGTTAAAAATCCAAACACTGAAAGGGCTGTCGAATTCCCCACAGTACGTATTACAGCGCGAGATGCAGGCGGCGCTGTCTTGGGAACAGAAGATGTGGTAGGTTCATCAATTTTGCCCGGCGAAAATTGGTATAGTGCGTTTCAAGGCCCAAGTACCGACAGCGAGCCAGCATCAGTAGATTTTGAACTCGTTCAACCTGATGATAGCGACTGGATTTCGCCAGATTTGCTTGATAATGTTGGAGAACCTTTGTCGGTAGAAAACCCAACTAAGCGTGAAGACAAGATTGTAGGTGAGGTCGTTAATTCAAACGACTTCGACATTAATACTGTTGCAATAGTAGTATTGTTCCGCGATGATAGCGGAAAATTGCTTGCTGGCGAAACAACATATACTGATAAGATTACAGCAGGAGGAAAGATACCGTTTGAACTGTCAATATTTGGATCGGATGATTCCTATATAACTGACAATTTTACAGTTTATGCCTATCCTTGGTTTTAGAATAATAACATATTTATCAAAATTACATTTGAATAAATTAAAATGTTCGTCTTTGGGTAGATTAGCCCCGCCAAGTAAAGAAGCCGCTAAGCATGCATGTTTAGCGGCTTCTTTCTATCAATTTTTTATGTATAAAGCCCCTAAAATAACCCCTTTTATAATTTAATCCAGTTTAAAATAGATGAGGACTAAACTGGCAGTCAAAGGGTCGTCGGTTCGAATCCGACTATCTCCACCACTTTTTGTCTGAAAACTTCCTGGAAGCGGGAGTTTTCGGCGTTTTTACGTTCATTTTGGATGATTTTTTAATCATAAAAACAAAAAACGGAGGATTATCCCCTCTGTACTGCCGCCATCAACGCCTCGATTCCAACCATATTGAGTGTCCTTCTAAGATTGTATGCCAGAAAACTTAAGCCCAGCTCCCCTGTAACCTTTTCTTTTCCTTTGCACTATATTTTCTAGCATTTAAAAAAAGCCTTCAATGCAGACTCAATGCCTCCTTTAGAAAAGAAAAATGCTTGATTTAGTAAATCGTTGGAATTTTATTAGCCTACTAACGCATTTCCCCAATAAATTTTCTACTATCAGCATAATACCACGGAACAATTTTGGAATATTCAGTCTTTGCCCGGCCCTTTTCCCAGCTGTTTAAAATCCCTCGAGCCGCGCAAACACAAGGGACAGCCTTCCCAAAAACCACTTGAAACATATTTATGCCCGACAATAGTAAAATCGCTATAGTTACAACCCGGATAATCTTTAAGGCTAATAAAATCCCTTGTTTTGTTTGCGTTTTAATAGCTTCTTTTAACAATGTCAGAGCTATAACAGATAAAACAAAGGCTGCAATCTGGAAACATCTCCAATAAAACCCCGTAAAAACAACTGAGAGCACTATACATAATATTGAGCTTGAATACAACAGCGAAAAAACAAGGATTGATTTTTTAAACGGCATAATTTACTCCCTATACTGACCGTTCCTTAGCTGTTTAAAATCCCTCAAGCCTTGCAATTGCAATTGATATATCTCCAAAAACCACTTGAATTGTATTTATACCCGACAATACCAGAATCATTATGGTTACAACCCGGATAATCTTCAACGTTATTAAAATTTCTTTTTTTATTTGCGTTTTAATAATTTTATTTAGCAGTATCAGAGCTGTAACAGATAAAACAAACGCTGCAACCTGAAAATATCCCCCATAAAACCCGAAAAAAACATACGAGAGCGCTATACATAATATGGAAACAACAAAAACTATCAAAAAAACAAGTGTTAATTTTTTAATCGCCATAGTTTACTCCTTCTGAGCTAATGGATCCCACTCTATTGTAATAATATTTCCCGAATACCATTACCGACCTGAAAGGCTGGAATATTTCATCCGGTACAAGAAAGCTAAGTGGCGACGGTTATTCCCACAGCCTGTCTTCCCCTACTTCCTTGATCTGCTCGATTAGCTCCTGCTTTTTCCCATTGGTAAAATTCCTCATAATCATGGCATTCCCGCTCACTATCCGTTGATCATTTGGATGACGGCATCTTCGCTAAGCATCTGCCATCCGCGAATCCCTGATTTTCGATTCAGCTTAAATTACATAAAATAGGCAGGAATTATTTGGATAGCAAGCAAACTGCTCCAAATCAGCGCGATAATATCAACAACATATTAAGGCAAGTCGTTGCAACTAAATCGGTTAAAAGCACGCGAATACAATTACCAAGGATACAATAAGTGCTGTAATCTTCTTCATGTGCCCTCCCTGTTATGTCCAACTTTTCCCTGTAATTATATTACATTTACATCTTCGTCCAACGCTCTGCATTCTTTAGGTATTTTTTTCTTTTTTAGTAATTATGATATAGTTTTTTTAAAATAGCCTGTTATCCCAACTAAAAAAATGGTCTGATCGCCGTTCTTCTTTATATTACAACAACCAATCCATCAATATGATATTTTTAAAATAAAAATGTTCGCCTTTGGGTCGATTAGCTCCACCAAATAAAAAAGTTCCATACGAAGTATGGGCTTTTTTTATGCGGATTTATATAAGAGATTCGACGTATGATAGTTGGTATTGATACTTTGTAGGGAGCGATGCCCACATCGCTCCGGGAAGCCCTAACCGTCCATTATGTAAAAACATGATCAGATGAATATGATTTGGCATAATGCATATTTGCCAACACATGCATCAATATACTTTTTTGAGATGATTTCGTATTCTGATAATTTGGTAGCTGGCGGCGCGATGTGGGCATCGCGCCCTACATTGATTTTACCCGACAATTTATTAACACTGGCATCGTGGACTGATATCATAACAATACATCCATCAATACAATATTGGAATAAATAAAAATGTTCGTCTTTGGGTCGATATGCTCCACCAAGTTAAAAAGCCGCTAAACATGCATGCATGTTTAGCGGCTTTCTTCTATCATTTTTTATGTATAAAACCCCTAAAATAACCCCTTTTATAATTTAGTCAGTTTAATATGAAGCTAGCCTTAATTACTAGCCGTCCTGCAACCTCTGCTACCAATGTTTCCATTGCCGTTGCACACGCCGCTAGTCCCATTTGCGCAGAAACCGGACTGCCTATTTGCACTTCCGTTACCCGTGCAGCTGTCCATTGCCGCCTTTTTTGACGTGTAGTATTCATCGGCCTGTTCCTGTGTCAGATTCCCGCTGGCAACTGCCGCATCCAGGCGTTCATTATACTGCGCCAGACGGTCGGCTTTGAACTGTTCCATTTGGTCCGGATCAAGTTGCGCGCAGTAGCCGCCGCCAGCTTGCGCGTTGGATGCATACCCCGGCTGCTGGCTCATACCGGGCGTCCATGTATCAGCTGCAAATGCAACGGAAGTTGTCGCAACTGTCAGCGCAATTGCTACGATCAAAACCACAAATATCTTTTTCATACCACATTTCCTTTCTGTTTTTTATATTCGATCTGTTGATCTGTTTTTATCTTACGGAAAAATTGTTATGAATTTGTGAGGACTTTATAAAAGTTTAGCAGGATTTTCGTTGTGGTATAAAATAGATGGTATACTAAAGCTGGGGGTGTAAAAATGGTTCGTATTTTACTGGCGGACGACGATCCGCGCATCAGATCCATCATCCGCGAATATGCGCAGACGGAAGACTGGGAGTTTTCGGAAGCTAACGATGGGCAAGATGCGCTGGATAAGCTTTCGGCATCAGCGTATGATCTTGTTGTTCTTGACGTCATGATGCCAAAGGTTGACGGCTGGCAGGTTTTGAAACAACTGCGTAAAACAAGCCGGATTCCAGCAATTATGCTGACGGCGCGTATCGAGGAATACGACCGCCTTCTGGGCTTTGATCTGGGTGTTGACGATTACGTCGGCAAGCCCTTCAGCCCCAGGGAATTGATTGCCCGGATCAAAGCTTTATTGAAACGTTCCGGGCCTTTGCAAAGCGTTTCATCGGTTCTGTCATTCGGCGGCCTTACCGTTGACCTGAACGCGCATACGGCCCGCATAGAAGGCAAACCCGTCTCCCTTACGCCCAAGGAATACGACCTGCTTTCCTTTTTATCGTCGCATCCCGGCACCGTATTTACCAGAGATCAGTTATTAAATCATATCTGGGGTTATGATTTTTATGGAGATGCGCGTACGGTGGATACGCATGTCCGTACTCTTCGCGAAAAACTGGGAGAATACCGTACGTTGATTGCCACCGTCTGGGGTACCGGATACCGGTTTGATGCGGAGGATGAAAAATGAAGCATATCGGTATAAAATTTTTTATAGGTTTCCTGTGCATGGCCGGCCTGACAATCGCATTGCTATGGCTGATACAGGCTGGGATCATGAAAAACAGTTATGAAAATGAACGTGTAAACAACATAAAAATCGCCCTGCAGCAGGCTTCAGTAGAATCAAGCGCCGATTTTGCCTTGCTTGAAGAAAAATTGAACGCCCGCTTCCTGCTGCTGGATAATGAAGGCAATACAACCTACATGTCGCAGGGTATGCCCATGATGGGCAAGATGTACCGTCAAATGCAAATGATGCCCGAGCCGGACGGCCATCTTGGAATGATGAGCGGGATGAACGGTAACGTACAGTATGCTGTGATCGGTTACCCAATAAAAGAAGGGGGAGCTATTTACGCCATATTTTCTCTGGCCGATGTGCAGGAAGCCGCAAGGATTCTGCAAGGTCAGCTCTGGATCATAACTGTTTCATTGATTGTGTTTGCCGTAATCATGGCCGTGTTGCTTGCGCGCAAATTTTCTAAACCCGTACGCAGGATAACGGAAGCAGCCCACATACTGGCTTCCGGCAACCTGGATATCAACCTGCCCGTTACATCCAAGGATGAACTCGGCCAGTTAACCGTGGCGCTCAATGATCTTGGAAAGCAATTGAAAGCCACCGAAAAACTGCGCAAAGAACTGATCGCCAATGTTTCTCATGAATTGCGCGCCCCCCTTTCCGTTATCCAAGGTTATGCCGAAACTGTTAGGGACGTCACATGGACCGACGCAGACAAGCGCACAGGGCAGCTAACCATAATAGCGGAAGAAGCCGGGCGTCTGAGCCGGATGGTATCCAATATCCTGGACTATTCAAGATTGCAGGCAGGAGTTGAAAAACTGTATATAAAGGATTTTGCCGTCATGCCCGTACTGGAAAAAATTATCGAACTGCACGAACTGGATGCGTCCAAAAAAAATATCAAGATCAAGCTGGAGTGCCCGGATATTTATGTGCGTTTTGATCCAAGCCGGTTCGAACAGGTCGTTGTAAATCTTTTAAACAATGCTCTGAAATATACTGAGAACGATTCGGATATCGTTATAAAAGTTGATCGTATCACAAATGCGGCGCGGATCTCCGTGAAAAATAACGGCCCTGTGATTCCGGAAAATCAGCAGGACCAGATCTGGGACAGATATTACCGGGTACAGGGAGACCACGGATCAAAAGGAGGGGCAGGATTCGGGCTCTCCATTGTAAAAAGCATCATGGAACTGCACGGAACAGCCTATGGCGTTAAAAGCGCCTTGGGTGAAACAGAATTCTGGTTTGAAACGCAAAGCATGTAAAAGCTGTTGAAGAAAGAAAACCCGCAGAAACAGTCATTCCGATTTCTCTGTATTATTTTTATATATTTTTTTGATTTCGTTTTTGGAAAGCATTTTTGACAGCAGCAATGCTATGAGTATAATGCCCGGGATATCTGTCAGCAGTCTCGTCATGGCAAACCGCAAACCAAGCGCCTGTATTTCAAAAAGAAGCATCGGAATCTTTGTGGTAGACCAAGCCCCAACCACTTGAAACGTATTTATGCCCGATAATAGTAAAATCGCTATGGTTACAACCCGGATAATCTTCAACGTTATTAAAATTTCTTTTTTTGTTTGTAATTTTAAATATAAGATTTGAACGAATAAATTCAAGACGCAGGAACCCGTCCGAAACCACTGAAAAAGTCCACATAACAAAAACGGATGGTATAATAGAAGCATTGAAACATAGTAAAAGAGGACTTAAATATGCTCCGAGAAAAAGAAAAGCAGCTATCGTTATACAACATGCT
>JAEWMJ010000016.1 GCA_023393165.1 Bacillota bacterium | reverse complement strand
CAATTTGCAATATTGCCTTCCTCTTTGAGGAAGGTGTCACCAGAGGTGACGGAAGGAGTTTTTTCTAGACCATCATGCTTTCGGGTAGTATGGCTCAATTTTTTGTCAGGAGGACGGAAGGGAGATTCCGTATTTCCCGCTTCATTATGGGTTCACGCTTCGCGTCAGAAGATTCTTAAGCTGCGCTTGCGTTCCCCTCATATTCAGCGAGTGTTCACCTGCGCTTCATCACGCCTGGGCGTGCGCTTGGTTCCACTCCGGCCTTCCGTCCTCCTGACAAAAAGCCAGAAAAACAGCCCTAAATAAAAAATAGAAAACCTTATAATTAAATAATTATTGTTGGCGGATTCCCGGGAGAGAGGATTTAATCCGCAGGAGCGGTTTTTTTACCGGCGCGCCTGGCTTCCATTCTGTTCTGAAGCATCAGCTTGCTGAAAAGCGCCGTCAGTCCAAGGCGCATAATTACTTCCGCGGACTCGCCCTTGCGCGCAATGGTGATATCGTTGTCGTCTGAGACGAACGAGATCCGCATGAATTCTTCCAGTTCCGTGCAGAAAAGGTCGTAGCCTTCTTCTATTCCGTATTCGTCCATAATCGCGTGAATGACGTCCTTGATCTCCTGCATGGAAAACGAACGCTTGAAAAGGCTGATTACAATAAGCTCCGATACATGATCCCTGACATATTTTTTGTTCACCAGCGGATCAATGATTTTTTGCCTGACATAATTATTGATCATGGGCGCGGTAATCACAGGCTCTTCTCCGTCTGAAAAGATATCCAGCACTTTTCGAATAATCTCAACAACCTGATCCATATATAAGGGAACGTCGGGCAATTCGTTCCAGCGCGGGCAGTGGTACTGCCGCGCCGCTTCGGCAGTTATCATATTTAAAACCTCCATTGTTATTCAAATTATATCACAGGATTATGATGTCGCGCAAAGGTATTATTGACAATTAGTAACAATAATATTATACTTTGCATATAAACATATTGAATATTACATCTAATAATTAATAAAATTCTGCTCTTTGAGAAGGCCCTAAAAAAGGAATATTACTTTAAAAAAGCGAAAAATATGAAAAATATAATGAATAATACACATGTGAACATATTACATATTACTATCACCGGCGAAATCCGCAGCATGTTTGTTCTTTAAGAAAGCCTATATAAGGAGGATGAACGGAAAAAGTTAAAAGGATATACGGGTTATTTGGCGTATTGTTGCATTCATCTTTTGTATCACATATCAAAGTTGTATCACATATCAAAGTCTGAGTTTACTCTTCGGGAGGCTAAAATATGAAAGTTGGTTGTGTAAAAGAGATCAAAAACAATGAGTTCAGGGTCGGCATGACTCCGGACAATGCGAAAGAATATGCTTTGCACGGACACCGGGTTTTTGTGGAAAAGGGCGCGGGAGAAGGTTCAGGCTTTACGGACGGCGCGTATATAGCCGCAGGCGCCGTAGTGGTTGACAGCGCGGCGGACGTTTGGGCGGAAAGCGATATGATCATTAAGGTAAAAGAGCCTTTGGAGAGTGAATACCTCCTGATGCGTGAAAACCAGATCATTTACACCTATCTGCATCTGGCGGCTGCCAAATCCCTGACTTTTGCCATGCTGGGTTCAAAATGCAGGGGCGTGGCTTACGAGACCCTGCGGGAAAAAGACGGTTCGCTTCCGCTGCTTGCGCCCATGAGCCAGATTGCGGGACGCTTAAGCGTCATAGAAGGAGCAAAATACATGGAGAAGCCGTTTGGAGGAAGCGGGTTGCTCATCTCCGGCGTGCCGGGCGTAAAAAACGCGAAGGTCGTTATTTTAGGCGGAGGCGTGGTGGGCACAAACGCATGCAAGCTCGCACTGGGCATAGGCGCGGATGTGACGGTCATGGATGTCAGCCTGGCCAGGCTTTCTCTGTTGGACGATATTTTTGGCGGCAGGGTAAAAACCGTATATTCAACATCGGCTTCCATTGAAAACGAGCTTTCGGATGCCGACCTTGTGATCGGCGCCGTGCTGATCCCGGGCGCGACCGCGCCCAAACTGATCAAAAAGAGCATGCTGCCCAAAATGCAAAAGGGGAGCGTGCTGGTGGATGTTGCCGTAGACCAGGGAGGCTGCTCCGAAACCACACATGCGACGACGCATGAAGCCCCCACCTATGAAGTGGACGGCGTGCTGCATTACTGCGTGGCGAATATGCCCGGAGCGGTGGCGCATACCGCTACCAAGGCCCTTACCAATGCCACGCTGAAATATGGACTGATGATCGCGGACTTGGGCCTTGAGGATGCTGCCAGGAAAGATGCAGCCGTCTTAAGCGCAATCAATGTCTACAGGGGGGCGTGTACCTGCCAGGGCGTTTCGGATGCGTTCGGCATTTCCTGCTCCAGGGTGGCAAGCCTGATGTAGGCAGGGTACGGGAACGATAAATTGAACTGGCATTTTACAAAGGAGGGATGGCCATGGATGATGTAAAATCACCTCAAAAGCCGGGGCCTTTTGGGGACCACGTGACAAAAGCATGCATCAATTTGCATGCCGTTTTAAGCAATCTGCCCGAATTGTGTGCGATGGATGAAACCGCAAGGGAACTAATACGGGGAAACGACCTGACCATGCAGCTTGCAATCAGGGGCGGAGAAGCCGCGCATTTGATTTTCAGGGACGGCGGGTGCGAATACAGGCCCGGCCCCGCACGTAAGGCGGATATCAGCCTGTCGTTTAAAAACGCGGAGCATTTGAACAAAATGTTTGACGGAAAGGCGCTGCCCGGCGTCAAAAAAGGACTTACCAGGATTAAGTTTTTGCAGGATAATTTTACAAAACTCACGGATCGTCTCGCCTATTTCCTCAAACCGACGGCGGAATTGCTGGAGGACGAAGTTTATTTTAAAATCAATACCTATCTGACTTTCCACACCGCGTTTTTTGCTTTGGCTCAGATTGCGAATAACGACAGAATCGGTAAAATGAACGCTTATTCCGTGCCCGACGGGATCGTGAATGTTGTGGTGGCGGACGGGCCCGCGCTTCATATCGCGGTGGATAAGCAGCACCGCTTTACGGCGGAGCCCGGCGCGGCGGAAACCCCTCGCGCACAGATGATCTTTTCCGGACTGAAAGAGGCTGCCGGCATCCTTGGCGGAAAAGTTGATTTTTATACGGCCGTCGGCCGGGAATATCTTTCAATCGGCGGATATATTCCAATGATCGACAACGCGTCGCGGATACTGATGCAAGTGGCCGCATATTTGCAGTGAGGTGTCAAGATGGAGATTTATAAAAACCAAAAAAGCCGGGAATTGTTCGAGCGCGCTTTAAAAACCATTCCAGCAGGAGTTTACGGGCATCAGGGACCGGCCGAAGGGTGCTTTATTCCGGTGGCGTCCTACCCTATATTTACCGAATATGCGAAAGATTCTTACTTCTGGGATGTGGACGGAAACAGGTACATCGATTATATGTGCGGCTACGGTCCCAATATTCTGGGATACTGTGACGAAGAAGTGGACGCCGCTGCGGCCGAACAGCTTAAAAAAGAGAACTGTGTAAGCGTACCCTCGCGCGTTCTTGTGGATTTTGCCGAATTAATGGTGGATACGATCGACATGGCGGACTGGTGCTTTTTCGCCAAAAACGGCGGGGACGCCACCAGCTTGGCGCTCCTGGTCGCGCGCTGCGCGACAGGACGTAAAAAACTCATACGGGTAAAGGGCGGCTACCACGGCGTTGCACCCTGGACGCAGAAGCTGGGATATCCGGGCATTGTCGAGGAAGATGTTTCAAACAACCTGTTTGTGGAGTGGAATGATTTTGAGGGCCTGGAAAAAGCCGTACAGGAGAATGATGGCGAGATTGCCGCCTTCATTTCGACGCCGTACCACCATCCTGTTTTTGAGGACAACGCAATGCCCGTGCCTGGATACTGGGAGCGTGTGCGGCGCCTTTGCACGGATAAGGGAATCGTGCTGATCCTGGACGATGTGCGTTGCGGATTCCGGCTGGATGTAGGCGGATCGGATAAATATTTTGGTTTTAAAGCCGACCTATCCTGTTATTGCAAAGCGCTGGCCAACGGATACAACGTTTCGGCGCTGGTGGGTACAAACGCCCTGCGCGATGCGGTTTCAAGCGTAACGTATACGGGCAGTTACTGGCTGTCTGCCGAGCCTTTTGCGGCAGGGATTGCCTGCGTCAACAAGATGAGGAAAATTAACGCTGCAAAAATATGCATGGAAAAGGGAAAAAAACTGACCGACGGCCTGGCTGTGGCCGCCAAACGGAACGGATTTACGCTAAAGGTTACCGGCGCGCCCTCCATGTGGTATATGCGCATAGCCGACGACGATTCGCTTTTTCTGCACCAGCAGTGGGTTGCGGAATGCGTAAAACGCGGCGCGTTTTTTACCAATCACCATAACCAGTTTATCAACTGCTCCCTTACGGACGGCGACATAGAAGAAACCCTGAATATAGCGGACGACGCGTTCCATACGATAAAGAAATAAGCAAATCGCCATTGTTTTTTAATGATGTTCACAACTAAAAATTAAAGTCTTTTGTTTCTTTTCTTCAGAAAAGAAATGGGGACTGGGGCGAAGCCCCGGAAAGAACAAGCCATAATAAAGGAGGATTGATTGGTATGCCCATCACTGAGACTGAAAAATCCGAGCTCGCGAAACGCGCAAAAGAGTTGCGTCTCAATATCGTGGATGTCATGGTTTACTCGGGCGGCGCGCATGTGGGCGGTTCCCTGAGCATCGTCGAGCTGCTCACAATGCTCTATTTCAAGTATCTGAATATTGATCCTGAAAGACCCGACTGGGAGGACAGGGACCGCTTCATTTTAAGCAAGGGCCACGCTGCGGCGGGGTTTATTCCCGAACTGGCGATGCGGGGCTATTTTCCTTTGGATGAACTTAAAACATTCAATCATTTCGGTTCCCCTTTTGCGATGCACCCGGACTGCAACAAGATACGGGGGTGCGACGCTTCCGCGGGATCGCTCGGGCACGGGCTTTCCATGGCCGTGGGGCTTGGGCTGGGAGCACGGTATCTGAAAAAACCGTTTAAGACCGTATGCCTCCTGGGAGACGGCGAATGCTGCGAGGGAAGCGTATGGGAGGCGGCAATGTCCCTCAACCATTATAAACTGTGCAATGTGATCACCATTGTGGACCGCAACCGCCTGATGATCGACGGATTGACCGAGGATGTGATGTCCCTTGAGCCTTTTTCAAACAAATGGAGCGCCTTTGGATTTGACGTTATTGAGATTGACGGCCACGACCTCTCTGCGATCGCTTCGGCGTTCGATCGCGCATGGGCGGCGGCGGAAAAACCTGTGCTGATACTTGCAAATACGGTCAAAGGCAAGGGCGTCGATTTTATGGAAAACGATGTCAAGTGGCATTACGGCTCGGCCGATTCAGCCCTGGCGCAGCGCGCGCGCGAATCGGTTATGAAAGAATAAAGGAGGGGTATGACCATGGCAGTCACAACAGGAACAACATGGACGTGTTACGATTCCAGCACCATGACCGCGCGCGAGATTTACGGGCGTACGCTTGCGGAGCTTGGACGGACAAACGATAAAATCGTGGGCGTGACGGCGGACCTGGCCAAGACCACCGCCATTGTCCATTTTGCGGAAGCGTTTCCCGACCGTTTTTTTAATGTGGGCATCGCGGAGCAGAATATGATGGGCGTCGCGGCAGGCCTGGCTAAAGCGGGACTGATCCCTTTTGCGTCCACCATGGCGATTTTTGCAGCCCTGCGTGGGGGGGAGCAAGTGCGCACGGATATTGCATACCAGAACCTGCCGGTGAAGATCATTGCGACGCATGCCGGCATATCCTTCGGGCATGCGGGCACCACGCACCACTGCACCGAAGATCTTGCGGTCATGCGCTCTATAGCCAACATGACGGTGATCGCGCCTGCGGACGGTATTGAGACCAGCAGAGCGGTGCGCGCATGCCTTGATATCCCCGGACCGGTATATATCCGTATCGGGCGCGGATTCGAGCCTCCGTGCTATGAAAATGAAGATTATGAATTCACCGTCGGACGCGCAATCGAAATGCATCCGGGTACCGATCTCACCATCATCTGCTGCGGAATTGCGGTGCTGCAATCCATACAGGCGGCAAAGACGCTGGCAGAGCAGGACGGCCTTTCCGTGAGGGTGCTGAATATGCACACCATCAAGCCGATCGACAGGGAGGCGATTTTAAAAGCCGTTAACGATACGCGGCGAATCCTCACGGTGGAAGAGCACAACGTGCTGGGCGGCCTCGGCGACGCGGTTGCCTCTGTGATCGCGGAATCGGGGAAGGGCTGCGTGTTCCGGAAGCACGGTATAGAAGATACATTTGCAGCCATCGGGTACGCGGAAGACCTTTATGCATACTACGGCCTTGACGCAAACGGGATCATCGACCGCGTGCGCGACATGATGGGCCGCGAATTTGAAGCCGATGAAAATTGGGAAGACGAATAAGCGCAAAGGAGGTGCCGCTATGCCAACCGATCAGGAAGAACTCATGACCGCCACGCTGTTCTTTAATGCGGCGTTTCCCGTGATGCAGGTGGTTCTTGACGACGATCCGAAAATAAGGAATAAGTTCAGGGACGTAAAAGCCACCGTGCAGATCGGCGCCCGAACCCGCCCCAAAAAATCCAAAGATTTTTCGGGGACCCAGGAGCCCCCGGGCAACGGACTTCTGGCCTGCCACCTGAATTTTGACCACGGCAGGATTTCCGTGGTACAGGGACCGGCGGAAAAGCCGGACATTGCCATGACGTTTCCAAGCGTAGCAAAGATGAATACCATGTTCCGCGGCGGTTCGTCTTTGCCCTCTATAAAGGGATTTTTACAGCTGGGGCTTCTTCTCAAGGTTTTTTCGTTGCTGATGTCGCTAAAGCTGATGATGCCGGGCAGCCGCCCGGATGAACCGGAGAAAAAGGCGCTGAAGGTAAAAATGAGCCTGTATATGATCACGCGGGCATTGTCCGCCTATAACAAGGCGGGCAATCCCGAGATGCGGGAGTGGACGGAGCGGCAGCCCGACCGTATCTATCAGTTTATTGTGGATCCATACCCCAAATCCGGTATTGCGTGTTATCTGCGCGTGAAGGCCGGAAACACCAAATCAGGTCACGGAATCTATGAGAGGCGCAAGCCTTTCGTGCTTTTCCATTTCTTCAGCGTGGAAGGCGCGCTCAAGGTGCTTTTAAAGGAAGTGGAATTTGTGGAAGGCGTGGAAAAAGGCTGCGTGGAAACGGTGGGTTCTCCCGAATACGCCGTGCAACTGAACGATTTTATGGCCGTGCTTCAGGAAATGATGACCTGACGAACAAAATATAAGGAGCTGAAAAATGATATCGGAAATTGTCGCCCGCCAGAGGGCATACTTTAAAACCGGCGCTTCGCTTCCGCTGAAAACCAGGCTTGAGGCGCTCAGAAAACTGCAGAACGCGCTGCGGCAAAACGAGGGGAAACTGAACGAAGCGCTTATGGCGGATTTGCACAAATCGGCCGGCGAATCGTATATGACGGAAACAGGGATCGTGCTGCATGAGTTGCGCTATATCATCAAGCATTTGCCAAAATGGTCGAAGATACGGAACGTCCCCACGCCCCTTGCCCATTTTCATTCAAAAAGCTTTATCGTGCCCGAGCCGTACGGCGTCGCCCTGGTGATCTCGCCGTGGAACTATCCCGTCCAGCTTTCCTTATCGCCCGTAATTGGAGCGATCGCGGCCGGAAATTGCGTGGTTTTAAAGCCGTCCGCTTATGCGCCTGCAACCAGCCGCGCGCTGGCGGAGTTGCTGGGTTCGCTTTATGATCCGGGCTTTGTAACGGTGATCGAGGGCGGTCGAGAGCAGAACCAGGCGCTTTTATCCGAGAAATTCGACTACATTTTTTTTACCGGCAGCGTTGATGTAGGCAGGCATGTGATGGAGTGCGCAGCAAAAAATTTAACGCCTGTCAGCCTGGAATTGGGAGGAAAAAGCCCGGTGATTGTGGATGAGACCGCGAACCTGAAAACCGCCGCAACGCGCGTCGCGTTCGGCAAGATACTGAACGCCGGCCAGACCTGCGTGGCCCCGGATTATGTGCTTGTGCAGAAAAGCGTTCGTGAGCCTTTTTTAAAAGCTTTTAAGGAGGCT
Organism: Bacillota bacterium; assembly: GCA_023393165.1. Lineage (GTDB taxonomy): Bacteria > Bacillota > Clostridia > Christensenellales > Christensenellaceae > JAEYKI01. The sequence continues at coordinate 36,798 of JAEWMJ010000016.1, read as the reverse complement.
ATGGAGGCATGCTTTCCAGGGGACGATATGGGCGATATGCCCCATATCATCAGCGGCAAACATTTTGAAAGGCTTACAGGACTTTTAAAAAGCGGCCGGGTTTATTACGGCGGCCAAACGGACGCCGCAGCACGGTATATATCGCCGACTATTTTAGACGGCGTAAAGCCGGACGATCCGGTGATGCTGGAAGAAATATTCGGGCCCATTATGCCTGTGCTTGAATATGATACGCTGAATGACGCTATAGTGTTTGTAAACGAGCGTCCTCATCCGCTTGCGCTGTACCTGTTCACAACAAGCAGGCAAACGGAGAAAGAGGTTTTGAGCAGTGTGCGCTTTGGCGGAGGTTGTGTCAACGATACCGTCATTCACCTGGCAAACGCGCATATGGGCTTTGGGGGAGTGGGCGACAGCGGAATGGGAAGTTACCATGGGAAGCAGAGTTTCGATACCTTTACGCATTATAAGAGCATCCTTAAAAAATTCAACTGGATCGATATGCCCATGCGCTACCATCCCTACGACAAGAAAAAGGAAAAAATGGTCCGGATGCTGGTCAAGTGACGGCCGGCATCAGCCGCAGGCTAACGGGCAGCTTGTGATGCTAGGAGCATACCCGTATTAAAAAGCAAATGATGAACGCTCCACGCATTTGTATAAAATAAAGTGTTCGCCGTTCAGTGATAATCGATGGCAATGGAGCCGGTCAGCATCCAACCGGCGAACCTTGGCTTAAAATCTATTTAGAATGGAGATGAACCAATTGATATACAAAGCAGAACCTTACAGATGGGTCGCCCTTTTTTGCGTCGTCCCTATCTTGGCCGTAACCCAGCTTTTCTGGCTGACATTTTCAGCCATATCCGATACGGCCGCGCGTTTTTATAATGTGACTCCGCTCAGCATCGCTTTTTTGTCAATGAGTTATATGATCATCTACATCATCATGACGATTCCGGCTTCCATGCTGGCGGACAGAAAGGGCCTGCGCGCCTCGTTTATTACGGGGGCCGTCATCACCGCCGTATTCGGGCTGACGCGGGGATTGTGCGCGGGCAGCTTTACACTGGTAGTAATTGCGCAGATCGGCATGGCGGTCGCACAGCCGTTTTTGATGAACCCCATTACCAAGCTGGCTGCCGCCTGGTTCCCTGTAAATGAAAGAGCCACCGCAACGGGGATCGCCTCCATTGCGGGTTACCTTGGCATTGTGATCGCAATGGTGGCGACGCCCACCCTGGTATCCGCATATTCCATGAACGGAATGCTGATGGTCTATGCGGCCGTTTCAATCGCATCCGCGGTGCTTGTTATTGTGCTTCTGAAAGAAAAGCCGAAAACACCCGCCGGCCCCGGAGGCGAAATCAACAGCGGATTTTCAATGCGGGACCTGCGTCAGTTGTTCCGGAATAAAAATTTCCTGAAACTTACGATCGTGATGTTTATTGCCCTTGGCACATTCAACGCGCTTTTGACTGTCATTGGCGACATGCTGCTGCCCAGGGGAATTTCGGCAGACCAGGCGGGGCTGATCGGAGGCGTGATCATTCTTTTTGGATTGGGAGGCGCGGCGGCCATTCCTTTGCTTTCGGACAAAACGCATAAGCGCCGCATATTTTTGATCATATCCGTTTTGGTATCCCTTTTGGGCATTGCCGGACTTTGCTATGCTTCTGACTATATGATCCTTTTGATTTCAGGCGCGGTTGCAGGTTTCTTTTTAATGGGCGCAGGCCCGCTTGCTTTCCAGTTTGGCACCGAGATTGCGTATCCGATGCCTGAAGGCGCTTCTTATGGCGCTTTGATGGCGGCGGGTCAGATTTCGGGAATTTTGTTTATCCTGCTCCTCTATGGAATGCAGACGGATTCCGGCTCCATGATCATACCGCTTTCCATCCTGTTCGCGCTTGTGGTTGTCGGACTGATTGTTTCATCCCGGCTGAAGGAGTCCGCCATTATTCAGGCCGAAGCGCCCACGGATGTTGCCGAAGCAAAGGAGAATCCGCAATAACAACCGGTATTGCGTGGATATTTCGGTCGCTATGCCGCCTTTTTGAATATGGAAAGGAGTAACAATGATGGAAAAACTGCTGTACCTGTCTCCGGAATGGGGAGCGGAAGTCGAAAAGCGGCTTAAGGAAGATTTGACTCCCGAAAAAATGAACAATCTGACCTCTTCCATGAACAATATCTATACTAACTGTCCGAACGGCGCGGCCGATAAGTATTTCTTTATCGGTTTTGTGGACGGAAAGGCCGACCGGGTGGAAGTAGGCGAAGGCAAAGGCCCGGCCGCCGAGTTCATCATTACGGGCGACTATGAAACCTTTGCAAAAATTTCCCGGGCGGAGCTCGGTTCCCAGAAAGCGCTGATGAGCGGAAAGATGAAATTGCGCGGCAACATGGTGAAGGCGCTCAAACTTGCCTCGTTATGCGACAGAATCAACAAGATCATTGCTACGATCCCCGCGGAATTCGAGTAAGGAGAGTTTTGTCATGGATAAGAAAGATCCGTTTTTCATTGATTTTCCCGCCAGAATTGCGGCGATCCAGGCCGAAATGAAAAAAGAGGGCATAGACGTATACTTAGGTTCCCGCCTGCGTACAATGAGCTGGACCACCGACGCGTTTTTTCCCTGGCGAAGCTTTATTGTGATCCCCTCCGAGGGCCTGCCCACTGCCTTCACGTTCGTCATCGACGCTGCACGCGCCGCGGACGAATCCTGGCTGAACGAAGACCATGTCCTGGGGTTTGCGCCTATGGGCGGCCAGGACCAGATCAGCCAGATCGCATACATGATTGAAGAATTTATTCCGGACGGCGGCGTTGTGGGCGTGGAAGCGGGCATGTCCAATTATCTGCCCGAGGGTAATCTGACCTGGTATGAATATAAGGCTTTCGAAGAAGCGCTTCCCAAATGCAGGCTTAAAAATGCGCATCATATTGTCGACGAACTGTCCCTGATCAAGGATGAGGGTACGGTCAACCGTTTCCGCGAAGCCAGCCGTATTGTGGACGCCGGCCATAAGGCGGTCCATGAAGCGCTCAAAGACGGGGGCTGGAGAGGCAAGACTGAGACCGAAATTGCGGGGATCGCGGCGCTCGCAATGCGCAAGGCAGGCAGCGTCTGGGAGTGGTCCTTTACGGGCGGCAACGAAATCGCATGCGGATACCGCACGGGCCTTGCCGGCGGCGCGTGTACTCCGGCTACGTCAAAGGAACTTCGCGTGGGCGAGCCGCTGATGGTCGATATTCACGGGCTGTTTAAACTCGCCTGCGGAGACCACAGCCACAACTTTCTGATCGCGCCCGTGACGGAGCGCCAGCTCTGGCATGCCGCGAACTTTATAGACATAGTGAACCTGACGCTCAAGACCTACCGTGCGGGCGTCACGCCGTCCTCCCTGGCCGAGGAAATGATGGCGTTTGCGGAAGAGCGCGGATTTGCCGACTTTATGGTGCCGGGTTTTGAGCACGGCATCGGCATGCTGGGCGACGAATGGCGGATTGGCGGCCACGAAGGCCCGTTTGCCTACTGGACCGATCCGAACCATGTCTATCGGGAAGGCGAAGTGCTGATTTGCGCCGTACAGTATGCGTGCCCGTCTGAGAACATCGGCTTCCGCTATGAAAACCCGATTCTGATCAAGAAGGAAGGATGCGAGTGGATGAGCAAATATCCGCTTGCGGTCGACATTATCGAATAGGCAGCAGAGTTGCATTGTGCAAAAAAAGCGCAGCATGTTATAAAATGTTAATAAATTCAGGACTGGGGAATGGTAAAAAGGAGTCAACGTTTATTCGTTTGACTCCTCTTTACATGAATGAAATATTTCTATGAATATAATTATTGCACTATTTTCTGAATCGCGTTATTTAATAAACGGACCCGGGTTCGGGAATACTTTTTTCCCAAAAGTTTCGTTTACCACAATTGCTGCGGCAAGATAGATTGCCGTGCATCCGGCGAGCAGCATGAAAATTGCCGGAATCATTGCATTAATTGCGATGCCGAGATCCGCCACTGTTATAAAAGGCAGGGCAACATCCAGGAAAAGAATGATAAGCGTAAGCAGTTTGCCCGATTTAAAGAATGCAGGCGTCCAAAGTATTGTCGTCAGCGAAAGAGCGATCCAAACATATCCGCTTATATGAGCGTCAACCTGGATGCCTTCTTTTGCCAGGTACCATTCAAAAATCAGCAGCAAGCCGGAAATGAGCATAAAGAATGCCGAGAAGTATAGGAATATGTTTCCACCGGCAGTATTCTTGCTGTTAAGATCAATGATTGCAACGATTACCTGCACGACAAAGCCGCCCAAAAGCCAGATACCTGCAATTACGCTGGCCGACGATTCAACGGCGCCGGACAGCATGGCAAAGAAAGCAAAAGTAGCAACAGCCAGTGCAACAAGTCCGGCTGGCGACGGATTTGCCCATTTTTGTTCTGACATAAAAAATACCTCCTAAAAATATATAGCAATCACAATTATACTGAATGGTATTTATTCATGTCAAATGATTTTTCAATCATAATTTTTAGAAGTATTTGGTTTTGAAAAAACATATGTTATAAAGTTTTTAAAGGGAATTCCAGGGTAATTATTATAATATTGATTTGTTTACCTGTTTTGAATAATTATACCTTAAAAAGGATGATGCATTAAGAAAATCATCTTTTTTTTATAGTCCAGGGAATATTGACATGCAATATTAAATATTGTACATTGATACCATATTATTAACATAAAATGTAATATCACAATCGGCAGGCCTATATATCCAGCCCGTTCCGGTATCCATGATTTTAGAATATTTTTTTTGAGAAATTAGCCTTTATCCGATCTTCGGGTAAGAGACCAATTGAGCAGTCAGGCGTTTTATAATTTGCAGTTCAGCAAAAAGATTTTTTGATGGAAGGTATTATGAATGAATTTGATACACAAAGATAAACGTATACTTTCTTTATTGATTTTGCTGGTTGTATTATATATTGCTTTTATTTATCTGGATATCGTTTCCGAATGCTTATTATTATGCAAAGTTTTAAAATATGCAGCGGACGTTGTCTGTTTCCTGATTGCTGTTTTAACATATAGGTATTCCTTTCAGCGTAACGATGCGGGTCTGCTGATCCTGGCGCTGTTTTTTACACTGATTGCCGATGCTCTGTTTTTGTTTGCCTCCGCGTTTACGTCCGGAATCGTATGTTTTTACTTTGTGCATCTCTGTTATATCAGGCGGTATAAGAAAAAATCTTTCATACGCAACTTTGTGCTTGCTCTGGCCGTTATCGCTTTTTGTACGGTTGGTTTTATCGCGGGCCTAAAGCTGCCTTATGTTCCGCTGCTGGGAGTTGTTTATGCGGTTTTGATCGTCACGGCAACAGGATTAGCTTTCAGATCCAATTTGCCCCAGGTTAACAAAAGGCTTGCCGAGGTTGGAATGATACTCTTTTTGTTGTGTGACACCAATGTGGCGCTTTCTTTCTTTGCATCCAAATTTGGTCAATTCAATCAAATAATTAGTACATTGGTATGGGTGTTTTACACACCCTCGCAATTGTTTTTGTCTTTGAGTGCGGTTGATTATAACCGTGCCGGGCTGGCTGTATATCCGCCCGAATCGAAATCCAATGATCTATAAAAACGTTTCCTTATAATTATTTTTAAGTAAAAACTAGTATAATACTACAAAATATTATATTATACTTATAATCTATTTTTTATTTTATTAAAAATAGGAAGTATAGTATGACTTTAGTAAACAATTTCGTGCTGAATGTTTTTTCAATAGCACTTCTTATCATCATATTTACTCACTCAACCAAGCAAAACAAAAAAGGAACTCTTCAGTCAAGGCTTTTCATGTTGATGTTGAAGTTTACTGTCCTGCTGTTGGTTTTGGATATATTCAGCAGATTTGACGGTAAACCTGATACGATTTATCCTTTTATAAATCATATTGCAAATTTTCTGGTTTTTATGTTGAACCCGGTTTTGCCCTCAATCTGGCTGTATTATGTTCATGCGCAGGTCTGCCAGGAAAAGGAGAAAATGAGGCGCCTGTATTGCCAGTTAGTTGCCTTGAATGTGGCAAATATGACGCTGGTAATATTGTCTGAGTTTTTTGGATGGTTTTATTACATCGATTCAGAGAATATTTATCACAGGGGTCCTTACTTTTTTTCCCTGGCTTTGCTCGCCGTCGCTCTGATGGTCGGGGCCTTCGCGATACTTATCGCCAATCGTAAGAGAATAGAAAAGAGGCATTTTTATTCGCTCATGTTTTTTGCCGTACCGCCTCTGGCAGGTATCTTTCTGCAGGTCGTTTTTTATGGAATGCCATTAATATTGAATTGTATTGCTTTTTCTTTATTGATAGTTTTTCTGAACGTGCAAAACAACAATATTTACACCGATGATCTTACAGGCGTATATAACCGGAAGAAGCTGGAAGTCTATATGAATGAAAAAATAAATGCAAGTACGGAAAATAAAACTTTTTCTGCAATTATGATTGATATAAATAACTTTAAAGCAATCAATGACACTTATGGCCATGGAATGGGGGACAGGGCTCTTCAGATTTCCGCAAATCTTTTGAACAGCTGCCTTAGAACAAATGATTTTATTGCCCGGTTTGGCGGGGATGAATTCTGTATAGTACTCGATATATCAGACAGGGGTGAACTGGAACAAATTGTTTATAAAATCAATCACTGCATCCAAAAGTATAATGAATTCAGCGGCCAGCCTTTTAAACTTGACTACAGTATGGGTTATGCCGTATACGACTGTTCTTCCGGAATGAAGTTGGACGAATTTCAGAAAAAAATAGATATATTAATGTATGAGGACAAACAGGCAAAAAAAGAGATTGTCAGGTGTTAAATAATTTTAACCATACCTATACATTGTGATAAAATAATATAAAGATTCTGTCCTTTCAGGCAGGGAGGGTTATTTTTGAAGTATACACGCTTTTATTTATGCGTAACACTTATTATTATATTACTGTTTATGCTGCCCGGATGCGCCATGCCCGCTGCTGCCAGCCTGGAAAGAGAGCCTGCAGACAGCTTTGTATCCTCCGCGCCCACAGCATCCTTAATGCCGACGGAAGCGCCATTTACAACAATGCCCACAGCAGAACCTGATGCAAAACCTGCGCCTGCTTCTTCGCAGATTTCAGAGTCGGATTCCGATGAAGATGATAGAGAAGTCATAGCGGATGGATTTTATTATTTTCCTTTAACGGATGAAATCAAAATGAGGATAACGGGAATCAGTTTTCCTTCGGATGTGAAGAATTGCGAAATAACCTATGACGATCTTAAGTATATCAGCCTGCAATATTACGATTTCGACGGAAATGTTCATAATGACGGGGAACTTATCGTTAATGAAAAATTGGCAAAGGAAGTTGCACAAATTTTTTATGAACTTTACAAGGCAAAATATCCGTTTACATCCATCCGGCTGGTAGACGATTACGGGGAGCCCGGCAACGACAATCTCTCTATGGCTGCAAACAATACATCCGCTTTTAATTACCGGTATGTGACAGGCACGGAATCGCTCTCACTCCATAGCTACGGTTATGCAATAGACGTCAATCCAAGACTCAATCCATATATAAACGGTAATTCGGTGTCCCCTGAGAACGGCGCCGAATATGTTGACCGTTCCCTGCGTTTGGCCGGTATGATAGATCATGACGATCTATGCTATCGATTGTTTACCGACAGAGGCTGGAAATGGGGCGGCGACTGGGAAGGCGATAAAGATTACCAGCATTTCTACAAAAAAACCGTACAGTAATAATCATAAAGTTTCTGTATATTTTTTCAAACGATATAAGCTAATCGCAACGTAATAAAACATAAGTACTTTATATTCATTAAACATTAATTTTACATTTTTACAGATTTATGTTAAATTGTTTGGTAAGCGTTTTTATAGTTATTATTTTTAAAATTCGGAAAGGAGAGAAATTTGAATAAATCAAGAATTACCGCTATAGGGTCATATGTACCCAAAAAAATTCTTACCAATCACGATTTGGAGAAAATGGTTGAAACAAGCGATGAGTGGATAACCAAAAGAACGGGAATCAAGGAAAGAAGAATATCGGACGAAAACGAATATTCCAGCGATTTGGCAATCAAAGCAGTAAAAAACTTATTGGAAAACAATCCGGTTGGTATAGATGATGTCGATATGATTATTGTTACAACATATACGCCCGACCATATTGTTCCCAGCGTTGCATCAATGGTTCAGGGATATTTTAATATCAAAAATGCCGGAACCTTTGATTTAAGCTCCGGCTGTACCGGATTCGTTTATGCGCTGATCGTTGCAAATTCACTGTTTTCATTAAATCATGTGAATAAGGTTTTAGTGATTTCCTCAGAAGTAGCAAGCAAAACCATCGATTATACGGACAGAAATACATGCGTCCTTTTTGGCGACGGGGCAAGCGCAGTGCTTGTTGAAAGAGATGAAAATAAAAATGGATTTATAGCATGCAATTATAACACGGACGGCTCTTTTGGCAAGTTGGTGTATTGTTCGAATCTTTCGGATACAATTAATGGCGAACCTCTGAAAAAAATCAGGCATGTTGAACAGGACGGCAGAAATCTATATGAATATGTGGTAAAAACCATACCGGGAGAAATCCTAAAGACACTCGAAAGAGCAAACTTCGGTTTTCAGGATATCGATTGGTTTGTGCCGCACAGCGCGAACCTGCGCATGATACAGGCGATATGCAACAGACTCGGATGGCCGATGGAAAAGACGCTTACCAGTGTGGAAAAGTACGGAAATACGTCGTCCAATTCCATTCCTCTTGCGATCTGGAGCGCAATTCAGAATAAACTATTAAAGCGGGGGGACAAACTGCTGCTTTATGGCTTTGGCGCGGGATTGACCCACGCTGGGCTTATTATTGAATGGTAAAGAAAACCTAAATCATTGAACCGTAAAGAAAAACTCAAAAAGCTTCTCCGGCAGCGGGGAAGCTTTTTTGTTCAATTTAATTTTTTAAATAGATAATAATAGATTTTGATGCGGATCGGAAGCTTGACTATTATACATATCAGTATTATGATATCGATATAGTAATACTGAATGGAGAGGAAAAACTGTGAACCAGGAGAAGATCGAGATATCAAAACAGGCGCTTAAACGTCTTCCTTATTATCTGAATTATTTAAAAGCGCTCAAAAGCAAAGAAATCAAAGACATATCGGCCCCCGTAATTGCGAAAGAGATGAAGCTGAATGAAGTTCAGGTAAGAAAAGACCTTGCGGCAGTAAGTTTATTTGGGGGTAGGCCCAAGATCGGTTTTAACGTTGAAGAGCTGATCCGGGTCATAGAATCCTATCTGGGTTACGATAATGTGATGGACGCTGTTCTGGTGGGCGCCGGAAACCTGGGAAAGGCCCTGCTTTCGTATCAGGAATTAAGGAATTATGGAATGTCCATCGTGGCCGCTTTTGATTCCGATGAGGCGGTTTTAGGCACTGAAATAAACGACACGCATGTTTTTTCAATAGACAAACTGGAGGATCTGTGCCGGCGGCTCAAGGTGCACATAGGGATTATTACGGTTCCGGCAACCGCCGCGCAGGGCGTCTGCGATTTGCTGGTTGAAAGCGGTATACTGGCAATATGGAATTTTGCTCCTGTCCATCTGAACGTACCGGACCATATACTTGTGCAGAATGAGAATATTGCCGTCTCGCTTGCGATGCTTTCCAAACACCTGCAAAGCAAACTGAATCAGCTTTAAGGAGGTTTTTGCTTGAATATCATGCATCTGCGTTATGCGGTGGAAGTTGAGAAAACCGGTTCGATTACCCAGGCGGCGGAGCGGCTGTATATGGCGCAGCCCAACTTAAGCAAGGCCATTAAAGAACTTGAATCCACATTGGGCATAACGATTTTTAAAAGGACTTCAAAGGGAATCAAGCCAACCAAAAAAGGCGCTGAATTTTTGAACTATGCCCGGAATATTCTGGCTCAAATAGATGAAATGGAGGGCAGGTTTAAGCCGGGGGAAGAAAAGCAGCGGTTTAATATAGCCGTTCCACGGGCGAGTTATATCGCGCACGCTTTCACCCGTTTTATAAACAAGCTGGATATGGGCGGGGGCATGGACATCGACTTTTTTGAGACAAGCACCATCCATACGATCAACCTTGTCGCCGAAGGCGATTATGACCTGGGTATTATCCGGTATCAGAAGATACATGAGAAGTATTTTCATTCCCTGCTTGTGGAAAAGGAACTGAAATATGAACCCGTTCTGGAATATACCTATAACGTCCTTGTCTCACGACGGCATGAACTGGCGAAATTGCAGGAGATAAGTTCCGGCGATTTGAACAAATATATAGAAATTGCCCACGGGGACCTGTCTCTTCCGCTGTCCATATCGGATGCGAAGAATGATGAAAAATCAGAGAGAAGCCGGAGGATATACGTTTATGAAAGGGGCAGCCAATTCGATCTTCTGCGCAAGGTGCCCGCAACGTATATGTGGGTTTCACCGATGCCCCAGGAACTTCTCGACTGTTACGGGCTTGTGCAGAAAAAATGCGAAGCGGCGGGCAATAAATATGCGGACCTTCTTATATACGCGAAAGATTATAAATTAACCGAACTGGATAAAACATTCATCAGCGAATTGCATCAGGTAAGGGACGAGGTATCGGGATAAAGCAAAACCAATGATACCGTAAAGACAATCAGTATCAGCATATCGATATTTATATATTGATATGCTTTTTTTATATTATTTTCTGCGTATATACTTTGTTAAAATATTATCAAATAAAGTTTTTAATTTATAGATTTTGGAGGTTTTATAAAAATGGCAAGATTTACACTGCCCCGGGACATCTATTACGGGAAAGGTTCTTTGGAAATACTGAAGGGCATAAAAGGAAAGAAAGCCGTTATTGTCGTCGGCGGGGGGTCCATGAAAAGGTTCGGATTCCTGGATAAGGTGGTTTCCTATCTGCAGGAAGCCGGGATGGACACAAGGCTGTTCGAGAATGTTGAGCCGGACCCGTCTGTTGAAACCGTTATGAAGGGCGCGCAGGCAATGCGGGAGTACGGGCCGGACTGGATCGTTTCTATCGGCGGCGGATCGCCCATTGACGCGGCAAAGGCCATGTGGGCATTCTACGAGTACCCGGATACGACGTTTGAACAATTGATTACCCCGTTCAGTTTTCCGGAACTCAGGCAGAAGGCAAGGTTTATCGCGATTCCGTCGACCTCGGGTACGGCCACGGAGGTAACGGCGTTTTCGGTGATTACGGATTATAAGAAGGGCGTCAAGTATCCGCTTGCCGATTACAACATTACGCCCGATATCGCTATCGTAGATCCCGAATTGGCGGAGACCATGCCGGCGGTTCTTACGGCGCATACCGGCATGGACGCATTGACCCACGCGGTGGAGGCGTATGTTTCCACGCTGAATTCGCCCTTTACCGATCCGCTCGCCTTAAAAGCCATAAAAATGGTTTTTGAACATTTGCCCGCGTCATACAAAGGCGGCATGGAAGCGCGGGAGCAGATGCATTATGCGCAGTGCCTTGCAGGAATGGCGTTTACAAACGCACTTCTTGGCATCGTACACTCCATGGCGCATAAGACGGGCGCAGCGTTCTCGACCGGACATATTCCGCACGGCTGCGCAAACGCGATCTATCTGCCCTATGTGATCAAGTTCAATTCCAAAGCCGCTCTCGACAGATATGCCGATATTGCGCGGTATCTCGGAATGCAGGGAAGCGACGAGGAACTGGTCAAAAAACTTTGCGCGCAGATAGACCAATATAACGCGTGCATGAACATTCCGAAAACCCTAAAGGCTTTTGGAGTGAACGAAACGGAATTTAAAGAAAAGGCAAGCAAAATAGCCGAGCTGGCTGTGGGCGACGCCTGCACCGGATCAAATCCGAGAAAAATATCTCCCGCGGAGATGGAAAAGCTTTTGACATGCGCTTACTACGGCAGCGAAGTTGACTTCTGATGATTGCGGCAGGCAAAAGGAGTTTTCAATGAGTGCGACGATCTCAAAACGGACGCTCACAAGATTGCCTTTGTATTTAAGTTATCTGAAGTCTTTAAGCGACCGCCCGGAACAAATATCCGCCGCCGCAATCGCAAAAGAACTCGGACTCAGCCATGTGCTGGTCCGCAAAGATCTTGCGTATGTCGGACCGGGCGGCCGCCCGAGAACGGGCTACATAACCGATGAGCTGATTTCGGATATTGAACGGTTTATGGGATATAAGGAATTGAGCAGCGCTGTAATTATAGGCGCAGGCAAGCTGAGCGCCGCCCTTCTGGAATACGACGGATTTATAGAATACGGGCTTGAAATCGCCGCCGCGTTCGGCGGCGGGAGGAGCGAATGTTTAAGCTGCAGCGGCAAGCCGTTTTTCCCGCTGGAAAGGCTGAATGAAATATGCAGCCGCCTGAATGTGCATATAGGAATAATTGCCGTGCCGGCGGGAGAAGCGCAAAAGGCTGCGGATTTATTGGTGGAATCCGGCATTCAGGCAATCTGGAATTTAACGCCCGCTCATATAAACGTACCGGATACGGTGCTTGTGGAAAACGAGAATATGGGGGCTTCGCTTGCGCTGCTGTCAAAACACCTTTTGAAAAACTTTTGTTCGGTCAAAGAGAAAGAGAATGAAGGCAAACAAGCGGCCGGGGCTTAAAATAGGAGACAGGAAAACATGATTGATTGTGAAATAACCGGAGACGAAAATACAATTTCTCCGCATGACGAAAAATATCTGATTGCGGATGAGATCCTCCGGAAGCATGAATATAAAAATCTGGCGGTAATCGCCATTCTGCAGGATGTACAGAAACATTTCCGGTATCTGCCCGAGGAGATATTGGAGTATATCGCCAAAAAAATAGGAATCAGCCTTGCCAAAATATACAGCATAGCAACTTTTTACGAGAATTTTTCTCTGAAACCCAAGGGTAAATATGTCGTACGCATCTGCGACGGAACGGCCTGCCATGTCCGGAAATCCATACCCATACTGAAGGCGCTCAGGGAAAGCCTCGGACTCGATGATAAAAAAGTCACGACAGATGATCTGCTCTTTACGGTGGAAACCGTCTCCTGCCTGGGGGCGTGCGGCCTGGCGCCGGTGATCACGGTAAACGATACCGTTTACCCAGCTATGACGCCGGATTTGGCAAAGGGACTGCTTGAGGAACTTAAGGAGGCGGAAAAATGATTCAAACAAGGCAGGAATTGCAGGAAAAGATGACTGAGTATGCCGCCGCGCTCCGGAATGAGACCAAAAAAATACTGGTTTGCGCAGGCACGGGCTGCGTTGCAGGCGGTTCGCTAGAAATATTCGAAAGGTTAAAGGCGCTGGCATGCGAAAAAGGTCTCCGGGTATCCGTAGAGCTTGCGGAAGAGCCGCACGAAAACAGTATCGGACTCAAGAAATCGGGATGCCACGGATTTTGCGAAATGGGGCCGCTGGTCCGTATCGAGCCCGCCGGCTGGCTTTATATTAAGGTAAAGCCGGATGACTGCGTGGAAATCATTCAAAAAAGCATCATAGGCGAAGAACCTATAAAAAGGCTTCAGTACACGCAAAACGGTATTTCTTATGCCAGGCAGAGCGAAATACCATTTTATAAAAAACAAAAAAGGCTGGTGCTTGAACACTGCGGCCACTTAAATTGTGAATCCATAGAGGAATATATCGCCATGGGCGGTTACGGGTGCGCTGCAAAAGCGCTGTTTGATATGAAACCCGGGGAAATCATCTCGCGGATAAAAGAATCCAACCTTCGCGGACGCGGGGGCGGAGGATATCCGGCAGGCCGAAAATGGGAGCAGGTCGCCGCGCAGGCGGCGGACGCCAAATATGTTGTCTGCAACGGGGACGAAGGCGATCCCGGCGCATTTATGGACAGAAGCATTATGGAGGGGGATCCCCACCGGATGATTGAGGGAATGCTGATCGCCGCGTTCGCAACGGGCGCGCATAATGGGTACATTTATGTGCGCGCAGAATATCCCCTGGCGGTCAGGCGACTTGAGTGCGCGATCCAAAGCGCAAAATCAGCGGGACTTTTGGGCAAAAATATTCTGGGTTCCGGTTTTGATTTCGAAATGCATATTAACCAGGGCGCGGGGGCTTTTGTCTGCGGGGAAGGCAGCGCGCTTACGGCTTCGATAGAAGGAAACCGGGGCATGCCGAGGGTGAAACCGCCGCGTACCGTTGAACAGGGCCTGTTTGGAAAACCGACCGTACTAAACAATGTGGAGACGTTTGCCAATGTTCCTTTGATCATTGAAAACGGCCCGGACTGGTATAAATCCATTGGCCCCGAAAAAAGCCCGGGGACAAAGGCGTTTGCATTGACGGGAAACGTCAATAATACCGGACTCATAGAGGTGCCGATGGGCACCGCATTGCGCGAAGTGATTTTTGATATTGGCGGCGGCGTAAAAAACAACAAAAAATTCAAGGCCGTACAGATAGGCGGACCCTCGGGCGGATGCCTTACTTCTGAACATCTTGATTTGCCCCTGGATTTTGATTCGCTGAAAAAAGCGGGAGCGATGATCGGTTCAGGCGGGCTGGTGGTGATGGACGAAGACACGTGCATGGTTGAGGTAGCCCGTTTCTTTATGAATTTTACCCAGAACGAGTCCTGCGGGAAATGCGTGCCCTGCCGGGAAGGGACCATGCGCATGCTGGATATACTGCAGGGAATCGTAGACGGAAAGGGTACGGAAGAGGATATCGGCCTGCTGGAAGAACTTGCGGACACCATATCCAAAACGGCCCTCTGTGGGCTTGGAAAAACAGCCGCTTTCCCGGTAATCAGCACAATCCATTATTTCAGGGATGAATATATCGCGCATGTACGGGACAAGGTTTGCCCTGCAGGCACATGCCGCGCGCTTGCCCAATATGAGATTGACGCGGAAAAATGCAGAGGCTGCGGCCTTTGCCGGAAAAGATGCCCTGCAGACGCGATTGAAGGGATCATGAAACAGCCGTTTTTCATCAAAAAAGAGCTTTGCATAAGGTGCGGCGCATGCCGCGAGGCGTGCAAATTCGGCGCGGTAAGGGAGAAATGATATGTACAGCAATAATTTTATGATAATAGACGGCGAACGGGTGGAACTCGCCGGTGAAAAAAATATACTGGACGTGATCCGCAAGGCCGGAATCGAAATGCCCACTTTCTGCTATTATTCCGAACTATCCATTTACGGGGCATGCCGCATGTGCATGGTTCAGGACGAGTGGGGAGGTTTTATTGCCTCCTGTTCCACGCCCCCTAAAAAGAATATGAAGATATGGACCAATACGCCGAAATTGCAGAAGCACCGCAAGATGATACTTGAACTTTTGCTGGCAAGCCATTGCAGGGATTGCACGACCTGTGAAAAGAGCGGAAAATGCCGCTTGCAGGAACTTGCGCTCCGGTTTGGGATCAAACGCGTGCGGTTTGATTCTTCGCATAAACAATGCAGTTTGGACGAATCTTCGCCCTCTGTTGTACGCGACAGCAGCAAGTGCATACTCTGCGGCGATTGCGTGCGCATGTGTTCCGAGATACAGAACGTAGGTGCAATCGATTTTGCAAAAAGAGGAAGCAAAATGAGGGTAAGCCCGGCTTTTGACCGCCCGATTGCAGAAACCGGCTGCGTGAACTGCGGGCAATGCGCGGCGGTATGTCCTACCGGCGCGATCGTCGTGAAGAACGAAACGCAGGAATTATGGAATCAGCTGCATGACCCGTCAAAAAGAGTGGTCGTACAGGTTGCGCCGGCGGTCCGGGTTGCCTTGGGAGAAGAGTTCGGGATTAAATCCGGAGAAAATGTGATGGGAAAGACGGTTGCAGCCCTGCGCCGCCTGGGTTTTGACGAAATATACGACACCTCCATGGCGGCCGATCTTACCGTTATGGAGGAATCCAAAGAACTATTAAAAAGGCTGGAGGAAGGCGCAAATCTTCCGCTGTTTACTTCCTGCTGTCCGGCCTGGGTCAAGTATGCGGAAAATAATTATCCCGAATTAACAGGCAATATATCCACGTGCAAATCGCCGCAGCAGATGTTCGGATCACTCATAAAAGCGCATTACAGGGCAAACATGCAGCCGGATCCCCGGAAGACGGTGGTTGTTTCCCTGATGCCCTGCACGGCTAAAAAATATGAGGCGGGCAGGAGCGAATTTGAAAACGGCGGCGAACGTGATGTGGATTTTGTGATCACGACGCTTGAATTTGCGAAAATGCTGAAGGAATGCGGCATTGTATTCGGCGAACTGGAAATGGAGGCCCCGGACATGCCTTTTGGCATTGCCAGCGGCGCGGGCGTTCTGTTTGGCGTAACCGGCGGTGTTACCGAAGCGGTGATCCGGAGAATCACAGAGGATAAAAGCGCGCTTGCCATCCATAACATTTCATTTATGGGCGTCCGGGGGATGGAAGGAACCAAGGAAGCTCTGGTTCCGATGGGCGGCCGGATGCTGAAGACGGCGGTTGTGAGCGGGCTGGCCAATGCGGCGGCATTGATTGAAGCAATCAAATCGGGAGAGGCGCTCTACGATTTTGTGGAAGTGATGGCATGCCCCGGGGGATGCATATCGGGCGGAGGACAGCCTTTTTCCCTGCAGGCCGGCAAACTGAACCGGGCAAAAGGGATTTACAGGGCTGACAAACTTTCGGGCATCAAACGCTCCGAAGAAAACCCGATGCTGCTTGCGCTTTACAACGGAATTTTGAAAAACAAAACAGCCGGGCTTCTGCATGTGCACTATGGAAAATAGAGAACCTGGAGGCGTCATTATGCTTATTGAAGTTTGTATCGGCAGTTCATGCCATTTAAAGGGAGCATACAGCATCATTCATATGCTGCAGGATTTGATTGAAGAAAACAGACTGGGGAACCGGGTGGAGCTGAAAGCCGTTTTTTGCATGGAGAACTGCAAAGGCGCGGTATCGGCCCGGATCGGCGGCCGTATTAAGTCTTTGAACACAGGCAATATAAAAGAAATCTTTCAAAATGAAGTCCTTAAAAGGATCGCCGCGGAAGGGTAATTATGGGTATTATTCGGTTTAAGGAAGCAAACTGCAAAAATTGCTACAAGTGTTTGCGCAGCTGCCAGGTAAAAGCCATTGCGTTTAAAAATGAACAGGCGGAAATCATAGACAGTGAATGCGTTTTATGCGGGCACTGCTTCCTGGTCTGCCCGCAGAACGCTAAATATATAGACAGCGATATAAAAAAAGTAAAAAATTTTGTAGCGCAGGGCGAAAAAGTATATATCTCCATTGCGCCGTCGTATGCCAGTTATTTTAACGGCGTTCTTCTGGGGAAAATATCCGGGGCGCTGAAAAGACTCGGGGCGGTCCGGGTGGAGGAAACGGCTGTCGGCGCGGCGCGGGTTTCGGCGGAATATATCCGGCTTATGCACGAAAACAAAATGAAGAATATTATCAGTACGGCGTGCCCCACCAGCGTATTGCTGGTGGAAAAATATTATCCCGAACTGATCCCTGAACTGGCGCCCTGCGTATCCCCGATGGTTGCCCACGCGAAAATGATGCGGGAGGCTTACGGAGACGACATCAAGATCGTCTTTATTGGCCCCTGCATTTCAAAAAAACATGAAGCGGCGGACGACTTGGCCGGCAGGCCGGGAATAGACGCGGTTTTATTGTTTGAGGACCTGGAAGAGTGGCTTGCGGAAGAAAATATCGATCCGGATAAAATAGACGAAACGGCAATTGAGCCTATGGAAACCCAAAGCCGCCTTTATCCGGTTCCGGGCGGGATATTGAGTACAATCAACAGTGAAAACTACAGGAAAATTTCGGTGGACGGCCTGGACCGCTGCCGCGAAGTGCTTGATTCGCTGCGCGACAATCAAATTTCGGGTTATTTCATTGAGATGAGCGCCTGCCCGGGTTCCTGCCTGGGCGGCCCCGGAATCGTATCCAAAAAAATACCGGTGCTGCTTTCGCAGAACCTGATTCATCAGAACGCAAACAAGCGGGAAATGGATTCCATAGCGCCTGACTCGGAAAAAGCTGAGGTGGATTTGGGCCGGTTTTACCTGAACAGGGCCCAAATAAGAAAAATGCCCCCGGAAAAGGAAATTGAAGAGGTCCTTCATAAAATGGGCAAAACATTAAAGGAAAAGCAGTTGAATTGCGGAAGCTGCGGATATCCTTCCTGCAGGGACAAAGCGATTGCCGTATGCCTTGGGAAAGCGGATATTAAAATGTGCCTGCCGCATATGCGTGAAAAGGCGGAATCCATATCCAACGTTGTGATTGACAATACGCCGAACGGCATATTTCTGCTTGACGAGGAATTCAGAATACTTGAGTGCAATTCCGCTGCCCAAAGAATGTTCGGTATGCAAAGGGATTTTTCCGGCTTGAAGGTATTCGAGGTGTTCGGCTGCCGGGCCCTGGAAAAAGCCAGAAGGACAGGAACCGATATCATTGACGACCAGGAATATTACCCTGAGGTTGATTTATATTTGGAGCAGACCGTAATCCATGTAAAAGAAAACTCAATGTATCTGCTGATCGTAAAAGACATTACAAACGAAAAGCAGCAGCAGATGCAGATTGAGGCCATGCAGGAAGAAACCGTCGGGATCGCCCAAAAAGTAATTAACAAGCAGATGAGGGTCGCCCAGGAAATTGCAAGCCTTTTGGGAGAGACGACAGCGGAAACAAAACTAGCCTTAACAAAGCTGAAAAAGTCGATACTGACCGGAACCCGCGGTGATATAAAATGAGCGTTTATGTGGAAACAAGTGCAAACAGTCTTATAAAATACGGGGAAGAACTTTGCGGCGATAAGGTGGAGATCATCCGCAACAATGAGGGCGTCACGGTTGTGTTGGCCGACGGCCTGGGGAGCGGGGTCAAGGCAAATATACTTGCCTCGCTGACCAGCAAAATTGCCGCTACCATGCTGAGCGAAGGCGCCGATATCGTTGAAGTGGTCGAAACGGTTGCTTCGACTCTGCCGGTTTGCCGGGAAAGGGAGATCGCATACTCGACATTTTCCATACTCAGGCTTGACAATAACGGCGCGGCCCGGCTTGTGGAATTTGATAATCCGGACGCCATATTGCTTCGGGACGGGAAGGAAGTAACCCTGTCCAAACAAACCCTGCATGTGGATGGAAAAAATATTAAGGAAAGCAATTTTTATATGACGCCCGGAGACGTCTTGGTTCTTATGAGCGACGGCGCGGTGCATGCCGGGGTGGGCAGGCTTTTGAATTTTGGCTGGCAGAGGCAAAACATAGTTGAATATCTATGCGGGTATTACCGCGAAGACATGCCGGCCAGGCTTTTTACCAGCCAGCTTTTGGGCGCCTGCAATTCCCTTTATATGGATCAGCCGGGCGACGATACCACGGTAGTGACCGCAAGGATCTGTATGGACCAGCTTTGTACAATTATGGTCGGGCCGCCCGTTGATGCGAACATGGACAGCGAGCTGGTAAAAAGGTTTCTTTCATTCCCGGGCAAAAAAGCGGTGTGCGGCGGAACAACTTCCCAGATCGTCAGCAGGATCCTGGGCCGCGAACTGAACGTCATGCTGGATTATGTAACGCCGGATGTGCCGCCTATAGGGTATATTGACGGGATCGATCTTGTAACAGAGGGCGTTGTCACGCTGGGCCGCGCCTATGAGATCATAAAAGAAGCAGGAATGCAGGAGGGTTTTGACGCCGGCGCTCTTTTGAATAAAAGCGATGGGGCGACAATGCTGGCCAGATTATTGGAGCAAAGCACCGAGGCGCGCTTTATTGTTGGAAAAGCGCTGAATCCTGCTCATCAGAATCCTGATTTGCCTTACAACCTGGGCATTAAACTTGGCCTGGTTCGAAATATAGCGGAGCTGCTGAAGGGATTGGGCAAAAAAGTAACTGTTGAGTACCACTAAATGAACGGATATCGGTTTTATTTAAGATAAAACAGGTAATTTTAATATAAAGTCAAAGCTTTTTTTAACGATCATATATAATAAGGCAATCAAAAATCAAATATTCAGTCTGCTGTTCGTCAATTTATTGAAAGCTGCAAGCTTTTAAGATGGCACCGGATGAAAGGTATTACAGATTAAGATCTTTATGAACAAGGTATCTTTGATAAATAAATCACGAAGTCTATGCTTAATTTAGGAAAGGCTTTGTGTTATTTTTGTTCTTGAGGGAGTTTAACGCATGCCGTAAACAGATCCGATAATATAGCAGTTTCCATTAAAACGATTATTGCAAGGAGGATTTTTAATGAGTAGAAAAAAAATAACCGGCTTTATCATGGGACTGGCGGCGCTTGGATTACAGGTGCCCGGAATACTGACGGTTTTCACCAGCCCGAACGGATGGAATTTTGCCGCCGTATTATTGGCTGTTTTTACACTGGCTGCAGCGGTTCTTTCTGTCCTTGCGGCTATATCCTCGATAACAAGACGCAAAAAAGCGTCGGCTTTGTTTATATGTGCGGGAATCGGGGGAGCACTGACCCTGGCCCTGACGCTCTTCTTGCTTTTATCCTTCGAATTTACCGTTATAACGACAGCAATAAGCATAGTCATACTGTTTGCCGCGGCACGGGCCGTTAAGCCGACGTGGAGATAATCGGCCCGTGCTGTATTTTTTATGTGCAAACGGGAAGTTATTCCGCAAGGCTCTTGATCTTCCGGTATGCGCGCAGGTCGGTGTAAAGCTCGCCTATGTACGGATTCCGTTTGGTCCGGACGACTTTATACACCATGTAAACCAATACCGCTATGTTGGAAGCCAATGACGCCAGGCCGAACGCGAAAAGCGGCGCGGGGTCATACGAGGAAGCCACCGCAAAGGCGCCCGTATCGATAAACGATGGGATAGTCTGCGCAAACATGCACCAGATCGCAAGCGTCTGCGCGCGGTGCTGGAGCCATGCGCCCTTACCGGTGGTAAAGCTGCAGGCTGTTGCCGCCAGCAGCAGCGCGAAACCGCAGTACCACGAGTGGCCGGGCAGGCAGTTATAGGTGTAGGTGTAGTTCCACAGGTCATAGGCAATGATCCAGAACCAAAGCATATCGGGCCACAGCATATCGCGGCTGCCGTCCAGCTTGGTTTTTTTACGCAGGCAGATGCCAAACCAGCCGGTAATGGTGATAATGTTCAGGATGCCTGCAATTCCGTTCATCACGTTCCACGGGCCGCCTAAGACGTTCATTGCTTCATCCGGAAGCATGCCCAGCTGGCCCCAGAACTGCGCGCCGACCTGGAAATCGCGGGCGACTGCTTCGGCGATATTAATTGCGAGAATCAGTGGCGGAAAGCACAACGCCCATTTTTTGTCGGCCAGACGCCATTCGCGGCCGGTTTTTTTGTTTTTGCCGCCGACAAAGCGGATGCACCAAAAGCCGATACAACCCGCAGTGGAGGAATATACCTTCACCAGATGGAACCAATCGGTATAGGTTGAATCTTTAAGGACCGTAAACCAAAGGACGGAAAGAAATATTGGCAAAATTACAAAACAGAAAAAACCGACCCACTTCCATCTGCGGGAAACCTCGTTAAAGGCGAAAAGCGCAGCGAAAACAAGGAGCCACATACCCCATACGCTCAGATCCGAGGCGCCGCCGGCGTAATTAAATACATACATGTCCAAACCTCCATTTAATTGTTATTATAATGTTGAAAAATAATGCTGTGATATTTTGGAATTTATATGATTATTATATCAGAAAATACATATTAAGGAAATATTCAAATTAGACCGCGCTGCCAAAATCCTGCTCATTTTTTTGGATTCAGATCATTATTTCTTTGATATTCAAATTATTTTGTGATATCCTACAATGATAATTTGTTGAGGGAGGGTTTATATGGAACTTGAAAGGTATATGAGACTGGCTGTAAAAGAAGCCTGGGCGAGTCTGCGCGAAGGCAATAATGGATTCGGAGCGGTGATCGTAAGGGATGGAAACATCATATCCTCCGCGCATGACAAAGAAGATACCGAACAAGATCCCACATCGCACGCGGAATTGAACGCTGTGAGAGAAGCGAGCCGCAAACTGGGCAAAAAACTCACGGGATGCGTTCTCGTATCCACCCATGAACCCTGCCCGATGTGCGCTTCCGCGATTGTATGGTCCGGTATCACCGAAGCAGCATATGGATATTCGATTCAGGAAGCCCTCGCACAAGGCAGAAAAAGAATGAACCTGTCGTGCGCGGAAATCTTCGGCAGAGCGGGCGCTCAAATAAAAATACATAAAGGGATATTAAAAACCGAATGCGCTGTCTTATACAGGGAAGACGTCAGAAGGGAAATTGAGCGTCTGCGAAACGCCGGCGACCGGATTTTGAATGAACTGAACGCTGATTCCGCCTTAAGAAGAACGAAATGGTTCCGGGAAAACAGGAACAGCTTTGATTTTATATCCCAGGACCTGCTTGATTCCGCCTACCGGCTGCTGCTTGAACGTTTCAGGGTTGCTCCGGATGAAATGCCCATCGTTCAAAAGACGGAAAAGAATATCGTTTTTCATTCCATGAACTTTTGCCCCACCCTGGAAGCCTGCAGAATTTTGGGCATTGACACCAGGAATATCTGCAAGAAACTGAATGAACAATCAACCGACGCGTTATTAAAGCAGATTGACAAGCGCCTGAGTTTCTCCAGAAACTATGATAAATTGAGGCCGTATTCGGAATACTGTGAGGAAATGATCAGTTTAAAAGATTGAACTAAAAAGAAATCAAAAAATGTGCAGCGTTGCGATGATGGTTATGCTGTAATTTAACTGAATCTGGAATTTGTTGAATTGTTTTTCGGATAAGCTTATAATTTTTATTAGCACGGGCAAAGCGTTATTTTTGGGGCCGCAATCAATAATATGATGGAGATTTAATGGAGAAACAAATCAAACTCCCGATAAAACAGCTGGTTGAATTTATTCTGCACTCGGGCGATATCGACAGCAGGTATGTTGAAAAAGACAGGATGTATGAGGGCGCCAAGGCGCACCGCTATTTGCAGAAGAAAAACAGCGAATTGTATGAAGAATACAAGAGCGAGGTCGCGCTGGCGCAGGACTTTGTTTATAATGACGCGGCATACAGAATCGAAGGGCGGGCCGACGGCGTAATAAAGGACGCCGGCAGGGTTATTATTGAAGAAATCAAAACAACAATACTGCCCGTGGACCTTATAGAGGAAGATTTCAACATTACCCACTGGGCCCAGGCGAAATGTTACGCCTGTATTTACGCCGCGCAGAACAATTTATCCCGGATAGACGTCCGGCTCGTGTATTTTAATATCGATACGAAAGAAACAAAGTTTTTTTTAAAATCCTTTGAAACGGACGAATTAAATGAATTCCTGACCGGCCTTATTGCGAAATACTCCGTATGGACCGCTTTTTCATCGGACTGGGAAGCGCTTCGGGATTTATCGATCAAAGAGCTTCAATTTCCATATCCTTCTTACCGGACGAACCAAAGGGAACTTGCGGTATTTACCTATAAAGCGGTCTTAAGCGGAAAAAAGCTTTTTGCCCAGGCTCCCACAGGTATTGGAAAAACGATCTCGACATTGTTCCCGGCCGTAAAAGCCATGGGGGAGGGAAAAACCTCCAAAATATTTTATTTGACGGCCAAAACCATAACCCGGCAGGTTGCGGACGAAGCCCTTGGGAAAATGAGGCAAGCCGGTCTTAAAATGAAATCGCTCACGCTTACTGCAAAAGAAAAAATATGCTTTTGCGAAAAAACCGTCTGCAATCCGGATTACTGTGAATACGCCAAAGGGCATTACGACCGCGTGAATGACGCCGTTTTTGACGCCATAAAAAGCTGCGATTCCATGACGAGGAACGAAATTGAAGAATTTGCAAAGAAACACAAGGTCTGCCCTTTTGAACTTTCCCTTGATATCTCTCTTTGGGCCGATTGCGTTATATGCGATTATAATTATGTTTTTGACCCTAGGGCGTATCTGCGGCGTTTTTTTGCCGACAATAACGGAGACTACGTATTTTTAATCGACGAAGCCCACAACCTTGTGGACAGGTCGCGCGGGATGTTTTCATCCCAATTATTGAAAAGCCGTTTTTATGCCGTCAGGAAAAATTATAAAGGAAAGAATAAGGCGCTCGATAAGATCCTGAATGAAATCAACAAGCATATGATTTCTATCCGCAAAAGGTGCGGCGAACAGGGCTTTTTTGTTGCGGCCGAGCAGCAAACGGATTTTTTGGATCTTGTAAACAAATATATTTCAACCTGCGAATTGATGCTCAAGGAAGACAGGCGCTTAGGTGAGGACAATGAATTTCTCCAGCTTTATTTTGAAGCTTTAAATTATATCCTGATATCCGATTTTTATGATGAGAGATATGTAACCATGGCGGAATGCCGGCAGGGAGAAGTTGCGATCAAACTTTTTTGCCTGGACCCCTCGTTCCTTATCGGAGAAGCTTTGAAACGTGGCGGATCCGCCGTTCTGTTTTCGGCGACGCTCACTCCGCTTGATTATTTCCGCAAGATCCTGGGCGGATGCGAGGGAGACGGAACCGTGGCTCTGGGCTCCCCGTTTGACAGCCGTCGGCTTTGCCTGATGACCGCGGTCAATGTTTCAACCAGGTATAAAAACAGGCAGCAAAGCGTCCAAAATATCGTCGGGTTGATAAGTTCTTTTGTTTCCCGTAAAACGGGGAATTATATTGTATATTTTCCATCCTACAAATATTTGAAAGACGTTTTTGAACCGTTTGCCGCAAGCCATCCCGATATTGCCGTTTTGGAGCAGGAATCGTCCATGACCGAGGAAAGCAGGGAAGAATTTTTGGCGGGATTTCAGGAACACCCTACCCGGACGCTTGTGGCTTTCTGCGTTCTGGGCGGAGTGTTTTCCGAAGGCATTGACCTGAAAGGCAGCAGGCTGATCGGGACTGTGATTGTGGGCGTCGGGCTGCCCCAGCTGAACGTGCAGCAGGATATCATCAGGGATCATTTTAACGGCAAAAACGGTCTGGGCTACGAATACGCTTATATGTATCCGGGCATGAACAAAGTACTGCAGGCCGCAGGCAGGGTGATAAGATGCGAAAGCGACAGGGGAGCGGTCCTGCTGATCGACGACCGGTTCGGCCAGTATGGCTATAAAAAATTATTCCCAAAGCATTGGAACAATTACAGGGTGGTGCGGGACGGCGCCGGACTCGAAAAGATGCTGGACGCCTTCTGGGCGGAAAGCCCATGCGATGAAGAAATGAAAAACAATAATCTAACAAACAATCCGAATGCTTATGAACAGGATGTGTGATATAATATAGTATAATTTTGAATTCCGTCTTTATATAAGGAAACGTTTTATGCTTTTATATCTTCTTCTTAAGGTGTGTTTGCTGGCAGTCTTAATGGCTTTTATTACGCCGGTAAGATACAGTGTAAAAAAGTCTGCCTTGATTATTGTCTCTATTCACGGCGTTTCATGGATCGCAAATTACCTGTTTTATGTTTATCTGGGCAATGACTTTTTGTCAAACTTTTATGTTTTAACCGCCGGTATTCCAGGTTTTATTTGCTTTAATATTGTAGCCAAATACAGAGGTCTGAAGGTTTTATTCTCTCTTTTAACCGTGACCATTTTTGCCTTGCTGGCGAGTTTTGTCGGGTACCTTGCAGATATTTATTCCGGCAACGCCTTATTGCAGTTGGGTGTAAAAGTTATAAGCTTTGTTTTGATCATTCTATTTATGGTAAAAGTGTTCAGAAAACCCTATTTAAAAATACTTCAAACCCTTGACGCGGGGTGGGGCCTCCTTTGCCTGGTTCCCGGCCTGCTGATTAACGTAGTTGGCCTTATGCAATTTACCACTACTGCGGACAAACCGCAGAATATGCCCGCCGTATTTTTTGTTTTTGCGCTGACCTTTGTGCTTTATGCGATCTTATATTATAATTTCGAAAACATTTCGCAGTTTTTCCAGCTCAGACGGGACAGGGAAGTGCTGGCTGTTCAAACCGAACTGTATAAAAAAGAGTATATTTCAATGGTTGACCATATCGACGCAAATAAAATTTACCGCCACGACATGAAGCATCATTTAAATGCGATCCACACCTTTTTAAGCGGCAATAACATAGACGAGGCGCAAAGATACATCAGCAGGCTGGACGATAAATTGAGCCAAAGCGTTATCCAAAAATATTGTGAAAATTATGTTGTAAACGTAATTTTATCGTCCTATATCGGCAAGGCCAAAAAAGAGCGGATTAAAGTAATTCATGAGCTTTATGTTCCGGAAAACATTGCGGTTGACGATATCGAGCTTGGACTGATTTTTGCAAACGCGTTGGAAAACGCCATTAATGCCTGTACAAAGATAGAGAATCCTGATGACAGGACCATTATTATTACCGGTAAATTTCAGCATGAGCAATTGTATATAAGAATCAGCAACCCGTTTGTGGGCGAAGTGCCGTTTGACGGAGAATTCCCGGTTTCAAACGCAGAAGGGCACGGCATGGGAAGCAGAAGCATTGCTGCGATCGCCCAAAAATATGGCGGCATGTTTTCTTTTGTTGCGCAGGGCGGCGTTTTTAAAACAACTGTTTCGCTGAAGTGCTGAGAAAAGCATCTATGAGCTTAATTATGGATTGGACCGGCTTTTCCCCTCGTTTAGCTGAAAGTCGAGATACTTGTTTTTTATCTCAGTATAGTTTTTCTGGGATATAGGTATTTGCGAACCGTTGGCCATTAAAAAGTTTTTTCCGGTAATGGCGCGGGCACGGTTCATATTTACCACAAAGGATACATGCGGACGCACAAAACGGTTGTCTTTTAAAAGTTCGTTTGCCGTACGCTCGAACGGCTCCCTCGATTTGACGGATGCCAGGGTTGAACCGTCCGCGAGATAAAACAACAAACTGTGGTTTTTATATTCTACGAACAGTATTTCACGATAGTATACGGCGGAAACACCGTTTTTTGTTTTTACCGACAACATTTGAGTTTCCTCCATATTGACTTTTAAAAAAGCTTTTTTCAGAACCGTATAGAGCGCCTTTGATTGAATGGGTTTCAGGAGATACTGATATGCAAATACCCTGAAAGATTCCAGGGCATAGTCCTGCGAGGAGGTCAGGTAAATAATGATGGCAAAGTCATCTTTTTTCCGGATGCTCTCTCCCACATCGATTCCGTTTATACAGGGCATAACGATATCCAGCAGATAGATATGATAGCTTGCGCCGCTTTCAATGGCTGCCAGCAGTTCGAAGGCGGAATTAAAACACCGGACAGTAAAATCTGTCTCCGGGTTTTCTTTTACGAACCCCTGCACCATATCCTGAATGCCTGTAAGTTCCTGCAAATTATCATCGCAAATTGCAATTTTGACCATAAAGTTTCTCCTTGAGGAGGATAATAAAACTATATCATATCAAATGTTTTTTTAATACTGAAAGAAGTTTTTTAAGTGAAAAAAAACGTACATTAAGTGATTCCGCCCGAATTTTCAAGAGAAATGCCGATATCCCCAGAGAATAAGTTTAAATATTGGATTTGAATGCGGGGGGAATTCTGATGAGAAAAAAATTTAGGTTTGATATCAGGAAAAAAAGGAAAAGAAATCAAAGGACAATGGCAATCATTATTGTGATATTGGTATTGCTCAGCCAATTCGCTTTATGCGTTAATGTATTTGCGGCGGATGAAATTTCTGAGCAGCCTGCGGCAAGCACCGAGCCTACGCCCGGCCCTCAGGATACGGCAAGCGCGGAACCCGCTGTGAGTGTACAGCCCACGGAAAGCGCGGATCCGAACCAAAGCGCAGAACCGGCCGGGAGTGTGGAACCAACGGAAAGCGTGCAGCCGACGGAAAGTCCCGAACCGACAATAAGCGCAGAGCCGACTGAAAGCCCCGAACCAACGGAAAGTGTGGAGCCGGCAGAAAGAGGCGGGCCGGTTCCATGCACGGAACCTCCGGCCAGCCCCCAGCCGACCGAATCTGCTTTTTCATTCAAGATGATAGACATGACGCTGTTAAGCGTGGGCGCGCCGGATGCGCAGGCGGGAGACGAGGCTTCTCTGAACACAGCCCTTACAAACGCAGCGGGTACGGCGGAGTCGCCCTATGTGATTGAAATAACCGCTTCTTTTTATATTAATTCCGTTAAGACCATTGCGTCGGGAAAATATGTAAAACTTGTCAGCTCGGACGGCTCGACTTATGCGATAACCAGAGGAACTCCGTCACCCAACCTGTTTGACGTGCAGGGCAGCCTTATATTGGAGAACATTATCATAGACGGCGGCTTATCGGCCACGGCAAAAAATACCGTCAGGGTATCGTCCGGTGCAACCTTTGATATGGAAGCGGGCTCGGTACTGCAAAACGCCATATGTACAAGCACATCGGGCGGCAGCGCCGTTTACAACCAGGGAACTTTCAGCTTAAACGGCGGCGCGATTAAAAACAACGAAGTCCGGCTGGCCTCCAGCGTTACCGGCGGCGCAATCTATAACAGCGGCACATTTACCATGACCGCAGGCAGTATTACAGGAAACGATGTATCAGGCGCCGGAGGCGACAGTTCCGCAACTGGCGGCGTCCTATATAACAGCAGCAGCGCGACGTTTACCATGAGCGGCGGCGTTATCGGCGGCGACGGCGCGGATGCAAATACGGCGGCATGCTCTAACTGGGGAGGAATCAGCGGCGGTGTTGTATATAACGCGGGCACTTTTATCATGAACCAAAACGCCCTTATAAAAGGAAACAGTCTGAGCAGAGTATCCAGCTGGCCATATGCCAGCATTTGCGGTGGGGCCGTTTACAACAGTGGGACTTTTACCATGTCCGACAGCGCCGAAATAAGCGGCATGACCGGAAACATTGATTATTCCTATACATATGGCCTGGGCGTATACAGCTATGGCGCGAGCGCGCATTTTACCATGCAGGACACGGCGAAAGTAAAAGGCAACACGGGAACGAACATTGAAGGCAACTCAAACTCCAAGGGCGGCGGCGTTTTTAACTGCCACGGAAGCCAGTTTATTATGCAGGGGAACGCGGAAATAAGCGGAAACCAGATTTCCTCCACCTCCTCTTCAAGCTCCGGTGCAGGGGTTTGCAACGAAGAAACCGGCAGCCTGTTTACCATGAAGGATTCTGCAAAAATAAGCAATAACACAGTATCGGCGTCCGGCGCCTGCTACGGCGGCGGCGTGTATAACTATAATGCCGGCCAATTTGTTTTGGAGGGCGGCATAATCAGCGGAAATACAGTCACTTCCTCCGGCAGCGGCAGTATTGGAGGAGGCGTATACAGTTACAATAACACCACCTTCACCATGAGCGGTGGCACAATAACCGGAAACTCCACCAACTCGACCGCGGCCGCTACCTATAGCCGGGGCGGAGGCGTGTTTACTTCCAACGCCACTTTTACGATGAGCGGCGGCACGATCAGCTCAAACCAGGCGAACAACACAAGCGCAAGCGGATATGCGGAAGGCGGCGGCGTTTTTAACTGGAATATTTTTAATATGACCGGCGGACGCATAACCGGCAACTCGGCCAAGGTTGGCGGCGGCGTATGCAATTTTACCACCTTTAACCTAAGCGGAAGCGCCGAGATCGATTCCAATACCGCAACCACGGAAGGCGGCGGCGTGGAGAATACCAGCGGTACTTTTTCCATGACCGGCGGCTCCATTGCGGATAATACGGCGCCAAAGGGAAAAGGCGTCCTGAATGCGGCCATCTTCAATATGAGCGGGAGCGCTGCTTTAAATACAAATAACGAAGTATATTTAAACAGCGGAAAAGTGATCAGCGTGACGGCAGATCTGACCGGAACGTCCCCGTTTGCGGTCATCAAGCCGTCGTCTTATACTGCGGGGAGCAATGTTGTGACGCTTGTATCCGGGCTTTCTGCCGGCGCGTATTCTTCCAAATTTACGGTTGCCCCCAACGGAAGCACGTGGGGGCTCAAGGCAAACGGACAGAACCTGCAGATGGCTCCGGGAGCGATTTATCTGGACGGCCAGAACGGCCTGGACACAAACGACGGCTCTACCAAAGCAACGGCGGTCGCCACATTTGAGAAAGCAAAGAGCCTTTTGGGCAGCCCCGGCACAATTCATATCTGCGGCTCGGTTACAGTGCCAAGCGGAAATGACGCGGCATACACATGGTCTTTGCCCGACGGACAGACGTTGAAACGCTACGATGACCCGGTTTCCTCCGCAAACGATTTTACAGGCGTTATGGTTCAGTTGGACGGCAATTTAACGCTGGAGGACATCGCGATAGACGGCGGATGGGATGAATCTACAGGCACGGGCGTGGAAGCGGCTAAGCCCATCATACTGGAGAGCAGCGCCGGTAATCTGACTATAAACGCCGGAGCGGCACTGCAGAATAATAACATAGTAATTCCAAACTCTAATAGCAGATTCGTTGGGAGCGGCGTACAGGGCAGCGGCAGCGTGACCATGACCGGCGGAGAGGTCAGCGGCAACCAGATCAATATACTGGCAGGGTCTTCGAATTGGGCCGATGGAGCGGGTATCGGCATGGATGCAGGTTCCCTCACCATGACCGGCGGCAAGATCAGCAGCAATATTCTTAATTCGACTGCTTCCTTTGGCGCCGGTATATACACAGCCAATACCGTATTTGCGATGAGCGGCGGAACGGTAAAAGGCAACCATTCAAGTATGTATGGCGGCGGAATATTTATCGATTCCGGGAGCACTTTTACTATGGATGGCGGAACGATCGGGGGGAGTACTGCCGGTAACGCAAACACAGCAACCAGCGGCGGCGGTTTGTTTAATTTTGCCACAACCAACATGACCGGCGGCAGCATTTTGGGAAATACTGCACAGACCGGTTATGCCCAGGGCGGCGGCGTGACAAACCAAGGGGATTTCAGCATGAGCGGCACCGCATCCATAACGGGCAATACGGCGTCCACGGGGGCGGGCGTATATGATTACAGCGGAACATTCAATTTAAGCGGGGGAGCTGTGGTTGCCCAAAACAATCCGGTGTATCTGGGGACAAATAGGTATATTACCATTACGGGAGCGCTGAGCAACACCCCCGCCGCGTGGGTTATCCCCGCAAGCTATCCGAATTACGGCGGAAAAGTAAAAGTCGCTGAGGCGAACTATGCGGGGGCATCCGGTGCGGCTGTGATTGATTCGCTGGCGGTGGTAAACAGCGCCTACAGACTGCGGGCCGGCGGCAACGACGTCAATCTTGTGATGCGCGACGCCCAGACGCCTGTTTTTACGCTGAATCTGCCGGGCGAGTACGCCTTTTATAATCAGGTGTCCAGCTGCAATTTAAAGGTTGCTGCCGGCGTATCGGACAACGGCGCAATAACCTATCAGTGGTATAAAAATATTGTGAACAGCACGGCGGGAGGCACCCCGATAGCGGGAGCAACGGGAGACAGCTATACGGTTCCGGCAGACACCCGGGGAACAATATATTTTTATGCTGTCGCCACCAATACGCTGGATGCCTACCGCAGTGCTTCCGCGGCCAGCAACATTGTAAAGGTGACGGTTACTCCGGAGGACGAATCCGGGCCGGGCAGCAGCCCAAGTCCAACGCCCACTCACAGCCCAAGCGCTTCGGCAACACAAAACCCCGGCCCTTCGGCAACACAAAACCCCGGCCCTTCGGCAGCGCAAAACCCCGGCCCTTCGGCAACGCAAAATTCCAGCCCTTCGGCATCGCAAAGCTCCAGCCCAACCGCCGGCGGCTCCGGACCGGTTGCGCAGGCTGCTCAAATGCAGCCGCAAGTCCAGGATAAACGGGGAAATATCCAGATTACAGTGCTTCCGGCAACGGCGGGAACACCTGCCGTAACGCTTCCCGATTCGGATGCACTGAGAGATTTGGTTCTGTCACAGGAGGATAAGGACGCGCTGGAGAATGGGGAAAACATTTCAATCCTATTAAAGGTTGTACGGGTGGAAGCCCCGGTAAACCAGGGAGATGGTAAAAAAATCGCCGACAATATGGGCGGCAATTCACTTGGGATGTATCTTAATGTAGAGCTTCTAAAACAGATTGGAGAAAAACAGCAGAACATTACAAATACATCCAAGCCGATACGGATCTTACTGGCTGTTCCGCCAGAATTACAAAAAGAGGGCAGGGATTATTCTATAATCCGTGTGCATGGGGATGAAACAACCATATTGCATGATCTGGATAATGATCCGGCGACCGTCACGATTGAAACGGACCGGTTTTCGACCTACGCGCTGGTATACAAAGACAGGCCGGAATTCATACTCTGGCTGATCCTGATCCTCTGCATTTTGGCGGCAGCGTCAATCATGATCGCCGTTTATCTTAAACAGAAAAAAGAAGAGGCAGGGAAGAACTGAGAACAAAAAAAGATAGAAGAGCATTAAAATACCGGATACTTTCGGGTATCCGGTTTTTTGCAGTAAACAGACTTTATCCGCATTTCAGGTTAGAGATCAATTTTGCATTACAAGCCCAGATAATAACCTTTGTTGAGGATTTGCTCCGTCTGTTTCAAAATTTCCATGGAACTGGAGAAATCATCCATGGAAACGGCCGCCGTGATGTAGTTGATCAGACACATTGGCGCAACAAACGAGTTTTTGAACGATACGCTGTTCACGCAGCACGGAAGTATGATATCTCCGTAATTCTTGACGCTGATCCAATTCTGGCTGGTCACCAGAATGATCTTCACTCCGTTTTGTTTGAACCAGGAGAGCATATTTGCCGTATGTTTGGAATAACGCGGAAACATAAACGCGATGCAGATATCGTTTTCCTGGGCGCTGATGATTTCCTCGGGAAAGCCCATGCCCACGGACTGGATAAGATGTACGTTTTTTCTGATCTGTCCCAGGCGCGAGGCCATATAATATGAAAGCGCAAAGGAGCTTCTGAGGCCAAGAAGGTAGATCTTGTTTGCGGACAGTATCGTTTCGATCGCCTCATGCAAATCAGCCTTGGACAAGGCTGCGAGCGTGGAAGTAATATCGTTTAAGTCGTTGCTGAAAGTATCGTTCAGCAATTGGTCCTCGTTCATGCTTACGGATGAATTGAGGCGTTCCGGAAGACTGACTTTATCCTTGATAAGGTTTTGGATGTCCTTTTGCATATCGGAATAACCGCTGTAGCCAAGCGCGCGCGCAAAACGGATCACAGTTGTTGTACTTACGCCGATTTTCATTGCAAAATCGTCAAGCGTACTGAACGCAAGCGCGTTGGTGTTTTCCGTTACGTAATTCGCAACCACTTTTTGCGAATGGGTAAAAGAATTAAATTCTTCGGAGATTTTAGTAAGAATATCGGACATTATATTCTCGCTTCCTTTATTTATTGAAATATAATTGATGATATCACAATTATCAAAATAATGGAAGAAGAAAAATATTTTGTATTAAAAACTACCGACAAATAATGCCATTATTCAAAAAAGCCCTAAAACTTGACGGCCTCCGACAGATCGGCCAATTTGCAGCCGGGATACAAACTGGCGGCCCGCATCAGAAAATTAAGTTTATCTATGCGTTCGCCAGAGCGCGGCGCGCCGTTTTTGATAAAACGCACCTGAAGGCCGACCGCGAGATCCATGACGATATCGTCCGTCACGCCGCCCGCGCGTCCCGACGGAACGGTGACAAGGTTGTGCCGGCGCGCAAAGCCGTATGCGTCCAGCGCTTCCGTAATGGTGCCCACCTGATTGGGTTTTAAAATAAAACCTTGAATGGCCTTTTTATCGTATGCGCGGCGTATGCGCTCAAGATTGGTTACCGTAAAATCGTCGCCTATAATAATGGAACGTTTGATCTGCGACACGGCGGCGGAAAATCCCTCCCAGTCGTCCTCGTCCAGCAGATCTTCTATAAACAGAAGCGGGAACTTTTCTGAAAGGTCCCCGGTATAGCGGATCAGTTCGTCCGAGGAAACGCGTTTTCCTTTGAGCAGGTAAGTATTGCTTTCCTTATCGTACATGCCGCTGGAAGCGCAATCCAGCGCGAACGCCACCTTATCCTGACAGCCGCAGGCAACAGCCGCTTTCTGCATCAGGAAAAGCACGATTTCCGGATCATCTGTGGGCGCGGCCCAGCCGTAGGAGCGCCCCACGAAAGGTTCTTTGCCGAAATAATCCGTAATGACGTCTTTCAGTTTTTCAAACACGCTGATACCGATATGCACCGCCTCGTTGATATCATCCGCTTTATAGGGAACAATCAAAAATTCGTTGAATGCAAGCGAAATCTCTCCGTAACGCCCGCCGTTGACCACATTGAATGAAGGAACCGGAACGGTTTTGATATCCCCGCCGGCAAGATAACGGTAGGCGGCGACCCCGGCCGCATTTGCCGCGGCGCGTAGGCATGCGATGGATGTGCTGTAAATGGCGTTCCCTCCGAGCCTTGATTTGTTGGGGGTGCCGTCCAGCGCTATCATTTTCTCGTCGATTGCGCGCTGGTCTGCGACATCCATGCCGAGCAAAGCGGGACGAATGATTTTTTCAACGTTTTCGGCCGCCTTATGGATGCTCATTCCGTTGTATTCCGAAGGATCGTTGTCCCGCAATATAAAGGCTTCATGCATGCCCACCGAGCTGCCGGTAGGAGCGCTTCCCCTGCCGGATATGCCGTTTTCGCAAATGACGTCCACTTCAACCATGGGACGGCATTTGCAGTCAACCAACTGCCTTGCAATGATATTTTTAATTTTGGTACCTGACATAACCTGTTGTTCCTTTCATTGCACCCGGAAACCGGAAGCGCAAGATTGATTTGTAAAATGTAAGGATAAATGCACCTTCCCGGTTTATTTTAGGGCGGGAACATACATGATATTGAAATCGCAAAGATTTGTTCCGGTATTGCCTGTGAGCACGGTGTCTTCCATAGCGGCAAGGGCTTCATAGCAGGCGTGGCCCCGCAGGGCCGAGAATAAATCCACATTTTTCCGGCAGGCCGCCTGATAGCTGGTGGAATCTGTAAGCCCTCCGGCAACGGGCGTTGTGCCGTCCGTACCTTCCGAGTCGATGGAGAGCATGCAGCAGTCTTTTGCCTTTACCGCCGAAATGGCAAAGCTTGCGGTCAGTTCCTGGGAAGGCCCGCCGTGCCCCGTGATCGTGCGGTTGTTTGTGATCTTGGTGGTTACCTCTCCGCTGCTCAAAATGACGCAGGGCGCTTGTATGGGATTGCCATATGTTTGTATTTCACGCGCAATGGAGGCAAACATGGTGCCTGCGTCCCGGCTTTCCCCTTCCAGAAAGGAGGTAAGGATCAATGCGGGGATGCCCATTTGCTCGGAGACTTTTTTTGCATATATGCAGGAGTCGGGAAGGGCATTTAAGAGAAAATAGGTATTGTCCGGGAATGCCTTGGGTGTTTCGCCTTCCTGACCGCAGTTCATCAAATAGTCCACGACCCGGCCGGGAAGCCTTTCCGCTACGCCATAATCGCGGATCACCCTGCGCGCTTCTTCCAGAGTGGTCTGGTCCGGCCCCATGGGCGTGCCCCTGTAATTGGCGTAAGGGACGCCGATATCACCGGTTGCAGGCGTGCCCACAGCGTCGCTGATGCCGATCCCGATCAGTTCCGCGCCTGTTTTTTGGATGCGCTTTGCAAGCATGCCGCCGTTGAGCTGCGAGATATGCCTGCGTATGGCGTTGATTTCCAATATGTTGGCGCCCGATTTGAGCATGATTTCGGTAGTTTTGATTTCATCCTGCAGCGTAATGCCGTCTATGGGGCAGCTCATCAGTGCGGAACTGCCGCCGCTGATCACTACGATAAAAAGGTCGTCCGACGTAGCGGAATCAACTAATTTTATGATTTTTTTACAGGCGTTATACCCGTCGCGGTTGGGCAGGGGATGGCCGCCTACATAAACCTCTGTTTTATGGAAAACATCCGTCTCTTCGGCTATTTTTACGATGGCAATGCCGCGCGTCAGCCGGCCGCCCAGGATCTCGTCTATTGCCATTGCCATGGCGTTGCATGCTTTCCCGGCGCCGATCAGATACACATTCCGTTTTTTGGACAGATCCCATGCGCGGGTCCCTATTTTCAGGGTACGGCCGTCATAAGAAGCTATGCTTTTGATGCGTTTATATGCGTCCAGATATTGCAGTGTCGCTTCCGTAATGTCCAGAACGATTCTTCTGGATTCCTTGTCGCCGTGAGATAAAAGTTGCGCGTAATTCTTTATTTTAGCTTGCACATTAACCTCCAAAATACAAAATGTATTATTTACTACTAAAAGTATAATTAACTAAAATGTTTTTGTCAACACAAAATAGTACCTTGACACCGAGATTGTAGCATGATATTCTTTTTGTAGTAAATAAAACAACAAATATAAAGGAATATGTAATGCGGCGAAAAGAGTGAAACAAATATGGATAAAATATTTTTTTAACTTACATTTCTTTATATAACTGAGTGCCAATGGAGGCGGAAAAGCCGAATTTGGCATTAGCTTTTCTTACCTTAAGATTGATTCAAGTTCGGAAGAAAAAGAAATAAAAGAAAAAAGCGGTTGATTAATGCCTTAAGGCGTGGAGACTGGGGCAAGAATGCAGGAGGAAAAATGGGACACAAAATTGGCGTGGATATCGGAGGAACATTTACAGACTGCGTGGTGATAGACGGGAAGGGCGTAATCCA
>JAEWMJ010000030.1 GCA_023393165.1 Bacillota bacterium | reverse complement strand
TTTGTAACAGCTCATTGCTTCCGCTCCCTAATGGTGGTTTCGTCACTTACCATTATAGCGGTTTTGTCAATGAGCTGCTTCTTTTCCTTTTTTCCTTCCTGTTGCACTTACTATGATAATCCACATTGAAATAAAACCAGCATGAAAACGAATATATGAGTTTATCAAGTAGTAACTGTCTTCAATACTCATTTCAAAAAAAATTTGAAAAATAGCACAAGATAAAGAAATGTACTTTCTATAATATTTCTTATATTCCTTTTTATCTAGATTGTGTTTTAAATAATTACTAAGTATGAAACTTAATTTATAATATGTGTAATCTTTTCTTAAATGATCGATTTGTTCTTTGCGTAATAAAGAGTGTTCTGGTAAAATCTTAAGTACCTCTTTCGCTTGTGCATCCGTAAGACTAAGCAATTCATTCCTGAACGCTTCAAAATCTAAATTATCAGGCCCTGCATTTGAATCCATAATAACCTCCATACTTACTATTGAATTCTCGTGGACAGATAACAACATTATATAATATATTTTACCATATTAAGTAAACATCAGCTACTGTAATTATAATTTTATTTCAGATAATGTCTAAAAAAGGTACAATTATTTAAACATTTTAACGATTCTTAAACTTTTTAATTTTTCTCTTTTAATAAACCAAGGGGGTGCAAATTTCCGCAATAAGGCTGCAATCGGCATATAAATACACCGTTTGAATATTCAATCAAATAAATACCAGGGTTCATTTTGAACTCGGATACTCCAAAGAACCTTTATTTAAAGCCATTTTATACAACAAGAGCTAACCTTTTTCAGGCTAGCTCTCATTGTATCAATCTCGTATACTTGTTTGGTGCGGTCGACCGGACTTGAACCGGTACGATAAAATCATACGCCCCTCAAACGTACGCGTCTGCCTATTCCGCCACGACCGCTTATTCAATTTTTTACTGCTAACCGCAGCTCACTTGCAAAAGTGGTACATTTGAGACATACCCTCAAACGTACGCGTCTGCCTGTTCCGCCACGACCGCAGATATAATATTTTCTGTTTAAAAACCGGCTTATGATGTCTCCGCGAATTTAACAGCAGAACTTATTATATACATTATTAATTTAAAAGTCAATCATTTTGTTGGATGCTCCATGTGGAAATTCCACCGAATATATGATTCTCATAAGGCTTTCCGATTCCCATCACATTCGAATCTGTTATGATGCTGTTCATCCTGAAATAAAGACCTATTTGGGGCACTTTATCCATAAAATATTGCTCCATGTTCTCGTAGGCGCTGATCATATCCGTTTCGTTAATTGATTCATTGCAGGCGTCGATATATCCCATGAGTTCGCTGCTGGCAACATGCCCAAAGTTGAGTTCGGAATCCGGCGTAAACATAAATGTCAGGTCCATGTTCTGGTCCAGATAATAACTGGTATACGCCAGCGTAAAATTGCCTTCTTTCAGGCGCTGCGAATACTCTTCTATCGGAAGTTCCTCAACCGTACAATTAATTCCGACCGCAACCAGCTGTTTCGAAATTTCCCTTGCGGCTTCCACCCTGTATTCCTGGCCGATGGTTTTAGGTACTATAATGGTAACAATCAAAGGGCTGCCGACGCTTAAAGAACTGCTTTCATCGCCGGTATTAAAGCTGTAACCCGCTTTTGCAAGGAGCTGCTTTGCCATGTTTCTATCCGTCTCGTACTGGTTGAACTTGTTGTTGAACCCAAAGAAGCTTGGAGGAATGGGCATCTCGGCAGCGACCGCATGGTTTAGAAGTACGTTGGAAATAATATCGCGCCTGTCAATAGCATAGGAAATGGCGCGGCGTACGTCGTCGTTCTTCATTTTTTCATCAAACAGGTTAGGAATCAGGCAATCATAATAATTGGTC
Organism: Bacillota bacterium; assembly: GCA_023393165.1. Lineage (GTDB taxonomy): Bacteria > Bacillota > Clostridia > Christensenellales > Christensenellaceae > JAEYKI01. The sequence goes on along the minus strand of JAEWMJ010000030.1, from coordinate 35,760 downwards.
ATATAATCTACGGTCTGCGTTTTCCCTTCGGCCTTGAGTTTATTTGCCGAAATATTGCTTGTTGTGACTAAATCCAGAAGACCTGATTCATAATCATCCATTTTATTATTCTGTGCGCTTACGGGTTTGACAGTAATGGACTGGATAAACGGAGCTTTCTTCCACCAGCTTTCATTTACCTTAAGCGCAATATTGTCTCCCATATCTTCAACCGCATAAGGGCCCGTTCCTACCGGCTTGTTGAAATTATCTTCACCCTTGGGCCGCACAGGGAACGTCATAAAATAAAGAGCGTCCCGTCCCGGATTTTTCATTTTTAGTTCAATCGTATTTTCATCCACCAGCGTAACGCTGTCTATTTCCTTGTTGTAGATGGTATACCGGTTTATTTTCGGCTCTGTTGCCTGATTGGTCCCGTTTTCCGATGCGGAAGTATTCTGAGTATCGTTTTCCGCAGCTTCAGTATCGTCGTTTTCGCCTGCGCTGCCGTTAGTCTCTCCTCCACTTGTCCAACGGGAAATATAATTTGAACTTTCCAGCGGCGCCGAAGATTCCGGACTAGCGCTGCTGCTCGCACTTGCCTCAGGGCTTGCGTTTCCCGTGCTTGTATCTTCATTATCTTTGTCCGGGTTTTCGCTGTCCTGGCTGTCTTGGGTCGTTGTAGTCCCGCTCGTTTCATCCAGCGCCAGAATATCCATTATGGTGTCATAAACATCTTCCGCAGACATGGAATCGCCGCCATGGAAAAGGATGCCCCTGCGGAAGGTGAACGTAAAGTCCTTTCCGGTATCGTCGTTCTTCCATGTTTCAACCAGGCCCGGCTGTATCCGGCCGTCAGCGTCCACCAAAAGAGGCGTTTCATAAACCAGCGAAAGCATATTGATCAAATCTTCGTTCTGGGCCAGCAGCGGATCGTACGACTGAACATCGTCCGGGACGGCAATAAACAATTCCCCGCCCGGCTGGGGCGAATATGAGGCTGCCGCAGTCGCGGATTCTTCCGCCACCGTATTGTTTACCAGCATGGTTTGTATGCTGGTACAGGATGTCAATAAAAACACAGTTGCCAAAACTGCAGCAAGAACCGCCAGTTTCAGAGATTTGATTTTAACCGATCTCATATAATTTTTTATATTGTTCATAAGCCCTGCTTACCTTATTCACATAATTTTTCGTTTCCGCGTATGGAATTTCGTCCAGTGTTGCGCCGTCTTTGGAATAGCCTTTTGCAAGCCACTCTTCCACCTTGTTATGCCCGGCGTTGTATGCCGCCATCATCAATTGTTCTTCTCCTGAAAATTTATCCTGCAAAAAATTCAGGTACCAGCACCCAAACTCTATATTATTTTCGGGATCCATCATGTTATAGTCCTGCACATCCAGCTTTTGCGCGATCCACTCGGCCGTATCAGGCATAATCTGCATAAGCCCCTGCGCTCCGTCTTTGGATACTGCTTTATCGTTAAAATCACTTTCAGTATCTATTAATGCCGCTACAAAATATGGATCCAGATTATATGCATTCGAATATTTTACGATCAGATCTTCATATTCCAGCGGAAATTGCTGTCTCAAAATGTAATCCCGTAAAAAAACGACGCCAATAATCGCGGCTATGGCGGCAAGCGTAATAAAAATGACCAACAGAATCCGTCTACCCATATAAAACCTCGTCAATCTCCTTGTATAAATCCTCAATTTTTCCGTTATTATGCAGAACAACATCCGCTCGTTTTTCAAGGTCGGCCTGCGGTATCTGGCTTTCAAGCCTTTTCCGCGCCTCTGTTTCCGCTATGCCGTCCCGCGCCAATATCCTTTTGATCCGCAGTTCATCCGGTGCGGTCACCACCCATATTTCGCTGCAAAGTCTGTCAAGCCCCGCTTTATGCAGCAGCGGCGCGTCTATCACAACCGGACCGTCCGCGCCTTGCATCTGTTTTTGTATTTCCTTTTCAATCAGCGGATGCAGCAATCCTTCCAGCTTTAAAAGTTTGGCGGAATCGGAAAACACCACCCTGCCCAGCTCATGCCGGTTAAGTGAACCGTCCCCGTTTAAGAATCCTTTGCCGAATTCCCGGATAATTTTCCGATATCCCGGCTGACCCGGTTCGCTGATATCCCTTGATATCTTATCTGCATCTATAATCTTGACGCCCTTTTGGGCAAGATAAGCGCTGACAGTGCTTTTGCCCGACGCGATCCCCCCTGTGAGCCCGATGATACGCATTTACTTCGCCTCCGCCCAGGTAAGCCCCTGCGCGACATGCACTTCCAGCGGAACTGAAAATTCAACCGAATGCTGCATGCAGTCTTTCAGTATCGCACACACCTGCTCCACTTCTTCATTTTTGGCATATACGATCAGTTCGTCGTGCACCTGCAATACCAGCCTGGAGGACGTGTTTTTCAAACTTTGCGCCACTTTGATCATTGCAATCTTTATCATATCCGCCGCGCTGCCCTGTATGGGCGTATTCAGCGCAGCACGCTCTCCAAAGGAACGGAGATTGTAATTGGAGGAAGAAAGCTCTTTGATATACCGTATGCGGCCCCAAAGCGTTTTTACGTATCCGTCTGCATGCGCCTGCTTCACGACAGCGTCCATATAACTTTTCACGCCCGAAAATTCCGCGAAATACCGTTTGATATACTGTCCGGCCCGTACCCGCGATATGCCGATATTCCGTGCCAGTCCGAAATCGCTGATTCCGTATACGATCCCAAAATTAACGGCCTTTGCGTTGCTGCGCTCCTCGCTTGTAACCTCGGCAATATCCTTACCAAGAATTTCCGCCGCAGTGCGCGCATGGATGTCCTGCCCTTTCTGGAATGCGTCCATCAGATGCTCATCCTTCGCGATATGCGCCAATATCCGCAGTTCTATCTGCGAATAATCCGCCGAAACGATAGTATACCCTTCGGGCGCGATAAAAGCACGCCGGATATCCCTCGACATTTCGGTTTTTATGGGTATGTTCTGCAGATTTGGCTCTACGCTGGAAAGCCTGCCGGTAGCCGTTGCAGTCTGCAGGAACGTGGTATGCACATAACCTTTTTTCACAAGAGCCAAAAGCCCGTCTACATAGGTGCTTTTCAGTTTGGATATCTGCCTGAACTCTATGATCAGGCTCACGATTTCGTGCGCGTCAGCCAGCTTTTCCAGCACTTCGATATCCGTGGAAAACCCGGTTTTTTTCTTTTTGCCGGCTTCCAGGCCAAGGTCTTCAAACAAAACTTTGCCCAGTTGCTTGGGAGAGTTGATGTTGAATTCACTTCCTGCGGCATCGTATATTTGACGCGAAAGCCGCTCGATTTCAGCCTCGTATTTGTCCTTTAAGAGTTTCAACGCTTCTTCGCTTACAAAAAGCCCCTCTTTTTCCATTCCATAGAGAACTTCCGCAAGCGGTATTTCCACGTCGTAATAGATATATTCAAGCCCGTCACGGGTGATCGCTTCCTTCTGTCTTTTAGCAAGCTTCAGCAGCGAACACGCGCTGATGGGCAGTTTTGCGCGGTTCAAAACAGATACGATATCGTATTTGGAATTGGATGGGTCAAGCACCCAGTCCGCTATCATGATGTCGAACGCGTCCCCAAACCCTCCGCCGAATATATGCATCAGCGCCTTCATATCGTGCACTATGATTTTTTTGTCTATATGAGGCTTTATGGCGTCCAGTACTTCCTGCAGGTCCCAGCCCTCGTCTATCAGCGTCTTTTTTAAAGGAAGCACCAGGTCTTCCTCGCAGTCAACGGCAAGACGGACGTCCTCCTGGCCAATGAGCAAAGCAAATTCGCCTGCTTTCAGCGCGCCGGCGATATCTTCCGGCCCGATCAACGTATTTTTGATTTCAACTTCCGGCATCACAGCATCAAACCGTTTTAAAAATGATCGAAAGTCATATTTCTCGCACATCGCCTGCAGGCGGCTGTTGTCAAAACCGGCGAAACAGGCGTGATCAAGTTCCAAATCCAGCGGTACTTCCGTATTGATCGTGGCAAGTTCCTTGGAGAAAAACGCGCTTTCTTTGTTTGTCTCCAGTTTTTCGCGCATTTTGTTTTTGGGCAGTTCGTCCATGCGGCCATAGAGGTTCTCCAGGGTGCCGTATTCGCCGATCAGCTTAAGCGCCGTCTTTTCACCCACTCCGGGAACTCCCGGTATATTGTCCGAAGCGTCCCCCATCAGGGATTTTAAATCGATGATCTGACAGGGCTCAAGGCCATATTCGCTTTTCAGTTCGGCGGCATCGTATTGTTTTACCTCGGTAACGCCCTTTTTGGTAAGCACAACAAAAGCGCTGTCAGAAATCAGCTGCAGCGCATCCCTGTCACCGGTTACGATGTATTTAATGGTATCGGGCAGTTTGGATAAAGTACCTAAAATATCGTCCGCCTCAAAAGACTCTTTTTCAGCGTAATAGATGCCCATGATGGATAGCGCGTCCTTAAGCATGGGTATCTGCACCTTAAGATCGTCTGGGGTGGGCTTTCTGCCTGCCTTGTATTGATCAAACATTTCATGGCGGAACGTAGGCCCTTTTTTGTCAAAAGCCACCACGATATGCGTTGGAGCATACGTCTCCACCATTTTAAAAAGCATCGAAAAAAAACCGTATACCGCATTGGTGGGGCGGCCTTCGCCGTCCGTCATTTGGGGCAGAGCCCAAAATGCCCTGTGTATCAGGCTGTTTCCATCTATAGCAAGCAGTTTTTTCTGCAAAACCGTTTCCTCTTTTCAAATAATAAAGCCTGCCGCTTTTGGCAAGCGTACACAGGTATTTTAACACATCGGGAGTTTAAAATCAATTTAGCAAATATTACAATAGATGTCTTATTTGTAACAGTTTTTTTAATTTTTCACGCGCTCGGTTCAGTCGGGATTTGACTGTGCCCTCCGAAATTCCAAGCATCTGGGCTATTTCCTCATATTTTTTATGTTCCATGTCCTTTAATATCAGGATGCTTTTAAAATCAGGCGGAAGGTCGGCAACCGCCTTTAAAAGCCCCGCCTTGAATTCGGAATAAAGCACATCCTGGTCCGGATTAGCGTACGGGCTCCTGGTCTCATAGTCTTCCAACGCAATAGTATCCTTCTTTTTACGCAGCATATCCATGCAGGTGTTCACTACCACGCGGTAAACCCATGTCGAAAAAGCCGACTGAAAACGAAATTTCGCCAGATGGATGAAAACCTTGAGTATTGCTTCCTGCGCAGCATCCGAAGCGTCGTGCGTATTTTGCATGTATTTGAAACTGAGCGCGAATATTTTCTTTTCGTGCGCTTCCATCAGCTGGCAGAAAGCATCCTTATTCCCTTTTTGCGCCTGGAGTATTAATTCTTTTTCTTCTATCATTTGACATTTATTATACTTTTGAAGCACACACCGAGTCAATAAGAGAGTTTATATTTTAGTTTTCCGTTTCAATATATCGATTGCGTTCTTTCCTTATTTTATCATAGTATTTATTGACTTTACATATGGAGTATGGTATTATTTTTAAGCGTTAGCCGGTGTGATGGAATTGGCAGACGTGATGGACTCAAAATCCATTGGTAGCAATACCGTGTCGGTTCGAGTCCGACCACCGGTACCACTCTGAAAACCGCATTCCAATGCGGTTTTTTGCTTGCCTTAAATCTGGTATTATTTTACTTTCGTCTCATTTTTTCTCCGCATCCCTCCTAATATCCCTCCAAATTCCGGCGTCAGTATTTGGGATACGCGCCGATGATCGCATTTGCAGCGGCAACTTTTGAGCTGAAATCAAGATGCGTATAGATGTTGGATGTCGTCGCTATGTCGCTGTGCCCCAGCCATTCCTGTATTTCTTTCAGGCTGACGCCGTTTGCATACAGCAGCGTTGCGCAGCTGTGCCGTAAATCATGGAACCGGATTTTCTTAAGGCCGTTGTTTTTCAGCAGAATCTCAAAATGCTGCGTTATATAATTCGGACTGACCCGCACGCCGCATTCGTCCACATAAACGTAATCCAGATAATCACTGCAATAAGCCCTGCCGCATACTTTTTTATTCCTCTCCTGGTCCTTTTTCATTTTCAAGAGCAGCTTTTCAAACGGCTCAACAATCGGAAGCGCGCGGCAGCTTGACTTAGTCTTGGTGCGGTCTTTTACAATGGTCACGACTTTCCCGTCCAATAAGGCGTCGGTCACAATATGCCGGATCATGAACGTCTTCTTCTTTAAGTCTATCGCGTCCCATTTAAGCCCTACAATCTCGCTCCTGCGCAACCCATAAAATGCTCCCATAATCACCGCGAATTCCAGCCTGTCGCCTTTGGCTGCTTCAAACAGGGCCTGCAGTTCTTCCTTATTATAGGTGCTCCCAACAAATTTTACTTTTCTGGGGCGTTCCGTCCGGTCGGCGGGGTTGTAGTCGATCAGGCCAAGTTTGAGAGCATGTTGCAGCGCCTTCCGGATATTTGCGTGCCGGTGAATAACCGTATTAGCGCTCAGACCCCTTTCATTTAATTCATAATCGTAATAATCCTGAATATCTTTGGGCTTCAGATCTTTCAGCTTAATTGACTTAGGCCTGAAATATGGAACAATGCGGCTTTTCATCATAACGGAATACGCAGCGTAACTGGTTGCCTCCACATTGTTCTTCATCATCTTAAGCCAGCTTAAAAGAAAATCGGTAAATAAAATTTCGTTATCATCCTCCTTTTGTTTTTTTTCAAAGGCAATTCTCTCCTCCGTCAGCATTTCTTCTGCTTTCTTTTTGTTTCCTTTGACAGGAAGCCCCGTACTGATGGATTTTGTCTGCCGGTTACCGTTGATATCTTTGTAATTCAAGATAATATGGTAATACCCGTTCTTCTCTCGTAGATGTCCTGCTACCATTTAAAATACCTCCTTGGTGTAACAGCCACAATCCACCTACCATTGACAATATAAGTGTATCAGGCTTAAATAAATATCTCAATGATGCCAAACAGTTTACCGTGTTTCTAAAATCTTTAGATATTCGAGAACATATAGCTTTGGGATTTTATAAGTTCTTCCAATTTTGAAATGATTTATTTCATTTTCATGCAGCATTCGATATCCGGTTTTAATGCTAATACCGCCTAACATTTTGCACATCTGTTCCACATTTACTACATCCGGATATTCCTTAAACACCATATTGTAAGCTTTGTTGCTTTTTAACAAGATATAACCACCTCTTTTAAAATGAAAGGCTGACTATCAGAAGCCCACCCAATTAACGTTCGGCATTGCCTGTTGTGCAACCAAATCATGTGACATTTTACAATTATTCCAGAGAGCAAAGTGCAATTTCATCAAACCATTCACAAAAATATATTCTTAATGCGGTTTCATTAATAGCTTAGGGTATAATAAATCAGAAAAGTCTTCATTATAGTATTCACAATAAAAAGAGATGAGGTAAAAGAGTTTTTCCTCATCGCCTTTTTTATGATATCTTTTTTTGTTTTGAATATCTTTAAAAAACACAAAAGACCGCTTATTTGAATAGTTTTATTAAGCGGCCTTTTATGAGTGAGCAGCAATGTTTTAATTTAAAAAAGTTTAATCAGCGACCTCCGCAGTACCCTGTGCCTTCTCAACTGTGAAATTCAAAGGCGCATACCCGGCGCTATGTAAAATGATATCAAACGTCAAGCCGTTGGATGAAGTAGCATACAAGCCATTCATATTGCCAAAATAATGGCCGGCTTGAGATACATCGTTATCAAAATGAATCGTCTTTGTCTCGCCGGGTTTCAATTGGAGACCAGTCAGCTTCTGATAATAAGCTTCCTGCAGTTGATCCACCTTGTCCGTAATGGTGTAATAGATATCAAAATTGCTTAAGATATCTTTGCCGTCATTGGTCATGGTCACTTCTAAATGGTCGCTGGTCGTATTGTCTTCAACTCTGGCATCCTTTATTGTTATGGGCAATGCAGTCGTACTGGTTTCTTTTATTGGATTGTCAGCAAATGCGGACTGACTGTCATCCTTGTCGCTTATACCATCGCCATCCGTATCCGAAAGATACGGATTCGTACCGTATGTCTTTTCAACATCATCGGGGATGCCGTCGCCGTCCGAATCCTGTCCACCTGCGTTCTGCTGCGCGGCCGCGCTCGAACTTTGGACCGCAGCCGCCGGCTGCTGCGTTACCGCCGCCACAGACGGTTGCTGTGATGACTGCTGACTAGCCGCCGGCGCGTTCTGCGCAGAACATCCAACCGCCAAAAAGACGCACAGTATTGCCGATACGGCAAAAATAAATGTTTTGTTCCGTTTCTTCATTTTAATTTACCTCCAAAATCTGTTTAATAAATATCTTCACGCCTCAAAAAAGCCATATAAGCGATCAGCCATAAAATCGTGCTTGGTGCGATCAGACCGACCAAGTCGATCCATTTTAGACCTATGATCTCAAGGGCGGTATTTGCCTCAAAACCGGGCTTCACATTCAGTAGGGCAAAATTCATACGCTCATAATGCTTGGTGGGAGACATCTCCTCTATCCCGTCCCGAAGGCCTTCGTAAAACGTGAACTTGCCCAAGACTTGGGTTTCCTGCTGTTTGGTCATCCCCATTTGGGAAAAGAATCCCCCGGGCAGCTGGTTGTCCATATCCATCGTATCCCCGATCTGAGGGAACACGAACGCGAGGACTAGCCATAAGATGATAGTGACCAGTAAGGCCTTGTTGCCCTTGCTTAAAAACACAGATATCGTCATGCTCAGCACAAGAAAAAATGCCATATACAGGAATGAAAACACAAAAAACCATCCCATCCTGACGACATCAGCTCCAGTCAAACTTACCTTTCCGATTACGGGGATCGAAACCAGAGTGATCGCTGCGCACAATGCCGTTATCAAACCGAGAATCCCGAGATTACCGAGCAGTTTCCCGTTTAAAAACGTATCGCGGAACACGTTCCTTGAAAGCACCAGCTTCATCGTGCCTCCTCTGCGTTCCTTGGCAATCGCGTGGTTGCCCAGGATGATCGAGAGCAGTGCTCCCAGCATCCCGATATAATTCACGAAACTCTTGGACGCAGATATCGGGTTCAGGTTGGGCGGGGGCGGCAATTGTGTTTTTCCCAATGACTGGAGGAAAGAGACGTTGTTATTGTAATTATCAACCGCCACCCTTACCTGGTACGATCCCAAAACAATAGATACGACCGTTAAGGTGAGCAACATCGCCAGGATGATTATAAACAGCTTGTTTTTAAAGGCGTCGGTTATTTCTTTCTTTGCCAGTATCAAATTCGCATGCATACACATTACCTCCTTCCATGTTTTTTAAAGTATACCACCGTGACAGCCGCGACTGCTCCAATAATAACCAGAATAACCCACAAATAATTCACGTCGGATATTACCTTGACGGGTACCGTCATAACGGCGCTGCTGGTATCGTTGTTATAACAGGATACTTTGATTTCGCTGTTACCCGCCCCCTGTGAGGGCGGCACGGATACCACAAGTTTAAAAGTGCCGCTTTCGTCCTGTTTTAAAGAAAACGTTTGGGGCGTGAGGCTTACCATCGTCCATTTATATGGCAGGTCCGCCTGAAGGGTCAGATCCTTCGTTTCTTTATTGCCGGTATTCTTCACGGCAATATCTATCGAAATATTCTTTCCGCTGATCACCTCCAGGTTGTTTAAATCATTCATGATCTCAACCGCATAGTCGCTGTTTTTTGTAAAGGACAGCGGTACAAAAAGTTCCGTCTGATCATCCCTCAGCGCCGTCACATTCAGGCGGAAAAAATCAACAGCAAGCGCTATGTCCGTTTTCACATGCACCTGTACTTCAGCCCTGCCGCCAGACGGCACGGTCACGGTGTCCGCCGACCGCCCATCCGCAATAAAGGAAACGGTGCATCCGGCCGGTGCGCCGTCAGCGTTCAGGGTGAAATAATGATCGGCAGCGTCCGGATTGTCAATCGCGATCTGCGCAACACTTTGACCCGCCGAATCCAGCCCGTAATCCGCGCACATCGGCGTATCCGCGGCCATTGCGGTCGGAACTGTCCCCAAAAAAACGATACATATTAGCAACAAAACAACGAATCTCTTTTTCATGATGCATTCTCCTTTTGTGCGGCCCTGTACGTCAAAAACAGAAGCAAGATCCCCGGAACACACATATATATCAGCGGGAGGATCTGTCCGGCCAGCACCGTTCCTACGCTTTGACCCGCCGTCTCGGATACCTCCTGCAGTAAGTTTTTGCCGATGTTCTGAAATTGCACCGCCGGCGAAAAGACCTCGATCGTTTTAGACACCTCTGTATCGGATGGAATCTGCACCACCGTTTGGGATGTCGCGTTGAACGCGTAGGCAAAATTTCTCTGTGTGTCCGCAATCTGTGGAATCACAAAACTGACCAGCACCCAAAGGACCATTAGCAGGATAAATCCGAATGTTCTATCAGCGGTTTTACTCGAAACAAAAAGCGTGATAATGTAAAAGACCATTAGATACAAAAAGCCGACTGCGAAAAACATCGCAAGTTTCCCAAGATCAACTGCCCCCGGCGCAACACCCGATACAGCAAAAAAGAGCGCCATATTGAACAAAAGAGTTATCCCGAGCAGCAATCCCAGTACAAAGGCCGCGCCCAGCAGTTTTCCCGTCACGAACTGATCCCGGTAAACCGGACGGACTAAAATCAGTTTCAGTGTCCCGTTTTCGCGCTCACCGCTGAACGCGTCGAATCCCAGAAAAATCGCAAGCGCCGATCCGATTACGCTGATATAGGTAACGATGTTTCTCAATATGGCCAGTGGGAATATTTCCGGCGACGGCGGAAAGCTTGTCGCTCCCTGCGCTTTCAGTAAGGTAATAATATCATTGTACGCCTGCATTTCCGCATTCTTTGTGCTGGAACCGATATAAACTGAAATAATGGATAATGCAATGAATAAGCCGGTGATCACCAAAAATACACGATCCCGAAAAGCTGTTTTGAATTCCTTTTCAGCAATCAGCATGATTTGTTTCAACCCCGTCCCCCCTCTCAATGCTGAAATAGATTTCTTCCAGCGATTTGGCGTCGGAAAAATGCCGCTTCAGATCCGCAATTGAATCTGTTAAAAGTAATTTTCCTCTGCTAATAATCCCGATATCCGTACAAATTTTTGTCGCCTCAGACAGCATGTGGGTATTCATAAAAATCGTCGTCCCGAACTCTTTGTTCAGCTTCAGCAGAATGTTTTGCAACTCCCGCGTTCCCTGGGGGTCCAATCCGGACGTGGGTTCGTCCAGAAACAGCACCTTGGGCTCATGCAGTATGGATTGTGCAATTCCGATCCTCTGGCGCATCCCCTTGGAAAACGTTTTTACCTTTTGATTCTTCCATTCCATAAAGTTCAGAATCTGCAATACCTTATCCACCCGCTCTTCCACCCTTTCAATACCCGATAACCTGCCGAAAAACTTTAAATTTTCCGCAGCCGTCAGATCACCGTATAATGAAATGTTTTCGGGAAGATAGCCAATGATGGAACGCACCTTCAGGTTTTCCCGCGCCACATCCATCCCGTCGATCTCTGCGGATCCACCGGTCGGCAACAGCAAGGTCGTCAGCATGGAGATCAACGTCGTCTTTCCGGCGCCGTTATGCCCAAGAAATGCGAAGATCGACCCTTCTTTCACCACCAAGGATACGCCGTCCACAGCGGTAAATTCACCGAATTTTTTTGTCAGGTTAACAGTCCGTATCACTGAATTTCTCCTTTTATTGAATTTTTTAATTTTTTGATTGAACAAATTCGATCACTCCGTCCATAATCGCTCCCACGATCGTGTTTTGATATTTGTCTGTCTGTAGCAGCTTATCTTCCTTCGGATTTGATAAAAAACCGCATTCCACGATGATGCTGGGCCCGGTTCCGGGCTTTAAAACGGAGTAATCTCCGCTCATCGCCTTCCTTGTTTTTTGTATATCCAAAGCGTCGTTCAGCGATTTCTGTACTGTTTTCGCCAGGTTTTCAGCCGTACTACCCTCCTTAAGATAAAACACCTGCGGCCCATAAACGGCGGAATCCTCATACATATTCTGATGAATGCTGATCATTATGTTGGGGTTCGTTTTAGAAATGATGTCTTCCCTTTTTTTCATATCCGCATCCTTGCTCGGCGCAATCGCGTTTTTATCCTCTCTGGTCATTACTACCAAGGCTCCTTCCATGGTCAGGTCGTCTTTTAGTTTTTCGGCAATCTCGAGATTGATGTCGCTTTCTGCTCTTTTAGACACGATGCCCTGGGCACCGGCGTCAAAGCCCCCATGTCCTGCGTCCACAACGATTGTGGTACCGCTCAGCATCCCTCTATTATCATTTTTATTTGTAAGGTTTTGCGCCACCGGCGCATACGCACTGTGCCCGCCGGTCCGCACCGTATTAGCCGTATAATTTAAAGTCATATTGTTTTGTGCAGAACATGCAAACAGTATGACCATCGACACAATAACCGTGAGCGTCAAAACCAGTTGTTTCATCATAATTCTCCTCAATAATTCCGGTTATTTAGTCGCGGCTGAAGCGAAAAAGCTTCAGCCGCGATTTGTGTCTTAATCCTCGCCGGTTTCGGCAGTGATACTCTGGATGTTGTTTGCGTCTACTTTGATTTCAACGCTTTGTCCCGAAGGGTCTGTTGCCTGCACGCCATAAACAACCGTTCCGTCCTCATCATTCAGTTCTGCGGTATCTCCTACCTGATAATCAGGATACGCGGCCTTCGCCGCGGCCACCGCCTGCTCGGCTGTCACTGATGCCTTACCTGCCAGCTGAGCGTTTTCACTCGGATCACCCTGTTCGGATCCTTCGTTCGCGTCACTGGTTTCGGCAGCGTCATTTTCACCTTTGTCTTCCTGCTCCTGCGAAACCGTAGCTTCCCCGGTATTGGCGTCAACTTTGATCTCGACGGCCTGGCCGTTCGCGTCCGTCGCTTCGATGCCATATACGATTGTTCCGTTCTCGTCATTCAGTTCAGCTTTGTCGCCCACCGTATAATCCGGATAAGCCGCCTTCGCCGCTGCAATGGCCTGCGCCTCCGTAACAGAGGCCTGTCCGGCCAACTGGGTACTTTCGTTCGGATCGTTCGTCTCCGGGGCATCATTCGTCTCTTTGTCATTCTGATTCAGTTGAGTACTCTGGACGCTATTCGCCGACGCATTGGCTGTACCGTTATCTGTCGACGCCGCGAATGCGACCGCTCCAATCGACAGCACCAATATTGCCGCCACGATTGGAATCAGGAATTTTTTGATTCTGTGCATTCAAACACCTCCTTTTTCATTTGGCCCTGGGCCATGATTGTATTTTATAAAGAAATTCTTACAGGATGGTTAATTCAAAATTAGAATTTTTTAATAATCGGCACTTTTTATTGATGATTTTTAAGCCAGGTGATATGCTGAAATTGATTCTGGCTTATGCTCCGGATACTGAAAGGCTTAAAAATGGATGATACTAAAGTACTCATTATAGAAGACGATAAAAAAATATCCAGGTTTTTGGAACTTGAACTAATGCATGAGGGATATTCGGTAACCATCGAACACGATGGCCGTAAAGGGCTCACCAGCGCACTCACCGGTAGTTTTGGCCTTGTGCTCTTGGACGTTATGCTACCGACGCTGAACGGATTTGAAATTCTTAGACGCATACGTCTGGAGAGCAATCTTCCCGTCATTATGCTTACAGCTAAGGACGCGGTAACAGACAGGGTCATGGGGCTGGACACCGGGGCGGATGACTATATCTGCAAACCGTTCTCAATAGAGGAACTGCTGGCAAGGGTTCGGACCGCTCTCAGAAAAAAAACGGAGGTTGGGAGTGAAGGCGTTTCATATAAAATCTCAGACCTTGAACTGGACGCTGCAAAGCACAGCGTGTGCAGGGCAGGACAAACGGCCGAGCTTACAAAAAAGGAGTATGACCTTTTAAAATACCTGATCGCGAACAAAGGCAACGTCCTCACCCGCGAACAGATTTTAGAAAACGTCTGGGGCTTCGATTTTTTCGGTTCGACCAACATCGTGGACGTCTATATTCGCTACCTTCGGGGTAAAATCGACGATCCTTTCGACCAAAAATTGATTCACACCATCCGGGGGGTCGGCTATACGATAAGGAGCGAACATGATTAAAATCAGTCGGTTCACACCAAAAAAATTATCCTGGAAGATTGCGGTCATATACGCAATACTTTTTGCCACTGTTTTTATCATCCTCAATACATTCATTTTTTTCGGCGTCAAGATCTATCTGACAAATCAATCTGAACAGAAAGTAGAGGCGATGGCACGTTCCGTCTCTGACAAGATCATCGGGACAAATGACGAACAAAATTCGATTTACGATGAAGAATTAATTTTGGATGCGCATCAGGATAAATCTATGAATATAAAAATAGCGGCTCCCAACGGTACCGTGGTAAACAACTCCGGGAATTTTTTTACACCAGACATTCTTCGTTCGGCTAACGGTGACTATTTCGTATACGATAACAAACTGCTTTTTAGTATAAAAGTACAAAACTCGGACGGAAAGGTAATGGCCTATCTCCAGGTCGCGCAGGATCTTTCCGAAATGTATTCTTTCTTAAATAACTTTCTTTTCATGATCGCTTTATCAGGCATCGTGGCTGTCGCTATTTCTTTATTGATCGGCTTTGCAGTAAGCAGAAAAATGTTAAATCCCATCAAAAAGGTCACCGCCCTCGCTGGTGAAATTGGTGCCACAGACCTGACCCGGAGGATAGATGTCCCGTCCTCGAGGGACGAGCTTGCCATGCTGGCCGTCACATTCAATCATATGCTGGATCGAATCGAAGATTCCTTTGAAAAACAGGGGCGTTTCATATCCGACGCCTCCCATGAGCTTCGGACCCCGCTCACCGTCATACAGGGCTATGCTCAGATGATAGACCGGTGGGGTAAAAACGACGAAAAGGTCCTGCAGGAATCGATCGATTCCATTAAAAGCGAAACAACCAATATCATCGAAATGATGGAACGCCTCCTGTTCCTCGCAAGAGGCGATAATCTTTCACAAATCATCCATAAAGAACAATTTGATGTTAAGGGCCTTATCTTGGAAATAGAAAAGGAATACCGCCTTTTAAATCCGCAAAGCACGATTTCTTTTTCGTGTGAAGACGACATTAAACTGTATGCCGACCGAAAAATGGTCAAACAAATGCTGCGTGCGCTTTTGGACAACAGTATTAAATACACGCCCCCCAATGGAAATATCAGGCTCAGTTGCGTGAGGGAAGACAAGAATATCGTATTCACCCTTTCCGATTCAGGAATCGGCATACCCCCGGAAGACCAGAAAAACGTATTTGAGCGGTTTTACCGGGTGGACAAAGCGCGGGAGCGGGAAACAGGCGGAAGCGGGCTCGGGCTGTCTATCGTTAAATGGATCGTCCAGTCCTTGAACGGAACCATAAAACTCGAAAGCACAGTAAACGTAGGTACTGTAGTCAGGGTAACTATCCCTGTTCAGACTGAATATCCGGGCCTTTAAAATTTTAGGTTGCTTTTTTTTCTTCTTTCGTTTCCCGGCAATATAAGCGACGACCATCGGTATGCAAGACACCGCAACAATTGCATGGATTACTACAAAAAAATTTTGCTTAGTAATGCTGAAACGGGCTGGCCCTACGTAAAAATATAAAGCCAGCCCAAGGTCTCCGTTGTCGATCTTCTGCCGTATTTGCCACGCCCCCCGGCAAGTGGGGATAATTCAGGCTGCGAGCAGCTTTGTCGCATCATAGCTCTGCTTTATCACGCAGAGTCTCCCCCCCAGTCTTTAGGGGGCCGTGAGGAAGTATCATTGTCCCCCGCGCGTTTTCTTCGCGCTCGGCCTGCCACAGCCGGGTCTAAGAGTAACGTTGATCGCTCATGCTTTTAGCCGTCGTCGCGCCGCCTCTTATGCCGCTTGCCCTTTCGAGCCACGCGAGTAATGTACCTGAATATCGTATATAGAATTGTCAATGATCCTAGAGAAAAAATATATCCTCTATAAATCATTTCATTTGTTGGACAATTGTTGCTCTTTATGGAAGTTTTTTAAGAAATTTCTCCATGTTCTTTAATGCCCTACTTACGGAACGCGTTATCTGGCTTTTGTTTACCCCCTCAACCTTAGCGATATCCACCTTATTCATTCCTAAAAAATAATAAGCATAGATACGTTTAGCCTGCTTGTCTGATAAAGAAGCAATAGCGGCATAGAGTTTCTGGTATGAAGCCTTACGTTCATATAATTCATAAGGCGAAAGAGCAACAAATAAGATATCTCGTTCAATACCATCGTTCCGTTCAAGCGAGTAATATGCTTTATGTCGATATGAACGCAGTCGATAGGCTGCTTCCCGTAGTTTAAAATCATGCAGTAATGTAACCACTTCATTTGGAACTTCAATGAAATAATCGGATTTATAGAATGGGTAATAATCCCGCAGATTAATACTTTTCATATTAGAACCTCCATTCGAAATTGTTTTGAAAATCGAAACGGAGATTTGGAGGAGATCTTGCTCTTCGCTTAATGGTTCTTATATAAACAAAAACACCCAAGGTTGTTTCTTCCTTCACCTGAGTGTTCTTCTTAATATTTATTGATATAATATAATTAAGTTCACTGAATAGACGGACTTCGTGTTTATATAAGCATAGACAGTTAAAATAAGTTTTTTTTACAAAGCAGTTTTTTGTAAATACTAAATTCTTAGATTTTCACTAGAAATTATTCATATTCTCTTATATGCCCTCATAAAGCGCTGCCAACGATGTTTCCAACGCGGACTTACAAGAAGCAGCATTCGGATTTGCGGCGCGTACCTGCCGTAGAACATTGTCTATAGTGGTGTCAATCCGTGTCCATTTTGCAGCGTCCTTTGGTTTAAGTGTGGCTGCTGCATTGTCCCAGGTATATTCCAGATCATCCACGCGAGATTTGGCTGCAGACATATCACCTGTATTTACATCATTCAGGGTATCCTGCTCAATTGTTATAAAGCTGGACAAATCACCCAACGTTGTCATTTGAGGGCCTGAGCTGGTGGTAGCAGCTTTTTGTGAATCTTGCGGAGTGGGTGCCTCTGCTTGTGAAACGGAACCGGAGGTTTCTATCTGCGTAGCATTCTCCTCCGAAGCCTGTGTCAAAGATATTTGCGATTCGTTTAAAATCTTTGAGTGCTGCCAGGAGTAGCCTACTCCACCAGCAAATGCAAAGACACAGGCAACCACTATAACCTGTGTAAAAACTGAAAACCTTTTTCCGGTAGTTTGTGTCTGTGCCGACGGTTTGGCAGGCACCAAGTCTTTTTTTGTAATAGCCAAATACACAACTGTAAGCAATATGGCCCCAATGAATATTACAGTCGTCAATGTAGCACCTAGTCCAAGACCGCCGTACTTGGGCGGCTGTGTGAGAAAATCTCCTAGTGAAGCACCCAGCGGCCGTGTCATGATATATACGATCCAGAAAGCCAAAACCGCGTCAAGCTTCAGCTTCCATGCCACGGTTACAACGGCAATAATCACACAGACGATAGCGCCTGTTATCAAGTACCCAAATCCCAGGCTTTCCGCCATAAGGTCTCCAGATGCCGTACCTAGTGCAAATGTAAAGAGGATTGTTAGCCAGTAAAAAACTTCTCTTTTTTTTGTGAAGATCGAATGGATTGACAGGGTTTTTTCATTTATGTACCATATTGCAAATGTAACTATGAGCGCTATACTGAATATTATCGTGCTCACTTCCAATGGTATACCCATTTGGTCCGTCATATTATCCGTAATGAGCGTACCGAAAATACTGATGAGCACGACCGTGAGCCAATAGGTTGTTGCGACGTATTTCTTAGCTCTGAACTGAAAAAAGAATGCAACGCCCAGTAAAATGCCCATTGCGATGGACGTACCCGTAAGACCGAATCCAAGATTTACATTCAAAAAATCAGATGCCGTCTCCCCAACTGTAGTGCATAACACTTTGATGATCCAGAAAAATATGGTTACCTCCGGAACTTTACTTAGCATTTCTGTTTTAGAAGGCATTACCTTGTTCTCAAGCTCATTGTTTAATTGTCTTTTTTTTACTTCCGTCATTAGATATTCTCCTTTTACTATTTTATATAAACGATAAAATTATCCATAAGGGAATTGTTATGCTATAGAAGATTTAATAAGACCTATTATGTTGTTTTCAGCATCCCTAAAATATGCGTTGCTGCCGCCCATCCCGATAAATTGCAGTCCTCTGTCATATTGAAGTTTTGCATTCATATCTCCCGAAAGATTAATGATATAGCCATTGTATACCGCATAAACACTGTTTTTATCACTGTAGAATTCTATATAATTGGTATTAGGAATTACCAGCGTTTTATCTAACTTTTCATTCGATAAAATATAGACCATGTCGTTGTCAACAGACAGAGCGTACACCCTGTCTTCGATATCCCGTCCCAGCAATTTGCCCTCCTTCAAACCGGTAAAAGGCTTGCCATGAAGGTACAGGTTGTTTTGAGCATCGTCATAGTATAAGGAATTTTCTTTTCCCAGTAGGACCATGTTGTCTACTACGCTGGAGAGCGAAAATTTCCGCACTTTTTTCATGATATTAATCGAGTAAACCGAGTCTGTTTCCGTGCCGTTTTGGGTCTGTGCTAAGTTTATAAACACCAAACTGGTCGCGTTTGAATAATCCACCGCTTTAATCTTGGCACCGGAAGGAAAAGTAAGCGATGTCTGCTTTACAGACTGGTTGCTGTCGATGTTATAGGTATTTAGCGCCAGAGTAGTACCGCTCACAGTAAAATACATGAGTATATTTCTGTCATTCATGAGTACAGGCCACCGGATACCGCTGGTAGTGATCGTTTTTACATTATCTCCGGTTTTCATATCTTTAATATGTAAGTGGGTTCCAGCCATATAGGTGCAATATCTATCGTCATAGGAAAAGGCTATATTCTGGGCATCGGCCGGTATGCCGGACAATAGAACCTCAGGCTTTTGAGTTGTTGAGGGCGAAGCGCTTGTTTCGGATAGCGATGATAGATCTGTAGTTGCATCAGAACCTACTGTGGCGGCAGAAGCCTGCGGGCTTGTGGTTGTCTCCGCAAACACTACCGAATTGTTCAAGGACACAAGTACGCTGAAACATATTGCAAATGCGATAGCTGCATAAATTCCTGTTAACCTTAAAATCTTTAATCCAAATTTGTTTGCTTGCTTTCTTTCCATAAACATATAAAATTCCTCAGGGCATAACCAGAAAAGCGGTTGCAACGGAACGTTCTCCGTTAATATTACACGGGCTGTTGATGGTCTTCCCCATATAATTCATGGTGGTGGAAGATCCGCCGTCCAGGTTGGCGGCGTTGTATGCGTCATATTGCAAAAGCACATTCATGGCGTCCGTATAGTTAGCCCCGGCCGTCTCCTTCTGCCTGCCGTCTATTACCAGTAGAAGAACCGTTCCATCCTTCCTCTGCCCTATGGCTGTTCTGGGTTGGAGAGAACTTCCACCGGAGGTTACCAGAGGTTTTCCATTTAAAATAAGTGCCGGACCGAAAGAAATAGCGCACCGCAGATTACTCTTTTGAATTTCATCGAGCGTCATGCCATTCGATATTACAAGCACGTTATCCTTGTTGAAACCGATTACGCTAAATGAGTTGTTTTCTGCTTGCTGGAACTTAATCTGACCATCCTGAATGACAATTCCATCTGGATTTGCTCCGGTCCCGGTAAGATTATCATCCAGGAATCCACCGGCATTCACTCCGCCCAAAGCATTGCTCGCCGAAACGATTTCACTCAGTGGGGCGCCTGCTTTGCCAAGTTTGGGAGCCATCCCCAATGTGATCTTGGCGGGATCGGGTATAAGCATCAGTTTTCCTTCAAAAGTTTTACCCGTAATGTTAACAACCTGAATATTGGCTACGGTATCAGACGGATTTGCGGACGGAGACGGCTGCGCCGATGCAGCCGGTTGAATTTTTACGCTGTTTATGTCCTCCTGCGCGCTCTGTACAACCGGATTCGTACGGGCGAGGATCGAATCGATTTCGCTTTTGCTTAAAAAAGCCGTGGCAAAAAATTTGTTTTGATTTGTTTGCATGCTCAGGGTTATGATATAATCCCGGTAACCAGTAAAAGGGCCGTGGTATAGCAGGATGATTGTAAACAGTAGAACAAATCCAACCATGCAGGTAACACCGTGAATAATATAAAATGCTATCTTTTTTTTGGGCCTATAAGGTATCCTGTTAGGTTTGTATTGATTTAAGCTCAAGAATACTTCCTCCTGACGGCAGATTTAATCTCGGGCTTTTTTTTTGTTTTAAAAATGATTGTTTGTTGAACGGTATAACTTATGCTGAACAGTATACATTCGGTCAATACTTTGCTCCAGAAAAGGTTAATATGGAGCGTTCCGGAAAAAAAGTTTAAAATCAGATAATTGGCCATCATTAATACGACGACAAGTGCATAATATTTGATCAACTCGCCCCTCGTTCTGTGTGTCCCGGCAGTTTGGAAAACCAGGAACTTGTTCATTGTAAAATTGATACCGGAACTTGTGGCGCGGGACAACAACACGGAAAAAAACAGATTGTTCGTAAGCCAGTTTATCAGAAAAAGCAATACGTAATCCACTAGCGCCGATATCAGACCGGATGCGCAGAATTTAAAGAACGGCAGTATTACGCTGATGGAATCGCGTATCGGTCGGAAATGTGTTGAAAGATTGCCTGCGATATAGACCGTTTCAATATCTACCTGCATAAATTCGATGCCTTCTGTTTTGGCTTCCAGCAGCATGTTCATCTCATATTCAAAATGCTCACCCTTTACTTTCTGAAGCCATGGCAGCAACCTCACTGGAAAACCGCGCAGACCAGTTTGGGTATCCCAAACTTCCTTGCCATTTGCAAGCGCAAACAACTTCCGTGAAAACCAGTTTCCTAAACTGCTCTTAAATGGTACCTTACCGATGAACTTACGTACGCCAAGAACAATCTCGTTCGGTTTGCCCCCAAGCGCGGAACAAATTCGCAGAATATCAGCGGGCAGATGCTGGCCGTCCGAATCAGCAGTAACAACGCCTTCATTTTCTCCTTTTTCAGATTCTATATAGGCAAACCCTGTTTTAAGCGCTCGTCCTTTGCCCTTGTTTTCATCATGGGTCAAGACTGTGCAGCCAAGCAGTTTTGCTCGCTCAAACAATTCATGGTACTTAGGGCCGCTACCGTCATCTACAATAACGATTTTAAGATCAGGATTCTGTTTCAATTCACGGATGAGTTCTATCAGCCGGCTATCCGGCTCCAGAGCTGGAATTAAGATCGTCATAAATATTACCTCTTTAGATGCGTTTGTATCTCTTTCTTTGCTTTGTGTATTTTATATCTTTTTTATTAATACGAAATTAAAATTGAATTAAAATATTTTAATAATCATATTTGTGACAGCACAAAGATACAACAGTTGCTTTTCCGGGCTCGCTTTCTATCCAGATACTGCCGTTATGTTCGTTTACAATTACAGGGTTTATAAAAAAAAGGCATCACATTCTTAAGATAACGCCTTTTCATGTATGTAGCAGTAAATTTTAATGTTGAAGTCTTATCATCTTATAAGAAATAATGCTATTACAATAGCTCCCAATATGAAACGGTAAACGGCAAAAACCAAAAAACTTCGTTTTTTTAGAAAAGCAAGAAGGAATCTTATAGCAAGCATACCAACGATAGCTGCTGTTGTAATAGCAACGATAAAAGGAAAAACCGGGATATCTACTCCCGGCAAATCTTTTGCATGGAAAAGCGCGTCCCCTAAAATAATTGGAGTAGAGATCAAAAATGTAAATTTAGCTATGCTTGACCTGTCAATACCACTCGCCCTGCCTGCAGCTATCGTAATGCCCGAGCGCGAAACACCGGGAATAATAGCAAGTACCTGAAATACACCTACGATTAAACTTCTGCCCGGTCCAATTTTTTCAAGATTAATATTACTTTTACCCATTTTATCACACACATACAATACAATACCCATCAATATAAGCAGTACGCCTGTAAGCAATGGACTGAAATCACCCATATATTTATCAAGCAGTACGCCTGCTATTCCTCCGGGTATTGTTGCAATCACGATAAACCAAAAGAGCTTGCCATCCGTTGTTTTGGGCTTTGTAAACCCGGTGGAAACAATGCGTATCCAATCCTTAAAGAAAAATACAATTACAGCAACGGCGGTACCAAAATGCAGAGCCACATCAAAAACATTGCCAAGTGATTGCCATCCAAATATCCAGGGAATCAGGTTAAGATGCGCTGTGCTGGAGATCGGCAAAAACTCGGTTATACCCTGAACCATACCGTAAATAATTGCTTGGATCATAATCATATATTCTTTTCTCCCTCTATGTTATCCATACATTCATCCGTATTTTCTTTCATAAAAGTTTCTTCGAACTTATCCATATTCAACGTTTCACTTATTTTTTCTTGTTGCTCATGCCCACTTTTTCTGGACCTTTGCTGCAAATAGGTAACCGCCATCGGGATACACGATACGAACACAATTGCCAGAATAACCAAAGAGAAATTGGCCTTGATAAAAGGAATGTTACCGAAAAAATATCCTGCCGTGACACCTGCCGTGACCCACGCCACACCGCCAATGATGTTGAAAAGTATGAATCTTTTATAGTTCATAACTCCTATGCCTGCGACAAACGGGGCAAAATCCCTTATTACAGGAATGAAGCGTGCCATTATAATCACTTTGCCGCCATGTTTTTTATAAAACTCATTAGCTTTGATTAGATTTTTTTTGTTAAGAACACGAGTATCCTCTTTTTTAAATATTTTCGGACCTATAGCTTTTCCTATATGGAAGTTCACGGTGTCTCCTATGATTGCCGCTGCTGTCATTAATACCATCGCTGTCCATATAAAATTCGGCCCAAGGCTTTGCGTTGCCTGCGCCGCAAACAAAGCGCCTACTACAAAAAGAAGCGAATCTCCCGGCAAGAAAGGAATCACAACGATTCCGGTCTCTATAAATATGATTAAAAACAGGATTACATAGGTCCATATCCCGAAAGTTGATACTACGTTTCCAAGATAAATGTCCAAATGAAGAAATAAATCAAGAATATTCATTTTTTCCCTTTCCAATAAACATGTATTTTTGAGTCTCCGTTCTTTCAGTGAATAATTTCATCCAAGAGATCGCTATTAATATAGGCTTAAAATATAAACAATTTCTAACATGAAAATAAATTATTTATAACATTATGAAGAATTAAGGGGAATTATAAAAAATAGACTGTCTTTTAGCACAGCCTATTTCCAAGCATTTTTTATTGGTAAAATTCCTAAATTTTAAAACGGTATCCTGCTCCCCAAGCAGTCTCGATAAATTGCGGATTTGCCGGATCCTCCTCAATCTTTTCACGAAGCCTATTGATATGGACTGTTACCGTTGTCGTCTCTCCAATAGCGTCTAATCCCCAAACCCTCTCAAAAATTGTTTCCTTGCTAAATACAATATTTGGGTTTAGAGCCAAGAAACTAAGAAGGTCAAATTCCTTATTTTTTAAAGATACTTCCTGTCCGTGTTTTAACACTCGTCGTTCATCAATATAAATCTCAAGGCCGTTAATACTTATACACTTATGCTTGGACATGTCTTGTTTCGAAGAAGTAAGCCGCTCATAGCGAGCAATATGGGATTTTACTCGCGCAACCATCTCGGCAAAATTAAACGGTTTTTCTATATAATCATCCGCTCCGAACCCAAAACCCAGGATTTTATCTGTAGATTCACGTTTTGCGGATACCAGCAATATAGGTACATCCCTGCTTTCACGAATCCTGCGGCACAAATCAAAACCATCCATTTCCGGCAGCATAATATCAAGCAATATAATCGAATAATTGCCTCTGAGCGCTTCGTTCAGTCCTGCTTCTCCCGTATATTCGTTATGTACTTTAAATCCGTTTGCTTTTAGATAATCTCTTTCAAGTTCAGCGATGCTGCGATCATCCTCAATAATTAATATTTTTTTCATTTTCTTTCCCCATTTAAGTTTGGAAAAATGATATTAAGCCTAAATCCTCCCTCAAAGCTGCCTTCCGCCTGGATACTCCCTCCCATGGATTCAATAATTTGCTTACTGATTGCCAGTCCCAGTCCATTACCCTGAATTGGGTATCCTCCGGTGGTTTCGCAACGGTAAAAACTTTTAAACACCTTTTCAGAATCTTTCCCGTTTATTCCTATTCCGTTGTCTTCAAACCATACCATCAGTTGGCCCGCCTCATTCTGGAAAAGTGTTATGGCAATTTTTCCATCTTGCCCGTTTTTTTTGTATTTAATACTGTTCTCTGTAAGGTTTAACAACACTCTTCCAAATTGCATCACATCTATTTTTACCATAGATTGACCGGTACATCGATTAAAAAAAACAATGTCCATATCTTCCTGCTTTAGGCGTGGCCGAACCTCCTCACAAAAGTCCACAAGATAGTCCCCGAGATTTATCGGTTGCAAATCAAAAGGCTCCTCGCGCATATCCAGCTTGGTAAACAAAAGCAGATTGCTAACTAGTTTCTCCATTTTGCATGCCGAGTTGTACAGCATTGAAACGTAATGCTCCTTTTTTTCAGGCGTATCCGCTATTCCGTCCAGCACACCCCTTGCGTATCCTTTTATTGCTGTGAGGGGTGTGGCAAGATCATGAGACATTCCGGCTATAAGCTGCTTTCGTCCGTCTTCATATGCTTCTCTGGTTATAACGGCTTCCTTTAACCGCAGACGCATTTCTTCAAAATTCTCGCAAACCTGTCCCAGTTCATCTTGAGAATGGTAATCAACAGGTTTATTCAAATTGCCGTTGCTGATCTGGGCCGTCGCTTCCTGTAGTTTCCCAATGGGTTTCAGAATACTTTCCGATAACTTTTTCCCCAGAAAAACGCCTGTTAATATAATAATTACAATAATCGTACATCCGATAACAATCAAAGCGTTCTTTGCAAGCCATTCAATGTTGTCCAAAACAAGATAATCATTGTTTCTGTAATTCAGATTATTGTTGAGGACTAATATATCCGCATTATTCCCTGTATCTGTTTGCACATTGTTATAATACACCATCTGATTCGCATCTCGGTAAAACAACGGTTTTGGCAAATTTCCTGTAGACCCGGTTATTTTATAGGCATCCGACTGTATCTGAGCGTAAGACAAACCTTGCGTGATATATGTTGCATCAGAAGCATCCCCGGTAACTGCTATTTCAAAACCCATCGTTTCTAAACTTGTGTAAAGGTCCACAAATTCATCGTTAGAGGATAACGGTCCATTGTTTTTGGCAATTTTTTCGCTAAGCGAATCAAACATATACTGTAGTTGATAATTGGATACATCCTGGTTAATCGCATTTAATATTTTAGTTGGCGTCAAAGATCCGGCCCTGGATACAATGACAATTAATATCCCCATCATAGTAGCGACCACTAAAAGCACAGGAATCGCTATCATCATAAAGTTTGTATACAATACTTTTCTATCAATAGGCAAATCTCGGAATTTCATGCTGTTTCACCGTTCTTATAGTAAAATTATACCCATAATTCAAATGAAAAAATGGCTTTCGTCAAATCTATTTTATCAAATCAAAAATAAAAAAGCTAAAAAACCCAAAAATTTTAGAAATTGTTTATATTTTTATATTAGAGTATTTTATAATAATAAATTTTGCAAAGAATAAGCAAAAAGCGATACTCCACCAATACTCAGAAAGGATTTGCATGTCAGGCATTCAACAATTAGATGAAGTAATACTTAATTTTATTCAATCGCATATGCACACGGCTTTATTGGATAAAACCATGCCATTCGTTTCCCTTCTTGGGAATGTCGGTTTCGTCTGGATTGCAATCGCGGTTATTTTTTTACTATCCAAAAAGTACAGACCAACAGGTTTTTTGATTCTGATTGCACTTACTCTTTGTTTTCTTCTTGGTGATATATTCTTAAAGCCTTTTATTGCAAGGCCAAGACCTTTTACTATCCACCCCGCTATGTCACTCCTGATATCCCCGCCCACCGATTTTTCCTTCCCTTCGGGGCACACGGGCTCATCTTTTTCTGCTGCAATCATTATTCTATTAAATAGAAAAAGCTGGGGAATCGCGACTATGATTTTAGCTTCGTTAATTGCTTTTTCAAGGCTTTATTTATATGTGCATTATCCTTCTGATATCATAGGCGGATTTCTGCTTAGTATCGTATCTGCTTTTTTATCCATCTGGTTATTTTCAAAAATCAAAATTAAGAGGAGGAACCCCGAATCACCCTGAGGCATTAAACTTTTAAAATCACTACCCCGCCAATTGTACCCTGTTTGGCGGGGTAGTTTTCACCTGACTATAAATATATATTCAGGAAACTGATTTTATAAGTAAGAATGATATCTCACTGTATCACCGTTTAGATATTTGAAATAGACGTTTAATTTACCAGTATCTGAAAACTTCAAATCTATATCAGACTGTATCTTTAAATTTTTATCTGACAACTTGATAAAGTAGTCAATATAAACATTAAACATAAACTCTATCTTCCGTAGCATGGCCTAATGTGAAGGGGGTTGTGGCTGAATCTGATGATGTCGGTATACCTGCCGTGATACTTGGGCTTACCGCTGTGGCCTTCACAGTGCCGGAATAAGTACTGTCGAATACGGCCATATTGTCAAAATACATCGCTATTGCGAACAAGACCCAAAAAGCAATTTGTGCACAAAGTAATACCAATTTGAAAGTTTTCGATTCTTTATGCAGTTCATACATATCATACATATAAAGGCTCCTTGTTTTTTTTCTGATATGACACAAAGTTTCTTTATTTTCACATAATCTTACATCAAAAATATTAAAAAAGTATTAATGGAAGATTAGAAAATTCTAATTAACATTTAATCTCCATTTTTATACGTTTATGATACTATAAAGGAAATTTTAGTGGAGAAAAAGAGTATGACTAGGCTAATAGTTTTTAATAAGAGTTTGTGTCCGATGATTAATGAAACAGCGGAGGAAGATTACTGCATCCATTGTGATTTTTGTACTCAATCAAAAATCGAACCGGACAAAATTCAATGTAAATTTCCCAAGCCTGATATTAAGGAAATTACAGGCCGGTTAAAAACTGATGAAATAATGGTATTCACATTAAAGAAGTGTTGAAGGAAAGAAGGCTTTAACGTATGCATGATACGTTCAGAACACAAAAAATGATTTCAATAGCGCTTTCGTTGCTTCTTGATATTGTTATAGCAGTGTTTCTCGTTTCCACCGTGTACTATACTGTTTATGAACTACCATCGGCCTACCCCGGTGATTCTATTGAAACTACAGGCATACCGGCCAGCCAAATGCCCAGTTCTTTCCACTCGGGAAAAATGACTGCTGCAACAGATTTGAGAACAAAATTTTCCGGACACTTTACAAACAAGATTGTCTCAACCAATATGTCCTATTCAAGTCCGAATCTGTCCGTGAACATTACAAGACACAGGATGGGCAGTGGGGATAATACCGTGACCTATTATATCGCTGATATCTTTATGGCGGATATAAGCTCCTTTCAGACCCATTTTGCTTATGGCACTTACGGAAGCTACAAACAGTCTTTGTCGGATATGAGCAGCGATGTGGGGGCGATCCTTGCAATGAACGGTGATTCATACCGCTTCAACCTGGGACATCTCAACGGACTCTTGATGCGCAACGGTATTGTCTATCGAACAAATCGAACCACCGCAGATATATGTGTGCTTTACAAAGACGGAACGATGGTTACCAGTAGTCCAAACGACTTCGACGCACAACAGGCCATAAACAACGGTGCATTACAGACTTGGATCTTCGGGCCTAGACTGCTCGATGACAATGGGCGAGCTCTCAAGCAGTTCAACACTTGGGACTATATCAGAAAAAGCCATCCGCGCAGCGCCATAGGGTACTATGAACCGGGACATTACTGTTTTGTTGTCGTAGATGGAAGGCAGACAGGGTATTCCAGGGGGATGGAGCTGCCCGAGCTTGCGGCTGTTTTCGAAAAACTTGGATGTACCGCGGCTTACAATCTCGACGGTGGCCACACCTCATTTCTGACCTTAAACGATACTGTGGTAAATCGCCCTTACAAACCGAAAAAAATGATTACAGATTGTATCTACATCTGTGAACCGGCCAGCTAGCGGAGGAGAATTAAGATGAAAATTTTTATAATTTTATCACATATGTGTATTATATTATCGTTCACATTTCTGATCTTTGTGGTACTTGACTGGTATAATCCCATGATGAACTTCACCGCTAATTCTGTTACTTCAAAAATTCTGCTTCTGTTTTGTATAGTTTCTCTCATCGTCTCCATCCGACAGGCAGGAATTGCAAAGAGGGATAGGATGAAGCATTGATAAAAACACACTTGATCTCACATGTAGTTGCGCCTATCAAATGCTCCCTATATTACCGGTTTGTAAACAAACCTCATAAAACAACTTGGAAACGGTGGTCATCTTCATAGAAATTTTTGACGAATTTAACTTTGCTTATCTAATATAATTAGTAGATTTAAAAACTAAAAAAATCGAATGAATCTTAATTTCAAACATAAGGTCTAGCAAATAATGTTGGTTTCCCCTGCACATTAACTGCCCTATATGTAACGCATCCCGCACTCGGTGCAGCCTCAATCATCATACCATTTTGGACATATATAGCGACATGCCCTATATC
Source organism: Bacillota bacterium (assembly GCA_023393165.1). Taxonomy (GTDB): domain Bacteria; phylum Bacillota; class Clostridia; order Christensenellales; family Christensenellaceae; genus JAEYKI01. The sequence continues at coordinate 6,907 of JAEWMJ010000030.1, read as the reverse complement.
CATGAACCGACCCGCTACTCTGGCATTATTCGGATAGCTCCAAAACATCAAGTCGCCCAGCCGTAACGTACTTCCGTCAATTACTTTTCCCATATTCACGCAATGCCGCGCCTGTTCGGCAGCCGTACCAGGGATGAATATGCCCGCCTGCGCATAGGCCCATTGCACAAGATAGGAGCAGTCAACATAATTGCCCTGACCGCGAAGTTCCATGCTATACGGATCACCTAATCGGCTAAAAGCCGCCTGAACAATAACACTACCCAATGTTCCTGTTGGCAAATCATGAATAATCGCATTTACGTCAATATTGGTAGTCATGTTGCCGCCAAAATCGATCCCCATCTCCGCCCATGTTGCATTCATATCCGGGCGCATAAGAAAATCGATCATATCGTTTTGAAACGAATCCAACGGGTAGTAAGAGAGCATCTGCACATAACGCAGGTTGGAGACGGAAATGTCAGCATATTGAACTTCTTCCGTTTCGTCCTCTTTCTCAACTTGCTCCACCCGGGTACTAATATTGATCGGATTCATGTTAAAAAACAGCTCCTTTATACCTGATTCGTCTGCCTCATTCAGCTCAATCATGCTTTTGTCTTTGCCGGTATTTTGGACCATATAAAGCGCAAGAACGTCCTTCCAGTTATCGACGCGCTCCACCCCGTCCCCAGCCCCGGTATTATATGATACCTTCACTATATACCCCATGCGCTCATAATGTTCACGCTGCGCCGCCAGTTCGTCATACCAGTCTTGGCTCACCCGGTCGATGATATTATCGACAGAATAAGTATTATCCGTATTATTATCCGAAAAGAAAAAGCCCAGCGGAGAGATCACCGAGATCAACGCGCCCATTAAAATGATGACGACCAGAATAATGGCCACCATGGGTAGCGAAAAGGGCAGCAGCCACTTGAAACCTCCGGCAAAACTTTTTCCTATGGAAGCAAATCTTCTTTGAATCACAGCACCGGTTTTCTTTGCTCCCTGCTTTGCTGCAGCCGGCTTTGCGTTTTTCTGCGTGCTTGCCGCCGCCTGTCTTTTTCTGGCTTGGGATTCCGTATGAACTGCCTTTTGTCTGTTCCGGTAAATATACGTGCCATTCGTTGTTTGACGATGATCCTGCTTTGCATCCGGATCGCCATAGGACAGTCCGGCCACTCCTTTTGGGGATACATACTCTCCTCGCCGGTATGTACTCCCGGGTTCCATGCCGCCTTCCTCAGGGTTACTTATCCGGCGCTTCGCTTTGCTGCCGGCATACAGCCGCCGGGCTATCTTCGCCGTATTCTTTGCAGTCTCCGCGCCGCTTCTCACGGCACGCTGCACAGCGCCGGATTCTGCTTCGGACGGGTCAACTTCTGCAGCCGTTTCTCTTATTGACCGCTCCGCCAATTTGCCTGCCGCCCTGATATCCCGGCTGATGAGTTTTAACCTATTCGCCTTTCGTTTGGGTGTTACGCCTTTCACGCTCAAATTTGGCCACCTCCTCCATTTTTGTAGTCATGGCGCGGTAAAGCTGCGTGGATGTATCAAAAGCCGCATTGAAAGGAACCAAAGCATCAGCCCGGCGCATCAGGCCGCACCCCTGTGGCGCATTGGTGATATACGAAAGCTGCGTCCTTGATATGTTCAGCAAATCTGCCAGCGTCGCCCTGTCTGTAGCGGACTGGTTCAGCATCAGCACAAATTCAGAGTTGGAGAGCATGTTCCGCGCATGGCTGGATTCCAGCACCTCGGTCACGTTTTGGGTTATACCGGTCATGAACCCGCCGTATTTACGTACCAACTTCCAGAAGGTATCCATCAATTCGGCGGTGTATTTCATCCGGAACATCATCCACAGCTCGTCAAAATAGACCCAGGTGCGCTTTCCCAGGGCCTTGTTACGAGCAACGCGGGATAATATCGCGTCCATCACCACCAGCATCCCGATAGGCTTCATGGTATCGCTCAAGTCCCTGATATCGAAACACACCAGCCGGTTGTTCAGGTCAACGTTGCTCTCATGGGCAAAGGTATTCAGACTGCCGGTTACGAATATCTCAAAGCACAGGGCGATCTCCCTCGCCTCGGGCATATCCAGTTCCAGCAGCATGTCGTACAGATCCACCAGCGTGCACACCTTCTCCCGCTGCATCAGCAGTTTCCGGATGCACCGGTCGATAATGGATTTTTCCTTGGGCCCCACGGCTCCCATAAACTGCTCGGCCAGAGACAGTAAAAACTCGCTCTTGATCCTTATCGCATCATCCTTTCCTTCAAAACCGCTGTACATGTCCATTACATTGACGTGGTCTCTTGAACCTGCTGATATATCGATGATAGTCCCGCCGAACAGCCTGACCAGCGGCGAATACTCCCTTTGGGGATCGATGATAATAAAGTCATCTAACAGGTATTTCAGGAACGCCTGCACAAATTCGGACTTTGCAAGCATGGATTTCCCGCCGCCCGTAACGCCCAGTATGAATCCGTTTCCGTTCTGCAGCATTCCCCTGTCCGACACAACCAGGTTCCCGGATATCTGGTTGATCCCGTAACATATACCGTCCCGGTCCCAAATCTCCTGCGTGTTGAAGGGCATGAGTATTGCCGCGCATTCTGATTTCAGCGTCCGCAGGGTTTCGGTATACCGCAGGCCATAGGGCAGCGCCGTATCCAAGCCCGCCCGCTGCCGGTACCAGAGCACACCGATCTGGCAATCCTTCCCCCGTCCCACCGACATAAGCCATTCGGTATCGCTGTTCAGCTCCTCCAGCGTAGCGGCCATATGCACGATGGTGATCTGCACCAGTATCAGCCGCTGGTCCCGGCTGTTCATGTCATACAGCAATTCCTCGTATTCGCGTTTCGATTCTTCCAGATGCTGCGGCGGGTCTGCATTGTAATTTCCCTGTTTGGTCGCCATCTTGGTAGAATTCGCGCGCTCGGTATTTACGCCCAAAAGCTTCTTCTCCACCATGCGCCGCGCTTCGTCTCTGGATTTTGATATCATATCGATGGATAAAACCATCTCCTTGGGTAAGTCCATCAATTCGGCCACCAGCGTATCTGACAGTATCGCCGGATACGTCTCCAGAAACAGCGCACGCCCGTAGCGGCCTTCTATCCTGAAATAATTCTTGTCGGGCGGAAAATCCATCCCGCACGGACAAATATAATCCTTCACATTGTGGCCGCGCCTCCGCTCCAGCTCCATATCCAGCTTAAAATACTGCGACTGCCCCGGCTTGAAGAAATCATGCAGCACCCTTGCGCGCTCCAGCGTCGAAAGCCGCGTGCATTCGCTCCCCAGCGCCTTGAAATAACTACGCAAGTTCCCTTCCATACGGTTGAATGCAACCTTCGCATCCTCCGCCGATTTCTTGGGCAGACTCACCGTAATGTACTTGTCCCGCAGGATGCTGTTGTTACCTACCGTCGCCCTGTCCAGATTGATCTTGTTGATCTCATGGCGATAAACGTCCAGCCCGTCGCTTTGGTCGGGTATATTAAGCGCCTTTTTAAACTCGGACGCGTCCGCCCTTCGGTTGATGAGAGTGATCTTTGTCAGTGCGTTCGTATCTATGGATTTGATGAGATCCTCATACTGCATGATCACATCCTTTTGAGTCTCCTCGTCCGACGCCGCGTATTCGATATCCGTAAAACGGCAATTGATCGAATATTCCCGGTTATGCTCAAATATGCCGTTCGGGTGCCAGGCTAGGATTGGTATTGCCTTTTGCACCGAATCTGGCAGACGAAACACCTCATTACTTTTCTTTGGGATCCACATGTTTTTTCATCCTCCTTTTCTCCTGTTCTTTTTCTTGGGTAAAACAAGCCTTATAGTATTTGTTTTCCGTTTTAAACGGAAGCCGCCTGTGTTCCAGAAAATTGCACCTGAACCAGACGGCTAAAAACTTTTCCAGCTTCATCTTATGCGGCTTTGCAAAGCCGAACAAAAAACAGGGCAACCCGAAACCAATGGCCACCCAGCTTGCGAGATTGCTGTTCATACGGCTGTACGTCATGAAGTATGCGGCGGCTATGACCGCCACCCCGGCAAATCCCAACAACGTCTGCCGCATTGTCATTCCGATGAATACATTTTCCTCGTATTCCGTCACATCTTTGTTTGTTTTGATCTGCATTTACTTAATCCTCCTATTTGAATGCAACAAAAAACCGGCTTTATCGCCGGTTCATGCTAGTTGATATATTTTTATTTTTAATTTATCTCTCATAGATACTCAATAATTTTTTAATCCTTCTGATAACTTCTAATCGTATATTTGGGGGTCCCAAACATTCGCATTTGTCTCCGAACTGAAGAAGCATCTTATACATATAATCATCTTCCACAAACGGAAGATAAGCAATGAACTGATTCTCTCCAAATGCTTCTACATTCTCTTCTCCGCAATATGCAATCATCAAGTCTCGCAGCGACTCATCAACAAGAAGTTTAACTATAATCCTCTTTCTCTCTGTCCTAAAGTATATGTCCAGCGATTTATAATCAATTTCCCTTGGTATAAATATTTCATCAAGAAGTTCAAGATTTGAGATATTGGATATTTTGAAAATACGAAAATCATTCCGAACTGTGCAATAGCCTTGAATGTACCAGTCTGAATTTTTTAAAACCAACCTATATGGTTCAATTGTCCTTAAGCTTTTATTACCGAGTCTATCAAAGTAGTTAAATGAAATAAATTTGTTTTCATTTATTGCTGTTTTAATCACCTGGATATTCAGCTTAAGACTTTCATTCCCAAACCAAGGAGTATTGTCTATGGTAATTTGATTTGATTTTAACTCGAAATCTTTGATTTGGTCGGCAGGAATCAGGCCCTTTACTTTTACCATAGTATTAAGGAGTTCTTCACTGGACATTGTTGAATGAATACTTCCAAGACCTATCAATAACGCCGTGATGTCAGAAACAGTAAAGAATTTCTTCTCAATCTTGTACTCTTCCATGATTCCAAAACCGCCATTAGCCCCACGGTAAGTAATAATAGGAATACCAGCCTGATTTATAGTTTCTATATCTCTATAAATAGTACGGAGCTTTACTTCAAACATTTCTGCGAGTTCAGGAGCACTCATTTTTTTACGTTGAAGCAATATCATTATGATGGATATTAACCGGTCAATTTTCAAATCAATCACCTTCATATGAATTCCTATAGAAATTTTATAATCATGACAACCATGTGTCAATATAGCGTGATATTATAACATTGCCTAATAAAAAGAATAATAGAAGTATTGATATACTTTTTAAATGCTATTAATAATAAGGAGATTAGACAAATGACGAAAATTTATTCGAACCTTTACCAGTTTACCGATGTGATTGAACCAATTAAACTTTCCATGCACCAGTATTTGCTCCTGACAGAAGAGCCTATCCTTGTTCAAACCGGTGCAATACCGCAGGCCAAAGCTACTTTACCGAAAATAAAACAATTGCTTGGAAGTCGGTCTTTAAAATACATTTTTGTTTCCCATTTTGAATCCGATGAGTGCGGCGGGCTCTCTTTGTTTTTGGAAGCCTATCCCGAGGCGGTCACCATTTGTTCCGAGACAACTGCAAGACAGTTGATGGGGTTTGGCATTACCAACCGCTGCGAAATAAAAAAACCCGGCGAAAAATTAGCCGGCAGTGGTTTTGAGTTTGATATCATAGGATATCCCTCTGAGATGCACCTATGGGAAGGTCTTCTGTTTTTTGAAAAAAAGAACGGCATCTTCTTCAGTAGCGACCTTATGTTCACTATGGGAGAAACCCATGGTCAAGTGGTTGAAAGCAGCTGGGAATCTGTTCTTAAAAACAGTGGTGTTGAATATCTTCCTAGCATCGATCTTCAAACAAAATTAATTGGTGATTTAAAGGCGCTTAACCCTGCGTTTGTCGCTTCCGGGCACGGTCCCTGCATCAAAATTGTTTAGTAGAAGGCAGCGATTTATCGCCGCTTTTACTTGATATTCCAAAGCCTTTAAGGTAATGTTATTGATAAAAAAACAGACTGAAGAGGAAGTTAAATTGGGCATATATGATATAATATTTGATACGCCGCTAGTAGAGGGTATCATACAAAAGCGAAAAAGCCAGTTCACCATTCTGGTGGATGTGAACGGTGAGGTTTTTTCCAAGTCAAATGATCCAAACAGAAAAACTCCTTACACTGTCGAGGCAATATCCCTAAACCAGCCTGAAGATCCCAATAAGTCCTGGATTGGCATCAATCAAAATGCCGCCAACCGCTATGTGGAGCATTATTTGCGAAACGACAGTTTTGCGGATATGGTTGGCAGCCTAAACGCCAATATACAGCGGGAAAAATTTCTTGGCTTCTCCAAGCTGGATTTTTTAGTCGGCGATACTTATCTTGAAGTTAAAACCCCTCTTCAACAATTACAGGTTGATATTCCCGAATATATAAAAATAAAAAAAGTCACGCCTTTTTCATCGACAGACCGCTTTGTAAAGCATATTACTGAATTGGCAAACAGTCTGCAAAATCACCAACGGGCCATCCTATTGACTTGCTTTATATATGATAATCCTGGTTTTGAGGTGATTAAACGAAGCACCAACTACGAGCAGGTAAGAAAAGCAGTGAATAATGCAGTTAGTAAAGGCGTTGAGACCTGGCAGGTCAATTTTCAGATAACCCCTACCAAAATTCGTATGCTTAATTATTTTAAAACAACAAATGACTTTCTCGATAACTAAGCAGCCTTTTAAATATAATTGGCTACACTCCGATAATATCTTATCTTTAAAACAACAAGCGTCCAGATGGTAAAAACACCAACATAGACGCTTGTATCGTTGTTCCATAAAAGTCTTTCAGAATAATCTGACAAGGACGTGGGCTTATTCCCGCTTGACCTCACT
>JAEWMJ010000062.1 GCA_023393165.1 Bacillota bacterium | reverse complement strand
TGTGGGACAGACTATTCGTTTGGTTTGCCATTAAATCACCTTTCCTTTCGTTAGCCTGGTAGCTTGAACAACTCCATTCTAACGGAAAGGTGATTTTTTGTGTAACTTTTGCCATCCACCCGCATAGCGGGTGGTTTTTTGTTTCGTACGCTGCGCGTACTCAACGGACTAAAGTCACAATAAAAAAGACCTTATCGCATATGATAAAGTCTTAGCCGATAGAGACAGGCGGCATTCACTTTACAACATCAGTAATCGAAAGTTGCATTGTCCCCGTAAAGTTGCTGCCCTCAAGCCCTACGTACCAACTGCTTTGCGGTATATCAAGCGTTTGGGAGTACTCTCCGGCGGCGTCAAGCAACACCTGACGTTCACTGTCGCCGCATACCAGGAACAGTTTTGCCGAGCCTTTCGTAACAGTCATATCGCACGCAATATTAACCTCATTTCCGTTTTTGCGCTCGATGGAGGTGCCGCCGAACAGATATTCGGTCTTGCTGAAGCCGTTATAATCTGCACTGTATGAACCCACATACTTGTCGGCTCCAAAAGTCCTTTTGCCGGCCAGTGAATGGTCATCGGTCAGCGATTTTTCACCGAAATATGATATCGCGTTGTTATAAAACTCCAGTGCCGAGTCTTTGCCAAAGTTTGAACAGCCGAATAGCCCGCATAATGACGCGGCAACCAAAGCAATTACAAAACCTTTTTTCAATGCTTTAAACATATATTTCCCTCTTAATGAATCCAGCTGGGTATGCTCATACAGATCATGACCAACGCGCCCGCCAGATAGATGCTGTTTAAAATAAGGGCAATGCCGGATAATATATCGCGCATATTTTTCTTTGTGTGCAAATATAAGGAAAAGGCGAACGCGGCGGCAATGTAAATGCAGTAAACCGTAATAATGATTTCCGCGGCTGGCGATTGCAGCGCGAAGTCATATTGCCGCAAAATCAGGATTGTCCACGGGACAAAAGTCAGGATGAGGTTGAGAACAGATAATGGTCTGATTTGTTTCATAATGGTACACTCCTTTATTTTCTTTCAGATTTACCGAATTGTAAGCATGCGATAACAAGGGAAACAATGGTCAGTATTACCGCCACGGGTATCCATGGGACCAGGCCCATGGCGGAAGCCTCCGGATCGGCAGCGAACTTATTCATCTCGGACGCGATCAGCATCATCGGGTAACACATCGGATACGCGTACCAGACTTTTGTATTGATCGCAAGGACGACAGGCACAACGGTCGCCAGCCCAAAGCCGACAGACGTAACGGGATTTTTCAGCAATACGCTGATCATCCAGTAGACAGCGGACATCGGGAGGGACACAAGGACCATCGCGCCGCATACTTCGAGCACATACTTGAAGTCCAGCATAAACTCATAATTGAACCGCGCCGAAGCGATCATGGCGGACGGGAAATACGCGGCAAACATCAGCAGCACTTCCGCTGTCATTATAATGACGCAAACGCAGTATTTCGCCATGCACAGTTTAACGCCGCTGATGGGCAGCGAAAGCATTTTGATCAGGCCGTGGTTGGCCCGTTCCGTCTGAGTGAGCAAAACCGTGATGACTACAAGGCTCGCCGGAAGCATAAACCAGGCAAAGCCCAGAAACGACTGAATAAAAAAGTTGTTCTCGGGCGATATCCCCATCGGGCTTGCATTAAAATTCACGTCCGCGTTCGTCACAGCCATTCCCCAAATCAGAAAAACGGGAATAATAAAAATTAACGATATTTTTGAACGGCGCAATTTCTTGAACTCTACGCCGACAAGTGATAAAAAGCTCACGCTGCGTTCCTCCTGACCTTCGATAGTATGATTCCCGCTACTAAAAACACGACGGTTTCCGCAGCGGCGGCGATACAAAGCGTACTGTCCGCCTTGATCCCTTTGAGCGGCGGCTGATACGGCATTAGGAACGGAAAATACTGCATCCCCTGGACGTACTGTAAAAGCATGGCCGCGAACAGGCCAATGACGCCGATGCCTACAGTGATCCACATGTTTTTGCAGAAAGAGGATACCGCAAGCATCAGCGAAAGCACGGGAAGGGACAAAAGAAAAGCATATGCCATCAACTGGGCAAGATTCCTCAGCATACCGCTTTCAAAGGAAAACCATTTCCATATGCAGAAATACAGCGATATTCCTTCGATGAGAAAAACGATCACAAACGCAATGGCAAGCAATATAAACTTACTTAAGAAAATGCTCCATGGACGGATGGGAAGCGTATCCATCCGCTGAATGGCGTTGTCGGCAAATTCTATGTGATAGATTATACACGTTCCCAATACCATCAAAAAGCTGTTGAGCATCGCCATCAGCATCCAATCCGAATTCATCAGATTATTAAGAGGTGGAATTGACGGATTGACAATGGAATCCGCCCGCGCCAACAGATCGATCACCGGCAAGGCCGCTGCCAGAATCCCGCCCAAAACCAGCGCGGGCAGCAATGCCGTTCGTTTCAGTTTCTTACATTCCAATATCGGCTTCATCTCTTGACACCTCTTTTTATATTGTCACTTTCGATGATGGCGAGAAAGGTGTCTTCAAGGTTGTCGGTGGGATATCCTTTTGCGGACGCGTCTTTTTTCAGTTCCTGCAATGTTCCTTCAAACAGCAGCGCGCCTCGGTTCAGGATACCGATATCATCAGCCATCAGCTCTACTTCCGACAATAAGTGCGATGATACCAGCACGGTGCATGCAAACTGCTGCGGCAGGGAACGTACCAGAGAACGGATCTCATGAATGCCGACCGGGTCAAGGCCGTTGGTGGGTTCGTCCAGAATCAGGATCGGCGGTCTGCCGATCAGCGCGCCGGCAAGACCGAGCCGTTGCTTCATACCCAGCGAATACTTTTTCGCCAGCTTTTTACGGTGTTCCGCCAGCCCGACCAGTTCGAGCGCATCGGAGATACTGGATTTCGGTAATCCCAGTACCCGGCGGACAATATCCAGATTTTCCTCTCCGCTTAAGTTTCCGTAAAACGCGGGCGCTTCAATCAGAGAGCCTACCTCCCGGAGAATGGCGACGCGGTTGGCGGGCGATTTGCCGTCTATCCAGAATGTTCCGCTTGTCGGCTGTGTCAGCCCCAAAAACATCTTCATCGTGGTGGATTTCCCGGCTCCGTTAGGGCCGATAAAACCATAAACCGTACCCTTTCGCACATTCATGTTTAGTTTTGATACGGCCGTAAAGCCCGAATAGCTTTTTGTCAGTTGATTTGTTTCTATGATATTGGCATTATTCAAATTTCCGATTGCTCCTTTTCACAAGATGCTTATACTATAATCCGTTAACCTTAAGGCAACCTTCTCACAACCTTACATTTACCTTACTTATTTTGCAGGTTAAAAAATGAATATCAATCCATGTTATAATTAAGAACAGGAAAGAGGTTGAAAATGTTTTTGAATTACTTGAAAAACAAACGGATTCTTTTGGTGGACGACGAGCCGGCGCTGCTTGATATGCTGTTGTCCATACTCAAAGATGACGGATATACAAATATTGCGACCGCCGCATCCGTAAAAGAAGCCCTTGAGGTTTATGATACATTTCAGCCCGACCTGGCGGTATTGGACGTTATGCTGCCTGACGGCTCGGGCTTTGAACTGATGGAAGCACTCAAAGTAAAGTCCGATTTTCCCGTTTTGTTTTTGACCGCACGGGGAGACGCAGAGGATAAGTTCCGCGGGCTGGGCCTCGGCGCGGATGACTATATTGTCAAGCCATTTCTGCCTAAAGAGCTGACGCTGCGCATCGGGGCTATTCTGAAGCGGTGCTATAAAGGCGATCATCCGGCAGTCAAACTTGCGGGCAGTGAAATCGACTTTGAAAAGGCGGAGGTTTATAAGGACGGTGAAGTTATTCCTCTGACCGCAAAAGAGCATGACTTGCTGTCCGTCCTTTACCGCAACGCGGGCCGGATCGTCACGATAGACGCCTTATGTGAAGCGGCATGGGGCGATAATCCCTTTGGGTATGAGAATTCACTGATGGCGCACATCCGGCGTATCCGGGAGAAGATAGAAGCAAACCCATCGAAGCCCGAATCGCTGGTGACGGTAAAAGGGCTGGGATACAAGCTGATCGTGGAGGAATAATGGCATGAAAAGCGTACTGAAACTCATCAAAAGGTTCGTCGGAATTTTGCTTTTGGGCGGTTTTTTGATTCTGGTTTTCAACATTCTTCTTGTGATCATAATCGGCAAGAATTCGGCTGCCGGGGGCAGCCCCTGGTCAACGGCGAATGAGGTCGCTGCAGCTTTGAATCAAACGGAAAACGGATATGCATTATCGGATTCCATGGCGCGGCAGTTGCAAGAGAAAGATGTTTGGGCTATCCTGATCGACAATTCGACAGGCCGGGTGGTATGGCATACGGATAATTTGCCGAGTGAGATTCCCGTGCAGTACAGCATTGCGGATGCCGCCAAGCTTTCCCGTGGTTATGTAAAGGATTTTCCTACCTTTACCAGCGCATATAACGATAACCTTGTTGTGCTCGGTTTTCCGAAAACGAGCTATTGGAAGTCGATATACAACAACTGGGATTATTATTTGATAGCGAACCTGCCCAAAACCATTCTGCTTGTCATTTTAGGCAACGTAGTTTTAATCTTCCTGATCTATATGATTACAAATACAAAACTACTGAAATCGGTGGGACCGATACTGAAAGGCATTGAAGCTTTGCCAACAGAACATAATGTTCATGTAAAGGAAAAAGGTACGTTGTCGGAAATCGCGCAATATATCAACAAGACTTCCGAAATATTGCAAACCAAGAATTATGAGCTAAAACAAAAGGAAACTGCGCGGGCCAACTGGATTGCCGGCGTGTCCCACGATATCAGAACGCCGCTTTCTATGATGATGGGATACGCAGGGCAACTGGAAAACGATCCGGCTCTATCAGAAGAAGCAAGAGAAAAAGCCGCGGTGATCTGCTCGCAAAGCATGCGGATGAAAAATCTGATCAATGACCTGAATCTTGCTTCAAAGCTGGAATATAACATGCCGCCGATTCATACGGAACCCTTTAACGTGATATCCGCTGTCCGTCAGGTCGTCGCGGATTTTATCAATTCCGATATTCAAAACCATTATCCTGTTGAATGGAATACAAATGAGAACCTGACATCCTGCTGCATAAACGGGGACGCCGCGCTGGTAAAACGGGCTGCCATGAATCTGCTGCAAAACGCGCAGCGCCACAACCCAAAGGGCTGCACAATATTTGTCGAGGTGAAAAAGCAAAATAACCGGTGCTTAATCTGCGTAGACGATAACGGAAAAGGCGTGGATAATGAGCAGCTTGAAAGGATCAGGAATGCGCCTCACTATATGGTCTGTGACAATCATGCATTGGAACAGCAGCATGGGCTGGGTCTTTTGATTGTCAAGCAGATCGCTGCAGCCCATAAGGGAACAGTGGAATTTGCGCATAGCCTGTACGGCGGTTTTTACGTTGCCATATCCCTGCCCGCAGCGGAATAGCATGGCCTATAGAAATTTTTATATTTCTTTTTTGCTTCAGACGGCAGGAGGACGGCAGACTGTGTCAAAACTAAATATAAGCCCTTAAAAATCAGAAAAACATACAGCTGTTTTGCTGAAAGCCGAGTTTTCGGCAATTTGCACAATAAAGGTTGAAAAGTGCATAGCAAGACTGG
>JAEWMJ010000013.1 GCA_023393165.1 Bacillota bacterium | reverse complement strand
TCAAGATACCGTTTTACAATGGCCGCTTTTTCATCCGCTCCGAGCTTCGGCCCTCTTAACATAATTATTCCCCCTATAGTAAACAGTGATTTTTTATTTCACTGTCTCCCATAGGGGGAGCATATCACATTAAAGCTGGCGGCTCTTTTTATTTCAAGAAAATTTTGGTTGAATCATGTGTCGTACCTCCTATCTGGTAGAGGTCCATTGAATAAACCTACAGGATGAATAACATGCTCATCTTTTGGATTTATATTATGCCGGTGGTCCTCAAGTAGTACAGCGCGCTGTATAGAATAATGACCGAAACGCCGCCTAATCTCATCAATCGCAGACTCAAGTTGTTCATGCCTTTGCCGATGTTCGGGATTGTCGAATAAGTCAAGCTGTACGGCGTTGTTTGTTGATATAAGGTTAATAGCTCTTACACCTAGGCTACGGATTGGGCCGGCCCAATTGTAATTTTGTAAAAATATCTCCATAGCCTTTGATGCAATTTCCGTGGATATATAAGTCGGTGTATTGAAAGGGCCTTGTCTCTCAAATGAAAAAAGTTCATTGTCACGGATGGATACTTGGACGCCGCGACAACGGAAGCCATGTTCACGAAGCCTTGTAGCTACACTATCAGCTAACACATAAATAATTAGCCTTACATCATCGTTGTTTTCTAGATCACGCGGAGTGGTTGTGCTGTTACCTATGCTCTTAATAATTGATTCTTCTCCATAACTTGAGACAGGAGAGAAATCAAGACCGTTTGCAAAGTCATGAAGCACAGCGCCCCATTTACCTAGTGCGGAAACCAGACAATTTATATCTGTTCGGGCGAGATCACCTATGGTTAGAATATTTTTGCGGTTAAGCTTGCGTGTTGTTGCACGGCCCACATATAGTAACTCTTGTACTGGTAAGGGCCAAACTTTTTCTTTATAGTTTGACATGGAAATAACTGTGGTTGCATCTGGCTTTTTAAAGTCCGAGCCGAGTTTTGCAAATATTTTATTATAGCTGACCCCAACAGATGCAGTTATACCAAGTTCAGTTTTGATGCGTGAACGTATTCGATCAGCAATTGATTTCCCATCACCATACATGGTTTGACTACCGGTAACATCGAGCCATGCTTCGTCTAATCCAAAAGGTTGAATCTGACTTGCATAATCCGCATAAATACTACGTGCCATGCGGCCAAACTTTAAGTACAAAGAATAATTAGGGGGCAACACCACCAAGTCAGGGCATTTCAGTCTGGCTTGCCAAATTGCTTCTCCGGTTTTGATTCCTGTTTTTTTCGCCAAGTCATTTTTTGTTAAAACGATACCATGACGTAGCTCCGGATCACCGCAAACTGCAACGGGTTTATCGCGCAACTCTGGTTTATAAAGACACTCCACGCTTGCGTAAAAAGCATTGAGATCTGAATGTAAAATAACCCTTTCGTGCAAAACAATAATATCCTTTCGAAATGTGGTATACTTATTATATTCTAAAATCCCAAAAATGCAACATATAAAATATAGTGGCGTAGCATCGATGAGACGAAGCAAAGCTTTATGAATCTTTGCGGTTTAGTTAAAAAAAAGATATAGTATAAATTTAAATTACAATTATTAACACAAATACCAAATTGATTTTAGGAGGATAAAACAGTGATTAAGCAGCATTGATATTTTAAGAACAATTCATGCTATGGCGGCAGAAAGACATCAAAGAGAAATTGCCAGACAAGAAGAAAATGAATCTCCGATTATTGATATATCTGATATTGATGACGATCTTCATGATTATCAAAACGATCCTTTATTAAGATATCTTTTGAGCCTGGACTTCATATGCTTTCGAGGCAGGAGTATTTAGGACATTCAAGCAGACAGCTTTACTGTGATAATCAAAACTGCCAAGCAGAGCGTAATCGTAAAAATAAACGAGCAAGCTATGCTCGTAAAAAAGCTGCTGAAGCAAAAAATAAAGAATAGACATCGCTACCTTGCTCAGTGTGGGTGTGGTAACGAGGTTTTAAAATACTGATTATTTTTATCGTGGCACTCCTATAATTATTGATATTTTCACAGATACATGATATTATTTGTTCAGTCTCTTTTATTGGGGGTAGAATTTATGGCTGTAAGCTATAAAAAATTACAACACTTAATGATTGAAAAAGATATATCTAATGCTGAACTTACGCGTAGAGCAAAAATATCAGCAAACATAATAACAAAAATTAAAACAGGCCAGTATATAGCCTTGGATAAGGTAGAGAGCATTTGTGTGGCAATGTGTTGTACACCTAATGATATTTTAGAATTTGTTCCGGACGAGGAGCAGATAAAATCATGACAAATCAAGTAAAATCCAAGCAGCGTGTTGCTGAGCATGGCGAGGTGTTTACCGCCGAGCGCGAGGTCAAGGCAATGTGTGATCTCGTCAAGCAGGAGACTGAACGGATTGATTCCCGATTTTTGGAACCCGCCTGCGGCGATGGAAATTTTCTCGCAGAAGTGCTATCACGTAAACTCGCTTTCGTCAAAAAGAAATATAAAAAAAGCGCATACGATTATGAGCGTAACTCTCTACTTGCAGTAAGCAGTATCTATGGTGTCGATATCCTTCTCGATAATGTGATTGCCTGCCGGGAGCGTATGTTTGAAATCTGGGATAAGGAATATAAAGTAGTTTGTAAAAAAGAGTGTAATGACGATACCCGTGAAGCAGCAAAATTCATTCTTAACCGAAATATAGTCTGCGGTAATGCGTTGAGCCTTCGCTGCGTAGATGAAAAAGGTATTGATACAAATGAACCGATTGTCTTTTCGGAGTGGACATTTCCGTTTAACGATGCAAGAATGCAGCGTAAGGACTACACTTTTGACGAACTGCTGAATAAGGACGACAACTCTGTAAAAAAAAACGAAGGCAAAAAACAGACGACTATGTTTGGTGAATCGCCGCCCGATGAAGAAGGAAAATTCTTAAAGCAATACATTTCTCATTACAGGAGGGTAAAGGACAATGGTTGATAATTTATTCAACACTGTATATAATCCCGACGTGCTGTCTTGTCTTGCGAATTTATCCAACGACGAGGTTTTTACGCCGCCGGATATTGTTAACCAAATGCTTGACATGCTTCCGAAGGAATTGTTCCGCAATCCCGATAAGACTTTTCTCGACCCAGCCTGCAAGACCGGTGTATTTCTGCGCGAAATCGCTAAAAGGTTGATAAAGGGCCTTGAACCGCAAATGCCCAACCTGCAGGAGCGCATCGACCATATTTTCAAAAAGCAGCTTTTCGGCATTGCAATTACCGAGCTGACAAGCCTGCTCTCGCGGCGAGGTGTATATTGCTCAAAGTATCCGCAAAGCGAGTTTTCTGTTACGCAGTTTGATGATGCCGAGGGCAACATTCGTTACCGAAACAAAAAGCACACTTGGATCGATGGCAAATGCAAATATTGTGGCATATCTAAGAACACTGTACTTGGTGCGAATGACAGGGGCGAAACCCTTGAATCCCATGCTTACGAATGGATACATACCCTTAAGCCAGAGGAGATTTTCAGTATGAAGTTTGATGTAATTATAAGTAACCCGCCATATCAACTGAACGATGGCGGAAATGGTGCGAGTGCGAAACCGATATATCATGAATTTGTAGAGAGAGCCAAAAGGTTGAAACCAAACTATCTTGCAATGGTTATCCCTTCCAGATGGTTCAATGGTGGCAAGGGCCTAGATAAATTTCGGGCCAATATGTTAAACGACTCGCATATCACAAATTTGGTCGATTATCAAAATGCAAAAGATTGTTTCCCTGGTGTTAGTTTGGGCGGCGGAGTATGTTACTTTCTGTGGGAGAAAAACCGTTCTGCCGATTGTAAGATAACAAATATTGTTAATGGCAGATCTATTACGGTGACTCGTAAACTAAACGAGTATCCCGTTTTTATTCGCTATAATGACTCCATCGACATCATAAAAAAAGTGCATTCAAAAATGGAAGGCTCCATAACTCAACATATGAGTTCACGTAATCCATACGGACTTGCAACAAATGAACGCGGGGGAGCGGAAAACGGAAAACCAGTTGTTACCCTATACTCGAGCAAGGGGACTGGAACTGTTTATCGTTCTGCAATAACGCAAGGATTAGATTCTATTGACAAATACAAAGTAATGATCAGCAGAGTTACAAGTGAACATGCCGGAGAACCAGACAAATCAGGCATGTATAAAGTGATTGCCAACATGCGTATCTTAGCTCCAAATGAGGTTTGCACAGATTCATACATTATTGCGTATCCTAATGAAGAATTAACCTCAGTACAGAATTTTTACAACTATCTACGCACTAAATTTGTTCGATTTTTAGTTTTACAGTCGTTGTCATCAATTAATCTTTCAAAAGAATCTTATATCTTTGTACCAATGCAGGACTTCACAAGAGTGTGGACAGACGAAGACCTATATACAAAATATGATTTGAATGCCGAAGAGATTGATTTTATAAACTCCATGATAAAGCCAATGGATTTGGGAGGTGACACGGATGGCAACTGAATTCTTTGTCCAGCGTCCCTCCGTCTATCCCACCGTCTATGCCTACGCACTGGACAGCGTTGCTTCGCATAATGGCTACATCAAGATCGGCTATACCGAGCGGGACGTGGAAAAGCGTGTCTACGAGCAGCTTCATACCAGCGGCGTCCCGTATAAAATTTTGCTCAAAGAATCCGCCATGTGCGCTGATGGCACATGCTTCACCGATCATGATGTCCATGCTATTCTGCGCCGCAAAGGTTTACAGCAGTTGAAAGAGGGCGCAGACCGCAACGAGTGGTTTAAATGCTCCGCAGGCGATGTCATT
Source organism: Bacillota bacterium (assembly GCA_023393165.1). Classification (GTDB taxonomy): domain Bacteria; phylum Bacillota; class Clostridia; order Christensenellales; family Christensenellaceae; genus JAEYKI01. Next base: position 101,645 of record JAEWMJ010000013.1, on the reverse strand, counting down.
GCGGCAATCACTGAGCTGCGAACCGGCATCCGGTTGGACGGCGCCCGTACACAGACCTTTAAGATGCGCCCGGAACAACAGAACGCTGTAAAGCGTACGATGGAATACTATGTTTCAGCAAAAAAGGACGAACCCAACCGCGCGCCTAAATTCCTGTGGAATGCAAAAATGCGCTTCGGCAAGACCTTTGCGTCTTATCAACTTGCCAAGAAGTTGGGCTTTGCCCGAGTTCTGGTGCTGACCTTTAAACCTGCTGTAGAATCAGCCTGGTCGGAAGACCTTATAACCCATGTGGATTTTGAGGGCTGGCAGTTTATCTCCAACAAAGACGCTCACATGGGAAATGTCAATATTGATGAACAGTACGCGAAGGCGGACAAGTCCCGACCAATCGTGGTGTTCGGTTCTTTCCAGGATTTGCTCGGTACGAATGAAAACGGTGGAATCAAAGCAAAGAACGAGTTCATTCATACCGATAATTGGGATCTGGTTATATTTGACGAATACCACTTTGGCGCGTGGCGCGAGAATGCAAAAAAGCTGTTTGACAATCCTGACGAAGAAACCGATGTGGATTTTGATATGGAAAAATATAAGCAGGATGAGGCGGACAACGCCTATAATGAAACCTTCCTGCCCATTACCACAAGCCATTATTTATTTTTATCGGGTACGCCATTTCGCGCACTCAACTCAGGCGAATTTATTGAGGATCAGATTTACAACTGGACATATTCCGATGAACAGCGCGCAAAGGAAAACTGGCTCGGCTCCGGCAATCCTTATGCGGCATTGCCACGCATGGTCATGCTTACCTACCGCATTCCAGACAGCATACGCCAAATCGCCATGCAGGGCGAGTTTGACGGGTTCGACCTCAATGTATTCTTCTCCGCCAAGGGCAAGGGCGAGGAAGCGCGATTCGTTTATGAGAACGAAGTTCAAAAATGGCTCGACCTTATTCGCGGCTCTTACTTGCCGTCCAGCGTAGACGACTTAAGATTGGGACAAGATAAACGTCCGCCGATGCCGTACTCCGATACCCGGCTTTTGAATGTTTTATCCCATACAATGTGGTTTCTTCCCAACGTGGCATCTTGCTACGCGATGGCGAATTTACTAGCACAAAAGCAAAATAGCTTTTATCACGATTATAAAAGAATCGTCTGTGCCGGTACCAAAGCGGGCATCGGGCTTGACTCGCTAAAGCCCGTCCAGTCGGCAATGAGGGACCCTCTTGCAACAAAGACCATCACGCTATCATGCGGTAAACTGACCACCGGCGTTACGATTCGTCCGTGGACGGGTATTTTCATGCTCCGCAACCTAAAAAGTCCGGAGACCTATTTTCAGGCTGCTTTCCGTGTGCAATCGCCATGGGAAGTCAGAAACGACAGTGGCGAACGTGAAATCATGAAGCAGGAATGCTATGTATTCGATTTTGCGCTTGACCGTGCTCTTCGCCAAATTCAAGATTACAGCTGTCGTTTGGATATTAATGAAAGCAATCCCGAAAAGAAGGTAGCCGAATTCATTAACTTTTTGCCTGTCCTAGCTTATGACGGCAGTTCCATGAAGCAAATCAGTGCGCAGGATATTCTGGACATCGCTATGGCGGGTACATCCGCTACGCTGCTTGCAAAGCGTTGGGAATCGGCGTTGCTCGTTAATGTTGATAACGACACTCTCACCCGGCTTATGAATAATAAGGAAGCCCTTGAGGCTCTGATGAATATTGAAGGCTTCCGCAGCCTCAATGCCGATATTGAGACTATTATCAATAAGTCCGAAGCAGTTAAAAAGGCTAAAAAAGAGGGCGATGAAAAACTCACGCCTAAAGAGAAAAAAGAGCTTTCCGATGAAGAAAAAGAATACAAATCCATGCGCAAGCAGATACAGGAGAAACTTATTAAATTTGCTACGCGAGTCCCTGTTTTTATGTACCTCACCGATTATCGAGAACGTTCCCTCAAGGATGTCATCACACAGTTGGAACCAGGTCTGTTCAAAAAGGTTACTGGCCTCAATGTCAAGGATTTTGAATTGCTTTGTACTATCGGAGTGTTCAATGCCAGCCTTATGAATGATGCAATTTTCAAGTTTAAACGCTACGAGGATTCCAGCCTTTCATATACTGGCATCGATAAGCATGAAGGCAAAGATATCGGAGGATGGGATACTGTTATCAAGCGCGAGGAATATGAGCGCCTGTTCTTCAATCAGCAAGAAACAATGGAAACCGATGTTGCATACGATAATGAACCGGAAGAGCTGTTAATGGTTGCAGAGGAAGCTCAGTCTATCTCAAAGCCAGCTACATCTTATACTACAAAACCTCCGCTCGTTACCGAATCTTTCGGTATCAAAAAACCGGATAATTTAAAGGCACCCGTTGTTACGCCTGTGCAAAATCCAGCAGAAGAGAAGGTTGACCTCTCCGGTGTGGAAGTAGGTATTTCTGTTATTCATAAGACTTTCGGTAATGGTACCGTCACATGGATTGATAAAGCACAGAAACATATTCGTGTAACCTTCACTGCCGGCGAGAAAACCTTTATTTTCCCTGATGCCTTCAAACAGGGATTTTTAAAGTTATAATAGAAATGCAATGCTGTGAATTTGCGTTAAAAAATTTGAAGAAATAAAAATTTCAGCTTATTTTATAGACTACAATTTAATCATGCTATTGAAAAGTCCTTAAGCTTTTTTGTTTAAGGACTTTTTTTACATAGGATAAAAATGACTATTTTTATCGTTTTATGGTATAATATGTTTGTGTAATTTTGGTAATTACGGCGTCCAAAGAAGCTGCCCAATTGTTTAATTAATTTAGTGGTGAAAATATGGATGTAATTAATCTGCCTGATTTAAATATTTGGCGAAATAAAATAGATTTTATTATTAGGTATATAAGCAAATTAAATGCCGGTTCTGAAGTTTTTCTGAATATGGAAAAAAATGCAGAGCTGAAGCCACAGGGAATTGTTATGTTAGCACTTATTTGCCAATTAGTCTATAACAAATCTGAAATAAAAGTATGCTTTAACAATCTTAAACCCGAAACGTCTCATCAACTATTAAGCCTTGGTTTCTTTGATTATCCTTTTTCTTATATTAAAAGCAAAGGTGGATTATTTAATAAAAAAGCTGAGAAATATAGCAGTTATGATACAAAGCTTACCCATATATGTAAACCAGCAGATGTTTCTATATTTAATAATAAGATTAATGAATTAATATCTTCATGTTTTCCCAGGACAAGCCACCTTAAGAGTATTTCAACAATTATTACTGAGCTTTGTAACAATTCACTAGAGCATAGCAGGGGCTATGATGAAATGGGAGACTGCTACTGCGCAATACAAAAATATGTTTATTCTGGCAAGAGCGCAATATCAATATGTATCGGTGATTTAGGCGTAGGAATCCGAAATCATCTAAAATTAAAATATGCTCATATCCCAAATTCTGATATTTATTGCATCAGAAAAGTCCTTGGAGGTTTAAGTGGACGTCAAGATGGGAGTGGGGGAATGGGCATCCCATTTATAAAGGATAAAGTTAATAAGAATCAAGGACAATTTCATATACGATCTGGGAAAGGTTTGCTAGAATTCGGTGCTGACAATGGGTTTCGAAAATTTGAGTTCATAACACCATTTCCTGGGACACAAAGTTTAATAATTATTCAATGAAAAAGTTGACAAATCATAGGCATATATTGTATATTATATGTGTTCACCGGAAATTAGTGAAGAGGGTAAGACAGATGGAACACGTATATAGTTTAAAAAAAATAGCTAAACAATATGAATTGGGCGATATTTTATCATATAGACCCATAGCGAAAAAGGTAAAGGAAGATGTGATGAACATCCTGAATGCCTTACCAAGTGACAGTTATTTTGTATTTGATTTTTTAGGTATTAGTCTTTGTGACTTATCTTTTGCTGATGAATTATTAATTGAAACAAAATTATATCTTATTAACAGAAAAAATCTAATTATATATACTCAAAATTTAAATCAGGTTATCAAAGAAAATATTGAAGGCGCTATAGCACGCAGAGAGCAAAAGGAAAATATTAAAATAAATCTTTTAATAATGGAGAATGGAAAATATTCAAAAATAGGTTCAAGGTTAGAAAAGAGTTTAGAAGATACATTTTTATATATAAGTGAAAAAAAGACAGCCTCAGCAAGAGATGTTGCTGAAAAATACAAATTAGAAATTAATAGTGCAAGCAATAGGCTGAAAAAGCTATTTGATTCCGGCTTATTATTACGTAAGGAGGTTATTGATATTAATGGGCGACAGCATGTATATTATTTACCTTGAGTCTATTTTTTTGACAATGACTTCACCATAAAGTGGTGAAGTGTACTGTATATTGTGTTCAATTTTATGGACAAGCACTATGTTACAATATAAAAAGTAATATTATGGAGGATATAAAAATGGGAAAGACAAACGGTACACATCATGTTATACATAACCCCAAAGGCGGATGGGATGTGAAACGCGGTGACGGAAAGCGTGCCAGTAGCCATCATGATTTAAAAATTGACGCGGTTAATGCTGCGCGAATAATTAGTGTTAATCAAAATACCGAATTAAAAATTCATGGTCTTAATGGGAAGATTCAGCAATCTGACAGTCATGGTAATGATCCGTATCCGCCAAAAGGATAAAAGAGGTGATTTCATGCAAAAAAGTAAAAAAACAGATAGGTCTTGTAAGACCTACAAAAAACAAAAGAAAGAGGAAAATTAAATGACCAAATTTGATAAAAGAACTTTTTTAGAATCCCTGAGCAACGTTCTTGATATTTCACCATCAAACTATAGCCTTGCGGTGAGCCGATATAAATCAGTTGCAAACTATCTAACATCCCAAGGCATTGATGCTGACTTCTATACACAGGGTTCATTCCGGCTAGGAACAGTGATCAAACCGTATAGGGGAGATGAAGACGCAGCGTATGATATTGATTTAGTCTGTCAGGTACAATCTCTTAAACAAAACACAACTCCCGGTGAGTTGAAGAAAAGTATTGGAGAAATTCTGAATGGAAGTAAAGTTTATGGCAACTTAACCAAAGAGAGTAGACGTTGTTGGACTATTGAGTACGCAGAAAACGCTGGGTTGAACTTTCATATGGATGTTTTACCTTCTGTTGATGAAGATAGTAAGATTAAGGCTACTATTATAAATAGAATACCTGAAAAATCCACTTTAGCGAACAGTGCTATTGCCATTACAGACAAGAATGGCTCCGGGTATCAATGGTCAACAAGTAACCCAGCCGGGTTTGCCGACTACTTTGATATAGTAAATATCCCATTTATAAATATCGTGAAACCGATTGAGAAACAAGCTATATTTGAGAATAACCGAAATCTTTATGCTTCTGTTGAAGCTGTGCCCGATCTACTTGTAAGGACTGCGCTACAACGTGTTATCCAAATATTGAAATACCATCGCGATGTCCGATTCTGCCAAAGCCCCTTATATGATGACAGGCCTATATCAATGATTATTACCACTCTTGTGGCTGAAATGGTTAGTAAACATGGCTTTATCGCCCAAGACACTTACCAGTTACTGAAATGGGTTGTGTCTCAATTAACAAAAGATTCGGTACTTATGGATGAGAGAAGACTTGATGAAAGTGCGGTAAGCAAAATGCGAGCAGTACGCCGCGACCCATCAGACAAAAGGTGGTATATACCTAATCCGGTTAATCCGCTCGAAAACTTTGCGGACAAGTGGAACGAACCAGGTAGTGAAAAAGCAAAAGCGTTTTTCCAATGGGTTAAATGGGTAGAGCAAGATATTGTACAGGGATTAGAAGTATTCAGTGAGCCTGTTATGAAGTCCGTACTCGGAGAAAAAGTATTTGACAGGGTTCTGCAACAGTACGATATGCGCATTCCTAAGGAGGCCAGAGTAACCATGATTAATACTCCGACTTCGACTAACAAACCTTGGATGAAATGATGACATTTCGGGAACTTGTAATTGCTCAATTTATTGAAGTTTCAAAAAGGTATCCTGATCTTGTCCTGTGCTTTAATGATTCGGGAGCGACAGTATATGGTACTATTGCTTTTCGCCGCAAGGTTCTGGGTAATTGGATGTCTGACAATTACCAAGTAAGTATAGGTATTCCTACCGGGTACCCTGATGAAATGCCAGAAACGAAAGAAATTGGCGGCAGGGTACCTGTCTCTTTCCATACAAATCCCGGTGATTATCTTTGTTTAGAAGTTCCGATTCGTATTGAACTTCTATTCAGAGAAAATCCAACTTTGCTTTTTTATATTGATAATTTTGTAATAGATTACCTTACAACATATACGTGTTACAGACGCTTGGGAAAGATGCCTTATGGAGAGCGTGCACATGGTATAAAAGGAAAGATGCAGTTTTATGAAGAACTTTTTAATACAAAGAAATGGAATATTATTATTGATTACTTAAAAATGTTGGCTAATATGAGTTATAGAGGGCATAGATGGTGTTTTTGCGGGAGCGGAAAGCGACTGCGTAATTGCCACAAGGATTTTGTAAGCAAACTGATAAGTGCGGACAAACTGAGAATCTTCCAAGAAGATTATAAAGAAATCCTAGACTATCTTAAAAAGAAAGGGAAGATATAGCATGCTAGAGGATAAAAAGTTAGAAGAAAAAGAAAATAAAGAGAAAAGACCAACCATCCCGCCAGCCATAGTAAGTGCGCTTTGGGCTATCAGCGGCGGGAGATGCGAATTTAGGGGGTGTAATCTGCCCCTTTGGAAGGACGCTATCACAAAAAAGAGATTGAATCAATCCAACATAGCTCATATAATCTCATGGACGTCTACTGGGCCAAGGGGGGATGAAGAACTTTCGCCTTTGTTAGCAAAAGAAATTGCAAATCTTATGCTGACATGTCCCCAACACAATCACCTAATTGACAATAAGGAGTACGAAAAAGATTATCCGGTTGAGCTGTTAAAGGAAATGAAAACGGAACATGAAAAGCGTATCGAGCTTCAAACGTCCATAATGAATAACATGCAAAGTCATGTACTCAGCTATTCCAGACCAATCGGCCAATTTTTTTGTAAGCCTTCCCGTGAAGATATGTTTTCAGCAATGAATCCATATTATCCGGTAGACCATATTTTTGATATTGGTAGTACGAACACATCTTTGACGGATGATGAAATGCTGTATTGGGATGTTGAGGTCACAGAGCTGGAAAGAAAATTTGAGCCTGTTAAAAATCAAATCAAACAGGGTTTTATCCAGCACTTATCAGTCTTCGCTATTGCGCCCCAACCACTGCTGATTAAACTTGGCTCAATGCTTCTGGACATTGTTACTGTAGAAGTTTATCAGAAACATAGGGAGCCTTCAACCTGGGAATGGCAAAAGACTCATAATCTCATTGAATACGGAATTAAGCCACCCAGTAAACGTGGAAAAAACGTAGCGCTAAAGCTACCGCTTAGTGGAAATATTAACAATGAACGAATTTTTTCGGTACTCGGTGATGATACATCGATTTGGGAACTGTCAATTACGGGCAGTAATAACGATGTTATACAAGACCGTGAGCATTTAGTAGCATTTCGGAAAGAATTGAGAATTTTATATGACAGGATAAAATATGAACACGGGCAGGATACAGTAATACATGTTTTCCCTGCGTGTCCAGTATCTGCCGCGATTGAAATTGGTCGTATACGGATGCCGAAAGCGGACTGCACCTTAAAAATATACGACCAAAATAGAAAAACGGGGGGATTTACACATATATTTGATATTGAATAATACATTGTAAAACAAATGGCTAAGATCGAAATCTTAGCCATTTGTTTAATTCATTAAATTATACGAACTTTGTTATTGCGAACCCACCTTTGAAGTAATAAAAGTTCGAATAATCTCGTAATGGTGGAGCATAGCGGATTTGAACTCTACAGCTGCGAAATCACGCAATATATTGAGAATAGAATTTTGGATCTGCTTGCAAAACTAGGTGAACTAAAGAAACCGTGATTCCGTTTTTATTTAATCATCCCACCTTGATATTAGAATTCCGTTTTTGTCATACAATTCGGCATCGTCTTCTTCTGAATTGTTCCACACATTGTCTGTTGTCCATTTTAGATCGCCTTCTGCGCTGTTGCTCACAACTTTTATTTTGGCACCAGAATTTAAGGTGTATCCATCAGGAAAATTATAAGTTTGATTGCCTTTAACAGATACGATATACCATCCCGTCATATCAATGTTGTCGCTGCTATTGTTGGTTATTTCAACATATTCTGCTGACTTATCAAGCATTGAAATAGTAATCGCGGACTGGCTTTCTGATGCAAAAGTGGATTCAGATTTGTTCGAATTATCGCTTAATGCCGCATTAACTTCATCGGGATCAACATTATCAAATTCATCATTTATAACATTGCCGTTCAAGGTATATGTATAGCTGTAATGATTTGGCGTCTGGGTCGTGGTATCAGGATATGTAATGATGGCCGTAAAATCTGTACAGCCGCCGGCGTCACGGATTACTTTTTCGATATATGCCTGATCACCATATCGATTCAGTGTATTGTTTTGCGGTGTTATATTATAAGCATTTGAAACCCCGCCGAGCGAATCGGCAATCACATGCCCTTCATCGAGGTCGGCTGCTTCCGTTCCTGGAACCTTAGCTTCATCCGGATAATACCTTCCTTCTGAAGTAACAAGCTCCGTTTTTTGATCCTGTAAAATAATTTCATCCGCGATAACCTTTACAAGTTGACCATACTCATTTGTAAAAGCGTAATATTCTCTATCGCCATATCCTATATCGACCACAACGTTGGCCTCTCTTGATCCGGACAAATCGCCGCCGTCTACCTCGATTAAGGTGTAGCCTTCAAATAGGTCGGTATCACTGATATCATTTGTTTGGGCTGCTTCTGCCGCTGGAGAAACAGACTCAGCCGCTTGGGTTGACGTATCTGCAGAACATCCACCAAGTAGCGTGAAAACAATTGCGATTATAAGTAAAAATAGTACAAATGGATTTTTCTTCATAATCTAATTCCTCCATTTGACATTATATCTTGTAATTAATAATTTACAAAGAAAAGGCATATTATTTTTAAAAGTTTTACAATTTTCAAAAGTAAAATGAAGGATAAATTCTTTGATCGAGAAAAGAAATTTCCATCAAATGTTTTAGAAGACTTTTTGTGATTGAAAATTAAAAAGGGGTTATTTTAGGGGTTTTATGCAACGATGAACACAATCATAACTGCGCGTTCAACGCGCAGTTTGCACTAACCCTGTAAGGGTATATCGCTATCACAGCACCTTAAGGTGCTTGAAACTGCCCCTAACAGGGGCTCAGTCCGGTCTTTTTATGTTGTCATTCATTTTATCGTGCTCTTCTTGATTTCTGATATATTTTCTTATTGTTTCCTTATTCAAGCCGACCGTACTGACATAATAGCCTTTGCACCAAAACGTGCGATTCCCAAACTTGTACTTCAGATTCTGAAATTTCTCAAACAGCATCAATGCGCTCTTTCCCTTGAGATATCCCATTATCTGTGCTACGCTGTATTTGGGTGGAATCTTTACGCACATATGTATGTGGTCTATACATGCATTTGCTTCTACTATTTCGATTCCTTTGTACTCGCACAATTTTCGGAGAATCTTTCCGATTTCCTGCCGGTACTGCCCATAGATAATTTTTCTTCTGTATTTTGGTGCCCATACTATGTGATATCTGCAATTCCACTTTGTATGCTCCAATACACTGTCCATGATTTTGTGCTCCTTTCCTATTTTCACAGAAGTCGGTCAACTTCTATTCTAATAGGTTTGGGCACTTTTCCATCACATCGGCTCCGCCTCTTTTGAACTCCCCCGCTTAGCGGGGGGATTTCGCTTCGCATTAAAAAAGCCGCTAATCATGCGTGATTAGCGGCTTTTTTACTTGGCGGAGAAAGAGATAAAAATTTTTATCCCGCATATACAATTCGTGCAAACAGGCAGAAAATTGAAGAATTAAGGGATAATCCCGAATTTATTCGGAAATACTTGCCGTATCTAAACTATCCGGAATATATGTATCCAGAACAGTAAAATTTGTCCATTCATGCTGGAGAAATATTCAGAAAAAAGTGATGTTAACCCCCAAAAAAATAAATGATGTATAGCAATAAAATTATTTCAGATTCTAGAAACCTCAAAGAAATTAACTAAAAGCACCATTAATAAAAGGTTCTAATATAATAATAGGAGTTTATAAAAGGAGGTATTACCTTGGCTTATAACAATAGTTTAACAAATCAGGAAGAAAGCAGGTTCTGGCTTCAAATATTAGGTGATAAAGCAAATATTTTGGCGTATCGCTTTGCACCAGAATATACAGCTGAGATTACACAGTTAAAACTATTTTCTACCAGTTATTATAATTTAGCCAAACAAGCCCGCCAGGAGAATCTTACCGAGGAGCAAATTAAACAATTAAACATTAAATCTTTGCAGGCAACTGAAGATTTTTATCAATATGTAAAAGGAATCTTACGAAGGCAGCTATTAGAAAAGTTTTATATATCCATTTTACCTGAAGAAGTAAATACCATTATCAATATAGCTAACATGTATTTATATATACTCAACGAGTTCATTAGGAAAAGGATACCTAATTTTGATCCTACATATTTTCTAGGTTTTTGGTTGCCAATCATAGCTGCCCAAACGTTGTTTATAGAAAATAACGTAGGAATCTATTTTTTTGAGTTTAAGCAAAGGGTAGGTAACTACTCCAAAAACTTTTTGAATAATGAAATTCGTATTCGAGAAAATATATCTTTTATACAAAATGGTATTTCGGATTTTCCAATGAATAGAGAGGTTTTATCGGAAATATATGACCGGCTATCCACTTATGAGTCATTCATTATTGACACTATGATTTTGGTTGAACAAAAGAAACTACCATCTTCATTAACCCCTGTGTATTTGGATCATATCTACAGGATTGTTTGTTATGTTGCTACAGAATTGTCTCTGATGCTGGATAAAAAGAGGCCAGAATGTGATCCTGGTGGATACCCAGCACTAATAAACCATTATACAATCATTTGAAGATATACCAACAGAACTGCCTGTAACCGTTGTCGCGAAACGCTTGCAGATAATAACTTTTTCATCTATAGTGGCACAAATAAAAAAACTTCCTGTATACTAGTAGGAAGTTTTTTCCCTACCCACTCTACGGCATGAGCATGGACCAGGTTTCGGGGCCTATGATCCCATCCTGAGGCTCCCCAACCGAAGCCTGGAATCGGCGGACGGCATTATATGTCTGCTCTCCGTAGATACCATCCACCCGGCCTGTATAAAACCCGAGGGCCTTGAGTCTGTTTTGAACCAACCGCACATCATTGCCACGCACCAGTCTGTCGGGATTGAATTTCAATATCCTTTGCAGCGCGGGCTGCCTTAGAAAATGGTTGACCCGGGATACAAAAGTATTCCAGTCGTACGGGATTCCCCGTCTAATCTGGGACGGACAATCCTTCCCCGTCCAGTCATGGTGCTGGAAAATGTTTTGCTTCCATACCGCCTGCCTCATTCCGTGTCTGCGTAATATATCGGCGGCAAGCCATGTTGTGTTGTTCGTGGCTTTTAGGATGTTCCCGTCAACATTCTGGCATATCTCGATACCGACGGTGGTATGGTTGCCCTCCCGGCTTCCCGTATGCATCGCCTCTTCATCCTCAGGGATGGACCGTATAATCTGGTGGTCGTCCACCGTGTAATGCCAGCTGTTGTAGATGCTGTGGCAGTTTTCCAGCATATAGTGGACATTTCCCAGCGCGTCCGCGCCCGGATTGGAATTATCCGTGTTATGTATGGTTACCCCCCTGAAATCAAGTTCGGCCTGGTTGCGACCTAAACAGCCTATGGGCAACAGCATGATAGTAATCTTCATATATTCCTCTTAAATCTCTTTTTTATTATCATATGCGCTTACATAATCTTTGTTCTTTAAGACGAAACACTTGGAAGAAAAAAATATTTCGATTATTGGTTATTTTTAAAAAAAGCCTCTGGAAAGCCAAAGCAAGCTATTCCGAAGCTTTTTAAAGGGTCTTTTAGAAGTAAAAAAGGTGAAAGCTAGTAGGAACTTATCCTTTTAGCGTACGGGTCGCAGTCGGGTACTTGGAAATCAAGGCTGACGGAAAGTTGCCTTAAGTAAAAGCATAACATACGTTGCATGTGATTCATCATAAGAACAGACAGTGAACCGGGTAACATGCGCAGTTTCAGCAGATTACCCAGACTTGTAAGAAATTCATAAAATTCCTTTAATGTTTCTGCAATCGTGGCGCGATGATCAACAGCCATGGGGAAAGTTTCTGTTCCGATACGGGATATTCCCTGTAGTTCAAAAGAAAACGACCAGTATTGATTAAGGAGGAGCTGGTAATTCTGTGCTTTTTGCCGTTCTGATAGTCGGTAATAACCTATATTGTCGGAGATATACGAACAATGTGCGACAAAAAAGGGCAGCCACAACACATCCTCCAAAATCGGGTCGAATGTGGGTTCCTGGCCGCGCATATAGGTGGCAAGCAAATATATGTAATATTCAGCCATAGTTACCATATGGTTTAAGATCAAGGGTTTTAAATCAATATGAAAATCTGTTGACGTTATTAATTTCAATATGTGCAGCACAAATTCACGGAAATCCTGGATAGCCTGGTTAGCATCTTTATTCAGCTGGTCTAGCTGACTTTTAGATAGATTCTGATTAGCTGTAAATGTAAGATTATCAAATCTTACGACCAACGCTCTGGCACGTCTGGCATCTTCTTCTTCGTCCGGGGAAAGTGCATTGAGTATGATTTGGGAGTTTTCGGCAAATATATTCAGCCAGAACCGGTTAATCTCTTGATTTGAATATTTAATATCGGCCATAAAAAATTGACCTCCTAAAGATTGATTTGATTATATTATTCAATTCAAGAAAAAAATGTGCCATATACGCGGGAACAGTTCTCTTGTCTGGAGTATCATTCTTTTTAAAATCTTATTATATAATACTTTCTTTTTCTTTATTTTCAACCTTTTCTAAAGCTATATAAGCCTATCCAACATTGTACCAGGAAATATTTCGGAAACTTCAACCTTATATAAAAAGCGCATGCGATGAAATAGATGAATATAAAATTCCGACGGATGATATGATTGATGACCATTTCAGCAAAATCTATAAAGAAGTACATAAAATGTTTCCTGTATTAGTTGAATATGTTCATGAATACGAAAGGAATATCAATTCAGATGGTCATGCTAAGCCTTAAAGTAATGGCTGCATCGGTGACCGGTTTGTTCGATTGATACCGTTTTAAGGATCTGTGGATGCCTACAAGCCTGCACGCGCGCCTCTCGCTGAAGCTAAGTTCCAGCTGGAGTTCGGATGCTATTTCTTTTTTACGGGCAGACCTAAGTCGTTTTTTTCAACAATCCACCTTAAACCTTGGTTATCCAGAGTTAAATCCGCAACAATGTGCTTAAGACGCCTATTTTCTTCTTCGAGCTGCTTTAAACGCTTGGCTTCGCTGACTTCCATGCCACCGTAATTGGACTTCCAGCGATTGAAAGTTTGTTCGATGATATTGTGCTGCCGGATAATTTCTTTAACCGGCATACCGTTTTCCTGAAGTTTCAGGATGCTGATAAGCTGTTCTTCTGTGAACCTTTTCTGCATGAGTCTCCTGGATAACTTATTGTATCATCCAGACTAACTCTTTTGTTGGTTCAATTTACAGGGAGAAAGTCAGTACGACACAAGGAGAAAATATACTAATAGATCCTGCTGTGCAAATAGGTTCCGTTTCACCATTTATCCCTGCGTGCACAACTTTATAAGTTAAAATATTAGCATTCTGTTCGCTGTAAATTATTACTGTTGCCGATGAAAGTGGAGCTTTATTACTATCCAAGACTTCAACAATTATATATCCTTTTTTGATAGAATTTAGTTTTTGTTTATTACTATCCTGGCCTATTGAATCAGAAAACATCAGCATAAAGTAAAACCCTTTCATTTATGTTGTCTGTTTATTATATTTTATATTCTTAATTAGAGTTACAATGATAATCCGTTAAGGTCTCAAGAGAACCCGCTATTTAGGCGCGTATCTCCAAAATAGATACTACAAATAATAAATCGATAAAATATAAAGTCGATGGGGGTATTTAACCGCCCTATGGTGCTTTTGATGGGGCTTTTTTGGTGCCAGATTTGGCACCAATTTTTTTAATCCCACGGTTAAGGCATTTAATTACACGATTGGGTAATGGCAAATAAATATGCATAAAATGGGAATTTTTTAACCGAACGATTAGTCAAGTTAATCGAGCTGTTAAATCCTTAAAAGATTCAAGTCCGGTAGGAGAAATTTTATCCTGAGAGGTTTTCTAACCATATTGATAACCAATTCAATTTTGTTCCTCAAGGCGGTAAAGATTATTATGAGGGACACCGGTACGCCGGTGAGTTTTATAGTAGCCCCGTCTGTTACTTATACTCCTAAGCCAGCTTGTGACCCTACTAGCCCCAGATTGAACATATACTAAATTCTCTTATTTCTTAATTCTTTCTCGTGACCAATTGTGACAGATGGGTTCCCTTTGATCAATAAACAAACTAAGAAAACACGGTAAAAGTTTAATCGTGAAATAAGATACTAAATTAGTCAGCTTTTCTTTTATTTTAGTCTACAAAAACGGAGAAAATAGGCGTGCTCCTTGATCCATAATACGCTTTGAAATGGGACGCTGCGTTAAATCTTCGATACTTAACGGAACAGAATCTGTGATATCGCGCTCGAATTGTTCCGTGAGCTCACGCGCCACGTCGACGCTATAAAAGAATTCACACACTTCGTAGTCCAAACGAAGACTTCTTATATCATAGTTTGCGGCGCCTATTTCGGCAATCTCCCCGTCAATAACCATCAGCTTCGCGTGCAATATGCCTTTATTGTACAGGAATATTTGTACTCCAGCCTCCAATAGTTCTCCATAATAGGTCCAACTTGCTGCCCCAACGATTTTAGTTGTGCGTTCCATTTTACGAGAAACCAGTAATCTCACCCGCACACCGCGTGCCTTGGCTGACTTTAGCGCTACGATGATATCTTCCTCGGGTAAAAAGTAAGGTGTGGTGATGTCAATGGTCTGAGTCGCTTTTGTTAGGCAAATGAAATAGGCCTCCCGGATGACTTGAGTTGGAATACCTGGATTACCTTCTATCGTCTGTACATAGGCTTCCTTAAACTCCTTTTTCTTTTGGTCGGTATCAGCGCTTTTATCAACATTGATGCCCAACTCAGTTCCATACTCTGTCGACCATGCTGGAAAAGCAGTTTTATGAGCGGGAACAATGTTTTGCTCTTTTTCGTTTAAATTACGAGTAGCCTCCGTTTTCATTCGCTCAAGCGAAGCGATATTCCAATGGGCGGCGAAGACTTCTTGTAAATCTTCTACAACTTCACCTTCAATTCGCACATGGGTATCGCGCCAGAACCCTATGTTCGGTTTCAATCCGGTATACTCATACCCAACGTTGATACCGCCTGTAAAAACTTCCTTTTTGTCGATCACGACGATTTTACAATGATCTCTGAAATTCAAGTTGGACAATATCCAAGGAAAGCGCATTGGAAAGAAAGTCCGACATTCAATCCCTGCATCCATCATTCGAATGATTTGACGCTGCGGAAATTTCCGGCTCCCAAAACCGTCCCTCACAAAGCGGACTTGAACACCGGCTGTAGCTCGTTCAATTAGCAGTTCCGTTATACGTGTACCAATTGGGTCATTCCTGTAAATGTAATATTCCAGATCAATCGTTCTTTCTGCGTTCTGTATGGATTCTATAAGTGCATTATATGTTTCAACGCCGTTCGTCAAAACTTGAGCTTGGCAGGACCGAAGACCATTTACGGTAAAATGTCTTAAAGCATGAGCAATAACCGCGGCTGAGCTGCTAAATGAATCAGGTAACGTGTCAGACTCATTATGTGGGGAAGTTAGTCTTTCTCGTTGAATACGCGCAGGATTTGATGTACTGAGGTAGAGAACAAAACCGATGACAGGCAAAACGAGGCCGATTATTAGCCAAAACAAAGCTTTTGCTGGTCTGCGCACTTCTCTAATCGCTATGATTAACATAAAGAGGGTATTTATTAAATACAACAAAAGAATCCAAACCACTTAAATACCTGCTTTTTTTTATATAGTATGTCCTGTGAAGCAAAGTTTAAATCATGTGCATGGTAGGAAAAGCCTGTAAACATCAGTTGCTTCTACATATGACGGAGGATTCTTTCGAAAAAAATTAAGTCCGGCGGAATAATAAACCATGATAGATATCACAAAAATATGCACTCTATTTTATGCCGTTTTGGGCTTGCACAAAATCTACGATACACTCGATTTTTATATAATCGCCGCATGCATCAGCATTTTAATGTTGTCTGCATAAATCTTGTCAAACTGAGAAATGGGGAGAGGAGTTTGGCCCTTCCCAACCTCCACAGTGTAGGCCGGCCTTCTGTATTCCATAATGAACCAATCTTTATACCCTCCCGTGCTTGCGATTCCGATCGCTTCCTCCAGTTTATACCCGCTGTCTCTGGCAAGCTGCTCGCCTATGCGTTTGGCCCTTTCGTCTGCCAAACCCATGAAATTCCAGAATATGACTTCCCCCTGAGCATGGTACGATAGTGTAAGCCGAAAATCATGGCTTTTGGTGAAAACAACCAGAGAATGAGATTCGGGTTCGGATTCAGGGTAAGGTCCGGGGTATCTTCTGGGTGCTGGGCCTGTAATTCCCAATTGAGCAGCCGCTTTTACAGACTCATCCCAAGCAGCGTCATAGTTATGGTTTAAATCCACGCCATGAATGTTTGCTTGCCAAACGGTGGAAAAATCAGAGCTTCCTTTATTCCATTTGATTAGATCATTATAATAAGGGTTATCAGGCGACAGGCCGTTCAAAACAAGGTCCACACCATCAGGATTCACCATGGGAATCAAATAGATTGAACTTTTTTTCCAGATATCCCTTGGATTGTAACCAGCAAGCATTTCTCCACGTGCATATGCGCGGGAAAAATCCTCAACAAATTTCATTAAAACGGGGGATGTGATCCACTCCAATGCATGGTGAGCGGCGTTATAGAAAACTTGATGAGGTCCGTTTCCAAGCCTTATATAATAAAGATTTCTGTTAAGCACGCTTCTTCCAGCAACGCCGGTTTCAATAAAAGGATATCTCACCTGAAGCCCCCGGTAATCCCGTTCCATTGCGTCGTATGTATAATTGATATTAGTATCCACCACATTAAAGCTAAACGGTATAAAGATCCTTTCTCCCACAACTAGCCGGTTCGGCTTTAAATACGGATTTGCCGTCAGGATCTGCTCAACACTGCTGTGAAACCTTATCGCGAGCCTGTATAAATTATCCCCGTTCTTAATTGTATATAATGTATATCCCAGTAAATAGGGTTCAAGTTGTTGATAAGTTCTTTTATCGATTATTCCATCTGCTTCAAGGTTATGGTCTCTTTGAAAAAGTTTTACCGCTTCTTCGGTATTCTCGTCGTATGAACCGTTCACCTTTACAATATTATATCCCATCTTTTTAAGTAAAGCCTGAATTTCCATGATATCGTTTCCGGCCATCCCTAACTGTAGAGTTCTCATATTTTTAACCCCCTTAGAAAGCTAAATGTTTTATTGAATTCTAAGATTATTTTATGTAATAAATATGTTTGCGTGACTATCCTAGATAAGGACCTTATTTTGCGGTACGGCTGAAAGTACCAAGAGATACTATTAAGAGTTGGAACAGGAGATGCCGGGATGCAATGGCCTTATTGTAAATGGAAAAAGGCGATGTGTTAGAGTAAGAAAGAATTCAGATATTGCCGACAAACAGATGGCCCTGGACTATGAAAAACGGATCTTACAGCTTGAAATTGAAGTGGAACTGCTGCGGGATTTTCTTTCTGAGGAAGAAAGAAGGTTGATAAAAAAACAATATACGGGGTCATATACAAACGCCGGAACAAGTATCCGATTATGAAAATGTGTAAGTTTTTCAACATTTCGCGGAGTGGTTCTTATGATTGGAGCAAACGTGAGCATGATAACGGTAAAGACTTGATGATGCGGGATCTCATAGGGGAATGCCATTTAAAAATAAGCAAAGATATGGTTATCGGAGAGTCGTTATCTGGCTCCGGCGCGAATGCGGGCTATTAGAAAATCATAAAGCTGTCCTGCGCTTGATGAATTAGTATAACATGTTGTCAGTAACCCGCAGGAGGCGCTGCTTCAAGAGAGTTCTTAGCGACGAACTAAGCTATCCCAATATGCTGAATCGCAAAAATTGGACGGTACAGGGTATCCAGAAGGGTTGATTGCCAAAAATCTTGATTTCAATTCACGGTTAATAACCTGTTTGGATATTTACCAGGCTTAACGTGAAGAAAGGCCCTATAGGAAATCTATGGTTCATAATAAAGCTATGGAAATTCTGAAAAGCATAGTTGAAGCAGAATACCTGGATAGCATGATTGTTGAAGACATTAACATTGTTTTCTCGGATATATGGAATCAGTTGCCTATTAACCCTTAATATAGAACTAATAAAAAGGTTCTTCGATTATCCATATAATAGGCTATTTTCTGCAATCGGATATATTTATTTGATACCTCCAACTTTTTGGATACGGACTGGTTCGGGTTGGGGAATCGGACCCCTATAAAGTGTTTATTTTAGCCGTGGGGACGTAAACACCACGTACTCCCTACCTGTAATTTGAACCGACGACACCTTGGCTGACAGTTAAGCCCTCATCTATTTTAAACTGATTAAATTATAAAAGGGGTTATTTTAGGGGTTTTATGCAACGATGAAAACATTAAAAAAGCCGCTAATCATGCGTGATTAGCGGCTTTTTTACTTGGCGGAGAAAGAGGGATTTGAACCCTCGCGCCGGTTACCCCGACCTACACCCTTAGCAGGGGCGCCCCTTCGGCCAAACTTGGGTATTTCTCCATGCCGAATTTCATTATTTGTATGATATTGTTTTGGCGGAGAGAGAGGGATTTGAACCCCCGGCCCCTTGCGGAGTCACTGGTTTTCAAGACCAGCTCCATAAGCCACTCGGACATCTCTCCGCGTCTATCCCCCAAAGTCAACTTTTTAGAGGTTGGTTCAAAAGTCAGCGTTTAAAGTTTATCAGAATATCCGTGTTATGTCAACAGAATATCGGCGCCTCTAATAATTTAATTATACCGGATTGCGGCGTCGCGTCTGCCGGAGATAGACAGTAAATTGTTTGCAAAAAATACGCTTTTTAAAGCCCGTTGTGCAGAATTTTTCAATGAAGCGCATATTTAGTGCAAGCTCGCATATTGAATTTTGATATAAAATATAAATTATAGTAACTTGCCTGGACATAATTGAAAATAATAATCAAATAATGTTATATATAGTATTGTTAATCGAACAAAATCATGTTATTATTGATAAAAAATATGGAAAATCGGGGAGTGGCTTTATGAATGCTGAAAGACGTGAAGAAATAAAGGACATACTAAGAAAACGTGGTGAAGTAAAGCTTAAAGATTTGGAGGAGATGTTTCAGGACTGTTCCAGTATGACTCTTCGGCGGGATTTGAAGTTTCTGGAAGACAACGGGTTTATAAAACGGACGCGCGGCGGCGCGGTCGCAATGAGCAGGCTTTCAATTGCGGCTGAGGATATCTATTCGCAGCGGGCGTTGGAAAACGTTGCGCAAAAGTATATCATAGCCAAAAAAGCGCTTCAGTTTATCGAGAGAGGCAGGTCCATATACGTAGACGCTGGAACGACCATGATGCTCTTTGCGCGGGAAATGGAAGACGAATACCTTTCTATTATGACCAGCGGCCTGAATATCGGTATGGAACTGATCAAAAAGAACAAGCCAAGCGTGACTCTGATCGGCGGCCAGGTGAACCGCGGAACGATATCCGTGTCAGGCATCAATTCCGCAAGTTTTATCAAAGAAGTGAACATTGATATCGCTTTTATGGCAACCAGCGGTTTTTCTATTGAGAACGGCTTTACCAGCGGCACTTACACCGAATGCGAGATTAAAAAAGAAGTTGTGAACCGGGCGAGAAAAACAATTGTTTTGATGGACTCCGGAAAGGTTAATAAAATAATGCCATTTACTTACGCATATATGGAAGACATCGACGTGCTGGTAACGGATGGAGATATAGCCGAGGAAGTATTAAACGAAGCAAAGCGCAGAAATGTTTCTGTAATATAATTTTTTGGAGGTAATGTAATGAAGACAAAGGCAGTAAGACTGTACGGAAAAAATGATTTGAGGCTGGAAGAATTTGAACTGCCGCCGATTAAGACAAATGAAATGCTGGTTAAGATAGTTTCGGACAGTATCTGCATGTCCACCTACAAGGCGGCCGTTCAGGGCTCAGACCATAAACGCGTTCCGAGCAACATTGCCGAACATCCCATTATTATAGGTCATGAATTCTGCGGGGAAGTTGTGGAGGTTGCAGATAATTTAAAGCATCTGGCAAAGCCGGGCGATAAATTCACCATACAGCCGGCTATGTATTACAAAGGTTCGCTGGACGCCCCCGGATATTCATATGAGTACTTTGGCGGGGACGCGACATATATGATCCTTCCTTCCGAGGTGTTTGAAACAAACAATTTTTTAAAGTATGAATCGGATTCTTTCTATTTTGGGTCCCTTTCCGAATCCATGAGCTGCATCGTGGGCGGATTCCATGTCAACTACCATTCCAAACCGGGTTCCTATAAACATGAGATGGGCATCGTGGAAGGCGGAAAAATGGCGATACTGGCAGGGGCAGGCCCCATGGGACTTGGTGCGATCGATTATGCGCTGCACTGCGACAGGAGGCCTTCGCTGCTGGTGGTTACGGATATTGACGAAGCCAGGCTAAAGAGAGCAAACGAAGTGTACTCCGAAGAATATGCGCGGTCCATCGGCGTGGATTTACATTATGTAAATATGACCGAACATGACGAGCAATATCTGAAGGATCTTGCAGGCTCGGGCGGCTATAACGACGTGTACGTATTTGCTCCGGTAAAAGCTATTGTCGAAATGGCGGACAGGATGCTGGGCATGGACGGATGCCTGAACTTCTTCTCAGGCCCGACCAATCCCGAATTTAAAGCGGAATTTAATTTTTACAACGCGCATTACGCATTTACGCATATCGCGGGGAACACGGGCGGCAATACGGACGACTTAAAAGAGGCCCTTTACATGATGACCGGCGGAAAAGTGAATCCCTCTGCGATGATCACGCATATCGGCGGTATGGACTCGGTGGTGGAGACAACATTGAACCTGCCCAAGATCCCGGGCGGCAAGAAACTGATGTATGTGCAGATATCACTGCCGTTGGTTGCCCTGGCGGACTTCGAAAAGCTGGGCAAGACCGATCCCATGTTTGCAAAGCTGGACGAGCTTGTTAAAAAACACAACGGCATGTGGAACGGCGAAGCGGAAAAATACCTGCTTGAACACGCAAGATCAATATGATAAACATTAAGCTTTATTAATAATGAAGAGACTGTTCCGGAAGCGGACAGTCTTTTTTCGTTCAGCGGAAAGTCATACTAATTAGGTAATGTTTCAGGCTATTGACATGTTAACCAAGTAAATATATAATTTATTTAATTTAAACACTTTATATTTCAGCATAAACTTAAAAAGCATAATGAATGACAAAGGGGTTTTCTTAACACGTTGGATTAGTCCATTCATACCACTATGAGATTTAGGCTTTAAACACACGCGTTTAAAGCCTTCATTGATATTATGGAGGTTATTGAAAATGAAAAGAAAGTCATTATTCATTATTTTACTTGCAGCTGCAATGATACTGGCGCTCACCGGCTGTTCAGGCACGCCTCAGGTATCTCAGGAATCCTTAAGCGAATCGGCTGCTGTATCGCAGGCGCCCAGCCAGGCCGTAGAGCCCTCCGAAAGTGCGGATGCCGGAGAAAAAAGTTATAAAATCGGCATTATCCAGTATGTGGAACATCCCGCGCTGGATGCCGCGCGCGAAGGCTTTATACAGGCGTTGGCAGACAACGGCTTTACGGACGGAAAAAATATCACGATCGACGTACAGAACGCGCAGGCCGACCAGTCCAACTTAAAGACAATCAGCCAGCGTTTTGTAAACAACAAAGAGGACCTGATACTTGCGATTGCCACGCCGGCCGCGCAGTCGGTTGCTTCCGAAACAACCGAGATTCCCGTTCTGGGTACGGCGATCACTGACTATGTGGCGGCAAAACTGGTCAATTCAAATGAGGCTCCCGGAGGAAACATTTCAGGCACCACCGACATGAATCCGGTAAAAGAACAGATTGATCTGATGAAGAAATTCGTTCCCGATGTGAAAAACGTCGGACTGCTCTATACCTCCAGCGAAGACAACTCCGTACTGCAGGCGGGGCTGGTAAAAGACGCCTGCAAGGCGCTGGGTCTTAATGTAATTGAGGCTACCGTAACTTCAAGCAACGACGTGCAGCAGGTGACGCAGTCCCTTGCGGGGAAAGTGGACGCGATCTATATCCCGACTGATAATGTAATAGCTTCTTCCATGCCCATTGTATCCGAGATCACAATTGGCGCCGGGATTCCTACCATTTGCGGCGAAGAAAACATGGTTTTAAGCGGGGGACTGGCAACGATAGGGATCGATTATTCTAAGCTTGGCTATCAGACCGGCGAGATGGCTGTAAAATTACTGAACGGTGAGGCCAAGATTGCAGATATGCCCATTGAATCGCAGAAGGACTATGCCTATAAGATAAACGGGGATTTTGCCAAAGCCATCGGCCTTGAAATTCCGGCAGACCTGTCCCAATACGTTGTTGCTCCCGCCGCGAGCGCTTCTCCATCTGAATCATAAGCGGGGGTAGGAAATGCTTCAAATTTTACAGGGATCGGTTTCGCTCGGATTGCTTTGGGCGATTATGACGATCGGCGTGTTTATCACCTACCGTATTTTGAATTATGCCGATTTAACCGTTGAAGGCAGCATTACAACGGGCGCGTCCGTTTCGGCAACATTGATCATAGGAGGAATGAATCCCTTTCTTGCTTCCTTGTTCGCATTTCTGGCAGGTATGGGTGCCGGGCTGATGACCGGGCTGCTGCATACAAAGTTAAAGATACCCGCCCTTTTATCCGGAATACTGAGTATGATTGCTCTTTATTCTATTAACATCCGTATTATGGGAAAGGCGAATATATCCCTTTTAAAGACGGATACTATTTATACGCCGTTTGAAAATATGGGGCTGGACAGCCGAAGCTCGGTGATTGCGCTAGGCCTTATCTGCGTGATCGCCGCCATACTGGTGCTTTACTGGTTCTTTGGGACGGAAGTGGGGAGCGCCATCCGCGCTACCGGCAACAACCCCAAAATGATCCGCGCGCAGGGCGTAAATACCGATACCATGATCATCATGGGCCTTGTCTTAAGCAACGGGCTGGTCGCCCTTTCGGGCGCGCTGATCGCGCAGGACCAGAGTTATTCCGATATACAGATGGGGATCGGTTCAATCGTTATCGGGCTTGCTTCGGTTATTATCGGCGAGGTCCTTTTCGGTACGCGTAATTTTATGAATACGCTGATATCATTGGTGCTGGGGGCGGTCGCCTACCGGATCATCATCGCATTTGTTTTGGAGCTGGGTCTGGCGCCTACCGATTTAAGGCTTTTTACGGCGATCACGGTCGCGATTGCGCTCTCCCTGCCCGTATTTAAAACATACCTTGGAACGCTTAAAAATTCGGTCAGGAGGGGAACGTGACATGTTGAAAGTGCAGAAAATCTCCAAAACGTTCAACCCGGGTACGGTGAATGCAAAGCTTGCGCTGAACGAGGTAAGCCTGGAACTTGAAGAAGGCGATTTTATTACCATTATCGGCGGAAACGGGGCGGGCAAAACAACGCTTCTAAACTGCATTGCGGGCGTATACCCTCCGGATGCCGGAAGTATTTTTATCGATAATACCGACGTCACCCGTTTGCCTGAGCATAAACGCGCCCGGATGCTGGGGCGCGTTTTCCAGGATCCCATGATGGGCACGGCTGCCAACATGGGGATAGACGAGAACCTGGCGCTGGCATTCCGCCGCGGACAGAGGCGCGGGATCAAATGGGGCGTCACCGGCCATGAACGCGAGTATTACAGGGAACTCTTAAAAACACTGGAGCTTGGCCTTGAGGACCGTCTGACAGCAAAGGCGGGGCTTCTTTCGGGCGGCCAAAGGCAGGCGCTCACACTTCTGATGGCAACCCTTCAAAAACCGAGGCTTCTCCTGCTGGACGAACACACAGCCGCGCTTGACCCCAAAACGGCATTAAAGGTATCGGAACTCACCAGTAAAATCATATCCGACAGCAGCATCACAACTCTGATGATCACGCATAATATGAAGGACGCCATAAAGTTTGGCAACCGGCTGATTATGATGTACGAGGGCGGCGTCATACTGGATATCGGCGGAGAGGAAAAAAGGAATCTGACCGTCGAATACCTTATGGAAAAGTTCGAAAAGGCGAGCGGGAATAAGATCGAAAGTGACCGCCTGCTGCTGGGATAAATGCCCAGGCCGCTGAGAAACCCCAACTACTTCGTTATTTTTCCGCCACCCGGCACTTCGCCGCTGATTCGGGCATCGCGATAGAAATATTACGAAGAATTTTGTTCGCCCTTATCTAGCGCTCAGTGAACGATCACCTTGCTTCATCACGCTTGGGCGTGCGCTCGGCTCCGTTCCCAGCGTAGGTTTAACTATGCTTCCGTCGCAGTGCTCAAAATGCCTGGCCGGGGTCCCAGAAAAGTCGTAGATTTTTGGGGTGGGGTAGCGGGGCTTTCAGCGGCCTCCCATAATTGCTGGAAAAAACTGATATTTTATATGTTTATTAATTTAGTCAATTGCTTCTATGAAACACGAAGACCTCTTTATATTAGTTCTTGCGGACTGTCATAGGAATTAGCCGCCGTATTTTTCAAAGCCTTCGATCAAATCGCGAAAGCGTTTGTCGTTTCGCAAAAAGTCCAAATCTTTGTCTTCTTCCAATGCCTGGACCACCATATCCCTTGTAAGATTCATTGCGGCCGGGATTTCCTTGGACTCTGCCGTGTGAAAAAAGAAATTATCCGAGAGCCGGAGTTTCTCTGCATCGTATGGAAAGGCGGAGAGATACCGCTTCAAATAGAAAAGAGTATTCTCCATATCTTTCATACGGGAATAAATGGACAGATATAATTGGCTGTTATTCAGGAGCCAAAAATCTTTAAGGTCAAAAGCCTCGAATAACCGGAGCTGCGCGCCGGCGCATTTGAGCGCGTCCTCAAATTTTTCTTCCCGCAAGGCAATCAACGAAAGGCTGGATAAGGAAATGGCGGCGCCGCTCACTTCCGCGAGCAGGTTATGCTGGCTTGTATAAACCGCCTTTTGAATATCATTTTGCTGCATGTAAACCGTCACCAAAAGTTTGCCGGGATCAACCTCCGTTTTGGGGAGCCGTTCCAGAATATCCTGCGCCTCCCTGTTCCTGTCCATTTGAATATAGGTGCATGCAAGCAGGTAAAGGGATTCGCTGCGGATCTTTTCATCCTTGCTTTCACCAGCCTCCGTGAGTAGACTGACCGCATGACAAAGGGCCTCCTCGCGGTCTTGAGGCGTGCCTTTTTTGGCGGCATACCAGGGCAGAAGGAATGCGATACGTAATTTGAGCATTAAATTGTTTGGATACTCTTTCAGATAATCGATGCAAAGGGAAAATCCGGAGCCGTAACCTTCGGTTTCGAACTTTTGACTGCATTCGTCCGCGATTTTAAGAACCTTTTCGGGAGAAATATCGCTTTCGTAATGAAGCAGGGTATCGACCGATACGCCTAAATACCGCGCGATGGGGATCAGAAGCGCAATATCCGGATAGGAATTGCCGGTTTCCCATTTTGAAACCGCGGGAACGGATATCCCGACCGCATTCGCAAGCTGTTCCTGCGTAATACCTTTCTTTTTTCTCAGATCAAAAATCATTTTTCCAATGGACAGCTCCATATCACATCACCATGCCTTATATTTTTATAGTATAAGGATAGGGCCTGGCCTTATATTTTGCAATGGAATTGTAATCAATAATATTTTTATGAATTTAACCGGCGGTTAAATTATATAAAAAACGGCTGCATAAATTGCAGCCGTTTTCTGTATGAAGAAATATTGTTTTCTTTCAGCCCCTTTGTTTTTTTAAAAGAAAAAAGGGGATAAGGTTTATTTGAAATCAGGCAGGTAGAGCCGCGTACCGCCCTCCAGGCAGGACTGGTGGCCCAGGATGCCGGTTGCGGTAATATTCGCGGAAACCTCGGCGTTAAGTAGGCTGTCTCTTCCTTCCACAATGGCGGAAACAAATTCATGTACCAGGTGGGGATGGGAACCTCCGTGGCCCGCGCCCTGAATAAAGGACACATGGTTTTTATCCAGGATCTGTTCGCGTTTGGTATAGGGGATGATTTCCTTGGGAAGGTCCTCGTATGCGTCGGGCGCGATCTCCCTGCGGGCGGATTCGCCGCCTTCGAACAGGCATGCGCCTTCGTCGGCAATCTGTTCCCACTCAATGGACATTTTGCTGCCGTAAAGATCAAAACTTTCGCGGTACTGGCGCACCGTTTCGTAAAGGGAGCGGGTGGCTTCCGCCGAGACGTCCGAATCTTTTCTTTTGATGGTTACGGTTTCGACAGCAAACGGAGAATTGTATCTTTTGGCAAGGTCGTCGCTGATTTTTCCCGAACCGTGGCCGATTACGTATTCCGCAAGCCTGCCGTCTATGCACAGCAGGGGAGAGACCGCATGGGTGCCGTAATGCATGGGGGGAAATCCAAGCCAGTATTCAGGCCAGCCTTCAAGCCCCATATCCTGCATATGCGAACCGCGAAGAAACTGGATGCGTCCCAGTTTGCCGCTTTTATAGAGATTTTTCACAAATAAAAATTCACGGGTATAAACCGCTGTTTCCATCATCATATAGACTTTGCCTGAGGATTTTTTTGCTGCAACCAGTTGTTTCAGTTCGTCAATGGAAGTTGCCATGGGTACAGTGCAGGCGGTATGCTTGCCGGCCTGAAGCGCAGCCAAAGACTGTTTAAAATGTTCCAGTATAGGCGTGACGACATGTATGGCGTCCAGTTCTTCGTTCTTAAGCATCAGTTCATAATCGGTATACTGCAGCGTTTCAGGAATATTGAATTCACCGCCTATTTTTTTAAGCGTATCCGCATTTCGCGTGCAGACGGCTACTTTATCCACGTTCGGATGATTTTGATAGATCCCGATGAATTCTTTCCCAAAACCGAGACCTACGAGACCGACATTGACTTTTTTCATACTTTTTCACCTCAACAAAAAAATAGTTCCTGTACATGTATATTATGTAAAATGAATTTAATATTATTCTAGCACATTGAAATTCATACTGCAATGTATTCGTATAAATCTATTCAGGCGTTTTTTAGAGTGGTTTTTTGCAGGGAAAGATATACGCAAAAACCTCTAAATATATGGCCCAATTCATCCATTCAATCTAGACACGGTGTCATAATTATATTATAATGAATCGAATGAATTACGGGGCTCCCGGAATGCCGGAAAACATTTGGGGGCTGAATTGACGGAGGAGATAACTTGAAAATCCATAATTCCTTGACCGGCAAGAAAGAGGAGTTTGTACCGATAGAAAAAGACGCCGTACGGATCTATGCGTGCGGACCTACAGTATACAATTACTTCCATATTGGGAATGCGCGGCCTTTTATCGTATTTGATACGCTGAGAAGATATCTTGAGTTCGCGGGATACCGCGTCAATTTTGTCCAGAATTTTACGGATGTGGACGATAAAATGATCGCGGCCGCGGCCCGTGAAGGCATTACGGTACCCGAACTGGGCGAGCGTTTTATAGAGGAATATTTCCGTGATGCGCAGGCGCTGAACATAAAAAAGGCGACGCATCATCCGAGGGCTACCCATCATATCGGGGATATCATATCTTTGATTCAAAAACTGATTGACAGCGGACATGCCTATGTAACGGACGGGGACGTTTATTTTGATACCAAGAGCGATCCGGATTACGGAAAACTCTCGGGGCAGAACCTGGAAGATCTGGAATTGGGCGCTCGTATCGAAATAAATGAGAATAAAAAACATCCTATGGACTTTGCGTTATGGAAAGCCAAAAAACCCGGCGAAATCAGTTGGGAAAGCCCTTGGGGCGAAGGCCGTCCGGGCTGGCATATCGAATGCTCGGCCATGAGCATGAAGTATCTTGGCGATACGATAGACATTCACGGGGGAGGCCAGGACCTCAAATTCCCGCATCACGAGAACGAGATCGCGCAAAGCGAATGCGCTACGGGAAAGCCTTTTGTACATTATTGGATGCATAACGGGTACATTAATATTGATAATAAAAAGATGTCCAAATCCGAGGGTAATTTTTTCACGGTGCGGGATATCCTGAAGGATTTTGATCCGATCGCAGTCCGCCTTTTTATGCTGGGATCGCATTATGCAAATCCCATCAATTTTACAAGGGAACTGATCCAACAGGCCGAGGCGGCGCTCGCGCGCATTAAAAACTGCCGGGAAAATCTGCAGTTTATCGTGAAGAATCCCAAAGAGCTCAGAATTGATATATCGGCTGCCGTAAAAAAAGTCAGGGAAGACTTTGTGGCCGCTATGGAAGACGACCTGAATACTGCGGATGCGATCGGCGCGCTGTACGAATATATCCGGGAAGCAAACACATTGTTTGCCGAGGGCGGGGACGCCGCAAGCGCAAAGGAAGCTTTGGCCGTACTGGACGAACTGCTGGATGTGCTTGGCTTGCTGGTTGGCGAAGAAGGTATTCCGGAGGAAATATCTTCCCTGATCGAAGAGCGCGCCGAGGCAAGGGCCAAAAAAGACTGGAAGACCGCGGACGGTATCAGGGACCGTATCCATGAGCTTGGATATGAAGTAAAAGACACGCCGGATGGTGTAAAAATAAGCAAATTATAGGAGGTAGAGGAATTGAACGATTTTATGTTATATTTTAACTTGTTCATTGCGGTGTATGTGCTGTATTACGCAATACGCGGACAAGGTAAAATATATGAGAACGATTATCCCAAGGAAATAAAGGAAGCACACGCAAAGTTTCTGCGCAAGTTCTGCTGGGTGGTAGGCATCGGAATGCTCCCGCTTACAATACTTGAGCTGGTATTTGAAACCAATACCGCATACTCTTTCCTGTCCTGGGTCAACATAGGGTTTGTGCTGGTTTGCGTCGTGTTTTATCTGGTCGTATTCAAAGTGAAGTTTGGAAAATACGTATATCCCCAGAAGCCGAATAAGAAATAGAGTCCGGCAATATGCACGCGAAGACACATAACTTACGCTGCCGATTTTATGAAAAGGTTCTTTTTGGACCTTTTTTTATTATGTTTAAAAGCCGGGCGTATGTTGAAAAAAGTGTTCCGGGAAAGGTATAATTGACGTAAATGAATAAAAGCGGTCCTGTGTAACAAAGATTCTGTTAGGATGGACCTGAAAAAACAAAAATTATATTCAAAAGCAGGCTCATCGTATGGTACAATGCTGAATGCCGCCGCTCAAACAACGGACGGTGCGGTCCGGACAGGCGGCAGATTTCTTTAAGCTTGAAAGGAGAGGGAGAATGGACTTAAGCAGGGATACGGCTGCAGAAATGTACCGCAAACTCTGTTCGGCAAGAATATTTGAAGAACGTTTGTATGAAATGTTTATGAAGGGACTGGTGAGCGGAACCACGCATTTATCCATAGGCCAGGAGGGTGTAGCTGTGGGCGCCGTATACGGCCTTGACAGGGACGACATTATCATGAGCAACCACAGGGGGCACAGCCACAGCATTGCAAAAGGCGCGGACATCAAAAGGATGATGTGCGAGATCCTCGGGAAATCGGCCGGTTTTTGCAAAGGCCTGGGAGGATCCCTTCATATCGTGGATATTGAATCCAATAATTACGGGGCCAACGGCATCGTAGGCGCTTCCATACCCATCGCAGCCGGAGTGGCGCTTGCGCTGAAAAAAGACAATACGGGCCGCGTGATCCTCAACTTCTTTGGAGACGGAGCTTCCAATACCGGCTGCTTTCACGAATCGCTGAACATGGCGTCCCTTTGGAAACTTCCGATAGTTTACATATGCGAGAACAATCTGTACGGCATGTCCACTTCCGTAGGGAAAACGGTTTCCGTTCCGGATATCGCGGACCGCGCTTCCGCATACGGCATGCCGGGCGTGATCGTGGACGGCAACGACGTTTTTGCCGTGATAGAAGCGGTGTCGGATGCCGCCGGCCGTGCAAGGCTGGGGGAAGGGCCGACTCTGATCGAAGCAAAGACGTACAGGTGGCTCGGGCATTCCAAGAGCGACAAACGCGTGTACAGATCGCGGGAGGAAGAGGAGGAATGGATGAAAAAATGCCCTATCAAAAGGTTTGAAGAATATATGCTGGCGAACGGTTTTACACGGGAAGAAATAGACGGGATCCATAAAAAAGCCATGGAATGTCAGGAGGAAGCGGTCCGGTTCGCGTTGGACGCTCCGGCCCTTTCCATAGAAGAAGCCAGGGCGCTGCTGTATGTCTGAGGGAGGATGAGAATGGCGGAAATCACATATAAACAGGCGGTCGCCGACGCGCTCCGCGAAGAACTGCAGAGGGACGGCAAGGTGTTTTTGATGGGTGAAGATATCGGGCTTTACGGGGGCTGCTTCGGCGTCACCAAGGGGTTTATAGAAGAATTTGGCCGGGAGAGAATCATGGAAACGCCGATATCCGAAAACTCGTTTACGGCGATGGCTGTGGGCGCGGCAATGGCGGGATACCGGCCTGTGGTAGAAATCATGTTTGCGGACTTTTTAACCACAGCCATGGATGCGGTGGTGAACCAGGCTGCAAAACAGCGGTTTATGCTGGGAGGCCAGGTCAAGGCGCCTGTGGTCATACGGACTCCCGCAGGTTCCGGAACAGGCGCGGCGGCACAGCATTCGCAATCGCCTGAAACGTGGTTCTGCAACGTTCCCGGATTGCAGGTGGTGATGCCTTCAACCCCGTACGACGCCAAGGGGCTTTTAAAAACCGCGATACGCAGCGACAACCCGGTTTTGTTTTTTGAACATAAACTTTGTTATCCCGTTGCGGGGGAAGTACCCGAAGAGGAATACCTGCTGCCCATCGGCAAGGCGGATATCAAACGAAAGGGGCGCGATTTCACGATCATCAGCTATTCATACACCCTGCAAAAGGCATTAAAAGCCGCGAAGATGCTGGAGCGGGACGGAATAGACGCGGAGGTTCTCGATCTTAGGACCCTCTCGCCGCTGGATACCGGAGCAATCATTTCATCAATAAAAAAAACCCGAAACGTTCTGATTGCGCATGAGAGCGTTCAGAATTACGGCGCGGGCGCAGAAGTTGCGGCGGTGATCGCGGGCAGCGACGCGTTTTATTCCCTTGAGCGTCCGGTATGCAGGCTGGGCGGGATGTTTATTCCCATGCCGTTTTCGCCGGCGCTGGAAGCGCAGGCTGTGCCGCAGAGCGAGACGATCTATGAGAAGGTAAAAGACCTTTTGAAGTAGAAAAACTCCGGTGCTTCTGCCATGTTCGATAATTGCACCGGCCAATCATCAAGAAG
The DNA here is from genome assembly GCA_023393165.1 of Bacillota bacterium. Taxonomy (GTDB): domain Bacteria; phylum Bacillota; class Clostridia; order Christensenellales; family Christensenellaceae; genus JAEYKI01. Next base: position 69,737 of record JAEWMJ010000013.1, on the reverse strand, counting down.
TAAAAACCGCGGGAGCTGTATATTTGTAAGGGAAGTATGGCAAGCGCATCCAATACAACGTACAGCCGGCGCTTTTATAGTGAATGTATCAGCCGATGAAGCGGGATGAAAATGTAAAGATATATTAGCATTAAGAACTGCCTATGTTTGCAGGAAAACAAAGTGCAGTTTTCTTTTTGGCCTGATTTCTGCTCTTTGCCGTAAGAAATATTCGTTTCGCCATTTAAAAAAAACTTTTGCGGTCTTCGCACATTTAGGAGCCATAAACCGTTAAACAATCTGAGAGGAGGTTTTAAGGTGTCTATCGATATTCAAGAACATTACGACAAAATCTATCGATACTGCTATTTTAAAGTCGGAAATTCCACTTTGGCGGAAGACCTGACACAGGAAACCTTTCTCAAATACTTTGCGCAGAATTCATACATAGAACGGGGCAAGAAACTTGCCTACCTTTATACGATCGCACGGAACCTTTGTCTGGATATGTTCCATAAAAAGCAGACGGAAGAGTTAAGCGATGAAATACCCGGTTCGGATTCCTTTGAACAGGTGGATCTCAATATTGCCGTCCAGCAGGCCCTTAAAACTCTGCCGGAACAAGAACGGGAACTGTTGCTTTTTAGGTATGTAAACGAACTCTCGGTAGGTAAAATCGCAGCAATCACAGGGTTTTCACGTTTTACGGTGTACCGCAGGACAAGCTCCGCGCTCGCATCTCTGAAACTTTTGCTCGAAGAGGAGGATTTCTTATGAATAAGAAGCTGAAGAACGCTTTAAGGGTATCCTTTGAAGCGCCGCCGCCCGCGGATAAAGAGCGGTTCCTGAAAAAGCTGCGCTATCCCAAAATTTCCCGCCATAAGTTTTTTCTCAGCCAGATTCGCTATATCCGCAAACGGGTATGGGCGCTTTCCGTAATGATCGTTTTAATTGGCTGGGCGCTTGCTTTTTTGCCGCCGGCGCTGGGCAATTGGAGTGCCGAATCGGAAAAAATCTGGAGCGTTTCTGCCGTTCTGCCATTTCTGGCTATGCTTACGGCTACGGAACTCTACCGTTCTTCCTTTTACCGTATGGCGGAACTGGAAACGGTCTGCCGGTTCAGCCTCCCGCAGATTGTTATGGCGCGAATAACTATCTTAGGCGGAGGAAACTTTGTGATTTTGACGCTGCTTCTGATTTTTATGAGCCGGGCGTCTGCATACAGCGTGCTGCAGGTGATTGCCTATTTGATGGTGCCGTATCTCGTTACCTGCGGCATATGCATGTATATATTAAACCGTGTGCGCGGAAGGGATAGCGTGTACGGCTGTGCAGCGGCAGCCTGCCTTATCTGCGTAACCAATATTACTATCAGCAGCACCGTACAGCTTCTTTACACAAATACATGCCTGAGCTACTGGATGCTCTTCTTTGTATTCAGCGGCGTGCTCATTGTAATTCAGCTGCGCAAATTACTCAAACAAACGGAGGATAAAACATGGAACTTACTCTTGACCGAGTGACCAAACACTACGGCGATAAAATCGCCTGCGATCGAATTTCTCTGGCCTTTCATCGAGGCGTCTACGGCCTTTTGGGTGCAAACGGCGCGGGGAAAACCACCCTGATGCGCATAATGTGCGGCGTGCTGGCCCCTTCTTCCGGAACCGTACGCTATGACGGAATCGATGTAAACCACGAGGATTACCGCGATGCGCTGGGGTATCTGCCTCAGGATTTCGGCTATTACCCGGAGTTTTCAGCGCTGGATTTTATGCTTTACATTGCCACGCTCAAGGGATTGCCCAAGGCCCGTGCAAAAGAAAAATCATGGGAGCTTCTGGAATTGGTTTCGCTGGAAAAGGAAGCGCATAAGAAGATTAAGACCTTTTCCGGAGGCATGAAACAGCGGCTTGGTATTGCGCAGTCCATGCTGAACGACCCGAAAATATTGATTCTGGACGAACCGACAGCAGGCCTGGATCCAAAGGAACGGGTGCGATTCCGTAATCTGATTTCCCGTCTTGGCGCAGACCGCATCGTGTTCCTTTCCACCCATATCGTTTCGGATGTCGAGCATATCGCCGACACCATCCTTGTGATGAAAGACGGCCGGATCGTCCATCAGGGTACTCTTGAGGAAATCATCCGAACGATTGAGGGCAAAATCTGGAAGTGCGTTGTGCCGCAGGCGGCTGCGGATGTCCTTTGTGAAAAATATCCTGTTATTAATCTGCGGCAGGAGGGAAAAGATGTATTCCTGCGTCTGATATGCGAGGAAAAACCATGTGATTCGGCGGAAACTGCACAGGCAGCTCTGGAGGATCTTTATCTATACTATTTCAGTGAGGTGAGCGAACATTGAACGGTTTCTGGAATTTAGTCGGTTATGAATATAAAAAGATATTGCATAAAAAAGCGTTGTGATTGTTCTGCTGCTGGCTGTTATCCTTACTGCAGTCAGCGTCTGGGGCGTACTGTTTGGCAGCTATTATGTCGACGGTGAAGTATATGAATCCAATTATAGCGCAATGGTCAGGGATAGGGCATATGCGCGCGCCCTTGCCGGACGGGAGATCGACTCAAAATTGATTATGGAGGCGGCGGAGGCTTACGCTCATATTCCCGAAAAAGACAGTTATATTGATACGGCCGAGTATCAGACGCTTGCGCGGCCATACAGCGAGATTTACAACATCAGCCGCGCTATTTGGCGGTTCAACATGGAGGATTTTCAGGCGTTGACCGGGGAACAGGCTGATCAGTTTTACGCTGCGCGCGATGGCAGGCAAGTACAGTTCGTGGAAGAAACTGGAATGAGCGGCCAGGCCAAGGAAAAAGTTCTGGCATTGGATGCACAGATAGAAACGCCCTTTATTTTCTCCTATACAGAGGGCTATACGCAGTTTTTTACTCTCATGTATACCATTGGCCTGATGTCAGCGTTTGTTATGGCAATCTGTATTGCTCCGCTGTTTTCCGGCGAGTATTCTTCCGGAACCGATCAGATCATACTTGCCTCGAAGCATGGGAAACGCAGGGGCATTCAGGCCAAGCTGTTCACCGGCTTCTCTTTTGCGGCCGCCATAAGTCTTGTACTTACCGTTACAGGCTATGTTCTCTCCATGTTCGCCTTCGGTTTTGACGGCGGGAACGCTCCGCTGCAGCTTTACTACCCAATGTCGCCCTATCCGCTGACCATGGGACAAACGGCTTTGCTGCTTTCCGTCTGCACTTTTTTTGCCTGTTTGTTGACTGCGGCCATAACCATGCTGCTGTCCGCAAAGTTTAAATCTCCCTTCGGCGTAATCATACTCATAAGCCCTCTGCTGATTGTCCCAATGTTCATCAGTATCTCAGAAGCAAATACAGTACTGTACAATCTGTTCCATCTCCTCCCGGCAAACATGATGGAATTTGGGTCTGTGACCAGTGGTATCCAATACGAGCTCTTTGGGCTGGTCGTTAAGCCTTATGTATTCCTACCGGTATTTGCGGCTGCAGTATGCGTATTACTTACGCCGTTTGCATACCGCTCTTTCAAGAATCATCAGATCATCTAACGCGCCTTTTTGCGGGCGAAGGCAAGGAATTGCAGAAAGAGAATCACCTTTGCGATAAAATGTTGATTGATCAGATCGAAAAAATGAAAGGCGTAATCAATGCGCAAGTCTTGAACAAAGAGAAAGCCAGCATTTTAAGATGCTGGCTTGTTTCATACCTTTTAGGTTGCACAGGCGACCCGCCTGCGGAGTGGTCCGGCCTAAAAACATTTCTGATAAAACGTGCCGGATACGGTTTTTAAATATTGTTTATTTTGCTTTGGACGGCGGCTTCAATATCGCCATAAACACAATGCCGATGACGCACGCGATAACCGGAATGATAAAGGCAAAACTTGATACCGCATCCACGGATATGAATATGGAAGATATGCTCATTGCAAGAACTGCCGCTCCCGCGAAACCTATCATCACAAGCCCATAGTTTGCGCCCATGTTTTTTACGCCGTAATAGTCGGCTGTAAGGGCTGGGAAAACGCCGGCGGACGCTCCGTAGCAGAAAGATATGGCCCAAATAAGCACCATGCATACGGGACCTGAAACGAAAATCATCAGAACCATTGAAACAAGTATAATGATGAACAGGAGCATAAAGGCGAATTTGCGTCCTTTAAAGTCGGATAAAATAGGGATCAATAGCCGGCCAAGAGCGCTTGCAACGCCGGATAATGAAATAGTGATCACGGCGAGGTCTGCAAAATTCTTTCCGCCGGGGCCGCTCATCTGTGTGATCTTGGGATTGATGATGAAGTAGGAAAGCGTCAGCATGGCCATGCAGATGATTATGAAATACATCTCTTTTGTACGGAGCGCTTCGCCCGGTGAAAACTGGTCAGCGGCAACGGGCGCCGCTTTGGATTTGGCCTTCACCACATCGGACATATAACCTTCCGGCGGGTTTTTGATGAACCATACAAATATGATCACCACCGCAAAGAAAGCGATCGCCAGTATCTGCAGCGTGTTGCCCACGCTGAGCGTAGTCAGCATACTGCTGGCAAGCGGGCCGAAAGCAACGGTCGAAACGCCGAACGCGCTGACCATAACACCGCTGGCAAGCCCCCTGCGGTCCGGAAACCATTTCTGGACACAGGATACTGTGGAAGTATAAGCCATACCAACGCCAAACCCCGCGAGGCCGCCGTATGCAAAGGCAAAAAGCCAGGGCAGGCTGCTGGGCGTAACCGATGCAAGCAGTATGCCCACTGCAAACAGGATGCCGCCCCAAAGCACCACAATACGCGGGCCTTTTTTGTCCTGTATCCTTCCGCCGATGAGTATGCCAAGCACAAATGTGACAAGCATGATGTTGAAGGTATATGATGATTCCGCCCAGTTGTTGAAGTAGGCGGAAACCGGCTTGTTGAATATACTCCAAATATAGATGATGCCGAGACAAAAGAGTATCAACGCGCCGGATATCAGGGTTAGAGTGCGTGATTTGTTCATGATTTGATAGTCCTCCTTTTTAAGTTGTTAATTGAATACTCTGATGAATTTAAAACGATTATACTTTATTTGGATGCAAGAATCAAAGGTTTTTTTCCGGGGAAATGTGGCGGCTGTGTTTAAAATCCGGGGTTCATTTGCATGCCGGGGATTTATGGTATATAATAAAAAATGTGAATTTGCCTTTGGGAAAACGGAATAGAAGGTACTGCGGGGTTGCAAGCGAATGGAATTAAAAATATTTAAACATATTGACGAAATCGTACAGTATTACGAGACGATCAGGGACGGTTTTGAAGATACGGCGCTCGAATTGAAGGCCTGGATAGAAAAAATCGTTTGTGACAACAGTTTATATACGCTGACTGTGAATTACCGTGTGAAAGAGCCGGCCAGCGTTCGGGAAAAAATGATCAAGAACAGTTATTACCGGATCTTTTCTTCCAAGGAAGAGTCTCTGGCCAACATACAGGATATCGTCGGCCTCCGGATCGAGTGTAAATTTGTGGATGACGAGAAGTATGTCTACGATTTGATCGTTTCTTTATTTGATAAAACGGACGACCATATTTATTATTACAACGAGGCGAATCCTACCATGCGGCTAAAGCTTTCCGAAAAGCAGCCCCAGAAACAGAAGAACGGATTCGATATATATAAGATCGACGGAAGGTATGAAAAGGACGAGGTAAAGCTGAACTTCGAGCTTCAGATCAAGTGCCTGGTCAACATATTCTGGGGAGAGATCGAACACAAGATCGTCTATAAAAACAACGCCTATGTGGTTCTGGACGAACTGGTCCTGGACAGCATGGTATCCATCAAGGAGAACCTGAACCTGATTGACGGGCAGCTTCACCAGCTGTACCGGAGGTATAAAAGGGACGATAATTCTCATATCAGCCACCGTATCCGGAATATCGACGGCGTTATGTCCAAGATGATCCATGATACGATCGCAAACAAGATGACCAGTTCGCTGGGGTTTGTAACCGATTTTAAGAAAAGCTGCGACAGCATCCTGCAGTATATCCTGATTGTAAACAACGCTACCGAAATGAGCGATTACGGCAGGGTTATGATGGACGTTTTTTACATAACCAACAATCTTTCGGGCGAAGAGATACAGTTTGACAGGCATATCAAAATTGACCGCGAACTGCTCGCGTGCGACGACGCTTTCTTCATGACGGTTTTAAATACCATTCTGAAACTGATCAATGTGGATTTCCAGTGGCATCTGTTCTTCCTGATCCTGTTTAAAGTTGACGGCGGCAATCCTGAAGACGATCTGAATGACTTTATCCGGTATTACAAGAGCAGGTACAAGGCGAACACGAGTTTTGACCTTCTGACCAACAAGCTGGACCGTACGGAGGCAAAACAGATCAAAAAGGAACTGGTGGAAGAGATCGCTTATATCTTTAAACGGCACTCTTCGATCGAGCTGCTTTGGAAGACGGGTATGGCTTCCCTGAACAGCGCGCTTTCCCGGACAATAGAGGAAATCGTGCTTTCCGAGGACTTTAACTGGGAAAGGGATAAAAAGAAATATTTTACGATGCTGAATGATTTTGTGGATATAAGATAAGCTAAGGACCCGACATAGTTGATCAAAAAAGTTTAAACCCTTGCTCAAACTTGAATGGAGCAGGGGTGTTTCTTTGAAGGGCATAAGCAGATCTTGCCAGGTTCAGTTTTACGGCTCTTTTTAATTCTTTTTGCAGGCGGCAATAGATGCTTCATAGTAAAAGAGTATGATACGATGACTGTTCACCGATGCAATGCGCATTTCACACATTTTGGAACGTATAGCCGGCATTACGGAACATTTGAATTGATGAAAATGTCCTGTGTCTGTATAATGATGAAAGATATCGCGCAATAGAAAGGCATGTACTGATGATTTCAATTGCTATTTGTGACGATGAAACGTATATGCTGCAGGAATTAAAAGAAAAAGTTACAGCATATATGGAAGAAAAAGGGCTGATTTACCATATTGAGATTTTTGAATCGGCTGAAAAATTACTCTTTAAAAAATCGAAATTTGATATTATTTTTTTGGATATACAAATGAATAGAATGAGCGGAATGCAGGCTGCCCAAGAACTGCGGTTATATGACGACAGCTGTTGTATTATTTTTGTTACGGTATTAAAGGAATTAGTGTTTGAAGCGTTTGAAGTGAATGCCGCGAATTATTTGTTAAAACCGCTGTCTGATCGGAAACTGGCGCATACGCTGGATAGGGTTGTGAAGCAATTGGAAGACGGGGAAGGCAGTTATTTGACAATACATAAGGCGCAATCCTTTTGGCAGGTTAGAATAGATGATATTTTATACTGTGAAGTAATAAAACGCATTATCTATATTCATCAAAAGGACAGTGTTATAAATTATTACGAAAAGATTGAATGCCTGGAAAAGAATTTGCCTTCGAAGTTTTTCCGCTGCCATAGAAGCTATATAATTAATCTGCAGCATGTAAAGGGCTATCAAAATAACTGTGCGATTATGAAAAACGGGGACAGCATTCCTGTTTCCAGACTGCGGCAGCAGGATTTTTCAGACGCTATGCTGGACTATCTGAAAAAAACGGGAAGATAACAATGAGCGTTTCTGTACTTGAACGATCTTTTATATATGGAGCCGTAGTATCGATGCTATGCTACGGATGCATTTTTTTTATTCAATATCGTTTTCTGATACGTTTGAGCAATGCAAAATCAAAAACGGTACGCTGCGTTATTTTTATGGCGCTTTCCTTTTTATCAATTGGAATATCGCTTTATTTTGATTTATCGTTGGCGTTTTCGATGCTGCTTATGTGTTCGTCGTCATTTTTATTTATAAAATATATACTAAAACAGCCGCCGGGGCTGTCTCTATTCTTCTGCATTTTAATTAATGTCATAGAACAACTGGCTGTGGGCACTATGGCGCCAATAGACTATCTGTTATACGGCCAGAACAGCGGTATTTTGCAGTATCAGTTTGCCGTTTTAATATCTTCTATAAATTTCATCGTTATTTCCGCTTTGATGTTTTGGCTTATAGCAAAAAAAATCGACCTGAAACCGGCGCAATTGAATCGCTATTTGCTGATTTTATTGATTCCGCTGATGCTTCTGGCGCTTCTTTTTAATCTTGCGGAAAATATGGAGATATGGACTACAACAACTATGGTAGATACTGAAACAGGGACGGTAAAAACGTTGAAAAGCTTGTCCTTTGCACAGGAATGCGGGGTAATGGGCATTTCCATAACGGCTTTTGCCTGCGTTTTTACTTCAATGTTTGCTTTTGGAAAGGTGACAGCGTTTTATAGAACAGAGCAGGAACGAATGATCCTGGAACAGCAAATCCATGCGCAAAAAATATATATTGAAGAGGCAAAAATACGGCAGATGCAAACTATGTCCTTTCGACATGATATTAAAAATCATCTTGTTGTTGTAAACGGATTGCTTGAGAAAAATAAAACGGAGGAGGCCAGGGAATATTTAAATAAGCTGGGAATGGCCGCAGAAAACCTTTCATTTTTTTGCAGTACAGGGAATGCGGCTATTGACGCATTGCTGAGCAATAAATTAAGCGTGGCGCAGCAGGAAAAGATTGCTGTTGCATGTAACGTTGCGGTTCCGAAAAAATGCGGTCTGGATGATTTTGATGTTTGTGTGATTCTAGCCAATGCGATTGACAATGCAATTACAGCATGCAAATTTGTAGCGGAAACAAGCAGATATATAAAATTATCTACGCGATTGGAAGGCGATTTTTTCATGATAGAAATTTTGAACAGCTGCCATCCGACAAAAAAATATGCCGGAGGCACAGGCCTGGGGATCCCCAATATACGGCAGGTGGCCGAAAAGTACCGGGGATCTGTAACTGCGGAAATAAACGGCGATTGTTTCTGCCTTTATGTATTATTAATCCTTTCGAAACAATAAAACAGCATTCCGGAGCAAACTGGTTAAAAAGCATTGCCTTCTGCCGATAGTTTATTTAAACAGTTTCAAGCTGTTAAATAATCAGAGGATGGAGTAAAAAATGATTGGTAATGTAAGCGGACAAAAGCCGGTTGCCCTAGGTATAAATGAGACGGCCTCAATACAAAACAAAATCGAAATACTGGAACAGCAAAAAAGAGTATTAAAAAAAGAGATGGAGCGCGTAAAAAATAATAATTCCCTAGACAAGAAGACAGCTGAATCAAAAGTAATGGATTTAAAAAAACAAATTGAAAAAATTGAACAAAGAATAAAACAGCTTAAACAAAAGTTGAACGCTAAAACAGACGGAACGCAAAATGCATCGCCAGCCGGAAAAGCGCAAAAAGATAAAACAGATAAATCAACCCGGGAAAGTTTTGGACTTCCGAAAGACACTTATGAAAAGGGTGATGCTAAAGAGCAATGGGACAATATATACAGCATTGTGCGGGAAGCGGGAGAAACAAGAATAAAGTATGTAAGACCTAAATTTGGCCACAGCCAAGAGAAAGAGAACCAACACTGAAAGAAACGAATCTGGTTATTTTTTATTATTAATGCTGAAAAAGCCGGCATTTCTGAGCCGGTCAATAGTTTGTGGATAAAAAAATGAAACCCTTGCCCAGTTTTAGATTGAGCAGGGTTTTATTATAAAAGCTAAGCAGATCTTGCACTCTATAGATCTTCTTTTATGAATATTTCGCCGACGCCGCTCAGAATGTATTTGGGGCGGTAGGCGTAATTCTGGATGTTTTCCATTGTCGTGACGCCCGAGAGCACCAGTACGGTATCGATCTCGCTTTCGATCCCGGCGACGATATCGGTATCCATTCTGTCGCCCACGATGCAGGCGTCGTCGTTATCCACGTCCAGCATTTTAAGACCGATGCGCATCATCAGCGGGTTGGGTTTTCCCAAAAAGTAAGCGCTCCTGCCCGAGGCCATTTCAATTGGGGAAATGAGCGACCGGGTGGCGGGGATGATCCCTTTTTCGGTAGGAGCGGTGATATCGGGGTTGGTTCCGATCAGCTGGGCGCCGTTTTGCACAAGCAGCGTCGCGTGTTCGATCATTTCATAATTAAGGGCTCGTGTTTCACCCACGACCACATAATCCGGATTTACGTTGTTCATGGTGAAGCCTACGTCGTAAAGCGCGTTTAAAAGGCCGGGTTCGCCGATCACGTACACGCTGCCGCCCGGGCACTGATGCTTTAAAAAATCGGCGGTAGCCAGCGCGCTGGTATAAAAATGTTCTTCGGGTACTTCAAGGCCGAGCCTGGCCAGTTTCTGCTGAAGTTCCCGCGGGGAGCGTTCGCTGGAATTCGTTAAGAAAATGTATCTTTTATCATGGTCGGTAAGCCATTTATGGAATTCTTTGACGCCCGGCAAAAGAGTGTTGCCGTGGTACAAAACACCGTCCATATCGCATATGAAGCCTTTTTTGTTTTCCAAACCGTGCATATGGTTGTCTCCATTTCAAAATAACTATTTAATTGTAATTTTAACAAATTATTGGCTTATTATCAAATCAAATTTATGTAAAAGGGCAGTTTTGACCGGCTTGGGGCAGTATGTGTACAGTAACAAAAATATTGTAATAGTTGACATGAAGTAGTAAAATTAACTTTGTAGTTCATAAAAATGAAACTTTTAAAGGAGTCCACGTATGATTTTTTTTAATGTACCGCCGTATGTGAAAACCGCAATAAATTATATTGAGGATGCTTGCGCTGTCAATAAAAAAATCTGCGGGGACGGGCCTTATACACAAAAGGTGAATAAATGGTTTGAAGAGCGGCTTTCGGTCCCCAAAGTGCTGTTAACCACATCCTGCAGCCATGCGCTCGATATGATGGGCATACTGGCCGGTATTTCCGAGGGGGATGAAGTGATTCTCCCGTCGTATAATTTTGTTTCCAGTGCGAACGCGGTCGCAATGCGCGGAGGCAAGTGCGTATTTGTTGATATCCGGCCTGATACCATGAATATCGACGAGACGAAAATCGAGCGTGCAATCACGCCAAATACAAAGGCCGTCATTGTAGTGCACTATGCCGGCGTAGCTTGCGAAATGGATGCGATCTTGGCCATAGCGAAAAAACACGGCCTTAAGGTACTGGAAGATGCGGCGCAGGGGATGATGGCTGCCTATAAAGGAAAGACGCTCGGAACCATAGGCGATATGGGCACATACAGTTTTCATGAAACAAAAAACTATTCGATGGGTGAAGGCGGCCTACTGCTGATAAATGACCGGCAATACGTTGAACGCGCGGAAATGCTCAGGGAAAAAGGCACCGACCGCAGCAAGTTCTGGCGCGGCGAGGTGGACAAGTATACCTGGCAGGACGTAGGCTCCAGTTATCTGCCCAGCGAGATCAATGTGGCGTATTTGTATGCTCAGCTTGAGATCGCTGAAGAGATCAACCGGGACAGGATCAAAACTTACAATACCTATTATTCCTTGCTGAAGCCGCTTCAGGACGACGGACTGATCGAGCTTCCGTATATTCCTCAGAATTGCGTGCACAACGGGCATATGTTTTATCTGAAGTGCAGGGATTTAAAGACGCGTACTGATTTTATTGATTATATGAAGGCAAAAGGCATTCTGTGCGTATTCCACTACGTGCCCCTGCATTCGTCGCCTGCCGGTAAAAAATACGGGCGGTTTGACGGGGAGGACATGTATACCACGCGTGAAAGCGAAAGGCTTGTCCGCCTGCCGATGTATTACGGCCTGAGTGAAAATGAGGTTCAGTTTATTACGGATAACGTAAAGGCTTTTTTTAAAGGAGAAAAATAGTCATGATGTCCTTTGTGATTCCCTGTTACAGGTCTCAGGATTCCATAGAAAAAGTTGTGGATGAAATTTGCGCTGTTTTTACAAGACAATTATTTGAAGTCATCCTGGTGAACGACTGTTCCCCGGACAATACGCTTGCCGTGATCAAAGAGTTATGCCGGAAATACGCCAACGTGAGGATGCTTTCCTTCTCCAAAAATTTTGGGCAGCATTCCGCCCTGATGGCGGGCCTCCGCGAAAGCGTTGGGGATATCGTCATATGCATGGATGACGACGGGCAGACGCCGCCCCAGGAAGCCACAAAACTGATCGATAAAATCAATGAAGGCTATGACGTTGTTTATGCGAGATATGATGAAAAGCAGCACAGCATATTCCGCAATTTTGGGAGCGCTCTTAATAACCGGATGTCCGAGCTTATGCTGGGCAAGCCGAGGAACCTCTATATGTCCAGCTACGTGGCGATGAGACGTTTTGTGGTGGATGAAATCGTCAGGTACGAAAATCCGTATCCATACCTGGGCGGACTTGTTTTAAGGACGACTTCGAGCATTACCGACGTTCCTGTAAACCACAGGAAGCGGACGACAGGATCATCCGGATACACCCTTGGAAAACTTATTTCGCTCTGGCTGAACGGGTTTACGAGTTTTTCCATAAAACCGCTGCGCGTTGCAACCGTAACAGGAATGGTTTTTTCAATTTTTGGGTTTATATTCGGCATAGTCATAATAATACAGAAGTTGCTGCGCCCCGCTGAAGTACAGCTTGGGTGGACGTCCAACATGGCGGCGCTGATTTTTATCGGCGGCCTTATACTTCTGGTCCTCGGACTGGTGGGGGAATACCTCGGAAGAACGTTCATATCCTTAAACAAACAGCCGCAGTACGTGATAAAGGAAAAACTGAATACAAGAACGGATAAAAAAGATTGATATTTGCTTTAGAATTGATAAAAGGAATGGCAGGAACCTTGAGGAGCCTGCTTTTTTTATTAAAACTGTGAGACGGCATAATTATATGAAAAAGCAAGCATATTAAGGTTTAAATGATTCGCAAGGCGTTAATCATTCGTTTACAAAACGATGATCTTTTTTGCGGACCCTTGTGCTAAGATAATTAAGAATGTCTTTTTCCGGAGGATGGTTTATGGCTTCAAACAGAATACTGGTTGTAGAAGACGATGCGGCGATCGCGCAGCTGATAGAAATTAACCTGCAGGTTGCGGGTTTTGACTGCTCCGTTTATTCGGACGGTGCGGAGGCAACGGCTTTTTTGGGAAACGACCACTCGTTTGATCTGGCACTGCTGGATGTGATGCTGCCGGGTCTGGACGGGTTTGAAATGCTTCCCGCCATGCGGCAATATAATATTCCGGTAATCTTTTTGACCGCAAAAGCGGACGTTACGTCCAAGGTAAAAGGGCTCAAAGAAGGCGCGGAGGATTATATCGTAAAGCCGTTTGAAATCCTGGAATTGCTTGTACGGATTGAAAAAGTTCTGGAGAGAAACGGAAGACTGAACCGCATTATCCGGATCAGGGATATTACAATTGATTTAGAGCAAAGGTCCGTCACCCGGGCGGGCGAAGAAATTCCTTTAAAACCGCTTGAATTTGATCTTCTTGCCTTGCTGGCAAAATACAAGAACAGAACAATGCCACGGGACAGGCTTTTAAATGAAATATGGGGCGTTGATTTTGTCGGGGAGACGCGCACGGTGGACGTGCACATCGCCAACCTGAGAAAAAAACTCAATTTAAACGAAGAAATCAAAACGATCTCCAAAACCGGATACCGCCTGGAGGATTAATGGATGAAACTGTGGCTTAAAATTTCGCTCATCTGCATTGTCGTACTAATTATAATTGTTACCATTTGCTGTGCGGCGCTTCTGGCGCAGGCGAAAAAGGATATCCTGCAGGTAACCGTGGAAAACGCGCAGTCTGAGCAAAACAACCTACAGTTTTCCTTCAGCAACATGACAAGTTATTACGGAAGAAATGATCTGGATGCAGTTACGAAGAGTTCACTGATAAAATATTGTTTTTCAAATTATGCAGACCGCGATGCGGTGCTTGTATCGGATGATGGGGAAACCATCTATTCCCGTATGGACATTCAGCCCGAAATGCTTTTGCCTTTGCAAAACCCGGTAGAACAAAAATATTTGCTGGATGAACAGAACGGCAGGAATATTTTAATTGTGGGCAACAAGGTATCTGTTTTAGGGGAAGAATATTCCGTTTATGTTGTGCGGGATATATCTTCCGTATATGAAGATATACAAAAAATGGGACTCCGGTTTTTGGTTATCGGCGCATTGTGCATTGCTGCAGGTATTGCGCTTATTGTTCTGTTTGTGAGACTGGCTTTGCGGCCTATAAAAAACCTTGGAAGTTCTGCGAAGCGGATTGCGAAAGGCGAGTATTCACAGCGGGCGACAATAACGACAGGCGATGAAATAGGAGAACTGGCGCAGGATTTCAACAGTATGGCCCAGGCAGTGCAAACGCATGTAGCGGAACTGGAAGAGATCGCGGAGAGGCGCAGGCTCTTTATGAGCGCGCTGACGCACGAGTATAAAACCCCTCTAACATCGGTGATCGGGTATTCCGAAACATTGCTGACCACCAAACTGCCTGAAGAGGCCGTCCAAACTTCATTGAAGCACATTTATGACGAATGCAGGCGGCTGGAGCGTTTGACGCAAAAACTGATGGCGCTGATCGTGATCCGGGAGGATATCGCAAAAACAGAAGAGCCGGTGGAAAGGCTGCTTCAGAACGTTGAACGAAGCATCCGGGAGGTTTTGCATCAGCGGGGGATTCATTTGATTATAGACAACAGTATCGGCCGCCTGCCTATGGATGCGGACCTGATGCAGGATCTTTTGATCAATCTGATAGACAACGCATCCAAGGCGTCAACAAAGGGACAGACCGTGACGGTGCGGGCATACGGCAGGACGATTGAAGTGACGGACGAGGGGATGGGTATAGCGGAAGACGAGATCCCAAGGATCACTGAGCCGTTTTATATGGTGGATAAATCCAGGAGCAGGAAAAAAGGCGGAAGCGGAATAGGTCTTGCATTGGCGGCCAGAATCGCCGAGGCGCACGGCGCCAAACTTGTGATCGAGAGCAAAATCGGCAAAGGCACCAAAGTAAAGATAATATTTCCATAATTTAGGATGCGATTACAAAACATTTACATTTTGATGAACTTTTTGTTTCCGGTTTATGAGATGATGGGTGCAAGAAAAGAGAGAGGATAAAATGCTATGAAAAAAATGATATGTGTTCTGCTGGCCGCGGCGTTTTCTCTTTTGCTTGTCGCCTGCCAGCCGACGCCCGAAGAAACGGTGGTTAAGGGAAAAAGCCTGGATAACCTGATCGACAAGGCCACGCAGCCGACTGAAAGCAGCGGCGCGCAGGGAACGCTTGCGGAAAAAATGGGCGCTCAGCCAACCTATCAGGCGGAACTTTCGGACCCGAACGGCAAGGTAAAAATTCATGTAAACGCGGATGTTGAGATTCCCGATGCGGACAGCGTATCCGTTGATAGGGTGGAAAGATCCAGCGTTACGCAGGAACAGGTGGACGTACTGGTGAAGGATCTGATGAAGGGCAAGGATATGTTTTCGGGCGACGCTTATAAGCTGTCCAAAGGTGAAATACAGCAAAAGATCCTGGAGACGCAGGCTGCGCTTGCCGCAATGCCCCCAGACGAACAAAACAGCAAGGATCCCAAGCGCAGCGGCGGGGCTATGATGCAGGCAATGCTGAGCGATTTGCAGAGTCAGCTCGAAACTGCGCCCGATACCACCCAAAAAGTCCCCACTACGGGCAAGCTGGAGCCGATGGAACAGGATATTTACTATACGGCCGGCGAGAAAGTGCATGCCCTGGCGCAGTCGGACGCGGGGTATGAAAGCCTGGGCGTTTATAATTATGAAGACGCGGTAAATTATGTGGAATATACCTCCGAAAAAAGCGCTTTCTCCAAAAACATGGGGTATTTTACCACAAAAGAAGATATAGAAAAATCCGAGGCTGAAGGCTTGACGCCTTACATTTCCTCGGCTGAGCTCGAACAGATACCGGACGTCACCATTACGGTGGACGACGCGAAAGCGAAAGCGGAGGCGTTGATCGCCGACCTGGGGCTAACAAACATGGTATGCTATTCGGCCGATAAGGGATACGGCGGCAGCAGCGACATGACGGCTGACCAGAGCCAGTATGCAAATCCCCGCAAATGCGTATGGTTTCTCCGGTATTCGCGGCATGTGAACAACATTCCGGTTACGTATACCGTGTGGGATTGCATCAAAGTAGAGGAAGATATGCAGTCCACGCCATGGGCTTACGAAGATATGACCTTTGCGATCGACGACACGGGCATCGTTGGATTCAGCTGGAGATCGCCTTACAATATGGCCGGTACGGTAACCGAGAATTCAAACCTGCTGTCGTTTAATGAAATTACTAACGTGTTTAATACCATGTCCCTGGCTGTGAACGCGTGGGACGGACTCGCGCAGGGCAACCCCAATCTGGTGGGGATAGATATTACCGTAGACCATATAGAGTTCGGGCTGACGCGTGTTACGGAGCAGGACAAACGCGATTCCGGATTGCTGGTCCCAGCCTGGGATTTCTTTGGGACAATGACGTATATCAACCAAACGGACGGCCAAACCAAAGAGTATAAAGACGGGCCCATACCCATACTGACCGTCAATGCCATTGACGGGAGCATCATCAACCGCAGCCTGGGATATTAAGAAGGATCTTTGATAGAAGCAGGCATGGATTTAAGAAACACACCTATATAACGCCATGCCTGCTTTCTTTTACCCTGATTTACCCGCCGGGTTACCGAAAGGAAATTATATGAACAAAACACATGCTATCAAAGCCAGCCTGAGCTCGGCGCTTCTGTCAAAGGTATTTTGGATTGGCGTGGCCGTAATGGCGGCCGTCATGGTGGGCGCCGGAACAGAAAGCCTGGCTGGTGCCGGCCTGAAAGACCTGCTGCCTTTCGGGACGCATATCACAATGATCATGGAAGCTATGAAATCGGATATGGTCACATTCGCAGTACCCATTCTATGCACGCTGCCTTATGCCGCTTCCTATCTGGACGATCTGAAAAGCGGGTTCATAAAAGAATATCTGCCCAGAGCGGGAACCAGGGGGTATATCGGCGGAAAAGTGCTTGCGTGTGGGATTTCGGGAGGTCTTGTTCTTTTTTTAGGTATTCTGGCTTCATTTGGTATATCGGCGCTGATCTTTATGCCTCTTGAAGCGGCAGCTACCGGAAAAGAAACCCTGCCTTACCTGGGCTGGATTTTAGGAAACGCATCCATATTCTTTTTTGCAGGCATGTTCTGGTCTCTCATGGGATTTTATCTGGCAGCCGCAACAAAGAGCCGGTATATGGCTTATGCTGCGCCGCTTGTACTATATTATCTGCTGATTATTATATATGAACGTTATTTTAATCATCTGTATGTACTGTATCCCAGGGAATGGCTCAATCCCTCAGTCTCCTGGCAGCTTGGGGGCCTGGGCGTGGTGCTTTTGCTGCTTGAGTTTTCTGCGGTCATAATTATGGCATTTGCCATACTGGCAAAAAAACAGCTTGGAAAACTGTAACCACAAAGGAGAATGAAAATGAAAAAATTGAATGGAATATTTTCTGTTGCGGCTTATAATTTCAGGCAGTGGAAGGGAAACCCGAGAATAGTGATCACCTTTGGCATGGCGTTTGTTTTATGCTACCTTTTGTCCAACAAGGCTGCTGTGTTTGCGGCCAATAACGGAACAACAATGCAGATTCTGGAGGCGTTCATATGGACATTCGGCGACAGCAATTCGATTCTTTTATCATCCCTGCTGCTGGTCGTATTGTTCGCCGATATGCCTTTTTTAAGCCCCGGAACGCCTTTTTACCTGATGCGGATCAACCGCCGCGTCTGGATAGCGGGCCAGGCAGTGTACATCGTGCTTGCGACAGGCGTATATCTCGCGTTTATTCTGGCGGCCACAAGCATTTTGTGCATGCGGGGCTCATTTGCGGGAAACATGTGGAGCATGACGGCGGCTATCCTCGGTTACTCGGGCGCTGGGCAGGCCGTGGCATTGCCGGCTTTTGTAAAGACATTGGAAATGAGCACGCCTTATCCCGTAATGGCAACGATCTTTGTGCTTATGATGCTGTACACCCTGCTGATGGTATTTATTATGCTGGTATTCAATATCAGAAAAGGGCAGATTGCCGGTGTGGCCAGCGTATTTGTTTACAGCCTGTTTGGATTTTTGCTGGACCCTAAAACAATTGGAAGTATGCTCCAACTGCCCGAAGCGTTTATGTACAAGGTAAATGTGGCGATCGGCTGGATATCTCCTTTGAACAACGCGACATACCAGATGCATAATTTCGGTTATGACCTTCTGCCTAGGCTGTGGCAGACTTATCTGATATTCGGGACAGCGATTATTTTCTGCTTTATCGTAACTTTAAAGAGCATAAAAAAGTATAGTTTTCAGTTTACGGGAACTGAGCAGTGAGGAGCTTGACATGTGCCAAATAAATAACAGGAGCCGGTGTTCATGAATATTGCAATCAGTGTACAGCATGTAAGCATGCATTTTGGAGAAGAAAAAGTATTAAAAGATGTGTCTCATGATTTTGAAGAGGGCAAAATCCATGGAATCGTAGGTAACAACGGTTCGGGAAAAACGGTACTGATGAAATGCATCTGCGGCTTCCTGCTGCCCAGCAGCGGATACGTGCGGGTGAGATATCAGCAGGTAGGGAAAGATGCCGACTTCCCGGACGATATGGGCATCATTATTGAAACGCCGGGTTTTCTGCCGAATCTGACAGGAATGAAAAATCTGCAGGTATTGGCGTCATTAAAGAAAAAAATTACAACGGATGACATTGCGGCCGCTATCCGCCAGGTCGGACTTGATCCTGGACTCAATAAGCATGTTTCAAAATATTCGCTCGGAATGCGGCAGCGTTTGGGAATAGCCCAGGCCATTATGGAAGACCCAACCATTCTGATATTGGATGAACCTTTTAACGGCCTGGATAAAAACGGCGTCGCCCATATGCGCGGACTGATCAAGGTGCTCAGGGAGAAAGGAAAAACGATCCTTTTGGCCAGCCACAACCAGATGGATATAGACGAGTTGTGCGATACGGTATGCGAGATGGAAGCCGGGATCATAACGGAGATAAGGTGATGGAAAATATCGTTTTACTGAAAGATGCGGTCCGTTTTAATCCTGCGGGCGTAAGGGCGCTGGAGCCGGTTAATCTGACCGTTACGGAGGGAGAATTTACCGCAGTTTTGGGCGGACCCGGAAGCGGAAAAACGACGCTGATCTATCTGATCTCAGGAATGGAGCCGCCAAGCAGTGGTACCGTAACGGTTTTGGGAAAAGAATTGGACCGGATGGCGGAAAAACAAAGGGCTGCATTCCGAAACGAGCATATCGGGATTGTCCCGAAGACAGCCGTTTTTATTGAAGAATTTTCTGCCGCCGAAAACACAGCGCTCCCTCTGATGGCGAGAGGGATGGATAAAAGGAGCGCTGTAAAACAAGCCGGAAATATCTTAAATGCATTCGGGCTGAAAGAACATATGAAAAAAAGGGCGGGCTCGCTCCGGCCTTACGAGCGCCGGATGGCGTCTCTTGCAAGAGCTTGGGCCGGCAAGCCCTCCATCATCCTTATGGATGAGCCGGAAACTGAATTAAATGAAGTCGAAAAAGAAGGGCTGCTGAAAAACCTGCAGGTTATTACACACAGCGGCCGCTGCACCATCATCTGCGCTACTGCGGATGAAACGTTCGCATCAGCTTTTAAACGGATGCTGCGTATTGTAGAAGGTACAATTATTGAGGAGAAACACAATGAATAAAATTCTTGCGGTTATTTTAGCGCTTATTATATGTCTGCTGCCGGCAACGGTTTTTGCTGAAGAAACGAACACTGAGCAAAATGCGGCGGCAATCCCAACAAACTCTATACAGCCTGCGGACCAGCCGTCGCCGGATGGGGGGGCAGGACAGCAGGCGCAGGGAGTATTTTATCTGGATAATCAAAATGTTTACGACGGAATGGATAAGGCTTATCAATCAGGTTATACGCCGTATGTCGGCAATGGCACAGCCGTTATCGTTTTTCCTGTTCTTACTAGCGCTGGACTTAAAGACAACAAACTGACGGTAATCCCAAATCTGGGAGAGCCGGGGACCTCGCCTTTTGTTTTTACCAATTACCAAAAAGACATAACGCTGGCGGCACAGCCTGTGAACGGCGGCAGCGGCGTGGTCAACTGTTATCTTGTTCGCTTCGACCTCGCGCTTTCCGGCGGTAGGGTAAACGGGTCTTATCCGGTAATCGTGGACGTAAAGGGGCAGCTTGCGGATGGGACGGAAGTTACTGCTTCGTTTACCGCCTATGTCACCATTACGGATGGTATCGATCCGAATGCGCCCGAGCCCACCCCTACTCCTCAGGCGACAGAAACGCCGACATCGGAACCCAAGATCATCGTATCCGGCTACAGTATGGACCCTGCGGAAATCGCGGCAGGGCAGGAGTTTTCGGCTTCCATCGAACTGAAAAATACCAGCGACATCAAATCGGTTCAAAACATGACGGTAACTGTCAGTTCGGATTGCCCGACCCTGTCGTTTACGGACGCTACCAACACCTATTATTTTGAAAAAGTAAAAAAAGAAGGAACTGTCCAGCTGACGCTTCATTTAAAAGCCGATATCGCGACGGCGCCCGGGCGCTACCATATCCTTCTCGCGATCGAATACGACAATAATGAGGCGAAGACCCTCTCGGCGTCAGGTTCAGCCGAAGTGGCTATCGTCCAGCCTGTGCGGGTGGAGCTGGATCCTCCTGCGATCGCAAAGGAAATGAATGCCGGGGACACGTTCCCGCTTCAATTAAATGTAATGAATCTTGGAAGAGGAAAAGTATACAATATACGTTGCACACTGGATGCGCCCGGGTTGATTACATCGGGAAGTACTTTTATAGGCAACCTTGATGCCGGCAGCGCTGGACAGGGGACAATGAGTATTTTCGCAGGGACAATGGATATGACCGGGGGAGATACGGGATCAGGCAAATACGGGCTGAGCAAAGGTACGATCACTTTGGTTTACGAAGATGAGAACGGCAAGGAATACACACAAAACTATGATGTTTCCACCACCATCAAAGAAGCGGCAGTACAGACCAGCGCGCAGCAGCCCGAAGAAAAACCGGAATCCGCTTCGGAATGGTGGATATCCCTCCTGATCGGGGGAGGCATTTTTGGAGGCCTGGCCGCCGTGTTGCTGGTCAGGAAAAAACGCAGGACGGTGTATGATGAAAAAAGCTGATTTATTCTGGATGGCAGGCCGCCGCGCTTTAACTGCGATCAGTATTATCCTTTTGACAGGAATTGCTGCGGGCGCATACTGCTGGTGCGTGGGCGGCGGGCTTGCAGCAGGCGTACAGGAACAGCTGACGCAGCCGTATGAACTTACGGTAACGCCCGGCTCGTCGGCAATAACCGGCGATCTTTTAGAGAAAATACGGCAGGAAGAAAGGGTATTGAATGCCTCGCCGACGATAGATTTGCAGGGAACCTTGTTATTGGGCGATACCGGCGGCGAAATAACGCTGGAAGGCATTGACGCCGGATATTTGAAGACGGATATTTCGGAAGGAACCGTTTTTCCGGATAAGACCGTTATGCCGTATGTCGTTCTGAACAAAGCGGGGTGGGATATGCTGCAGGAAAAGGATGAAGACGGGGAACCGCTGAAGGGAGAAGCGTGGATCAGCAGCGGGATATCCGTTCAGGCAGGGCCTGAATCGGGTCCGGTCAGTGCAAAGATCTGCGGGATACTGGACGACGGCCAAAAGGATGCAAAAGCGTACATCAGCCTGTCCTCCGCAAAAACGCTTGCCGGAGATAATAGTTATACCGGAATTGTAGTAAAGGCAGGGGAAACGCGTTATGCGGAGGATGTGTCCCAAAAAATATCCGCGCTGGGATTGGTCGTGCAGAATGCGGCGCCTGAGGAGCAATCCGGCTGGGATGAAAAAAACAGGGAGGCAGTTTATCTTTTCCTGCTGGGGTCTGCCGTGCTGTTTTATTCCGCATACCTGTATTTGCACTCTGAAAATCCGGCGGATACGGCAAAACGAAATGAATTTGAGATGCTTCGTTTCATAGGATTTTGCGCGTCAGACCTGACGAAGTTCTTTTTGATAAAGACCCTTGTTTTAATCGGGATCAGTTTTGCGTTTGGGCTTATGAGCTATACGCTGGTTCCCCAACTGATACCTCCCGATATAAGGGAACAAATCAATATTGCGTTTCCCGTGAATACATCCGGCTTGCTGGCCGGAGCCGGCGCAAGCCTTGCCGTATTCTTTTTTGCAGGTGTAATCCAGGGTCCCAGATTCAAGAGGCTATGCGGTTAATGGGGATGATTTAACTTAAGAGGGGAGAGCAGATATGCGTGAGGTAAACAGGGAGGGCGCGGGGAGCCGCGCTTATGTATCTATTGCAGACCCGGATGTTTCGAGGCCCAGGCGCAAAATCAACATAAAAAAATTTGTGGGTTCGCTGGTACTTTTCACTTTGGTAATTGCATTTGCATTTTGGGGGGTTCTCTTTATTTTAAATAAGAATAATTCCGCTCAGCCGCCGAAAATAGGGACAGCCGGCGAGGCTGTGGAAAATGACATTCCTGCAAACAATTCTGTTTCAACTGTTAAAAAGGTAGTCCTGGATCCGGGGCACGGCGGTTTTGATCCGGGGGCTACAGGGATAGACGGGACAATTGAATCCGATATAAATCTTAAGATGGCGGAAGCTTTGAAGGAGGAACTGGAAGCAGCCGGGATGCAGGTAATCATGACCCGAACGGATAAAAATGCGATTGCAGCTACCAAAGACGAGGATATGGCAAAACGGCGCGAGATCACCAAAGAAGAGGATCCGGATGCATTTATCAGCATCCATATGAATTCTCTGGACGATCATTCCGTATACGGCCCGATCGTCATGTTTCAGCCGGGTTCCGTACCGGGTGAAGAGCTTGCCAAAACCATTGAGAGTTCCATCAACGGCAATGTGGACCTGCTGAAACCCTGCACCCACCGGTCGGGAGACCTGATCGTACTGCGGGAAAACAAACAGCCAAGCGTGCTTGTGGAATGCGGATTCATCAGCAACAGGGAGGAAGAAGCAAAACTGCTTGACGATTCGTACCAAAGGCAGTTTGCAAAGGCGGTCTGCATGGGGCTTGAGGATTTTTTTCAGAAAGGGAACTTATCTTAAATAAAAAATGTTCCGTTCGCCGGAACATTTAAAAAGGCCGCCGGATACCGGCGGCCTGAATTGTATTTGACTTTATTTTGTTCCGAACAGCCTGTCGCCGGCGTCGCCCAGACCCGGAACGATATAGGCGTGCTCGTTGAGTTTTTCGTCAACCGCGGCGACGTAGATGTCAATGTCCGGATGCGCTTTCTGCATGGCGGCGATCCCTTCGGGAGCGGCAATCAGGCACATAAGCTTGATCTGCGAGCATCCTTTTTGTTTTAAGAAAGTCAGAGCCGCGGATGCGCTGCCGCCGGTTGCCAGCATGGGATCAACAACGATGATGATACGCTCGTCCGCATCACTGGGAAGCTTGCAGTAATATTCCACCGGCTTTAAAGTCTCGGGGTCACGGTAAAGGCCGATATGCCCGACACGCGCGGAAGGTACAAGGTTCAAAAGCCCGTCCACCATTCCAAGTCCGGCCCTAAGGATGGGTACAATCGCCAGTTTTTTGCCGGTGATCACCCTGGTGGTTGCAGGCCCGACAGGAGTTTCTATTTGCACTTCTTCCAGAGGCAGATCACGCGTAACTTCGTACCCCATGAGCATTGCAATTTCCTCAAGAAGCGCGCGGAAATCTTTTGAACTGGTGTTTTTATCACGCATAAACGTCAGTTTATGTTGGATCAGTGGATGGTCTATGATATGTACGTTTGACATCTTTTTTCTCCTGAAATTATTTTTTCAATATTATATTATAAAATAAAAAGGGGGGTATTACAACTTAATTACATAAAAAAATAAATATATGTTATATTATGTTAACTTATGGTTTGCCGAATAATTTTTATAAATCTCCTGACCGGTTTAATGCAATCAAAAGATCGACCATGCGTCCGTAGCTTCGGACGCCGTCCGATTGTTTGTTTGAAATGAGGTAATTGTTATTCATGGTTTCAACCGTCTCTCTTGTTTTCTCAAAGTTTGCCCAATAGGCGTTTTCGTTGGCAAAATCCCTTTTCACCGGATCGGAAAGCGTATCGTAGACATTACAATATAAATCGTAATCGCAATCTGCCAGTTGATTGAGCGAGTTGCCGAGCGCGAGCATGGTGGACGAATAGGAAAAATCTGTGTCCGCCATGTCTTTGGAGACATAGTAAGCGATGAAGTTCGCCTCGTCCTCGCGGGCGAATCCTTTAAAATGCGCGTATTCATGCAGGGCCGAGGATGCATAGTACAGGTCGGGCATCTGCATGTTGATATTGGGCTCGTAGGTAAAAGGAATATATATCCCGAGCGTGTTCATGGTGGACAGCAGATTCACAGAGGAGACGCCTTTTACATTGGTTTCCCCGCCCAGATTCATGAAAGGGGGCGCATTGTTCCTGTAAACCGCTTTTACTTCCCGGTTGATTTCTTCTTTAGATTTGGTCAGTATAAAAACACCGTTTTCATCCTGTTTTGTCTGGCTGCGCATATAATTGGCTTTACCGGCAAGGCGGCTGCAAACGCCATACAATTCTTGCCCGGAGGCTGGAGTCGCGTCCAGGCCGAGGGATTGCGAAATCGGCTGGCGGGCATAGTTGATTGACCAGCTCAGCATAAACGATCCCCACATGGAACTTAAAATCACAAAAAGAACTACTGTTCTGAACAGGGCCGACTGAATGCGGTTTTTCTTCCTGAAGAAAGCTGAAGCAATAAAAAATATATAGAAAACAAGGAAGCCAAAAAATGCGTAAGTCAAGAACTCGGCTGCGCTGAAAGGCAGATTTGCAGTCAAGGAAGAGAATTTGCTTAAAAAAGGATAGACGCCCCTTGAATAATAATATTCAACAAAAACAGGGTTTGTAAAAGACAACGAATAAAACACATAAACGACAGCGCCTGTAAATGTAAAAGGGAGCAATATTAAAACGTTTTTCATGATACTACCATTGTATATATTTTTGTCGCTTTATGTCAATAAGTTAATTATGGATATTACATAAATATTACTGAAAAAACAGCATTATGAGTGCGGAACACGAAAATGAAAGGATCGCAAAAGGCGATCCCACAATAAAAAAGTATAAAAAATTTAATATAATTTAAAATTCATTCTCTATTTTGAATACCGTTTTCCACGCCTCGTGCGTGGCGTTGTATATTTTGCGGGCGGCCACGCAATCCCCGATCGCGTAAGTATTGGGTACAATGCCGGAAAGGGCTTCTGCTTCCCGGCAGTTTGCGGAAAGCCCGGTCGCATTGACGACCAGTTCACAGTTTACCTTCATGCCGTCTTCGCACATTACGCCGTCGTTTGTGATCAATTTTACCTTTTTTCCCGTTTGTATGTCCACATGGTTTTCGTTAAGCATATACTGAAGGGCGGCTTTTGCGCCCGGCTCATGATCCGGAACGATCTCGGGGAGCATTTCTATGATGGTGACTTGTTTTCCCTGTTCAGCCAGCATCAGAGCGGTTTCCGAACCCACCAGGCCTCCGCCGATCACGACGATTTTTTTCGCGACCAGATCATCAATCAGGGCTTTGTTCGCGTGCAGCGTACATTCGATCCCCGGAATCGGAGGATCCGCATAATGGGAACCAATCGCTATAATCAGGGCGTCCGGATGCAATTGAGCGATCAGTTCGGGCGTTGCCGGGGTATTCAGCCGGACGTTTACGCTGCTCTTCTTAATCTGCAAACGGAGCCAGTCCAGGAAATCGGAGGTTTTTTCTTTAAAGTCCGGCGCGCCGCCCTCCACAAGATGACCGCCCAGCCGTCCCGATTTTTCCAGCAGGATGACTTCATGGCCCATCAGATCCGCAACACGCGCGGATTCCATACCGGCGGCGCCTCCGCCTGCAATAACGATTTTCTTTTTGTTTGCCGTTTTCCTGATACGGAATTCCGACTCGCGGCCGCAGGCGGGATTCACTTCACAGCGGATGGCAAGGCCCCGGTAAAACCGGCTGATACAGCCCTCGTTTCCGCGGCAGCAGGGACGGATCTCTTCAGGCTTTCGTTGTTTCAGCTTGTTTGGAAGCTGCGGATCGGCGATCAGCGCGCGCCCCAGGGCAACGATGTCCGCCTTGTCTTCCCGCAGGGCTACTTCGCCCATATCGGCGTCCAACGAACCCACGGTGATTACCGGTTTGTCAGTAACTTTTTTCACCGCCTCGGCAAACTGGATATATTCTCCGCCCGGCAGGTACATGGCTGTAATGTTATGAAGCGGGGCGCTTTCGTAGTTGGAACCGGACATGCTGATATAATCCACCAGGTCGTTGACTGTGGGAACGAATGAAACGGAATCTTCTATGGTGAGCCCGCCTTCTATAAATTCGCTTCCGGAGAGGCGGATTCCAACGATAAAATCGTCTCCCGCTTCTTTGCGTACTTTTGTGAGAATATTTTTTGCAAACCGGCCGCGGTTTTCAGCGCTTCCGCCGTATTCGTCCGTGCGCAGGTTGGTATAGGGAGATAAAAAAGAACAAATCAGGTAGCCGTGAGCGCCGTGGATCTCCACTCCGTCAAAACCGGATTGCCTGGCCCGCGCAGCGGCCTGTGCAAACGCGTCTTCGATTTCAACGATTTCAGGAATGGTAAGCTCCCTGGGCATGCGCCTGGTTACGCTGCACATCACCGCGGAAGGGGCCACAGGCTGCAGCGGATTAGCTTTCCCGTTTGCCTGCCGGCCTCCGTGTGACAACTGGATGATTGCCACCGCGCCGTTGTCTTTGATGGCATCGGCTAAAAGGCCTTTGCCACGGATCAAATGGTCGTTATAAAGCCCTGAAGACACCAGGGAGGACCGGCTTTCCTTGTTATCCACAAAGGTGTTTTCAACAATGATTGCAGCAACGCCGCCCCGTGCACGTTCGGTATAATAGTCAATCAATTCATTCGTTACGTCACCCGAAATTGTATTGAGGCGCGTTTCCATGGGGGGCATTACGATTCTGTTTTTAAATGTGGTTTTACCAACACAGACGGGTTCCAACAGCTTCATTTGAAATACCTCTCATTCGAATATTCTTTGCCATATATTTTACTCTTTATGAACAAACTTATCAATGAATAGAAAGTATGATATAATTTATAAATACAGCGAAAAGTTTCGGGAGGTACTACATGTTTGTGCTCGGGTTGGATATCGGAACGCAGGGCGTACGGGGCGTGATCGCGGACGCAGAGGGAAATGTATGGGCTGACTGCAGCGAATCCTTTGCCGCGATGAACGTCCTTGATAGTCCGTCACTAAAAGAGCAGCATCCGGACGACTGGTGGGACAAAACCCGGATGGTGATAGCGGAATGCATCCGCGAGATTGAGGAAAAAGGATATAAAATCGGAGACATCGTGTCTCTGGCGGTAGACGGAACATCCGGCACCATCCTGCTGGTGGACGGACAAGGAGAAGCTCTGACAAACGGAATCATGTACAACGATTCCCGGTCGGGCGAACAGGCAAAAGCGATCAGCGCGGTTGCAGGAGATCATGAGGCGGCGCACGGGTACCGTTTTAATTCGTCCTACGCTCTGCCCAAGATATTGTGGCTGAAACAGAATTTGCAGGATTTATACGGTCGGGCAGCCTGCTGCATACACCAGACGGATTATATTGTCGGCAAGCTGACGGGAAATTTTTATACGACCGATTATTCAAACGCGCTTAAAACAGGGTATGATTTATTCCATGAAAGATGGGGGGATTTTATTCCGCAGACCGGACTGGATACCCGGAAACTGCCGGAGGTAGTTCCTCCCGGTGAAAAGATAGCGTGTATTTCCGAAAAAGCAGCCGGGGAAACCGGACTGAGCACGCATACGGTGGTGGCGGCGGGTGCGACCGACGGATATGCCTCTGCTTTTTCAGCGGGCGCGGTCAGACCGGGAGAATGG
The DNA here is from genome assembly GCA_023393165.1 of Bacillota bacterium. Taxonomy (GTDB): domain Bacteria; phylum Bacillota; class Clostridia; order Christensenellales; family Christensenellaceae; genus JAEYKI01. The sequence continues at coordinate 41,687 of JAEWMJ010000013.1, read as the reverse complement.
GCGTCCATTATCGGTACTACTTTTGTTTTGAAGGGCGTTACCAGGGAATTTATCCGGGACAGCCAGGGCAGGGTTTACAGCCATAAACACCCCGAAGGGTATTATATGCCCGGCGGCGCTTCCAATGCAGGGGGGAGCGTTTTAAACGAAGTTTTCGGAAAAGAGAACTTTTCAAGGCTGGATAAAAGAGTTTTGGAACTGATTCCAACGCAGATTCTGGTTTACCCCCTTTCGGGCAGGGGCGAACGGTTTCCGTTTGTAAATCCTGACGCGGAAAGGTTTGTAGTTGGGATCGGCGCTGAGAGCGAGCTTTATACAGCCTATATGGAAGGTGTCGGATACGTTGAAAAGATGTCTTATTCCGTTATGGAAAGCCTGGGATGCAGCGTGGGCAGCGAAATCTACGCGGTCGGCGGTGCGACCAAAAGCGGTGAATGGCTCAAGATCCGTGCGACCATACTAAACAAAACGCTGAAAGTGCCGAAGGTAACCAACGCGGCAATGGGCAGCGCGATGATAGCGGCATCCAAAACTTTATTTGGGACTATTACGGAAGCGGCGGACAGTATGCTGCTGATAGAAAAGACGGTAAAACCCTTCGACGATCTGGTTCCACAGTATGAGAACCTGTACGAAGAGTTTGTATTCCAATGCCAGAAAATTTACGGAGTATAATATGGGAATATTCAAGGATTGCGACATACGCGGAATTTACGGTAAGGAACTGACAGCCGATATCAGTTATAAAATCGGACTGGCAGTCGCAACTATAATCGGGGGAAAAACAATAGTCGTCAGCGGAGACATCCGCAATTCGACACCCGAACTGAAAGAAAGCCTGATACGGGGGCTGCTGCAGGCAGGCGCGCAGGTGCTGGACATCGGTATGAACCCTACGCCCGTATTTTATTATGCGAAAAAACAATTGGGCGCTTATGCGGGCGCGCAGGTTACGGCGTCTCATAACCCACCCGAGTACAACGGGTTTAAATTTATGTTTGGGGAAATGCCTGTACAAAGCAAAGATATACTGGAGATCCAGTCGGTCATGGAAAAAGGGCTTTTTTCTAAAGCCAAGGGCAGCATAGAGGTCATAGACGGGATATGGGACACCTATCAAAGACAGGCTGAACATATAACCGGAGAAATGCAGGGCCGGGTGGTCGTGGATGCGGGAAACGGTACGGTATCGGAATTGATGCCCCGGATGTTTGCTTGCAAAGGCATGGATGTGGTGCCGCTTTTCTGTGAATACGACGGGAATTTTCCGGGCCGTGATCCCAATCCGGCAGTATATGCGCATTTAACCGGACTGCAAAAAAAGGTTTTGGAGAGCGGGGCGGATTTTGGCGCGGCGTTCGACGGAGACGGCGACAGGGTCGTATTTGTGGACGATCTTGGCCGGGTCGTTATGAGCGAACAGAGTTTTGTGGTACTGATCCGGGAATACCTGAAAATAAAGCCCGGCGGGGTTGTTTATGATCTGAAGTCCTCTTCAATCGTCCGGGACGAGGTGAAAAAATTAGGCGGAACGCCGATTATGGAACGGAGCGGGCATGCTTTTATCAAACGGACGATGCTGCAAAAGAAAGCGGCGTTGGCAGGAGAGATCAGCGGGCATTTCTTTTTTGGAGAACTGGGTTACGACGACGGGATGTACGCAGCGATGAAAATGGCGGAAATCCTGTATAAATCCGGCCAGAAGCTTTCCGAAATTGTGGACGGTATCCCCAAAACCCTGATTACGCCCGACATACGCATTCCCGTGCCGTATGACAGGCAGGAGGGCATTCTGGCCAGCCTTAGGGCACTTGGAAAAGAGTATTCTTTAAGTGAGATGGACGGAGTACGTATTGAATTTCCTTTTGGATGGCTGCTGGTCAGAAAATCCGTTACCGAGCAGGCAATGACGGTAAGGATAGAAGCCTCGGATGAGCAGGGGATGGATGAAATCAAGAATTTGCTGAAAGAGTATGCGCCTGCCCTGCATGAGCGCATGGAATAGTTCCTTTTCTTTTGAAGAAAGAAAAGGAACCTCAAAGAAAACCATATTTAATTAGTCTTGGGTTTTCTTTGGGCCATACCCTTTCTTTTTTATAAAAAAGGGTATGAAAGGGTTCACGTGAAAGAAGGGAGAACAGTTTATGAACCAGCAAATACAACAGATTGCCGATAGGATAAAGGAATTGCGCGAGATACTGGATATACCCGCGGAGGAACTTGCCAAAAAACTTGGAATATCCGAGGAGCAGTACAACGAGTACGAAAACGCGCAGACGGATATTCCGATCGGCGTATTGTACGGCATTGCGGCGGAAATGGGAACGGATCCTACGGTACTGCTGACCGGGGACGCGCCACGTATGGACGAATACACGCTGGTACGGAAGGGAAAGGGAGTAAAAATCGAACGGTACAAGGGGTACGATTTTTCCTCGTTGGCGTTCAATTTTAAAAACCGCGACATGGAACCCATGATCGTGCACGTTTCGCCCCAAAACAATTGCGGAGAGTTGTTTTCACACGGGGGACAGGAGTTTAACTATGTGCTGTCGGGCGTTGTGAAAGTGATCATCGGCAAAAGGGAGTTTATATTGAACGAAGGGGACAGCATATACTTTAACCCGATGGCGCCTCACGGCCAGCGCGCGGTGGGCGGCGACGCTGCTTTTTTAACTGTAATCAATGAATAGAGGGTATTTTGATGATAGAGAATTTTTTAGACAGGACGGAATTTGAAAGCTACGAGGATTTTAAGGCAAATTACGCTCTCAGGATTCCGCCTTTGTTCAACTTTGCGTACGATGTGGTGGATGAATGGGCAAGGCAGGACCCAAACAAGCCGGCGCTTTTATGGTGCGACGATAATGGCAATGAAAAAAGATACACGTTTGGCGACATGAAGGAATTCAGCGACCGGATGGCAAACGTGTTTAAAAAATACGGTATTGGAAAGGGCGATCCTGTCCTTTTAATGCTGAAGCAGCGTCCGGAAGTGTGGGCCTGCATGCTGGCCCTGCACAAGATAGGCGCCGTATGCATACCGGCAACGTTCCAGTTAACGCCCAAGGACATTATTTACCGCTGCAACGCCGCGGATGTCAAGATGCTCGTTTGCGCCTACGACTCCGAGATCATCAAACATATGGAAGCGGCGCGCCCCGAATGCAGTACATTGCAGCATGTTGCGATTGTGGGCGATCAGGTGCCCGAAGGATACATTGATATAAGAAAAGAGGTAAGAGAAGCCAGTACAAAATGGGAACGGGTTCAGGATATCAGTAATTCCGACCTGATGCTGATTTATTTTTCATCCGGAACAACCGGCATGCCCAAGATGATTTTCCACGATTATGAATATCCGCTCGGCCATATTGTAACCGCGAAATACTGGCAGAAGGTTGAGGACGGCGGGATGCATCTGACGGTATCTGATTCGGGGTGGGCCAAATTCGGCTGGGGCAAGATTTACGGCCAGTGGATATGCGGCGCTGTGATCGTTGCTTACGATACCGAGAAGTTTGAGCCTATCAAAATGCTCGAGACTATAGACAGGCTGAAACTTACGACATTTTGTGCGCCGCCGACGGTATACCGTTTTTTAATTAAGGAGGACTTATCCAAATACGATTTTTCCACCATCAAGCATGCGGGCATAGCGGGAGAACCGCTCAATCCCGAGGTGTTTTATAAATTCAAGGAAGCGACGGGCCTGGAGGTTACGGAGGGTTTCGGACAGTCCGAAACCAGCGTGCTGATTGCCAATTTCGGCTGGTTTCCCATTAAACCGGGTTCCACCGGTAAATTTTCGCCGCTTTACGACCTTGACATTGTGGACGAGAACGGCGTATCCTGCGAGGACGGTATTGTAGGGTCCATCGTTGTGAAAAATACGGACAAGCAGCATCCGACAGGATTGTTTCACCGGTATTACAGGGACGAGGATGCGACGAATGCAGCCTGGCAGAACGGCGTTTACAATACAGGGGATACTGCATGGAGGGATGCGGAAGGCTATATCTGGTTTGTAGGCAGGAACGACGACGTGATCAAGTGTTCAGGTTACCGCATCGGGCCCTTTGAAGTGGAAAGCGCACTCCTGACGCATCCGTCGGTGCTGGAATGCGCGGTGACCGCCGTGCCTGATCCGGTCCGCGGACAGATTGTGAAAGCAACCGTTGTACTTGCAAGGGGGTACGAGGGAAGCGACGCGCTTAAAAAAGAGCTGCAAAACCATGTGAAGAAAGTGACCGCGCCGTATAAGTACCCAAGGGTAGTGGAGTTTGTGGCGGAGCTTCCCAAAACCGTGAGCGGCAAGATCCGAAGGGTGCAGATAAGGAAAGAGGACGAGGAAAAGAAATAATTATTGCCGCTTTTCTTCTAGAAAAAAGAAAAGCGGCGCAAAAGAAAACCAAAAGTTTAGACTTGGTTTTCTTTGGGTTTTACCCTTTCTTTTTTAAAAGAAAGGGTAAGGAAATTATATAGGGAGTAACTCATGAAAACGATACCTGCTTTGCCGGAAGACAAGATACAGGAAAGCAAGAAGGAGTACATCGGTCTTTTGACGTCCACGAACCGTCCGGGAATGGACGGCCTGATTTCGTGGCTGGAAAATGAAACGGATTTTTTTACGGCGCCAGCCAGCACCCGTGCGCACGGAGTTTATGAAGGAGGGTTGCTGGTTCACAGCCTGAACGTATACAAGCTGCTGACCAGTTTTGCAAAAAACATACCCGGCTTAAACCCGGAATCGATCATTATTGTTGGATTGCTGCACGACATATGCAAGGTTAACTTTTATAAAAAGTCGATCAAAAACGTAAAGATCCCCGGTGAAAAGCGCTGGGAGGAAGAAGAAGGCTATGCGATCGAAGACCTGTTTCCAATGGGGCATGGCGAAAAATCCGTATACCTTGTGATGAAGCATATACGGCTGACGGACGAAGAAGCGGTGAGTATCCGGTGGCATATGGGCGGCTATGACGACAGCGCAAGGTCTTATATAGGCGGCATGACGCAATCGGCTGCATATGAAAAATACCCGCTTGCAGCGGCCGTCGCAATAGCGGATATGTACGCAACGTATTTTACCGATAAAAGATAAAAATTACGGCTGAGCGGATAACCCGTTCAGCCGTTTAAAATCATGCATTTTTTCTCCGTCCGGATACGGTGATCTCCATGGCTGTCACTATACCGAATATCAGAAGAAATACGCCGCCTCCGGAAGAACTGAACCCGTTGATAGAGGAAGAGAAAGCGAACATAGCGATCGCCGTGGCAAAGCTTACAATCAATGCGATGACCGAAAGCAGGTAATCCTGGCGCCGTTTATAAAAGGATACGGCATTGATGGTTGCAAATACTCCGGCCGCAAGCGCCCAGAATCCGATGATCACCGGAATAAAAACGCTTTTTGCCTGACCGCTGAATGACAGCAGAAGAATGCCTATAATGAGCAGTACAAACGCCAGCAGTATTCTACCGGACGGCTTTTGGCCGTTGTTTTTTTGATTAAAGTACTGAATGACGCTGACAAGTCCCCAAAGCGTTAAGATGATCCCTAAAATGATCACGACGGCGAACATTGCATACTGCGGGCTGAATATCGCGAAAATTCCGATTACAGCCAGCGCAAGGCTGATATAGAAACGGAAAAGATCCTTTTTTTGCATTTTTTACCTCCTGGCAAATGTTTTACATATACCATTAATACCATTATAGTGAAATTTCATACCACAGTCAATGAAATGATTGCGTTTTTGGTAACAAGTTAACAAAAAATTAACACGATTTGTCATAAAATAAAATAATTATGTCAATATGAATACAAATGAAAAATGAATCGTGCACAGGCCCGCAAAACAAAGGCAGGCCACCGTGCAAATTTTTGCGGGGACGGCAATATTTTGGATTTTTTGGAAGTAGCAGGTTGTTTTTCGTTTGCATACTTTGATATAATACTATCTGCGATTAAAATATTTTATATTTTAATCCGGCAATTTGCAATTGCGCTGCGCTAAAAGGCGCAGGCAGATCGTATTGCACGACATTTGCAAATCAGTATAAATCCATAGAGACCTGATCGGAAGGAAATATAGCATATGAAATATACAACCGTACTTTTTGATTTTGACGGCACTCTTGCGGACAGTTCCAAGCTTATTATTCCAAGCATTCGCTATACATACCGCAAGATGGAGCTTCAAACGCCTCCGAATGAAATACTGCATAAATTCATCGGACCGCCGCTGCACGAAGCTTTCAGGGTGATCGGGATGCCGACAGGCCTGATAGACAGGGCGGTAGAGATATACCGCGAGTGTTTCAACGACAGGAATTTCATGGATATCAACCTGTTTGACGGCATAGAGTATCTGCTGAAAACCCTGAAGGATTCGGGCGTACGGCTTGCGGTCGCTTCGGTCAGAATAGAAGACAAACTTAAGGAAATCTGCAGTGAGATCCGCATTGACCGATATTTTGAAGCGGTTTGCGGAAGAGTGGAAGAAGAAGGGGTTTTGACCAAAGCCGATGTGATCCGGCGCGCCCTGCATCAGCTTGGAAATCCAAAAGGCAAAACTGTGCTGGTCGGGGACAGCGATTTTGACGAAGAAGGCGCTGCCGAGGCCGGGATAGACTTTATTGCGGTAATGTACGGTTTTGGCTTTGATTCAAAAGCGGATATCCAGCAAAGCGTCTATATTGCGGATACTGTAATAGATCTGGCGGAGTATTTGATCAATCCGTAACCTTATAATTCCGGCGTTTCCTTGCCGGCCTGCAAATAAGCGTATTTAATAAACTCATTTTGACTTGAAAGCGGTTTTTCACCCGGGGCGGGCTCGACTTTTTTATAGATACCTCCCGTCTGGATGCGGGATTTTACATTATCAAGCAGTTGTGTTTCTATATAGAACTCGATATATTTACGGGCGCCTTCGTCCCGGATCGGGGCGGCGACCTCCACGCGCCGCTGTGTATTGCGCGTCATAAAATCGGCGGAAGATATAAATATCTGCCGATTTTCTTTTTGACCGAACATATAAACGCGAGCATGTTCCAGATACCGCCCGATGATGCTGCGCACCGTTATATTGCAGGCCGCTTTGGAACCGGCTTTAAGGCAGCAGATGCCGCGTATGATTAGATCAATTTTTACACCTGCGCGGGACGCGCGGACCAGCGCGTCTATAATATCAACATCGCTCAGCGAATTAAGTTTGAATATAAGCCGCCCTTCTCCGCCGGACTCGGAAACGGCAATTTGTTCTTCGATCAGTTCTAGTATCCTGGGTTTCAGACCCAGGGGAGCGACCAGCAGGATATCCGAATGTTCCACCAGCCGCTGGTCTTTAAGCGCGGAAAAAACCTCCAGCGCGTTAAGTCCAGTTGCATGGCCTGCCGTGATATATGTCAGATCGGAATAAAGATTGGCGGTAGCCTCATTGTAATTACCCGTACCGATCTGGGTAATATATTCCGTCTTACCGTCTTTTATAAACGTAATCAGGAGCAGTTTGGAATGCACTTTATAGTCTTCCAAACCGTAAATGACTTTGACCCCCGCGTCTTCCAACTGCTTGGAGACGTCGATGTTATGGTATTCGTCAAATCTGGCCCGAAGTTCCACAAGCGCGAGAACGTCTTTGCCGTTCTCCCCCGCTACGGCCAGAGCGTCCACGATCCTGGAATTATCCGCTTCCCGGTACAGCGTGATGTATATCGATGTGACGTCGGGGTCCGCAGCCGCTTCATTCAGCAGGCTGATAAACGTTTTGATGCTTTCGTAAGGATAGGATAAAAGCAGGTCTTTTTTGCGAAGCTGTGGGATAACCGGCTGGTTTTGAGAAAGAAAAGGAGTATGCTGGGGGGAAACCTTCGGAAAAAAGAGGGTTGGGTCTTCTTTATATAATTTCCTTAATTCAGAAAAAAACGACAGAGAAAGAGGAATTCTGCGTACGTATGTATGGTCTTTATTGAGCTTGAGATTTTTTGTGACCAGTTCCTCCAGATTATCGGTTTCGCCGGCATAGAACTCAATGCGGACTGGCGCCAGCCGTTTTCTTTTTTTCAGAAGCACTTCCATGGATTTGCGGAAATCCAGCTTTTCATGGCCTTCCAGGGCTTCCTCTGCATCCAGGTCGGCATTGCGTGTGATGCGAAAAATGGATTTTTCCTTGATTTTGTATTTATCGAATATTTTTTCCGCAAATAAATAGATCAGGTCTTCGGTCAGGATAAATTTGTGGTTTTGCGAAGGCAGCATAACCATACGCGGGAATGCCTGGCGGATCGGAACGATCCCCAAAAGGTTGCGTCCGTTCCGGCGGTGCATGACCGTTCCCAAATAAAGCGCGTTGTTCTCCAGAAAAGGAAAGGCATGTTTGCTGTCGATAACGGCGGGGGAAAGAAAGGGGAGTATTTCACGCTCAAAATATCTTTCAAGAAAGCTGAGCTGATATTTTGAAACCGCATTAAACCGGACCTGTGTGAGCCCGATGCTCCTGCATTCCTTTATAAGCCTGTTGTACGATCTGTCCACCCGTTTTAAAAGTTTTGCGAGCGCGTCGTGAATAGCTGAAAGCTGCTGGGAATCCGTCATTCCGGATTTGTTGTCCGTGATGTTTTTATTGAAGAGCAGGCGGTCGTGAATGCCGCCCACACGCACCATAAAAAACTCGTCCAGGTTGGTTTGCCATATAGACATAAAAAAGAGCCGTTCAAAAAGAGGATTGCCGGGGTCTTCCGCCTCCTCCAGGCAGCGCTGATTGAATTTCAGCCAGCTTAAGTCTCTGTTTTCATAATGCCTGTATTGATTATCCATTCTGCCACCATCTGTTTTATTCTAGTTTGGTTATAAATAAATTATATATGTATATGGATAATTCTGCAATTTTATGAAGCCTCTCTTGCGGTTAAATTATTGTAAAATTACTCGCGTAAGAGGTCTTTGGCGCGCGTCCGGGCGTAAAAGTGTCTGGTTTCTTTCACTGAACATGAGTTGAGGGCGAATGCCTGCAAAAGCGATACTTTAACAGCGTTTAATTTCATAGCGAAGCGGGTTTAATAAATAAAAGGCATGAATTATTGAAATAATCGGAAAATCGCTTTATAATGTAGAAATTGAGGATTTGACATTCAGGGCTAGCGGAACGGCGGGCATATAATGTAGAAATCGAGGATTTAGCATTTCAGGGCTGGCGGAACGGCGGGCCTATAATGTAGAAATCGAGGATTTGACATTTCAGGGCCGGCGGGAACGGCGGGCCTATAATGTAGAAATCGAGGATTTGACAATTCAGGGCCGGCGGGAACGGCGGGCCTATAATGTAGAAATCGAGGATTTGACATTTCAGGGCCGGCGGGAACGGCGGCCTGAAATGTGACGGGTGATGGAATGAGCTTTTTTGAGAATATTACAACCATGGAAATAATCGGCCTGATATTGATAGCGGCGGGAGCGATGATCAATTTTTTATCCGCGAGGATTGCCGGGCTGATTCAATCAAATAATAAATACATGCAGATCATTATAAAATTCATCGGCCTCGGACTTGTAGCCGTTGCATTTTTTATGATCTTAGGCATGTAAGCAATAGATTTTTGGAGGAAACTGGATGTCTATCGAATTGCACACCACTTACGACCCGAAGGAAATTGAGGATAAGACTTACCAACGATGGCTGAATAGAGGCTATTTTCGCGCAGAAGCCGATCCTGAAAAAACCCCCTATACCATTGTGATTCCGCCGCCCAATATAACCGGACAGCTTCATATGGGACACGCTCTTGACAACATGATGCAGGATGCGATCATACGTTTTCGCCGGATGCAGGGATATTCCGCGCTGTGGCTGCCGGGAACCGACCATGCGAGCATTGCAACCGAGGTAAAAATCGTACAGCAGCTTGCGGAAGAAGGACTGACCAAAGAAGACATCGGCCGTGAGGCTTTTCTGGAGCGCGCATGGGCATGGCGCGCCAAATACGGCGGCAGGATCGTGGAACAACTGAAAAAGCTGGGTTCTTCCTGCGACTGGTCCAGGGAACGGTTTACAATGGACGAAGGATGTTCCCGCGCCGTTAAGGAAGTTTTCATCAGGCTTTACAATAAGGGTTTGATATACAGGGGTTCGAGGATTATCAACTGGTGTCCCAAATGCAGGACCGCGCTTTCCGACGCTGAGGTAGACTATACCGAAACCGATTCGCATCTGTGGCATATCCGTTATACGTCGGAAGACGGCAAATACAGCGTAGTGGTCGCTACCACACGGCCCGAGACCATGCTGGGAGACACCGCTGTGGCGGTAAACCCGAAAGACTCCAGGTACAAGGACCTGGTTGGCAAGTTTGTGATCCTGCCTTTGATGAACCGTAAAATCCCCGTGATTGCGGATGAATATGTAGACATGGAGTTTGGGACGGGTGCCGTTAAAATAACGCCTGCGCACGACCCCAACGATTTTGAGGTGGGACTGCGCCACGATCTAGCGGTTATCCGCGTAATGGACGACGGCGGCGTGATCAACGAACAGGGCGGCAAATATGCCGGAATGGACAGATACGAAGCCAGGGAAGCGGTAATTGCCGATCTGACGGCTTCTGGAGAGCTTGTGAAAATTGAGGACCACAAACATAATGTGGGCGGATGCTACCGGTGTTCCACGACCGTGGAGCCTATTGTATCCCTGCAGTGGTTTGTTTCCATGAAGGAACTGGCAAAACCGGCAATTGAAGCGGTTGAGAATGGACAGACCAGGTTTGTGCCAGACAAATACGCAAAAACATATTTCAACTGGATGTATAATATCCGCGACTGGTGCATATCCCGCCAGCTCTGGTGGGGGCACAGGATACCCGCGTATTACTGCGACAAATGCGGGGAAATGGTTGTTGCGGCCCAAATACCCGATAAATGCGGCAAATGCGGTCACGAATCCTTCCATCAGGACGAAGACGTGCTGGATACATGGTTTTCATCCGGTCTGTGGCCGTTTTCTACCCTTGGCTGGCCGGACAACACTGATGACCTGAAATATTTTTATCCGACCAATGTTCTGGTCACCGCTTACGACATTATTTTCTTCTGGGTCGCGCGCATGATATTCTTTGGCCTTGAAGTTATGGGGGAAACGCCGTTTAAATTTGTCAATATTCACGGTATCGTTCGTGATTCCCAGGGACGCAAGATGTCTAAATCCCTGAACAACGGAATAGACCCGCTGGACGTTGTGGAAAAGTTTGGGGCGGACGCGCTCAGATTTTCTCTTGCGATCGGCATCAAGCCGGGCAACGACATGCGTTTTTACTGGGAAAAATGCGAAGCCGCGCGGAATTTTGCAAATAAGATATGGAACGCTTCCCGCTTTGTGCTGATGAACCTGAATGGCGATCCCGGCGGTGTTGATGAAGCCAAGATCGATATTGCCGATAAATGGATACTGATGCGGCTGAATACCGTGATTGCCGAAGTAACCGACTGCATGGAAAAATTTGATCTGGGATTGGCTGTACAGAAGGTATATGATTTTGCATGGAGCGAATTCTGCGACTGGTATATCGAGATGGCAAAACCCCGCCTGTACGGCGAAGACGGCGCTCTGAAAGAACAGACGCTTGCGGTGCTTGTGCATGTGCTGAAAAACACCTTGAAGCTGCTGCACCCGTTTATGCCTTTTATCACGGAAGAAATCTACCTGAACCTGCCGGGAGCGGAAGAAACGATAATGCTTTCAGAATATCCCAGAGCCGTAGAACTTTCCTATGAAAAAGACGCGCAGGCGATGCAGGACGTTATGGAACTGATCCGGTCCATCCGCAACGTACGTACGGAAATGAACGTACCTCCGTCCCACAAGGCCAGAATAACCATTTTGACCGGTCATGTGAAAGAAATCGGGATATCCACGGAATACATCAAAAAGCTTGCATATGCTTCGGATGTGGAGATCATATCCGAAAAATCTCGGATTCCGGAAAATTCGGTATCCGCGGTATGCGCCATCGGCGAGGCCTATATGCCTCTCGCTGAACTCATTGATATTGAAAAGGAGACCGCACGGCTGCAAAAAGAATCGGACAAGTTTGTGAGTGAAATCAAACGGGCTGAAGGCAAGCTCTCAAACCCCGGTTTTGTGGATAAAGCGCCGGCGAAAGTGGTTGAGGAAGAAAAGGAGAAACTTGCAAAGTACAGGGAGATGCTGCAAAAAATTGACGAAAGGATCGGAGTGCTGGGCAGCATCCGGAAATAAAGGTGTACAGTTAAGGTGAAATATATACATATTGCCGGAACCAACGCAAAAGGGTCGGTGTCCGAGTATATTTATCATATTTTAATGGCGGAAGGGATCTCGTGCGGCGTTTTTACTTCGCCGCATTTATTTTCACCGGCCGAACGCATGCGGATGAACGGAAAAAACATCAGCGAAGCAGAATATCACAAATACCTGGAGGCGGCAGGCGGGGAAGAACAGGAGCATTTGTTCCGCAAATGGACACGGGCTGTGCTGGCGTGGTTTGCAGACGGGGGAGCGGAAGCAGCTGTGATTGAAGCCGGTATTGGCGGCAGCAAGGATTCCACAAATGTTGTTGACGCGAAAATCGCGGTATTGACGCCCATCAGCCTGGACCATACCAAGATTTTAGGCGATACGGTGGAAAAAATTGCGCGGGATAAGTGCGGCATTATTAAAGAAGGCGCTACTGTTGTGACCTATGGGCAAAAAGAAAGCGTAATGCGCATCATTCGCGCCGCATGCGAAAAGAAGAACGCCAGGCTTGTGACGATAGGCAGCTATAATGTGCGGGAAACATCATTGGAAGGACAGACGTTTGATTACGGCGATCTGAAAGAACTGCGTATCGGCGCCATATCTCCGCACCAGGTGGAAAACGCCTGCGCGGCCGCTGAAGCGGCTCTCGCGGCCGGCGCGCATGCCGGCGCGATAAGAGCAGGGCTTACCAGCGCAAGCCTTCAGGCGAGGGTACAGGTCGTAAATTCCGGGATGATCGTGGACGGCGCGCATAATCCGGCTGCGATAGAAGAACTGAGGCTTACACTCGACAAATATTTTGACTGCAAGGATATCGTTGTGCTGACCGCCGTTATGAGGGACAAAGATGCAAAAAGGATATCCGAAGGAATTAAAAAATTTGCAAACCGTGTTGTATGCACCTGCGTGGACAGAAAACGGGGACTACCCGCTTTTGATTATTCGAAGCGATTCCAGAATGCGGACTATTTTTCGGATGCGCGGTCGGCCTACCGATATGCAAAGATGCTGAAACCCGAATTGCTGGTGGTTTGTGGGTCGTTTTATCTGGCTGGTTTGATACTGGAGGTTTATCCCCGGATGTTGGAAGACAGCCTGGAATTTAGGAATCCCATAACTCAAAAAGTATTCGATTTTTCCTGGACGCCGTGACACTTTGATTCATGAAATAACCCCTTTCTTTTTGTAAAAAGAAAGGGGTCGCCAAAGATAAACAAGAATAATATTTTAATTTTTAACATTGCCTTAAACTATTATTTCAGCATCTCAAATACCGTTTTATAAATGCTAGGCGCGTTTTTTCTCCAACTGCTGATGGCGTGCATGGCGTCGTCCTTGGAAAATACTTTTAAATCCATCTCAAATACCGTAACATCCGGATCAAGTATCTTTAAAATAACGCGGTATTCGTTTTGATCCAGACGGTAATAATCGCCAATAAATTGTGACTCTGCGCGCATTTCATTCTTATGCTGGCTGCAATATCCGCTGATGCGCACCTTGTATGAATTCCTGATTTCATCGGTAAATTCAGAAAGAACATCTTTTCCTTTTTGTGTAATATACAGGTATTTCCCATTGGGAAGTTCTTTTTCGGCCAGCATGTCTCCGGAAATGAGAGAACCGATATAATTCATAAGATCAAAGTAGTTCATAAGGTCAAGTTCGACAAAGACACGCAGGACCTGCAGGTCATTGAGCTCAATGCCGATTTCGTTAAACAGGTACAGTATCAGTAGTTTTGATTCTTCAGGGGTGTCCACCGGCTTTACTTCCATAACCTTATCTCCTTGCCTTTTATTGGTTTCATTATATCATATTTTTTTACGAAACTACAAAAAGGTATTGAATTTATTTCTGCGATATGTATAATATATAAATGTGACACGGAAACGGTAACTCTGAAAACAGTGTTTCGGATATCGGTCTCAAATAAAAAGTAAATATAAATAGTACTCACTATTCCTGGGGTGTTCGTAAGCTTTGATTTTTAAACCCACATTATAACATAGGGAATTTATGTCATTGCCCGGTTAGTATGCCTGCTGAGAGTAGGAAACTGTAATGGGTAATGCATAATGCCCACCTGCCGTGAGGCGGGTGTTAAAAACAAGGCAAACGGCACCGTGGGGTTTTTTATTGCCACTTCTCCACAAGGAGAGCATGTATAGCGGAATGGTGTAACGGTAGCACGAACGGCTCTGACCCGTTTAGTGTAGGTTCGAATCCTGCTTCCGCTGCCAAAGAAAATTACCACCTTTTGAGGTGGTAATTTTTTTTTACAAATGAGGCGGGATTCGAACCGGGAGGAACGGAGCCGAGCGCACGCGGTACGTGATGAAGCGAGGCGGAAGTTCGCTGAACGTGAGATGAGCGAGAGGAAGCTTGCGACTGAGCGGCGAATCCACAGTGAAGCGGGCAAGAGCGGCCCGTGAGGGGGCGCGTTTATCCTGCTTCCGCTGCGGTCAGGCCGCTGACAAACCCCAAATACTGCGTTATTTTTCCGCTTACTCCTTAGCGTAGGTTATACTACGCTTACGTCGCAATGCTCAAAAATGCCTTGTATTTGGGGCTTTCAACGGCCTTAACAAATTAAGGAAAGGATTCGAACCGGGAGGAATGGAGCCGAGCGCACGCGGTACGTGATGAAGGACTTGGCTGATAAAGAGAACACCCGGCGCTCACGTGAACTGGGACAAGTCTATACCAGCGGCGCCAGGTGTCTCTAATGGAGCTTCGCAAGTACCCAATTCGCGTAAAAAACGTGTTTACGTCGCTCCAAAAATGATTCACTTTTAAGACCAATATATGGTCATAAAGATGAATTGTCAAATTATAGGTAAAAATTAACAAAAATATGGAAAAAGCAAGGAATCACAAGCAAACGAATATTAAAAAAATGGTACGCATACATGGCGCGAGTTTTCAAGGTATCATCTGTTTGGAAACTTCTTATAATAAAAAATGTGTTACAGGCATATATATTGATGAATTCATTATAAGTTATAGGGGCAATGAGCCACGCAGAGCCTGGGAGAAATATGGAACGGGATATAAAAAAATTTAAAAAAGTTGTTTAAAGCTTAAAAATGGTGTTATATAAAAAATAGAAATTAGCACTCGGCGAATGAGAGTGCTAACAAAACATATAACAGATTATTAATAAATGATAAGGAGTTGTTGATTATGGCAGGTTTAGTACCATTTAACAGGAACGGTTCGTTTTTAAGACCAGGAGGAATGCGCGGATTTTACAATTTGCTTGATGACTTCTTTGGGGATACGTGGCTTCCGGAACGCAGTTTTGCGTTTGATACTTTCAAAATTGACGTAAAAGAAGATGAAAAAGCATATTATATCGATGCGGAATTGCCGGGCATCAAAAAAGAAGAAATCAATCTCTCATTGAATGACGGAAGGCTTTCGATATCGGTCCAAAGAGAAGAGAATATTGAAAACAAGAACGAGAATTACGTGCACAGGGAAAGGCGGTACGATTCGGTGGAACGCAGCGTATACCTGGAGGATGCGAATCCGGAAGGGATCGATGCAAGACTGGAAGACGGGCTTTTGAAACTGGTTGTGCAAAAACAGGATAAAGACGGCAATTCGAGAAAAATAGTAATCAAATAAGCCGTTGGGACCCAAAAGAATCGCCTTTTGGGTCCTTTTGCTGTTCAGCGTATTCGCGCATTGGATTTTCCCCTATCCAATGTGTTTTTTTTTTGATTGAATAAAGCATATATTTAAAAATAGCAGGCCGGTCATTTCTGTGGAATGAGTCAAAAGGGAAAAAAATATATCCGGCGCTATAAAAATGCTTTATAATATCTTTTGAAATGACCTTTTTTTGACACAATGGTTTACTATAATCCACAATAAAGTTTTAAAACTGGTAAGATATACGGTTAAGGAGTTTTAGGGGAAATGAAGAACAAGAAAAAACTGATCATAATAATCTGCATAGTGGCAGTCGTTGCGGTGGCAGTGCTTCTTATGGGGCGCAATGCGCGGCTTAAAGCCCAGGAGGCCCAGGCCGCGGTGCAGACCAGGGCGCTTTCCACAATGACACTTGCGGATACGGTGAGCGTTACCGGGAGGGTGGAAAGTACAAACAGTGTGAATGTATATTCTCCGGTGGCAACCCTGGCGGTAAAGACCGTAAATGTCGAAGTTGGGGACATGGTAAAGGCAGGCGACCTCTTATGCGAGCTGAATACCGATAACCTTCAAAAGGATATTGATCAAAGCCAGGCGGCAATAGAGGCTTCGGAGTCAAGCACTTCTCAAACGGTAAAATCCAACGAAATGAAATACAACAACGCGGTGGGTAATCTGAACAACGGTTTGAATGCGCAGGTCAATTCCGCGAAAGCGTCATTTGAGAGCGCGCAGGCAAACCAGGCTCGTACGAATGAACAATATTACGCGGCGCTGGATGCCAAAAATCAAGCGAAAGCCGTATTGGATCAGAAACAGGCAGACTATAATACCGCACTGGCAGCCGATCCTTCCGGTCAGGCTCCGGCTACAATAGAAGCGCAGAATGCTATGACAGCCGCACAGATAGCTTACGACCAGGCTGCGCAGACCGAATCTCAGCTTGCCTCCGCCACCTATGACGCGCAGAAAGCTGTTGAAAATGCGCGGCTGGCCTTGGAGGCCGCGCAAACCGCCGCAAACCAGGAGATTGAGGCTTACAAGCAGGCGGTAAACTCCAGCGAAACCGCTGCAAATACCGATTCCCAGGAAATTGCTCTTGAAAAGCTGCAGATGCAGCTTGATCAGTCAAAAATAACCTCTCCCATAGACGGAACCGTCACTGCGGTAAACGCTGTTGAGGGCGGGCCGTCCTCGGGCGTTTTGTTTGTGGTTGAGAGTACGGACGGCCTACAGATTTCGACCACTGTCAAGGAATACGACGTGAACAGGGTTAAGACCGGCATGACCGCAAACATCCAGTCTGACGGCACGGGTGAAGATGTGTATGAGGGGAAACTCCGGAGCATTGCGCCGGCAGCCGTTGTACAGACGTCCGCCATATCCGGAACCGGAACGGTGCAGGCGGGTTCGAGTTCGGATGTGGAGTTTGACGCGGTGGTGGATGTGACATCACAGGATACGGGACTTAAAATTGGCATGAATGCAAGGGTTGATATTGTACTGGACCAGAAAGATAATGTGCTGGCGGTTCCCTATGACGCGGTAGTTGAAAATACGGCAGGCGAAAAAGTTGTTTACGCGCAGGTACAGGGGGAACAAGGCAGTGTTACATATCAGGAAATACCTGTTATAACCGGAATGGAGACAGACTTTTATATAGAAGTATCGGGCAAGGACCTGAAGGAGGGCATGCTGATTGTCACCAATCCGGATGCGATACCGTTTCTGAATAACAGAGCTTTGCCGTCCGCATCGGCGTCTGCTTCTTAAAGGGGAATGATTGCATGGAAGACAATAGCATCATACAAATGAAAAACATCGTAAAGCGCTTCTTTATCGGATGCCCCAACGAACTGCAGGTTTTAAACCATATCAATTTAGAGGTGCGCGCCGGCGAATTCGTTGGGATAGTAGGCGCTTCCGGATCGGGAAAATCCACATTAATGAATATTATAGGGGCGCTTGACCGGCCGACCGAAGGAGAATACTTACTGGACGACGTGGATATTAAAAGCCAGGATGACAACAAACTATCCGCAATACGCAATTCCAAGGTGGGGTTTGTTTTCCAGACATTTAACCTGGTGCCGAGAACAACCGCTCAAAAAAATGTGGAGCTGCCCATGCTGTATGCGGGGGTTTCCAGATCGCAGCGGGCTGAACGCGCAAAGGAACTGCTGCAGCTGGTAGGGATGGGCGACAGAATGGACCATATGCCCAACGAATTATCGGGCGGCGAGAAGCAAAGGGTGGCTATCGCACGGGCAATGGCGAATAATCCCGCCGTGATACTGGCAGATGAACCTACCGGCGCGCTGGATTCCGTTACAGGGCGGATGGTAATGGATATTTTCCATTCCCTGCACCGGAAAAATGGAAAAACCATACTGCTGATTACGCACAGCAACGAACTGGCGGAGGAAACGCAGCGGATTGTAACAATAAAGGACGGACAGATTGTCAATGAACGGAGGGGGGGCAGGTAAATGGATCTTTTGGAAAATATTTCTCTTGCCATTGCAGGACTGCGTGCGAATAAAATGCGCACGATACTCACAATGCTGGGAATTATTATAGGTATAGCATCGGTCATAGGCATTATGACCGTAGGCTCCTCCATGACCAACTCCGTAACCACTTCCATGCAGGGTATGGGGGCGAACAATATCACCGTCAGCTTGCAGGAAAAAAGCGAGAAAAGCGAAGATGCGATGATGAGCCAGTGGAGAAGGGCAAGCGGAATGTCCGGAGGAGGGGGCAGTTCTTCTGCCGAACCCGAAGAATCGGATTATATCACGGATGAAATGATCGGCAACCTGCGCGAGGTGTATGGGGACCAGATAGAGTCTATCAGCATCAGCGAATCCGCAGGGACCGGCAAGGTACAGGACGGACACCGCTATGCAAATATATCGATTACAGGCACAAACGACGAATATAACGATGTTAACAATCTGGAAATGCTGGACGGGAGGTTTATCAACCAAAAAGACGTGCTTGGAACAAAAGACGTGGCGGTAGTCTCAGATAAACTGGTGGCAAATATATTCGGCAAAGAGGATCCGCTTGGGAAAGAGATCAAAATCTATGTAGGCAAGGAAATCTACACCTATACCGTTGTGGGCGTGTATAAATACGAAAATAACAACCTGATGCCCAATATGGCTTCCGAAGAGGATATTACAACCAGTTTGTATGTGCCTGTATCCTCAGCTAAAAAAATGACCGGGTCGGGAGACGGATACCAGTATTTCACCATTACGACAAAGCCGGGTACAAATTCCGACGCATTTATGCAGCAGGTGAACAGCTTTTTTGATAAATACTATGCGCGCAACCAAACGTACGGCGTGACCGCAAGCACCATGGAATCCCTTGTGGAACAGGTGGATTCCATAATGGGCACAATGTCTCTTGCGATTTCACTGATCGCGGGCATATCCCTTCTGGTAGGCGGCATCGGCGTGATGAATATCCTTTTGGTATCCATTACGGAACGTACCAAAGAAATCGGCACCAGGAAGGCGCTTGGCGCTACCAACGGGTCCATACGCATGCAGTTTATAACTGAGTCCGTGATCATCTGCCTGATCGGAGGCGCCATCGGTATAGCGGCGGGAATTGGCCTTGGCGTGCTGGGCGTAAATTTACTGGGGTATGACGCAAGCGCGTCCGTAAGCTCCATATTCCTGGCGCTCGGATTCTCCATGCTGATAGGCATATTCTTTGGGTATTATCCCGCGAACAAGGCTGCCAAGATGGACCCCATAGAAGCGCTGCGGTATGAATAAAAAATAATATAGTTTTTCACCCCTTTTCTTTAGAAAAAAGAAAAGGGGTGGCGAAAAGAAAACCAACGAAAGTTATAATAACTCGGTTTTCTTTGGCATTACCTTTCTTTTCTCAAAAAAGAAAGGTAATAAACAATTGAAGGAAAGTGGTAGATTGAAAAAGAAACTGATTCTGATTTGCGACGACGAGGCTGGCATCCACGAATCGCTTCGGCTGTATCTTGAAAAAGACGGATTCCGCGTTCATTCGGTATACAGGGGCGATCAGGTATTGGATGCGTTTGAAAGCCTGTCCCCGGACCTGATCATACTTGACATCATGATGCCGGAGAAAAGTGGTACCGATGTCTGTGCTGAGATCCGTGGAAAAAGCATGGTGCCCATCATCATGCTGACGGCAAAGGGTGAGGAAGTCGACCGGCTGTTGGGTTTTGCCCTGGGCGCGGACGACTATATCGTGAAACCGTTCAGTCCACGGGAAGTAGTATCCCGCATACACGTTATCTTCAGAAGGCTGGATCAGATCGAAGCGGCGGACAGCAAAGGGGTACTTACCATTGGCAACACGCGCGTGGATTTAATGAGTTACGATGTCGTTTGCGAGGGAAAACGCATCATATTGTCCCCTAAAGAAGTAGAGATCGTCTATATGCTGGCAAGCCACCCGCGGCAGGTCTTTACGCGTGAACAATTACTTGACAGCATATGGGGGTTTGATTTTGACGGAGACACCCGCGTGGTGGATACGACCATTAAACGCATACGAAAAAAAATGCCGGAAGAATCAAGCATATTAATTAAGTCCGTTTATGGCGTGGGATATAAGGCGGAAACTGCATGAAACTGAAAAAAGGCGGCAATTTTTATTTAAAAAGAATTTTTTTTGGTATAACGGTAAGCATTGCAACAGCCCTGGCTTTGCTTTTCCTTTTATCCGTGGCGATATCGTTCACCGCCTTTACGAATATGAACGAGAGCGAGACCCGTTCGTATGTGGATCAGGGACAGCAGCTTTTGCTGAAATATATAAACGGGGAATACACAAAAGATGAATTAAACGATATTCTGAATCCTGAATTAAAAACGGACAATCAGTTTATGGTGCTGGTAGACAGCCAAAATCATATTATTGCGCAAAGCCAGGAAGGAATCCCATATATCCGCGAACAGGATATTCCAGACCTGATCCAAAAACTGGACGGAGGAGACTATTATAAACTGAGGCTGCAAACCCAAAGCGGCCAGGAGATTCCAAATATTATTGCGGGAGAAGCATTGCAGAAAGACGGCCGGGTGGCAGGATATGTTCTGGCTGGCAGATTGCTTTATAATTTTGATTCCGCTCTCAGGCAATACAGGATCAATCTGCTATTGCTGCTTTTACTGGTTGTAGCCAGTTTCATATTTCCCGGATACTGGATATCCAAGCGGTTGAACGAGCCGACGCAGATATTAAAAAATGCCGCCAGCCGGCTTGCGGAAGGCGACCTGCATGTACGGGTCAATGAGAAGCTGAAAGGTGAAATGGGGGAGATTGCCGCCGCGTTTAACGATATGTCCGAAAGGCTTTCCCAGACAATTACCGAATTATACTACCAGAAAAAGTCCATGGAGCTTATATTGGAGGGCTTGTCCGAAGGGATCGTAGCTATGGACAGCAGTTTTACCGTTGTCCGGGAAAACTACGCGGTTTCATTACTGTTTAAGGACAAGAATTCTAAAGGGTATCTTGAACTGATTGGGTCGCTTAAAAAAAGTGTGGAAACCGGAGATGCTTATTTTGGTAAAATAATCGAAGGGGAGAACATATTGCAATATACCGTTACGGACATCGCTTCTGAAAACCACGAGCAGGTGGCCGCTGTCGCGCTGGTGCGGGATATCACGGAAAACGAAAGGCTGGAAAAAACGCGCCATGATTATGTTGCAAATATTTCCCACGAACTGCGCACGCCGCTTTCTTCCATGCGGGGATTGATCGAGGGCCTACGAGACGGAGTAGTTACCCGGGAAAATGATAAACAGCGCTATTATTCTATTTTGGCCAGCGAGGTGCTGCGCCTTTCCCGGCTGGTGAACGACCTGCTGGAATTATCCGGACTTCAATCCAGCACCGATGCGTTTGAAATGGAAACCGTTGATGTCTCGGAAATGATGTATGATCTTCATGACCGGTATAAAAAGATGTTTGAAGAACAAAAGAAACAATTTGTTTTGGAACTGCCGGCGGATGAACTGCCAAAAGTTAAATCTAATGAAGACAGGATAACACAGGTTTTAACAATATTTCTGGATAATGCCATCAAATATACGCTGCCCGGCGGCAGGGTTGCGCTGGGCGCTTTAAGTAAACCGGGAGGAGTTTACTTTTATGTTTCGGACAACGGGACAGGAATTGAAGAAAGTAAACGGTAAGATATTCGACAGGTTTTACCAGGCTGAAGTCTCCCGCAGCGACCGCGGCAACGGACTTGGGCTTTCCATTGCAAAAGAGATACTGGACAAATTGAATATTCAGGTTTTTGTAAAAAGCGAAGCAGGAGCCGGCAGCGAGTTCGGGTTTGTTGCGCCGGCAGCAAATGAAAGTTAATGTAAAAAGTTAGCATATGAAAAACATCAATTTATCTGATATACACCATCCCCTTTTTTGTGAATCCGGTCAATTTTGACCGGATTTTTTTTACAAGGATAGAAAATTTAAAAAACGAAAAAATAATAAAAAAGGAGGCGATAAAATCTTGAAAAAAATATTAATCGTCACAATTACGGCAGTTTTGGCCGCCGGACTGGCATTATCGGGATGCGCGCAGAATTACAATGCCGCGCCCAGCGGGAGCCTGACAGGGCCCAGCGTAAGCCTGTCCGGTACCCCTTACAGGAGCGCGGGCCCTTCGGCCAGCGTTACTATTGATGTTACGCCCCTGCCGGGACCGTCTGTCAGTGCTGAACCTGACGGAACGCAGCCAGCCGCTTCCACTGCGGGCGCGCCGACGATCCCTGGATCCTGAGGCAAGTAAATATTTAATGGAAAAAACAGATTTAAACTCGATTTTGGATAAAAATAAAAATCCCGTATTTCGGCATGGATTTTTTTATTTTGCTGTATAGAAATTTTCAAACAGTCAAAAATAAAATAAAAGGAGGCGATTTATTTGAAAAAAATAATATTAATGTTAATAGTAATCGTTTTTGCTGTCGGAGTGATGTTGGCAGGTTGCGCAAATCCTAACAATGCGGCGAGCCCGAGCCCAACATCTGTTTTGCCTACAGCAACCAATACTACGACTGCAACAGCAACCGTGTCCAAAGCACCAACAGCATCGGTAGCGACAACATCGCCAACGGCCAGCGCCACAGCGGGAACAACGGCGTCGCCGAGCGTAAGTGCATCACCGGACACAACTAAATAAAAAATTGATGTAAAAATTAATTAAAATCCGCTTTTGAGCGGATTTTTTCTCTTGCGGGTTTGCTTTTATTGACGTTGCAGGAAGAATATTCTATAATGATCCTATCCGAAAAATAAGGAGAAAATGCCATGATAGATCCTATTGCTGTCAGAAATCTGTTTGGAATACAGGGCCTTAATATAGCTTGGTATGGAATCATCATCGCCTGCGGAATCGTTTTGGGCGTATGGGTCGCAATAATGCAGGCAAGAAGAAGAGGATATACGTCGGAATTGCTTTTTGATTTTATGATCATTGCGCTTCCTTTAGCTATCGTTTGTGCGAGAATATACTATGTGGCTACAACCTGGGAGGCTTATGCGGGCAATTTTTATAAAATGATAGCGATATGGGAGGGTGGAATCGCAATATACGGCGCGGTAATAGGCGGCGTCATTGCGGCGGCAATCGTGAGCAAATGGCGCAAGTTTCCCGTATTGCGTATTTTGGATATTTGCGCCCCCGGCCTGATCCTGGGACAGGCTATCGGACGGTGGGGCAATTTTGTAAACCAGGAGGCGTTTGGAAATCTGATCACAAACCCCTCGCTGCAATTTTGGCCTTACGGCGTATATATAGAAAAGCTGGGCGAGTGGCATCAGGCTACTTATTTTTACGAAAGCATGTGGGACTTTGGCGTGTTCATATGGCTCCTTTTCTACAGCAGAAGATCAAAATATGACGGAAACGTGATAGCCATGTATTTTATTACTTACGGAATAGGCCGCTTTTTCATCGAAGGCCTGCGAACGGACAGCCTGTGGGTCGGCCCCTTCAGGATCTCCCAACTGCTTTCCGCGGTGTTCATAGTCGGCGGCGTTATTTATATTCTGGTTCGCAGAAAACTTAAAAAGGCGGATCCGGTTTACGAAGGCAGATATTGCAGAACATTGGAAACAAAAGCGGAAGCAAAATAAAAGACGACTTAAAACTAATAATAAAAAACGGCTTAAGCCGTTTTTTATGTTAAAGAGCATCAAATTCTTTTTATCTGTCTTTTTTGTCTATTTCCTGATCGCGCCTTTTAGTATTGGCTGCGGCGCTTTCTTTGGAAGGCCCTTTCTGCTGTTTTCCCGGCGGACCTAAAGTCATATAGTAATATTCTGGAATTTCTTTATCTTTCAGTTGTTTATTGACGGCAGCGGAAATAAGTGAATAGACGACAGCCCAAACCGGGACGCCCAATATAAGTCCCCAGGGGCCGAACAATCCTCCGCCCAGTATAAGGGCGAAAAGCACCCAAAAAGCATGCAGTTTTGTGGTTTGGCCTACAATATGGGGCATAATGATGTTTCCGTCTATCTGCTGCAGCACCACGATAAATATGATAAACCAAAGAGCCTGAATCGGGTTTACAACAAAAATGATAATCGCGCTGGGGATCGCTCCGATGAACGGCCCAAAAAACGGAATGATATTGGTTACCCCTACGATTACTGCAATCAGCAGAGGATAAGGGAACCCGAATATACTGAGGAATGCAAAAGTAATTGTTCCAATGATAAGCGCGTCAAGCAAGGTGCCGATCACATACTTGATAAAGATATCGCTGGAAAAGTGGAGTATTTGGATGAATCTTTTGGCGTATTTTTGCGGAAAAATTGAAAAAGCCAGTTTTTTGGCCTGTACGCCGAACTTTTTTGTGTTGGCCAATATATAAACAGAAACAATAATACCGACTACGATCTTGAAAAGCCAGCTACCGATTTGAGTGGTTATTGTTCCGGCATTTACGATCAAATCATCAAAATACTTGGTAACATCCAAAAATGAAGCGAAAAAGTCGTTGATGCTTTTTTGAACGTCAGCCGAATACAGGTTGGCCGATTTCAATAAATCGATGATACTTTGTTTTAAAATGGCGATGTAGCCCGGCATGCTGGAAAACAGAATCCCAAGGCTGGCTATCAGCTGTGGGATGATGTACATAAAAAGGAATATAATTATCGTAAATATAATAATGTAAACAGCCAATATGGACAGGTTCCGCCTCGCCGCAGGGTGCGGGTGGTTGCGATCTATAAAAGCAAACAGATATTTTTCTATAAAATTTGTCGGCCGGCTCAAAAGATAGGCCAGCGCGCAGCCTATAATAAACGGCATCAGAAGATTAAAAAAAACTGCGAGTCCCTGACCAACCAGATTGATATTAACAAAGAATAAGCCGATCAGAAGACATACTAAAAAAGTAATGATTATGTAAACGGAAACAGTTTTGTATTTATTGTTCCACTCGACTTTCATGCAAAACCCTCCAATTATTTTAAGTATAATATATTTTACACAACTAAACAAATAATATTTCTAAAAAAACAGGTGAAAACAGCCTGGTTGATTAGATTCGGCGCCAATCTGCCATTATATATGAAAAATGCTGAGTGAAAGTATCAGCAGGTAATATGTGTATTATAATCTTTATTTATTTGTTTTTATCTGGTATAATGCTAAACGGAGGTGCGGCAGTATGGTAATAGAGCAAGTTTTTAACAATGATGATAATATTTTAATTTTAAAAATCAGCGGTGAGATGGACGTCTCCAACGTTTCGGAATTTAAGGAAACCGTCTATCAGGGAATAGAAAAGCACAGCCCGGATGTCCTAATAGATTGCGAGAACTTAAAATACATCGATTCAACCGGTTTGGGCGTTATGGTAGGCGCTTTAAAAAAATCCAAAGAACTGGGTGGGTCCATTAAAATTATTCATTTAAAACCTTATTTGCAGAAAATATTTACAATTACCGCTTTGGACAAGATATTTGACATTGAGGTGGAAACCAAATGAACGATAAAATCTCTTTTTTATTTCCTGCCAAAGCCGAATACATCAGTGCAATCAGGCTGGCTGCATCGGGCGTCGCCTGCAGTTTTGATTTTAACGTCAGCAAGATTGAAGATATCAAATCATGCATTGCTGAAGCCTGCCTGCTTTTAATGTATTCCCAGACCTGCGAATCCTTGAATATTCTGCTGGAATGCGACGGAGAAATAAAGGTGCGTGTTTGTGCGCTGGGAGCGGAAAGGATTTTGCCTGTCCGGGAATGCGTGGAATTTAATGAAGAAATGAGCAAAATAATGATAGAAGCCCTCTCACAGCATGTTTCTTTTATACGGCAGGACGAGGTTTTAAGCGAAGTTTATTTTGTGATCAAACCGGAGCCGGAGGAATAGCTTTTACAGTGACGGATTTAAAGAAACTGAACGATACCCAACTTTTCAAGATATATGCCAAAGATAAGGATGTGAACGTTCGAAACGAGCTTGTCGAGCGTTATCTTTATGTTGCGCAGATCATAGCGAAAAAATTTGTAGGCCGCGGCGTGGACTATGAGGATTTGTACCAGGCTGCAAGCCTTGCCCTTGTGCGCGCCATCGAACGCTTTGATCCGTCGAGGGAAGTCAAATTTACCAGCTTTGCGACGCCCTCGCTCATTGGAGAACTTAAAAATTATTTCAGGGATCAAACAAGGCTTCTTAGAGTCCCCCGGCGTGACGGAGAGCTTCTGAAAAAAGTAAATAACGCAATCAGCGAATATACCATAAAATTCGGCAGCACGCCCAAGCCTTCGCAGCTTGCGGAGAAACTTGACCTACCGGTTGAAAAAATACTGGAGCTTTTAGAACTGAAACAGGCTGGAAATGTAATTTCTTTGGACGGCGCTATGGCTGGAAGCGAGGACGACGACTTGCAGCTGATGGGAATGCTTGGAGAGAACGACGTACATTTCGAAAGGATAGAAAACCAGGATTTTTTGAATTATTGCCTTAATCTGCTGAATGACGATGAAAAAAAGATAATTATGGAGAGGTTTGTAAACAACAAAACACAAAAACAGGTTGCAGACTTAATAGGTGTATCACAGATGCAGATTTCCAGGTTGGAGCGGAGAATTCTTTCCAAATTGAAATCTAAAGTTTAATGATTCTTTGATATGTTTATCATTATACTGAAAGAATAGATCTGTCCTGAGGTGTTAAGATGTTGTATGATAATACAATATTCAGTTTGAATGAAACACGGGATGCGATACGCGAGTTTTTATCCAGTATCTCGGATTGTATTTACCTGAACGAAGAAATTGAATTCAAATTGAAAATTATCATAAACGAGATTGTTACCAATTGTTTTAAATATGCAAAGCCCGGCAGCTATGTCAGGGTGCTGGCTAAATTAAACGGAACATTTGTTTCGATTGCCATAATAGACGATGGTGTTGGATTTGATTATTCAAAATACCGCGGGATTGATATTTCCGAGGAAAACTGTATTATGAAGGAAGGCGGACGGGGTATTCATATCGTAGATGTATTGTCAGACGCCTTAAGATATAATAGAAAGGGAAATATTATTGCTATAAAAGTAAAACTCGTGTAAAATAGTGGGTATAATGAAATATTGATTGGTCCAACACAAAATCTGATTTCGTGCGGGAGATTGTTACTATGAGACCAAACAGAAGGACTACAAGAAAACCAAGCGCAAAGTTTTTTATCTTTATCGGCGGTGTCGCTGTTGCTGTTTTCTTTGTTGTCTTTTTTATTTTCCAAGTAAATACGGTACAAATCCAAACAGGCAAGATTGATTTTGATACAAGCCAGGCTACCGTTATAGTGCGGGACGAGCAGGTTTTTAATGCCGAAAATTACGGTAAAGCCACTTTTTTGGCGTCCGAGGGAGAAAGGGTGACCGAGGGCACGGAGATTGCCGAAGTTTACAAATGGGGCTATAACGATAAAATTATGAGCGAACTCCTGGAGACGCAAACCAAGATTGAGCAGTACCAGGAAAATAATCTGCTGCGTGATGTGATAGACCAGGATCTGGCGGCTATCAACCAAAGTATCAGCGATAAAAGCGAACAGATCAGCGATATCATAAGCGGAAAGGCAGAGGGAGACCTTATTGAAGAAGAAAAAGCTTTAAGGCTGCTGATGGAAAATAAACAGCAGTATCTTCATGAAAAGGTGAATGCCGATACCCAGCTCAATCAATATTACGAACAGGAATCGCAATTGATCGAACGGGTGGATTCCTGGCGTGAAACAGTTACAGCCCCGGAAGCGGGCGTTGTCAGCTTTTATTTTGACGGCTGCGAGGATCTGCTGAACGCGAATAATATCGAACAGCTTACAATAAAAAACATCAACGATATCGTAAACGGATCGGCTTTGACGCAGGCTGTTACTTCGGAAGCCGAAAGGCCTCTTTACAGGCTGGTGAATAATTATAAATGGTATTTGCTGATCGTATCCACGGTACCGATTCATGAATTTGAAAGCGATAACGATTTTTATATCGCGTTCAAGGATTATGTGGACAAGCAATATACGGGCAAGGTGGTTGGAAAACGCGAGGAAGAATCGGGCTATATCTATGCGATTGAAATTGATGACGATATCGGTCCTCTTCTGAATACGCGCAGAACTGACGCGGATATTCATGCGGTGTTCCAGGGCTTGAAGGTCCCGTCCAAATCAATTAAAACGGTTGAAAATGTAAAGGGCGTATATTTGATAGAGAACAAGGAAAAGAAATTTGTTCCCGTAAACGTGCTGATCGATAAAGGCGGATATGCGATTATAAAGCCGGTAAATGAGAACGATAAATTACAGTCCGGGCAGGAAATAGAGGAATAGACAAATGATGAACGACAATATTGAAAAAGTCCTTGCCAATATAGATAAAAGCGCGGCTCAGGCCGGAGTGGATCCCAACGGCATTACATTGGTTGCGGTCAGTAAAACAAAGCCGGTTTCCCAGATGCTTGAGGCTTATGATGCGGGTCTCCGCTTTTTCGGAGAAAACCGCGTACAGGAATTTTTAGAGAAAAAAGATAAAATGCCGGGTGACGTAAAATGGAATATTATAGGTAGGTTGCAAACCAATAAGGTTAAGTATATAATAAACAATATATGGTTGCTGCATTCTCTGGACAGGATACCCCTTGCGGTTGAACTGCAGAAGCAATGCGAAAAAAACGGATGCGGCGTCAATGCCCTGATGGAGGTAAATGTTTCCGGGGAGGATTCAAAATCCGGCTTTTCAACGGATGAAATCAACGGCGCGGCGGAGGAAATAGCGCGTCTTAAGAATATACGTATATTGGGGCTTATGACAATTGCGCCGTATACAAATGATAAGATGTATTTGCGCAATGTTTTTGCGCGTACAAAAAAATTATTTGATACCCTGACGGAACAAAAATATGATAACTTTGACTTTAAGTATCTGTCCATGGGTATGTCCAATGATTATTGTGAGGCAGTGCTGGAAGGTGCAAACATGGTAAGGGTTGGATCGGCACTATTCGGAGATAGAGGTTAATTAACCTGAAAGGGGCAAACGGAATGAGTAAATTTGGGAAAAAATTTCTGTCGTTTATCGGATTTGAAGATATGGAGGGTGAGGAAAATATGTATTATGAAGACGAAGACAACCTGCAGGAAGACATGATCGACTTCAATGAAGAAAATAATGAACGGGACGAAGACAAACGCTACAGCAAGAAGAATACAGGCAAAGTAGTGGGCCTTCCGGACGCCAGCAAGGTAAGGGTGCTCATTTATAAGCCTCTTTCTTATGAGGATACTCAAAACATAATAGATAATCTGAAAGAAAGAAAGTCTATTGTAGTAAATCTGGACGAGCTTGAAGTGGGTGTTGCTCAAAGGATTCTTGACTTTATCAGCGGTGCAGTTTACGCTCTGAACGGAAATATCAGAAAAGCGGCCAGAAATATTTTTGTTGTCGCGCCCTTTAATGTGGACGTAACCACGAATGCTTCCGAAGCCGGAGACGATTATGCATTTAAATATGTTGACAGAGAATAATTTTGATAAAACTATTTATTTAAACATGAATAGGGGGATTAGCAGATGCCGTTAACGCCAAAGCAAATACTTGATAAAGAATTTAATAAAAAATTCAAAGGGTATGACACTGAAGAAGTGGACGTGTTTTTGGACGAGATCATAAAAGATTATGATGCCGTGATTAAAGAACGGGACGCTATTAAGAAGGAAAAAGAAGAACTGGAACAGAAATTCAGCGCGGTCCGCGACCGCATCGAAAAACTGGATTTGGCTGAAGAGCGGGTAATGAGCACGGTACTTGCGGCGCAAAGGAACGCGCAGATGTATGTTTCCAAGATAGAGGTACAGGCACAGGGAATAATGGAAGCGGCGACGAAAAATGCAAAGTCCATTATTGAAGGCGCGCAAATCAAAATGGAAAATACAAGGGCTGAACTCATGAAATACGAGCAGCTTTTAAGCGAGTACAAACAGCGTTTTAGGGCTTTTCTGGACGAGCAGTACTCTATCATGGACAACAAGGTGGACGAAGTCGAAATTACCCAGTCTGTGGCTGAAGTCAGCAAATATATCAATAAGCTGACTATGGACATGGCTGACATTGACGAGAATTTCCAGAAAATGAATCTGGACGACATACTGAAAAAAAGAGACGACAGTCCGGCAGAGGATAAGCTTCCGTTCAAAAAAGCGGACGAAATCAAAATACTGGTTGACGAATTAAATGAGGATTAAAATAAAATGTTTTTGAGGTGCCTCTTAAAGAGGCATTTTTATTTCATTCGGCGGAACGTAGCCGAGCACACGCAGAAGCGAGGCGGAAGTTTGCTGAATATGAGGTGAACGCGAACGAATGCCAAATGAATGCGGATGATTAAAATGTTTTTTAAGAGCGAGCAAAGAAGTAATCATTAGTAGTTTTTTGACCAAAATAAGAAAACAAAAATATTAAATATAAAAGAGGCGTATATGTTATTTAGTATAATCCTTATCGCGGGAATCGTAATTTTTGACCAGCTTACAAAGGTTGCAGCCATAAATGTGCTTCCGCAATTGCCGGATCAGACATTTGTGTTTATACCCGGTTTCGCGAGCTTTCACTATGTGAAAAACACCGGCGCGGCGTTCAGCATATTTTCCAATGCCACCTGGCTTTTGGCCCTGCTTTCCGTCATTTTGACCATTGCTATGTTTTATATATTATATAAAACAAGAAAATATAAATCCCGGCTGCTGCGTCTGTCGCTTTTGTTTATTATCGGCGGGGCGATCGGGAACATGATCGACCGGATATTCCTTGGGTTTGTCCGGGACATGATTGAATTTACATTTGTAAAATTTGCCGTTTTCAACGTTGCGGACAGCTTTGTATGCATTGGCGCCGTACTTCTGGGGATATTCCTTTTATTCTACTGGGATAAAAATAAAAAAGATCCGGGGCTGGAAGTAAAAAGCGATGAATGATGATGATCTGGAGATTCGCTCGGCATGCAGTTATAAAAGGCTGGACGTCTTTTTGGCTGAAAACAGCAATCTCACCCGTTCGGGCATCAAAAACCTCATAGAACAAGGCAAAATCACCGTAAACGGCGGCCCGGCAAAAGCCGGAGGCAAGATTACGGGCGGGGATATTGTACGCGTACGGCTTATTCCGTCGCATCCGGTGGAACTTGAGCCGCAGGACATACCTATTAATATTGTTTATCAGGACGGGGATATTGCTGTGATCAACAAAGCGCAGGGAATGGTTGTGCATCCGGCTGTGGGAAACGAGCAAGGCACTCTTGTCAACGCGCTTTTATTTAACATTAAAGACTTGTCCGGCATAAACGGCGAGATCCGGCCGGGAATCGTGCACAGGCTGGATAAGGATACCTCCGGACTGCTGGTGATCGCAAAAAATAATGAGGCGCATCTGGCGCTTTCCGAGCAGATCAAAACAAAACAGGCAAAAAGGATATACAGGGCGCTGGTGGACGGCAATCTGAAACAGGACGAAGGCGTTATTGACCTGCCCATAGGACGGCATCCAACTGACCGCAAAAAGATGGCTGTGGTAAAAACGGGAAGGCATGCGGTGACGCATTACCGGGTGCTGGAAAGGTTTAAAGGGTATACCTATGTGGAATGCGCGCTTGAAACGGGCAGGACACACCAGATCCGGGTGCATATGAAGCATCTGGGCCACCCTGTCGCAGGTGACGGGAAATACGGGCGCGCTCAGAATAGTCTTGGACACAAAGGCCAGTTGCTGCATGCGTACAGGCTTGGCCTCTTCCATCCGGTTACGGGGGAATATATGGAATTTGAGGCACCGCTGCCGGAATATTTTGAATCTGCGCTCAAAAAACTGCGCGGAGGTATTTAAATCTTCGGGCTGCGAATGGGTTAGCTTTG
Source organism: Bacillota bacterium (assembly GCA_023393165.1). Taxonomy (GTDB): domain Bacteria; phylum Bacillota; class Clostridia; order Christensenellales; family Christensenellaceae; genus JAEYKI01. The sequence continues at coordinate 9,296 of JAEWMJ010000013.1, read as the reverse complement.
GTTAATTTTCGGTTACTGCCTTTAAAATCTCGCGTACGCACTCTTCCGTGTCCCTGCCGGTACAATCAACCGTTTTATCACCGTACTTTTTATATAACGGAACCCTTTCGTCGTATACGTCCTTTAAACTGTTTCCTTCTTTTATGACGATTCCGCGGTCTCTGATATTTTTTAGCCTTTTTTCTATCTCTTCATACGGAACATGCAGGTAAACGATCTGACCGTGCGATTTTAAAAAACGCATGGCTTTATCTGAATAAACGACGCTTCCGCCCGTGGCTACAACGCAATTTTTTAATTTCAGGCCGGTAATGGCTTTTTCCTCAACTTTAATAAATTTTTCAGTTCCGTCGGTATCGATTATTTCCTGCAGCAGCCTGCCCTGGGTCTGCTGAATCACAATATCGGTGTCCACGTAATTCATCCCCAAAGTCTTGGCAAGCAGCACGCCCAAGGTGCTTTTTCCAGCCCCGGACATTCCAATTAAAATAATGTTCATTTCTTTTCTCAGCATATTTAATTTATATAAAATGTATATAGATGTCAGATGTACTGAATGCAATCAGCAGCATGCCCGCGTAATAAGAGATCCAGTTCAGGTTGGCGTGCACCCTTTTACCGGTATGGTAATTCCATATTCCAAGCAGCATATCCGATATTAAAAACAATACCGCGCCCGCTGCAAACAGCGTCCATCCTGGCGAGGTTTGGACGGTCAGGGACGATACCGCTTTTGCCGTCATAAATGTCAGCAGGACCGTATATACCGTAATTACATTTTTTTCACCGCCCAGCCGCCATCTCTGCTTTTTCATCATTGCGAGTACGCACAGCAGTACAACGACCGTTATGATAACGGATAAAATCCAATCCATGAGATACGAATTGTCTGAATTTAAGATGTACGAGTTTGAATGCAAAATCAGCGCAGTTATAAACAAAACCTGTGCCGCAGCGAAGCAACATATGCCCGCTATATATTTTTTCTCATTCAGCTTGATATATTGCAGGAAATAATCGCCTGCAAAGGCGGCAAACAGTCCCAATAGAATGAATAGTTGCGGCGGTACGTATCCGACCCCGAAAACACCGACACTTACATATTCCCAGTAGCACAGGATACCGGTTGCGCAGAAGATACCGGAAAGAGTCAGTTTGATTGCCATAGCCTTTCGGAAGCCTGTTTTCCCGTCATTTTTCTTTTCGGCATTCAGGTAAACGGCGAGCAACACCGCATACAGCGCGGCGATCCCAAGCCTTATAGCCATATCAGGATTAATCATAGGCGCCTCCTTTTAAATTCTTACCAAAGTCCATGCTGATTGTCAGTAGAATCAGAATTGTATTTACCTAATAATACCACATTTTACCGTAAAAAATCCATGTTTTATTGTGAAAAATAAGCCTGCCTCCAAATAAAAAAGATTTGAATTATAAAAAATGATTTGATATAATAATTCGTAATGTATAAAAGAATTAAACGGAGGAGAATATGGTTTGCGCCCAAATTGAAAAATTTACGATCAAACATGCCGGGCATATATATTTTTCTCTTTATGGCAAACCTTGTTCAGAGTTGAATAGGGTTTTTATTTTATTCTTATAAAAATGCAGGTGTGGGAGCGGACGTATGAGCTTATTGATTAAAAACGGTACGATCGTCCATATGGAAGAAACGGCTGATATTTGGATCGAGAATAAACGAATCATCGAAATCGCCACGCATATCAATAAAACGGCGGATAAGGAAATAGACGCGCGTGGACTGCATGTATTCCTGGGATTTGCGGATCTGCACTGCCATTTGCGCGAGCCCGGATTTACCCAAAAAGAGGACATCTCATCGGGCAGCCGTTCGGCTGCGGCAGGCGGGTTTACGCAGGTGTGCTGCATGCCCAACACCAATCCGCCCATAGACAACCAGCAGCTCGTACGGTTTATTAAAAACCACGAGGCGTATGTGAAGGTATACCCGGTGGCCTGCATCACCGAAGGACAGAAGGGCGAGGAGCCGACATCGTTTTCCGTGCTGATCCGCTCCGGTGCGGCAGCTTTCTCGGACGACGGTTTGCCGGTAAAAGACGCCGCGGTCATGAAAAAAGCCATGATGCTCGCAAAACCGATTGGAGCGCTGCTGATGCTGCATGAAGAGGATTTGGAACTTCGCGGCGACGGCGCCGCCAATGAAGGAAAAAACGCAATCATAGCGAATATAAAAGGAATACCTGCCAGCTCGGAAGAAGTTATGGTCGCGCGGGATATCATCCTGGCTGAGGAGACGGGCTGTCCAGTGCATTTCTGTCATATATCCACCAAGGGCAGCGTGCGGATGATACGGGACGCAAAAAAAAGAGGGGTACGGATTACCTGCGAGACGGCTCCGCATTATTTCAGCCTTGACGACAGCGCGATCCTTTCACTGGATACCAATACCAAGGTCAATCCGCCATTGCGGTCCGCAGAAGACGTCCGCGCAATCCTGGAAGGCATAGCAAACGGCACCCTTGACGTAATTGCAACCGACCATGCGCCGCATACCCGGGAAGATAAATCAGGCGGATACGGCAGGGCTGCGTTCGGGCTTATCGGGTTTGAAACCGCTTTTTCTTTGGGGTATATGCATCTTGTGGAGTCCGGTTTGATTACCCTTAGGCGTCTGGAAGAACTGATGAGCATAAACCCCCGAAAGATTTTGGGGTCCGGCGGCAGTTTGAAGGAAGGCGAAATTGCGGATATAACGATATGCGATTTAAATAAGAAATATCTATATAAGAAGGAATCGGTTGTTTCCAGATCTAAAAATTCTCCTTTTCTGGGTTTGGAATTAAAAGGGGAAGTGGAATACACCATTGTGGATGGAGGGCTCAGATATGATAGACAAGCTGATCGGTAAAATTATTAAAACCAAAAGCCCCATATGCGTGGGACTGGATACTCAATTGGATTATATACCCGATGATTTTTTAAGCGGGGATAATTCAGACCTTCTTGCATATGCGGCCAGAAATATTTTTGAATTCAACCGCGCGGTGATAGACAATATATGTGACGTAGTCCCGTGTGTAAAGGTCCAGAGCGCTTACTACGAAATGTACGGCTATAAGGGTGTGGAAGCGTTTTACAAGACCGTATGCTACGCCAAGGAAAGAGGGCTTATCGTGATCGCGGACGTTAAACGGAACGATATCGGCGCGACCGCATCCGCTTATTCCAACGCATACCTCGGAAGAACGATGATCAGGGGAGAAGAAGTGGCGCCGTTTGACGCGGATTTTATTACCGTTAACGCTTATCTGGGTACCGATGGAATCAGGCCGTTTGTAGACGACTGCAGCCGGTACGGTAAGGGCATATTTGTACTGGTGAAGACGTCCAATCCGTCGTCCGGCGAACTGCAGGATATGGTTTCGGGTAAAAAAACTGTCTGGGAACATATGGCCGATATGGTGGAAAAATGGGGAGAAGGTTTGATCGGAAAATACGGTTATTCATCTGTGGGCGCTGTTGTAGGCGCGACATATCCCCGCCAGGCAAAGGCGCTCCGCATGAAGCATCCGGGAATATTTATGCTGATCCCGGGATATGGCGCTCAGGGCGCAACGGCTATGGATATCATGCCTAACTTTGATGAAAACGGCCTGGGAGGCATTGTGAATTCATCCAGAGCGATATTGAACGCGTACAAGGATAAAAAATATCAGGGAATGAGTTTTGCCGCTGCCGCAAGAGCGGCCGCTCTGGATATGAAAAAGGATATTCAGAGCGCGTTCATGGAATTTTCAAAATAATAGGAGAGAATATGATTTACTTAACACTCGAAGACGGAACCATATACAGGGGTGAATCTTTCGGCGCAAAGGCGGATGTGGCCGGCGAAGTGGTTTTTAATACGGGAATGACGGGATACCAGGAGGTGCTGACCGATCCTTCCTACTGCGGCCAGATAGTCGCAATGACATATCCGCTGGTCGGCAATTACGGAATCAACGGGATTGACCTTGAATCGGCAAAGCCCCAGGTAAAGGCGTTTATTGTACGCGAATCCTGCGAACTCCCCTCCAACTGGCGCTGTGAAACCACCCTGAACGAATACCTCGAAAAGAACAGGATATGCGGGCTCTCCGGGATCGATACCAGAGCGCTGACACGCAGAATCCGCGAAAAAGGCACCATGCGTGGGATCATTACGCAGCTGCCGCCCACGTCCGCACAGATCGAGCAAATGAAAAAATACGAGTACAAAAATCCGGTGGATACGGTGACATGCGAAAAGAGCTATACTTTTGGCGAGGGCGCAAGGCGGGTTGCCGTGCTGGATTTCGGATTGAAGAGGAATATATTACGGAGCCTTAACAGCAGGGACTGCACCCTGACTGTGTTTCCCGCCCGCACAAATTTCAAGGAGATATTGGAAGGAGATTTTGACGGGCTGATGCTGACGAACGGCCCCGGAGATCCCAAGGACAATCAGGAGATCATCGAAAACATCCGGCAGACTATTGGAAAACTGCCCATATTCGGCATATGCCTTGGGCATCAGCTTCTGTCGCTGGCGGCAGGCGCAGATACGGAAAAACTGAAATACGGGCACAGGGGACTAAACCATCCCGTAAAGGATTTAAAGAAAAACAGAGTATATATTACCTCCCAGAATCATGGGTATACGGTGAAGCTTGAAACACTGCCTAAAAACGTTGAGGTCACCCATGTGAGCTGGAACGACAATACGATCGAGGGCATCCGGTATAAAGACGCGAATGTGTTTTCGGTCCAGTTTCATCCGGAAGCGTCGCCAGGCCCGGATGACTCCGCTTATTTATTCGACGAATTTATGACGCGCATTGACGAGGCGAAACATGTTAAAAAAGCATAACATTGCCAAGGTTACGGAAAATATTCCAATCGCAAAAGATATATACAGAATGGCTCTGAAGGTTGATGCGGGTGCGCTTGATTATTTCCGCCCCGGGCAATTTTTGCATATCAAAATACCCTCGGGGGAATTGCTCCTTAGAAGGCCGATCAGCATAAACGATTACGATTGCGCAAAAAGTGAGATCCGGATCGCCTATCTGGTAACGGGAGAGGGTACAAAACGGCTCGTAAAAGTACGCGCGGGAGAGGAACTGGATATCCTTTTTCCGCTTGGAAACGGCTTTAAACTGGAAGACAGTCACAAAAAGGTGCTGTTGATAGGCGGGGGAATCGGCATCGCGCCTCTGCTTTCGGTTATGACTTATTACCCCGGCAGGCAATACACGGCGCTTTTGGGATACCGCTGTAAAGATATGGTTTACGAACTGGAGGAGTTTGAAAAAAGGGCTAAAGTTTACGTGACAACTGACGACGGTTCGTTGGGACAAAAAGGCTTTGCGACCGATCTGCTGGAAGAACAGCTCAAAACGGATGCGCCCGACGTTATTCTGGCGTGCGGTCCACACTGCTTTTTTGGCAGCCTGAAAAAGATCACGAGCCGGTATACGATACCGGCTTACGCGTCTCTGGAGCAACGAATGGGCTGCGGAACAGGGGGATGCAGCGTCTGCGTCTGCAATATTGCAGGTGAGAACAGGCGCATATGCGTGGAGGGCCCGGTATTTGATCTTTCGGAGGTGGAAGTATGACGGTGGATATGACCGTAAGGATCGCGGGCGTTGAGCTTAAAAACCCTGTAGTTGCTGCATCCGGTACTTTTGCGTTTGGTGAAGAATACCGGCTTTATATGGATTTATCCAGACTGGGAGGAATCGCGCTAAAGGCGCTTACCCGGGAAAAACGCCTGGGGAATCCGCCGGTGCGCATCGCTGAAACCGCAAGCGGAATTCTGAACAGCGTGGGGCTGCAGAATCCCGGAGTGGACGGATTTATATCCGGATACTGGAACCGGGTTTCCAAAATAGATACCATAAAGATTGCCAATATCGCGGGATCAACGGTCGAAGAATATATTTATGTCGCAGAACGGCTGAATGAAATAGATGTCGACCTGTACGAAGTGAACGTATCCTGCCCCAATGTGAAAGAAGGCGGGGTGAACTTTGGCACGGACGCGGCACTTTTGGGGGAAGTTGTCTCAAAAGTAAAAAAAGCCGCGCTCAAACCCATTATCGTTAAGCTGACGCCCAACGTCACCCGGATCGCGGATATGGCAAAAGCAGCGCAGGATGCGGGAGCGGATGCGCTCTCCCTGATCAACACCATTACGGGGATGGCAATATGCGCCAAAACAAGAAAACCGGTCCTTGCCAATATCACGGGCGGGCTTTCGGGGCCTGCGATAAAGCCCGTGGCGCTTCGTATGGTTTGGGAAACGTCAAAAGCGGTGGATATACCCATAATAGGCATGGGCGGCATCATGACAGGCGTAGATGCGGCGGAATTTATGATCGCAGGCGCGGCGGCCGTAATGGCGGGAACAGCCACGATGTGCTGCCCGGATGCGCTTACGAGGATTATAGACGAGCTTCAGGCTTTTTGCGAGGAGCAGAATATAAGCAAGGTATCGGACCTAACGGGTACGTTTATCACTCCCTGAAAGGTTTAATAATTAGGAGGAACATATGCTGACAAAAGAAGAGATCATTCGTATATTTAAGGAAAAAGAAGTGATGCTCGAGGGGCATTTTCTGCTGACTTCGGGCAGGCATTCGGATAAATATCTGCAGTGCGCAAAGCTGTTCCAATACGCGGATACGTCCGAAGTTATCTGCAGGCAGCTTGCGGAGCAGTTTGCGGGGGACAGGATCGATCTGGTTGCGGGGCCCGCGATCGGCGGTATTATCATGGCGTATGAAATGGGCAGGCAGTTTGGCGTCAAGAATATATTCGCTGAGCGTGAAAACGGTGTGATGACATTCCGCCGCGGTTTCCAGGTACCCAAAGGCGCGAATGTGCTGGTGGTGGAAGATGTTGTGACCACCGGCGGTTCTGTGCGCGAAGTGATTGCGCTTTTAAAAGAGCAGGGCGCAAATGTCGCGGGCGTGGGTTCGGTAGTGGACAGGAGCAACGGACAGGTGGATTTCGGCTGCAAGTTCAGGGCGGTTTTAAGCATGGAAGTGGTCTCTTATGAACCTGAGAACTGCCCGATATGCAGAACAGGCATGCCGCTTGTGAAACCGGGCAGCAGGAAAACGAAGTGACCGCCGCCAGTGGCGGATGAAGGGAACGAAGTTTTCCACTGAGCATGAGATGAATGCAAGCGTAAGCGTAAATGGAATACCTTCGCGCAGCATGAATCCATAGCGAAGTGCCGAAACCTTGATGTTAACACCGATCGCGCTTAAGCGCGGAGGTGCCATGCTTGAAGGAATTCCTAAACTAGATTTTAAATTAATAGCATTATTTTCTTTTAGTTTAACCTTTTCTTTTTTAAAAGAAAAGGTTAAACCGGCTCAACGTAGAGCGTAAAGTAATGATCGTATATGACTTTCCCCGGCCGGCTGGCCGGGGTTTTTTTTACGTTATAGCGCTGGGTATAATCCACCGGCGTTTTGCCCGATTGCTTGGCGGCGCTGTATTTTGCCGCCAGTCCTGCCGCCATAAGTATGGAATCATCGTCGATGTCATCCAAAACTGCACCCCTGGAGAGCAACAGCACATGCGATCCGGGCATGTTTTTGGCGTGGAACCAGATGTCGTTTTTATCCGCCATACGCATTGTAAGCATTTCGTTCTGCCTGTCGTTCTTACCCACCAGAATGGTATAGCCCGCGGGCGAGGTAAACTCCCTGGGGGAAGACTCGGGCGGGGGGAGCGCCTTTTTTTTCTGTTGTTCTTTGATGAGGCCGTTTTTCACCATTTGGAATTGTATCTCGTCCAGATCGGCGGCTTCGTCCGCTTTCTGCACATACAGCATGGTGTTTTCCAGAAATTCGCGTTCGTCCAGCGCTTCCTCAAGCTGGCGGGTACCCATCTCCTGCGCTGTTTTCAGTTTGGACACTTTTTTAAACAGCTTCTGGGCGTTCTGAGAGGGTGTCAGGGATAGGTCCAGGGGTATGGCGACAGTTTCGCCGGTGGTGAAATCCTGGGCTTCAAAATGGTTCATGCCCTTTTTCAGCCGGTAGATATTGGCGGTAATCAGCTGCGCTCGGAAGGCTAAGTCGTCAGCTTTCTTTGCTTCCTCCAGGCTTTCCATATATATTTTTATTTTTTTATTTAGTTTTGCAAGATTCTTTTTCAGTACGCTTAGCAGCGCGTCTTTTTTCTGGTTCAAAAGAAAATCCGATTCTCTTTTGGTATAGTAATAATCCAGCATGCCGTTGCATGTGGGAAAGAGCTGGCGCAGGTTTTCCGGGTAGGTCTGATAGGGAACAGCAGAGAAAAAAACGGGCAGGCCCAAATCGTTTGTCTGTATGCACGGCTGGGGATGGCCTATTGCCTTTTCATAAAAATCATGCAGGACCGAGGCCAGCACGCGTGCGTGTGTACGCGTAAATATGCCGCCCAAAGGATCAAGGCCGCTTAAATGGATGATCTCGTTTGCAGTCTGCGTAGACATACCCTGGAATGTAGAAGAGAGATGCCGCTGCACATTTCCGTTATCCGGCGGTATGACCAGTTCTTCGAGGGAAGTCATGCTTAATTGAAGAGGATTATACTGCTCTGTAGGCGGCTGCAGGTACATGGATCCGGGCAAAACCTGTCTTTTGGAACTCACGTCCACAGACACGCGGCGGACGCAGTCCAGAACCCTGCCGTCCTGGCCTACCAGAATAATGTTGGAATGCTTGCCCATTATCTCCGCGATCAGCTTTAATTCCGATTTCTGCATGAGTTCGTCTTTGGCTTCCACAGTGACGGAGACAACGCGGTCAAGCCCATGCTGGTCTACGGAAAGGATGCGCGCCCCGGCTAAATATTTCCTGAGAAGCATGCAGAATGCCGGAGCGGTCTTGGGATTTGGCTTGGAGGCTGTGGTCAGATAAACGGAACAATTTCCCGCGTCCGCGTTCAGGACCAGTTTTATATTCCCGTGCTGTTGGGAATATAGCATGAGCACGATCTCTTCGCGGCCCGGCATCAGTATTTTCTGTATTTTTGCGTCCGGAAGCTTGTGTTTTAATTCATCCACGCATACTGCCAGCGTAAGTCCGTCAAATGCCATTTTTTTGATCCCTCCAGTTTATATAGCATACCGCATCACAAAATAAATTGCAATTGATACCTTTCTTTTTTATGTGGATTGTCAAGTCAAGTGCAACGATATAGAAGAAAAAACTTCTAAAGGGGTTAACCAGCCCAGGCATTTACGAGGACGGCTATTCAGTAATGCACATGCTCTATCGACATCCGCTTGG
>JAEWMJ010000020.1 GCA_023393165.1 Bacillota bacterium | reverse complement strand
TTGACTGCAGCTTTGCTGGCATTTGCGAACTGATAGATCAAACAGTAAAAAATTCTCTCCCTCAGTCGGCTTTGCCGACAGCTCCCTCGTCAGAGGGAGCCAAATAGGTTCTGCTAAGGCTAATAATGAGTAGTTCCTAAACCAGGTATAATGGGTGGGCTTTCAAGTTCTTTAATTTATTTTTAAATAGGTCTTGCAAATAATTTTTAATCATTTTATCCTTTGTTTCAAGGATATCCTTTAATAACTTTAAGGGAGAAAATTGATTGAATGAATCAAGTAAATATCAAAGAACTTGAAAAAACAATAAACAGTGACTATAGCAATATCGCGGGCATTACTGTACAAAAAAGCAACATAAAATTATATGAAAACTACTTTAATGGATATACTGCCGAAACCGCCTTTCATGTGTTTTCGGTGACAAAGAGTATTATTTCCGCACTTATCGGCATTGCCATTGATAAAGGTTATATCAGTAGCATCGACCAAAAGGTGCTGGACTTTTTCCCGGATTACACGCCAAAGCGGGGCGAAAAGACGGCGCAACGCGTTACAATACGGGATATGCTGACCATGACCACCCCGTTCAAATACAAGTCGGCGCCGTACACGAAGTATTTTACAAGTGAGAGCTGGGTAAAGAGCGCCCTTGATCTTTTGGGCGGTAAGGGAGAGATCGGTCAGTTCCGGTATACGCCCCTCATAGGGCCGGATATCCTGTCGGGTATCCTTACAAACGTGACCGGGCAGTCTGCGCTCGGATTCGCATATGAAAATTTGTTTTCTCCGCTGGGGATCGATATCGCGCAGAATGTGGTTTTTCATAGCAAAGAAGAACAGCTTTCCATTGTGAAGGATCATCACGAAAGCGGATGGGTCGCCGACCCGCAGGGGATAAATACGGCAGGCTGGGGACTTTTCATAACGTCTGCGGATATGGCAAAAATCGGGCAGTTGTATCTGAACCGCGGAACATGGGACGGCAGGCGGCTCATATCTGAAGAATGGATCAACGAGAGCACGACCGAGCACAGCCGCTGGGACAAGCTGCTCTATGGTTATTTGTGGTGGATCGTTGACGAAAATGAGCACAGCTACGCTGCCTTGGGAGACGGCGGGAATGTGATCTATATCAACTCGGCGAAAAAGCTGGTCGTTTCCATCGCTTCTCTTTTTATTCCACGTGCTAAGGATAGAATAGAACTTATTAGAGAGTATATTGAACCAATGTTTGAAAATTGTGTATAGTGAATATATTTAAATGTAGCTCATTTCAGGACACAGGTAAGCCGCAAGTACACTTTATATAGTTTCACTAAAAGTGATAAAAATTACTTGCAGGTATTAACTGGGAAATAAATGCTGTGCAGCCCCTGCAACAAAAAAACCGCTGCGGCATATTGTATTGAAAAGCAGCGGTCGGAAACTGGAAAATATAATTGCTTGACAAAAGGAAGCCTGCCGCACTATAATATTTTTAAAATTAAATACGGATCAAACCTGTGATTAAGAAGAGTAGGCAGGGAGATGTGTTTATAGAGAGCCGTGGATGGTGGAAGAACGGTAACACAGCCTTGGTGAATGGGCTTATGAGGGCAGAGCGAAAAGGTTATTTATGTAGCCTTAGTAGTAGCTGACGGGAGATCAACCCGTAAAACGTGAACGTGTATGATGGTACACGGAGGCTTTTGGATGTATTATGCATTTGAAAGGCTAATTGCGGAATTATGTGTTGGCGTTGCCTAATATAACGCGAATCAAGCTCTTGTCCCAGGTATCTTGCGGGGCAGGAGCTTTTTTGATTGGATCGCTCAAAGCCCCCTGGCAGATAAAAGGAGATGGTTTATATGAGCGACGGCTGGTGGAAAATTCGGATTGAAATAAAAAGAGGTTTATAAAATTTATATTTTTGAAAGGAATAAAGAAAATGAAAAAATCAGTAAAAACTATAATTGCGGCTGCTTTAGCCCTGGTTATGATATTCGCTCTTGCGGGGTGCGCATCTCCGGCGGCCCAGGATACGGGCGCGGCCTCTCCGGCTGCCGCTTCAACAGCGCAGGAAAGCGCGTCTGCGGAGCAGGAAACCGCTTCGGCTTCGTCCGGTGAAACCGCCGCTGCCGGCAATGTGACGGTCGGTGTGATTCAGTATGCGACGCATCCGTCTCTGGACAACTGCTACACCGGGTTCCTGCAGGGACTTGAGGAAGCGGGATTTAAAGAAGGCGAAAACCTGACGATCGATTTCCAGAACGCGCAGGGCGATATGGCAAACAGCGACATGATCGCCAAAAACATGGTATCCAAGAAAGAATCCCTGATCATGGGCATCGCGACGCCCGCGGCCATGTCCGCATACGCGGCCACGAAAAACGAAGGTCTTCCGGTGGTTTTTTCTGCGGTTTCCGACCCGGTTGCGGCTGGCATCGTGAAATCCGTTGAGTCCACTGAAACCAACTGCACGGGCACATCCGACGTACTCAATCTGGAGGCGCAGATGAAGATGATCCGCGCGTTCCTGCCGGACGCCAAAAAAATAGGGATCATCTACACAACCAGCGAGCCCAACTCGATTTCGCACCTGGAGAAATTCAAGGCGCTTGCGCCCACATACGGATTTGAAATTGTGGAAGTCGGCGTGACCAACGCTTCCGAAGTGGCGTCCGCTGCGGCGTCGGTGGTAGGAAAGGGTGTAGACTGCATCAACAACTTTACGGACAACAATGTGGTAGACAATCTCGCTTCTGTGGTGCAGGCCGCAAATAAAGCGAAAATCCCCGTGTTCGGGTCCGAGGTGGAACAGGTCAAAAACGGCTGCCTGGCATCGGAAAGCATCGATTACGTGAGCCTTGGCCGCGAAACCGGAAAAATAGCCGCTGAGATCTTAAACGGCAAGAAACCCTCGGATATCCCTGTAGCACTGATATCGGATACCACGCCGGTATTCAATCAGGAAGTGCTGGATACTCTGGGACTGACGCTGCCCGCCGATTACGCAAACGCGCAGGCTGTCAGCAAATAATATTAAAAAATGATCAGAGGAGCTGATTAACGCATGGATGTATTTTTGGGACTTACAATGAACGTGCTGGAAGAAGGACTTCTTTACGGCATTATGGCGATGGGCATATACATCACCTACAAGGTGCTTGATTTTCCGGACCTTTCGGTGGACGGCACATTTCCCCTGGGCGCATGCGTTACCGCTTCCCTGATTATGGCCGGTATGGATTCCTGGCTGGCCTGTGTGCTTGCGTTTATAGCGGGCGCGCTGGCCGGCTCGGTTACCGGGCTGCTGCATGTGAAACTCAAAATCACAAACCTTTTGTCGGGAATCCTTGTCATGACGGCGCTCTGGTCCGTCAACCTGGCCGTGACAAACGGGAGCGCGGTTTTGCCCTTTTACGATCAAAAAACCATATTTACCTCGGGCATGGCGCTCCTGGTCCCGGACGCGGCGTTTGATTACCGCGTGCTCATTGTGATCGTTGCTGCCGCGGTTGTGGTAAAGATCCTGTTGGACCTGTATCTGAAAACAAAATCCGGGCTCCTTCTTCGGGCGGCGGGGGATAACCAGCAGTTTGTCACTTCCATAGCCATCGATCCCGGAAGGATGAAGATTTTAGGGCTCGCCATCGGGAACGGCTGCACCGCGCTTGCGGGGAGCATACTCGCGCAGCAGAGCGAATCCGCCAATATCTCAAGCGGTCTTGGAATGGTGGTCATGGGCCTAGCCTCGGTTATCATAGGTACCAGCATATTTAAGAAGGCAAGGTTTTTAAAGCCCACCACCATGGTAGTGTTGGGCGCGGTATTTTATAAGGCGTGCCTGGTCGCGGCCATGCAGCTTGGGCTGCCCACCAACTATATGAAGCTGCTGATGGCGGTGATCTTTACGCTCGCGCTGGTGTCAAACCGGTTTTTCAGGAAAGGCAGGAGGATAGCGGATGTCTGATCTGGCTGTAAATAAAACGAATGCTTCCAATAGCTTGGTGGTGCTTAAAAATATCAACAAAATTTTTAACCGGGGTTCGGTGAGCGAAGTGGTATTGTTTACGGATTTCAGCCTCAGCGTCCGGGAGGGCGAGTTCGTTTCCATTGTGGGGAGCAACGGTTCGGGCAAAACGACGCTTCTAAACATCATCTGCGGCAATATCGATATCGAGGGCGGGAGCGTCCTCTTGAAGGGCAAAGATATACGGGAGCAAAAGGAATTCATCCGCGCGCGGCATATCGGCAGGGTGTTCCAGGACCCCGCCAAGGGCACTTGTCCCGAGCTCACCATACTGGAAAACATGTCCCTTGCAGACAACAAGGGCAAGCCTTTCGGCCTGTCGCCGGGCGTAAATAAAAAGAGGATGAATTTCTACCGAGACCAGCTGTCGTTGCTCAAACTGGGTCTTGAAAACAAAACCGGCCTGAAAGTAAGCAACCTTTCGGGCGGACAGCGGCAGGCGCTTGCGCTTCTGATATCCACACTCACGCCCATAGACCTTCTGATACTGGACGAACATACGGCGGCGCTTGATCCCAGATCCTCGGAGAATGTAATGGAATTAACAGAAATGATCGTACGGGAGAAGAAGATAACCACCCTGATGGTGACGCATAACTTAAAATACGCCGTAAACTACGGAAACCGCATGATAATGATGCACAAGGGCGGAATCGTGTTTGACGCGGCGGGTGCTGAAAAAGAGGCCTATGCGGTTGCGGATCTGCTTAAAATATTCAACGAAATCAGCATAGAGTGCGGGAACTAAAAACATAGATTTTTATGATGCCCGTAAACTTAGATCATCTTTAAAATGAATAAAGTTTAGAAAAAGCGAACATCTTAATTGGGCAAGCATTGGGGACAAGCTTAGGGAGAATGACCCAAGGCCCCTGCGGGCTGTTTTAAGGGGTTTATCCGGAGCGGAGCAGACCGCCGCCTGATGGCGGATGCAGGGAAGCGAACGCTCACTGAGTATGAGGTGAGCGGAAATGAGCGCTGCCGAATGAACCGCGAATCCATAACGAAGTGGGGTGTCGGGAGGACGTAAAGGGGGAAATACGGAATCCCCCTTCCGTCCTCCTGACAAAAAGTAAAAAAGGAATATCCGAACAGATGAACTCTACTTACATTAAGTCAAAACAAAAGAGCCCCATCATGGGACTCTTCCATATTGTCCTTATGAAACACGTTTGGAGACATCTGGAATATATTCTTCTATTAAATTCTCCCCGATAAACTGGATATGCCCAGTGTTGTTTTTTTCCGCCAGTTCTATCAATTTATCCCGGACGATCTGTTCGTTATAAACGGCCCCTTCCTTTTCCAAACTTTCCAGATACTTTGAGATATCGTTCATCAAGCGGTTGTTTGCGTCGAAAAATTCTCTAACCGATAATTTATTTCTATCGGTAATCCTGCTGGCAAATGGGATCGGGAAAGAGACCATGGAAGCGTTTTCCTTTTCGGCGCCAAATGATACAGCTATGTTAAACTTAGGCTCAACGCCTTTTTCCTCATCTATGCGTGCGTAAAGCGTTACGGGAAGAATAATATTCAGGAAGTTCTTTTCTTCCCTGCTTAACGTTTTAGGGAGGGAATAACCGGAGAGTATTTTATTGTACGCTTCTCTACATTTTATTCCCTGCTGGCTGTCTTCGTTGAATTTTTTGTTTACGTCCTTTATAAAATTGTCAAAAGTCATATCCTCATACAATATAAACTTAAGCGAGAGCAGAGCGTCGCAATCTTCTTCTGAAAGGACAACCGTATCCGGACGCGCCGAATATTCAAAACTTTCTTCCAGTACATTTTTTTCTTCGGGCGCGCAGGATGCAAGCGCGGCCGTCACGCCCATAACCAGTATGACGGCGACAATGACCGCCATGACCGACGTTTTTTTATACTTCATAATCGATTTGATCCTTTCCTTGATCGCATACCTGCTGAAACCATTGATCAACGCCAGCGGCATGCTTTTTTTCTCCTCCATACTGAGGAGGGTGAGAGCGTAGGAAGACGGATTGCCCACCGTTTTGATTACCGCCTCGTCGCATGCAAGCTCCAGATCCCGGTTGGCAAGAAAATAGAGCAGCCAGACGAGAGGGTTGAACCAATGCATGCACAGCACGGCAGCCAGCAGGATCTTCCAAAGGGAATCCAGGCGTTTGATATGCGTAATTTCATGCGCCAGAATGTAATTCAGGCGGGTCGTGTCCGACCAGTCAATGGATTTGGGCAGCAGGATCACCGGGTGGAACAGCCCGTAGGCCAGCGGCGCGCTTATCCGGTCGGATATTTTCACCGCAACCGGCCTTCTCAGGCGGTTTTCTTTCAGCCAACACTTAATGTAGCTGTTTTGGGACGGCAGTGCGCAGGCAAACATTTTTCTTAAGCGGATATATAAAATTATAAAGGTGATTGCGAATGCGATTACGCCCGAAATCCAGATAACAGTCAAGGGAGAAATGTCTGAAAAAGGCGTCGGATCGCCCGGCGGAAGGGCGGCGGCGCCCGCGTGCGCCGCAACCGGCGTTACGGCAGGGGAATGAAATGCGTTCTGGACTGTTGCAGCCGCATCCGGCAGCGCGCCGGCATTCACATTATCCAACGGCAGCAGGTTTTGCACGCTTGCGGGCGATTCCACGGTGAACGGCGTAAACAGGCGGAACAGGGCGATCCCCCATAATGCAAGAAAAGTATTTTTGGGAAACCTCGTTAACGTAAACGCGCGTATCAATACAACAATCAGAATGATCATGCCGCCCCAAAGGCTCATTTCCAAAATGTCCATAATATCACCTTTATTTTGAATCTTTTACCATCCGGTTGAGCTTGTCAAGCACTTCCTTGGGAATCTTTCCTCTTTCCAGCATGGACGAAAACAGCAGTGCTGCGGAACCGTCGAACATCTTGCCGATCAGTTCCTCCACTTCTTCTTCCTGTACTTCTTCTTTCGTGATGAGCGCATGACATATAAAATTGGGTTCAATTCTTTGGATCGCGCCTTTTGCAACACATTTTTTGATCACCGTGTAGGTGGTGTTCATATTCCATGATATCTCTTCCTTTAGAATATCCGATATCCCTTTTGCGGTGAGGTCGCCCCTCTTCCACAGGACGTCCATTACCTTAAGTTCGGAATCAAACAGTTTCATGGTAAGTTCTCCTTCACACTATTGCAATAGTCAGGGCCCTTGACCTCATACTATTACAATAGTGTCAAAATGTCAAGTCTTATTTTGCCAATATATGGCCTGAGAAAAAAATTTTCCTAATGGAATTCTGGAAATACAAAAATGACCTTACATAAAAAATTTAAGGCGGGGTTTTATCCCGCCTTCATCTCAATGTTTGCTTATTTAAAAACCTTTACCCTTTCCTCTATTGGAAGAAATGTTTTCGCGTCAGGATCTTTTGTGATATTCCCGAAAGGCATCTGCGCGATCAGTTCCCAGCTTCCCGGGATATCCCATGTTTCCTTTACAAATCTGTCCAAAACGGAATTGTAATGCTGCAGGCTTGCGCCCAGGCCCTTTTCCTCAAGCGAGATCCATACGCTGTACTGCAGCATGCCGGAGGCCTGGAGAGACCAGGAAGGGAATGTATCTTTTACCTTGGGGAAGCGTTTTTGCAGCGATTTTACCGTTTCCTGGTCCTCAAAGAAAAGGACCGTGCCATATCCCGCGGCAAAACCGAGAAGCTTTTCTTTTATCGATGCGGTAAATTCTTCCGGCAATGTTTTTTCATAAAAATGAATAGCATAGTCCCAAAGTTTCTGGTGATGCTCATGCAAAAGGAGCGCCGCCCTGCCGCTCTGGGAGTTGTAGGGCGAGGGGCCTGCTTTTACCGAATGACGGATGATCCCTTCGATGGCTTCGTCCGTCAGCGAAACGTCTTTCCCGATCCCATATATGGATCTCCGGTAAAATATGGCCTGTGAAAGCGAAATACTGTTCGTGCACATAATATAAATCCTTTCTATGATAAATCTTTAAAATAGTTCAGTATCTCGGCGGCGTTGGTATCCGGTTTCACCCTGGGGAACACCTTCTGGATTTTTCCCCACGGATCGATCACATAGGTGGTGCGTTCCGTGCCCATTACCTTTTTGCCGTACATGTTTTTTTCCTTCCACACATCGTAGGCATGAAGGACCTTTCGTTCGGCGTCCGAGAGCAGAATGAAGGGCAGGCTGTTTTTTTCTATAAACCTTTTGTGTGCTTCGGATGTGTCCTTGCTTATGCCGATCACTACGATGTCCTGTTTTAAAAATCCGTCGTACGCATCCCGGAACGCCTGCGCCTGACGGGTGCAGCCCGCGGTGCCGTCCTTGGAGTAAAAATACAATACGATCGTTTTGCCTCTGAAATCGGAGAGGGAAACGGGGTTGCCGGATGCGTCCGGAAGGGTAAAATCGGGCGCCGGGGTGTTTTCTTTAAGCATGAGGAAACCTCCTTTTGGGATATAGTCATATAATAAACATATGGAAAACCTCTCGAACCTGAGGGATTCTGATAAAATACGGTTGGCGCGGTTGCTAAACAGACGCAGTTTTCTTTTTTGCCGGATAAAACTCCCTTAGCAGTTTCATATACTCCGGTATATTTTCCGTCTCATGGTTTTCAAAAAGGAAAACCTCGCCGTCGCATTTTTCATAAGCTTTTTCGTCTATCGTGTATGTTTTTCTGTGAGAGCAGTTTCCGTTTTCATCTTTGCATTTATTGCTGCAGTGCCTGCAATCACCTTGGCTGCCCGTAAAAGCTGATTTGATAAACTCAGGCGCGTTTTCAATGTATTCCCTGTGGAAGTCGATGTTCGTAAAATACATGCGGAATATCACGCCATCGTCGCGCAGGTAAAACCGGCTCACGTATTTTTTTGTTTTTATTCCCTCTTTCAAATACGCGATCATGTATTTGCCCCAGCATACATATTTTTCAATGCCGTTATGCACATAGCCCATATCTTTCATGGCGCCGGTATAAGCAGTAATAAAATCCTTGTCGTTCCGGCTGATAAAGCCGTATTTTTCATCCGTCAGAAGATTTTTCATTACGGCTCCTTGTACAGTTTCCCCAGAAATTCGTCCGTTTTTCTTACCTTTGCAAACATCCCGTTCAGCGCAGCCATAAACGTTTTGTGCACTGTTTCGGCAGGAATCGTTTCCTTGTTCCAAACAAGGTCCTTGGCCGCGCAGGCGTCTTCCAGGAGTGTAACGGAAATTCCGTGATCTTTTGCCGCGCGTACGGTGGTGTCAACGCACATATGGCTCATCATCCCGCATACAATCAGCTCGTTGATCTGGTTCCATTCCAGCAGCCCGGCAAGGCCGGTTTCATAAAAACTGTTAGGGGCGTGTTTGACAACTATAAATTCGCTTTCCAGCGGCGTCAGATTTTCGTGTATCCGGACGCCGTCCGTATCGGGCAGGAAAAAAGCCGCTCCTTTGCGTATGTTCACATGCTGCACGTGGATAACCGGAAGGCCGGCCATCCGGAAGGTATAAAGCGCGTTTTGCGCTTTTGCAAGGGCATCCTGGGAATGCGGGAGGGGAGATTTTCCGCCTTCAAAGTAATCGTTCTGTATGTCAATCAAAAGCAGCGCTTTCGGCAAATTAACCACTCCTTTCTATTAATTCTATAATAAACCTTTTGGCGTAAAAATAAAATGGTTAAAAGAAGCTTCATATAGCAATATTCTGTAAATTTTTCTTTTAAGGAACAATGCATTGGGTTATAATTTAAATGAAATATTAGGCAGTTTTGCAAAATTTGTTGAAAATGGCATGGGAGAAAAGAGATGGAATATACGCAGTTTGGAAATACGGGGCATAAGGTATCAAGGTTCGGTCTCGGATGTATGCGTTTTCCAAAAGATCAAAAGGAAGCGGTCCGGATGGTTCGGTACGCGATCGATCACGGCGTAAATTACCTGGATACCGCCTATGTTTATACCGGCAGCGAGGAGACGGTCGGAATGGCGCTCCGGGGCGGATACCGGGACAAGGTTTTGTTGGCCGCTAAAAGCCCGATCTGGAATATTCGCAAGCATCAGGACTTTGAGAAATACCTGGATATTGAACTCAAGAGGCTTGGCACGGAAATTATCGACGTTTACCTGCTGCATAATCTGGACCCCGGAAACTGGAAAAAAGTAAAACGGCACGACGGGCTCTCATTCCTGGATAAAATGGTTCAGAAGGGCAAGATACGCCATAAAGCTTTTTCCATCCACAGCACAACGCAGGCGTTCCGCGAAATTGCCGATGCGTTTGACTGGGAAATGGCTCAGATACAGCTCAATATCCTGGATGGGGAGCAGCAGGTCGGGCTCGAAGGACTGAAATACGGCGTCGGCAAGGGTATGGCAATGGTGATTATGGAGCCTCTGCGCGGCGGGTATCTTTTAAACCGTATTCCGGCCGAAGTGCAGGAACTGGTTGACAGCTATCCCGAGAAGCGCTCGCTTGTGGAATGGTGCTTCCGTTGGCTGTACGACATGCCCGAGGTTTCGCTGATACTCAGCGGAACCAGCAGCTTAGAGCAGCTCAAGGATAATCTCCGGATATTTGAGGATTCCAGACCCAATGTCATGTCGGAAGACGATCTCAAGCTGATCCGTGCTGTCAAGGACGCGTATGAATCCAAAAAAAGCATCGGCTGCACGGGGTGCCGGTATTGTTTGCCCTGCCCGGCGGGCGTGTCTATTCCCGAGATTTTTAAGCTGTATAACAGCTACCAGATTGTAAAACCGCACAATATTGATAAGGTTGTGTACAAGGACACTATCATTCCGTCCGGAACGGGCGCGGACAGGTGCGTAGACTGCGGCGACTGCGTGAAGCACTGCCCGCAGGCGCTCGCGGTGCCCGAGCTTTTGAAAAAAGTGCACGCGGAACTGTATAAATAAACCTGTGGGGCTTGCCTGAGACTGCACCAATACTCTCACAACGGCCCGCCCATGTCATTCTGAGTGTAGCGAAGAATCCGTACAGACGGATAATCCGCTTGGCATGTTTATGAAGGTGATAATAATTGTACTATGTATACATTCTGACAAATTGGTATAATAAAGTATTGTATACAGGTGTAACAAACAATTTGGAACGGAGGATGCTTGAACATAAAAACAAACGGAATCCGGGGTTTACTAAAAAGTATAATGTATGCAAGTTGGTATATTTTGAATTTACGGATGATGTTGATTCAGCGATTGCCAGAGAAAAACAGATAAAGGGATGGACGAGGCAAAAGAAAATATACTGGTAAGCGAATTTAATCCGGACTGGAAAGATTTGTACGTTCAATGGATGGTATAGAATAATCGCTTCACACAAATTTTAAGACTGTAAATATGTAGACTATGTCCTTATTGTCTGTATACCATATATACTCTTGACACAAACCTCCGCTCTTCAAGTATGCAGAGGATGAGCATAAATAAGTGCGAAACACAGGCCAAAAGAGCGGATAAAGCGTACAGATTCTTCGCTAACACTCAGAATGACAGAATAGGATGTTTTATATATTCATAATAACATAATTAAAAACCCCGCCCTCCATTGCTTGGAGAGCGGGGCAGGTTAGATCAGCAGCCCCGTAGGACCGCCGCACGGGTTCTTTTTTTATTTGCCCAGTATTTTTTTCAGGTCTTCTTCGGGCGTCGAAATTGGCGAAATATTAAATTTCTCTACAAGCACCTTGAGGACTCCGGGAGAAACGAACGCGGGCAGTGTGGGCCCAAGGTAAATGTTCTTGATCCCCAGCGAAAGCAGCGTCAACAGGATGCAGACCGCTTTCTGTTCATACCAGGAGAGAACAAGCGACAGGGGCAGACTGTTCACGTCCGTATTGAACGCTTCCGCGAGCGCGACCGCTACCCGGATTGCGCTGTACGCGTCGTTGCACTGGCCCATGTCCATGATGCGCGGCAGGCCGCCGATATCGCCAAGGTCAAGGTCATTAAACCGGTATTTGCCGCATGCGAGCGTCAGTATCACGCTGTCTTTGGGCGTCTGTTTCACAAACTCTGTGTAGTAATTCCTGCCCGGACGCGCGCCGTCGCATCCGCCCACCAGGAAGAAATGGGAGATAGCTCCGGATTTCACCGCGTCTATTACTTTATCGGCAACCGACAGCACGGTGCCGTGGCCGAATCCCGTTGTCAGCGTATGTCCGCCGTTGATGCCGCTCATTTCGTGCTTCTCTGGGTATCCGCCCAGTTCAAGCGCTTTTTCGATCACAGGGGTAAAGTCTTTTTTATCTCCGATATGCACCATGCCGGGATATGCTACGACAGATGTAGTAAATATCCGGTCCGAATAGGACGGACGGACAGGCATGATACAGTTGGTGGTAAACAATACCGGAGCCGGCAGGCCGTCGAATTCTTTCTGCTGGTTCTGCCATGCCGTACCAAAGTTGCCCTTCAGGTGGGAATATTTCTTCAGTTCCGGATAGGCGTGCGCGGGAAGCATCTCGCCGTGGGTATAGATATTGATGCCTTTGCCTTCCGTCTGCTCCAATAACTCTTTCAGGTCATAGAGGTCGTGGCCGGAAATCACGATGAACGGGCCTTTTTCAATATCGGTCGATACCTTTGTGGGCACTGGAGCGCCGTATGCGCCTGTATTGGCTTCGTCCAGCATAGCCATGCATTTCAGGTTCACCTGGCCGAGTTCCATCACCAGGCCGAGCAGTTCTTCTGCGGAAGCATCGCTCCCGATCGCGCGCAGCCCTTTATAGAAATACGCGTTTACCTCGGAGTCCTTATGACCCAGGGCGTACGCATGGTGCGCATAGGCAGCCATTCCGCGCATGCCGAAAAGTATGAGCGCCTTTAAGCTGCGGACGTCTTCGTCCGCTCCCCAGATCGTCTGCATATCCAATTCACCATCTTCGCCGCCAAGGGCTTTTTTCTCGGCGTCCACACGGCCTGATATCTGGCTGATTGCCGCGTCGTCAAAATTCACGTTGGTTACGGTCGTAAAAAGGGCGTCCATCACCAGTTTGTCGGTTTTTTCGGTTGGAGTCCCTTTTTCAGCCGCACGGGCCAGGCCCACCAGTTTCCCGGTCAGACGGTCCTGCAGATTCGCGGTTTCGGGTTTCTTGCCGCATACCCCGCTCATGGTGCAGCCTTTGCCACCCGCCGTTTGTTCGCATTGAAAACAAAACATAGACATAATAATTCTCCTCCAGTTTATTTTAATTTTTTAATATATCGCTCTAATCTTCCAATATTTCGCCGTCCGTAGAGATGGTCACTACGTTCCAGGGAATGAACTTCCCACTGTTGCGAAGGGCCGTCTCAGCCGCATATGCGATTCCGCCGCAGCAGGGAACTTCCATGCGTACGATGGTAACGCTCTTGATATCGTTATTGCGCAGTATCTCGGTCAGTTTTTCCGAATAATCCCCTTCGTCCAGTTTGGGGCAGCCGATCAGCGTGATCTTGTTTTTCATGAAGCGGGTATGGAAATCTCCGTATGCGTACGCAGTACAGTCCGCCGCGATCAGCAGGTTTGCGTTTTTAAAATACGGCGCGTTTATGGGCGCCAGCTTGATCTGCACAGGCCACTGCCGGAGCTGGGATTTTACGGGACCGTACGCCTCGTTTGTTTCGGGTTCCGCGTGCCTGATTGCTTTGGACTGGCTTCCAGGGCAGCCGCAGGGTATTTTGGGCGCCTGCTGGGCCTGTATTTTCTTCTGCATGTTGCTTTTTACGGCTTCCTCGTCGTATGCCGCAGCCTCGCGCTCTTCAAACGTGATCGCTCCGGTGGGGCAAACGGGCAGGCAGTTGCCCAGGCCGTCGCAGTAATCGTCTCTTAAAAGTTCGGCTTTGCCTTGGGCCAGGCCGATCGCGCCTTCCTTGCAGGCCGATACGCAAAGTCCGCAGCCGTTGCATTTTTCTTTATCGATATGAATGATTTGTCTTTTCATTTGCTTTACCTCATTTTCTATTGCTTTTATAAACTTATTATAGTAACATAAATCAAAAAAAACGGTTGCATTTGCAACAGGAAGATGAAAAAATGGAAAAATATCTGAAATTGCTTCGTGAGATGGCGCTGTTTGAAGGAATCGGCGAAAAAGAAATTCTGGGCATGCTGAAATGCCTGAACGCCAGCCTGCGTAATTATGAAAACGGAAACGTCATATTTCAGGAAGGGGAGCGCGTCGGTGCGGTTGGCGCGGTGCTGGAAGGCCGGGTGCAGGTCGTGCGCGAGGATGTGCACGGCAACCGGCTGATCATGACGGAAATGGGACCCGCCGATCTGTTTGCGGAGGCCTTCGCGCCCGCAGAGATAGAAGAGATACCCGTCAGCGTATACGCATCCGAAAAAAGCAGAATACTTTTCCTGGATTTTAAAAGGATCATCACGCAATGTTCCTCGCATTGCGAATTTCACTCGCATCTCGTCCGCAATATGATGAAGGTCCTGGCACAAAAAAACGTCATGCTTTCAAACCGGATCGATTTGCTGGGCAAACGGTCTATCCGGGAAAAACTGCTGGCATACTTTTGGTCTCAGTCCAAAAAAATCAAAAAAGACCGCATCGTGCTTCCGTTCAACCGGAACGAACTGGCGGATTTCCTTTGTGTGGACAGGAGTGCGATGTCGCGCGTACTGGGACAGATGCAGGAGGAAGGAATCATCAGTTTTAAAAAGAATGTGTTTCAACTGCATTTGGAGGATGAACAGCTTTAGCTGTTCAGCGCCGGAATTTTTTAAGTCAAAAGATCTTTTGATTCTTCCTTATGATCCGTATGGACGATAAATTGATTATTTGAATCAAAATATGCCAGTAAAACATTACGGATGTCTGTAATGTTCTGTTTTTTTAATTCATCCAATATCCAATTGATATCCCGTTCCGCCATGGACAAATGTTCCTGAATGATTTTGCCGTCTATTATGATATTCAAGCATAATCCCTTGTAATCCGTGGGTAATTTCATGTCTTTGGGCGTTAACGGCTGGTTCTGGGATTTTTTCTGTATGCTTATTTGGCCGTTCGTTTCCAGAATTGCAAATTCAATTTCCGTAATATCAAATACATCTTTTATCCGGCATTCTTTCAGCAATTGATTGATCGTAAATTTCGATTTTTTCAGATTCTCCTTTACTATTTTCCCATTTTGAATCAATATGGCGGGTATTCCGTCCAAAATCTTTTGCGCCTTACGACTCTTTAATGAAATCAAAGATAATATAATAGGGAAGAGCGCGAATAGGATCAGCGACGTAATGCCTTTAGTATATTGACCTTCAACCGCAATGGCTTTTGCGATTGAACCGATTGTGATTCCGACAACATAATCAAACGTAGTCAATTGGGAAACCTGCTTTTTTCCCATCAGCCGCGTAAGCCCAAATAACACAACAACAGCAAAAAGAGACTGCAGAACGGTCTGCCATATTTCATTAAGCATCATCATTCGTCCTTTCAGAAAGTCTTTATATATTATTTGGATAATACAGGCGTTTTATGTAGCCTCAGTTGACAAAGTAGTAAACGCCCCTAATGGGCATCTATCCGCCCCCGGCGGCGTTCTCGTCCTCGCTTTGCAGCCTGCAAAGCTTCGTCCTGCGGCCTTGCCGGGAACGAATATCTATCCCTTAGGGTTGAAGAGTTTACAGCCGGGCCATTTGTGTCAGGGCAAGGCAGCCGACCGAAGGCATGGCGGAACCCATGGCGAGGGAGACTAACGCGGCCATGGCGCGAATGGCCCGCTGCAAACCGTTTATTACCTTGTCAACTGAGGCTAATTGAGGCAGGCAATAAAAAAACCGCCGTATGGGATACGGCGGTCAACCGGACGAACCGGATATCATTCGTTTGCCCGTTTTTCTTCCACAAATTCTTTGATTTTATCGAATGTTTCCTGGCTGATAATATGTTCTATGCGGCAGGCGTCCTGATCCGCCGTTTCCCTGGATACGCCCAGGGAGAGGACCAGATAACGCGTAATGATCTTGTGCCGGTCATATATCTCGTTTGCCTTTTGCATGCCTTTTTCGGTCAGTATGATCTGCCCGTTATCCTGTACGGAAATGTAATCTGCCTGTTTTAAAATGCTGACGGCGCGGCTGATACTGGGTTTCGTATACTCAAGTTCGTTCGCGATATCTATGGAACGGACGAAACCAAGTTTGTTTTGAAGTATTAGTATAGTTTCCAGGTAATTTTCACCCGATTCATGTATACCCATGTGCAGCCTCCTTTAATTATTATTATCTTTATCTTATGGCGGATAAAATAATTTATTGCCAAAAATTTTCTTGGTATACAAATTTGCTAATTGGACGACAGTATAATCATATTAACATAGTTCTTCATAAATTGGCAAATTTTAATTTTAAAAGTTTTATAAAATTTTTTTAAACTCGTTGTTGACAACTATAGTTAGCCATGGTAAACTATCATTGAAAGGTTAGCTAGGGCTAACCATTTATAAGGATCATTGGTTAGCAGCAGCTAATAATTAAGGAGGGATCGTAATGCCACTGACGATGGCCAGGCCGGGAACGCAGATGCAGATCAAAAAGATCAACGGCAAGGATGATACCAAAAGATTTTTGGAAAGCCTCGGATTCGTAACCGGGCAGAATGTGACGATTGTTACGGAATTGGGCGGCAACATGATACTGAGCGTTAAGGATTCAAGAGTCGCTTTAGATAAGGGAATGGCAAACAGGATAATCGTATAAAATTATCCTTTTTTAATGTGCATGGCCTCCGCTTAGGAATTATATTATTTTTTTACATATCTGCCCGGCAGGCAGGCGCATGGAGAAGGGAAGGGAAATGGTTTTGAATACACTTAAGGAAATCAAATGCGGCGAGACCGTTACCGTTGTCAAGCTGCAAGGCGAAGGCCCGGTAAAACGCAGGATCATGGACATGGGTATCACAAAAGGCTCATCCATCTATGTACGCAAGGTTGCTCCGCTGGGCGATCCGATAGAAATAACGGTGCGGAATTATGAACTGACCATACGCAAAGAAGACGCCGAAAAAATCATAGTGGAATAAATATGCAGGGTTTTCAATAAACGGCCCTGCATATAAAATAAATTTCAGTTAGCGATGGCTAACGCAAGGAGGAAAGGAATGCCGATCAAGATTGCGCTGACGGGAAATCCAAACTGCGGAAAAACAACCATGTTCAACGATTTGACGGGAAGTTCGCAATATGTGGGAAACTGGCCGGGAGTTACGGTAGAAAAAAAAGAGGGCAAACTCAGGAATTATAAGGATGTTATTGTTGTAGACCTTCCCGGCATTTATTCGCTCTCGCCCTATACGCTGGAAGAAGTCGTAACCAGGGATTTTTTGATTCACGAAAAACCCGATGTCATTATAAATATTGTAGACGCAACCAATATTGAGAGAAATCTTTATTTAACCACCCAGTTGGTGGAAGTAGGCATACCGCTCGTCATAGCGCTCAACATGATGGACGTCGTTAAAAAAAATGGGGACAAAATAGATATTGCAAGGCTTTCAAAAGCGCTTGGCTGCGAGATTGTGGAAACATCCGCGCTCAAAGGGGAAGGTATCCGGGAGGCTGCCGAAAAGGCGGTAGATATCGCAAAGAAAAAGAAGGCGGTGTCGGTTCAGCACCAGTTCAGCAGCAGGATAGAAACCGCGGTAAATGATATTCAGAATATAATTTCTTCAGTCGTGCGGGAAGAGAACTCGCATTGGTATGCAATCAAATTGTTTGAGCGCGATGAGAAGGTTCAGGAACAATTGAAACTGCCCGAAGATATTCATTCCAAAGTGGAGGCGGTTATTGCCAAAGCGGAAGAAGAGGAAGACGATGATTCCGAAAGCATCATTGCCAATGCGAGATATGATTATATAGGAAGAATTATAAGCGAATCGGTCAGAAAAAAAACAAACGCCGGCACATCGGTTTCGGACAGGATCGACAAGATCGTCACCAACCGCTGGCTCGCGCTGCCCATATTCTTCCTCATTATGTGGGGGATATACTTCGTTTCTATTCAGACGCTGGGGGATATCACAATCGGCTGGATGGATACGCTGTTCGGGGACTGGATCGGCGGAGGCGTATCCGCGTTCCTTACCAGCGTGGACGCGGCCCCCTGGCTGCACGGGCTGATTGTGGACGGCATCATCGGCGGAGTGGGCGCGGTGTTCAGTTTTGTGCCCCAGCTCATGATATTGTTCTTCTTCCTGTCCATGATGGAGGATATCGGCTATATGGCGCGCGTTGCCTTTATAATGGATCGGATATTCAGAAAATTCGGGCTTTCCGGAAAGTCGTTTATACCCATGCTGATCGGCACCGGATGTTCCGTGCCCGGAATCATGGCCAGCCGCACCATAGAAAACGACCGCGACAGGAAAATGACGATCATGCTCACGCCTTTTATACCCTGCGGAGCAAAGCTTCCGGTGTTTGCGCTGATGGTGGGCGCGCTTTTCCCGCACGACGCATGGGTGGGGTCTTCCATGTATATACTCGGAATCGGCATAGTCATACTGTCCGGAATCATATTAAAAAGGACGCCCATGTTCAAGGGGAAACCCGCCCCCTTCGTTATGGAGCTTCCGCAATACAGGCTGCCCAGGCCCAAAGGCGTTCTGATCCACATGTGGGAAAGAGGAAAGCACTTTATCGTAAAAGCGGGAACGATCATACTGGTGGCGCTTACCGCCATCTGGTTCCTGCAGGCGTTTAACGGCTCTCTGCAGATGGTGGACGACGCGTCTTCGAGCCTGCTGGCCGATATCGGAAGGTTTATCGCTCCGGTATTCGCGCCCCTGGGATTCGGAAACTGGCAGTCTGCCTCTGCGGCACTGACCGGTCTTATCGCAAAGGAAAATATCGTGGGTACATTCGGCATACTCTTCGGCCTGGGAGGCGGATTGAGCGAATCCGATCCGACGCTGATCACCAGCATCGGGCAGCTCTTTAATCCGGCGAGCGCATATGCTTTCATGGCGTTAACGCTCCTGGCGGCTCCCTGTTTTGCCGCGATTGCCACAATGCACCGTGAAATGGGTTCCGTCAAATGGACGCTGCGGGCTATTCTTTACCAGACCGCCACCGCCTATGTGGTCGCGCTGATCATCTATCAGCTCGGGCGCCTGATATTCGGATACTGAACTAATTCCTGTAAAGGAGGATGTAAAATGTCGACCTGGATCATCGGAGGAATTTTATTTGGGCTGCTGGCCTTAATTATCGTGAGAATGATCAAAAACAGAAGCAAGGGCGGCTGTGGCTGCGATTGCGGCGGATGCCCGCAGGCAAAAAGCTGCCATAAAGAATAAAACGCGTTTTCCGTTAAATCAAGTCCGGCTTAAAAGCCGGATTTTTTTTTGTGACTTTAGTCCGTTGAGTACGCGCAGCGTACGAAACAAAAAACCACCCGCTATGCGGGTGGATGGCAAAAGTTACACAAAAAATCACCTTTCCGTTAGAATGGAGTTGTTCAAGCTACCAG
>JAEWMJ010000042.1 GCA_023393165.1 Bacillota bacterium | reverse complement strand
TGTGGATTGTCAAGTCAAGTGCAACGATATAGAAGAAAAAACTTCTAAAGGGGTTAACCAGCCCAGGCATTTACGAGGACGGCTATTCAGTAATGCACATGCTCTATCGACATCCGCTTGGGTGACCTTTTGAAAACTGGTGCGTTTGGGGAAAAACTGTCTGAGTAATCCATTGGTATTTTCGTTTGTCCCCCGTTGCCCTGGCGAACCTGGGTCTGCAAAGTATACTTCCGCTTTAAGATCGTCTGTAAGACGCTTGCATCCAGCAAATTCTTTGCCGTTGTCAGTCGTAAAAGTCTTGCATTTCCATTTTGGTATTTCTGCAAACACTTTTACCGTTGCATTCATGTATACCTCTGTTGTACGGTTAGGTATCTTAATTGAAATCAAATATCGGCTTTTTCTATCCACATGGGTAGCTATGCAGCCGCTGTTGCGGCTGCCCCTTACCGTATCGCTTTCCCAATGCCCAATTTTTAAACGTCGGTTCGCTTCCTCGGGCCGCTCTCTTATGTTCTTTCCTGCATTTAAACGCCCTGTCTGACTCCCCTTCGGTTTATGGTATGGCCTTGTCCGCAGCTTTTGCTTCATTTCTTTGGGAAACATACTATTTTTTATTCCCCTATATATCGTGCTTGTTCCAATCCGTATGGGATTCCTTTCTTCCCGTAGCCGGTTGCTAATCTGCTCGGGAGACCAATACTTCCTAAGCAATTTAATTACCTGGTCACATGTCTGCTGTTCGCTGAAACGCGGTTTTCGTCGACATCTTTGTCTTCGTTTATGATATCTGCTTTGTGCCGCTGCCGCACTGTATGGCTTCAGTCTGCTTTTGTTCCTTTGCAATTCCCGGCTTATTGTTGACTTGGAACGTCCTAGTGTCATACCTATTTCGGTTAAATTTTGACCTCCAGCACACATTAACAGTATACTTTCCCGCTCTTCAATGCTAAGATGTTTGTAACAGCTCATTGCTTCCGCTCCCTAATGGTGGTTTCGTCACTTACCATTATAGCGGTTTTGTCAATGAGCTGCTTCTTTTCCTTTTTTCCTTCCTGTTGCACTTACTATGATAATCCACAGAAAAAAGAAAAGCGGCATAAGAGAAAACCAACAATATTCACATTTACGGTTTCACCGGTTTCCGGCGGCCGATTAGATTTAGTGCAATTACGAAAGCCGCTGAAAGTGCCAAATACAAGGCATTTTGAGCATTGCGACGGAAGCGTAGTAAAACCTACGCTGAGGAGCAAGCGGAGAAATAACGCAGTAGTTGGCGTTTCTCAGCGGCTTGCAGTTATTGTTTTCTGACTTGAATACCGGCTATCCCTTCAAAATACTCCACCAGCCCGCTGTGGTCGTTTTTCTGCTTGCCGGCAACTTTTAAAGCCTGCATCATCTCCATTACTTCTGCCGTCAGCGGAATGGGCGATCCCACCGCATGCGCGGCGTCCAGAGCATTCTGCAGGTCCTTGATATGCAGTTCGATCCGGAATCCGGGTTTAAAGTTACCATTGAGCACCATTGGCATCTTGGCGTCCAGCACCGTAGAACCGGCAAGTCCGCCGCGTATAGCGTCGTACACCCTCTCCGGGTCAACCCCGCATTTTGTCGCAAGCACCATTGCCTCGCTCATGGCGGCGATATTGAGCGCAACGATGATCTGGTTCGCAAGCTTGGTGACGTTGCCGCTGCCTATCCCGCCAACATGCACCGCGGAAGATCCCATTTTAAGAAGCATTTCTTTCACCTTATCAAACGCCTTTTCTTCTCCGCCAACCATGATTGCGAGCGTGCCGTCTATGGCCTTGGGTTCCCCGCCCGAAACCGGTGCGTCCAGCAATACGACGCCCCTCGATGCGCATTCCGATTCAATTTCCTTTGAGACAATGGGAGATATTGAGCTCATATCCACGATGATTGTCCCGGCTTTGGCGTTTTCCAGCACCCCGCCTTCTCCCAGCACCACCTCTTTCACATGAGGAGAATTCGGGAGCATTGTCACGATCACGTCAGATTCCCGCGCTACCTGCGCAATGCTGTTTGCCGGCGCAGCGCCCTCTTTTTTCAGTTCCTCCACCGCTTCCGATACGATATCGTAAACAACAAGGTCGTATCCTGCCTTTATAAGGTTCTTTGCCATGGGCTTTCCCATGATCCCGAGTCCGATAAATCCTGTTTTCCCCATAATGATTCTCCTTTTCATTTCTTTTTGAGCGGATACACAAACGTTTCGCCCGGGTTCATGATCACCGGCACAGGCGATCCTGTTCCGTTTTTGTCCTTCATCAGATTCAAAATGCTTTCAAACTCCGCAACATCCTTATTGTCCTTATTCGTATAGTGGCAAGCGACAGCATATTCCAGCCCCAACCACTGGCTGGCAAGAGCCGCCTCATAAGGCGTCATTTCGCCTGTCAGAAATTCGGGCAGAAAATCGAAGCAGTTTTCGATCGTTACGTTCATGAGCCCCACCTGCGGATGATGCAGCTCTCCGATCAGTTTCATATCCGAGAACAGCGCCGTATCGCTGGCGTTGTATACTCTGGTTCCATCCGGGAGGTATATGATAAATCCGAGCGCGAATCCGTCCATGGCAGTGCCGTCCGAAAGCCTTACCGAGGAACGGTGCATGCTCACTACCGGGCGGACCGTGATCCCGCATTGACGTACTGCGAGTCCCCAGACCGTCTGCGTTATCAGTTCTTTGGGGACGCCCTGATCCAATAGAAGATTCATCGTTTCACCGCCGCAAATGATCCTGCTTTGATCCCTCATGGCGATCTTACCCGTGTCCTTCATATGGTCAAATGCACCGTGGCTTGCAAGAATCAGGTCAATCTTCGGAAGATCCGCGCACTTCATGGGCGCCGCAGGGTTATCGTCAATGTATGGATCGATCAGAATATTGAGCCCGTCTTCCGTGGTAATCAAAAAAGTGGAAAATCCAAAAAACATGAATTTGGTCACATCGCACCTCCGAATTAGTTTATCGTTAAACCTATTGTATAACCGACATCTTTGACTGTCAATAGTTTCAATGAAATTCAACAAAAAAATTTATTTACAAACAGCTAAAAACATTTATATATTCATTTTTTTATAAATAACGAATGCCATACAAAATTCTCAAAATGAAACTTTCATCTTAACTTGTATAGTTTATTGTTAAACTATTTAATGTGAAACCCCGAAATATCTCTGGGATATTTCGGGGATAAGTTCGGGAGCCCCGGGGAATCATGGATCCCCCGGGGTATGAGTTATAGTCTTCCTGAGCAGAGCTTTTCCAACTGATCCATGTAGTATAAGAAATTGTCGTAGCTTACGTCCGGGGGAACGGAATGATCCAGCCACGGAATATATCCGCCTTCCTCCACAAGGGGAGCAACCCGTTTTAATTCTTTGTCTATGTCTCGTCCGCCTGTTATCAGCGCCCGTTTGTCTATGCCGCCCATCATAAGCAGATCTTTTCCATACTGTTTCCTGAATGCGTTTACGTCCATCCCGGCCTGCACCTCAAAGGGCAGTACGCCGTTTACACCCGCCTCCAGCCATAGAGGAACCAGTTTGGTCACATCGCCGTCGCTGTCCACAAAAATAATATCAATCCCTTTGGAGCGCAGGTGGTCCGTAACCTTTTTATACCGGGGCACCAGATATTTTTTAAACAGGTCGGGCGAGAGCAGCGGCCCGTTCTTGTAGCACATATCCTCCCAGAATATGAAGTAGTCAAAATCAATATCCTGCATGATCCGGTCAATGATGCGGATCATGCATTCCACCTTCTGGTCCAGCACCTCTTCGATCAGTTCGATATCGTCATAGAACATATAAGACAAACCTTCAAGGCCAAACAGGTTGCGCAGCGGTCCAAAGAATCCGCCTTCTCTGTCCGCCCACATCCGCAGCGGAACCGTTCTGTGCTTCCAGAGCTTGCATTTATCCAGCCAGTTTTCAGGGAAGCGGGTTTCAAAGTTCAAATCCCAGCGGAACAGATTCTTGTGAAAATCCTCAGCGGTCTTGATGGGAAAGTCCAGCCAGTGGGGCATGGAGGTTTCCCGTCCCTCTTTCAGTTCCTTCATGATAATGCCTTCATGATTCCTGAAAGTAACGGTTTTTTCGTCTTCTTCGATCAGTTTGTATTCGAAACCGGGTGAGAATCCGTAATAAATACCTACTTCGTCCTGGCGGTCGCAGCCGAAATAATCCCAAAAGCTTAAATTGCCCGCTCCGCCGTGCTCGCCGATCTGCTCCGTAACCATGCTGGTATGCCCTTCAGCTTCCCATCTCTTCCAGGTAGTCGCCCACACGTCCAGCGGCGACCACTTCACCGCCCTGTCAACAGGCTTATACCTGAAGGTATTTAAAAACCGTTCTCTCTCGTTCATCTTATAAATTTCCTTTCCAAATGATTTATATATCGTACTTGCCCCAATCATACCAGGGATATTCACCAATCACACCTTAGCTATTTTTCCAGCAGCGGAAAAAGTTTTTGAAGCACCTCTCCCGCCAGCATTGTCTGCCCCGCTCCGTTCAGATGCAGCCCGTCTTCTATGGTGATCTCCGCAGGATCATACGCGGCATATTTTTCGCGCATATCGGCAAGTATGCAGTCGTATTTTTCTGCGATGTTAATGATCACCGCGTCGTAACGCTCACGGTCTTTTCCGGTATAGAGAATCTTCCAGTCAGGAAGTGCTATTGTCATCTTTTCCATGCAGAATGGTGGCAGCGTGCAAATGATCACGCGGCAATTATCCCCGGTCAGCTTTTTCACAACATAGTCAAGATCGCGTTCATACTCCGGCAGGCTTGTGTGATGCAAACGGAACTCGTCGTTTGTAATTCGCATATCGTTGGTACCGATCATAACGACGGCGATATCCGGCGCAAAATTTGCGATGCCCGGATAATAAGCCGTGTAAACGTCGCTCACCTTCCACCCCGATATGGAAAAGTCGGCTATTTCTATGTTAGGATACGGAGCCAGCATGGTTTGCATGATCCGCTGGTGGCTGATGCGGTCGCTGGTGATGGAATCCCCGATATAGGCGATCTTCACATGTTTTTCCTTATTAATCCTGATTTCAGGGTATCCGGCAAGCACGGCTGCCGCATTCTTTCTGTTTTCAGCCGCAAAACCTTCCATTACGCCGCCGATTTCATCTTGCGGAATTTCGTAGATATATCCCAGTCTGACCGCGTCGTCGTCCTTGATCCCGATATCCGTATAAGCCTTGTGTAAGTTAAATTTTAAATTGAACGCATTCTCAAACATACCGTTCTTCCTCTTACTTTTTCAGATCCCAACAATTTCTTTTGCCATCCGAACCCATTTCGCGATGCGGCCTATATCTCCCGCAACGTCGTAAACGTCCCGGACGATAAACTCCACCACCTTATCGCGTGTACAGTTCCATGTGCGCTGCAGGTCTTCCCGCGCGCCTTCCCAGTTCGGTTCCGCTCCGCTGATGAAAGTAGGATTGGGTTTTCTGCAGTAAACGTAACCGCGCCCGAGGGATTCAGCCACCTTTTCAAAATTGTTCCATCCCGAAACGGAAACCGTTCTGAGTTTCGGAATCGCTTTTTTGATATACTCAATCCTGTCGTCAACCGGCTCGCAGCATCCGTAGGTTACCAGTCCGAACTGATTGGAATACTCTGCAAGATAAGGCAGGAACCATTCGTTAAACATCTCGGGCGAAAACAGGTTGGTTTCCTGCGATTCCACCCATGTCCAGCAATCCTTGAATTGGACGTCTGTATTACTGTCCGCATCGGGCAATTCGGAAACATATCCGTAGCCCGAAGGGCCGGCAAACTGGTTGTCCGTATTCAATGCCAGAACTTTTTCGTCCTTCAGCCATTTGGCAAACCGCATTCTATCCGCAACCAAAAATTCAAGCAGTTCTTTCAGCGCATCCGGATAATCATAGGGCCAAAACATCATATTCTCGTTGCCCACAAGCTTAAAAAGATCCATTGTCAGCACGGGCGCGTTGTTCCCGCAAAACGGATTGAACCCCATGTCTGGAAACCAGTTGTCGTAATTGCCTACACGCACCGGCATAATATCGCCGAATATAGCCTCCAGGGTATCCCTGAAGGAAAGCGTGCGTTCCCGGTCTACATAAAATGTGCGCTCTTTGAGTTTGGCCAAATCATCCGGGGTGCTGATCGGGAAATTTGACATATATCCCATGGAGTCTTCGGCATGGTGCTCTACAATCTTCACTCCGTAATCCGAACGCAGTACGCGCCAGGCAAGCTGAAAATATTTTTCAAATACGATATCATCGCCCACTTCTCCGTACTGTTTGAGTCCGTAAAGAAAAGTTTTTTCCACATTTCTGAGAAACGGGTGGGCACATTCAAGTTCGCTTTCCAAAAGGAAACCGGCTACAGAAAAGGTTTCAAACAATATCATTGGCCGCTCGGGCTTAAGGTCCCGGAGCGCCTTCCACTGTTGTTTGCGCAAGGCCATTTCAGGGCTGTGCGCAATCTCCGCGTATCTCTCAGCCAGCGTCCTCAGCCGTTCTTTTTCTTTTGGGGACGGATCGATCAAAACCGCGCCAAAGTCGTCCCCGCACTGCTGATTGGTGTATACCTGATACTTTTCAGCCATGTGGATCCCCTCCTAATACCGGCCGTATTCAAAAATGGTATCTATCATTGCCTTGTAGTTTTCAAGAGGTATATCGTTCATGATGCTGTGGTTGGATGAGCAGATATACCTGCCGCCAGGCATCAGTTTTTCAAGGTGTTCGCGCACCTCTTTTCTGACGTCGTCCGGCGTTCCGAAGGCAAGCGGACCGGCTATGTCAATGTTTCCGCTGATTGTGATTCTGTCGCCGTACTTCTGTTTGATATCGAATATGTTCATGGAATAAGGTTCTATCGGATTGATTCCGTCCACGCCCATTTCCATAATCACATCGTCGAATATTTCCGTGACGTTTCCGCAGCTGTGGAAGAGCACCGGAACGTCTGCGTCCTTGGCAAGCTTGATCATCTTTTTATACCTGGGCAGCCACATTTCTTTGAATTTTACCGGATTCATGAAC
Source organism: Bacillota bacterium (assembly GCA_023393165.1). Taxonomy (GTDB): domain Bacteria; phylum Bacillota; class Clostridia; order Christensenellales; family Christensenellaceae; genus JAEYKI01. The sequence continues at coordinate 127,613 of JAEWMJ010000042.1, read as the reverse complement.
ACGCCGGACCCAAAAGCAATGTCATCGCCAAGGAACAGGAAGGTGATTCCGCTGTCGATTGCGATCTCAATAACTTTCATATAATAATCCAGGCAAAGGTCCATCATATGTTCAATAAATTCGGTATCCGTGTACGCCAGCGCAAAAAAGTCCTCGAATCCCACAAGGAACTGGTAGCAGGTCTGAAAAATGGTACCCGTCAATATAAACGTACCGATGTTGGTTCCCTTTAAAGCCTGGTTGTAAATATCAAAATACTTTTTACGCGGCTCGAAATCCAGTTTCCAGTCCGGGAGAACGATCTTTTCCAAATCTTCAAAGCTTTTGATCCTTCCGTCCGAAACGATATGCATCTCGCCCTTCTCATCCTTGTATTTAAAAGGAGCCCAAAGAGCCTCAAAGCCAATAACGTCCTGACCGTTAAAATTTACGATTTCTATATAGTCTTTCGGGTCCATGGGAGGCGTCACAAAAGTTTCGTCCGATGCGCCCCTGGACGCAGCCAGCGTAGAGCCCGCTTCTCTTCCAAGTATGGCCTTACAGACCTTATCCTCTATCGCCACTTCAAAATGAGGCACCCTGTCGGGTATCTGACCCCGCAAAGCGGCGACTACTCTTTCTTTGTTCGGTTTTTTTATGCTTTCTGGAATCATTTTCAGTTCCTCCTGATCTTCGGGAAAATTAATTTTTACTTATGAATTTTCATTGCCTTCCGGGATTTGTTTTTTGTACCAGTGAATTTTTTTGTGAAACGGATTATATGTATATCTGTAAGTTTATCGATAAACTTATTCTACTCTCAATCAAAACAATTGTCATTATACATAATTATTCTATTTTTGTAATAATCTATCTTTTTAATAATTCATATGTTTGCCTGTAAAATAGAGTCTCTTTTCGCTTCTCAAAATGGCTTTTCGTATTTTTTAACCATATTGTTAAAGGCTTTTATAAATCAATCATCTTTTGAGCCCATTGTTTTTTCAATTTTTGATAATACAAACCAAATCCTGCTTAAGCTTATCCTTTTTGCAGCTTTATAAAGAAGTTCTTTGCCTTGCCAGCGTCGAACACAACTTTGTAACGCCGCTTAGGAATTTGCTTTTAGGAATATGCGGGGCGTTTGATGCGCCCCGCATTTGATTATAATTACGATGCTTCTTACTGTTTTTTAAGTTTCCCGCTGCGGATTACATCGAGCAATACGGCCAAAATCAGAACCGATCCTGTTACCAGCAGCTGTACCTGAGTATCAATATTTTTTAGTGTAAGGCCATTGCTTATGATCGAGAGTATCATAATGCCCAGCAGGGTGCCCATCATGGAACCCTTTCCTCCCGAAAGGCTGAGCCCACCCAAAATAATAGCAGCAATTGTCAGCATTTCAGTTCCCGCGCCGGATTGAGGCAGCGCTGCGCCTACCTGGCACGCCAGAAGGAATCCGGCAAAGGATGCCGCAACTGCGCTGAAAAGGTACGCTACAAATTTAATCCTTGACGAGTTAATACCCGATAAAAAGCTTGCATCTTCGTTTCCGCCGATCATATAGATCTTTCTTCCGAAGGATGTATATTTCAGCAGCCAGAAAACAAACAGGAAACAACCTACTGCAATCAAAACCGAATACGGAATGCCCGGGAATGTCTGATTGCCGGCCTCGTCAACAACAGCAAAAAACCTGCCGCGGCCCATGTCAATGAGAATAGGATCTTTAACAATGATTGTTTTTCCGTTGATCAACCAGGCTAAGCCTCTGAATATCATCATTGTTCCAAGTGTTGTTATAATGGGGTTGATTTTTAACTTTGCTATTAAGGCGGCGTTTGCAGCACCCATGGCAAGGCCAAGGCCTATTGCCATCAAAATACAAAGCCATGCTGGTATCCCAAAATTAAATGCCAGGGTGGCAATCAATATACCGGAAACAGCACCTACAGAGTTTTGCGAAATATCCATGCCTCCGGTGAGCATGGCAACCGTCGCGCCCGAAGCTCTGATGATCAATACAGCTGACGACAGAAATAAGGTGATCCAGTTTTCCCATGTCCAGAAATACTCGGACATAAATCCTAAAACTACGCATATAATAACAATTGCGATCAGCAGACTAAGATTGTTTCCCCATGACTGGATTTTCTCCTTAATACTGCGGGTGTCTTCTATAGCTCTTTGGTCTATAGTTCTTTCATTCGTTCTCATTGTTCCCCTCCTACGGCTATCTGTAATATGTCTTTTTGAGTAAATTCGCTCCGTTTAAATTCGCCCCTGATATTTCCGTCTTTAAAAACGAGTATTCTGTCCGCTATACCTATAGTTTCCGGCAGTTCGGAAGATACCATTATAACAGCTATGCCCTTTTTGCAAAGTTCTTCCATAATTTTGTATATTTCAACTTTTGCTCCGACGTCGATTCCTCTTGTAGGTTCGTTTAATATAAGAACCTTCGGATTCACCAAAAGCCACTTTGCAATAACGATTTTTTGCTGGTTGCCGCCGCTGAGAGAATCTGTCTGCACATGGGGAGAAGGTGTCTTGATGCTTAACTTGCCGATCCATTCATTAACAAGCGCCAATTCTTTTTCCCTGTTGACTACCAATCCTTTTGTCAAATCATCTATGGCGGTAACGCTGATATTATTGAGAACACTATGGATGAGTACAAGGCCTTCTTTTTTTCTGTCGCTGGATACATAGGCAATACCCATTTTCTTAGCCATAATAGGACTGTCTATTTTGACATTCTTGCCGTCCATGTAGATGGACCCGCACGACATGAAGCGTTTTCCGATAAGACCTTCCACGGCTTCCGTTCTCCCGGAACCAATCAATCCGAACAGGCCTAATATCTCGCCGCTACGCACGTTAAAGCTTACATCTTTGGCTATCTGGCAGCTCAGGTTTTTAACCTCCAGCACAACATCGCCTATTTCAGCAACTTCCTTGGGATACATATCGGCTATTTCGCGTCCGACCATCAATTCAACCAGTTTTTCCGTATTGACCTCTTTAATGCTATGATACGCAACGCGCTGGCCGTCCCTCATCACCTGAACCTTGTCCGAAATAGTAAAAACTTCGTCAAGCTTATGCGAAATATATAATATGGAAACGCCTTTAGATGCAAGTTCCCTGATCAGGGAGTATAGTCTTTGTATCTCCGTTTCAGAAAGTGCGGAGGTCGGTTCGTCCATAACCAGTACTTTTAAGTTTTTGGAAACTGCTCTTAATATTTCAACCATTTGCTTTTCCGCAACTGTTAAATTTCCAACCATTGTAAACGGATCATATGGCAAATCAAATTTAGTCAACAATGCCTTTGCATCATGCCATAATTTTTTATAATCCACTGTTTTTATAACTTTGCCCTTAAGAGGCAAATTGCCCATAAAAAGATTTTCTGCGATCGTCATTTCATCCAGATAATTCAGCTCCTGATAGATGATCGCAATACCCATATCAAGTCTGTCTTTGGGAGTCTTTTCAGGCGGGACAATTTCACCATCCAGGTATATTTCACCTTTCTCGACGGCAAGCGCACCGGACAATATCTTCATCAACGTAGACTTTCCGGCGCCGTTCTCACCGATGATGGATAGAACCTCGCCTGCTTTTACCTCCAGATTGACATTATCCAAAGCCAAAACGCCGGGAAATTGTTTGGTAATACTCTTCATTTGAAGTCTATATTCATTACTCATATTTTCTCCCTCATAAGCCCGCTGATTATGATACGGCTTACTTTTACACTACCACCCCAAGAAGTCATTAGCTTTTCCGGGGGACTCTGATAACAAATTGCCGCCGCCGTAAAGCGGCGGCAATTCACTAACAAATCGTTTTTGTTTTTACAGAATGACCTTATTTCCAATCAGCTGTATATTCATTGTAAGCAGATTCATAATCAGGAACCATATCCTGTGTTACGAATACGTGATTCATTGTGATGTTTTGATTCATGTCGATCAGTTTGCTGTCATGAGCCATTGCGATAGCCATCGGGATGATGTATTCGCCGTATCTCTCAGGATAGTATCCAACCGAGCCAACCCAGCACGGAGCTCCGCCCTTTTTGGCCTGTTCGATAAACTGCTGGGAAACGTTATGAGAAGCCAGTATGCAGTCGTCAGTTCTGCCGGCGGTTTCAGCAGCCGCGAAAACGCCCTGTGTTGTCTCGTCATTTACTGCTACAACCGCTACGCTGTGTACATCGGGATGAGCTGTCAGCCAAGCGGAGAATTTATCCTTACCTTGAATTGTGGTATCGGATCCACCGCCGCCCATGTCGATCCATTCAATCTGGTCTTCGGTCAGAGTAATGCCTGCTTTTTCCAAGCCCTGAATAGCGCCGCCCATTCTCTTTTTCACTTCGTCGCCGTTTTCAGAATTGAAGAAAAGAACGAGTTTTTCGAGTTTGCCGTCTTTGTTTGCTTTTACATAATCAGCAATCGCCTGGCCGCAAAGTTCGCCGGCTACCTGGTTGTTAGCGCCCATAAACCATGCTCTGTCGGTACCGTTAGAGGAGTAATATTCAACATCAATGCCGATTACACCTTTAGCGCCTTTTTCTTTTACGATGTCAACAAGGTTTCCGCCGATTTCAGAGTTTACGTTGAAGTCGATAACAACCTGCGCACCCTGCATCAGCAAGGTTTCCACTTTGGGGATGATCTGCTCCGCATCGAACTGCGAGCATGCATACAGCAGCTTTGTGCCGTATTTCGCAGCCTGAGCTTGGAGGCCGCCATAAACGTTGGTGAAGAATTCGATCGAGTCGGATCCCGCATTATAACCGATAACGACGTCGCTGTTGTCGCTGGCAGCAGCTTCATCCTGCAGCTGTTTTACAAGCGCATCGGATTTAGCCTGTTTCGCCGCCGCGTCTTCAGCAGTAGCAGCCGATTCAGCCGGTGCAGCAGATTCGCTTGCAGCCGCTTCGGATGAAGCCGGAGCTGCAGCCTCAGATGACGCTGGCGCAGCCGACGAAGCAGGTGCCGCGGACGATTCTTGAGCCGCAGGCGTCGAGCAAGCCGAAAAAACCATGAGCGCAACCAAAACGACCGCTACCAATACAGATAATTTTTTCATATTTCTTCCTCCTATTTTTTTGTTTTTCTATGGGCTTATTGCCTGCCTTTATCCGGGCAGGGCAAATGAAATTCGTATGTACAATCAGGTTTAACGTTTTCTTTTTCTTGTATTTTTTTATCTTTAAAAGGTATTATTTTCTAATTTTATTGCTATTTTTTACCTGCGTTCGAGGTTTCATTTCATGTTTAACGTTAAACCCATTCTACCATAGTATAATAAATTGTCAATGTTTTTTTATCATTTTCCATTATCAGTCAGGGCGCAGTCCCTTCCCTAATTGCTGGTTCAAATCAAATATTTTCTCGCACATTTGCGGCTCTGCTGCAAACCACGGGCAGACTGTGATATCCCATCTTTTGCATACGTCGGTAGAACGCAATTTTACGTTGCATTCCTCATGCGTGGTATCATCGGGACATTCCAGATAAATAATAGACTGGTTCTTGTAATAAAACAGCGCTTCATTCGTATATCCGGCGTCCCTTATCGCTTCAAGCATTTCCCGCCAGGGATTTAAATGAATTGCAATATACTCTTTTTCAAATTCCGGTTTTATTTCTATAACGCAAAGATATTTCCTCATAGCCTTATCCTCTTTTCAATTGGACTTCAGACTCGTATTTTTTCACTTCGTCGATCCAGTCAAAACCTGCGGGCAGGTTTTTTGTCTCCAGATAATAGTCCCACACAGCACCGAAGGGCATTGTTTTGAGTTCTTCAGTCATTGCAAGTCTGGTTGAAAAATCATTTTCAAATTCAATTTTCATTAAATTAGAAACAGGCATCAGTAATGCTTCCAGCAGCGCTTTCTGTGTATTGCGCACGCCTACCACCCATGCGACGATCCTGTTGATAGATGCATCAAAATAATCGGTCGCGATATGTACCCGGGAAAGCGCATCGCATTTTACAATTTCACGCATCAAAGCCTGCGTTTCATCATCAAATGCCGTTACATGGTCGCTGTCCCAGCGTTCCGGGCGCGACACGTGCAGCAAGAGTCCCTTGAAATAAGGCAGGAGCGCTGAAACCTTTCCCGATACTTTTTCGGTCGGATGGTAATGCCCCGTATCCATACACAGCAGTACGTCGTTCCTTTTCGCCACATAGGTTACATAAAAATCATGCGATCCAACAACATAGCATTCGCTCCCAATACCGAAGAGCTTGCTTTCAAGGGCGTCCAGATGATATTTTTCATCCATTTTTTCCGCCAGCACCTGGTCAAGCGAATCTTTTAAGCGCAGGCGGGGTGAAAGCGTATCCACAGGCACTTCCTTTTCGCCGTCATGGACCCAAATGTCGTTGATGCATACTTTGCCTAGTTTCCTGCCGATATAATCGGAAACCGTTCTGGTTCTTTTATGATGTTCTATCCAGAAATCGCGTGTTTTCCTGTTTTTGTGTGAAAGCGTAAATCCGTCTTCACCCAGAGGATGTGAGAAAGAAGTGGAATTAAAATCAAGACCGATATTATTTCCTGCCGCCCATTCAATCCAGTTATCATAGTATTCAGGTAATATCTCATCACGGTCTACTTTTTTGCCGCCGGATTCCAGGTAACTTGCATGAATGTTTACTTTCTTGGTGCCGGGGATCAGGGAAAGCATTTTGTCAAGGTCCTGGCGCAATTCTGCCGCATTCCTTGCCTTTCCGGGATAGTTTCCGGTTGTCTGAATGCCCCCGGTAAGCCTTTCCTGGATTTTTTCAAAGCCGGTTACATCATCCCCCTGCCAGCAGTGAATGGAAATGGGCGTTGCATCTAAAATTCTGACAGCCTCATCCACATCAACCCCTATCCTGGCATAACATTCTTTTGCATATTCATAGCCGCTTTTAATGTTTGTCATAACTATCTCCTATTTTGAAAGGTTTCAATTTTATTGATTAATAAAAGGTCTTTGTTTTTAATTCTTTGTATTAAGTTATTTTCTGTAGAATAATTTATTGTTATTGAGTTTTTTTTTTCTATGAAAGCTTTCAATTATTTTTTGAAACCTTTCATAATATTGTGAGATAAGTGTACAATATTTTTTTTTAAATTGCAATAGTATTTTTTATTTTTGTTGAATTTCTTACGACAAGTTTTTGTGGAAGCAATATCCGCTCGCTGCTTTTCAGCGAATCGTTAATGATATCCTGCGCAATATTCCAGGCGATCTCTCCCATTTTCTTTACATCCTGTTCAATTGTCGTCAGGGACGGCGTCAGATACTCGCATATAACAGAATTATCGAAACCCGTCACACCTATGTCCTCGGGTATCTTAAGGCCGAATTCATGGATCGCGTCCATCATGCCCACCGCTACATAGTCTGAAGTAACCACGAAAACATCGGGCAGTTCTTCCAGCTTTCTTGTTTTAAGCAGCTGTTTCATTGCGCTGTAAGCGTTCACTTTTTTATTCAGCTGCAGTTCGTCCGAGATATAGATGTACTCGTCCTTGAGTTCTGCCCTGATGTCCACGATCCCGCGGACATAACCGCGATAGCGGTCTTCAAGGTTTGTCATGCAGATGGTTTCGGACATAAAGCCGATCTTGTTATGTCCGCTTTTTTTCAGCAGGCCCACCAGTTTCCTCACCGTAGAGGCATTATCAAATTCAACCGAAGGAATGCCCGAATTATCGATATGCCGGTCTAGAAGCAACAGTTTTGTTCCGCGGTTATACATATCGCAAAGGTATTCGTCATCAAAGCCGCCTCCGATCACCACGATCACTTCCGCCCTTTTCTGCAGCAGAAGATCAACAAGGTCCCGTTCGCGCTGCTGGGAATATCCGCATCCCGAATATAAAACAGTATATCCGCTCTGATAAGCATATTCTACAAAGTGTTTTGCAACGCTGTTATAAAATTCATTGATATCCGGGGCTAAAAATCCGATGAGCTTCGATTTGGTGAAACGCAGGCTGCGCGCCATGTCGTTGGGCCGGAAATCCAATTCTTCTATGGCTTCCAGCACCTTTTTTTGCGTAGCGTCAGACACCTTTGCTGTGCCGTTCAGGACGTTAGAAACCGTACCGACCGACACGCCCGAAGCTTTTGCTACGTCGATTATGGTAGCCATTTTTTTTTCTTTGTTTTTCATAAATACCTCGGCAGATTTTGAAACCTTTCATTATCTATTGTAGCAACCTGCCCCGGCTTTGTCAACAGATGTCAATTTAAAGAATATAAAATTTTGGCAATTTTTGCTCTCTTTTTCCATTTTATTACGTAGACTGACGCAGCACGAGTTCGGGCTTAATCACCATATTGATATGCGTTTCAGATTCGTTTGTAATCTTTTCTATCAGCTTCTCGGCCCCCAGTTTGCCGATTTTATAGGTAGGCTGCCGGACGGTAGTAAGCGGGACCCTCAGATGAGCGGCAAACTCTATATCATCGTACGAGGCCACGCGGATATCTTCAGGTATTATGAGCCCTTCTTCCAGTATCCGTTCCATGGCTCCCACCGCAATCATATCGCATCCGCAGAAAACGGTATGGATATTTCCCTTGCCTTCTTTTGCCAGAAGTGCGCTCATGGCATGGTACCCTTCTTCAAAAGTCGGCTTCACGTTACTGACAATCTCTTCGTTATACGGGGTATTGTTTGCCGAAAGAGCAGCCCTGTACCCCTCCATTCTCTCCCGGAACGTCGTAATGGTATTGGAAATATTGATAAAATAAATTTTCTTGCTTCCGGTCTTTATAAGATAATCAATCATCTGGAATGTGCCTTCATAGTTGTCGTTGACCACATAGTCGCCGTCGTCGTATTCGCATTTCCGTACAAGAAAAAGATACGGGATCTCAAAAGAATCCAGAAACTCCTTGTCCTTTCTGGACGTGAGCATGGATGCGGCCAGCAAAAGACCGTCTATTCTTTTGTTTACAAGCGTCCGGACCGCTTCCTTTTCTTTCTCAACGCTTGAGTGCGCGTTGCACAGTATAATGCTGTATCCCATCTCGGACGCCGTTTTTTCTATGCCTTCCATCATGGACGCAAAAAAAGAAAACGTACTGTCCGATATCACAAGTCCAAGCGTCTTTGTACGCCGGGTACGAAGGCTGGACGCGATGGAATTTGGCTGATAGTTCATATCCTCCGCCAGCTTTCTGATTTTGGAAGTCAGTTCCTTGCTGATGCTGCCTTCACCGCGCAGCGCTTTGGATACCGCGGTAATCGAAATATTCAGTTCTTCCGCAATTGATTTTAATGTAACGGTTTTTTTCATTTTAACCTCCAAAGGCACGCTACGGTCTTTTCAGATAATAAAATTTAAGCAGCGATTCCATTAAAAAACCCAAGTCTTCCCGGCAGGTCTTCCGCGCGGTTTCGAAAGGCACCGCAGCCCTGTTGGTTGAAAATATCGAAGTGATTCCGATATCATAAAGGCGCTCATAATCCGCGCCCACGTCTCCCACAAGCGCTACAACCGGGACATTCTTTTTGGCGGCGCGCCTCGCAATTCCGGCCAAAACCTTGCCCTGTACACTTTGCCCGTCCACTTTACCCTCGCCGGTGATTACAAAATCCGCACCCGCAATCTGCCTGTCGAAATCCGCGATTGAAAGTATCAGGTCTATACCGGATTCCATCCGCGTATTCAAAAATGACGCCAGCGACAAGGCGATCCCCCCGGCAGCGCCCATTCCCGGCAGATCTTTACGGTCAATTCCGGTATATTCCGTTAATATCTCATTGTAATGGACAAGGCCCGCGTCGATCATCTCCACCTCTGCCGGGTCAGCGCCTTTTTGCGGCCCGTAGACATGCGCGGCGCCGTTTTTTCCCGCCAGCGGGTTGGTTACGTCACAGGCAATGATGATTTCAACGTCTTTTATCGCCGGATCCAGCCGGCTCGAATCGATACTGCGTATAAACCTGAGTCCGTTTGCGTCCGGCGTTACGCCGCAGCCGTTTTCATCCAGAAAGCGTACGCCCAAAGCCGAAAGCGCGCCGATACCGCCGTCGCTTGTCGCGCTTCCGCCGATCCCGAGGATGATTTTATTATGTCCGTGCCTGGCGGCGTCCAGAAGAAGCTGGCCTGTGCCGAATGTGGACGCGGACATTGGGCGCCGTTTTCCGTGCACAAGCGTAAGCCCGGAGGCTGCAGCCATCTCAATGACAGCCGTGCCGCCAACCTGCAGCACACCGTATCTGGCGGAAGCAGAGTCTCCCATAGGCCCCGAAACCTGCAGGGTGCGGTACGTTCCGCCAATCCCGGCAATATACGCGTCCACGGTGCCTTCTCCCCCGTCTGCAACAGGAATCTTGACAACGCGTGTCTCTGCGGAATGCTTTATAAACGCTTTTTCGATAATATCGCAGATTTCGACCGCCGACATGGTTCCCTTAAATGAATCAGGAGCAATCACAACTTTGTTTATCATACCAACCAACTCCCGTTTTTGATATTTTTAGTTTAACGTTAATCTAATCCGTTGTCAAACGTTTTTGCTTAAATACTGCATATTTTTTGCAGCAAACAAAGGAAGCTCAGTCAAATAAAATAGTTAAATGAAGTAAAAAAGCAGATAAAAATCGTTTGCTGTCTTAATAGCTGAAAGCGGACGCGCCGCATGCAAAAGTATAAATAACGGATCTAAATTTTTAGTTCAAAATGGTATTTATATGTCAATCAGAATTTAAAGCGCCCATCCCCGGCAAAGCTTCCCTTGCCGGGGATCAAGCGTAATATCGCACCCTTATAAAAGGTTGTCGGTTTTTTTAACGCTCAAATAGCGTTCAAACTGCTCCGTCCAAGCGGACGCATCCTTAGGCTCGTAACTTTCCACATCAAACGAATTGCGTATCGCCTGCCGCATCTGCGCCATGTCTTTTATTTCACCCGAGGATTTTACCTGCATCATCAGATTGCCGATGGCCGTAGCTTCTCCCGGTCCGGCAATCACCTCCCGGCCCACGGCGCTGGCCGTAAACTGGTTTAAGAGACGGTTCTTGGACCCGCCGCCCACAATATGAAGCGCGTCTATCTTCCTGCCCTTCATTTTTTCAAGTCCTGCAAACGTTTCGCGATAACTCATGGCAAGGCTTTCATATACCGTGCGCGCAATTTCTCCCTTGGTCTCGGGAACCCTTTGCCCTGTAGATTTGCAGTACTGCTGTATCTTTTGAGGCATATTTTCGCCGCCAAAGAAATCAAGCGAATTCACGTCAATGAACGACCCAAAAGGTTTGGCGGCCATTGCCATTTGGACAATATCGTCCCAGCTGATCTTTTCCTCCCTGTCCCACTGGCGCTTGCAATTCTGTATGATCCAAAGTCCCATGATGTTTTTCAGCGGCCTGTAGCTGCCCGTTACGGTGCCTTCGTTTGAAAATTTGTTTTGATACATTTCGTCGTTGACGATTGCATGATCGGAGACAATTCCCATCAGAGACCATGTTCCGGAAGATATAAACGCGTAATTGTCCGTGGTTGCCGGCACCGACGCTACCGCTGAAGCCGTATCGTGCGAGCCCACACAAATTACATTCGGCGCAGCTTTCAATCCCGATTCGCTTACAATGGAAGGATAAAGCGCGCCCTTGACTTCCCCGCTCATTTGTATTTCCGTAAACAGGGACTCGGGTACGCCTACCATGCCCATAAGATCCTTTGACCATTTTCCGGTTCGGCTGTCCAGCATTTGCATGGTGGTCGCATTGGTATATTCGGTGGTCTTTTCGCCGCAGAGCATGTATCCCAGAAGATCGGGCATCAGAAGCAGCTTGTCGGCAATCTTTAGTCCCGGATCATCAGTCAAAACCATATCACACAATTGATAGATCGTGTTGAACTCCATGTCTGCGATACCGGTCAAATCAAAAGCCTTTCTCTCCCCGTATTTTTTATTAAATGCTTTTTTTCCTCTCCCGCCCCTTGGGTCACGGTAGGAACGGGGATTGGACACCAGCCTGCCCGCCTTGTCGATCAGGCCAAAATCCACGCCCCATGTGTCAATGCCTATGCCCACAAGCCCACCGGCACCGTTTTTGGCGTATATCTGAAGGCCTTCACAAATACAGGCGTAAAGATGCAGCACGTCCCAGTAATACGAATCGCCTACGCGTACGTAATTGTTCTCAAACCGGTTGAGTTCATTTAAAAACAACCGCTCTCCGTCAAATCTGCCCAATATTGTCCGTCCGTTGCTTGCCCCAAGGTCAACTGCTAAAAATTCTTTCATGTGGCTTCCCCTTTCAAATGATTTCTCATTCCCTTTTTTAATGATCGGCATTTATTTTTCTTCCGCTGCCGCGCTCTCAAGCCCTATTTGCTTGTATTTTTCGATCCGCGCGCCCATTTCTTCCGGGCTGAGCATGGCATTGTCCGCAAACATGCCCGATTTGAGATCACGCGTAGCAGAGATTTCGTGCCCGACCAGCGCCCATGTAGTATCGATGAGGTGCTCAAAGCCCGGCATTTTCAACTGCTTACAGATAAAGGACTGCCTTGGCTGGTTGATATCCTCCCCGCTGATCTGCATAAAGCCTAATTTTGAGCACAGCGCCTGTACGCGCTTGAGCTGCGGAAGCGTATTTCTGGATGGCATGTATGCGATAGCCTGGAATCCGATCTGTTTGACGGTCTGGAGCAGTTCTTCCAGATAATCGTCTTCAAATTTCTGCGCCTTCTTGTCGCCCGTCGGAGATTCTCCTACGTCGCCCAGATAGCAATAGCTCGGAATCGCTCCAACAGACTTGATAAAGTCCACCGCTTCCTGTATGGGCGGCGTTTCACCGCCTGCCGCGTCCACGTATATTTTTTTAATGAAACTGCCTTTCAAAACGTTCAGAAGATCATACGCATAAATCTGCTCTTGCGCGTCCGCATCCGATAAAAGTTCGGTTTGCTTCGGGCTCAACGAAAGCCCGAAACCGCCGGCGAGAGCGGATATCAGCGCGGATCCCCTGCCGTACTTTTCGATCATCTTCTTCGTTAAAGAAAAAAGCAAATGGCGTTCCGTAACTTCCCCGCCATTCCTGTACTGCGATAGAGGCACTACATCCTTATCATAATCGATTGAGATTCCAAGCGTTTTAACGCTTTCATTTAATTTTATTATCATTGAACGGTTCCGTTTGGTCCGTTCCGTGCGTACTGCGGATAAAAACCGGTCGGCCGCCTCTATATTGCCGTGCGGCAGTCCGTGCGCGCTTATGTACGCGTTTGTGATCTGATCCGGATTGTTGATCCGCTTGCCTGCAAGAGGCGTAGCGCTCCAGTCCGTACGCATCTCAAATCCGATGGTGGTTGCAATACCCAGGATCCGCCCGGCCTCTATGAACTCTTCCGCGCCCAGTATCGCGTCGTGGTCCATAATGCCTACGGTGGAAAGCCCGCTCATGTATCCCATCCATACCGCCTTTGCGGGCGAATACGGTGAAAACGAATATGTCGTATGGACATGGTTGTTGGTATAGCCCTCCCGCACAGGCGCCTTGATCTCGCCGCTTTCAATCAGTTTCCTGAGTTCCCGCACTGCGGCGAGACGCTCTTTTACATCCGCCGCATTCAGCATTTCGATTAAGTTTTCTTTATTCATTCTTCTTAAGTTCCTTTATTCTGTAATTTTAGCCTCAGTTGACAAGGCACTTTATTTTATCAGTTTTTGCCTGTATTTTTCACTTTCCCAGTTATTGATAAAATCCGCCCCGGCTTCGTCCATTTGCCGCAGTGTCAGACCGGATTTTTGGATTGAACGGATCACATAAACCACGCCCAGCAGGGTCTCCTCCAGCGTCTGTGCTTCCTTTTCGGCCGCATGGTACACCGTTTCGCCCGTTTCTTTGTTAATGACGATAATGTTCCCGATTTTTCCGCCCAGGTAAACAAGCTGATCCGGATAAAGCGTAAGCGCGTTGAAATACGATTCGTCCGCGCCCGTTTCCAAAATAAAATTCTTCATATAGTCCGTTGTGCTGATAAAACCATCCGCTGTTTTTTTGATTGAGGGCTGTGGAAAATCATGTAAATCAAATTTCTTCCGAATGCGGTTGTTGACCTCTTCATGTATTTCCATCGCTCTTGCAGGATCGTCGTTATGAACAATGATCCCATGGTTGTCCATAAATACCGCGTCAGGCAGAACGCCGTGTTCCGCCCGGTATTGGTCCACCGCCTGCTTGACGGCCAGCGTGAGGCGGAAACCCGGGTCTATGTAAGGTAAAAATACATATCCGATACCGCTGCCCCTGAAAATTTCTTCCGCGATTCCACGGCCTTCTTCGGTGCAGCAAAGTATATTTGCATATACCGCGTGCGTATGAATCACGTTCACGGATAAAAACGAATGAAAGCCGACTTCCACGGAAGGACGCTTTTCTTCCATTCCCGGAAGAAGAACAATGCTCCTTAAATTGACGTCCAGGCTTTCCTTTTCAAAATCCTTCTCAGCACCGGCATCTACCGTATTATAATATCCCATAATCTTTTTATAATCAACCGTTACGTATCCTTTCCGCTCGGTGATTTCTGCCAGCGTATATCCGGACGCTTTTATGGCCATCAGCTCGTCGTCAAACTTTACGGACGTATTGCCGCCGCCTCCCTGTACATAATCCGGGCGGTTCCCCGCATAGGATGATATTCGTTTCATTTGTTCCTCACGCTCTTTATAATCTGCACCCATTTTCTTATCTCCTTATTTATTAAATATTAATTTTAAAGATCCTTTTTCACTGAACCCGGCTGCAAAATGTGAAACGTTTCAATCTCTGTTCATAAAAAAAGTTCATAAATCTTTTATTAAACAATTTTCATATATATCTGTTTAAAAAAAACTATGGAACAATTCCTGCAATACTTAATATAAGGCATTTTAAAGGAAATGTCCATAGATTTAAAGCTGAATATCTTATCTTTAATTTTCAATTTTTATGGTTTAAACGCCGTAAAATTCTCCCGCGCTTTTTTGGCTGGCCTTATGATATACCGCTGAAATAAAGACAATCACTAAAGCGCCCAAAGCGGACATGGCATAATAAAAAATATTGAGCGCCGGATCCCCTGCGTTTATCCGCTGCACCACAAATACCGCCTGGCCGGCAAAGCCCACGATAGCCGCCAGGAAAGAGATCCAGGACAATATATACGGAACTTTTTTATTGTCGCTTTTGATCTGGTAAATATACGTAACCATGAATGCGGCAAAAATAATATGAGGAATAACCGAACTCAATATATACAAGGTTTGCGACGCATCAATCGTGCTGCTGTAATAAATCACCTGGTAAAAATATACAAATTTCGGCATGATATAATAAAGACTCAAAAGCAGAACCGCCCAGCTCATAAATTTGACGAAAAAAACGGTGCTGCCCTTTTTGATAAAAAGCCCCAAAAAGAGTATAAGCGCTATTATGGCAACCAGACCGAAGGTGTCCGCGTAAGCTCCCAGCACATTCACAAATATGGATAGTGCGTCATACGCTCCCGCTGCAGTCTGGGTCAAATTAACAATAAAAAATACAGACGCCGCAAGATATACAATAACGGCTGCAATCCCGGCAATCATCCAGCCTTTTGTCCTTTTCTCTGATCTTTCTTCCAGTAAATTTTCCATAAATAAATTCCTTCAAAAAAAATTTACGTTTTTTTTCGCAAGAACCGTATGAAACTTGCCGCCTTATATCAATCATTTTTGTGCCTCACTGGCACAAAACATAAAATACGTTTCAAGCCGAAGTGTCTTTACCAAAGCTGGGGAAAATTTTACAGTTGTTATTATAGCACATTTGCATGTATATTATGTAAATTTTTTATTAAGATAGAATGAATCCTCTCACACGCGCTTAAATCCCTCAGGTTTTTATGGTAACATGTAGATAACAGTCCATTTTTGAAAAGAGGTGGCTTTTTCATGCATTTCGATCTTAGAAAATGGCGGCTGAAAGACGCCCCAAGCATTGTTAAATATGCAAACAATAAAAAAATAGCGGATAATTTAAGGGATGGATTTCCGCACCCCTATACATTGGCGGACGCTGAAAATTTCATCCGCAGCCAGGGCGGGGACAGCTACAGCCGGATATGCCTGGCGATCGATGTACGCGGAGAAGCAGTAGGCAGCATAGGCGCTTTTTTAAAAGACGACGTGTACAGGAAGAGTGCTGAAGTGGGCTACTGGCTGGGAGAACCGTTCTGGGGAAAGGGAATCATTACCGAAGCTATCGGCAGGATATGCGATATGGCTTTTCGGGAGTTTGATATCGTCCGGATTTACGCCGAGCCTTACGCGTACAACACAGGTTCCCGCCGGGCGCTTGAAAAAGCCGGGTTTGTGCTGGAAGGCGTGCTCAAGAAAAGCGTGTGCAAAAACGGGCAGATTTTCGATTCGTGCATATACGCGCTGGTGAAATAAATTTTCTTTCCTAACCCTTTCTTTAAAAAAAGGGTTAACCCAAAGAAAATAAAGTATTGATCCGAAAAAAGTGAGCAATTCTCCAAAGCAAGATAATTGATGATCTTGTTATTTAAACGAAAAGCCGCCTCACGGCGGCTTTAATGTTCTTATAAAGGCGTTTTGTTTATATCATTTTCTTAATATCCTTTTTTAATTTTGAAATAATCCTTTTTTCCAGCCTGGATATATACGATTGGGAAATTCCCAGCATATCCGCGACTTCCTTCTGTGTTTTCTCGCTTCCCTTGTTAAGTCCGAACCTGAGCTCCATGATCTGCTTTTCCCGTATGGTCAGGTTCCCCACCGCGCCCTTTAAGAGGTCGCGCTCCACCTCCGATTCTATTTCTCTGTACACCAGGTCGCTGTCCGTACCCATGATGTCCGAGAGCAGCAGCTCGTTTCCATCGCAGTCCACATTCAGCGGTTCGTCAAACGAAACCTCGTATTTTACCTTGCCATTTCTCCGCAGATACATCAATATTTCGTTTTCAATGCATCTGGAAGCATAGGTAGCCAATTTTATTTTTTTCATTACGTCAAAAGTATTTACCGCTTTGATAAGGCCAATGCTTCCTATGGATATCAAATCCTCTATCCCGACACCCGTATTTTCAAATTTTCTGGCGATGTAAACAACCAGCCGCAGATTTCTTTCTATCAATACCGGCCTGACGTTTTCGTTTCCCATTTCCAGCTTGTGAAGCAATTCTTCCTCTTCTTTTTCCGTCAGGGGCGGCGGGAGAGATTCGCTTCCGTTAATGTAATCAAGCGTATTCTGAAGCAGCCTGGCCAGCCATAAATATAAAGCGCTTTTATAAAACTTTCGTATCAGCGTATCTATCATAACGCTCTCCTTCTCTTTCAAAAAAGAATAGTTGGATTCAAAAGCGCGCCATAACTTCCGTCGGCGCATAATCTGCCGCCGTATACGGCAATCAAAACATTGCTTACCGATCTTTTTTCGCCGGACAAAAAAATCACTTCGTCCGCCTTAAATGCATCCACCTCCCCGATTCCGGATACCGTTCTGTATGGCAGGCGCCGCATTACAGGAGAATTCTTGGCGTCCTCCATTAAACCCGATATCCTTGATTGCTCCGCGAGTATAACCGGTTCCCCAAACAATCCGGTCATGCTGTTTCCCGTATCCAGAAACGCGCTCAACTCTGCCGATCTCTCTCCTGATACGATCCTGATTTTATGTATCAGTCCGTCCCTCACATTTACTTTTCTAAGCGCATTTTTGATCCGGCCTATAAGCGCTGCGGTTATCAGAATGCCTAGGAGCATATACCTGAATTCATCTGAATGGATCAAGATAACGCCGTTCATATCCACGCTTCCGCCCAAAAGATATATGGCAAAAAACGCGCCTCCTCCCAAAAACAATGTTACAATGTACATTGCCAGAAATTCTGTAAAGAATAACTTTATACTTTTGAAACCGAACGCCGTAAAACACAGAAATAGGGATACGGCAATTTTGAAAAACAAAGTGTTTAAAAAGTCGAGCGAAAAAACAAAGACGCAAACCGCATAAAGGCAGCCGGCAGCCGCCGATATGGATAATTTTCCCATGCCGTTCTTTTGGCAAACCATCTTGGACGCAAGATATAAAACTAAAAAATTCATCAGAAAATTATCCGCCAAAAAGAGTTCTATATATACGGTCATCATTTGTACACCCATCAATAATTATTCTATTAATGAGTATATAGTTACATCCAAAAAAATCATGTCGACGAACTCAGGGGAGTTCGTTATATAAAAACAAAAAAACCGCAAATCAATTTGCGGTTTTTTTAATACGATAAAAATTTCAGGCGTCTCAATAATCCGTTCTTTGCCTTCTTGGCTTTTTACGCAGGAAAGAAGGCAATTCCAAATCATCGTCCCCATATAAATCCAACGTGTCGGATTCTTTGTCTTTGTCGAATGAAGTCTTTTTGGGCGCGATGCTTTCATCGTCCATCATAATAGGCTCCTGGAAAGTAATCTTTTCTTCGATCTTTTTCTTAGGCTGGCTGGCTGACGTATGCGCCGGGTCAAATCCTGTCGCAATAACAGTAATGCGTACCTCGTCGTCCAGATTCGGATCGATATAAGCTCCAAACAGTATATTGGCGTCCGGGTCGACCGCAGACTGTATCAGACGTGCAGCCTCCTGAATCTCATGCAGCCCCAGCGACGGGTCGCCGGTCACATTGAAAAGTATACCGCGCGCGCCTTCTATTGTAGTATCCAGAAGCGGGCTTTGGATTGCCAGCTTGGCGGCTTCCACCGTCTTGTTGTCTCCATACCCGATACCGATTCCCATATGCGCGATACCGCGCTGCATCATGATAGTTTTTACGTCCGCAAAGTCAAGGTTAATAAGAGACGGTTTCTCAATCAGATCTATAATTCCCTGTACGCCCTGACGCAGCACGTCGTCCGCAACTTTAAACGCATCCAGAAGAGGAGTTCCCTTTCCAACAGTCTGGAGCAGTTTGTCGTTCGGAATCGTTATGATTGTGTCCACCACAGCCTTCAGTTCCTCAAACCCTTTTTCCGCCGCTTTTGCACGGGGCTGTCCTTCAAACCAGAAAGGTCTGGTTACTACCGCAACAGTCAGGATATTGCTTTGCCGCGCCAGCTCCGCCAACACAGGAGCAGCTCCCGTACCGGTGCCGCCTCCCAAACCCGCAGTAATAAATATCAGGTCCGAGCCCTTTACAGCCTGTTCCAGTTCGTCGATACTTTCTTCCGCAGCTTTTCTGCCCACTTCAGGATTAGCGCCCGAACCCAATCCTTTTGTCAGCTTTTCGCCTATTTGGATCTTCTGGTTGGCTTTTGATAAAAAAAGTGCCTGCTTGTCCGTATTCACCGCAATCAACTCGGCGCCCTTCACATCAAATTCAATCATTCTATTTATGGCGTTATTACCTGCGCCTCCCACACCAAAGACACGAATCTTCGCAAAATTGTCGTTATTGGTATCAAATTCGAGCGACATACGTATTCCCCCTTAGTTTAATGTATACTAGTCAAACAGTTTTCCTGCAACCTTACCAAAAAGCCCTTTCTTTTCATCCTGCAGGAAAATTTGGCCCATATCGCCGCAGTTAAATGAAAAATCCAGTAAAGCATATATTGTCTGGGCGCCCGGCGAAGATAAAACGGAATTATCCACTCTTGTACTGCAGGGCATCCTGCCGGATACCGTCCGGATAAAGCTGCTTGCCCCCGGCATATAATTGATCCCGCCGCCGATTACAAACAGGGAGAGTTTTCTGCCAAGCTTTCTCTCCGCCTTGGTCATGACGTCCGTCACGTATTTAATAATATGCTCCACCCTTGCATCAATAATATTCTTCAGCAAATCATACGGAAACTTCTTTAACCTGCCGGTATTATCTTTGGCATATAGATGAAGAATCTTGTTGTCTTCCTGCAGGCCGAAAGAATAACGCCTTTTTAACTGTTCGGCCGTCTGCATGTCCACCTTCATCATATAAGCGATATCACTTGTAATATGTCCCCCGCCCATTTCCACGGTTGTTAAAAAAACAATAGAGTCCCCATATACGAGCGATATATTAGTATTATAATACCCAATATCCGCTAAAATAGCAATAGAATCTCTTTTATCCTCCGGAATCAAAGAAACTGCCTGCGCCAGCGGTTCACAGTAAACACTCTCCATCCGCGTGCCGGAATTCTTTAAAAGCATCCTGACGTCTTCTATAAAGTACTTGTTTGCCAATACAAAACAAATGGCAGCAGTCAAACTCTGAGCAGGTAGATTATAAGCATCCAGGTAAATCTCACCATCATCCAGCATAAACCAGGATGGATACTGGGCGACTATTACCTGATCGTCCATCAAGGCAATATTATTCGCCTTTTCGATCAACATGTCTATATCTCTGCCTGTGACTCTGCCCTTTATATTGATCTGTGCGGTGGAGGATGCAATTTTTGTAAAACAGCCCGGCAGTCCGATATCGACCGTTTTGATTCTGGCGCCAACCTGTTTTTCAAGTTCCATCAGTGCCTGGTCCAGTACCCCGTTCACCTGTTTGGAGTCGGTCCAATTCGCATTTTTTATGCCTGAATACGGAACCTGAACGTGGCCCAATATTTCAAGGCCCATTTTTTGTCTTTGCACAGCCGTAGCACATGCAATTTTTGAAGTGCCGAATTCAACGACGGTCTTTAGACCTTTCATTATTCATCTCCACTATACACTTAGTGGATATATTGTAACATAAAAATAATAATTATTAAACAATTTTTTGGTAATTAGGACTATTTGCAAAATTGCAAGGCAATTATGCAACGGCGCGAGACCCATGTATGATATTTTGCATCATTCTTCCGAGTTTGTTGTTTCCGGGGCGACAGACTGCGTATTTGATGGCTCGGGCTCCTGCGTATTCGTTGACTCCGGTGTCTGCGTATTCGTCGCTTCCGGCGTAGTACCGGTTGCCTGCGGATCGGCAATCTCCTGCGCAAGCCGGTATGTCGCAAAAGTCCCTGCGGTCACGTCCAGGGTTCCGGTTGTTTTTCCTTCTGAAATCATTGACGGCAATATTTTTTTGATCCATCCCGCCTTCTCCTCCACCAGATCGCTCTGTCCGAAGAGAATAGCCGGACCCCCGTTTGTACTCATTCTGATCACATTTACGTCGGTCAGGTCGATTTCTGTTATTAAACCTATGATTTCCTCACCTTTAAGCCCATCCAGTATGGATGTGGCTACCGATAACTTGAAAGAGTCCGACGCTCCTATCTGTTTTCCAAGGTTGACGGCGTCAATCACTATCCCCTCCAGCAACGGATATTTACCGGTCTCAGCCTGCCCGTCGGTGGACAGCACATTGAGTTGCCTGTCCAGCATTAATATATTTCCGGCGTAATCAATCAGGCAAACCGGCTGACGTTCGGCTACCGTTAAAATTACCGTGTCCGGCAATTTATAATCCACCGATTCCAGCTCAAGGTATGGATTGCTCTCGATGTTTTCCTTTATCTTCTTTTCGTCAACCTTCAGCATATGTGTTTCATCTTCGATATTCGCCAAGTTGACTATATAATCGCTGCCAAACTGCGAATTACCCCGGACTTCAACATGTTTTACCTGAATCAGGTTGTAGCCCGCAAAACCGGCTAACGCAAGTATGATCAGTATGACAATTACAGGACCCACAAATCTCTTTCGCCTGTTTTTTTTCATTCGTTTCCTCTGTTTCCTCCAAATCGTTGTCCGCTTCCAACTTTTTACGCCTCTTTTGATTAATCCTGCAAGATCTCAATAACCGCTCCCAGGCTTTTTAAAATACTGGTAAAGTTTTCATAGCCCCTGTCGATCACATCGCAATTCTGCACAACCGTTTCACCTTCCGCTGCCAAGCCTGCAAGCGCCAGAGCCACTCCTCCGCGCAAGTCGTTTGCAAAAACCTCGGCGCCCTTTAGTTTTACTTGTCCGTTAAAGCTTGCGGTGTCGCCATTGATTTCGATATCTGCGCCCATTTTTTTCAGTTCGCCGATATATTTGAAACGGTTGTCAAAAACATTCTCTTGTATCTTCGAGGCGCCCTCGACGATCGATAACAGCGCGCCCATCTGCGGCTGCAGATCGGTCGGGAATCCCGGGTAGGGCTGGGTGCAGATAATGTTCCTGGGCGCATGCAGCCTGCCCGGACAGGAAACGAACGCCCAATCCTCCCCGCAGGTAATGTCCGCTCCCATATCCCGCAGCACGTCTATCAGCGCCTCCAGATGCTTCGGGCAGATATTTTTAAGCAACATTTTGCCCCTGGTCATTGCAGTCCCTATCATAAAAGTGCCTGCCGCTATCCTGTCCGGAATACAATGATAACAGGTTCCATGCATTTTTTTTACGCCATGGATCACTACGCGTTCCGTGCCCGCGCCTTCTACAGAAGCGCCCATTGAAATCAGCATTTTAGCCAGATCCACAACCTCCGGTTCCTTTGCGGCGTTCTGAATTACTGTGTCTCCCCTTGCGAGGGTTGCCGCCATCATGATATTTTCGGTAGCTCCTACACTCGGATAATCCAAAACAATCTCGTTGCCTACAAGGTCTCCCGTCTCGCAGACAATTTTGCCGCCGCAGTCGCATACCTGTACATTCAATTTATTTAAGCCCTTGATATGTAAATCAATCGGGCGCGCCCCAATGTCGCAGCCTCCAGGATGACATACGCAGGCTTTGTGGAACCGGGCAAGCACCGATCCCAGCATGAATACGGAGGACCGTATTTTTTTAGAATACTGCTCGGACAATTCCCAGCAATCAGCTTTTTTTGAATCTATAATAATTGTTTTGCCTTCCCAAATAACGGAGCAGCCTATTTTGGTCAGAATGCCTATCATGTTGCCAACGTCCGAAATATTGGGGCAATTTTTTATCTCAACTGGTTCATCTGTCAGTATTGATGCCGCCAGAAGTACTAAAAGCGAATTCTTTGCGCCACCAATGCTTACCTCTCCATTCAGTGCATCGCTTTTTTTTACATAAAGGTTAGACATAAAACCACATCCAATAAGATTTTGCATAATAATAATTGTATGAACCGCTATTGAAATATGTTACACCTACGCCTTGCTCTGTCTGGAAATGTTAAGCAATATTCCTATCATGCACATAAATATAACCAGAGAGGAACTCCCATAGCTGATAAACGGAAGCGAAACGCCCGTAGGCGGAATGGAACTGGTTACTACCGCTATATTTACGCAAACCTGAATCGCGATAATTGAGATGATTCCGGTTGCCAGCGCCGATCCGAATAAATCAGGGGCCTTGGTCGCCACTTTTATTCCCCGGTATATAAGAAACGTAAACAACCCGATCAACACCAGCGCGCCTAAAAAGCCAAGTTCTTCCACAATAACCGAAAAAATAAAATCCGACTGTACATAGGGCAGGTACAACAACTTCTGCTGCGAATTGCCCAATCCTCTGCCAAAAAATCCGCCGGCGCCAATAGCGTAAAGCGATTGTATGACCTGATATCCCTTGCTGTCAGCATATTGCCACGGATCCAGAAACGATACAACGCGGTCTACCCTGTAGTTCTGCATAAACATCATCGCGAAACCTGCCGCCAGTCCGCCGCCTGTCAGCAGCCCCATATGAAGCCCGTTTACGCCTCCAACAAAAAGCATCACCATTACCATAACAAAGATACAGACGATCGCCGAGAAATTTGGCTGGCGGTATATGAGAATGCATAATATACCTGTAACCAGAAGCGAAGGCACCATTCCGTAGCGGAACGTTTTCATCCGGTCTTTGTTGATCGAGATGGTGGCCGCCACAAACACGACGAGCGCGAATTTAGTGATTTCGGAAGGCTGAACGCTTTGCCCTGCAATAAGGATCCATCTGGAAGAACCGTTTATATCCTGGCCTACGCCAGGAATCAAAACAGCAACCAAAAGAACAGCGGCAATAATCAGAAGCGGATATTTCAGTTTTGCAAAAAGCCTGTAGTTAATGAAAGAACAGGCGATCATCCCGATAAGGCCTACTACCGCGCCAACAATCTGTTTTTTAAAGAAATACAGGCCGTCGTTGTTATAAGCCGAACTGCTTTCCGCCACATAATAGCTTGAGCTGAATACCATAATCACGCCGAATGCAACCAATATGATCGTAGTGATCAGGATGGAATAGTCCATGGATTTTTTTTGCACGCTCTGCGCTTTTATCGCGTTTTGTGTTTTTTGCCTGTTTTGCGCTTTTGGCATGCTTTGCACATTATGCGCTGCTCTTGGCACGTTTTGCACGTTAAAGCTCCTTTACGATTTGCTTAAAAATCTTTCCCCTCTCCTCAAAGTTTTCAAACATATCCCAACTCGCGCATGCAGGCGACAGCAGAACGTTATAACCGTCCTCCGCTACGCTGAAGGCCTTCATAACCGCATCCCTGAAATTATTTGCCATGATGTAATCGCCGAATCCAGCCTTTTGGGCAGTCTCCGCCAATTTATCAGCCGTCGCCCCTACCAGAACAATTGATTTGATAAGAGGGGTAAAATTATCAAACAGTTCGGAAAAATCACTTTTTTTATCGTATCCGCCCAGTATCAGCACCGTAGGTTTTTTCATCGCCTGTATCGCCTTTATGGTAGCGTCCGGATTCGTGCCTTTCGAGTCGTTGATAAAATCCACTCCGCGAACCGTCCGGGCAAATTCAATCCGGTGCTCAACACCTGCAAATTCGCGCAGCGTTTTAGCAATAACATCTTCTTTGATTCCGTATACGCAGGCAAGCGCAGTCGCCGCAAGCGCATTTTCCAGGTTATGCCTGCCGGGTATCCTGATTTCGTCAGCCGGGAGTATCTTCTTTTCTTTTCCGTCAAGCCGGAACGTCACCATTCCATCCCTCACAAACGCGCCGTTCTCCACTTCACTCTCCACGCTGAACCCCAGGACGCGGGCAATAATGTTCGGAATCAGCGTACGTACGTATTCGTTATCCATATTCAGTACGCAGAAGTTTTCTTCCGTTTGATTTTTGAATATCTTGGCCTTGGCCGCTATGTAGTTTTCCATGTTCCCATAACGGTCCAGATGGTCTTCGGTGATATTCAGTATTGCGCTTTCCACAGGCTTGTAATCAACGATGGAATCAAGCTGCAATGCGGCGGTCTCAGCCACCACCACGTCGCCTTTCTTTGTTTCCAGCGCTTCCTGCGTAATGGGAACGCCGATATTTCCAAGCACATATGTCTTGATGCCTGCATTTTTAAATATTTCACCCGTCAGCGCCGTAGTGGTAGTCTTGCCATTGGTGCCCGTAATTGCGATGAAATCTGCCTCCGACACCGAAAATCCAAGTTCAATTTCCGCTATCACGCGTTTCCCCAGATCACGGGCTTTTTGTATGAAAGGCAGACCCGGGGGAACACCGGGACTCAATACCATTACATCGATATCCTCTATGATGGGCATGATATCGCATCCCAACATATCAATATATTTGTATTTGGAAAGTTCGTCAAAAATTCCATCGGGCAGATCCTGCTTTTTCTTTGCATCGTAAACGATTACTTCTGCGCTAAGGCGGCAAAGCAAAACAGCTGATGCAACGCCGCTTTTCGCCATTCCTACAACCAACGCCTTTTTTCCTTTGTAATCCATTGTATCCTCCTTGCCGCTGAGCGTATCAGGGTTCAAGTAAGTTTTATTCTTTAGATCCATGTATGCCATACTGAATTGAGAGTTTCCTTTCATCATCCATCTTTTGCGTTTTTTATGTTTTTTTATTATCAAAGCAGCAGCAGCGTAACCACGCAGATTGCAGCTGTAATGACCATGTACATGGCAACCACCCGTGTTTCATGCATTCCCGATAATTCGAAATGGTGATGCAGTGGCGCCATCCTGAATATCCTTTTTTTCCTCAGTTTATAAGATCCAACCTGCAGTACCACGGATATTACGGAGAGCACAAACATCAGTCCGATTATGGGCAGCAGCAGCTGCAGACGGGACAGTATTCCCATGATCACAAATGCCCCTCCCAGCGCAAACGCACCCGTATCTCCCATAAACACCTTCGCCGGGTATTTGTTGAACCGCAGAAAACCAAGGCAGGCTCCGGTTAGGGATGCCGCAAATACCATCATATTGAACATATCATTGTTCAATATGACGGAAGACATCGTCCTGATCCCTGCCATGGCCATAAATATAAGCGTAAACGTTGCAGCGTCGATCAGCGTTACGCCGCCCGCGAGTCCGTCCAGACCATCCGTCAGGTTCACCGCATTCACGATAGCAACAATCACAAATGCCGTAAACGGGATATACCCCATCCCTAAATCAACCTCAGTTCCGGTAAAAGGAACAATCAGTTTTGATCCTACCAGATTATAGGCAAAAATCGCTACGGCAAAAGCGATCGCAAACTGCAGTATCAGCTTCTGGTAAGCGCGCAGACCCAGAGAGCGTTTTTTAAACAATTTGATAAAATCGTCCCAGAAGCCGATCAGTGAAAAAATTCCGGTCGTTGCGATTGAAAGCATGGTAAAATTCATGTTTTTCCTAGAAAAAACAAGAGAAGTAATGATAAGCGCAATCAGAATAATTACCCCGCCCATCGTCGGGGTTCCCTGCTTGACTAAATGTGTTTTTGGTCCGTCATCCCGGACCTGCTGGCCGGCCTTCAGCTTGCGCAGTACCGGGATTACAATGAATCCGGCAGATACCGCAAGTGCAAACGAGACGACCACCGATAAAATTAAACTCAGCATCTCATTACTTCTCCAAGGCTCCTGATTGCAGTTCATCCAGAATCTCGGCAACGACAATCTTCTCGTCAAAATCATGCTTTACGCCGCAAATTTCCTGGTAGGTTTCATGTCCTTTTCCCGCAAGGAGTATTATATCTTTATTTTGTGCATTTTTTATTGCGTATAAAATCGCTTCCCGACGGTTTTCAATGCAAATATATGGATGATTTCCCATCAGGCCGTTTTCAATTTCACAAATGATGTCCATTGGTTCTTCAAACCTTGGATTATCAGATGTCACTATTACAAAATCGGAATATTTCTGCGCAATTTGGCCCATGATGGGACGTTTTACCCTGTCCCGGTTTCCACCGCAGCCGAACACAGTCACGATCCTGCCGGTAGCAAAACCGCGGATAGTTTTCAATGTGTTTTCCAGGCTGTCCGGAGAATGAGCGTAATCCAGTATTATGCTGTAATTGCCTCCGCGCGTATCAAGAAGTTCAAACCGTCCGGATACCGGCTTAAGAGTTTTCAGCCCTTCCCCTATATAATCCCCCTTTATTCCGATCGTCCAGGCCGCGGCTATGGCTCCCAGTGCGTTATATACCGTAAACGTGCCCGGAATTCCGATATCGATTTTTATTTTTTTGTTCTTTATCTGTGCGGTAAATCTTGTTCCAGACGCCGAAAGCTCCAAATTGGAAGGCAGTATGTCCGCGTTGTTCTGTACGCCGAAGCGCAGAACGTCTTTATGCGCGGCGCTGATCATATCCGCCGCGGATTCGTCGTCCACATTCACTATGGTAACTTCGCTTTGCTTAAAAAGTATCTTTTTTGCATCCACATAATTCTGCCATGTCTGGTGAAAATCCATATGATCCTGCGTCAGATTGGTGAATATTCCAACGTCAAACCGGATGCCTTCCACCCGTTTCAGATAAAGCGAATGGGAGGAGACTTCCATCACTACAACATCGCAGCCCTCATCTCTCATACGAGCCAGCAGTCTTTGCAGATCAACCGATTCCGGCGTCGTTCGCTCGGTATGTATCACCTCGCTGCCGATCATGTTCTGTATCGTCCCGATCAGTCCAACCTTCATGCCCGCGGCTTCCGCAATGGATTTGATCATATAGGTTGTGGTGGTTTTTCCGTTGGTACCCGTTATGCCAACCATTTTCATGCCGGCTGCAGGCGCGCCAAAAAATCTTACGGACATCAACGCCATTGCCTGCCTGTCGTCCTGTACGATTATCTGCGTTACCGGAAGTTCCTGCTCTTTTGTTGCCACAATTGCCACTGCGCCTTTGTCCACCGCGTCCTTTGCGTATCTATGCCCATCCTCCTGAAAACCGGAAATGCAGAAAAACAAATCGCCTTTTTGCACTTTTCGGGAATCATATTTTAAATCACCGATATCAATGTCCGCGTTACCTTTGATTTCGCAACGTATATCTTCTATAATCTTCAGCAGCTTCATACCGTTGATATACTCCTCCTTTGTATAAATCCAAAGCATTATATCATAAAATATGATTTTATGACAAATCACCGTGCATGCATATATGCCCCTTCTATGAGAGATCGTTTGCGTCCAGCGCAAAATATACTGTGATAGCCGTTCCTTTTTCCGCGTATTCCCCTGCGCCCGGCGTCTGCCGTACGGCTTTTCCGCTGCTTCTGACATCTATCTCAAATCCCGCTTCATTAAGCTTATCCCTGGCTTCCACCACCGTCAATCCCGATACGTCGGGTATCAGCGCCATATTTTCCCCGGTTTCTTCCACAGTCTCCTCATCCGTCAGCGGAGATTCGGCTGTATAAAGCGCAACGTCTGTTCCTTTTGCGACCACTTCGTTCTCGGAAGGAAGCTGGTTGGTCACCGTTCCTGTTCCGTTTATGGTGCAGGTAAGCCCCAGACTCTCAAGCTGGCTTTTTGCCGTTTCCGTATCCAATCCGATCACTCTCGGCATTGTAACGGTTTCGGCTATTTCGCTCGTTTCCGTAGGCGGAATATTTTCATACTTCAGCGTCTGCTCAAGTACGTCCTTCACATAGGGAGCCGCCACCACGCTTCCGAATTGAACGGACGTACCCGGTTCATCGACCAATATCAGGCACACATATTTCGGATTATCCGCCGGCGCAAACGCGATAAACGAGGAAATCACCTTGTCGGGAGATACCGCTCCTGTCTCGTCATACTTCTGGGCTGTTCCCGTTTTGCCGCCTACCTTGTATCCGGCAATCTTAGCGTTCCTTCCGGTTCCTTCATCCACTACGCTTTGCAGTATGGAACGCATTGTGGCGGACGTCTCCGCGGAAATGACCTGCCCTTTGCTGACCGGTTCAAACTGCTGCACCACATTGCCGTCCTCATCCGTCAGGGCGGTTACCAGCCTTGGCTGGTACAGAGTTCCGCCGTTTATAACTGCGCTCACCGCCGAAACCAGCTGCAGCGGGGTTACCGCTATGCTTTGTCCGAACCCTATACGGGCCAGATCCACATTTTTCACATATTTTTGATCAACCACCAGCCCCGGCTGGTCTGAAATAAAATCAATACCCGTTTTTTGACCGAATCCAAAGCTTTTGATATATTTATAAAACGTATCCGTACCCATATTGAGCGCCATCTGCATAAAACAGGGATTGCATGAATTTTGCACCGCCTGGTACAGATTTTGATGCCCATGCCCGGCCGGCCGCCAGCATTTGATCCTCTGTCCGTCCACCACATACGAACCGCTGCAGTCAAAGGTCGTATCCACGCTGACAGCACCGGAATCAAGCGCGGAAGCAGTCGTCACGATCTTGAACGTCGAACCCGGTTCGTAAACGTCCGAAGTCACTTTATTACGCGAGAGTTCCTGCAGAAGTTCCGAATCATCCCTGGGCGGATCGTTCAGGTCATAGCCCGGGATGTTCGCCGTGGCGAGTATCGCACCGTTGGTCGGATCCATCACAATGCCTTCCACGCCCTTTGCACCGTTGGCCTCGTATGTTTCCAGGCACGCCTTTTCCAGGAATCCCTGGATCACGGCGTCAATGGACAACTGGACGTTATAGCCGTTCTCGGGATCTATATAAATTTCTTTTCCGGAAGCGAGTTCCCTTCCTTCCTTATCCGTCTGGGCAATGATCCTTCCCTCTTTGCCCGCCAGGTACTTATTGTACTGTTTTTCCAGGCCTGAAAGCCCTTCTCCGTCAACCGATGTAAATCCAAGAATCTGGCAAAGGAGATCCTTATTCGGATAATACCTTTTTACATCTACCGTAAAATACACGCCTTTATAATCAAGAGCGCGTATCTGATCCGACTGCTCGCGGGTGATCTGCCGTTTGAGCCACACCTCGGATTTTGAGGTGTCTATTGCCTTGTCGTATATCGTCTGGCGGTCCATACCTAATATCGCCGCAAGATTATCCGCCACCTCGTCGGGATTGTCTATCTGTTTGGGACGAAGTATCACGGTATCAGCACTTGCGCTTTGTGCCAGCACATTTCCGTTTCTGTCCAGTATCGATCCGCGCTCGGCAGACACCGGCATATCTTGCGTCCATTGCCCCTCCGCCTGGTTTTGCAGCCATTCGCCCTTATAAAATGTCCAGTAGCCGATTCGAACCAGTAATAACAAAAAGACGATGATCACAAATACAAGCAGGATCACCAGTCTTTTCTTATGCACAATTCCAGGCAGTGCCAACAGATACCCTCTCCCTTCAATCACTCAAGCCAGCTTTTAATCTCTTTGAACAAATTGCTCAAACTGAATGAAGTATCTTTCAAAGCCGTATCCTGCGTATCCTGCGCGGGAGCAGCAGCCTGCACCCCCGTATTGTCTTCGGGAAGATATGTAACCTGGTCGGTGCCGGGACTTCCCATCTGAAGCTGCGCCGCCCGCTCCTGTATATACCCGAGATCTTCCTTCAGCGTTATATCCAGTTTCAGTTGATCATTACTCTGCGTCAGAGTCGTAATACTTTTCTCTATTTTGGAGTTTTCAAAACTTAAGTTTGCGATGGTCGCATTCCTCGCCAGCAAAAACGACAGGATCCCGAAAACAACCGCGATCAGCAGTATTGTGGACACCACTCCCTGCGGCCTGTGAAAAGCCGCCGCCGAAGCGCTCACATTCTCGTTTTGCCGGTTCCTTGTCTTTGTATTCGTCCTGGGCAGCGGGATCGCAATTTCGCCGCCCTGCATCATCTTATAATACGAAGCGTTAGGAGTAATTTTTCTTTGCGTATTAGCTGTGGAAGCAGTCTTTATTTGTCTTCTGGCAGCGTTTTGCGCCGTGCCCGAAACAGGTCTTGGCCGCGCTGAATTTGCCGGTTGCTTCTGAATCCTGCGGTCGTCCAGATACGAAATGTTTTTAAGTTGCGTCTTTACTCTTCTGGGTTCGGCTGCAAACTTCATTTTATTTCTATCGGATATAGGTATATAATTTTGTGCTCTCTTTGGTACTGCGGTCATAGCCTTATCCTTTCTTATGTATATTCAACGTAGTTCAAAATAATTTCTCAATTACGCGCAGTTTCGCGCTTCTTGCCCTTGCGTTTTCCAGGATTTCCTCTTCACCCGGTACAATGGGCTTGGTTGTGATTATCCTGATGCTCCTCACCTTTCCGCATAAGCATACGGGCGCGTCCGGCGGGCATTCGCAGGGATTGTATAATTTTTTCATCGCCTGCTTTACAATCCGGTCTTCCAGCGAGTGAAAAGTAATTACACAGAGCCTTCCGCCTGGATTCAAGAGTTCCGCGAAATCGTATATTGCCTTTTCAAGGCCTGCAAGCTCTCCGTTCACTTCTATTCGTATTGCCTGAAAGGTCCTTTTGGCCGGATGCGGTCCGCTTCTCCGAGCCGCGGCCGGGATCGCGTTTTTAATCACCTCAGTCAGTTCGGCGGTCGTTTCTATCTTTTTCTCATTCCGCCTCCGGTCGATAAAATCCGCTATTCTGGATGCCCATTTTTCTTCACCGTAGTCACGGATGACTTTTGCCAGTTCGGCTTTCCCATATCCGTTCACCACTTCGTATGCGGAAAGCCGCGATCTTTTGTCCATCCGCATATCCAGCCGGGCGTCCTGGTTGTAGGAGAATCCCCTTTCAGCGTCCTCCAACTGGAAGGAAGAGACCCCCAGATCGATCAATATCCCGTCAACTTTTTGGATGCCGTTTTCTGCGAGCATGCCCGGCAGTTCCTTGAAATCACCGTGCAGATACAATATGTCCTGGTCATTTCCCGAGAATCTCTTTTGGCATCTTTCGATTGCTTCTTCATCTTTATCCACCCCTATTAATTTTCCGCCCGGAAGAATCCTTTTTAATATCTCCCCGGCATGTCCTCCGCCGCCAAGCGTCGCGTCCACAATGGTTTTACCAGCGGACAGGCCAAGATTTTGTATGCATTCGCCCATCAATACGGGTATATGCGCTTCCTGTTTTTCCATTTCTTATATTCCAAGCTGCGCCAGTTTGGCCAGCGTTGCTTCGTAATCTTCATACGCTCCTTCATTATATTTATCCCAGTTCTCAGACGACCAGATTTCCGCCCGTGACCCCACGCCGATCACTACGGCGTCTTTACTGAGTTCGGCGAAATCTCTGAGCCTTTGGGGCAAAAGTATTCTTCCCTGCTTGTCCGGTTCGCATTCGCATGCGCTGGCGAACAGCATTCGGATAAAGCTCTGGGAAGATGTATCGGTCATGGGGATCAGCTTCAGTTTTTCGGCGAATTTTTTCCACTCCTCCAAAGAAAACACGAACAAGCATTTTCCTATTCCTTTCGTCACAAGAAAATTCTCGCCCAATTCTTCTCTGAATTTTGAGGGCATAAATACTCTGCCCTTTGCATCAATACTATGCTGGTACTCCCCTATTAGCAAAACGGTTTTCCTCGTATGCAATTTTTATACGGGCTTTTGGACTGCGTTAACCATCCGAAATCACCACTATTAACCACAATCCACCACTTTATATATTATATTCTCCACTTTATCATGAATTCCTTTTAATTTTTAAAAAAAAATTAAAAAAAGGCCTTAATGGAATAACATTCCAAAAGTTTTATAAAAATTCATAATAATAATTGATTCGATATTATTTTCGGAGAATATCAAATTGATGGGTTTTTGTTGGATTTTCCTTGATTTTTTAAAAAAAGAGTAAAGCAAACATCCCCCGGCGTGCCGGGGGATGTTTGCTTGTCAATCCGTCTATAAACTTATTTTTTTATAACATACGCCTGCTGAATGCCAAAGTTTCCGCCCGAGTATTTCAGTTCAAGATCATAAAAATCCTTGTTGATCGGATTGGAATAACCGGCATAACTTTTATAATCGGTAGTCAGTTCCCGCAGGAAACGCGATCCGACATAGTACACGGATGAAAAATCAATGCATTCAAAGGATACGCCCAGTTCCCCAAGGAACGCTTCAATCCTGGCTTTTTTAATATACCGGTTAAAATCGTGCTCTACCAGAGGCTCCAGGCCTGCCAGGGCGCGCAGCGCATTCAGGCGTACCAGCGGTTCCCAGAACGCTTCGGAAAAGATCACCGTTCCGTCTTTTTTGGTTACTCGGATGCATTCGGAAAGACCTTTCTTTTGTTCTTCCCAGTTGGGCAGGTTGATGATCACGCGCGTGGTGTACGTCACGTCAAACAGGTCGTCCCCGAAAGGCAGCTCGCGCACATCCCCCATTTTGAAAGCGAGAATATCTTTGTATTCGGATTCCTCTTTGTTTTCCTGCGCGTATTTGATCATGCTTTCGGAAAAATCGACGCCCGTCATGGATTTGAGTTTATGCGCAGCGCACTGGATGATTGCCGCGAAGCCGTTGCAGCATCCAACATCCAAAACGCTGTTACCGTCTTTTATATAGGAAGCAATGTTCTGCGTTTCAAGTTTGATGGCGTTCTCGTCCCCCCAGGATGCCTGATGGGAACCTTTGTATTTTTCGGCGTTGCCGTTCCAGAAATCTTTGATAAAGTCGCTCATATAATTTTTCTCCCGTAAAACGATCCCTCATAAAATGAATCATTTGAATAATGATTATTATAAGTTAAAACGGAATGGTGCGTCAATCATTTTACGAGACTTTACAAAAGAGGAGTAAAAGTCTTATGACTACATTTATTGTTTTTGAATATTCCTTACTGTTCTTTTTGGCCCGCCTGACGAAAAAGCGAAAAGGATTACCTAAACAACAAAAAGCTGCCAGCCATGTTCTTATACATCTATTCCGTATTTATTGTACTAGCTGCAATCTTATATTTTCCTGATCACCGGAACCCACAGTTCGCATTTTCCATGCACGCTTTCGGGGTAATATTCAAAGTAGAATCCGTGTTCTTCATTCGGGGCAAATCCCTGCTGTGGGATATCGTCGTAGAAAAAAACAGTCCAGGCCTCTTTGATATCCATGCCGTCCGGCACCCGAGCCACGGCATAAGTTGCAAACGGAACTGCTTTCAGCAAAGCGCCTTCGGGAGCTGAAAACGATTCTTCCGTTTCCCTTCCCAAAAGATAGCAATAGCGTTCATGTTCAAACGTATACCAGCTGAGCCCGTAATACCCCTTTTGGCATCCCTTATGCGCAAGAAGGGTTTCATCTTTTTTTTCTTCAAAAAAGGTCTTGTAAAGCCGTGAAATATCCTGGTCGTTCTTTTCCGGCGTCGTTTCCACAGCCCAGCCGCATACATAAAATTTTTCCCTGTCAACAATTTTTATTTCCATGCTGCAATCCTCCTTATTATCATCCTAACACTGGAAACTGACAACAGGCTGTCATATTTAAACTTTTTTTCGTTGGCTTTATATTTCTTTTTTCTAAAGAATGGTATAAATCAGTAACCTTTCCTCTTGTCAATGACCGTTCCGTCTATTGCGTTGATGGTCAATATGCTGTAAACCGGACTGATGGACTCATAGTTCGTCTTGGAAGGCGGATTCAAAAGTTGTGAGGATTCCTCCGGGCGGTAGATGATATTGCCCAGAAAGTCCCAGGTGGGAACAAGCAGCAAGTCGCCGTCGCCCGATTTAATCCTGGAAAGTCCGAGTACAATTGAGTGAATATTGATATCGAATACGCTTTCCGGTCCGGCCGCTTCATATTGAAATCTCATCTGTTTTTCGAAAATATCAACCGCTTCGCCCATCCCGATTATTTTCGCGTTATCCTCCACGGTTTCAAGAACATTGTAAGGCGCCCTGTATTCCATAAAACGTACGCCTGTTTCGTCCACAGTAAGAGAAGCCATCTCGTAATATACGGCCCTGTCATACTCGTCCAATGCCCCGCCGCTGATTTCCGAATCGTATGTGACGGGCACGCCGTTTATATGCCTGGTATAATAAAACGCGTATGCCTGCAGCGGGGCGCTCTCTATTTCTTCCATACCGGCTGAACCAGTACCGTTTGCTTTTACATATGAAATCAGGCCTGACGCCGTCATTTCCAAATCGATCCCCATTTCAGCCATGGCCTCGTCCGCTGTTTTTTTGGCTTCTTCCAGTTGAAACCCCGAATTGGTCCGATCCTTTTTGATTGTAGTTTCGTACTTCTGATATCCGGCAAAATTCCGGCTGGCGTCCTTCGAATACATCATCCAGCTGTTTGCGCCATGATACGCGTTCACAATGCTTAGGCACAAACGCATATCGCCCTCGACTGCCCAAACGTCAATCACCTGATACTCGTCTCCTTCTGAGGTATACTCATGTCCGTCGGCGTATTGCACCTGGTCTTTCGGATCAACAGTAACAAATTCGGTGTCAGCCGGTTCTTTTTTGACCGTTTCAGGCGCTTTCTGATACTGGCGTTCATAAAATTCCAGCTGTAATCGAGCCATTTCCCGTTCATCCTCAGTGGAATCCGGATCGCTGACGATTTGTCTTAAGCGGATGATTTGGGGTTCGTATTCAGCCTTTGTTGTTTCCCAGGGCTTGTAAAGCGTCTGGTCCCCGAACAGCGCTCGTATGATTTTGTCTGCCTCCTCCTGGGTAAAATCCCGCGTTTCGATCTTGACTACAGGGAACTTTTCCGTTTCCGGTTTTTGTATGATGGCGTCTAATGTAACGGTGATGTTCTCATTGCCAGTGTCTACCGTCTTTTTCAGCCTGTCCGCGTTTTCCGTAGGTTTTGCCTCTGGCGGGGCGGCGCTAACTTTTTGTTCAACGCTTTCCTGCTTATTTCCCACAACAGGCTCAACGGGCGTCTTCTGGCAGCCTGAAACTATAAAAATCGCTAAAAACATGCTAATCCATAAAATTAGTGTTTTTTTCATAACAGGGTTCCTTTCCCGAAAACATATAATA
Organism: Bacillota bacterium; assembly: GCA_023393165.1. GTDB lineage: Bacteria > Bacillota > Clostridia > Christensenellales > Christensenellaceae > JAEYKI01. Next base: position 91,550 of record JAEWMJ010000042.1, on the reverse strand, counting down.
CTTATAGTTAATATTTCTACATTTTTATCTTATTTCCTTTATCTGGCTATTATAATACAGACTTTACTTTGAGCCTTGCCTTCCTTGTTGACAAATATGCGATTATACCAATTCATCTGATTTTTTTTTACATAATAGACCGATTGGGTATCACGGAGCGATGCGGGCGTCGCTCGCTACAAAACATCAATCCCCCCAAAAAAAAGGCAAAAAACAAATGACGGCTTAACACCGTCATTTATTTGTTATATTGCGAAGTTCACTGCAGATTACTCTCTTCTGTCCGTATACGTCGTATGCAGCAGCTCATGGCTCTTATGCCCGAGGGGTTTTTCCAAAAACTCCTTGTACAGCGCCTGTACATATTCGTTTTCATGCGATTTCCGCAGTTTCTTGCCGTCGTCTTCACGGTAGATCGCTTCCAGGCGTTTCTCGCGCACGGTATCGTCCGTCATCCTGGGCTGTCCTCCGCCCGATATGCAGCCGCCCGGACATCCCATCACTTCTATAAACAGATACTCGCTCTTTTTGGCTTTTATTTCCTCCAGGAGCGTTGACGCGCCCATCAAACCGCTTGTGACCGCTATTTTCACGGTCACGCCGTCTAGGAATCCAAATTCCTTTTTGGGCTGGGTTATCGTAATCGCCGCGGTTTTGATCCGCTCAAGCCCCACGATCGGCGTCACATGCAGCCCGTCGAAGGGCAGCTCCCTGCCCGTAACCACTTCATAAACCGTGCGGAGCGCCGCTTCCATCACGCCGCCGGTCGCGCCGAATATATCGGCAGCGCCCGAGGACAGTCCAAGGGGATTATCCCACTCTCCGTCCGGAAGCGAGGCAAAGTCGATACCCGACTGCTTGATCAGTTTTATAAGCTCGCGCGTAGTCAGTACGGCGTCCACATTTTTCAGTCCTTCGTTTATCAGCTCGGGCCTGGTCACCTCAAATTTCTTTGCGGTGCAGGGCATAATGGATACTACGTACATGTCTTTGGGATCTAAGCCCGCCTTCTTCGCAAAATAAGATTTTGCGAGCGCGCCAAGCATCATATGCGGCGATTTACAGGAAGACAGATGCCCCGTCATATCCCCGTAATAGTGCTCAATGTATTTGATCCAGCCCGGGCTGCAGCTCGTGATCATGGGCAGGTCGGCGTGCTCCAGTTTTGTGGGCAGCCCCAGCTTTTTGATCTGTTCCTCGGTAATTACTCCTTTGTCCTTGAATGCCAGCGCGATCCTGGTCAAAAGCTCGTATCCTTCCTCCATTATCGTCAGGTCTGCCGCAAAATTGGTGTCGAACACATAATCGAACCCGAGATCACGGAGCGCTGTCGCCAGTTTTCCGGTTGCAATGGTACCCACTTCCATTCCAAAGCCTTCGCCCACCGCCACGCGGATCGCCGGCGCAGCCTGAACCACAACAACCTTTTTGGGATCGCTCAGCGCTTCCTGCACGTCCATAATGGAATCCTTCTCATGCAGTGCGTTTACCGGACAAATGGTCGTGCACTGTCCGCAAAACGTACATGCCGCCGAATTCAGGAGCAGATCGTCTCCCGGAGCGATCTCGGTCGCAAATCCGCGTTTCTGCGCGTTGATAACGCCCACTCCCTGGATGTCGTTGCACACCGTTACGCAGCGTCTGCACAGTATGCATTTCGCACCGTCCCGAACGATTGACGCGCTGGAATCGTCTATAAACTCCTTGGATTTCTGGCCTTCAAACCTGCTTTTTTCCACCTGCAGCGTCTCACCCAGTTCCTGCAGTTCGCAGCCCTGGTTGCGCCCGCAGGACAGGCAGTCTTTCGGATGGTCGGACAGGATCAGTTCATACAGGATCCTTCTTGCCTGGCGTACACGTTTGGAATTTGTCGTAACCACCATGCCTTCGGTAACCGGGGTCACGCAGGAAGCCATCAGGCCTTTCGCACCCTGCACCTCCACCACGCAAATGCGGCAGGAACCCAATTTATGGACGTCTTTTAAATAGCAAAGGTTCGGAATATTGATACCGTATTGTTTTGCGGCCTCCAGGATCGTCGTCCCTTCCTCCGCCTCTATTTGTTTGTTATTGATCGTTAAATGAATCATACCGCCACCTACCTTCTATCACAATGCAAGCATCTCATTGCTTCCGCAATGGCATCCAACTTGTGGAAACCCAGCACAACTTCGTCAAAATTATCGCTTCTTTCTTCCGGAGGCAGCATCTTCATTTCAAACCGGACGTGTTCAGCCAGTTCGGATTCGTCCACAGTCTGCGGAATATCAATCGGCTTGCCCTTGTTGAGCTCTCCCTTGCCGCCCAGGAACCTGTCAATGTTCTCCGCAGCTTTTTTGCCGTCTGCAATCGCGGTGATCACAACGTCCGCGCCGCGCACAACATCTCCCCCCGCGAATATTCCGGGCGTAGAAGTCATCTGCGTATCCTTATCCACAACAAACGTTCCCCAGCTTGTCATCTCCACTTCGTCTTTTCCTATGAAGGGCAGGTCCGAATACTGGCTCACAGCCGGGATCACCAGATCCACATCCAGTTCAAAATTCTCCGATTTTATGGATACCGGCTTTTTGCGTCCGCCGTTGTCAAACCCCTGCAGCTTCATGGGATTGCATATCACCTTTTCCGCTTTTTTCCTGCCTACGATCTCAATCGGCGCAAGCAGTTCATGCACAATAATGCCTTCCTCCTGCGCCTCGATAATTTCGCGTTTTTCTGCGGGCATGTCTTCTACGGTACGGCGGTACAGCACATGCACCTTTTTCGCACCCATGCGGCGGGCCACCCTTGCCGCGTCAAACGCCGTTGAACCGCCGCCGATCACTGCTACAACGCCCTGCACATGCACATCCTTATGCAGGTTGACGTCCCTCAGGAAGTCCAGGCCATGGTATACGCCTTTCAGGTTCTCGCCCTCTATCCCGATCTTGCGCGAAAACTGTGTTCCTGTCGCGATATATATCGCATCGTTTTGTTCCTGCAGCTGTTTGAACGATATGTCCTTGCCTACTTCGGTATTCAGTTGGATGCTGATGCCCACCTGCTTGATAGCGTTGATCTCCTTATCCAGCACTTCCATGGGAAGCCGGTATTCGGGTATGCCGTATGCCAGCATTCCGCCCGAAACACTTTGGGCTTCATAAATGGTAACTTCGTAGCCCAGGCGGCCCAGGTAGTATCCGCAGGTAAGGCCGGAGGGTCCGGCGCCTATGATCGCAACCTTCTTGCCGTTTCTTGGGAAAACAAGCTGCATATGCGGCTGCTCCATCTTATAATATTCGTCCGCAACATACCGCTTCAGGTCACGGATAGCAATGGGCTCATCCAACTGCGCGCGCCTGCATACAAACTCGCAGGGATGCGTGCACACACGCCCGCAAACCGCCGGAAGCGGGTTTTCCTGACGGATCAGGTCGTAAGCGTCCTTTATCCTGCCGGCGGCAACCAGCGCCAGGTATCCGGGCACGTTTATATTGGCCGGGCACGCGTTCTCGCACGGGGACAGGAACAGGTCTCCGCATACGCCCGCACGGCAGTATTTATGTTTGATATGTTCTTCGTATTCCTCCCGGAAATGCTTGATGGTGGAAAGCACCGGATTAGGCGCCGTCTGCCCGAGGCCGCAAAGCGCCGTATCCTTCACTACGTTTCCGAGTTCAATGAGTTTTTCGATATCTCCTTCTTCGCCCCTGCCCTGGGTGATACGCTCCAGGATCTCAAGCATGCGTTTGGTACCCAGCCGGCACGCTACGCATTTGCCGCAGGATTCTTCCTGTACAAATTCCATAAAGAACCGCGCAACGTCCACCATGCAGGTATCCTCGTCCATACAAATGAGGCCGCCGCTTCCCATGATCGCGCCCAGTTCCACAAGCGAATTGTAATCGATCCTGGTATTCAGGTGCTCCCTGGTCAGGCAGCCGCCCGATGGGCCGCCTGTCTGCGCAGCCTTTAAAAGCTTGCCCTGCGGGACGCCGCCGCCGATATCGTATATGACTTCACCCAGAGTAATCCCCATGGGAACCTCTATAATGCCGGTGTTGTTTACATCGCCGGCAAGCGCAAACACCTTTGTTCCCTTGCTGGTTTCGGTGCCAATGCCGGTAAACCAGTCGGCTCCCTTTAATATAATGGGCGCGATATTTGCAAACGTCTCCACGTTGTTAATGATGGAAGGTTTTTTATAAAGCCCCTCATCGGACGGGAACGGCGGCTTTTGCTTTGGCTCGCCGCGTTTTCCTTCCACCGAAGCGATCAGCGCCGTTTCCTCTCCGCACACAAACGCGCCCGCGCCTATCCTGATTTCCAGATCGAACGAGAAATCGGTCCCGAAAATCTTGTCCCCCAAAATATGAGCTTTTTTTGCATCCTCAATCGCCTGCTTTAAACGTTCAACCGCAATCGGGTATTCCGCCCGCACATATACGACGCCGTGGCTGGCGCCAATTGCATAGCCCGCTATCGCCATGCCTTCTATGATGGAATGGGAATCACCCTCCAGAACGCTCCTGTCCATAAAAGCGCCGGGATCGCCCTCGTCGGCGTTACAGATCACATACTTTTCGGCGGAATCCTTCTTAGACGCCAGTTCCCATTTCAGTCCCGTCGGAAATCCGCCGCCGCCGCGTCCGCGCAGCCCGGACTTTTTGATCTCATCGATCACTTCTTTACGGTCCATGGAAGTCAAAACCTTTTCCAGCGCATAGTAACCATCGTTTTCGACATACTCTCCCAGATCGGCGTAGCCTATTTTTCCGCAGTTCCGAAGAACGATCTTCGTCTGCGCCTTAAAAAACTCGATATCTTTCAGATAAGGCTGTATCTTGCCGGACAGGTTGTCAAAATAGCAAAGGTCCTCGACGATCTTTCCCTTCATCAAATGTTCCTGTACGATCTTTACCATGTCCTGCGGCTTCAGCATACAGTAAAATACGCCGTCCGGCAGAACGATTGCGGTCGGACCCACATTGCAGGTGCCTACGCATCCGGTCTCCACGACCTTTACCTTGTCGTCCAGCCATTCAACCTTCAGGCTGTTTTCCAGCGCCTGCTTTACCGCAAAGCAGTTGGAGGAAACGCAGCCTGCGCCGGCGCATACAAGCACTTTATACTTATATTTTTGTTCCTCGGCTATCTGAACCTTTTTTATTGCGTCCAGGTCCTTTTTGGATTTAATCGATAATTCCATAATAAATCATGTCCCCCCTACTCGAATTTTGCCAGAATGGCTTGCAGCTTGTTGGGGTTGACGCGTTTGAATACTTCCCCGTCAATGAGCATGGCCGGCGCAAGTCCGCACGCTCCGATGCAACGCATTACGTTCATGGAGAAACGCCTGTCGCCGGTCGTTTGGCCTACTTCGATCTCCAACAGTTCCTTCAGCTTTTCAAGCACTTTTTTTCCGCCCCTCACATAGCAAGCGGTCCCCAGGCATACCGATATCGTGTGCCTCCCTTTAGGAGAGGTGGAAAAAAACGAATAAAAAGAAACAACTCCACTTACCCTGGATAAATGAAGTCCCATCTTTTCTGCAATATACCGCTGCACTTCAATGGGCAGATACCCAAAGATTGCCTGCGCCATATGTAGAACCTGTATTAAGTTAGTCTCTTTTGCTTCGTATTCCTGAATGATAGTCCCGAGTAAGTCATATTTCTGCTCTTCCGTCATTTCTTCACAATGACAAACACGATGCTCTTCCAAATAAAAAACACCTCCATTATAATTTGCGTTATCTGGAACGCCAAATCATAAAACTACAAAAATATGAATTTTTAAACTTTTATTAAAAGATTATTTATAACAATTATTATTTTTAATTAAATCATTCTTTGTTAAAATCTTCACAAAAATATTATAGTATATTGCATATGTTTTGTCAAACCTATGTCTGCCAAAACTAAAAATTTAACAATTGATTATTCTGCCGTTTTCCTGTAGACGTCCAGATACTCCCTGGCCGATTTTTCAAACGAATTATCAAGATTCATGGCGTTTTTTATCAGGTTATTCCACTCTTCTTCCTTCTTTAACACCTCAATCGCCTGACTGATCACAGAAAACATTTCCTGGGCATTAAAATTTGTAAAAGAAAAACCCGTACCTTCTCCCGTAAACCGGTTGTAGGGCGTAACCGTATCGGCCAGGCCGCCAGTTTCCCGCACAAGGGGCAGGCTGCCATAGCGCTGCGCGATCATCTGGGATATGCCGCAGGGCTCGAATTGCGAGGGCATTAAAAACAGGTCGCATCCGGCATAGATCCTGTGCGCAATGTCATTCCTGTAGCCGATATAAACACCCGCGCGCCCGGGATAACCGGACGCGATGTAATTGAAATAGGATTCATATTCAAAGTCCCCGTTTCCCAGTATCACAAATGCGACGTTTTGATGTAAAAGATTCTCCAGCACCTCGCGCACCAGATCCAGTCCTTTTTGGGCTGTCAGGCGGGTCACCATGCCTATCAACGGCGTATCCGTTCCGGTATTCAGGTTGAATTCGCGCATCAGCGCCGCCTTGCAGGCGCGTTTTCCGTCCGGATTTTCACTGGAATAGTTTTGAGCGATCAGCCTGTCCTTTTGCGGATCAAATTCATGGGTGTCGATTCCGTTCAGAATCCCCGAAAGGTCGTCCCCCCGTACGCGCAGAATGCCTTCAAGGCCGCGCCCTGCTCCGGGCTCCCTGATCTCCTTTGCATAAGTGGGGCTGACCGTGGTGATCTTGTCCGCAAATACGATCCCGGCCTTCATATAATTGGCCGCGCCGTATGCTTCTATATATTCGGAAGTATAAAACCTGTCCTCCACGCCGAAAAAATGCCTGACAAATTCAAAGGGAAACGCCCCCTGATACTGAAGGTTATGAATGGTCAGTACTGTTTTGATGTTTCCCTGGGGTTTTGAGTTGTACTGCGTTTTGATCATCATGGGTATCATGGCAGTATGCCAATCGTTGACATGCAGTATGTCCGGTTTAAAATCAATATACGGCAGGGCTTCCAGTACGGCCCGCGAAAAATACGCGTACTGCTCGCCTTCTGTTTCGCCGCCCTTATAAATTGCATGGTAAAAATAATATTCGTTATCGATGAAATAAAACGTTATGCCGTCCATTTCCATGGTCTCAACGCCCACATACTGGTTGCGCCAGCCAAGGGATATATGAAAGGTAGCTATCGTTTTCAGCTTGTCCCCATATTCATGCTTGATTATGCCGTGCTTGGGCATCATTACCCGCGCGTCCACGCCCAGTTTTTTCAGTTCTTTGGGCAGCGTGCCGATCACATCGGCAAGACCGCCCGTTTTTGCAAAAGGAACGCATTCCGCCCCTACGATCAATACCTTGATGCTCTTTTCTTTCATGTTACAATATCGCCCCTTTGCGGATTATCACCGGGAAATCGGTGTCGCCGATCAATCGCCTGCCTGGCCGTATCTGCACCAATTTATCTATGATCACGTATTCCAGATTCGCGTCCTGCGAAATCTCGGAATCCTGCATAATAATGCAATTCTTTATTTTTGCCCCTTTGGCTATATAAACGCCCCTGAACAATACGGAGTTTTCAACCTCGCCTTCTATGATGCATCCGTCGGCGACCAGGCCGTTTTGGATGCTGGAATCCCGGACGTACTTGGCGGGCGCTTCGTCCTTGATTTTAGTGTAAATACTCCTGCCGCTGTAAAACAAATCCTGCTGCACATCCGGCCGCAGCATATCCATATTGAGTTTGAAATAGGATGCCACCGAATGCAGCCTTCCCACATACCCGGTATGTTTGAATCCGTAATAATGCAGGCGCGTGATATTGTTCATCAAAAGATCGGTAATAAAATTGTATTTCCCCCTGGAAACGCAGTCTTCCACCAGGTATTCCAGCAGGTCTTTCCGGATAATATACGTATCCATTCCAACATTTTTTGAATTGGACATTTCGGAGTTCAGCTCCATATCCGTAATCCTGCCCTTTTCGTCCAGGTGGAGCCGAAGATCCTTAAACCGTTCACCGGTAAAAAACCTGTTGGTTTCCATACTGTACAGCATGGTAATATCCGCATTGTTCTGCACATGGAAGTCAAGCGCGTCGTCAAACAGCATGTTGTATATGGTATAGCTGCCCGAAAGTATGCAGTATTTCTGCGTTGAGCGCCGGATGTAGCTCATGACGCCTTTTATAGCGTCCACCATTCCGCGGTAGCTTCCCATATTTTCGTTTGTGAAAAAAGGAGGCAGTATAAAAAGTCCGTCGTTCTTGCGGGAAAGGTCCCATTCCTTCCCGGAGCCCAAATGATCCATCAGGGAATGGTAGTTTTTCTGGGCGATCACGCCCACGTTGCGCACGCCCGAATTCACCATACTGGAAAGCACAAAATCGATCGCGCGGTATCTTCCGCCGATTGGCAGCGCGCCTACGCTGCGCGCGTAAACCAGTTCCCGCAAATTAATATTCTGTTCTCCGGCATAAATAAGGCCAAACGTATCTCTGGTCATTTTGCTACCTCCCGCAACTCTGTATGATGGGTTCCTCTGCCGGATTGATCCTGTCACCCGGCCGTATCACCGAACCCGCTTTCACCGTTACTTCTGACCCGACCACCGTTATTTCGCCTTCTCCTCCAACCGTGCAGTTCTCTTCTATCACAACTTCCTCATCCAGTATGGATTTCAGAACAACCGCATTTTCCATAATTTTTGTTTCCTGCATCACGATGCTGTCCCGAACCGCAGCATTCTTTTCCACAACAACGCCGGGAAAAAGCACGCTGTTTTCCACCGTGCCGTAAATATGGCACCCTTCGGATATTATGCTGTTTTTAACATGCGCGCCCGCCGCCACAAAATGAGGCGGCTTGTTGGGATTCCGTGAAAAAATCCTCCAGGAAGAATCAAACAGATCGAGAGCCGGATGGTCGCTCAGAAGTTCCATATTCGCCTCCCAGAGGCTTTCGATCGTTCCGACATCCTTCCAGTAACCTTCAAACGGATAGGCAAACATCCGCTCACCCTGCGCAAGCATTTCGGGGATAATGTCCTTGCCAAAATCATTGGTGGATTTTGGATTCCGGCTGTCGCAAATCAAATATTTTTTTACTTTTTCCCAGGTAAACACATACACGCCCATGGACGCCATGTTGCCCTTGGGCTTTTTGGGTTTTTCTTCGAAATCCAGTATGCGCTTGTCTTCATCCGTATGCATGATTCCGAAACGGCTTGCCTCTTTTTTGGGTACCTCAATGACAGCAATGGTCGCATCCGCCTTTTTTTTGACATGGAAATCGATCATCTCGCTGTAATCCATTTTATAAATATGGTCGCCGGATAAAATAAGCAGGTATTCAGGCTGGTACCGGTCGATAAAATAAAAATTCTGGAAGATGGCGTTTGCTGTTCCGGAATACCATTCGCCCCGCTCAGACTTCATATACGGCGGGAGCACGAACCCTCCGCCTGTGATCCCGTCAAGGTCCCAGGGGGCCCCGGTTCCGATATACGCGTTCAGTTCCAGGGGCTCGTACTGCGTCAAAACGCCGACGGTATCCAGGCCCGAATGGATGCAGTTTGAAAGAGGAAAATCAATGATTTTATATTTGCCTCCATAGGGGACTGCGGGTTTGGCGCGGTGTTTGGTCAATACGGAGAGCCGGCTGCCTTGGCCGCCCGCGAGTATCATTGCAATGCATTTTTTTCTGACGAACATACTGAACCCCCCTCTTCATCGCCGGTAAACTCGTAATATATCGCCGAGAGCGGCGGCAGCGTCAAAACCGCCATATACGGTTTCCCTAAAAACTTATTCCTGATGGTTGCCGCTTCCGGCAGAGCCGGAACGCCGCTGCCTCCGAATGATATCTCGTCGCTGTTCAATATACAGTTCAGCGAGCCCTTTTCGGGCATTGCGACCGCATACCCCCGCCGGACAACAGGAGTAAAGTTGATGACGCAAACCATGTGCGTCTTTTTCTCTCCCCCGGAATGCCTCATAAACGCCAGAACGCTGTTTTGGGCGTCCTCCGCATTCAGCCAGGTAAATCCTTCCCAGCCGTCGTCCACTTCGTACAGGCTGGGATATTGCCGGTAAATTCGGTTCAACTCGGAAACATATTTTTTCATCCCGGCATGTTTCTCATACTGCAGCAAAAACCAGTCTAACTGCCGCTCGTACGCCCATTCCACAAACTGAGCGAATTCGCTGCCCATAAACAGCAATTTTTTGCCCGGATGCGCAAACATAAAGCCGTACAAAGCGCGCAGCGAGGCAAATTTCTGCCAGTAGTCCCCGAACATTTTGTCTATCATTGACTTCTTTCCGTGCACCACTTCGTCATGGGAATATGCCAGAATATAGTTTTCACTGAATGCGTACAAAAGTGAAAAGGTTATCTTGTCGTGGTGATACTGCCTGAAAAGGTGATCGATAGACATATATAAAAGGGTATCATGCATAAAACCCATGTTCCATTTGAATGTAAACCCAAGGCCCCCGTCATAAGGCGGCCTGGTAATGCCCGGATAAGCGGTGGATTCTTCCGCTACCATCATACAGCCCGCAAAATTGGTCAGAACAACGCTGTTTACCTTCTTCAGAAAATCGACCGCATCCAGATCAATGTTCCCCCCGTATTTATTGGGCAAAAATTTACCTTCCTCGCGTGCGTAATCCAGATAAAGCATAGAGGTTACGGCATCCACCCGGAGACCGTCCAGATGGTACATATCCATATAAAAGACCGCATTGGAGACCAGAAAACTGACTACTTCCGGCCGTTCGTAGTTGAAGCAGACCGTGCCCCATTCGGGATGCTCCCCCCTTAAGGGGTGTTCATGCTCAAAGAGGCATGTGCCGTCAAATTTCCGGAGCCCGTGCTCATCCTTTGGAAAATGCGCGGATACCCAGTCCATGATCACGCCGATCCCGCGTGAGTGCATTACGTCCACAAAATACATAAAATCCTGCGGCGTCCCGTAACGTGAGGTAATGGCGTAGAAACCGGTGATCTGGTAGCCCCAGGAGCCGTCAAACGGATGTTCCATCAGCGGCATAACTTCCACGTGGGTAAAACCCATCTCACAGCAGTAAGCCGCCAGCTCATGGGCAACCTCCCGGAAATTTACAAACCGGTAGCCATCTTTTTTACGCCAGGATCCGATGTGCAATTCGTATATGGATATGGGCATTTTTTGAACGTTCTGCTGAATGCGGTTCTCAATATATTCTTTGTCGTTCCACTCATACCCGGAAATATCCCATACTTTGGAGGCGGTGTTAGGCCGCACTTCCGCATGGAACGCGAAGGGATCGGCTTTAAAAACTTTTTTATTGTCCCGTCCGGTAATGAAATATTTATAGTTGTCTCCGTCTTTGGCGTTCTTTACATAGGCGGTATACACGCCGTTTTTATAATGGCGCATGGGGTTTTTGGTTTTATCCCAGCCGTTAAAATCCCCCACCAGGCTTACCGCTTTTGCATTGGGAGCCCATACGCAAAAGCGGTGCATTTTAAGTTCATCAATATAGTGGCACCCAAAAAGCAGGTAAGCGCGCTGCGCTTCCCCCGTATTAAATAAATACAAATCGGAATCTGCTATATCTCTGTTCATAAACGCCAATCCCAATGCCTTTGATTAAATTTAAAGAGCCCCCGGATTTCCGTAAGGCTTTTCAGGATTCAATTAATTCACCTGCAATATAAACTTCGCTGATTTATCTTTGCCGCCCGAAAGTTCGGCGGCTTTCTTTTCGTAGCCTTCCCTGCCCATCAAGGCGAATGTGGCGATTTTGCCTTCTTCCACGCCGGGTTGGTCAAACGCGTTGATCTGGAGGAATTCGCCCGCGGCCGCCGTTGCCATTTCAAGAAAGAAGAAAAGTTTGCCTATTTCGGAAGCATCCGTTTTTTGAAGCGTTATCCTCATATTCATCTTCCCGGCTTTGGTAACCGCGTATTCGGTGGCAACCATCTCGGAGGCTATCAGACGGTTGAGCGTCTGGCCGGACAGGTAAGCGGCGTCCATTACGTCAATGGGCGGATTGGGGATGGTAAGCTTTGTATTGAAGTTTTCCACCTCTATAAACGTTACGATCTTGTCGAACGGCCCTTCGGTGTACAATTGGATCTGGGAATGCTGGTCTGTCACACCCAGCGCGCGCACAGGCGTCTGGCCGGCGTTAACGGTTTTTCCCTGATTATCCGTGCTCTTTCCCAGTGATTCCGCCCAAAGCTGCGCATACCACTCCGCCATATTGAGGAGGCCGTCGGCATAGGGCATCATAACTGATATGTTCACACCCTGCCTCATGGCTATTGTGTACAGCAGCGCGTACATATACGCAGGGTTTTTATAAAGGTCTCCGTTTACGCAGGCCTTATCCATTTCGGCCGCGCCAGCCAGCATCGCGCGGATATCGATGTTCAGCACCGCTGCCGAGAGCAGGCCCACAGGGCTTAGCACCGAAAACCTTCCGCCCACGCCGTCCGGAACAATGTAAGTTTTAAACCCATACTGGTTGCAGATTTTTTTCATGATGCCATGCTCTTTGTCCGTGGTAATAACGATGTTGTCTTTATAATTGTCCCCGAGTTTTTCTTTCAGCATCGAAAGAACGATCATGAACTGCGACATCGTTTCCACGGTATTTCCGGATTTTGTGATCACATGGAAAGCGGTTTTAGAAACGTCTATTATATCAAACAGCGCATTCATCCGGTCCGGGTCGACATTATCTTCCACGTAAAAACGAACGCCTCTCCTTTTTTCGCGGGGCAGTGCATTGTAATGCGTATGTTTTAAGGCCGTAAACAAAGCTTTGGAACCAAGAGCGGATCCGCCGATCCCAAGCACCACAAAATTCTCGAAGCTTTCGTTGATCTCTTTTGCCTTTTTCTCGATATCTTTGATGATATCGTCCTGATTGTAAGGAAGGTTTCTCCATGCCATCTGTGGTTGTTTAGAGCACATTGCGCTGTGAACGTCTTTGACTCTCACGGACTCGCGCTCAAAATCTTCCAATGAAATACCATGAGGCCCGACGCCCGTCTGCAGCATATTGTTGAAATCGATTCTCATAATTTCTCCTTTGTGATTCAAATATATTAATTTTTATTGCCGTTCAAATCTTATTATTCTATTTTATGAGAGTTTTTACCTTTCAATCATTAGTTTAGCCCAACTGCCATGATATTGCAATAAAATCCTTATTTCTCAAAGCATTGCCAATAGGCATCTTTCTGTGATACTATATCTGCGTATTAATACCCCGGAATTCCGTACCGAAAACCATTTTCGAAGGAAAACCGGGCAGTGGAAAGGTCTTTCATGGAAAGAAAACAAACCTTCTTCGGCAACGCGTTTTACTATACGCTGGGCGTCGTTCTGGCGCAGGGCACCGCATTTGTTACGATTATTATACTTGGCAACATGATGCCGCCCGAGCAGTACGCCTACGTTTCCATTTACTCCGTCTGGGCCTCCATTTTCGGCATCATCGCGGGTATCCAGGCCTACGGATCGCTCAACAATGCAAAGCTTGATTTCGGCGCGGATAAGTTGAATACCTATACATCAGCCACATTCGGCCTGGGAACGGCTAGCCTTGGAATTCTGTTCGTGATCGTGCTTTTGGTTCAGGGCCTCATATCTTCGATCACCGGATTTTCGGCGCAGATCATATTTCTTGCATTAATGCAGGGATTTTTTTCTTTTTCGTTCACGCACCTGGCAAACAAATACAGGATTCTAAACCAGCCCAAACCGTTCGTTCTCTGGTCCGCCCTGGTTTTCATACTGCGGCTCGCCATATCTGTCACGCTGGTTTATTTTATGACCGGCAAAAAATATATGGGCGATATTTACGGTTCTTCCATCGCCTACGCCGCCGTCGGAATACCGGCGATTATAGTTATCCTTTCCCGCGGCAAAACATTCTATCACGCAAAATGGTGGAAATACTGCTTCCTTATTTCCATGCCATACGTTTTTCACGGGCTTGCAAACGTCGTGCTGGGACAAGCCGACCAGCTAATGCTCAAGGCCATGAGTACGGAGCTGGAAACAGGAATATACGGTTATGTTTATATCATCGGTATGGCTTCCGTCGCCGTCTGGAGCGCGTTCAACAACGCCTGGCAGGTCTGGTATTTCGATAAGACGCATGCCGGCGAAAAAGAACAGATCGTTTCGCTGTTTAAAAAGTATGGCTTGTTTGTAACCTTTTTATCCGTCGCGTTTATACTGGTGTCGCCTGACCTTGTGCGTATTCTTGCGGCGCCGGAATACCAAAGCGGAATTTATATGATCCCTCTGATTGCCGCAGGATGTTTTTTCCAGTTTCTGTACACCTTCCCGGTCAATTATGAATCCTATAAGCAAAAGACGGTCTACGTTGCAATCGGCACCGTTGCCGCTGCGGTTCTCAATATCGTGCTCAACTCTTTTCTGATTCCGCGCTACGGCGGAATGGGCGCCGCGGCCGCTACCCTTGTCTCCTACCTGATGCTGTTTTTATTTCATTTCATCACCGCAAAATTCATCATACGCGGATTTGAACTCAAGTTCACCCATCTTCTTGCGCCGGCTTTATATGCGTCCGCAGCTCTCATGCTCACCTACCTGTGCATGGATATCTGGCTTGTACGCTGGGCAATCGGCCTTGTTTTGCTCGGGTTTTCTTATAAAGTATACCGGCAAAGCAGGCACATTATGATGGAATAGAAACTTGCATTAAAATATGCGTTGTTTTATACTAATCTGTAATTAAAAATTGGAACTTTTACTGAGGATAAATAAAATGCCCAAAGAATTTAGCCACTGTTTTGCGCTCTGCGCTTATCAGGTCAACCCGAATCTGGAAGACTGCGTCAAATCGCTTTTAGCGCAAACATTAAAAACCAAAATCATAATGATCACGGGATCGCCCAACGACCATATCCGTTCGGTTGCTGAAAAATACAGCCTGCCTCTCTTTGTAAACCCCTCTCCCACAGGCATGGGAGGGAACTGGAACTTTGCATACAGTACCGCGGATGCGGATTTTGTCACCATCGCGCACGAAGACGACCTGTATGACAAGGATTTTGCGTACTCGGTTGCGCAAAGCGTACAGGACCGTCCATCCCCGCTAATAATTTTTACAGATTATTATGAACTGGCCTGCGAAGAAGTCATCCGTGAAAACACGATCCTTAACGTAAAAAGGAAGATGAACGCCCCATTAAAAATAAAAGCGTTTCAGAACAGCCGTTTCATAAGGAACCGGATTCTGTCGCTCGGCTGTTCCGTATGCTGTCCGTCGGTTACGTTCAACAAAACTATCCTGTCCGATTTTGCTTTTGACGAGGCGTTTTCCTGTAACCTGGACTGGGACGCATGGTCGCGTATTGCAAAGAAAAAAGGCTCTTTTATTTATATTCCAAAACCCCTCATGTATCACAGAATACATGAACAGTCGGAAACGACGCGGCTTTTATCAAACGGAGTGCGCTTTGAGGAAGACCTCAGCATTTTCAAAAGATACTGGCCTGCCTGGATTGCCGGCATAATCATGAAAAAATACAAAAAAAGCGCGGAAAGCAATCAAAAAGGCTGACCGCTTCCGGCTTTTTCAAGAAATCCGTAAGCTATTCGTCTATCCCGCAGTCATAAAACCGTTTCTTCAGATCCACCTTTTCATTCAATAGAAAGTCCCTGATAACGTCCAGTATTTTCTCCGAAGTATTCCCATCGCCATATGGATTTGGGATATGCCTGATTTTCTCTCTGAACCCGTCTGAAAAAGCTCTGCGGAGGGCGGCGGCTATCTCTCCGGTTTCCGGTTTGCAATTGATTATGGACTCCGCCTGGATCCTCCCCTTTTGCCGGTCGCCTATATTTACCGTAGGTATGCCGAAAGCAGGCGTTTCTACGATTCCGCTTGAAGAATTCCCTACTACGGCGTCTGCGTATTTCATTGCGCTTAAATATCTAAGCTGCCCGAGGGATGTATAGGCAGCCGATTTCCCTTTATTCCGGGCAACATATGAATCGATCATCCCGTTGATAATTCGGCCGTCCGTATCCGCATTCGCTTTTGTAAATATCGTCTTCAATCCGTCTATGCTGTCCAACGCGCGCAGGAGGTTTTCAAACTGTTCCGCCGACGTATTATTTTCCAGCGTCACAGGATGAAAAGTCACCAAAGCCGTTTTCTCACCGTAATCAAAACCGAGCTCATTTTGGAGTTGTGTTTTGGACAACAACTCCATGTTCTTGATATTTTCTATGCCGAGGGCTCCCACATTAAACACCCGTTCAGGCTGTTCTCCCAGTTGGATAACTCTCCTCCTGTATTCCTGAGTGCTTGTGAAATGCAGATAGCTCATTTTTGTAATCGAATGCCTGAACGCTTCGTCAAACGCACCCTGCGTCGTTTCTCCGCCCGATATGTGCGCAACCGGTATTTTGGCCACGGATGCGGCGGCTACCACCGCAAACATCTCATATCTGTCTCCCAAAACAACAATCATATCCGGTTTCAGCCTCTCAAAGCATTCCGAAAAACTAATCATCGCAAGGCCCATTGTTTTGGAAATTCCAACCGGCGTATCGGCGCTCAGAAGTATCTCGATTTTTTCGCTGACTGCAAACCCGTCTTTTTCAATCTCCCTGTAGGTAAGTCCAAACTCCGGCGAAAGATGCGCGCCTGTTACGGCAAGCTGAAGATCAAGACCGCCGTCCATACGGATGCGGTCCATCAGAGGCCTTAGCAGTCCGTATTCCGCTCTGGTCGAGGTGACAACACATATCTTTTTCATAATTCTATCAACTCGTCCTCTTTAAAATCTCTTTTTGCCTTCTGTCCAATGACTTCAAACCATTTCATGGGACTCACGCCCGAGCCCGGCCTTTTCACAGCCAGATTTTCTTCCGTAAAAGTTTCTCCAAGCTTGATATCTTTAGCCGCAACGATGCTCTTTCTTGCGATCACAATGTTTTTTATTTCTGATTGGGACGGAACTTTATTCCCGGTTCCCAATGCGGATTCCACATTTCTGATCGACGATACCATTGCCGCCAGTTCATCCGGTTCAAGACTTGCCTTATGGTCCGGGCCCTCCATATTTTTATCCAGCGTGAAGTGTTTTTCTATAACTTCCGCTCCAAGAGAGACGGCGGCGATCGGTATTTCTATGCCCAGCGTATGATCCGAGTACCCGACTTTGGTATGAAACCTTTCTTTCAATGCCAGCATTGCTTTCAGATTTGCATCCTGATAAGGCGTCGGATATTCGGTGGTGCAGTGGAGCAGCGTGATATCCTCCGTGCCGTTTTCTTTCAGTATCCCGACCGCTTCTCCGATCTCGTCCATCGTACTCATTCCCGTAGACATGATCACTTTGCTCCCAAGCCGCGCTATCCGGATCAGATAAGGCAGGTTTGTAATTTCCCCGGAAGGGATCTTCATATATTCCATATGCAGTTCGGCCAGGAAATCAATACTGTCCGGATCAAAAGGCGTTGAAAGAAACATGATCCCCGCCTGGTCGCAAACCTGCTTTAAGCGCATAAAATCATTGTAGGACAACTGGAACTTTTTCACCATCTCAAGCTGGGATTCATCTTCTCCTGTGGCTGCTTTCTGGTATTCGGCCTTTTCGGCGTATCTGGACATTACTTTTTCCGCTTTAAAAGTCTGGAATTTAACGGCGTCCGCTCCCGCTTTCTTTGCTTCAAATATCATTTGCTCGGCGAGACCGATATCCCCGTTGTGATTTACCCCGGCCTCGGCAATAATAAAAACCTTGCTCAATTTACTTCTCTCCCGTTTACTCGTTTATCAAACACTCAATCATATGTGTATCAAATACGTTTATTTTCAGCTTATTATAAACCTCTGCCCTTTCCCCGTAGGAATCGTCAATAAAAATCGAATCCTTTTCCTTAATATACAGGTATTTCTGTTCCTCTCTGTCCAGGACTTGTATGGAATCAAACAAATCACGAATGCGCCGTTCCTTTAATTCTTCTTCCAGATTTGACGTATGTTTTGAAAGCAAAGTGATGGGGATATGGTTATTCACGCACTGATAAAGAAACGCAACAAGCTGGATATTCAGTTTGTTATCCACCAGCAGCGTATCGTCATAGTCCACATACACCCGAGAATACCTGATATCGGTTTTAAACGTGTTCTGCAAAGCCCTGTCCAGTTCCAGGCAGTACCGGTTGCAGATGACGGATCCGATATCGTTTCCGCTGAACAAATGCAGCGTCAGCAGGGGCAGATTCACACCAAGGTTTCTTGTAAAAGATGACGCTCCGGCGATCCTGGACGCAACTTCCATCAAGGTATAATCGCCGCGCTCATTCCTTTTAACCTGAAAAAACCAGCCGCCTTTTTGTTTCAGCCGGCTATTGATCGTTTGTGCCATATCAAGGACAATTTCGTCGTCTTGGGCGACAGCGTTTACGCTGATGCCGCCTTTGATCCTGTTTCTTCCCCGGCAGCCGGCATAAACCAGTTCCTGTTTTCGGTTGGTAAAACAATCGACCGTATATTCCTCGCCGGGCAGATATTCCATCAGAAGCATCTTCTTAGAGCCGGATTTATTTAAAAAGTAATCCAGATCCTCTTTGCTGCATATTTTATTTGCACCGGCAGAACCTTGTCCGACGTCAGGTTTCATAAACAAAGGAAACGTCAGGTTTTCATGAATATCAAATAATTTGGGAACAGGCACCAGCCCCTTCAGCGTCTCATACGTAAGTTTTTTTGACCTTGTAATCCGGGCTGTTGAAAAATCCGGTGCAATGATTCCGCAGCCAAGCAGATCCTTGTATTCGGCAAATTTATATAATACGCCGTCCATCGCGGGATATATGTAATCTATACCATATTCTTCTATCTGGTGTTGAAACGCTTCGATTTCGTCCGGTCCGCTTTCATCGGTAATAAAGGGCAGGCCGTCAATATGGTTTTTAAATACAAACCTGCCGTGATCGTATGAACTGGAGCCGCCTATCAGCTCAAAATGTATCGAATTGCAGACAGCCCTGTAAATTTCAAGTCCTATTTCCGTACCGCACGGATACACCAATACCCTTTTTTTACCCATAAAATCTCTCATCCATTTATTTTATCGTATTCCTTAAAACGCATAAGGCCTGCATCCCTTTTCGATGCGATTACATCTTTGTAATCCACAGGCCACTTGATTCCGATATCCGGATCGCTCCACAGGATTCCCGTATCATGTTCCGGGCGGTATCTTCCTATGCACATATATGAAACGATCGCAAAATCAGACAATACCAGAAATCCGTGCGCAAATCCCCTGGGGATGTAAAAAAGCTTATGGTTTTCACCCGACAGCTCGCAGCTTTCATACTTTCCATAAGTTTTGGAATCCCGCCTCAGGTCTACAGCCACATCAAAAACCCTGCCTTCAACCGCTCCTACGATTTTAATCTGCGGTTCCGCAGTCTGAAAATGGAGTCCCCGAACAACATTCTTTACTGAGCGCGACAGGAATTCCTCATGGATTTCGTTTTCAAGACCAAGTCCTGAAAAAATGTCCTTTTCAAAATTTTTTAAAAAGAATCCCCTCTCGTCTTCAATAAAAAAGGGATTGATTACTTTTAAGCCTTCAATGCCGGCATCCTCAACGGAAAAACTCTGTTTTCTATATTCCATTTGTTTTCTCCAGCCAGTCCTTATACTTAAGAAGCCCCTCCTCAAAAGGGATCGTTGCTTTAAATCCGGTGTCGGAATACAGCGGCTCCGCATCAAAATATTCCCTGGGCAAAAGCGCCCCCTTAAACGGGACGGCTCCCATTTCAATTTCCGAGGACGATTTTAAAACCGATTTCATTATATGGATAAATTCCGAAAGAGGTTTTACATCAAAAGTGCCTATATAATAAGACCGGCCTGCTCTTCCCTTTTCTCCTATCGCAATAAACGCCTTTGCGACTTCACCGACATAAATAAAATCATAAAGCTGCTTTCCGTGCGTAAAAGAACATTTCACACCTTTCAGCATATTTTTTACGGTAGAGTGAACAAATCTGCCCGTAAGGTCCCCTTCTCCGTAAGCGTTGGATATCTTGCCCCAGCAAAACTCAATCCCTTCCCGGTTTGCGATTGTCTTGCACATATAATGCGCGGTTAATTTGGCGCAGCTGTAAATATAGTTTATTGACGGGTCCGCTTCCTTTTGGGGAATATACAAATTCGCTTCGTCCTCCATGATGCTTCCCGCTCCCACAAACTTCCGGCAGCCAAGGCTTTTTGCCGCCCGCACCGCATCGCAGGAATATGCTGCGTTATTGAGCTGCTCCTCCACGTTCCCGCGCAGCTCGCCCGCCGAACCGTTCCAGGCCAGATGAAAAAAAACGTCAAATCCTCTATTTTTGATTCGTTCGGGCAGCTTGCCGATATCCTTAAGACCGCATTCCACAATATGAAGGTGTTCCGACGCCGGCAGCGCCTGCATATCCGTGATTTCGGACAGCAAAACGAGCGTAAC
The DNA here is from genome assembly GCA_023393165.1 of Bacillota bacterium. GTDB lineage: Bacteria > Bacillota > Clostridia > Christensenellales > Christensenellaceae > JAEYKI01. The sequence continues at coordinate 71,052 of JAEWMJ010000042.1, read as the reverse complement.
ATGAACGCCGTTTTTAAGCAATTCGGAAACAAGCCGCTTGCCGATAAACCCGGTTCCGCCGGTTACTACAGCGCTCTTCATTGCTGTCCCTTGCAAACATCGATGATAACCCGGGCGATACGATCGATCATCTCGTCCGTCATGCCGGGATAGACGCCCACCCAAAACGTTTCGTTCATGATCCGGTCCGTATTGTTAAGGGGCAGCGGCGCCCTGTATCCCGTGTTCGTCTGCCGCATGCGGTCAAAGCAAGGATGCTTTGCCAGATTTCCGGCAAAAAGCATCCTGGTCTGGATGCCCGAAGATTCCAACTTACGGACAAAATCATTCCTTTCAATACCGCTTTCCTTTATTACGGTAATCAAGAACCCAAACCACGACGGATCGGCGCCCGGCTCGGGTTCGGGAAGTATCAGTTTATCCTGGCAGCACATAAGCGCGCCGTGCAGACGCGCCCAATTATGCTTTCTCTTTTCTATAAAGGAAGGCAGTTTTTTAAGCTGCGCGCATCCGATCGCGGCCTGCAAATCAGTCGCCTTTAAATTATAACCGAAATGGGAATACACATATTTATGGTCATATCCCAGCGGAAGCGCGCCGTACTGCTTATCAAACCTGTGCCCGCAATAATTGTCGTGCCCGGATGGGCATACGCAGTCTCTTCCCCAGTCTCGCATGGACAGCGCGATCTTATAAAGGAGCGGATCGGACGTATAAACCGCTCCGCCTTCCCCCATCGTCATATGGTGCGGAGGATAAAAACTGGATGTGCCGATATCGCCAAACGTTCCGGTATATTTTTTTTCTCCGTCCAGCGTATATGCCGATCCCAGAGCGTCGCAATTGTCTTCAATCAGCCAAAGCCCGTATTTATCGCAAAATTCTTTTACTTTTTTGATGTTGAACGGATTTCCCAGCGTATGAGCGAGCATCACCGCTTTCGTTTTGGGCGACTTCAATTCTTCAAGCTGGTCAGTATCGATATTGTAGGACGGAATAATTACGTCCGCAAAAACGGGCACCGCCCCGTACTGTATGACAGGCGTAACGGTCGTTGGGAAACCGGCCGCAACGGTGATCACTTCATCGCCGGGCAGGACACGCCTATCCCCCAAAAGGTCCGAGGTCAGGGCCATAAAAGCCAACAGGTTTGCAGATGACCCGGAATTCACCAGAAGACAATGCCTGACGCCTAAAAAAGCAGCAAATTCCTTTTCAAACTGCTGTGCGTATCTTCCCGCGGTAAGCCAGAATTCCAGCGCGGAATCCACCAGGTTTTTCATCTCCTCCGCGTCAAAAACACGGCTGGCGTAGGGTATCCTGTCCCCCTCCTTGTAATCCGGCTTCTTCCTGTATAGAGTGTAGTACTCTTCGGTCAATTCCAGCATTTTCTGTCTTGCATCTGATTCAGTCAGGTTTTCAAACATATCTTTTCCTTTATTTCAATTCAAAATATTCGTCGATCTGTGAAAGCGTCAGATCATACATATCTCCGCCGTCTGCGAATGCGCGGCTCCATTCCACCGTTTTGCGGACCGCCGCATCAATGTTCCATTTCGGGTCATATCCGATTACGTTCCGCGTCTTGGCCCCGTCCAGTTTCAGGAACGCCGCTTCATGCACCGCGCCCGGCTTGGGTATATACTCCCATTCCGCTCCCGGCCAATACCTGCAGAAAAGCTGCGCCAGCCTCTCAACCGTCACGCAATCTTCCTCCCGGGGCCCGATATTATAAGCTCCGGCATATTCTTTTCCGCATTCATACAGCTTTTTTATTATCATCAGGTATCCGCGAAGCGGCTCCAAAACATGCTGCCACGGCCGGATAGAATCCTTGTTCCGCACAATGATTTTCTCATGCCGCATTGCCGCGCGTACGCAATCGGGCAGTATGCGGTTCTCAGAAAAATCGCCTCCGCCGATGACGTTTCCGGCCCGTGCCGTCGCCACTGCCGCCTTGTGCGCTTCCTTTCCAAAAAAGCTTTCCCGGTAGCTGTATGTAACGAGCTCTGAACAGGATTTGCTGTTTGAGTACGGGTCCTGTCCGCACAAAGCGTCGTCCTCCCTGTAACCCCAATGCCATTCGTTGTTTTTATATACCTTGTCGGTGGTAACATTTAAAAAAGCCTTTGTATCGCCGGAATTTCTTACGCATTCCAGAATGTTGACCGTACCCATAACGTTTACGTCAAACGTATATGCGGGGTCTTTATACGAATCTATCACAAGCGGCTGGGCCGCCATATGGATCACAATTTCAGGCTTAAAATCGTTAAAAACACTTCGGAGCCTGTCAATATCCCGGATATCGCCTGTTTCCGCGTGCATTTTGTTTTCAAGGCCGCACATGCCGAAAAGGGACGGTTCGGCAGGAGGCGCAAGGGCATAGCCGAAGATCTCTGCGCCGGCGCGCAAAAGCAGAGCCGAAAGCCAGCTGCCTTTAAAACCGGTGTTCCCGGTGATAAAAACCTTTTTATCCTTGAAAAAATCCAACAGTTCCATTTACCATACCATCCACGGAGCCTTGTTTTTTTGAATCAGTTCTTCCAGATAAAGCTTGTCCCTGAGGGTATCCATGCATTGCCAGAATCCCGTATGCCTGTAAGCGCAAAGTTTACCTTCCTGTGAAAGCCTTTCAAGCGGAGACCGTTCGAATATGGTGCCGTCGCCTTCCAGATAATCAAAAATTTCAGGTTCCAGCACCATGAAGCCGCCGTTGATCCAATCGCTGTCCGAAGACGGCTTTTCGGCAAAGGATGTTACATTATCCTCGCTGTCAAAATCAATCATTCCGAATCTGGCGGAGGGCTGAATTACCGTCAGTGTGGCAACTTTGCCTTTTTGCCTGTGGAATTTGAGTATATTGTTCGGGTCTACGTCGCATACGCCGTCGCCGTAGGTCATCATGAACGTCTCGCCGCCAATGTATTTCTCCACGCGCTTCACGCGTCCGCCGGTCATGGTATTGAGGCCTGTATCGACCAGCGTGACTTTCCAGGGTTCCGCAATGTTGTTATGTATGGTCATATTATTCTGATTGCAAAAATCAAACGTTACATCCGAATGGTGCAGATAATAGTTCGCAAAGTATTCTTTTATTACAAAACCCTTGTATCCGCAGCAGATGATGAAGTCGTTGAATCCATAACAGGAATAGCTTTTCATAATATGCCAGAGTATGGGCATATTGCCGATCTCGATCATCGGCTTAGGCTTAAACTGCGATTCTTCGCTGATACGCGTGCCAAAACCTCCGGCTAAAATTACAACCTTCATTTTTTCTCCTAGTCTAACCTTTAGAATTTTATCACAACTATGGAAAAAGTATACCATACGGCATGTGTATTGTAAATAAAACGGTATTTGCAGATGTCTAAAACAACACGTTCAGCCTTACTAATGTTTTACATTATATACATATTTGCACAGCAGTGTCAGAGCAATATTGCATTCATAAAAATTATATGATAATATTTTCAATATATATTGTAGAAAAATGGTCGTTCATATGAAAATGCAATCTGATTCGGGCTCAACCCTTTGTAATCCGGGGGAGTCTTTAGAGCGGGAACCAAAGTCAAACAGGATTCTCGCACATTTTCCCTGGAAAATCTTCTCCGTTGTTTTCGCCGCCGCCTATCTTATTATCCTATCCTATTATGGGGATGTGGAACCCGTTTATGTCGCTGAATATTTTCTGGGACAAATCGTTTTCACCCTTATTCCCGGAATGGCGTTTGCGGCTTTGATATCCGTTTCGCGGGACAAAATCAGATTTATCTGCCTGTCCTATTTTTTAGGTATATTTATAAACATCGTCTTTTATATTATCGTTTATCTTATACATCTTCAGGATTATTTATTATATGTAATGATAGCGGTATCGGCGCTGAGCCTGATCCCCCTCTATAAAAAAAGAAGCTTATTTAAGACGCTGAAGAGCGATAACGCCAATGCCGCTTTATTATCCATTATTACGGCGGCATTTCTGATCATCATCCTCTTCTACACCATACTGAACAACTTTACGCCGGATTTTACGCCCTATACGCATTATTACCATGACAGCCTTTTTAATGTCGGCAACATTACCGCATTATACCTGCATCTGCCCCCCCAGGACATCCGGAACCTTGGCTTTTCTTTTAACTACCATTATTTATACAACATGTTTTTAGCCATTTATAAAAATATATTCGGCCTCTCCTCTTTTGACCTGAATTTCAAATTTTTTGCGGTCACACAGATCATGTTGTTTGCATCTTCGCTGTATATTGTTTTTTCTCGGTATATCAAAAACGTTCTCTTCACCGGATTGGCGGTCGTTCTGGTCCTTTTGGCAGATCAGTATCTTTTTGCCCATGTTATGTGGGCAGCGTTCGGAACGACTTTTGGGATCGCCTTATGCGCCTTGTCCTTATATTTCTTTCTGAAATATACGCAGAACATGGAGACCGCAAAGATAACCGATAAAAATTTCTGGCTGGGCAGCCTTTTCTTTGGAATGGCATGCTTTGCAAAGGGCCCTTTTGCACTCGTGCTGATTGCCGGATTCGGCGTGCTGCTGCTGCGCCAGATATTTAAGAAAAAAAATATAAAGGTCATGATCATACACGGTCTGGCGGCGGTCATCATACTCGGGTTCTCATTTCTGGTCGTCATGTTGAATGTTTCGGGATTCAACGGTTTTACCAAAGGCTTTGCGACCCTTATGACCTCTTCCGGACCCGATTATTTTGTCTGGGCTGTCAACAACTGGGGGGCGGCGCTGTCCCCTTTTATGATCAAGTTCATCACTTATCCTGTTTTTCTTGTGTTAAATTATACGTCTGTGGTTACGGCATTCGTACTCCTGCTGTTTGCACTGATAAAATGGCGCAGGGAGGACGTCAAAAAAGAGATTTTTCTTTTCATATCCATTGCCGCCGGAATAATCATGGCTTCGGTGATCACTCAGCCCGGCCAATCCAATATGTTCTTTATCATGGCAGACATTCCTTTTTCCCTGCTTGCCATCGTGCTTGTATTAAAAAGATACTTCTTATCCGCATCCAAAACAGGCGGAAAGTTGCCCAAAAGAATACTTCTTACGGCCGTTTCGGCTCTTCTTGCGCTGAACGCCGTATTATGTGTAAAAAACATCGTCAGTACAAACGGAACGGTACTGAAAACGTATCCTGCTGCAGGGCTTACAGATACGCCCGTGCTCAACGAAACGCCGAACGCGGACAGCATCTCTTACGGCGAATACGAGGGTTTGCTGTGGTTACGGGACAATACTCCCAAAGACGCGGTTATTGCGGGAGACCGTTATTATTATACGCCCAATGAAGTTCTGAACGATGCGCGTTATTTTTACTATTCGGCTTTCAGCGAAAGACAATTCTATATTGAAGGCTACGAATATACCAATACTGCGGAAAAGAACTATGAAGCAATCATAAACGACAAGCTGTCCACAATGAAGCTTGTATACCAAAACGACGCAGCAGCAATCCAGAAACTCAAACAAGCCGGGGTGCAATATCTGATACGTTCAGAGTATACAAGCGCATCATTCCAGCTTCCATACGAATACGGCGATATCGTATTCGGCAACAACGATATCGTAATATATAAATTAAAATAACTTTTTAAAATTAATGCTTATGTGATGTTAATTTATATCAATGAAGGAGTCATTATGGAAACTAAGCTGTCTGCCAAAAGAAAAGTTACTGTCTTTGGTGAGAAAGATTCACTGCAAAGATTACTGATCTATATTGTTATTTTCGCCATCATCGGTTTTGTTTTAATGAAAATTACAAACCGGCTTGCGTATATAGGTTTTCATATCATGGACGATGTCCAGATCCAAAACCTACTGAACGGCTCAAAAGGCCCAAGCGACGGGTTATGCGTTTATCTGAACGCTGTTTTGGGTTCTTTCATTGCTTTTTTGTACAGGACGTTTCCCGAACTGAACTGGTACGGTATAGTTATGGCCGGAATGCTGCTCTTATCGACGTCCTTCATTGCGGCGGTCCTCGCACAAAGGCTGGGAGGCAAAGTCGGTTTTGCAGTAGGCTTTGCGATATTCCCTGCCGTATATTTACTTACCCTTCTTAATTTCACCTACACAATCATTGCATACTTTGTTCTCTCCAGCGCATTTTTAAACATCGCCTATTCATTCTTTATAAAAGATAAACCAAGAAAGCTTTTTCTTCTAATTTCCGCCGCGGTATTTTGCGTAGTGGCCGTCATGATCCGTGAAAGCGTGATCGTTTCCGCCGTTGCGATCGGCGCTGTTTACGCGTTTTTCTTAATCCTTCGCTACAAAAAAGAAGCGGTCCGCACCGTTGCGGTTATCGCGGGTGTACTGCTTTTATCCTTTGCTTTCACCGCCGTTAACAGCTTCATTTACAAATCCACGCCTGTGTGGAGCGATTTCAGCAAATTCAACGAAGTAAGGACGGACATGCAGGACCGCTTTTATCCGTCCTATGAGGAAAACCGGGAAAACTTTGAAAAATACGGCTGGTCGCAGAACGACCATGAAATGTTCTACTCGCACAATTTCCCGGATGATCCTAAATTTTCGACGGAAAATCTGCAGAAGATTGACGACTCTTACAACAGCATATCCAGGTACAATTTCAGTATCCTCGATATTCTGGGCAACATCTGGGCGTATTTATCCGATTCAATCGTACTGCTGGCCGCCCTGGCCGTGGCGTTTTACTTTGCGCTCACAACATCAAAAGCCAAGCTTTTATCCATTGCCGTTTTTATATTTCCATTTTTTATGCAGGCCGTGTTCTTTATTATCCAGCGGGCTTTGGTCCGGGTCATATTCCCGCATTACGTAATCGGGCTGGTGCTTCTGATTTGTCTGATAGACACCCAGGTATTAAAGGATAGGTTTCTGAAAAAGGCAAGCCCCAAAAAGGCGTCTGCCCTCCGCCTGACAGCGCTGATACTGGTCCTGGCCTCCACAATATATCCCTTTTACGACACATTCTCCTATTGCCTGGAGCTGACCGAGCAGCGCCAGAAACCCGATGTCGCCGAATTGTATACGCGCCAGGTTCTGCTCTATGATTATTTCTATAACCTGGAGAACGACTTTTTTGTCTATGCAATGGAGCCAATTTTCTATAACTATAACAGAAGTCAAAGCATTTTTGAGACCAGGCCGCTGAATTATTATATCAATTCATACGGTTTGGGGGGCTGGACGGCCAGAAGCCTTCCATACGAGGAATTTAAAAAACGCGCGGACGTGCAGTCTCTGCCGCGCGATCTGATCGATAACGACCACGTATATTTTGTCGCCCAGGACAGGCTGGACACTTATACCAAATATTTTTATGAAACCTATGGCATTCCGGTAAAATATCAGGTATGCGGATTCGTGGACGGATTTTTCATCATGAAAATAAAAACAGCCCAATCATTGGATGAAATGGGGACCCAATACAGCGGCTGATCCAAAGATCAACAAACCGGCAAACCGTAAACCGATTTGCCGGTTTTTCTTTACCGCCGCCAAATATTTGCCTTCTCAAAGAGCGCTCCAGTCCGGCAGATACAATGAATAAAAAATGACTACTCGGATAAATCCTTTTCTGTTTCCTTTGATATGTAAATCGGCCTTTTCTTTACTTCCAGATAAGATTTTGCAATATACTGCCCAGCAATGCCCAGGCAAAGAAGCTGAATGCCGCCTACCAAAAATATGATGCACGCCATGGCAGGCCAGCCGGCAACCGGGTCACCCCAGATCAGCGTTCTGATGATTATAAATATTATCATGACAATAGATAAAATGAACAATATGATTCCAACGACAGAAGCAATCGCAAGAGGCATGGTTGAAAAAGCAAGGATACCGTCCAGAGAATAAATAAACAGCTTCCAGAAGGACCACTTTGTTTCACCCGCCACGCGCTCCACGTTTTCATATTCCAACCATTTGGTGCGGAACCCGACCCATCCGAATATACCTTTCGAAAAACGGTTGTATTCGCACATGGAGAGTATAGCGTTTACCATTTTTCTGGTCATCATGCGGTAATCACGGACTCCATCCAGCATCTGGGTTTTTGAAATCCTGTTTATCAGCCGGTAAAACCGTCTTGCAAAAAATGACCGTATGGGCGGTTCGCCTTTTCTGTTGACTCTTCGCGTTCCTGCGCAATCGTACCCCTCTTTCACGACCGCCTCGTACATTTGCGGGATCAGGTCGGGCGGATCCTGCAAATCTACATCCATGATGACCACATAGTCGCCTGTGGAATGTTCCATACCTGCAAACATAGCGGCTTCTTTGCCAAAATTTCTGGAAAAAGAGACAAACCGGATACGGTTATCCTTTAAAGCCAATTCTCTCAGCAATGCAAGAGTTTCGTCTGTCGATCCGTCGTCAATAAATAAATACTCAAATTCAACAAAACTCATTTCACCGCTGATCGAGGTTATGGCTTCATAAAAAAAAGGAAGTGCCGTTTCCTCATTAAAACAAGGTATAACTACGGATATTTTTTTCAAAAGCGAATTTCCTCCCGGAATCATTATGGCCACTTTATTGTTAAAAAAAGACAAAAACTACTAATATAAATTATAATAAGTTTATAATTAATATACAATATCCTTGTCATTTTATTTATTATTTTTGCAAAAAACTGGTCCTTTTAAGAAACTGTTCTTATATGCACATTTCTTAGTCCGCCGGAGACCCGCTGTTCTTTTATTTGCGTTTTTATCGCTGTATTCTGAGTGTATTTATGATATTTTCGGTTAAAACAAAATCAAGATTGTCGTCGATATCTATCGAGTTTTCCTTGGACATGATGTAGGCGTAACTTTTGCATGAGTATAAATTGTCCAGTTTCATCAAACTTTCCGTTTTGACTATATACAAAGCGCCGTTGATCCTATAATATTTGGGCAGGCTCTGCCTTGGCAGTTTTGCCAAATCATGATCGATAAAGTTTGCCAGTGAATGATCTTCAGGCAGAGTATTGGACCATAGGGGCGAATGATGCTCTTCGCAAACCGAGACAACCAGATTTGCGCCCATTTCCCTGAATTTATTATAACCGGCTATGATATCTTCCGGTTTTCTGAGCGGGGATGTAGGCTGCAGCAAGGCTACCGTATCAAATTCCATGCCTCTTTCGCGATATTTACGGACCGCCTCCCTGGCCACATCCCAGGAGGACGCCGTATCCCCGGACAATTCCACGCTTCTTAAAAACGGAACGTTCGCACCGGCCTCCCGTGCAATTTCAGCATAATATTCGGAATCGGTCGAAACAAATATATCATCAAACATATTTGATTTTTTAGCTGCTTCAATAGAATATACTATGAGCGGTTTCCCACAAAGCAATTTAATATTTTTATGAGCGATCCCTTTTGATCCTTGCCTGGCAGGAATAACTGCAAGATTTTTCATCGAATTGCCTCCATGCATAGTTTTTTTTATATTATATCATAAAAAAATGTAGAAATTATGTGGATCGTGTGATAGTTGCGTGAATTTTTAATTTTAATCATTCTGAAAAGGACGGATCAGCACTAAAAACGGCCCGTCTGATCAACGGGCCGTTTTTAGTTCGGTTTGTATTTGCCGCAGTACCTGCTTTAATTCCTCGGTTGTTTTGGGCGCAAACGTTTTGTTTTTGTTTGCATACATGCTCCGCACGCCCTCCATCAGGTCCCGTACATTTTGAAGAACCTCTTTGTCCGGAAGAATCATATCCAGTATATCTTCCAGCAAATGATAGGTAAAAATCAAATACGGTTCCTGATCATATAATAATTTTGACGTCAGCATTGCGGTGGAGATGCCCGACACCAGAACCTTTTGGTCCATATTCACATGTGCGGGCAGAAGCTCAAACGGCGCTTTCGAATATACCGCCCGGACCCCGTCGTTACGGAAGCTGTCGGTCCTGGGATGCATTTTGACGACGATTTCTTCCGGCGGAACAACCTCTTTCATTATATTGAGAATTGTATCCTGCGTACAGCCGAGGCCGGTTTCATCCACATGGAACGCTTCGTCCAGGAAGATATATGTATAGGGAACCAATTTATTCAGTTCGGTCTGCGCGTCGAATATACTGTCGATCAACCGTATCGAATCGGTATCCGATTCGCTGCACGGCAGTTTATGAACCGGGAAAGCCGTCTTATGCCTGTAAAACCCCGGAGCCGAGAAATAAGCCGCGTCTATAAAATCGTAATGCGTTTTCTTATGCAGCATTTTGCATGCCCGCGTAAAACGGGTGTCCAGCATTTTAGCGGAATACTCTCCAGCGCCTTCTTCTATCAGATACATTTTTAAATTTCTGTTCTTCTTTCTGAAGTAATAATATAAATATGTCGCCATCCATGTTGTACGGGAAGCGATAATGCAGGATATATCTATATCCTTGTCAAATCCTTCCATTCGCAGGAGCATTTTCTTAGGATTATATAAACCGGATAGCAACATGCCCATTCCCATCTGCTCGCTGCCGTAATACAATATCCCGTGAATTCTTTCATCGGAGACGTCAATGTCAAATTGATGCGCCGTCTTGTCCCACAGCTGATTTAAAAGGATAAGCAGTTTTTCATCCCTTGAGATGGAATTGGCTAAAAATATTGCGCTGACCAATTGATAAGGGGTATCGCATACAAGAGCTATCACAGTCGGTTACCTTTCTTTCTAAACAGATAAAGAGCATCATTTGCCCTTGACGGGCAAACGGTACTCTTTTTCAATCAAATCATATGTTAAAAACATTTAGACCAAACGCCGGAATCCGATATGCTTGATTCCGCCCTTCAGAGCGTTTTCCACACCGCCTTCTTTCTGCAGTTTTGCAATCTGCCCGAAAGCATCAAACGTTGCGTCTTCAAACATCTTCATGATTTCGTCGTTGTAAACATAGGTGGCGTATACGGAAGCGCCCAGCAGGAATCCTTTTTCCAGCAGTATCTGCGCATACAGCGTCATCATCGCCTGCCTGTTTTCATACTCAAAATCCATATGTGTCAGCGGTTCAATACCGGATAGGTGAATGTCCAGTCCGTTTTCTTTGGCAGCCCGTATCCAGATATCGTTCACCGCTTTTCCCCAGTGAACCAAATGGGACGGATTATCCACTTCCTTCATCTTTTTAAGGGTTGCGACGCCTGCGGCAAAGCCAAGCCGCTCAGTCCAAAACGTGGAACTGATAAAGCTGGTTTGAGCCGCGTCCATAATTTCCCGTTTTCCGATAATAGCGGATATTGGGAACCCGTTGCCCAGCGCCTTACCGAAAACCGCCATATCCGGTTCTATTCCAAGAGTCATGTGAATGCCTCCCAGATTGACGCGGAATCCCGAAGTTACTTCATCGAATATCAGTACCGCGCCCGCACGGGTGGCTTCCCCGCGAACGGTTTTTAAAAACTCCATATCCGGGGCCGTGCTTCTTTGCGGCTCCATGATAATGGCGGCCAGGTCGTCCTTGTTTTTTTCCACAACATCTTTGATGGAAGCGATATCATTATACATAAACGGTACTGCCGTTCCCTGCAGCTGCCTTGGAACACCCGCCGGTTTTAAACCGGGCAGCAGCTGTTCGTCCAGGTTCGAATCATTTGCGATGTTGGAGGAAATATACCAGTCGTGCCAGCCATGATAACCGCAGAAAGCCACTTTGTTTCGTCCGGTAGCGGCTCTTGCAATGCGGATCGCTATGCTGCAGGCCTCACCGCCGGTTCTGGAGAACCGCGCCATATGCGCCCAGGGGTGAAGTTCCATCAGCTTTTCCGCCAGCATGACCTCTTCATAGCTGTTGAGCGAACACATGGAACTGTTCTGAATTGCGTCTATCACCACCGCGTTGATGTCGTCATCGGCATAGCCGAGCGTACAGCTGCCGACGCCCATCTGCGCAAAGTCGTAATAATGGTTGCCGTCCATGTCCCAGACCTCGCAGCCCTTTGCTTTCTTATAATAGGAAGGCCATTGATCGGGCAGAAACATTTCACTTCTCTTGGATAAGAGCTGGTTTCCGCCGGGAATCAGTTTTTTGGCCTTTTTCCACAATTCTACTCCGGAATTCATTTTTGCTCCCCTTCTTTCGCTACCTGCCTGTTGAAATTTTCCCTGTATTCTTCCAGCAGAACGGAATTGATTTTATACAGGTCATTTTTGCGCGCCGCATCAATTATATCCTTGTCCGTCGCGTCCCATACATGTTCGCCAAGCGCCTCTATCACCCGGGAGAAAAACTCGTAGTCTTCGGGATAATCCAGCGTAAACCGGAGAAAATCATAGTCCGGTTCGGACTCAAATATGATTTCTTTTAATTCGCTTTTGTCAAAAACCCTTCCCCAGCCTGTTTCCAGCACTTCCGTCTCCATGTATTTTTCCATACAGCGGTTTAAAAACCCGGTTTTATAACCCAAAACGTTCATGCCAATAGGCAGATTTTTCGTGTATATATAATTTGCTCCACGACTGAGAGTCTCAAAGGCAGCGCGCATAGCCCGCCTTGAACACAGGATGTCGTCTCCGTCCACATTGATGATCTGGTCCAGCTTATAGGCTTTTGCAGCCTGTACCTGCCTTTTGGGGATGTTGTGAACGTCCCCCAAAAACAGATCCGCATTGTCAAACTGCCGCAGTTCTTCATTCATGGGTTCATCGGAGGAGCAGATCACAACCTCAACCTCGCCTTTTGCGATTTCTTCTTTAAACTCCCTGTTTATCCGCTCAAGGAGATAATAAAAGATAGGCCTGCCGCCTGCGTGCTGCAGGTGTTTTTTGGGCAGCCTGGAGGATCCAAGGCGCGCGGCTATCAATATGCCTGTTTTCATATATTGCTCCAATACTTGTCCGTTGCAATAAACCTGGATTCCTTGTCCGATTTTTCAATGTCATAAAGGACCTGCAGTACTTCGTAGTCTTTCTTTAACGTGTTTACAAAAGGAACGCCCGATTTTACGGCATTCAGGAACGCTTTTATTTCGTCGATATACATGTTCTCTCCGATATTTGCGTTATAGCCCTGTTCGGAACTCAGCATGCTGTACTCCCTCTTTTCCCAGGAACCTGTCTCGGGATCATAAATCTCTATGCAGGACAGATCCCAATCCCACCTCAGTTGTTTATTATCACCGTTTATGAGAAGCCTTCTGGTCATATAACGGGAAACCACATCCACCGTTATGGTAGCCATGAAGTTTTGATAATCCATTAAGAAATTATAGGTGTCGTCGATCTCTTCGGCGCCTTCAATATGAATGGTTTTTCTGAAATTTCCGGCAACCCGTTTGGGCATGCCGAAAATATCCAAAAGCCAGGTCAGCTCAAAGGGTACAATTTCCCTTCCGCCGCCCGTCGGAGGATAGGATACATAATACTCGCTGACTGCCTCATAGGTATGCCAGTCGGGCAGATATTGCCCTATATGGTAAACTATATTGGATAATTTTCCGAGTTCGCCTGATTTGATGATGGCTTTTATCATTTGTACGGCCGGATGAAAATATAACGTAGAGGAAGGAGCCACTACCGTTTTGCTTTTTTTCTCCATGTCAAGCAGTTCTTTCATGCCATCGTCCACCACGCTCGCTTCAATGAAGCAATGCAGGGAATGCTCCAGCGCATATTTTATATAAATACCATGCTTGGCCGGAGGAACGGAAATAATCAAAGCATCCGGTTTTGCTTCTTTTACCGCAGCATCAAAATCAGTAAACGTAGCAACCCCATATTTTTCATTTGCCTCTTTTGCACGGTCTTCCCGCAGGTCAAAACCAAACACGTTTTTTTCTTCCAGCGCTTTTAAGCATCTGATGCGCCTTTTGCCCATCGATCCAAGTCCAACTACTAAGAAATTCATACCTTCCTCCTAAAATCCTTTATTTATCACATCTTAAACAGATGGAATATTTCTCAAAGATTTTTATTGCAAAATCTCTTTTACATTTTCACTCTCTAAATTTACTTTGTCAACATAATTTTTCTGTATTGTTTGGGGCAAATCTTACAGCCCCTCTATCCGGTCGATCAGTTCAAGAGTGTATTTGTCGTCTTCAAATGAATATACGGGCGCCGCGCCCGAACAAGTCAGTTCAAAGAAAGCATGGATTTCATCCACATAAGCGTTTTCTATAATGTTTTGGCTGTATCCGCTCTGTTTGTAAATGCTTGTATATAAGCTCACCTTTTCAAAATCTTTCTTTTTCAGGTCGTACAATTGAAGAGAATCCGGGGTTCCGCCCCACAAAATATGAAGCTCCTGACCTATTACTTCCAGCCTGGTGGAAGCAGACCGGGAGACAATATCAAAACAGATGATTCCGCTGTGCCCGGTTTTATGTTTCATTAAAAGCAAAAAATTATCCGGGTAATCGATATCCAGCGTGGATGAATTCCCGCTCAAAGCGTGAAATTCTTCCACCGGTCCGAACGCCTTGAGCATCCAGGGCAATTGGATGGCCATAATTTCTCTGCAGCCGTTTGTTCTTTTGTCCCCCACGAAAAAGTTTTTATAATTTTCCCATGGATGCCAGTCCGGAAGATACTGCCCGACATGATATACGTAATTTAAATTGCCGGCCTGCTTTTGGATCTCATCCGTCACAAACCTGATTTCATTTCTGTAATTCATGGTGGAAGACAAAAAAAGCGCCGCATTTTTCTCTTTAGCTTTTCGTATCATCTCGTCATATCCCTCGGAAAGAAGGTTGATTTCGGTGAATACGTTTTTACCGGCGCTCAGCGCCTCCATAATAATGCCGTAATGGTAAACGGGCGAAGTGCAAACAAAAACACTGTCTATAGCCGCATTTTCAAAAGCCGACTGCATATCCGGATAAACTTTTATGCCAAATTCATCTTCCGCGCCTTTTCTGCGTTCGTCCATTGTATCCGTTCCAAACACTTCATTTTCGGCAAAGTATTTTTTCAGAAGCCTGATCCTTCTTTTCCCCATGGAACCGAGTCCGACTACCAGTATGTTCATATATATCTCCTTTAAACAGCAATCCGGCATAATACGCCGGATTGAAAGTGTTTCTGTAAAGCTTTGGTCCCTATAAGCCCATTCTTGTCCGCATTTCTTCCAATTCTTCAATTTGTCCCATATCCATCCACGCTTTTTC
Organism: Bacillota bacterium; assembly: GCA_023393165.1. Taxonomy (GTDB): domain Bacteria; phylum Bacillota; class Clostridia; order Christensenellales; family Christensenellaceae; genus JAEYKI01. The sequence continues at coordinate 55,914 of JAEWMJ010000042.1, read as the reverse complement.
GCCGATCGGATAAACCGCTACTTTCTCCCCAGCCAATCTGTATTTTTCCACAATATCCGGAAAACTTACCGGCGTGTCTTCGTCCATTTCGTCTATTACGCGTGGTTCCACCAAATACATCCCCGTATTCACCATAAATGTAAATTCGGGTTTTTCCTCCATAGAAAGGATGCTGCCCCCTTCTCCGGTATGGATGACTCCGTACGGAATCGTGATATGTTTGAATGCGCAAATCATGGTGATAAGGTTCCCGTTGTTTTTATGCACGGAATAAATATCCTCGTAATTTGCGTCGATCAAAATATCGCAATTGGAGACAAAGGCGGTTTCATGAATCCTGCCCTTGAGCAGCGAAAGGCCGCCGCCTGTTCCAAGCGGCTTGTCCTCATCGATATAATGAATGCGGTATTCTTTTTCCATTTCGCTGAAATAGGATTTGATCATATTTTTTTTATGGTTTAAAACAAGATAAAAGGATTTGCATCCGAAGGAATAAAAGCGGTCTATGATATGCTCCAGTATAGGCTGGTCGCCTATCGGGATCAAAGGCTTGGGCAATATTTTGGTATAAGGATACAGCCGCGTACCCTTTCCGCCCGCCATTATAATGACGGGTAAATGAATTCGTCCCATATTTACGACCGTATTTTCATGATGGAACACCACGGAAATCAGCTCCATTTTATCATTAACCACAGGGAGCGAGTCAATCCCATGCCGGTCCATAAGCTTCTGCGCTTCACTCAATTCATCCGAATTTATAAATTTTGGATTCTTATTCGCAGCATGCAATACACTGTCCTCCAGGCTGCCTCCGCGCAAAATATGCCTTCTGATATCTCCGTCGGTCAGCGCAGCCTTTAAAATTCGTCCTTCCAGAACAAATACGATTTTTTTACCCGTTTTGTCCAGAATCTTCATCGCTTCAATGATCTTGACCGTCTGATCAACCGTTATCTCCATAAAATCGTTTGATTGATTCTCTCTCATTTGGGTTTCCTCTATATATCCAGAATGCAGCGGGAAACATAGGCCACTTCTTCGCTTGTCAGGCTTGTGCTGCAGGGAATATTCACGATGTTCCGAACGTAATGCAAGGCTTTCTCGATCTTATAACCAAAACAGTTCCTGTATGGAACCTGTTGGTGGATCAAAGCCCAGATGGGCCTTGTCTGTATTTTTTTCCCGCTCAGAAAATTGATCAGCTCGTCCCTTTTGATATCCGAATTTTTAAGGTAAAGCGAATAAAACCAGTAATTTGGCCGGATACCTTCATTAAAGTCAAGTATTGCAAGCCCCCTGTTTCCGGAAAGATAATTTTTGTAGGATTCATAGTTTTCCTTTTTTATTTGAATGAAGTTTTCAAGCTGCTCCATCTGGGCGAGTCCGATCGCAGCCTGCACATTCGTCATTCTGTAATTGAAGCCTATTTCATTGTGTACAAAATAGACCTCGTCGTTTTTGGCCTGGGTAGACAGGTATTTCAGTTTGTTCAGCAATTCAGGGTCCCTGGACACAATCATGCCGCCGCCGCCAGTCGTAATGATCTTGTTGCCGTTAAACGAAAAAACGCCCGCGTCCCCCATTGTGCCGGCAAACTCCCCGTTCAGATAACGGGTTCCCAGCGCTTCCGTAGCGTCTTCAATCAGGCGAAGACCGTATTTTTTCGCAATGGCCAAAAAACGCGGCATATTCGCCATGTTGCCGAAAACATGCACAACCACGATTGCCTTTACCTGCCGTCCCGTACCGGTATGCGTCAATTTTCCTTCCGAAAGCGCGCATTCTTCTGTGCAAAACTGCTCTAACTTATCCGGGTCCATGCACAAGTCGTCGCCGCAGTCCATGAATACGGGCACGGCTCCCGTATAGGAAACCGGATTGACAGCCGCAATAAAAGTCAGAGCCGGTACGATCACTTCGTCCCCTGGCCCAATTCCAAGAGCGGTCAGGGATAGGTGCAATCCGGCAGTTCCGCTTTGGCAGGCTACGCTGCCCGGCATATACAGATACTCTGCTATCTTTTCCTCAAAACGGGCGATCATGGCGCCGCTGGTGGAGACCCATCCGGAGCTCAGCGCCTGCGTTGCATATTCGATTTCATTACCCTTTAAATTCGGAACAGAAAGCGGTATAAAATGATCCATTTTGACCCCCTACAAGTTGTAAATGTCTGTTTTGTATCGCGCCAGATTGTTTTTCAAAAACGCGATTGTCTCCGCGATCCCCTGCCTGAACGTATAGGCGGGTTTCCATCCCGTGAGTCTTTTGATTTTTTCATTGGAACCCAAAAGACGGTTTACTTCGCTGTCTTCCGGACGGAGGCGTATTTCGTCGCAAACGATCCTGGCTTCCGGATTGATCTGGGAAATCAGTTCATTGGCAAGTTCCCCGATGGATATCTCTGATTGGGCCGCTATATTGATCTCTTCCCCGACAGTGTTGCCGGATTGTTCTATTGCCAGAAAACCGTTTACCGTATCCTTCACATAATTAAAATCCCTGGTCGGCGTTAATGATCCCAGTTTAATTTCGGTTTGTCCGGACAAAAGCTGCGTAATAATGGTCGGAATAACCGCCCGGGCAGATTGCCTTGGACCAAAGGTATTAAATGGCCGTACGATTGTCACAGGGGTCCCAAAACTGCGGTAAAAACTTTCAGCGATGCGGTCCGCGCCTATTTTTGTGGCGGAATAAGGAGACTGCCCCTGGAACGGATGCTTTTCGTCTATAGGCACGTACAATGCCGTTCCGTACACTTCAGAAGTGGATGTCACCAGCACCCTTTGCGTGCCGTAATCCTTTGCGGCCGAGAGCACGTTCAGCGTACCTTTGATATTGGTATCCACATAGGAATCGGGCGAATGGTAACTGAAGGGAATGGCGATCAATGCAGCCAGGTGGAACACCGTATCCACTCCCTGCATGGCTTTGCGTACGCCGTTCGGGTCCCGTATATCCCCTGCAAATACGTCTATGTTTTTCAGCACTTCTTTTGGGAAGGTGTCCAGCCAGCCCCAGTTGTTGAAAGAATTGTAGTATACAAAGGCGCGTACGTCATACCCGGCTTCAAGGACTCTTTCGGTCAGATGGCTTCCGATAAAGCCGTCCGCTCCCGTAATCAATACTTTTTTTGCCATACTATCCTCCCCAAATAATTATAAAGAATCCTCTTTGTCTTTTTCAAAATCATGAATCGCTATTTTCTGTACAAGAGCAGTCAATTTATCCTGCAGCTGCGATATTTTTATGGACATCGTGAAAACTTTAAACGTCAGTATTCCAATCATCAGCAAAAACAGAAAATTCTGCGGAGATTGTATTCCCAGTATTTTTGCAAAGAAAAAGATGATAATTGGGAAAACGCTGATCAGAATCAGAAGAACGGCAAAGACGATCCAAAATATCGAATCGGATATGTTCATTTTTGAATGTCTGATTTTCCGGATAATATATACCAGCGCCAACACCGATACGAAGATCAGAGTAAGCCGCAGTTCCGGAGCCATATATTCCGAAGTCATTCAGTCACCTTCTTTCTGAACCAGAGTATAAACAGAATCGATACGCACATGCGCGTCATAAAAGCGATTGATTTTCCAAGAGTAAAATAACTTGTACCCGCCGTCCTGTCGTTCATTTCCACATGCACTTCCGCCATTCTGGCTTTATTTCTCACAAGATAAGCCCATGTATCGGGTTCCGGACCCAGATTCAGGTTTTGGCTCAGTGCGCGGATCATTTTTTTATTGACCATCCGCATTCCCGAAGTCGGGTCGGACATATGCGAGCCTGTCGCTATAAAAAAGCAAAAACTGATGATGCTGCTCCCTACCACCCGAAGGTTTGTGTGCTTTTTGTTGTTTAAAAAACGCGAGCCAACAACAATATCATAGCCTTCCAGCATCTTTTCTATCATCGGTTTGATATATTCGGCGTTATGCTGCCCATCGCCGTCAAACGGCATGGCAATATCATATCCTTTATACTTTGCATACCTTATCCCGGTTTGAAAAACGCCGTCCAACCCTAAATTGACGGGCAGAGAAATACAGGGGAAACCGTTTTCCCTGCAGATTTTTTCCGTATCATCGGTAGAACCGTCGTTAATCACAATATAATCATATTCAGGGCAGTGTGTCATAAGGTCGTTCACAACGCCTTTAATCGTTGCCTGCTCGTTATATGCTGGAATAAAAATCAGAACCTTCATAAGTCTCCCAATCATAATATTTACGCCGTCCAAGCCGGACATTCCGGGCAACTGAAAATCCTTTAAAGCGCGCCTTGCAGCTGCATTTTTTCAGTTGCCCGATAAAGCCTGATTCAATTAATTATAACTATAAAGTACATATTTTGCAATGTATGGATCATTTATTTTGACACATGTCCACCACTGACTGTATAATTGGATTGTAGTATTTGAGTAGGAGTTACCCATGAATAAAATATCATGTACGTTGAAAAAGATCGGTGAAATCGTCACCGCCAATCATTTACGCCAAAAAATATTGCTTATTCTTGTTCTTATCCTGTTTTGTTTTGTTTATACAATGTTCTTCGCTCCTCCGAAAACACATAAACTTTTGGCCTATGATGAATCGAGCCAACAATCAGTGCAGAAGATATCGGATAATGCTCCTTTTGAAATGCCCATCCATTTTGATCCGGGCGAACCGGTCAATTTTACTCTCTATTTCGCTGAGCCGGACTATATATCGGCGGACAAATATTCCATCCAACTGAAAGACAATAACGATGCGGTACTGTTTACAAACCAGTTCGATGCAAACAGTCTTGGCGCCGAACACGAATTGGGATTCGGCCTTATAAATTTCCCCGAATCAGGAGGAGATTACATTCTTTCCATAAACGCAGACAATATACCCGAAGAGACAGCGCTCTCGATTTATACAAGGCAGCTGAACGGGATAAACGTGCCGCAGTCCTCGGTTACCTATTCGCAGGGCATCAGTCCCTACGTTCTTTCCTTTTCGTTCTGGATAGCCGTTGCCGGCTGCATTTTGATCCTTTTTTACACCAAAAAAATCCACATCAATATTCTGATATCCATACTGGTGTTCGGCGTATTCTTTGCCCTGTTGACGCCTATTTTGGACGTGCCTGACGAAAGCGTGCACCTCAGCAAGTCATTTTTGGTATCCAGCGGCACGCTCTTCGGCAGCAGTGAAACGGTTTCCAACGGTTTGGGTCAATTGACCCAACTGCACATGTCGCAGGAAACGATCGTTTCAAGCAGCCTGCTGGGAGCGCCCATAAAGGAAGGCTTTGGCCTGACGACCTATGGCGGCGTCCAGTTTTTCCTTGCATATATACCCTCAGGGTTAGTTGTTTTTCTTTCCCAGGTCTTCCACACGGGCATACTTCCCCTGTTCTACGCCGGCCGCATCATAAATTTGGTTATTTATGCGATCCTGGCTTTCTTCGCTGTAAAGACCGCGCCCCGCTTTAAAATCTTTTTCGGGATAATCGCAGTTGCGCCCATGTCCCTTTTTATCGCGGCCTCCTATAACTCGGATTACCTGACATATGGCCTTGCGCTGCTCCTGGCGGCATGGTTTACCAAGCTCTACTTTGAAAAAGGCCTGACTATCGGTTACCGGCAGATCATTTATTTTGCGGTGGTCTGCGTCCTTGTATCCGTTATAAAATACAGCTTGGTTCCGCTGTGCCTGCTGATGCTTTTTATTCCCGCGTCAAGATTTGTCTCCAAAAAAACAAAGGCGGCCGGGTGCGCCATTGTAATCGCCGCTTCACTCATATCCGCGCTTGCGGTTTTCTGGTTTGTTGCCGTGCAGAACGCCGGAGACGCTTCCGCCCTTACCGGGAACGGGGTAAACGATAAGGGAGCTAGTATGGTCCAGCAGCTGCATTTTATGATGAACAGCATCACCACTTCCGTATCCATATTCCTGCGCGCATTTTTGGAAAACGCGCCGTACTACATTACCCAGTTGTTTACGTTCGGCTGGCTCAGTTTCCAAATCCCCGGTATTTTCATCTATATTTACGTCGGGTTTACCGCGCTGGTTGGATTCATCTATTCCAAATACGAATCCCAAACTGCGCTGTATGATGAAACAAGGCTTGGCGCGGTGAATAAATTCGGCGTATTTCTGGTAATGGCATGCGGGTTTATACTGATCAACCTGATACTTTACCTCACCTGGACGCCGGTCGGAGCCGATTTCATTCAGGGCGTGCAGGGCCGTTATTTGCTGCCTCTTCTGCTGTTCCTGCCTTTCCTATCCAATAACTTAAGCCCCAGGCTGGAAGAAAAAGACATCCTAAAAACACAAATGAATATTACATTTACTGCGCAGCTGTTCATCATCCTGTCGCTGATGCAGACCTTGTTCCAATACTATTGATCAGTGTTTCCATAACGGAAAATCAGAAAATCCCTCTGCAAAATGCAGGGGGATTTTTGTATGTCTCAATTTGCACCGTGCTCAGGATCGATTAAGATCACGGTTTTCCAAAAAACTGTTCGAATGTGACCTCCTTCCAGGTCACCGGTTCCGGGCTCACTTCATATGTGAACTGGATATAATCGGGAAGGTCGTAATACTCTTTGATCCAGGGCGCCAAAAAGGTCTTGTCCCACTGATAAGGCATGCCGTTGCCGTAAATATCGTCTTTCAGCTCATGCAGCGTAATCTGGGTAACGGATACATTATTCTTTATCTGCTGCTGCGCCTGCTCCAATACCTGCTGGTTGTATTCGTTTGCCGGTACGTTTATTGCATATCCTCTGAGTATGGTGGAATAATTGAAGAACATCATCATAGCAAGCGGCGCGATATATACTAGATTAAGCCATTTCCGCCTGGTACCTGTGATAAATTCGCAATAAATCATACCCATGACGATAAAATAGACAAAAAGCGCCGGCGTACTGCTTCTGAAAACGATGACCGGCGAAACAAGCAGCACCCCCAGGCTTGCCAGTCCTGCAAGGAACAAAGGTACCATAAGCTTTTGATTCTTCATGATGAAATAATATACAAAGAAGACGGATGAAAAAATAAAAAACAACATGCACACGGGATCGTCTATAGCGGAAACGGCGCCTGAAAACAGACGGACGCTGAAATATGCCGTACTGAATATCCCAAGCGCCAGACCGGCGATATTTATAGTTTTCACGGCTGTTTTCCATGTTGCGCTTTTAGTGTTGTCTTGTTTGATTTTGGAGCGCCGGATCAGCATGACAGAAGCCAGAATCGTGGATACCGCCATTGCTATGGATGTGTATTTCCCCCCATCCGAGGTGAAAAGAATCTGTGCCAGCGTCAAAAACCGCGTGGCCAGCCGCTCTGCGGTCAACGGCTGATAATACCATTCCGGGAACAATTCGATCCGCATAAAATTACCGGGCGCCAGTACCAGTATCAGATACCCGGCGACGCAGGCAAGCACCGGCAAAAGCGTATTTAAAGCAATCTTCTTTTTCTGTATAAACCGCACGATAATGAAAACACCGCCCGCGGCAATAGGCATTACGCCCGTCTGCTCATAGGTAAAGCCGCAGATAAAGAAGAATATGATCAGCCAAATGGAGTTTTTCTGCGTCCTCTCCTGTTTGATGAAAAAATATATGGCGGGCAGAATGATTACAAGCGGCCAGAAATACGTAAACGATGCCGTTGCCCAGTACAGTGAATCCCTCAGGACCCAAATGGATATCAGGAAATAAAAAGAACATATCAACGCAAGCAGCAGATTAAGATTCTTACGGATGTACAGTTTGGCCAGTTTGAACGAAAAATATGCAGCCAACACGATTACGAAAGGCTGAACAATCCTGAAAACCCAAAAACCGCCCTTCAGAAAAACAATTTCCGTAAAGAAGCAAAGCAGCCTGCCTCCCCACCCCATATAATGGGCATGCAGAAATTGCAGTAGGTTTAAAAACGAAAAGTCAGTCCCTTGTATCGTTTCAGGTATGCCGACCCTGTAACTCAGGCTCAGATAACCGTAATCGTCATAATACATATAAACGAGGGAATGCTGAATCAGCAGTAATACGTAATATACTGCCAAAATAATAAATAATCTGCTTTTTAGTACCGAACCAATTTTACACAGGATTTGCTTTTTAGTAAACTTCATGTCAGACAACTCGCTTGTTTTATTATGCAATAATATAAATTCCATAGAAAAGTTTATCTCCATGGTTAAATTTTGTCAATTAATTAATTTCGCTTTTTTTTCGTAAAAAAAGTTCCCGTGGCGATACAGGAACTTTTATACTTATATTCGCAATCCGGGCCAGATTATTTAAAATCTGCCTGCTGCACCAAATGTTTATTCAGAAAAATTTTATTTTCCGCAGCACTTTTTATATTTCAGTCCGCTGCCGCAGGGGCATGGGTCGTTCCTGCCCACTTTTTTTTCGCTCACGGCCTGTTTGGTCGCACGCCACTCTTTGTATATTTCATTCCGTCTTTCCTGGGAAAGTACGCCGTCCCATTCACGCAGTTCATAAAGCCATTTTGCCTTGGCTTCGTGCATGTTGAAGAAAAGTTTTTCAAAATCGATATCCAGTTGTATCTTGGAATCAGGCGTTAATTTGTCCACTTCGCATCTGTTTTTCAGGCTGGACTCAATACCCCCCATAAATCCCGTGAATATCACGTGGTTCATGCCAAACTTTTCGGCCAGTTCGGACAGCGTACCTTCGTACACGGTATCCTTGTTCGCCAGGATGATCTTGTAGTTTTCCTTCTCGTGCGCATAATACTCTTTCCAAAAAGAATTATACTGCTCGGGTGTTGCCGGCGATTCCGCCAGGTTTTTCCATTCTTCAAATAATGACATGGCCTGCTGCTATTCTCCTTTATACTAATTTGCAATTAAAAACTTCAGTTTTTAAATTGCCGCGCGCAAAGCGCGGCTAGTGGGCGAAGCCCACGCAGATGTCGTTCAATACGATCTGCCTGCGCCTTTAGCGCAACGGCAATTGCAAATTGCCGGATTAAAATATGAAATATTTTAATCGCAGAATAGTATTACAATTTGATCCTCTTGGCTATTTCTTTGATAAAGCCTTCGGTATCTACTACTTTTTTATTTTTTATCTCGCTTAAAAGTGCAAGATCTTTTGTCATAACGCCTTCTTCAATAGTCCGTATGGACGCTTCTTCGAGTTTTTTGGCAAATCGCACAAGTTCGTCATTTCCGTCCATCTCTCCCCTCTTTTGCAGGGCGCCGGTCCAGGCGAATATTGTCGCCATAGAATTGGTGGAGGTTTCCTCGCCTTTCAGATGCTTGTAGTAATGGCGGGTAACGGTGCCGTGCGCAGCTTCGTATTCATAAAAACCTTCGGGAGAAACCAGAACGGACGTCATCATGGCCAGACTGCCGAACGCGGTGGCTACCATATCGCTCATTACGTCTCCGTCATAATTCTTGCAAGCCCATATGTAGCCGCCTTCCGAACGGATTACGCGAGCAACGGCGTCGTCTATCAGCGTATAGAAGTATTCTATGCCTGCGGCTTTGAATTTGTCCGCGTACTCAGCGTCGAAAATCTCCTGAAAAATGTCTTTGAACGTGTGGTCGTACTGTTTGGATATAGTATCCTTGGTTGCAAACCACAGGTCCTGCCTGGTATCCAGGGCATAATTGAAACAGCTTTTCGCAAAACTTCTGATGGATTTTTCCGTATTGTACATCGCAAGCGCGATCCCGGGACCTTCGTAGTCAAAAACGTTAAGCCGCGTCTCATTGCCGTTGTTTGTGATCACCAGTTCGACTTTTGAATTTGCCGGCACCCTGTATTCCGTATCCTTATACACGTCGCCGTAGGCGTGACGTGCGATCGTGATGGGTTTTTTCCATGTTTTAACGGAAGGGCTTATCCCCTTCACCAGTATGGGCGCGCGGAAAACGGTGCCGTCCAGTATGGCGCGGATCGTGCCGTTCGGGCTTTTATACATATCTTTTAAATCGTACTCAACCACTCTCTGCGCGTTGGGAGTAATGGTAGCGCATTTTACTCCAACTCCGTATTTTTTAATGGCATAAGCCGCATCGAAAGTAACCTTGTCGTTTGTTTCGTCACGGTGTTTCAGGCCAAGATCATAGTACTCGCAATTGAGATCGATATAGGGCTCAAGCAAATGTTTCTTGATCATGTCCCATATGATTCTGGTCATTTCATCCCCGTCCATTTCGACCAGGGGTACGGACATTTGTATTTTTGCCATGCTGTTCTCCTTTGCATTTAAATTTTATACCCAAACAGTTTACAATAAAACCGGCATTTGTGCAACAATAAGTGACTTTCATTCCCATAAGTTTCAATTATCATATTCTTCAGTATTGTTGAATTATGTAATAATTTGACTTTTTTATTATATAATGCTATAATTTGTTAAACCGCAGCCTTAATCTGATCGAAACGGAGCGAGCAAAAAATGACTTTGAAAATTGCTGTGCTGGAAGATGAGATATTTTTTTATAATCAGCTTTCTGCATTGATAAGCAACTGGGCGGAACGAAATAGAATCAAAGTGCAGTGCAAATCATTCCTGAATGAAGAAGCATTTTTAAACTTTATGCAGAATTCAATAGCTTTTGACGCTGTATTTATGGACATTTTTTTGAATAATACCAACGGAATAGAACTTGCAAACAAACTCAGGAAATACAATAGCTCACTTCCCATTGTGTTTGCCACAGCAACTTCCGATTATTTAAGGGAAGGTTACGAAGTCCAGGCTATCGGGTACATGATCAAACCGTTTGAGCAAGCAAAAGTCGATAAATGCATGAACAGGATACTTCATTTGTCAGAGCGTCCCTGTTACCGCGATTTCTCTTACAGAAGCGACGGAATTGTGCATGTGATACCATTCAATTCCATTCTTTATTTCCAATGCAGCGATCATTTTATTAACGCTCATTGCGCCTATGAAATCCATACATTCCACGAAAAAATCAGTATGCTGCAGCAAGGTCTCCCGCCCGAGTTTTTACGCTGCAACAGAAACACAATCATAAATTTAAATTATCTTTTCTCTTTTACCAGTCATGAAATAAAGCTGACTGATCAAACCTGTTTCCCTGTAAGCCGCAATTATGAAAAGAATGTAAAAACAAAATGCTTTCAGCATTTCACAAATGAAAAGGCTGTTTACGCCACTGGAAAAGCAAACCATTTGACTGCTGATTCCCTCTGATTGATAGAAAAGCGAGATTCGCGTTTACTTATGTTTCTTAACAAGGAAAAAACATCTTATAATAGCTTTTATTACATTTCTCACACGTTTGATATAATGAAACAAGCATATAATTCCATTTTAAGGCAGGTGCCATAATGAAAAAAGTTTATTTTTGATTAGAGTATTGGTATTATGCGCCTTTCTGTTTGCCGGATGCGGCGTACCTGGAGCCCGGGAAACCCAGGCTGCGGCGGTAAGTCCTATCCAGCCGCGTCCGTACCGCCTTCAGAAACCGGGGACGCTGTCCCGCGTATCATTGACCCGCTTGGAATCGCGAAATACCTTGTATACGATGAAGATTGCTTTATTATCCAACCAGGTGGGCATGTACTCCTGCTATTGGACAGATACGCCCGAAGGAACAATATTTCTGGATATTCTTAACCCCTCGGAGGATGAGGATATCAGAGGAAGGCTTTCTTTTTGTGAATGAAGAAGCGCGCCTTTGAACCGATTATTCCGCAGTCTAAAAAAGCCGCCATTCAGGCGGCTGATCATTTTATGAATGTTATTATTTCTTTACGATCTTTGCTCCCTTTGTTCCCGTGCCCGCTTTTCTGAGTATCGCGGAATCATACGCAAAACTGTTTTTCTTCTTATCGTCCATCTGCTTTTCGGCAAATTCGATGATCTTGTCTATGAGCGTCTGAAACGGTACGCCGGCGGGTTCAAACAGATAAAATGCCAGCGAACCGGGGATTGTGTTCACTTCGTTTACATAGACCTGTCCGGCAGCCTGGTCTATAATATAATCGATCCGTACAACGCCTTTCAGATCCAGCGTGGTAAACACTGTTTTGGACATCTCAATGATTTTTTGCGTCATCTCGCCGGATATCGGCGCCGGAATCTTTCTGGACAAGGACGTCATTCCTTTGGACGCGCCGTCGCTCCGCAGATATTTTTCGTCAAAAGTCAGAAAATCTTTCCAGGTCACAGGCTGTTCCAGAAGGCTCACGGTAACGTCGTCGCCATAGCCCATTACGGCGCTGTTGATTTCCATGATGTCTTCCACAGATTTTTCCACGATCACACGCCTGTCATAGTGGAAAGCCACCTCAAGGGCATTTTTTAATCCCTCACGGTCCTTTGCCTTGGAAATACCTACACTGGAACCCAGGTTAGCGGGCTTTACAAACACAGGATACGGAAAACTCTCCTCCACCTTGTTTAAAGTGCCCTCTGAATCCTGCTGGAAATTATGGCGTTCGAAATATACGGCGTCCAGCACCGGGAGACCCGCACCGCGAAAAGCGCACTTCATGACGATCTTATCCATTCCTACGGCGCTGCCTGTAACGCACGGGCTGGAATACGGGATATCCGCAAGCTCAAACAATCCCTGCAGCGTGCCGTCCTCGCCGTGCGCGCCATGCATTCCCAGCACCGCCGCGTCAATAACGCCGTATGTCTTGACCCCGAATTTTCCAAAATACTGAATCTCTCTCCCGCCGGGAACCGGACTTAAAAATACGCGCTGCACGCCCTTGTCGTTCGGATTGAAGTTTTTATAAAATTGCACGTCCCGGAGTTTTTCCCCGCAGAACCATTCGCCGTCCCTTGAAATATAAACGGGAAACGTGTTGTACTTTTCTTTATCCGCGTTATCTATAATCTGAAGCCCCGTGATTATGGACACGTCGTGTTCGACGCTTCTTCCGCCAAAAAATACGGCGATATTTTTTTTCATATTTCATTCCCTCTTTTCAGATTGATACAAATTTATACTTTATTTCAGGACGTCATTCAAGCGTCAAATACAAGGCATTTTGAGCATTGTGACGCAAGCGTAGTTTTTCCTACGCTGAGGAACAAGCGGAAAAATAACGCGGTAGTTGGCGTTTGAGGGCGTCCTGATTATTCGTTATAGTTATCCGGCAGATCATTCTCAAACAATACTACATCCCCCGCCTGCAGCATTCCGCCCATCATTGCGCTGGCTTCATCCAGGGTTCTGGCAACAAAAATATTCTGTATCGGAAATCCGCCGTCCGCAAGCCCGTTGTATATGGGTTTGGTATGCTTCGGACCAATCAGAAACACATAATCGCAGACACTGCTCATAATTTTACCAAACTTGTAGTTTTCAGCTTCTTCTTTTTCACCCAGTTCCACCATTCCCGGCGTTACGACAATCTTTCTGCCCGGAAACTGGGAAATCACCTCGATCGCGGAAGCAGACCCTTCCGGATTGGAATTAAACGCATCGTCTATCACCGTTACTCCGTTTCCTGTAGGCAGTATCTGAAGCCGGTGCTCCACCGGCTCTACCAGGGAAACGCCGCGCACGATCTCATCCCGGCTCAAATTAAGCACTGCCGCCATTGCTATGCCGCCCAGAATATTTAATATATTATGCCGGCCCAGCAACTTTGTCTTACACACAAAACGGCTCCCGTCCCGATAGACCACTTCAAATTCGCTGCCCTCCGGAGACGCTTTGATATTTTCCACCCAGATTTCTACTTCTTCACCAGGTTTCAATGCGTACATTATTTTCTTGTTTTTTGTCTTCGCGTAAAGCTGCCGCACATATTCGTTTTCTCCGTTGAACACGGCGATCCCATCCGCGGGCAGCCCTTCGATCAGTTCGAATTTGCCTTTCATGACATTTTCTATGCTGAAAAAAGTCTCCAGATGCTGCGGACCCACAGATGTCAGTATGGCGTACTGTGGATGCACCAGATCGCACAGTTCCGCAATATCGCCCACATGGCGCGCGCCCATTTCCGCGATAAATACCTCATGTTCATCCGTCATCTGCTCACGGATGACCCGTGTCAGGCCCATCGGCGTATTAAAGCTGGACGGCGGTACAAGCGTTTTATATTTCTGGCTTAAAATGGTTCCCAGAATAAATTTCGTACTTGTTTTGCCATAGCTGCCCGTAATGCCGACTTTTATAATATCGCGCCTGAGCGCCAGTTTTTCTTTTGCATCGTTGAAAAAGTACCGCTGCACAGCCTTTTCCGCAGGCTTCAACAAAAGATTGCACAGCGGAGATAATAGCGGGATCAAAAGCACCAGCAAACCTGCGTTCAGCCCAAGGGTAACTTCAAAAACAACATACAGTACCGCAAAAACCACTATAATGCATAAAAACAGCCTTTTGATCCTTGCGGTATACACCAGCGGCTTTTTGGCCTGCTTAAAACGGATGCGCGACGCATACACAAACAAAAGGGCCGCGCATGCAATCAAAACAACAATGGAAGCAACCGTGCCTTCATATGTAAATAAAAACGGCCAGAAACCGGTCCGGTTCAGAAGTTCTACAAGAAAAACAATAACAAATATGATTGCGGGAAACCCGAAACTTTTCAGCAAATTGGAACGGAGCCACTTAAAAAAGCTCCTGTTTACATATCCCTCCAGTTGAAGCACGTGGCAGTAATGTATCTGCGACAACAGTATTGCCGCGGCAAACAAAATCCCGGGAACCATCGAGATGAGCAGAGCGACAGTATCAAGCAGCCCCATATATTATCCTCCAAAAAAACTGTTTACAACCGCTATAAACTGCGGAAACTGGTCCAGATAAGAATAATGGCCCGCTTCCTTTAAAACCACCAGTCCCGCATCCGCAATTGTTTTCTCCATCTTCTGTCCATACCAGAGCGGGGTATCCGTATCATTCTCGCCCCATATCAGCAGAGACGGCGATTTGATATCCTTCAGGTACCCGCTCAAATCCTGATTTACCACATTGACGAACGTCTTTTTCATACAGTCCGGCAGGTTTTTGTAATCAGAGGAACCGGCATTTTTCATTTTCTTTTGTACGTCCACGCCTAAAGCCTTTAAAAATCCGGTCATCCATTTTATTTTCGCGATTTTTTTAGCCAGTTTATAGGAATATACTTTTATGTAGTATTTTATGGTCCGGCGCGGCCTGATCCCGGCGCTGTCCACAAATATGATCTTTCCTATCATTTGCGGATATTTGCCGGCCAGCAGGATTGTGATCCTTCCGCCGAACGAATGGCATAACACATCCACTTTTTCTTCGCCGATCTCACGCAAAAAGGCCGCCGTAAACTCCATGTAATCGGAAACCGTCCAGGGTTTTTCAGGGAACCCGCTTTTTCCGAAACCCGGCAGATCAAGCGCTATCACTTTCCGGTATTTCTGCAGAGCAAAAATAACAGGGGCAAAGCTTTCTATCTGCGCGCCCCATCCATGCAATAAAAGAACCGGATCCCCATTGCCTGTTATTTGATAATTCGTTCGGATTCCGAAAACGTCAATTTCCAAAAATCAGTTCTCCCCCACCATTGGAATGGTGCCTTCCCTCCACATAATATATGCGTCCTCATTGTTGTTTGAATAGTATTTTTTTCTGAGGCCATGGATGGCAAAGCCGCATTTTTTATACAAATGCAGGGCGTCGTGATTGGATACGCGGACCTCAAGCGTCATGTTGTCAGCGCCTAAACTTTCCGCTTTATCGCATAGTTTTTTCATCAAAAGAGTTGCATAGCCGTGCCTGCGTTTTTCGGGCAGTATGCAGACATTTGTGATATGAGCTTCATCCAGAATAATCCACATGCCGCCATAGCCCACTATCTTCCCGTCTTCTTCTACTACATAATATACCGTTCCCTTGTTTGTACAAATGTCTTCATACAACATTTCAAAACTCCAGGGAACATCAAAGCATATATTTTCCAGGGTGTGAATCTGGTCAAGATCGCCGCATTCAGCCCTTCTGATTTTTATATTCGTTTTCATACATTCCTCTTCAGCCTTTCCGCTTGGGACGGCCTTAAATAATTAGCCCGTACCTGGCAATATTCCAAAACATCGCCCTTTAAACTCTTCAAAAACCCGAGAGTGCACACAGAACTTGCGCGCTGGTACCTCACCGGCGGCGCAGCAAAAATACTGTCCGGCCTGTGATTTGCTATTGTTTCTTTATAACTATCAATCCCGTCCCCTACGAACAGAACCGGCCCTTCCCCCAGCATGGTCAGAAGTTTACCCAACTCAATTGCACAGGAAGGTACCAATACATTATTTCCATTTTTAGCGGCGGCATACACCTGACTCCGCCTGGCATCCATTATAGCACAAATCGTTCCGTCAAAAAACACATTTTGCAAAAGTCCGTCAAGCGTATCTATCCCGGCTACCGGAACATGAAGCGCATGAGCCAATCCTTTTGCTGTCGCAACGCCTATGCGGATTCCGGTAAAAGATCCGGGGCCGATTGATACCGCAATCAGACCGATTTCCGTTATATCCCTGTCTAAAACCGTAAGCAAGCCGTTTAGTACGGGCAGCAGGGTTTCGGAGTGCTTTTTTGTATCGTTTATCGAGGTTTCGCCCAGTATCTTTGTGTCTTCCGACAGTGCTACGGAAAGCGTATTGCCTGTTGTATCCAATCCAAGTATGACCATTTTTAGCCCTCATTATCATCATGTATGATGATTTCCCGTCTGTTGTTACCGGTTTTTTTTATCAGAACTTCGACGCTTCTTTCCGGCAGCAATTCCTCGACCTTTTCCGCCCATTCAATCACGGAAACGCCGCTGCCGTCCAGATATTCCGAAAAACCGATTTCAAACATTTCATCCGGGTCGGAAATCCTGTAAACGTCAAAATGATATAAGGGCAAAGAACCCTTATATTCGCGCAATATCGTAAAAGTGGGACTGGTTATAATATCAGAAATGTGAAGTCCTTTGGCGATCCCCTTTACAAAAACGGTTTTACCCGCACCCAGATCTCCGTTTAATGCGACAACATCTCCCTCTTTTAATGTTTTTGAAAATTCTTCTCCCGCAAGAAGTGTCTCCTCGTCACTGTCCGTCAGAACACTCCGCATTTTTCTCCACCATTCGCTTATACTGATTTGCGATTAAAAACTTTCAGTTTTTAATTTGCCGCACAGCGCGGCAGTGGGCGAAGCCCACGCAAATGTCGTGTAATACGATCTGCCTGCGCCTTTAGCGCAGCGGCAATTGCAATTGCCGGATTAAAATATGAAATATTTTAATCGCAGAATAGTATTATTAATTTCCTTTATATATTATATAAAAAAACGTATTTATGCAATAGTTCTTGTCCTATTCTGTCCGAAAAAAATCCCGGATTCATTAACCCGGGATTTTTATGAGTTGCAGATTATACCGCCAAATTATTTTAATTTGCGCCGTCCTTTATAATGATTCCGTCCTTTTTTTCAAGCTTCATTACCTTTGAAACGGGTTTGTAAACAAAGAATGCCAGCACGGAATTAATGCCGGCCTTCAAAAGATTAAATGGAATAATTGCAGGCGCCAGCATGGCCACCACGGCTTCGTGCGGCACGCCAAGAAACATTACGGTAAATATCAGATTCAAAGGTATCATAATAGCCGTCATAGCGATCGAACCGAAAACAAGTCCTAATACGGCGCCTTTTCTTGTTTGAATCCATCTGTAGAACAGACCCGCAACAATGACAAACGTGCCGGTCGCTATAAGATGCATGACAATCCCGATCCAGCCGCTTGCCGCAGAAACGGTGACACCTTGTATCACGCTTACGATCGCCGCAAGAATGAGTCCGCTTACCGGGCCGAATAAAAATGTTCCGATCAGTATAGGTACGTCCGCCATATCGTATTCCAAAAATGATGCGCCGGGTATAAGCGGAAAATGGACCAGGTACATCAGCACGATGGAAAGACCGGCGAGCATAGCCATTGTAACCAACTTTTTTTGTGTCAAGTTCTTCATTTTAAAAACTCCTCTGCTATTTTTGTTCCCGGGAGGCCCCCGCCTTGCGCTTCCGGCCGTTTAAGCGTTTGCGGAATGCTCCCATGTTGATTTTCCGGAGGCGAATAAAAAAGCCCCCGAAAATTCTTCGGAGGCTGCCTAAAAGCGCTTATATATTCTTCTCCCGTCCGGACTATACCGTCGGCTACGGAATCACACCGTATCAGCCAAAATGGCTCGCAGGCTTTCACTGCCGGTAGGGATTTTCACCCTGCCCCGAAGATTCTTCCATATTCTTTTCTTATAATATACTAGCCTTTTTTTATGCAGGAGTCAATAGCGGAATATACCATTTTTCCGTCTATAATGACGCATAACGGCT
This sequence comes from Bacillota bacterium, assembly GCA_023393165.1. GTDB lineage: Bacteria > Bacillota > Clostridia > Christensenellales > Christensenellaceae > JAEYKI01. The sequence goes on along the minus strand of JAEWMJ010000042.1, from coordinate 37,578 downwards.
TGTTGCGGATATCAAGCGGATTTCCGCCGAAAAGCACAAGATCGGCGTCCTTTCCCCGGGCAATACTGCCTACCCGGTCGTCGATCCCGGCAGCACGCGCTGCATTGATGGTAACGCACCGGAGCGCCGTCTCCTCCGACAGCCCTTCCCGCACCGCCAGCGCGGCGCTCAAGAGCAGATATTGCTCCATTATGACCGGATGGTCCGTGCAAAGCGCAAATTCCAATCCGGCTTTTTCCATGATGCCGGGTGCGGCAAGCGTCAGATTCCTGAGTTCAATTTTGCACCGTTCGGTCGCAAGCGGCCCAAGTACGATTTTAACGTCCCCGTTTTTCAGGTATTCGGTAATGGTATGCCCTTCGGTACAATGTTCTATGGAAAGCCGGATATTAAATTCCTTCGCGATCCGGATCGCCGTCAGTATGTCGTCCGCGCGGTGCGCGTGCGCCTTCATAATCAGGTTGCCCCGAAGCACCTCGCACAGGATATCAAGGTCTAAGTCCCGCTCCGGCAGCTTTAACCCGTCGTCCCCTGCCATCTCGATCTTACGCATATATTCCCCTGCGCGTATAAGTTCCTTGCGCAGTATGGCCGCGGTCGCCATTCTTGTGATAGGCGATTTTTTCTGTTCCTTATACACGCGCTTGGGGTTTTCTCCAAAGGCTACCTTGAGCGCGCAAGGAGCTTTTATGATCATATCGTCTATGCGGTCCCCTACCGTTTTCATTGCGCAAAACTGGCCGCCGATCACGTTCGCGCTCCCCGGGCCGGTTACCACGGTGGTAACTCCCCCCTCGCGCGCTTCCTTAAAATATTCATCTCTCGGGTTTATGCCGTCAATCGCACGCAGAGACGGCGTGGACGGATTTACAAATTCATTGCCGTCAGCGCCTTCCTCGTCCATCCCGTTCTCCCACATTCCTATATGGCAGTGCGCGTCCACCAGGCCGGGCAGGACATTCATACCTTTTGCATCCAGTGTTTCACAATCCACCAGGATTTTTTTCCCGATTTCTTTTATCTTTCCGTTTTCAATAAGAATGTCAAAGCCTTTCAAAGGCTCGCTTTCCATGGTATACAGGTTTCCGTTTTTTATCAGCAGCATTATTTATCTCCTCTATCGCTTTTAAAACCGTAACCCAGCACCTCGTTTGCATGCCATGATATTACAAACGCGTTTTCATCAATCTGGTATACGATTTTTTTGAGTGCTACGGCCTCACTGTTGCCGCTCACCACACATAATAATACACTTTTTTCTATTCTGCTGAAAGCCCCTTTTGCATAAAAAAAGGTAATTCCGCGCTCAAGCCGATCCATAATAGTATCCGCTATCTCCTGGCTTTTATCGGAAATCACCATAAATGCTCTGGATGCAATAATGCCGGTTGATACCATATCGATCACCTTGTCCGTAATGGCAAGCGTTACGACCGCGTAAAGTGACGACACCAGCCCGAACACAAATGCCGATGAAATGACCACAATAACGTCTATGATGAACATGGTCATACCAACCGACAGGCTTAAAATATTTTTAGTCAGAATCTTTGCACAGGTGTCCGTCCCTCCGGTTGTGCCTCCAAACCGCAGAATCAGCCCGAATCCCACTCCTCCTATGATACCGCCATAAATGCTGGCGAGCAGCAGGTCGGTCGTTACCGGAGTTATTATAATAAAATCGGCTGCCAGGGAATATATGATCATTGCATACAGCGTTCGTATGATAAACCTTTTGCCGTTCACGCGAAGTCCCAGATAAAAAAAAGGCACATTCAGCAAAAGATAAAGCGTGCCTATAGGCAGCGGATTATATAAGGCGTGAATGATCGCCGCTATTCCAGTGAATCCCGCCGGGGCGATATTATTGGGCACCAGGAACATATTTATTCCAATCGCGGCAACTACCGCCCCAACACCCATTACAATGTAATCCAGAACCGCTTTATACTTGATAGCAAACCGCCCCTTCCCGTTATCTGCACAGTAAAACAAAAGAGCTTATATAAGCTCTTTTGTATATATACCTAGGCTGATTAATATTGCCTCATTTATTTTGTGCATATATTCACTGTCTATACTTCCAATTTTATTTGAAAGCCGTGATTTATCAATGGTTCTGATCTGCTCCAGCAGTACGATGCTTTTCTTGCTTAGGCCTTCTATCTCCGGCAGCACAATATGCGTCGGCAATTTCGTCTTTTTAATATTTGAAGTTATAGCAGCGACTATAACAGTAGGACTGTATTGATTTCCTTTATCATTCTGGATGACGATTACGGGACGCAATCCTCCCTGTTCGCTTCCAGTCACGGGGCTTAAATCAGCATAATATATATCACCTCTCTGGATCATCTTTTAAGCACTCCCCATATTAAGTTTATATATACTATGCAACAGGGGTGAAAAATGGTTGTTTTTGATTGAGGCAGATTCACAATTAATGTAAAACATATTTTATATTTTGTAAAATATATTTGACTTTTAGACATATACTAATTATAATTAAGATAAATCAACGAAAAGAGAACGTACAATCGTATGGGAAAAAATTTAAAGATCAAATCTGCGCGTGCCGCAAAGGGCATGTCGCAAAAAGATGTGGCTGATGCGCTGGGTGTAACCAGGCAGACCATCAATGCAATAGAAAGCGGGGACTACAATCCCACCATCAGGCTTTGTATTGCCATATGCAGGCTTCTTGATAAAACCCTTAACGAACTTTTTTGGGAGGATGAAGATAATGAATAAAGAACATTTAGACGAACGTCAGGTATCGAATCGGAATAAAATCGGCAACCAATGTTTCCTTTTGTTAGCCTATCTGATTTTTGCAGACGTCGGCCTTTATGGCGCAGGCGTGCGCTGGCTTTCCTATCCGATGAATATCTTTGTGATTCTTCTGGTTTGCCTTTTTATTTACCTGGTACGCCTGATTGCGAGCGGATCGTATGTGGGCCCGCAGGCAGGCAATAAAAAAACTTATGCCATAATCGCCGTAATTGGAGTCTCAATCATGTTGGGAGCGGTAATTTACACACTCTTCAAGGGAAGCCGCGCATCCGAAGCGCCGGTAGCGGCGGAAGACAACAGCGGGTTGATACTGTTCATTATATCCGCGGTGATGCTGGTAATTGTCCTCGTGGTGTCTCTTATCAGAAAAAGGCAGGATAAGGACTGAGGGGATGAAAATTAAATATATTAGTTGATACAAAAGGCTCTAGATTTAAACCAATCTAGAGTTTTTTATATCCTCCTTATTTCCAAGTTGCTTAATTTTTTTCCTTATTTCATCTTCATCAACTTCTTTATAATCTAGAGATTCATCATCGATTCTAAAAAAATGAGCATTAAACGCATTAAAAAACTGACCCCTCTTCTTAAGAGATACTCTACTATTTCTCCGTTACGTCCTTCCGATACCACCATTTTTGAGTGAGCAATAGCCAAAATTAATCGCAATTTATTTCTAGTTCATTTTCCTTGAATAAACCATCAGCTGCAATTCCTTATACGACGCTTCCCTGCCGTAATAATCTGAAAACGCACTTATAATTTCCATCTGCCGCGTCTCCAGGATTTCTTTCAATTCTGCTATTGAATACAGGCGTGTGGATGAGATAGGTTCAATAGAATCGGGCTTTTTGGCGATCTTTCCGAACTCTATCCCCCAGTCGCTGAACAGCATCCGCCGGTTTTCCCTGTCCCAGTCAAATTCGGGCAGCGATAATGTATTTGATCCAATCTCCCAGTGCCGCTTCGGGAAAAAGATTTCCGCGTGCTCGGCGCTGCATATATCCATAAGGTGCTTGCCGCCGGGTTTTAATGCTTTTGCAATCACATCAAAAATCTTTAAATTCTCCCCGTCGTTTTCCAGGTAACCTATCGCGCCGTCAGCCAGGTTTAAAACAACGTCAAACTCATTTTGATAATTCAGCTCGCGTATGTCCTCATTAACAAACTCAATATCCAAAGATGCTGATTTTGCCTCCCGGGCCGCATCGTCAATATATTCTTTTGTGATATCCACTCCGACAACGGAAAAACCTCTGTGTGCAAATGCTAAGGCATGCCTTCCAAAACCGCATGCCAAATCCAGGACCTTTTCCTTTCCGCAAAGTTCAAGAGTCTTTACGATAAAATCAACCTGGTTCTCCGTATCTTCAACCCAGGACTGATTTTTAATTTCGAGAGTCCAGATATTCCTGTACCACTTGGGATCAATTTTTTTCATGCCGCCCTCCCATTTAAATGTTTGCAGCCAGAACATAAACTACCTTGCTTAGCCAAGAAAGAGACAAGCCCTAAAAACTTGTCTCTTTGATGTTTATTAATCAGGATAATTATTGCATATTTACGGCTTGGGTGTTATTCTTCTTCTCACCGGCGACGGTTTCGGAAATTCATCGTCGGTTTTATTTCTGTTGAATATATTCGGCTTTTTCACAGACGTTTCAGGCAGCGGCTTTGATGGTTGAGATTTTGCTTTTCCGCCAGGCTTTGGAACGCGCTCATCTTCAGAAACGGTAACGGGTTTAACCAGTTTTGCACCTTCAACGGCAGGCTCTGCGCCTCCTTCCCCGTATCCAAACGCGATCTTCTGCTTCAATTCCTCGTCCGGGGAAAGGAATGTAAAATGTTTGTCAAGCCCTATACCGGAATCATATTCTTCCTCATCAGTATGCACATATCCGTTCTGTGACTCAGCTGCAATTTCTGCCGCAATTTCTTCTTTAGCCGGTGTTTCTTCAGGCTCGATATCCGCTGTCTCCGAAACCGCCGGTTCTTCTTCCGGTGGCATGGCCTCTTCAGCCGCCTGTACGGATTGAGCCTTTTCAACCGTTTTGAAGGCCGTTGGATTTACGGTTTTTGCTGCGGTATATTTAACCTCTGTTTGCCGGGGCGCGGCCAAAATATCTTTACGCGTCAGCGCCGATATGGCTTTTCCGATCATACCGATGGTATCTTCCGGAGACATGGAATATTCTCCCCATTGCTCCGTAGCGTATTTTCCCGCCAAACCGTTTACAAGTACGCCCAATACCGCCGCATCCCAGGCGTTTTTTCCCTGCGCGGCCAACGATGCGATAATGCCTGTCAATACGTCTCCGCTTCCGCCCCTGGCCATTCCCGGCGAACCGGCAGCAACAAGGGTAATTCCTCTCTTTCTGTTTGCTATGATGGTTACCGTGCCTTTCAGCACAAGAGTAACATCATATTTTGCCGTAAAATCGCGCGCCGCACGGATTGGATCAGCCAATATCTGCCGCACATCCATGTCTGAGAGGCGTGAAAATTCCTTGGGATGAGGAGTCAGTATCACATCCCCTGTTTTTCTTAAAAGCACATCCATATTTCTTGATATCACATTGAGGGCATCCGCATCGAACACCTTCACGATGTTGTGATTTACCACCAAATGATTTACAAATTCCTGCGTATCCTGGTTCTCGGAAATTCCGGGCCCCACAGCCAGCGCGTTCTTCTCTCTTATAAAACGGTCTACTTCATATACGGCGTTTTTTGTAATGGAATCCATCTCGCCGGGCAGTATCCTGCAGACGATTTCGGGCACGCTTTTCTGCACAACGTTAACCACATAATCCATGGACGCCAGATTTACGAGTCCTGCTCCCGTCCTGCAAGCCGCCCGGGAAGCGAGCACCGCCGCACCCGCCATTCCCACGCTTCCGGCGATTATGAGCAGCCTCCCATAATCGCCCTTGTTGGTGTTGGAGCTGCGTTTTTCAAAACCAATATCGCGGCTGCGTTCATCAAATATGTATACGTCTACTTCATTCAGTACGGGGCAATTTTTGTCCACGCCGATCTGAGCAACTTTCAGTTCGCCGGCGTATTCTTTACCCGGATACAGGCAGTGCCCTATCTTGGGATACTGAAAGGTGACGGTAGCATCAGCGCGTACTGCCGCTCCCATAACTGCTCCTGTATCTCCGGAGATGCCCGAAGGGATGTCCACGCTGACCTTGTAAGCGCGCATTTCATTTATAATGTCAACAGCTTCCTTATAAAGCCCGCTTAAATCCCGCTTTAATCCCGTGCCGAACAGCGCGTCCACAATGACATCGGCTTCTCCCGCCGTATTTGACGCATGCTTAAGTTCTTCGGGCGTATTTGCAAGAAACAGCCTTTCGCCCAGCGCGTGAAAAAATTCCATATTTGTACGTGCATCTCCGGCAACAGACTGCTCGTCTCCCACAAGAATGGCATGAACATCAAATCCCTGAGACAAAAGTCCTCTTGCCACGGCAAAACCGTCACCGCCGTTATTGCCGCAGCCGCAAAAAACAACCGCCCGTGCCGGACATGACATGGATTTTGGAGCGAACTTTTGCATAATATGATCCACCACTGCCCTGGATGCGTTTTCCATCAGCACTATACCGGGTATTTTCAGGACGTTGATCATATAGTCGTCTATTTTCCCCATCTGTTTTGTGGTTACCGCATAATTCATAACTGAACCCCTCCGTTTTCAATAAGCACCTGTGCAGTGGCCAAATCGCCGGTATGTGATATGCTTACCAGCACATTGGCCCCCTCGGTCATTTCTTTTGCGCGGTTATAAAGCTTCATATACGGCTTTCCGTTCTCCTGATGCAATACCTCGATATCGCAAAAGGGAAAAAAACCGATGCCCACACCCAGCGCCTTAATGAACGCTTCCTTCGCGCAAAAGATTCCTGCCGCGCTTTGAGCGGCGTTTACTTTAGATAGTATATATTTCTGCTCACTTTCAGTGAAACATTTTTCCAGAAAACGGGGGTTTTCCATCGCGCGTTTCAAACGCGATATCTGTTCTAAGTCCACACCGATCGCGCTTATCATCCGTTAGCCTCCCTGGCCGCTTCCACCGCGTTTATAACGGCCCGGCGTACGGCTTCCACACAAGCCACGATCAGGCTGTTCATATCTACTTCCTTTTGCTGCGTTCCGAGAGCAAATATTGTATCGCCGTCCTGCATAGTGTGAGAAGGGCTTATGCTGAGGGCAAGCCCGTTGTGAGCCGCCTGCGCCAGCTTGGAAGCAGTGTCCTTGGTTAAAACGGCGTCAGTCGCAACAACGCCTATGGTTGTATTCAGGCAGGACGCCATATCCATTCCATGAAGCATCATTTCGCTTGCATTTACATATCTTCCTTTCATCCTGGCGCCGGCAATAATTTCTCCTTTTTCAATCACATCACCCACTGCGTTCACAACAATCAGCGCGCCAACCGAAACTCCGCTTTCAAGACGGATACATGCTGTGCCAAGGCCGCCCTTTTCCGAATGTTCCATTCCAAGAGCCTTGCCCACAGTTGCACCGGCGCCGGCGCCTATGTTCCCCTGCCCTACGGATTTCCCCGCATTCAGGCAGGCTGCATATCCCATTCCCTTGTCCGGGCGGATATTCGCTTTTTTATATGTAAGATCAAAGATAACAGCCGCCGGAACGATAGGTACTTTGCACACGCCTGTGTCAAACCCACAGTTCTGCTCTTCCAGATATTGCATTACACCGGCGGCTGCATCCAGGCCGTATGCGCTGCCCCCTGCCAGCATGACTGCGTGCACGGTATCCACCAGTTTTGCCTGTCCCAAAAGCGCGGTTTCCCGCGTTCCGGGCGCGCTGCCGCGCACATCCACGCCGCACACGGCGCCGTTCCTGGACAATACCACCGTTGCCCCGGTGCCGGCTTCGTTATTTTGTGCGGATCCTACTTCTATGCCATTTATGTCCGTAATGCTGCCAGAATATTTCATTTAATTCCTCTTTCCAGTTTCTTTACAGAATTTATTCTTCCGCGATCCCCGAAATAGCGGTTTTTATTTCATCCAGCTCAAATCCGCGGTTCAAAAGCGTTCTAATTACCTTTTGCACGGTTTTGTATTCGTCTGCATCACCGTTCTTCCGGAACAGCCTCTCCGCCTGAGCACGGATCACTTCAGAAAAATCCCCAAGAGAATTAAGCGTTTCGTCTATGATCACCCTGTCCACGCCCTTTTCAAACAGCTTCTGGCGTATCCCGCGTTTGCCCATACGGTCTTTCAGCTCCTCCGCATACGCAGCGGCATAGTTCCGGTCATTCAGATAACCCAGTTCTTCCAGTTTTTCTACCGTAAGATCAGCCGTTTCCGGGGCGACGTCCTTTTGCTTCAGCTTATCCAAAACTTCCTTTTTACTTCTCATCCGGTATGCTATAAGGCTGAGTGCCGCATCCATCGCGAATTTCTTTTCCTCTTCTTCCCCGATTTTGGATAGATCAAGGCCGCTGACATCCATATCCTTACGAAGCCCCGCCCGAACCGCCGTTTCAGCGAAAAGTGCAAAAGCGAACTGTCCGTCCACATAGATATTAACCCGGTTTTTATTCTTTTTACAGACAATTATATCCGTTATTATCATAATCTAATTATATATAAAAAACAAAAAATTGGAAAGTATATGAAACTGGGAATTGCAAATTTCTCATTAGAACCCATAAAGACGTATAGGCCCTCTTCCGTATGAGACGGCGAATAACGGGTGGTAATTTGCAATTTTTATTCTAATGTTGTAAAATAGGCCTTGCCGAATAACTAAAAACGCTGCTTCCAAGCGGAAACCAGGTGTTTTTGGTTTTCAGGCACAAGATTTTTGGATGCAAATTTCAAAAAAGCTTTGCTCCTGAATCGTGTGTGAGGTGAAAAAATGAAAAAAATACTGATTTTTATTTTTTCTATAATCATCTGCGTCGCAGTTCCACCGGCGGCCTATGCAGCCGGTGCGGAACTGGAAACTCTTCAAATGGGGTCGACAGGTAACCATGTAATCATCGCACAGCAAGCGCTGCGCAGCCTTGGATATTTGAATTTCCGCGCAACGGGGAAATACAGCAACATCACTTTTGAAGCGGTCAGGCGGTTCCAGCAGGCCAATCATCTCCCGGACGACGGCCAGATCGGCCCGGCCACATACCAGCTTCTCACCTTGGGAGATGCGGTTATAGCGCCCAAAAATCCAGAATTTAAAGTTATTTACGGGCCGTACCTGGAAAATCCAAATGCTTTTGGCGAGCTTGCTCCCTGGAGTGAGGTAAGCGCTCAGTTTCCGGTGAACAGCCAGATTACCATAAAGGATTTGTACAGCAGCAAAACTTTTCAAATGCGTCGGATGGGCGGCATAAACAACGCCCGCGTGGAAACCGTTTCGCAAACCGATACCGCCGCGTTTACAGAAATGTTCGGCGGCGCCAGTACATGGGAAAAGCGGCCGGTTCTGGCGACAATTGGCGGAAAAACGTATGCGGCGTCTCTTTTCGGCGCTCCTGACGGCGAGGATACCATTGCGGATAACGGCATGCAGGGCGGAACCCAATTGTTTTTTTATGAAAGCAAATCGGATATTTTAAGTATTCCAGACGAAGAACATATGGCTGCGGTTGTAAAAGCCGCTGGCAAAGGCTAAACTCAGGCCCTGATAAAACCCAACTACTGCGTTATTTCTCCGCCACCCAGCACTTCACTGCTGATTTGGGCATCGCATCAGAAATATTAGAATTTTGCTCGCCCTCATCTAGCGCTCAGTGAGCGTTCGCCTTCCTTTTTTCGCCATCGGCGGCGGTCGGCTCCGCTCTCAAAATGCTGGCCGGGGTCCCCGAAAAGTGTCAGATTTTTGGGGTGGGGTAGTGGGCTCTCATCTGCCTTCGGTCAAAATAAAAAGGATACTTTCCTGCTATAGCCTCTCTCGTATAAACCTTCATTCATCTTTATTTTTCTTTTTACGGTTATATTTTTTACCGGATTCTTTAACCTTGGAAACAGGGTTGCGCGTCCAAAATTCACGCACCCTATTGATCGCAGGTTTTTGTTTTTTCTTCATCCACGCACCCTCTATCCTGATTAACCGTTCAGTTTTCTTTTGCGTTGCTTTCATTTTATTAAGAAAGGCAACGAATGAAATCATCTCCCAAGATCGTACTTTATCACTTCCCGCGCAATATCGTCGGGTAGATTGGCGCGGATCTTGATGGCCTCTGGGGTATAATCGATCTCAACATCCCTCCCGTGCTCCTGCACAAGCGCGAGCACATCCCCTTTTGCATAACTTAAGGACATATCCACCAAAAACAGCCTGGGCTGAAGCATGCTGTCGACCATTTGAAGCAATTCGGAAATGCCCCTGCCGTCTTTTGCGGATATAAACGCGGTCCTTTCACTGTTAGGCGGCAAATCTGCAATGAGATCGGTTTTGTTGTAAACGTCTATCACCGGCTTATCGGAAGCCCCAAGCCGTTCCAGAACGGAGTACACAACCCGGGACTGTTCCTCGCAACGGATACTGGACGCATCAATCACATTTAGCAACAGGTCCGCATATGCGGCGCCTTCCAATGTAGAGCGGAAAGCACTGACCAGATCGTGGGGCAGTTTGTCTATAAATCCCACGGTATCCGTAAAAAGCGCGGTTATGCCGGACGGCAGCTTTACCCTTCTGGTTACCGGATCAAGCGTTGCAAACAGTTTATCCTCCGCCGTAACGCCCGCGCCCGAAAGCGCGTTTAACAGGCTGGATTTTCCGGCATTCGTATACCCCACCAGCGCAACCTCTTTGATCCGGTTTTTTTCCCTTTCGGAGCGCCGGATCCGCCGTTGCTCGGCAACGCCCTCTATTTCCTGTTCCAGTTCGAATATCCGCCTGCGGATGCGCCGTTTATCTACTTCCAGCTTCTTTTCGCCCGGGCCTCTGGTCCCTATGCCGCCGCCCAGCCGTGAAAGCACGAATCCTTCTCCTTCCAGGCGCGGAAGGTTGTATTTGAGTTGCGCCAGCTCCACCTGAAGTTTGCCCTCTTTTGTTTTTGCATGTTTTGCGAAAATATCCAGTATCAACGTCGTCCTGTCCAGCACCTTTACGCCAAGGATCTCCTCCAGGTTTCTGGTCTCCAGAGGAGACAGTTCGTCATCCGTAATTACAACATCCACGTCTGCCGCCACCGCTTTTAAGGATAATTCACGCGCCTTACCCTTGCCGATATAATACGACCGGTCGCGTGCCCGCGCCTGCGTTTCAACAAGTGCAACATCCACGCCCGCCGTATCCGCCAGCCGACTTAATTCCTCCATACTGGATTCGCTGGAATTCAGTCCCACCAGCATGGCTTTTTCCCTGGGGTCTCCCGTTTCAAGCAGGGCAATCTGCTGCGCGACCCGCTGCGTAGCGGCAGCAATCTCCAGCATCAAATGTTTGTGCGGGATCCTTCCTGCGGCAAAGGGTCCAAATATTACGGTTTCATCCGGCTTTTCACCAACAAACCCCACACAAATGCTTTTTGCCTGTCCGTCCCGTACGGACACCGCCGCCATCGCATCCAGGCGGGACGAAAGAAGTGTGGACGCATCCACCTCGGACAGCATGGGCGCGCCCTGCGGATGCGTATGGATACACCGCACGCCCGATAATGCAAGGTTTCCTCTGCGTTTCCGGATATAGGGCATGGAAACCGTCTGGTGATCTCCTACCGAAACATCCAGTACCTTACCCTGTCTGGAAAGAAACACCGATATCTCTCTTCCGGTCTGTCCTGTGAAATCCGCTAATTTTTGCAGTAATTCCGCAGACACAAATTCTCCCCGCTGCGCCGGCGTATCGTATAAACGCTCCATCTCATCCAAAAGCGCATCGCGTAATCCGCTTATATTTCCGTTAATCAAATCTTACTCCCAAAATGATTTTTTTCGTATATTCCATCAGCGCCGTTTTTTCATTCGGCAGTTTTTCTAGTATAACATACATTAAAAGGCGGTTTAATATCCTTCCGATTTCGGTTCCCTCGCGTATGCCTTCCCTCAGAAGATCTCCGCCGTTTAACGCAAGATTTTTCAGCAAGTAGCAATCTTTTTGTTCCAGAATCTCCCGGGAGATGCGCTTTTGTGTTTCCATATCTTCCGTCAGGCCCTTCAGCGCCAGCAACCTCAAAAAACTGCTTGCACCCATTGTTTTCAGCCATAATTTGATATGTTGTTTACCGGTCCGTACTTTCAGGTTTTTGTAACGCAACAGCATTACCGTATCCCGGATTATAGTATTGTCGTATTTCAGTTCCCGTAAGATGCCCTCCGCCTGCCGCCAGCCAAAAGTTCCGCCCAGAAGCACGGCCAGCCTGCTGCTTAAGTCCTGTGCAGCACCAATAATCCTTGCTTTTTCTTTAAGCCGCGGGTCCTTCGCCGCCTGCGGAAGAAACTCCCCCATCACGTCCCGGTAGGATAAAAGCGTCTCCGCAGCTTTTGAAGATAACAGTATCCGCGTAAATTCCACATTGATCCGTTCCCGCGAAATATTGCGAAGCAATTCCTTTTTGCTGCGTATGCTTCGGGAGGTATCATTCTCTATCGCAAATTCCAGTTCGGCAGCCAGCCTTAAAGCCCTCAGTATCCTAAGGGCGTCTTCGTCAAATCTTTCTCCCGCGTCACCAACGCAGCGGATCAAGCGGTTTTTCAGGTCTTCCTTGCCCCCAAACAGGTCCACATAACCTTCGAAGGGGCTGTAAGCGATCGCGTTTATCGTAAAATCGCGCCTTTTTAAATCGTCGCCAATATTTCTGGAGAAAGAAACGCTGCTCGGCCTCCGGTTGTCCAGATAAACGCCGTCCGTCCGGAAGGTTGTTACCTCTATAGGCAAGCGGTTTATGAGAACGGTAACCGTGCCGTGCTTTATACCGGTCGGTATAACGGAAAAGCCGCCGAACAGCTTCAACATTTCATCCGGCAGGGCGTCGGTCGTCACATCATAATCCTTGGGGGTTTTGCCCAGCAGAAAATCACGCACGCACCCGCCTACCGCATACGCTGCGTATCCATTCTCATGCAATATGCCGAGTACCTTTTCCACCTCTTCTGGAAACCGCATGACTCCTCATCCTTTTTTATTTATTATAGGTATTATACCTTTTCTTAAGAAAAAGAAAAGGTACCAAAAGAAAATCCATACAATTTTCTTTCAGGTACTCAAAAAGCACAGATTTGAGTCCATACATTCAAACTCTCGTATCAATAATTGCACGAAAAAAGGAGCCGGGGCTCCTTTTTATTTTCATCGTACAGGGAAATTACTGTATACTCCCCTTATCACGCAATGTACAGAAAATATCCGCCCATTCCGGATCAAACTGCGTTCCCGCATTTTTTTTGATTTCTTCCGTACAAAATTCCTGTGCCAGGGCTTTACGGAAAGGCCGGTCGGAACGCATTGCGTCATAGGTATCCGCTATAGCGATAATCCTGGAACCAAGCGGAATATCTTCTCCCTTTCTTCCTTCCGGATATCCCGACCCGTCGTATCTTTCGTGATGATACCGTATAATGGACGTTATGGTGCCGGTTGCATCCAAGGGTTTGATCAAGTCCGAAGCAAATTCGCAGTGTTGTTTAATGGCCTCATATTCTTCAAGCGAAAGTTTTCCCGGCTTGTCCATGATCGCGTTCGGAATGCTGATCTTTCCGATATCGTGCAGCCGTGCAGCCGTGCCGATATCGAAATATTCGCCTTTAATCCCGTATTTATATTCGAACATTTTTTGCGATATTTCTGCGACGCGTTTTGAGTGCCCCTTCATAAAGCCATCTTTTGCTTCCTGCTCGTTCAAGAGTGATTCCAGAGATATGAGCAGCAGTTTTTTATATTTCAATTGTGTATCCAAAGCAATATCCCGCTGCGGCTTAGCGCCGCGTGCTTTCAGAAGATCGATTCTCTTCCTTGCGGTAATATCCCTTGTAATAACGGCTATACCCGATACATTGTTGTTTTCATCAAAAATAGCCGAATAGGTATTTTCATAGAATCTTTTGTTGACGGAATCCATCATCATCCAGCGGAGTACTGATCTTGGAGATTGTTTCAATTGTTCGATTGCGTTTTTTATACTTGAGAGGGATTCCTGAAATTGATTTGTATAAACATTCTTGTTAAGTAGAGTTTCCTTTTTAATATCGTGTATTTTTTCAGCGCAGTTGTTCATAAAAATGAAATTTCCGTCTTTGTCGGTTACAATGATTCCTTCATTCATGTGCTCAAACATCGACATCAAAATACTGTATTCGGTATTGGGCATTTTTGTCACGCTGCCTTCCATAGAGATGGTTACTTTTCGGTAACTTAATATTAAATCAAATACTTCCATAATGCAACAATATATTGTTATTTTTTACATTTTTTTGAGCCATCTTTAACGCATGGAACCTCTAAACATTGAAATCTGCATAAAAAAACAGCCCTAATCCTTTTTAACAGGGGGCTGTTTTTCACTGGAATGGCGAATTAATCTTTATATCCCTTTTTACGTGCGTCCGCTTCGTCTTTGATTTCATGGCGGAACCCTTCAAGCGCGTCTCTTCTTCTTTCGTTTTTTTCTTTCAGGTCTTTTCTAGTCTTGCTGTCCGATGTTCTATCCATCATGTCTTCAGCAAGCTCCATGTTTCGTATGGTATCGTTTATATTTTCCTGGATTTTCTCGACATTATCGCTTCTGTCATCCGGATTATGTTTGTTTCTCATGGCAAAAACTCCTTTTAATATCTCTTTTACAAATATTATTCAGAGTTTCACCGCCCATTATGAATGGTAAATAGTTCCACGCAATATTAAAAGGCTGCTGAAAGGCACAATTACATGTCATTGTCAGAAGCCTGCTAGAGTTTATTTATAATGGACGCCGTACAAGCCGCCCCAAACCCGTTATCTATATTCACGACGCATACGCCTGCGGAACAGCTGTTCAGCATGGTCAAAAGAGCGGCGATCCCGCCGAAATTAGCCCCGTAACCCACGCTCGTGGGGACAGCGATGACCGGTCCCGCTACCAGTCCGCCGATTACGCTGGCAAGCGCTCCTTCCATGCCCGCAACCACAATTACGACGCGGGCACCCCTGATCAGGTCCAGTTTGAAAAACAGTCTGTGTATTCCCGCAACGCCCACATCCACAATTTTTTCCACGCGGTTTCCAAGAATCAGCGCGGTCTCTGCCGCTTCCTCCACTACCGGTAAATCCGACGTTCCCGCGCAGACAATCGCGATATAGCTTTCCGTCAATTTCTTGCCGCTTTTTTGGATTGTGATCGTCCTTCCGAGCGGATTAAATTTTGCGTCCGGGCAGATTTCCCTGACCGTAAGATACATTTCTTCTGAAGCGCGGGTACCCAGTATATCGTTTCCCGACGCAAGCATACACTCCACGATCCCTTTTACCTGCTCCACGGTTTTTCCGGCGCAATAGATCACCTCGGGATACCCTATTCTAAGCTCCCTGTGGCTGTCCACTGTCGCAAACCCGATCTCTTTCAGCGGCAGATCAGATATCATTCCGAGCGCTTCGTCCACATCCAGTTCATCGCTTTTAACGGACAACAGCAGCTTTTTCAGTTCGTCCCTATTCATCCTTTCCCCCCTGGCGCATCCCTTTTCCTATCGCCTCGTTCATGCTTCCCGTGCGGTAACCCATCAGATCAAGCGATACATAGGTAAAACCGGTCCTTTTAAATTCGGCATATACTTTCTCCATCAATTCCTGCTCCAAAAACCGCGCGCGTTCTTCCGTTCCCACTTCAATCCTTGCCAGATCGCCATGATGCCGTACCCGGACCTGCCTGAACCCAATATCCAGCAAATACTGTTCCGCCCTGTCCACCATACCAAGTTTTTCTTTTGTAATGCGCTGTCCATAGGGAAACCGGGATGCAAGGCATGCAAAAGCCTGTTTATCCCAGGTGGGAAGTCCCGCTTCTTTGGATAATTGCCGTATTTCCTGCTTGGTCATGTCCGCTTCCCGCAAGGGACTTTTTATGTCAAGCTCGCACACCGCCTGCATCCCCGGCCGGAAATCGTTTAAATCGTCGGCGTTGGAGCCCTCGGCAACCGCGCGGATGCCAAGTCTCAGCGCAACGTCCTTTATCTTGTAAAACAGTTCGGTTTTACAGTAATAACACCGGTTTACGGGATTTTCCGCATAATTTGGTATATCCAGCTCCTCGGAATCGATAATAATATGTTTAATTCCCAAAGATTCCGCAAACGCCTGAGCTTCCCTCAATTCCCGTTCCGGATATGTTGAGGAACGCGCGGTAACGGCAATTGCCTTATCTCCCAGCAAATCAAAAGCGGTTTTCAGCAAAAAAGTGCTGTCCACCCCGCCCGAAAAAGCGATTGCCAGGCTGCCGTAGCCGCGGATTATTTTCTTTAAAAGTTCCATCTTCCCATGTGCTTGCAAACTAATATCCACCATATTCCGATATACTCCCTTTTAGTTGTTTTTCAGTTTTTTCCCAGAAAATCAAAAGGTTTTTTGGGCGTCTGTCTCTCCATTTCCTTATCAATTTCCCTGTAAACCTGCGTTA
Source organism: Bacillota bacterium (assembly GCA_023393165.1). Classification (GTDB taxonomy): domain Bacteria; phylum Bacillota; class Clostridia; order Christensenellales; family Christensenellaceae; genus JAEYKI01. The sequence continues at coordinate 21,209 of JAEWMJ010000042.1, read as the reverse complement.
TCGGAATTTTATTGGTCTCTGCTATTTTTTTGCAGTCCTCATATTCCGGTTTACAGTTAACCAGTCTGCCTTCGTAATATGCTTTTTTTATTTTTACGTCGCCAAGTTTGGTATGCAGCTGCTCGATCTTCCGCTGCAGCATGATTTTATCCACTTTTATTTTCCGAAGTCCGATAGCCGTTGTGTCTGAAAAAATAACCTTTTCTATTGCATCCTCGTTTCTTTTGTCCGTCAATACGCTTAAAAGCACGCCAGGCCTTCCTTTTTTCATGATAACGGGCGTTTTAAACACGTCAAGCGCCCCCGCCTCAAAAAGCCTTTCTTCGACAAACCCAAAAAGCTCGGGATTCATATCGTCTATATTGGTTTCCAGCATAAATTGTTCTGCTGTTTCAGGCGCTTCCGCGGTTTCCCCAATAAAAACCCGGAGCACATTTGCGACTTCCAGATCACGGGAACCAAGTCCGTATCCGACCTTTTGAACAGAAAAGCAGGCCTGATCGGAAAACCGGGATACATTGGCAGCAAGTATAGCCGCTCCTGTCGGCGTGGTGGTTTCAAACGGAACCAGGCCGGTTTTAACAGGAATATTCCGCAGCAGTTCGGCCGTGGCAGGCGCGGGAACGGGCAGTTTGCCGTGCGCGCAGTTTACAAATCCGCCTCCAAGCTGAACAGTCGAGGCCATTATGACATCGGGCCTCAGGTAATCCAAAGCGATTGCGGCTCCCACCAGATCCACAATGGAATCGATTGCGCCTACCTCGTGAAAATGCACTTCTTCAGCGGGGAGTCCGTGAACCTTCCCCTCCGCCTCAGCAATGCGCCGGAACATGTCCATAATCATTTTCTTGACGTTATCTCCGAGGCCGCTGGCCATAATAATCTTTTCAATATCGGCAAGGTGCCTGTGATGGCTGCCGGATTCTCTTTTAAGAACTACATCCACTTTTGTTCCGGCTATTCCGTTTTTTCCGCCTTTTTGAATCTCTATTTTAAATTCATCGTTAAGGCCTAGTTTTTCAAGTTCGCCCCTAAGATACGATTCGTCCACGCCGGCATCCAGAAGCGCTCCCAGATTCATGTCGCCGCTGATTCCGCAAAAGCAGTCGTAATATAAGATCTTCATATTTAAACCTCTTCAAAAACACTCCGGACATTTCTCAATCCCTCGCGGATCGCGATACCTTGGGGACAGTGTTCCTCGCATCTCCCGCACTCTTTGCAGCTTGACGCCCTCTGATTGGGGGCAAGTCTGAACGTATAGGGTTCCTTCCTGCCGAACATATGAAAATTATTGTACATGGAAAAACTGACCGGTATGTTTACGCCGGCAGGACACGGCATGCAGTAGCCGCAGCCCGTGCATCCTATCTTGATTTTCCGGCGGTATAACGCGCGCACCCGGTCAATGGCGTCAGATTCCTCGCGGGTCAGCGCTCCGGCTTCTTGGGCAGTATTCATGTTTTCATTAAGCTGCTCCATCGAATTCATTCCGCTTAATACAACCGAAACCTCCGGGTGGCTCCAGATCCACCGAAGTCCCAGCTCCGCGGGCGTCTTGTTTACGCTGTTTATAATTTCCATCACATCGTCCGGAAGATTTCCGGCAAGCGTGCCTCCCCGCAGCGGTTCCATGACTGCAACGCCCAGTCCTTTATGATTTGCGTACCGCAGGCCTTCCGTGCCCGCCTGGTAATTCTCATCCATAAAATTATACTGGATCATGCAGAAAGACCAGTCGTAAGCATCCACGATCTCCAAAAACAGGTCCAGCTTGTCATGAAACGAGAAACCTGCATGTTTGATTTTGCCCGACTTTAATGCGTCATCCAGAAACTTGTCAAATCCGGCTTTCTTAAGTACCGGCCATGTAGCGCTTGTAATGCCGTGTACCAGATAGAAATCGACAGCGTCCGTATTCAGTCTTTCAAGCTGGTCGTTAAGAAGCCTGTCCATGTCTTCCCTGGTTTTTATCATCCAGCTTGGCAGTTTTGTCGCAAGTTTTATCTTTTCACGGTATCCGTCCTGCAAGACCCTGCTTAAAAAGGGCTCGCAATTTCCTTTCTGGCCGAAAACCTTGCCATGATAAGGATACGCGGTATCTATATAATTTACTCCGTTGTCAATGGCGCAGTGGATAAGCTTTAAAGCCGCATCTTCGTCTATTTGGGACATATCGCCGCCAGGAAGAACCGGGAGCCTCATACAACCGAATCCCAGTACTGAAACCATTTCATTAGTACGTCCAAACTTTCTGTACTGCATGAAAACACCTCCAATAACATTGCTGAAAAGTACATCCGGTATTCAACCGATGATCTCTTTAATTACCGGCATGTCCTTTATGCAAAAAAGTAACATTTTTTATGCCAATATCAGTATAAACCCAAACATTTACGCAAACAATCCATAATTTTTAAATACACAAAAATAAGCCTGGATACTGTCCGTCAGACGCCAAAATATTTCTGTTAAAATCGGTAAACCGTATCGTCTTACACTGAGTCAGCCTTAAAATATATGTATGGCTCATAAAATTTCGTTACGCCGCCGCTGCTGCCTGCCCTAAAAAATTTCCGGCGCGGAGGGGTCGCAAGCGGGCGCTTTTACATTGCAGACCTTGGACAATTCAGTCAGGTAATAACACCCCTCCCGGTACATATGATCCAGCCAAAGAGGAGAAATTGTATTCAATATTCTTTTGGTTTCCAAATCGGATTTTATTTCTACAAAAAATTCGGTAAATCCCGTCAGCACCTCGTTTGTATCCAGATTAAACTTATGAAAGGCAGGGAAAGTCATAATTCCGGTTCTGGTAAGCCCAGCAATTTCCACTGCCCTCGTATACAGGATCATGAATCTTTTTTCATACTCATACGCGGTTCCCCGGATATCATGACAACTCATATTAACGCCGTTCATAATCAATCCCGCATGCCCCTGCGCATCCGGCAGCCAGAGTAGATGCAGGCGTATGGTGGGGATCACAAACTCATCACTTTTTAAGAGAGCTGCCAAAACATTCAGATATTCCTCGGTCTCGCTCACCAGACGGTTGACAGTACCCGGCAGCAGGTTAAGCTCGATATGATCCTGTATTTGCCTTTTCAAAATATGCAGCTGAAATCTCCGGGCTTCCTGCACGACAGGAAATGCCTCACGATTCAGCTGCTCGAGCTGATCATCGTCAAGAGCCTCCCTGGACTTTTTTAACATTGCATTAAAGAGTTCATACAAAGACCGCGCCGTATTTATTTCCTGTTTTTCATTTGGAGATATAGCGACTAAAATAAACTGCATATGGTCGCACATTATTTTCAGCCAAAACCTGTTTTGGTATGAAGATTGGTTTTCCTGTTTTGTCACAAACCAGCCTCCTTATGTATTTTATTTTTCCACGTATGGACGCATTGCGTTGAAATGTCTTTTAATACTTATTTAGGCAGTTCAAAAGCCTGCACCGTGGGATCGCACACCGGGGGCTTTATTTCTGAAACCTTGGACAATTGCATAAGATAATAGCATTCCTCCCGGTACATATGATCCAGCATAAGTGGAGAAACGGTGGACATAACCTTTCCGCCTATGATTTTTGAGTTTATAGCCACAAAAAACTCCGTAAATTCGGTCATACGTTCGTTGACGTCGGTGTTAAGCTGATCGAATGACGGAAAATCTTTCACACCGATTCTAAAAAATCCCTTCATCTCGGCTGCCCGGATATATAGATCTAAAAATTCCTTTTGGTAAGAAAGTGTTTTTGTTTTAAGATCGGCATTGCTGAAATTAAATCCTTTTGCAATATCCTCTGCATGTCCCGCAGCGTCCATCAGCCAGAGAAGATGCAGCGGAACCGGCTCAATTATATATTCCTTGTTTTGCAGGAATACCGCGAGTATTTCCAAATACGCTTCCGCTTCATTCACAAGGCGGCTGACCAATCCCGAGGTTATTGAAATCGATATTTTACCCGTCAGCTGCCGGCTGAGGATATGTAGTTTATATTTGCGGATTTCCTGCGCAGCGTTAAATGCGTCCTGATCCAGTTGGCGCATCTGCGCGTCATCCAGGGGGTCCCAGGCTCTTTGGAGCAGGAGGTTAAACGTCTTTATCAGGTTATGTGCAGCCGCTATTTCCTCTTTCTCCCTATAATTAAGCGCGTCAAGTATAATAAACAGGTGGTCAAGCATTACTCTGAGCCAAAACCGGTTTTCATACACCTCCTGTTTTACAGCTACCGCCATAAGCGCCGTAACCCCCTTGTATGGATTTAGTATATTGTATTTTTAGGCAATTGGTAATATACGTAAAGCAGAAGCGTGTAACGGCTTATTTCATCTGGTAAATAATGTTTTATGGTGGTATAATCTGCGTGATGTAATTTGTTTTTGGGAGATGGCTGTGTACTATGCAGAGACAAGCCGCAAGCGCCGCTACAGTTTCTTTTTGTTTTTTCTTTTTTTGTACTCCTCAATCTGCAGGGCGTCCTCTATCTCCAGATCATATTCTCCCGCCATATATTCCAGATGATGCCTGAACTCGTGTTTCACTGTGCTTTCCAGTTTTTCCTTCAGCTGTCCGGCGGGAAGATGTCCGTACACGCGAATGAAAGACCCGAAGTAGATCGCAATATATTTGCCCAATCCCACTTCGCGCCGGTATTCACCCAGAGTAAATAAATCATTTCCGATACTGTTTTTATGCAGTTTGCTTTCGGGCAGCAGGATAATGCCTCCGTTTAATTCCCTGAATAAATCTTCCGGGAGGCCGGCGGCTATCTCTTCAAGCATTTCTTCCATTTCTTCGATTCTTATCATAAATTGCCCACCATTACATTATTCGAACGTTATTATTTTGGTATATTTCCGCAGCGCGTATTCACCGTCATGCGGAGCGCCCGCATAATTCCTTGACATATTCTCCGCTCTCGCAATACGGACCACTCCAGTCCGGCTGAACAGTTCGGACAGTTCCTTACGCTCGCCCGCAGAACATACCAGGCATAAAGTCTGGAGACGATTCTTATCCTGCGCAAGCACTTCAAGGATACGTTCCCTGGGCAGCCTTTTTACCCAGCAATTCCGGAACAGCATTGATTCCTGGGTCCCTTCCCCGGATAGGGCGGCAAGACTGCAGCCATTGCCTCTGAAAATCCTGTTCCCGCCCAGAACAGCTTCAATTTCCATGCTTCTCAATTGCAGCGTAATCTGCGCCCGAAGGCCTATATCGTAACTTTGGGGATACAGCGCGCTTACATGATTCAGTATTTGAAGGAACCTCCCACAGAAGGAATATACCTCTTCCATATCGTCCGTATCCAGGAATATCCCCTGGCAGGAATTGCACAAAAGCTGGTCGGTATCGCAGATATTATGCGCCAGATTTTTTAGTTCATGCGTATCTTCCATCCCCAACCGGGTTATATATGCAAAACTGATCTTATGCCCCCATTCGATGATCTTCATATTTTCTCCAGCCAACTGCCGGACGGCGCGCACCGTCTGGTCGCTTCCCCAGACAACAACAGCGTCGGCGGCTTCCGCCATCTTCCGGATGGATTCTATATCCTCCGAGGGGTAGTCAAACACATAAATGTACTCGGCAAGCAAAGGTTCAATACGGATCAATTCCCGAAGAAGCCTGACGGAAACACCGTCGTCCATTCCCGGCAATTTCAGTATATTGATATTGCCTGCCAGCAGTCCTTCTATTACGCTGAACACCGGCAATCCTTGGGCGTTGCCCGCGGCAATATGCAGCAACACTCCAAGAGGGCGTATTTCTTCACGAACCTCGCCCGTATAATTTTGAGGGGCGTAAAGCCTCGGATGTCCCTCGCCAAGTTCGGTTTTTAGTTTGTTCATCAGATACGCCCGGCTGAGCATCCACTTGACTTCAGCCAACTGCTCGACCGCTTTTTTTTCGTCCAATCCCAGCCTCATCATGACCGGAAGGTGTTCGAATTCATTCAGCATTTTGGAAAGCGCGTCGCAGGCGTCCACCACCCTTACAATATCCAGAGGCTCTTTGGATAGCGTCTTTAAAACCATATCTCTCAGGGACTCAAGCGACCCTTTGCTTTGTTCCCTCTCCAAAAGTTTTCCGGCTACGATATTCATTTGGCGCCTCCCAGAATCTCCGCGGCCCCCGCGGCGCAGGTCTTGATATCCTGAATCCCCGCTCTGCCCAGTATCTCAAAATAAGGAGCGTCAATTCCGCAGCCGCATTCGGCCCCGTCACGCATGACCGCCAGATCATCCGTAACAACGCATAAAAGGGGCATGCTTTTCACAAGCGGCGTCACAAAGCTAAGGAGGCCTTTTTCACCGTTTGGAAGCGGCGTCAGCGTATCTGCATCGCGTATGATGACCCTGCTGTAAATGGGCACATGAAAATGGTGATGTCTGCAGTCGCAGTAGGCTACCGGATGCTCCACGGCGCTGAAAAACTCACGGCAGTTTTCTTCCCGGATTCCAAGCGTCTCGTATATTAAACGATATAATTCTTTCTTATCGATTCTTTCAGCCGAAAATTGCTTCCATCCTCCCCCCAGCAGCACCTTTGAAAGGCTGTTTAACCGCAGGCGGATACCGTTTTCCTGCAATGTGCGAACAAGGAAATACATATATCCCGGAAAGCCTACAAACCGGACCGGAAAACCCATTTTGTCGTAGCGGACGAGCGCGTTTTTGACGCCCTCTATGTTCAGCTCGTAATCGCTGCCGTTAAACTTGAGAGCGTATTCCCGGTGAAGGGCGGGCGCAAATCTTGTCGTCCCATACGCTGTCTGAACCGCGCCCATCCGGTTTTGTTTGCTGGGTTCATATCCCAGAACGATGTAATTGGCCGGAACAGGCGAGATGATATTATGGCGGAAAAATGTGCGGATCACCATCCGTATTCCAAGACGGTAGGTGTCCCTGTCCAGCCCAATATTGCTTTTTTTTCCCTTTGTGCCCGAAGAGGTCGCATGTATTTTAAATGCGCTTTCATCCATGGAGTAAAGTTCATGGGACTTAAAAAACAGCGTAGGCAAAACGGGAATTCTGCAAATATCCTCCGCCGAACGAATGGAACCGGGTTCAAATCCCTCCGCCTTCAGCAGGCGGGCATAGTCCGGGCAGTTGTTTTGCTGAAACGCCGCGTTTTCCCTGACCGCGCCTAAAAACAGATCTTCCGTATTTTTCAGATCATAAATATTTCTTATTGAGAAAAGCTTTTTCCGGTAATTCATTTAATTATCCACACAATCAAAGATTTGTTATAAATTATTATACTATACTTCGCCGGCGATTCCAATTCCGGCCAGAAAACGCGTTTGTGGAATTCTTGCAGCGGGCATAAACCCATGGAAAGAAACATTAAATAATATAAATACGGTAAACAAAATGAAACTGTCCGGGAAGAGGGTTTAGGTTAATGATCAAAAAAGAAGGGGTGGGCACATTCAGGGTAGCGGCAACTTACATCGGGACGGTCGTCGGAGCGGGGTTTGCATCCGGCCAGGAAGTGCTTCAGTTTTTTTCCAGATTCGGCGCCTGGGGCGCGGTCGGGCTCGTGCTGGTTACCGTTCTTTTCATTGTGTTCGGCTCCATCATAATGAATTACGGCAAAGCATTGAACGCCCGTTCCCATCTGGAAATAATCAAATTCTCAGGGGGAAGGATTTTAGGTTCGGTCGTCGACCTCGTTATAACTTTCTTCCTGTTTGGCGGGCTGTCCACAATGATCGCCGGCACCGGCGCTCTGTTCCAGGAGCAATTTCATCTTCCCGGGCTGCTCGGCAACACTCTCATGGCGGTATTTGCGGCGGTTACCGTATTGACGGGACTCCGTGGCGTAATCAATTCCATCAGCTTTGTTGTCCCGTTTCTTCTCGCAGCCGTAGTCGGCGTCAGCGTCTTTTCCCTTGCCAAGACGCCGCCCGACATCATGGCCGCCCCGGCCGTTCCCCCAAACGCCATGCTGTCCAATTGGTTTATGGCCGCTATTTTATACGTTTCTTACAATACGTTGATATCCATCGCGGTACTGAGCCCGCTCGGCGCGCAGGCCAGGCATAAAAAAGAGATCAGGAACGGCGCCGTGCTTGGCGGGCTTGGCCTTGGCGCCGCCGCCCTGATGATATACCTTGCCATTTCCGGCAATATTGCCGGCGTTTCCTCCGCAGAGGTTCCAATGCTCTCCCTGGCTGGAACACTGTCCCCGCTTGCGCAGTTCGTTTACGCTCTTGTCCTGGCAGCGGAAATATATACTACTGCCGTTGGCTCACTGTACGGATTTGCCGCCAGGTTCGCAAAGATTCAAAAAACGTCCGGAAACGGAAGGTTTGCTGTGATTGCCGCTACTCTCGCAGCATTTCTGGCCAGCCAGCTTGGTTTCTCCAATCTGGTAAAATACTTGTATCCCATGGTGGGTTACGCCGGTGTTTTGCTTCTTTTTTTATTGCTTTACAGCAGACTTAAAAATAAACCGCAGATTCATTACAGCCCCAAACAGGAAAAAGCTCCAAAATGAGCCCTGCAGGTGGTCCGCAGTTTTTCCACGGTCATCCCGTACTCCGCAGCTATGCATTTTTCACACACAGGATAACCGTATTTCATCGCTTTCGCCACACGTTGATCCCAATTGTTGATTTGATTTCCGCATACGTAACACTTTTCATTCAGCCACACTAATTTTTGAGGCACTTTATTTCACCTTCCAGCCAATGATAGCATATAACGATTGTTTTGTTTGTAGTTGTTCTCCCTACAGATTATTCAAATCAGGGAAATTTTGCTAATCATTCCGGATATCTTACCGGTATTCATCCATTTACCCGAAAAAAAACCGCAAATAAATTGCAGATCAGTTTGATTATAAAGTATATACCTGAATTAAAATTTCATGAATTGTAAAGGCCTTTGAAAAGCCCAAATACAAGGCATTTTGAGCATTGCGACGCAAGCGTAGTTTGCCCTACGCTGAGGAGCAAGCGGAAAAACAACACCGTAGTTGGGCTTTGTCAGGGGCCTGAACCGCAAATAAATTGAGGTTTTATGCAAGCTTACACTCTTAAATTTTTGCAAGAACAGTCTCTTCAAGGCCCATACGTCCGAGAGGAGCGGGCGTTTGCGCCGGCCACCCTACGTCTACATAAGTTACGATCCCTATGTATTCGGGCAGCTTGAGAAACTCCCTGATCCGTTTTATCATCGCATCGTTGTATGTCAGCCATACGCCTCCCAATCCCAGAGCGTGCGCTGCCAGCACCAGATTCTGCGCGGCGGCTCCGGCGTCAAGAAGGCGGTTGCGCTCCGGATTCAGCGGATTTGCCTTGTAAACCCGGTAATCCTGCAGCACCAGCAGATGTACCGGCCCCCCGGGAATATCGCTTCCTTTAAACAGGCCGGGCGCGTTTTTCTCGCGGATCACCGCATAACGGATGGATTGCAGATTGCAGGAATGCGCGGCCCAAAGCCCTGTCTGAAGCACTTTGTCGATCACCTCATCACTGACTTCCTCATCCGTCCAGTGTCGGACCGACCTGCGCTCGGTAATAATTTTTTCAAATACTCCGTATTCCTGCTCGGAAACACTTCTTGGCGCATAACCTGTAAGATCCACCGGTTCGTTTTTCTTTGCTTTTTCAGCAAATCCGAGTATCCGCTCTGCGGTTTTAAAGTCCGGCAGTTCCTGGGATATACCTCTTTCTTTCCAGATTACAACCAGTTTTTGAATGGTCTGGGTTTGCTTTTCATTCAGTGGTTTTTTAAAATGAATGGCCGAATACGTCTGGATCTCCAGCGTATGGTGCAGGCGCTCGCGAAACCGCGCGCGGAATTCGGTTTCGTCCATTGCGCGGTATTCTTCGTCCTTCAGGCTGAATTTAGCCAATATTTCGTCGATCGTAAGCTTGGATACGTCTAATTCTTTGCTCATGATTGTTTTTCTCCTTTCATATGGTATATTCAAGTTCAGATGCCGGATCGTTCGAATTCAATACACGGTATATCCTCTCCTGAATATCCAGCAGCGCCAGGTCGTTGTTTTCCCTGGGACGGGCTTGCGGGATTTCGAATATTTTCCGTATTTTCCCCGGGCGGGGTGAAAACACCACCACCCTGTCCGCAAGGAATACCGACTCGGTCACATCGTGCGTAATAAATACTACCGTCTTTTTTTCCTTCTGCCAAATTTCCGTCACATCGTTCTGCAACTGAAGCCGGGTTAAGTAATCCACCGCGCCAAAGGGTTCATCCATCAGAAGCACCTTAGGCTGGCCGATCAACGTACGGGCAAGCCCGGCCCGCTGGCGCATCCCCCCCGACAACTGGTGCGGGTAACGGTTTTCAAATCCGTTTAAGTTCACCATCTGAATATAACCTTCCGCTTTTTTCCTTCTGTCGGCGCGTTTGATTCCCTGAAGCTCCAGGCCGAACTCGATGTTTTCCTGCACTGTTCTCCAGGGAAATAAGGAGGAGTCCTGAAACACAACGCCAATGTCGCGGGAAGGGCCTTTAACCTCCATATCACCTACCAGTATCTCTCCGGATGTTGGATTCTGCAGCCCCGCAAGGATTTCCAGAAGCGTGCTTTTTCCGCAGCCGCTGGGGCCGAGTATGCAGACAAATTCGCCGTCCTTGATCTCAAGGTTTACATCTGAGAGCGCTTCCACTTCATGCGTGCCCGAATATGTTTTATTCAAGTTCTTAACACTGATGCTGGGCATTTCATTGTCCTCCTGCCTTGCGTTCTTTATTTTCCGGGAAGAAAACTTTCGTCTATAAACCCGGTCACATCATATTTTTCATCCTGGAAGCCAAGTTCTATCTGTACATCCTGGGTGTCGTTGATCGCGGATACATCCACTTCTGGTTTATTGTCCCAAAGAACCAGTTCGGATTCCAGGGCTTTTTTCAGGGTTTCGCGGTCTATCTGAACATAATCCGCTCCAAAATCCAGGAGTTCTTCTTCATTGTATTTTGCATAGGTCCAGGAATCATAGTACGCCTTGATAATCTTCTTTAATTCTTCCGGATGGTCCTGGATAAAGCTGTCGCTTGCAACCAGCACGCCAGTGTGGAATGTGGGCAGGTAATCATACCCTTTTGCCAGCAGATGGCCGATCCCCTGTTCTTCCGCTAATTCTACAAAGGGCTGATGGATAATGGTTGCGTCCACCTGGCCGGATTCCAGACTTGCGAGAGCGTTCTGATACACGCCGTTTGCGATCAGCGTAACGTCTTTGTCCGGATCAAACCCGTTCTCTTTGAGTATCACGCGGGTATAAGCGTCCAGGCCGCTGCCAGTCATTGCGTTTCCTACATTTTTGCCTTTCAGGTCGGATATTTCTTTAATATCGTTTGAGCCTATGAGATAGAATGCGCCTTTTGTGCGGAACATGGAACCCACGATTTTAAACGGAGCGCCCTGCGCAATAGCGGTGATAGCCTGGGAAGTATTCAGATCCGCAAAGTCTATATCGCCCGAAACCAAACCCGAAACTTTATCTTCAAGATTGATGATTTCCAGATCAAGCCCTGCGTCTTTGAATATCCCTTTTTCGATTCCGAAAAATGTGCCCAGGCCGGTATAGCTCACAAAGGGAGCAAACTTGATTTTATAAGCGCCTTCTCCGCTTGCCGGCGCGCTTTCAGAGGGCGCCGCACTGCTTTGCGCCTCTGTGGACGCGGGGGCGGACGATGAGGCCGCCGGCGTCGTGGATGAGCAGCTGGCCAATAGTACGAGAGTCATGCTGAGAGCCAAAATAAGACCAATTGTTTTTTGGAAACCTTTTTTCATAATATTTATCTCCTTTTTTAAATAATGAACGTTTTATTATTCTGTTTTCCATTTGAGCACGATCTTTTTTTCGATCACTTCGATCAGTTTAATAATACCTACCGAAAGGGCTGTCACCAGCAGAATGATGGCAAATAACTCGCCGGTTTTGTAAAGCTGAGACGCTTTTGTGAGGAGGTTTCCCAGGCCGCTTTTGGAGGAAAGCATTTCCGAGAATATCGCTCCCACAAAACCCGTTGCCGCGGCTACCTTAAGTCCGGCAAAAATGGTGGGAAGTGCGGAGGGCAGCAGCACCTTCCACATAACCTGCAGATTGTTCGCCTCAAACACACGTGCAACCTTCAGATGGTTTTCGGAAGTCTGCTTGATTCCGGATATGGTGTTATAAAACACCGGGAAAAATGCGAAAGAAAAAATCAGTATGCTTTTGCTTTCCAGCCCGATTCCAAACCAAATTGTTATAAGAGGCATAATCGCCACCTTCGGGATAGACATCAGTGTAGAAAAATACGGCTGTGAAAACCGCTCGAAGGTCGGATTGGTCGCCACCACAATTCCGAGCAGGATGCCCAGCACTACCGAAAAACCGAATCCCACAAAAAATTCCTGCAGCGTCACCCAAAGATGCTCGGGCAAAATATTGTTTGCAATCAGGCTCCACAGCTCGCTTGCGATCTGGGTAGGAGAAGCCAGATAAAGTTTATTTACGATCCCCTGATCCACCAGAATCTGCATGGCGATCAGGATGGCCGCCAGCAGGGCAAATTGTCCTATTGTTACGCCGGCCGATTTCCTGCCAGTATTTTTCATTATTCTGTCTCCTTTTTTTCGCATATCGGAAAATAGACCCGCTCACACGTTTCGTCTCCGCGCAGTACATTTTTTGTAATGCGCTGGGAAGTATCACCCGTATAGTTTTCATGCACCAGCGTATCATTGATATCGCAGTACATGGGGGCAAACTCCCTGAACCACGGATTTTCATCGTAACGCGCCGCCCAGCTTTCCGCAAACGGGCAGACATATTTTCCATAGGCCGGGTCCCATCCGAGGAAGGGGATATCCGTCACCTGAAAGAAATTTTCAGCGTTCTTTTCAAGGGAGAGCGATTCCGCTTTTGCCGCAAGCTTTTTTCCGCGCTCAACCGCGCGGTTTGCAACGGCTTCTCCCAGCAATTTTTTTGCATCCTCTTCTCCGAGATGCTCATAAAGCACCTTTGCCACATGAAAATACAAATCGGAGAACTGCGTACAGGCTTTCCGCACCTCGGCTACAGCTACGTTTTTAGGGATGTTTTCAGACATTGCTCTTCTCTCCTTTCCATATGATTGAATCTAAAAACGCCGTAAAATCCTCCCGGCTGAACGGGGGTCTATGGCTTTTTTTTATTTCCTTCGCGGCCGCCGCACCGTTCTTTAAAAGTCCGTATACGGCCAGCGCCATTATTTTGGCAGGTAAAATATAAGCTTTATAGGGGTTCTCTACTCGGACGTTTTCCGCGTGTGCTTCGCCGGAGAGGCCGGGCGTATTAAAGGTGAATACCGGCTTTACATAGCTCAGATCGCCGTAATCCGTGGAAAAAGTCGCAGAAAGGTTCGGCTTGACTTCCTGTATTTTTTCTTCGTGAAGCAGTTTTTTGGCAGCATCTAAAAATGGAGAATCCGGATATTCGGGTAAAAGCGGGAGATAGCCCGGCAGATCTGTTATTTCCAGTTTGGCGCCTATCGCGTGGGCTCCCGCCTCAAACGCCCTCGTCGCCTTTGCATTCGCGTCCAGTATTGCGGGAATGTTTCTCGCGCGCACAAGAAGCTCAATAACCGCTTCGCCGGGAATGACATTCACCAGATCGCCGCCCTTGGTCATTATCGGATGTACGCGAATGGTGTCTTCTTCCCTGAAAGTTTCTCTTTGAAAATTCAGTGCCGAAAGCCCAAGCACCGCTGCGTTCAGCGCGTTGATCCCGGTATGCGGGGACCCCGCCGCATGGGATTCTCTGCCTTTGAACCTTACCAGCTTGGATATAAATCCATTGGAAGATCCGCCTCCAATCATCGCGTCGTATGGACTTTCTCCAAATGCGCTGTGATATCCGAGAGCGATGTCCACATCGTCAAAGGCGCCCTCGGCGATAAGTTCTGCTTTTCCGCCCAGATATCGCAGACGGCCGCCCTTTCGAAGACTGTCTTTAAATTCAATTTCTCCGTATTCCTCCGCAGGTACTGCAAAAAACGTTACGTTTCCACCCAACTGATGTGCGATTTCAGGATCGCTTAATGCAAGCGCAGCTCCATAAAGCACGCCAAGCTGAGCGTGATGCCCGCAGCAGTGCGCCGCGCCGGTTGCCGGATCTGCAAACGGATGGCCCGGCGATTTTACAGCATCCAGTTCGCCGATTACCGCAATATTGATTTCCTTTTCATTCTGTTTTTTAAGGCGTGCTTTAACGCCTGTAATTGCAAGGTTATTCTGAACTTCAAGAGAAAGGCTTTTAAATATTTCTTCCACCTTGCCCGAAGTGCGCGTTTCCTTAAATCCGAGCTCCGGATGAGTAAATATGTCTTCTGCGAACGCGGTTATTTTTGAACTGTTTTCATCGATTATATACGCAATACGTTTTTCGATACGATCCATACGCTTTCTCCATTTATATAGTTTTCATATATGTTTAGTATGTTTTACATTATAATTTATTTTGTATCTCAAGTCAATAAAAATTTCCAGCTATTTATTTTTTTTAATAAGGGATAAATAAAAAGGGCGTAATTCCAAAATCATTTAAAACAGTATAAGAAATGCAAAAAAACAAGGCGGGGTTGCCGCCTTACTGCTTGTCCATTATTATTAATCATCATCCGGTTCGAATTCCTCTTTTCCCGCGAAACAAAGCGGGCAAACCCAATCTTCCGGCAATTCTTCAAATGGCGTGCCCGGCTCTATGCCGTTTTCCGGATCACCCGCCTCAGGGTCATAAATATACCCGCATGGCATACATTTGTATTTTTGCATCTCATTTCCTCCTGTCTTGTTTTAAAAAACTTATGTTCCCGGAATATGCAATTATCAAATAATTTATGTAATCTTATCACAATATTATGGTTTTGTTAATATGCTTTTATAAATTTTTCTTTTATAGAAATTTACTACAAAATACTCTTATTCTGTATCCTGGCCGCATCTTTAAGTTCTTCAAGCGTATCCGCTTTCAGTTCATATACAAGAAATTCGGGGAGAACTGCATCAATCACCCGGCGGATACCGGAATATGTAAACGGCGCGTGCGGATCCATACTCCCCACATGTTTCATCGCCGCAATCAGGCGGGTCATAAAGCTTTCTTCCGGATCATATTTTTTATCCCGCGAAGCCGTTCCGGACACGGAACTGTTGAGATGGATGGCTCTGATATGTTCTTTTGCCTCGCCCAGCCTGTCCAATACTTTTAGAATATATCCGACCGCTTCCGGTTCGCTTTTTATATCCGAACCGGTATTGATCATATGGCTTATATCCAGCACAAACCCCTTATCCGGCCAATGTACCCCCTCCAAAAGACGCATGGCGAGATCGCCGTCCGTCAACCTCAGGCCCGGATACCAGTGATTTTCAAAAAGAATCGTAAAATTTCCTTTGATTCTCAAAAGCGCTTCATTCATCATATCGATAAAAGCGTTGACAACCTCCCGGTCACTGGAGGAATACCGGCGGGTATAACAATCTTCCATCCGCACATGGCTCACATGGAATACCACATACCGGACGTCCATTGCAGCCGCGTCCTCCAGTTCCTTATGCCGGTTCTCCATAAAATCGCGTATGGATACCGCATTATAATACTCACGCCAATTTTGCTCGCTTCCAAACTCCCTGAAAAGCTGCGGCTCATCAGACCTCCAGAAATCAAGCCAGTTTGGCCAGAACAGCATATGCCTTCCCACAACCTTGTCCATGGGGATTTCTCCGGTTCCCTCTTCCTGCCAGTGCATGAGTTCCAATCCCTGAAAATCATTCTCATTCAGAAAAGCCCGCACATTTTCCGCCCTGGACCCAAACTTTTTAAGGCTCCATTCATCATCCGAAATGCTTAAAAGTTTTATCACCTTTTACCTCCACCCAATTTTTTATTCAAAAAAATGGCTTTATACCGCATTTCAACATTATATCTCATTTTAATGCATATCGAATAGTAAAATAGTAGCTACCCGGCCCCTATTTACATAGTATATAAGAACTCAGTAATTTTTATAGGAATATACATAAAAAGATTAGGAGTTGAATATATGATCGGGATAAATTTGAGTAATGCACCTATTACAAGATCTGTTATGCCTTTTAGGGATATACCGGTATACCGGTCTCATAAATATTATGACTATATACCTCGAAGTGAAGCGTTTCCGGAGAAAACAGGATGGTTTCTTGATCCATATTATATAAAAATACCCAGGCCAAAAACTGTATTCGAGATCATTAACCAAATAGAAAAACTTTATGAGTTGAAAAGAGGAAAAAGCTTCAAAGATTTGTGCGGCGTATATGTAACATTCCAGCTAAAAGCGCTGGGGATTTTTTCAGATGCAAAGTCGTATTGCGGAAACGGCAATGAATGGTTTAACGGCATCTCCCAGCAGCATATCTCGGGAAACTATACTTTAAAAAAATATCCCGGGGCTCATTGCATCGAGGATATCATCCGGGATAACGGAAATGCCGTCTATAATATCGTCGTCAGTTTTTCCAAAGGACGGTTTGGCCATGTGATGTTTATACACGCAATTATTAACGGAAGAATATACTTTACCGATTCTTATAAATTCAATAATATTGAGGCGAGGAAACTGCATGTTCTATCGATTCCGAGCTATAAGAAACATTATGCAGGCAAGGGTTACAATATTATCGGCGCGCTGCACTTCGCTGACTGAACTGTCAAAAACACAAGTACGGGCGCCTGCGAACACGGGCGCCCGCCGGATAAATGAGCCCGTCAGTAATCGCGCAGTTTATAACCAAACATATGGTTGTTCAAGGCTTCCTCAAGTTTGGAAGCTTCCTTTGCGTCCGTCTGGGACAAGCCGATATCTCCGGGCATCAGATTGGAAAACGCGGTAATTCCATACCCCGCACGGAATGTCCTTTCTTCAACATACGTTTTGTCATAATACCCCGCTACGCCTTGGGCTGTGTATTTCACCGTTATGGTTCCGTTTTCTTCATCCAATCCGGTAACTTCCGCCGTAACTTTTACATCTTTGCCGTCAATTTTAGCAGCATGGCTCCACGATGCGTTTTTTTCAAGCGGATATTTCAGGATCACCAGATTGTGCAGTTTCGAGTTGACCTCCGTCTTGTCTCCCCGCGTATTGGACACCGCTTTCTCGGTCACTGTCCCGCGCAGATAATCAAAATAATATCTGACGACAAATTTATCCGGAATCCCGCTTCCATCCTCATATTCGCCCTTAAATTCGTATACGGCCTCTTCCGCATTCGACCATAGCTTGGTAAGCGTCCCTTTGTGCGCGTATTCCGCCAGGCCGTTGTAATAAGCCTCTGTATCCAGTGCAGGGAGGTATTTGTTCAACTCCGCACTGCCTTCGTATCCGCTCATGGGTTCGCTGATGGCGTAACCGATAGAAGAGCCGGCGTCGTCCGGCCTTTCAAATGCAACTACTCCAAAGCCCTCGCGGATTTTTCTTTTTTCATAGTAAGAACTGTTTTTATCCTTGTAAATAACTGAATATTCGTTCCTTCCGCCCACCTTCCTGACCGATTCGATGCTGCAGGCAAGCGTTGTTTTGCTTCCGTCTTCCAATAACACATCCTGTTCCCATGAACTGCCCGAACTTAAGGGCTCACGGATCAATTCAACCGTATCGAATCGTGAATCCATCACGGATCCTTTTTTCACCTGGTAAAGGCGCAATGGACTCAAAATGTACGATATTTCCAGGGAAAGATCCTGCTCCGAGGAACCTCCTGAAATATCTTCTACCGCTCCTTTTACCAAATATGTAATGTCGTTTTGATTTTGGGTTACGGATACAATTTTCATGGAATGGCTGTATTCAGCCGTACCGTAATAAACCCATTCAAATCCGCTCAGCGACGGCAGCAGCTTTTTTAAGTCCTCACTGATTGTGGAAACCGTGCTTGAAATTATTTTTATTTCATTTTCCGAAGGAACCGGGGATGGCGACAATTCAATCTTCACCGTATCGTCGGACACAGACGCCGACTCTTCGGTCAATTCTGAAGCGCCGCCTGATGCCTGTTTGTCTTCACAGCCTGCCAGTACAAGCGGAAAAAGCATCATTACAGTAAATATGATCAGACTAATTTTTTTCAATATTAGTCACCTCTATTCTAAATAAAGATTTTTAGCAACTCCTTATACTCTTTGATACTATAATTCCCAATAATTAACTGGCTATCCATAATTCCACCGTATTTTATACCCATAAAATAAAAAAACCTGCCATAAAAGCAGGATAATAAACCTATCCACAGGTTTTATTCTGTTATACCGGCCTGCCGGGATTATTGCCCGGACGTCACCTGGCCGTCTATGATCATGATTCCGCCCGACATGGTCTTTTTGGCCTGATACATTGCATTGTCGCTTTGCTTGATGATATTTTCAAGACTTTCCTCCATACGGTATTCGGATACACCGACGCTGACGCTTACGGAGTATTCTTTTTCGTGATCCCAAAAGGGCGCTTTAAACTGATTCAGTATCCTTTCTATTATTTTCTGAATATTATCCTGGGCCTTTACCAGCGCAAAAGCAATAAACTCATCGCCGCCGTAACGGCAGACGATATCGGTTTCCCTGTGAAAGCATTCCTGCATGCGTTTTGCGCTTTCAACAAGTATAAAGTCGCCCGTATTATGCCCGTACGTATCGTTGAACAGTTTGAATTTATCCAGGTCCAAAAACAGAATATAAAGCCTTTTGTTTTCAGGTATACTGTACCCCCTGTCCATGAGTTTATTGAGATAATACCTGTTGAGCAGGCCTGTTAAGGGATCGCGCAGGATCGCTTCTTCCAGAAAATCGTTTTTCTGTTTCAATTGGAATACATTTTTGATAACAACGATGGTAAAAAGGACCAGCATAAAAAAAGTGCCCAAAGGTGTAAGATAGTAAATCAAATTTCCGAAAAAATCAACGATTACCGTAGGAATAAGGCCAAGGGCGCCAATCAATATCATAATGGCGCCAGGCATCTTTTTCCTGATTCCCTGAACTATAATATAACCGAACAACGGCAGGAACCCGACGCACACATAAGTAAAACAAGGTAATATGTTGGCGTAAACCTTATTTGGCGTAAAAATCATGATAATAAAGCTGGCTGCGATCAGGCTGAGAAATAAATATTGAATAAAGTTGCTTTTTTTCACATAATCAAGCGAGTAAAAGAAAAATCCGAATACCGGCAAAAGGAGGTATCCCGTCAAAAATTCCATCCTGGTCGCGAATTCCCAGTGAACCGGATAAATGAGATCATAAAAAAGCCTGTTGTTTGTTACAAGTATCCTAAGAGCAATCAGAATAAATATTATGGAAATAAACAGTATAGGTTTAAAATCCGGGTTGATGCTGTAAAACGCAAAAAAGAACAGTCCAAGCACAAGAAAACTGGAAAACAGGAGAATCTCCACAAAATCCTGGTGCGATGAATAGGCGGAGATTACGTCGGCATTGCCGATATTTGCCGCCCGCCAGAACCCGCCGTAGTTGTACGAAAAATTGGAGACTTCAATCAGTATTAGAGCGTTGCCGCCCGTATCCGGTTTAAAATAGCCTACTTCTTCCTTCATTTCTGGTACATGGCCGTCTTTTGTATAAGCCACGGCCCCCGCCTTTAATATATCCTGGCCGTTCGCCGTCAGCCTGTAGGCGGTGGCTATGCTGACAACCTGGAACCCATAGAGCATATTCGGATCAAGGCCTTTGATTGCAAGCCTGTATGTGGCGACGCCGTTTGGATCCTGGAAAACTTTTTTATTGAAAGAGTGCGGTATATTAACGTATTCCGTTCCGTTTTGTTTTCCGATATCCCGTATCATCAAACCGCTGTAATACTGCCATTCGCCGGTCAGGCTGATGACACTGCTGTCGTTCAATTTATCCGAAAGGTTTATTTCACCTTTATATGATTCGGCTGTTTTTAATTCCGCCGGTTCATCCATAAATATCCATATGGTTACGGCTAAAAGCAAAATAGCAGGAATCCAAAATAAGTTGTTCTTAAAAGATTTTCTCATAATATCTCCATCAAATAAGCACGCGGCTAAAAAAACAGAATCATATCCGTTATCTCGACAGAAGTATTCATTTTTTCATAAAATTTAACAAATAATTATAACACATCGGTTAGTTTTAAAATACCTGGAATTTTAGGCTTTTTTATGAACTTTTTTTGAAAATCATAAGGGCGGACCCTACGGTCCGCCCCGATAAATAAAGAAAATCCGTTAGATACAATATTCAGGAGATCATTTTTCAGTCATATTTCGTATAAAATCTGCAAACCTTCAATTCAGGCCGTTTTTGGGCATCCAGTATTCGCAGTAACCGGCGGCGTTGTTCAGGCATTTTAAAATACGTTCCGAGGATGCATTTGTCGGCACTGAAAACCCCTGCACATAAATATCGGAAACAAAAGGCATATAATATCCGTGTTCTTCCTCGGTGAATTTATCCCTGTTCCTCCTAAGATGGAAATAGTGGTATTCCTCCTTAAACCTGCTTTTGATCGAAGAGTATCTGTTCTTGATCTGGTTTTCGTCGATACGGCTGTTTTCTATATCTTCTATAAACTGCCGGATCTCCGTCTGGGTCGAAATAATCTTTTCTTTGCATCCTTTTTTGTCCATGTCTCATCATCCTTCTGCTTCATTATAAACTATTCTGCCCGCAAATGAAATCCTTTAGTACGGAAAAACGCCGCATAAGGTCAAAAAAACGGAGAATAGTAAAAAGGCTTTGCAATTCACAAAGCCTTCATTTTGGTGATCCATCGGAGATTCGAACTCCGGACACCTTGATTAAAAGTCAAGTGCTCTACCGACTGAGCTAATGGATCATATATATGGCTGGGGTGGCAGGATTTGAACCTACGAATGCGGGAGTCAAAGTCCCGTGCCTTACCACTTGGCTACACCCCAAAGATTTAATGGGGTGAGTAGTGGGATTCGAACCCACGACCTCCAGGGCCACAACCTGGCACTCTAACCAACTGAGCTATACCCACCATGCTCTCCCCAAAAAGTTTTTGAGGCCCTGTCAAGAATTGGCGCGCCTGCAGGGACTTGAACCCCGGACACACGGCTTAGAAGGCCGTTGCTCTATCCGCTGAGCTACAGGCGCACATCCAATGTCTCCGCCAGTATGTCCAAAATCTTTGTGGCTC
>JAEWMJ010000029.1 GCA_023393165.1 Bacillota bacterium | reverse complement strand
TGGAATCTCAAACAAGCAAAGGCACAGTGGGCTTGAGCAAAGAGAAAGCCAGCGCCTTGAGACGCTAGCCAGTAACAAAGCCTTATAGGCTTAGTGCAAACCACCCGTTTGACGGGTGGTTATGATTAGGAGGCAGATATGAAAAAAGTTCTCACGATAGCCGGATCCGATTGCATCGGCGGAGCCGGTATTCAGGCGGATCTCAAAACATTTGCCGCGCACGGCGTTTACGGTATGAGCGTCATCGTGTCCGTGGTGGCGGAAAACACATTCCGGGTTGCGGGCGCGCAGGACATTTCGCCCGATATCATCCAAAAACAGATGGATGCGGTATTTGAAGATATCCCGCCGGACGCGGTAAAAATCGGGATGCTTTCTTCAAGCGCGTGCATGAAGGCCGTAGCCGGCAGGATCAGAGAATACAGGCCAAACAATGTCGTTATCGACCCTGTGATGATCGCCAAAAACGGATGGCCGCTGATGGCGCCGGAAGCGGCGGAATCCTTTATTTGCGAAATGGCGCCTCTCGCGGATCTGCTTACGCCCAACATACCCGAGGCGGAAAAAATTTCCGGCATTAAAATCCGTTCGGCGGAGGACATGGAGGAGGCGGCGGTCCGCATCTCTTGCCTTGGGGCGCGGAATGTGCTGGTAAAGGGGGGACACGCAGAGGGCGACGCGCTGGACGTACTGTACTGCGACGGTCAGTTTTTCCGTTTGAGCACAGCGCGTATACATACCAAAAACACCCACGGTACCGGCTGCACGTATTCCTCGGCAATTGCCGCCAATCTTGCGCTTGGCCAAAGCATTGAGGCTGCGGTACGGTCGGCAAAGGAGTATATCACAATGGCTATACGGCATGCGCTGGATATTGGAAAAGGTTGCGGACCGACCAATCATTTTTATGATTTGTATAGAAACGGACTTATGAAAGGAGAAAAAAATGAAGAGTTATAAAACGCAGATGGATGCCGCTAAAAAAGGCGTCGTCACAAAAGAAATGTCGCGGGTGGCGCGGGAGGAAGGACTTTTGGAGCGGGAACTTTTAGATTTGGTGGCGTCGGGGCGCGCGGTCATTCCCGCAAATATCAATCATACATCCCTGCACCCGTACGGTGTGGGCAGTTCGCTCAGGACAAAAATAAACGTCAACCTGGGGGTTTCCGGAGACTGCGCGGATTACACGATGGAGATGGAAAAGGTTAAGCTGGCGGAGCATTTCGGAGCGGAAGCGATCATGGACCTGAGTAATTACGGCAGTACCGGCGGCTTCAGAAAAGAATTGATCGCAGAGTCCAGCGCCATGATCGGCACGGTGCCGATGTATGACGCGGTAGGATATATCAAGAAAGATTTAAAGGATCTGAAGGCAGGTGATTTTCTGGAAGTGGTGCGTGCGCATGCGCGGGAAGGCGTCGACTTTATGACCATACATGCCGGACTGAACCAAAGGAGCGTGGAAGCGTACCTGCGGGAAAAACGGCAGATGAATATCGTATCGCGCGGCGGATCGCTGCTGTTTGCGTGGATGCGCATGACGGGTCGCGAAAATCCATTCTTTGAATATTACGATGAACTTCTTGACATCCTGCGCGAATACGACGTGACCATAAGCATTGGAGACGCGCTCCGGCCGGGCAGCATTTACGACGCCACCGACGCCGCGCAGATTGCGGAACTTACGGAAATAGGAAACCTGACAAGCCGCGCATGGGAGCGGGACGTGCAAGTGTTGGTGGAGGGCCCGGGGCATATGGCGATAAATGAGATCGGAGCTAATATGAAGCTGCAGAAACGGCTTTGCCATGGCGCGCCGTTTTATGTCCTCGGTCCCCTGGTCACGGATATCGCGCCCGGATACGATCATATTACGTCGGCAATCGGCGGAGCCGTAGCGGCGGCAAACGGGGCGGACTTTCTCTGTTATGTGACTCCGGCGGAGCATCTTCGCCTTCCGGACCTTTGCGACGTGAAAGAAGGGATTATTGCGGCAAAAATCGCCGCGCATGCCGGCGATATTGCCAAAGGGATCAAAAATGCGGCCACATGGGACTACCGTATGAGCGAAGCCCGGCGCGAACTGGATTGGGACGCGATGTTCAGCCTCGCGATCGACGGCGAAAAGGCAAGGGAGTATTACCAAAGCGTACCGCCTGCGGACGCTCACAGCTGTTCCATGTGCGGCAAGATGTGCGCTGTACGGACGATGAACCTTGCGCTGAGCGGCCAGGACGTTAGGATAAAGGACTGAGGAGACGATCAAATGGAAAATGAGATTGGATGTGCTCTTGAGGAAATAAGGCGGAAAAAACCGCTCGTACATCATATTACCAATTATGTGACGGCAAACGGCTGCGCCAATATAACGCTGGCCATCGGAGCTTCGCCGGTCATGGCGGACGAGTTGGAAGAAGTCCATGATATCGTATCCATTTCTTCGGCTCTGGTTCTGAACATAGGCACGCTGAACCAACGGATAATGGAATCCATTATTGCCGCAGGCAAAAAGGCAAACAGCCTTGGGATCCCCGTCGTTTTCGACCCGGTGGGCGCGGGCGCATCCGCATACAGGAACCGGTCCGCGCTCAGACTTATGGAAGAAGTCAAATTAAGCGTAGTGCGCGGGAATGTTTCCGAAATAGGCTTTATTGCGGGCGCGGGCGGCATGGCAAAAGGGGTTGACGCATCGGAGGATGATACTGCGGCGGGCAATGAGGCGCGGAGTCTTCTGGCAAAAAGCGCGGCAAAGATTCTGGGTTGTGTTGCCGCAATCACGGGACCGGTCGATGTGATATCCGACGGAAGCCGTACAATATACATTGAGAACGGGACAAAATTGCTTTCGGGTGTGACGGGCACCGGGTGCATGTGCACCTCCCTTATAGGCGCATACCTGGGCGCTGCCGCGGATTATCTGACCGCCGCCGCAGGAGGCGTGCTGTCCATGGGAATTGCCGGCGAGCTGGCAGAGATGAACGCTGATGGAAAAGGATGCGGCGCTTTTCAAATGGGGATACTGGACGCGATCGGAAACCTGAACGCGGAAGAGATCAAAAGGAGGGCAAAAATATATGAGCAAAGGGATTGATTTAAGCCTCTACCTTGTAACCGACCGTGGTCTGATGAGCGCAAAGACGCTGGAATCCGCGGTGCGGCAGGCAATTGAGGGGGGATGTACGCTGGTGCAGCTGCGCGAGAAAAATGCTTCCTCCCGGGAATTTTTCTTGACGGCGCTCAACATAAAAAAAATAACTGATTCTTTTAATATCCCCCTTATCGTCAATGACAGGGCGGATATCGCGCTCGCTGCAGACGCCGCGGGAGTACATATCGGACAGAGCGACCTGCCCGCCGCCTCTGTCCGGCGGATGCTTGGTCCGGACCGGATACTCGGCGTCTCCGTATCCACGGTGGAAGATGCCCTGAAGGCGCAGGAGGACGGTGCGGATTACCTGGGAGTGGGTGCAATGTTTGCAACCGGAACAAAAGCCGACGCAAAAAAAGTAACGCTGGATGTTCTTAATGATATCGTTGCCATATCCCGCGTCCCTGTTGTTGCGATAGGAGGGATCAATCGGGAAACAATACCCTTTCTGAAAAATACCGGGATCAGCGGGATCGCGGTTGTTTCCGCCGTTATTGCGGCAGGGGATATCGCCGCCGCTGCAAAAGAACTGAAGGATCAATTTCTGGAGAACAGGATGGAATGATTCGGGGCCGGTTATTCGTTACCGTCCATATTTAAACAACGCGAACAATTTTACCTTTCTGTTTTCTCAGATAACTGTTTTGCAAACAAACGGCGGAATAAAAAACGCACAAGGGGCCCTGCAAAGAAAATTTGCCAGCAAAGGGCCGTCGGGAAATTCCGGGCGGTGGTCTCCAGCCATACCGGAAAAAACCTGGTACCCGCATGCTTGAATAAGGCTGTCGCAACTCCGCTCATCATCGGGCACATCAAACATACGGTAAATGCCGAGGTAAACAATGTCATGAAGACCGGATTATCGCTGCCCGGCGTTACATACCGGAAAGCCAGCTTCCTGGCAACAGGCCCGGCTATAAACTTTTGAAGAATAATGACAATGGCGCCCATCGGGACAAGGTCATGAAAAACATTAAGGAACAGCTCGCCGGAAAGGCTTCCGGCCTCCAAGGCAAGGTTATACAATTCCATTGCATATACCATGGCGGCTGCCATCATTACTGAAAAAATAAGTTCCTGGAATTTTGTTTTTGGCATTTGGTTTCGCTCCTTAAAAATAAAAAAGTTGTGCCGGTCAACTGGATTTACGTGATCGACACAACTCGTTGTTCAAGGCGTATTTTAACATAAAACGATGGGCGCATGTAAGTGTTTTTCAGCGGCTTTTATAAAAAAATTTTAATATATGCCAAAAATTTTACTAACATTTAAAAAAAAACAAGTGCTAATATAAAGTTATGGCAAGCAACTCTGGCGAATGAACATACCGTTTCAGAACAGATTGCCGCCTTTATATGGTATGATTATAGGCTGAGGAGCTGTTGTACGGCGAATTCTCTCTTGCCCTTGGTATTCCAAAAGACAAAGTACCCGACTATATCGAATCTAGAGTAAGCTGCATGATATATAAAAAAGGGGCGGATTAAAAGTCAAATACGGCTGAAAAAAATCAAATACAGCTTTTATTTGACTTTATATGCCATATAGTGTATCCTTAAATAAAGAAAAATTAATAATTCCATGATTCCGGTTGGCAACAATTCAGTGTTGTTTCAAGTTCTGGCTTTTAGGGTGGAGAGCTGCGTATAGCTCTCCGCCTTTTTATATATAAAAAAATTTTTTTAGGAGGCGATTCAGATTACTGTTTCAGAAAGTTTATTGGTTGCATTGTTTATCATAGCCGTGGTTTTTGGCATATTGGTTGCGCTAAGCCTGGTGATCAAGCTTTTCTCAAAGTTGCTGGGATCAATAAACGTCAAAAAGCAAGAAAACAAAATAGAACTCAAAGAAGAGGCTGAGAACGCCGTCTTAGACAAGTCTGAGGATTTTTCTGCCGGAACGCTTCAGCTTGTTAATGTGGATGAGGAAACCGCGGCCATGATAATGGCCATTGTCAGTGATGAGTCCGGAATACCTTTGTCCGAACTTTGCTTCAAATCAATAAAACTTAAGAAGTAACGTGAAGTTCTGCAGCCTCAGGCTTAGCCGCAGATCCGGCGAATCAGCAAAAACTGTATAAACAGCGTGAAAAGCGTATCCTATCCGCGAAGACCTGATAAAAAGAGGCAGTTGGATTTGAATACGCCGCGCGTGGGGCAGCCGGGTGGTAATGATCCGGAACATATAGTATTAACGCATAAAGCATCGGTCAGCCTGAAGAAGAAGCGCCCGCAGCAGCAGCCGACGAAGCTGCCGCCGCCGCAATGGCCGCCTGCTGGGCGATGATGATATCGACAATACTTGTGGAAATGGCTGTGTTTACAATCCCGCTTTTTGCATGGTCCACATAATCGAATGCAACAAGCCCCGCGGATAGCAGCAGAAGTTCCTGTTTAGATACCGTAAAGGCACCGAAACCCTTTTGTGTGCGCAGGTATTCGTACGCTTCGTCGACTTCGCGTACGATTTTCTCAATATCGGCAGGAAGCAGGGAGAGCACACCCAGCGAAGACAGGGTATAGGTTCTGTCCAGACGGATGCCCCGCGCGCGGAATGTATCCCGCAGCGCAAGGACACGGGTCTCGGCTTCAGCGGATTTTCCACTGAGGACCAGGACCTGAGCGAGGGACTGCAAGCCTATACCTGAGAAGAATTCGGGCTTGAGGTCGTCGTACAGTTGTTGCATGCGGTCCAAACCGGCTGATAGTTCAACGTCCGAGAGGCCGAGCATCGCTGCGAATATATAGTCGTCCTGTCCGGTAAGGAACCAGTGCTCCTGTTTCATCCCGTCATAAAACGCTTTTGTCCTCCGGACTATATGCTCAAAATCAGACGCTTTTGCATGCGCGGCGATCTGGTAGGCTGCCACCACAAGAAAATCAGAAGCTCTGAAATGCTCTTTTTTCAATAACTCATATACCTCAAGAGTGTTGGAAAGCTGCACGTTTCTGTCACTGCTAAGCGAAAGCATTGTTGCGATACTGATTACCGAATTGCCCCGGAACGCGGAAAAGAGTCCGGTATGTTTTTTGATCAGATCATGGCTTTCGTGTATTGCCTCACAGTCCATTTCTTTGCTCTCTGCGGCATACAATAATGCGGCGAGCCGCTTGATCAATGTGTTCTGCCATATAAAATCTTTTTTTATCACCTGCGTATTCCTTGCAAACAATTCAAGCCTGGATTGCTGTCCATTCATATGCTCACCCTCTCTGTATTAATGGTAACATCAGTATACCAGCTTACTTCCGAAAAGTCATCAGATATGCAAAACAACAATTTGCTGGCATTATCTAGAAGAAAATGGTATAATATTTAATTATTAGGAACGGGGGGGGATTAACCAATGGAATTCAAACTGGCCTTATTGGCGGTCAAAGATGTTGAGGTATCCAAAAAGTTTTATGCCGATTTATTTGATCAATCGGTCGCGCTTGACCTGGGATGGTTCGTCACTTTCAGCGGAGGCTTTGCTGTCCAGCAAAATTTCGCGTGGCTGACCGATATTCCCAAGGAATCGGTTGTGGAAAAATCCAATAACATGGAACTGTATTTTGAAGTGGATGATTTTGAAGCGTTCGTTGAGAAATTAAAAAATTATCCGGGTATAGAATACGTTCATCCGCCAAAGAAACACGAGTGGCAGCAGAGAGTCGTGCGCATCTACGACCCTGACCATCACATCATAGAGATCGGCGAATCCATGGCGCTTATCGCGAAAAGATATCTTTCAGAGGGCTTCTCCGCTGAAGAAACGGCAAAGATCATACAGCATCCGGTTGAGTTTGTTCAGGCGGTGCAGTCGGAGCGTTTAGGATAACATAAATATTATTCGGCCGGGACGAAGAAATGGTAGGCGGGATCGTTTGATGCATCCTTATACTTTGGGGGATCAATGGGAACGAGACCTGCGGGCCCTATTTCGTCGTAGCCGCTTACCATCGCAAGGTAAACCCCGTCGCCTTTTTTAATCCGGAGCCTGGCGTAAGCGGTTCCGGGAGATTTATATTGTACATAAATTATAAATTCGTTTGCGTCTCCCGCGAAGATAAACATATCGGTCATCTGCACATCTCTGTCAGTACCGCCCGCGGCAAACTTTTTCAAGTGTTCCTCCAAGGCCAGGCGCGCTATCATGAACATATCGTTTGAATCGCTTTGAACTTTTACCAGGCCCTGCATAGAATCAAAATCTGAGAGGTCGGGTGATTCTTCAAGCAGATCCTTAAGCTGCCCGGCGGCGGCCAATTCCTGCTGCTGCACTTCTTCAGGAGTCAATTCAAACATTGACCGGGGAATAAACAACCGGAATGCGTTATCCTTTGACATATCCTTGATTTGCGGAGGATCAAGCGCTTTTAAGCCTTCCGTTCCCTGAACATTAAAAACATCCGCCGCGCCGAAAACGCCGTTTCCTTTTTGTATTCGGTAAGTAACGTTATATTGGGAAGGCCCAAGCTGACTGGATAAACTGGATTGTATTTCGATCAAAAAATCATTTAGATCTCCCGCAAGAAGCTTCATTTGCGTAATCTGCAATATGGTATCGATGTTAGCTACGCCGGGCCGTTTCATATCCGCATACACTGCCGCTTTTCCGATTTCAAAAAAGTCCTGGGAGGGGGTAATAAATATTACAACCTCTTTGGGACCATATTTTTTTAGATCGGAAAAATCAGAAGTCAGATTTTTTGTGGGACTTGCGGATGCCGGCGGTACGGAAACGGTTTCGGGCGCTGCTGCCGATGCAACACCGGCGAGCGGATCGTTTGTTCGGAAATAACTGAATGGAGCGGTTTTGTCCATGGAGACACGGCAGAGAGTGATGGTGCCTCCGTCTGCCAGAATGCGGAATTCGTTCAATATTTTGCAGTTG
This sequence comes from Bacillota bacterium, assembly GCA_023393165.1. Classification (GTDB taxonomy): domain Bacteria; phylum Bacillota; class Clostridia; order Christensenellales; family Christensenellaceae; genus JAEYKI01. The sequence goes on along the minus strand of JAEWMJ010000029.1, from coordinate 89,838 downwards.
CTGTCCAGCGTAATCGTCCATTGCGGCAGGTTGCCGCGGTATAGAACAAGGGCAAGGGTGCCGAACTGTTTACAGTCCTTATAATCAAAAGTTTCCGTTGTATCGCCGCTTTTTATGGTAATGCCGGTATCGTTGGCTTCAAGCGTGTTGCCGTCCGCGTTTTTTGCGTTCATGGCCCAATCTCCCCGTATGGCGTCTTTGACCTCATAATAGGTAATGCCGTTGCCGCGGTCGCCAAAGGTGCCGACATACTGGTGAAGGAACCCGTTAGTATCCGTATATGTCACCGCACAGACATCCGGGGCGAGCCACTGGATTTTGAGCGGGCCGCCTGCGGTATCTGAAAATTGCTCATACCTGCGGGCAAATACAAGAATCGGACTGCGGTAAGCGGTTACTTTTCCGGTAGCATCCTCCTGCTTTAAGATCATCCTGTGCGTCAGATCCGGAGATACGCTGACAATACTTGCCGTACCAAGGCCGAATGAAAAAAATGCAAAAAGATCGAGGCAGAGCAGCGCCGCAAAAGTTACCGCGGCGGCAAATACCGCTGGTTTTTTTCCATGGAAGAACAAAAGAACAGACAAAAAAGCGAAGGCCGGGATCGCAGCGTTTACTGCGTAAAACATCCAATCGTAAATATATTCATAGCCGGACCTGTGACTGAAAAAAAGGTATGCGATCTGCAGCAGGCCAAAAAGAAGAGACAGAGCGGCAAACGCCCAGCCGCCAGCTTTACTTGCGGTTTTATTTGCAGAACGCCGGTATGTGACTGGAATATGGTCCCGCGCAATATCGTTTTGATCGATACCCGTGTTGTTTTCCATTTTTCTGCTCCTCCAAGCTGGTTTCAGGCCACACTAATAGTATAATACATTTTGATTAAAATTTACAACATTTGCCTGACAGCGTATACGGTAATGCACAAGCGCTTTCAAGGAGAAGGCATGCTGAATGGCGGTAAATGAGGGTTTGTGCTATAATGTTCCAGGAATCCCGTTTCGGATTTGGTTTTCAGGAAGGTGCTTTGCTTGATGAACGATCAGTATATTCGAAAAATATATCTGGATAAAGACGTGGATGAGGGGAGATCCTATGTTTTCCGCCTGCCGGTCGTAAGAAATCTGGCTAAAAAAGGAGAAATTGAATTCAATAAAAAGGTCACGTTTTTTATTGGGGAAAACGGATCGGGCAAATCCACGCTATTGGAAGCCATTGCAGTTGCATACGGCTTTAATCCGGAGGGCGGCAGCAAAAACTTTAATTTTTCCACTTATACGTCCCATTCGCCGCTGCACGGGAAGCTTCATCTGACAAGGGGCGTCCGCAGGCCTTCGGACGGCTATTTTTTAAGAGCGGAAAGCTTTTATAACGTAGCCAGTTATATTGAAGATTTGGATCGGGAATTGGCCGGCGCGCCCATGATCAAAGACAGTTACGGCGGCAAATCACTGCATGAACAGTCACATGGCGAGAGCTTTCTGTCGCTTGTTTTAAACCGGTTTGGGGGGAAGGGACTGTATATACTTGACGAGCCTGAGGCGGCGCTTTCGCCGTCCAAACAACTTACGCTGCTTGCGCAGATAGATTATCTGGCGGGTGAAAACTCACAGTTTATCATTGCAACACATTCTCCCATGCTGATTGCATATCCGCACGCAGATACTTACGTATTAACGGACGACGATATCGAGCTCACCCCGTATCAGCAGACAGAACATTTTATCCTGACAAAACAATTTTTAAACAACCCCGAAAGAATGCTGAAGCATCTTCTGGAAGATTAAATCTTTTCCATATATAGCACAAGGAGCATAGGTTTTTGGCTTATGCTTTTTTTATGAGGGTATAAAAGAAGCCTGTTAATATAGAACATTATAAAAGCCGGTTACATACTATAAACAAAAATAGAAATTCATTTCTTTTATAGGAATCACTGTGGAAAGGAGGCAAATTAATGTACTTTGATACAGATGTACCCGTTCAGGGTCCCGGGATGCAGGGCGGTATGCGCGACGGCAGGGATGACCGTTGGCGCGATGGCAGAGATGACCGTTGGCGTGACAGAAGGCGCGACGATTTCCGCCGTTTTCCAAGGCGTTTCCCGCGCAGGCAGATTATCCCAGTGCCGATTGTAATAGATCCGGGATACAGACCGTGTTATACTTATGACAGATATGGCCGTTGCTGCGATAGATACGGGCGTTGTTGCGACAGGTTCGGGCGGTGCGATTATATTTACGACGACTACTATTACCCGGTAATGGCAGAATATGATATAGATTTTGACGATTAGTCATTACTTTATTGCAGACACATAATGATGTTATTATTGTAAAAGAGGGCTATTGAAAGAAATCCGCTCATTTGAGCGGATTTCTGGCGCTCTATCAGTTTACCGCAAATGAATTGCCGTTATTTATCTTTCCGGAAAAGATAACTTTTGCAGGAAGGTTCGGCTTTTGCCTTTTATAACAAATAACGCTCGTTATCCAAATAACATAATTCATCGCGTTTATAATTTCCACGCGGCCGATTTCTGCTGAAGCGAATAAAGACGCGCGTACAATCCTTTTCTGTCCATCAATCCCTGGTGATTTCCCTGTTCGGACATCCTGCCGTTCTGCAGGACGACAATTTTATCCGCGCCCGCAACCGTGCGCATGCGGTGGGCAATGACCAGCACGGTTTTATTGCGTATGAGCGTGGAGAGGGCCAATTGTATCTGCGTTTCGTTTTCAACGTCCAGCGAAGCGGTAGCCTCATCCAGCAGAATGATGGGGGCGTCCTTCAGGAGTGCGCGGGCGATGGAGATACGCTGCCTTTCTCCGCCGGACAAGGTTGCTCCGTTTTCGCCAATGATTGTCTGATATCCGCCGGGAAAACGGGAGATGAATTCATCGCATTGCGCGGCTTTTGCGGCTGCGTATACCTCCTCATCCGTAGCGCCGCGCCGGCCAAGGCGGATATTTTCCATGATGCTGCCGCCAAACAGCACAACATCCTGAAAAACAATGGAATAATATTTTAGCAGCGTCTCGGGTTCAATTGAAGAAACGTCTATGCCGCCAATGGACACGCTTCCGCTGCCTGCGTCCCAGAATCTCGCTGCAAGCTTGGCGGCGGTACTTTTTCCGCTGCCCGAAGGACCGACCAGAGCCGTCACCTCGCCCTGCTTTGCCGTAAAGGAAACATTATGCAGCACTTCCTCTTCATTATAGGAAAAAGTCACGTTTTTAAAAACTATATCAAAGCCTTTTGGGGTCAAGTCTTGAGCCCCCTGCTGCACAGGCTGGTTTTCCATGGCCTGCATCCGGCGGATCTGTATTCTTGCATTGAACAGCTCGGCTGTCTGCATAAATATGGTCGCCAGCGGGTCGTAGATGCGGGAAGCAGCCAGAAGAAAAATCAGATAGGTCAGAAAATCAATTTTACCGCTGCCAAGCAGGCCAGCGCCGACGAGGATGGTGGCGGCAAAGCCCAGACGCAGAACGATGGTTGCGGAAGAAATAAAGCAGCCCGTCACCAGTTCCGAACGGATGGAGGCGCGGATCACCTCGTCCAATTTTTCATCGAGTTTTTGGAGGTATTCCCGTTCCATGCTGCAGGCCTTCAGTTCCCGGACCGTTTCAAGGCACTCCTGAATGCCGTCTGCGGAAATCAGTTTTGCATTTACTTTTTTAACGCCGAATCTATCCTGCAATTTTTTGCTGCCAAACACAATAATCAGGGACAACGGCAGCGCCATCATAACGCAAAGCGCCATGCGCCATTCAAAAGCGAAGAGACCGATCCCCACCAGTATAATTGAAATGACGGCGCCGAATAGTTGCGGTACCGCGTGGGAAAACGTATGCTCCAGTTCGGTGCAGTCGCCCATCATTGTGGTGGTCAGTTCGCTTAAATCACGCTGGCCGAAAAAGGACAAGGGAAGCTGCCGGAGTTTTTCCGCCAACGAGATTCGCCGGTTGGCGCTTTCCGCATAAGCCGATACATAGGTGAACCTGTATTCTATATAGTGCGCTGCAAAAATAACAGCGAGTACGGCCGCCGCAAGACCGGTGTAAAGCCAGACATCCGGCGTTCCGGCGTCGCCCCCAAACAAGGGCCTGATCATTTCTCCAAGAAGCATGATCAGGAGCCCGACAGGCAACATCAGGCTGATGTTGGCTGCAGCGCAGGACGCGATCCCTTTTTTCAGGTCGGCCGCGCCTTTTTCGCTCAAAGCGAATAATTTACGAAACATGAGATTCCTCCTTCCCGATCCCCCATAATACAGAGGTCTGGTAGTCCCGCCACATCCGGGCATATAATCCGTTGCCTTGAATCAGTTCATTATGCGAGCCGATTTCAATCACCGAGCCGCCTTCGACTACAATAATCTGATCCGCGTTTTGTACGGTTGAGAGCCGATGGGCGATCATCAGTACTGTTTTTCCCCGGACAAGCTGTCTCAAGGCAAGCTGGATCTGATGCTCGTTTTCCGGATCTGAAAACGCAGTGGCTTCATCCAGGACAATAATGGGCGCGTCCTTCAGGATCGCGCGGGCAAGGGCGATTCTCTGCTGCTCGCCTCCCGAAAGGTAAATGCCTTTTGCGCCGATTACGGTATCCAGGCCCTGGGGCAGCTTTTCCAAAATATCCTGGCATTGGGCGGCGTAGGCTGCCGCAAGCGCTTCATTTCTTGTCGCGCTGGGACGGGCGGCCAGAATATTGTCCAGTATACTGGCTTTAAATAAACGCGTATTCTGAAATACGAAGGCTATCTGCTTCATAAGCGCATCCGGGGGGATCTCGCGCACATCTGCATCCCCGATTTTAATGCTGCCTGAATCCACATCCCAAAACCGGGGTATCAGGCTGGCGATCGTTGATTTTCCGCCTCCCGAAGGACCTACCAATGCGGTTGCAGAGCCCTCGGGTACGGAGAAGCTGACTTCGTGCACTGCGGGAACCAGGGCGCCTGGATAGGTGAATGAGACGCCTGATAATACGATGCCAAAACCCTGCGGGAGTTTCTGAGATTTTGCGCTTTCAAGGGGTTTCTCCGCCAGAAGGGCGTCGATCCGGCGGACCGATTCTTCGGCGACCATGCGATAGGAGCTGGAATACATCACCTTCATCAGCATTGCCGCGCAAGCGGGCGTGAAAATAACATAGAAAATAAAACTGAGTAAAAAGCTTTTGTAATCGGCTGCGCCGCCGGACATCAGGACACCTGCCGGAACCAGCAGGAAAAACGCTCCGTTGATTACCGTGACAAAGGCGGTCATCGGTTTTTGCATGGAAAGCGCGTATTCCGTAACATAATTTTTATACTGCATGATAGATTGATAAAATCGTTTAAAGGAGTGTACGGTCTGGCCGAACACCTTGACAACCGAAATTCCCCGTACATATTCCACCGCCTCGTTGTTCATGTCTTCAAGCGAATCCTGATATTGCTGCATAAAACCAAGCGATTCCCTGGAGGTCATCCGCGTCTGGATGAGAAAGCCTATTGCGAGCGTGGACAGGCTCAGGAGTCCGAGCCTCCAGTCAAACAGCACCAGAAGAACGATTATGGCAACAGGCGTGACAAAGGAACCGATCAGGTCGGGGATCTGGTGCGCAATAAAGGTTTCGGTCTGGCCGGCGTTTTCGTCGATGATTTTACGCAGTTTTCCGCTTGAATTGGCCGTATGGAATCCCAGAGGAAGGCGGATCAGGTGATGCAGCGTCTGGGATTTCATGTTTTTGGCCGTATGGAATGCGGCTATATGCGAACACATTAAAGCGGCGAAGTACAGAACGAACGCTGCGGCCGCAAGCCCCACCGCCAGCCAGCCCAGCATGTTCAGGCGGCCGGCGTCCACGCTTGCGATATCGGGAGCGGCAAGCAGTATTTCCTGTACCACATAATAAATGCAGACGAACGGTAAAAGCGTTATCACCGCACTTATTGCGGAAAGTATTCCGGAAACCGCAACAAGCGGTCTGTACTTTCCTGAGAATTCAAACAGGCGTGAAATGCCTTTGTTTGTTGATTTACTCATAATTTGCTCCTTTCAAAAAACAGTCATTAGTTAGAACATTCTAACTAATGACCATTTTATTCATAAATGTTTGACGTTTCTACTCCAAACCGATGTTATATGATCCAATCGGACGTTTTGTTTTTTGCGTTTTTTCGGGAAGCAAGCCCGGTCATATGATTTGTTTGTTTAACTGCCCTCTTGTAATGTAAGCCTCGGGCTTATACAACCGCTATTCGCTCCATTCAGACAGGTAATTCTTCCTGAATTCGTACGGCGACATGCCCGTTTCTTCCCGGAAAGCTGCGGCGAATTTGCTTGCATTTGTATATCCCGCCTTTCCTGCAACAGTCGTAACGCTGTCTTCGCTTTGCCGCAGCATCAAAGCCGCGGCCTGCATGCGGTGCGATTTCAAAAAGGAGAGAATGGACGAGCCAAAAACGCCCTTAAAACAAAGTTTCATGGACGTAAGCCCAATACCGAATTTTTCGGACAACTCCTGAAGTGTGAATCTTTGGTCCATGTTTTGTGTGATATATTTCTTTATCTGTTTTACAGCCTCAACCTGCTTTTTCGGAAAATATTTTCTGTTTTCGTCATACCCCGAAATATCGGTGACGCTGAGAAACAGCAATATCTCCAAAACCTTCAGCTTGAAATAACCCTTTTGCACCTCGCGGGGGATTGTATAGAGTTCGGAAAAAATATGCTGTATTTCAGGCTTGGCCCGCATGATAAAGCATCTCTTATCCGGACATAATTTGCCGCAGAGTTTATACAGATCGATCGATATGTCGTCCAGCACAGAGGACAATGTTGCCGCGGCCTCCTTAAGGTTTACCATTACAGCGATCCCATGATAATGCTCCAGAGGAAAACACGAAGTTACCGTCCGGTTGTCGCGCAGGTTAACGGCAAGATCCCCTTTTTCCATATAAACGTATGCGCCGTTTTCAAAAGCGCATTCAAACCTTCCCTCGCGGCAGTGGTTGATTTCAAGGATGCCGCCGCCTGGAGGAACGTCCTGAAAACAGCTGGGTATATGAAAATCGTTATATACAAGTTCAATTCCCGGAAATACCTGATAACTTGTCATAACGCCTTCGCCGTCCGGATTTTTCATCTTATATACCGTACAGTCGTCCGTACGTTTGATCGCATCGATATCCATTCCGTAAAAACTATTTTCTTTTTCCGACGCATGCAAAAAATATCACCCTTCCTTTTCGAACAATACAAAAGTTAGAATGTACTAACATTATGGCTATTATAACAACTAAAATACGAGATGTAAATAATATGCAGTTATCAATCCCGTACAATTTTATTAATTTGAAAATCCATTGTCCTTTTGGAGCGCAACGCGTCTTTTTGGAGCGGATTATTTGGAAATCATCTGCTATGATTTATTTGATCGCGCCGCAAGGCGCTTATATTCGGGTAAAATGTTAGATAATACTAACATATTGCGTGAAGAAAAGGACGACTGAGGAGATGAATTGAGAACAAAATTTGTTTGTATCCGGCCGGCTGATATAAAACGGCGTATTGACGGGAGATACATCCGAATTAAGCAGGCAAAGGATAAATGATAATTTCTTTGAGCAAGCGGTTTGACGCTATGGGCTTCGTTAAATATGGGCCCTTTATTTTGAGACACTAGTTAGCTATAGCTAACCGAATAAAGGGCCTAAACCTCCCCAATGTAGATTTAACAGGCGATGGACAACAAAAAAAGACAAGGAGACTACATGATTAAGATAGCAGTATACGGAAAAGGCGGGATAGGCAAATCAACAACCACATCAAATCTATCGGCGGCGCTGTCCGCCAAATACAGGGTAATGCAAATTGGATGCGATCCAAAAGCGGATTCAACCCGTAATCTGCTTGGCGGCCGCGGAATTGTTTCCGTGCTGGACCAGATACGCATTAAAGATGACAAATTCGTGCTTAAAGATATTGTATTGGAAGGATGGGGCGGCGTATTATGTGTGGAATCGGGCGGACCGACGCCGGGCATCGGATGCGCGGGACTGGGGATTATATCGGCTTTTCAAAAGCTGGAAGAACTTGATGCCTTTGAAATATATAAACCGGATATTATCCTTTATGATGTTCTGGGCGACGTGGTATGCGGCGGATTTGCCATGCCTATGCGCCAGGGATATGCGGATAATGTGTTTATTGTAACCTCGGGGGAGTCGATGGCGTTGTTTGCCGCAACCAATATCGCATGCGCAATAGAAAACTTTAAGGGCAGAAATTATGCAAAGTTCGCAGGCATTATCTTGAATGAACGGAACGTAAAGAACGAGGAGGCGCTGGTAAACCGTCTGGCAGAAGATACGGGTTCCCGGGTGGTGCAGAAAATACGGCGCAGTCCGTTTGTACAAAAAGCCGAGGAACTGCACAAAACGGTGGTGGAGGCATATCCGGACTCGGATATTGCGCAGGATTACTATTCGCTGGCGCAAAAAATGATTCAAATCTGCGCCGCCGGAAAAGAAAGCGGGTGCGCCTGATGGAATGTGTTTTTGAAAAGACTCTCCGGTATACGGCGCCCAGCCACGGCGACTGGGGGATCGTTCGCATCGCGTCCCTGGTGCCGGAAAGCCACACGGTTTTTGTATGCCCTTTTGCCTGCGGCAGGCACGGAGCGTTGGGGGCAATTGCGCAGGGCTTTAAAGAAAGGCTTTCTTATATATTCATCACAAAAGAGGACATTATCAAGGGGTATGACCAGACCATACTGGAAGGGGTGGATGAGCTGCTGGAAAGGCTTAAAAAGCGTCCGCGCGCCGTTATGGTGTATGTCAGCTGCCTTGACGATCTGATAGGCACGGATCTTAATGCCCTGATGGAACAACTGCACCAAAACCATCCGGATATTTCGTTCCGCGCGGGGCATATGAATCCGATCAGTCTGGAAAGCGATTCGCCGCCGGCAATGACAACGCAGGACGCAATGTTCGGGTTCCTTAAAAAGTCGGATATAAAGCGCCGGAATTTGAATTTGATGGGCAATCTTTTGAATATTGACGATGAAAACGAGCTGCGGGATGCGCTCAAAAGCGCCGGAATGGAAAAAGTATTGCATATGTCTGATTTTAATACGTTTGACGGATTTCAGGAGATGGCGCAAAGCAGCTTCAACCTGGTGCTTTCTCCCATTGCGCTGCTGGCGGCGCGCAGTACGAAGCAAAGACATGGAATCCCGTTTTTATTTCTGCCCGTATCTTATGATACCGGCGAGATAGCCGACCAGTACATAAGGCTGCAGGAATTTGTGGGCCAAACAAAAAAATATGATTTTTCACTTTCGATTCAAAAAGCGTGTGGGGAAATACAAAAAACATTGGATCTAGTCGGACAAAAACCGCTTGTCGTATCGGCCGGGGCTGCGGTACGGCCTTTCAGCCTTGCGGCTGCGCTTATTCGGTACGGATTCCGTGTCGCCGCGGTTGTGGCGCAGGAGGTGCTGCCCATAGACCGGGAGGGTTTTGAAGAGGTTCGCCGAAGCGCGCCGGGAATAAAAGTGATCCAGCCCGAACATCCGGATATGATCCGGTTTCAGAACCGCATGGAGGACGCTGTCGCCATAGGCTTTGACGCCGCTTATATCACGGGCAGCCGGCATATTGTCAATCTTTCGGGTGACGGCGGCATGTTTGGGTATTACGGCGTTTATAAACTTATGAAAATGATCGCAAAAGCCTATTTGGAGGAATCGGATTTAAAAAAACTGATAGCGGATTACGGGGTGGTGATATAAATGAAAAAGCTTTGCATGTACCTGCCGCCGTTTGCTCCCGATTATTCGGGCGTTTGCTCCGCGCTGTTTGATTTCCGCGTCCTTCTGACCATCCACGACGCCGCCGGGTGTACTGGAAATTATACCGGCTTTGACGAGCCGCGGTGGTATGGATCTCAAAAAGCGGTGTACTGTTCTGGCCTCAGAAAAATGGATGTGGTCATGGGCAACGAACAGAAGTTTCTTAAGCGGATTGAAACGGTGGCAAAAGGATATTCTCATGATTTTATCGCGTTGGTGGGAAGTCCGGTACCCATGGTAATAGGTACGGATTTTGAAGGACTGTGCAATGAACTGGAGATAATGACAGGCATCCCGGCGTTCGGGTTTCATACTACGGGAACAAGCTATTACAACGAGGGGATCGCATCCGCCTGCATCAAGGTGATCGAACGGTTTGCCGCCGGCTCTCCGGTAAAAAAGAATAAAACCGTCAATATTCTGGGCGCGACGCCGCTTGATATTTCGGAAAAGAACAACAGCGATATGACGGCGTTTTTGACGGAAAACGGATGGGAAGTCCATGCTGATTTCTCCATGGGCATAACACTTGAAAAAGTGAAGACTGCCGCCTGCGCGTGCGTCAATATTGCCGTATCCCAGGCCGGCCTTGAAATCGCGCGTTTTATGGAAAAGCGATTTGGCATGCCGTATGTATCCGGTTTGCCAATAGGGGAGAAATACGGCCGCATTTTTTTAAAGAATCTGGAGGATGTGGCACTGCACGGACCGGCCGCGGTTTTGGGGCAGCCGGCCGGACGCGCGGATACGTTGGTGATCGGCGACGCGGTGGTTGCGGATTCTATCGGCAAGGCGCTTTTATATGATTTCAATAAAACAGGAGTGGAAATTAGGACGCCTTTCGGAAAAACAGGCGGTATCGGTACGGGTATGGAGCTGGACTGCGAGCAGGCCGTTTACGATGCGGTGAACGATCCAGGATTCAGGACCGTGGTCGCAGATCCGATGATATGCAGTCTGGTGGAAAACAAGAGTGAAAAAACTTGTATTGATATAGCTCATTGGGCGGTGTCCAGCAAATTGCGCACCCAATATGAGATTCCATATATATCAAGAAATTTCAACAATATTATAGAAAAGAGGTATTAGAAATGAACCAAAATGCAGTGAAATTGCGAAAGAACGTAAAATTTATTGCAATTGTACTGGGTATCCTGATGCTGCTGTCCGCGGTTTCCGGTTGCTCAGACGCGGCAACGGCGGAAGAAAGCGCCTTGCCGGAACCGGCAGAGACGGCCTCGGCGGCCCCGACACAGCAAACGGCTGAAGCATCGGCGGCGGAGGAGCCTCAGGGCGATACCATTATCGTGACCGACCATAGCGGAAACGAAGTTGTTTTGCCGCAGGAAATAAACAGAGTTGTGGTCACTTCCATTTATCCCATGCCCGCGGCGTTGTCCATGTTTCTGGGCTCCGCCGAAAAATTGGTAGGGATTCATCCGGTTTCCATGGCCGCGGCGCAAAACAGCGTGCTGAGCAAGGTTTTTCCGGAGATATTAAACGCTTCGACAGGTTTTGTGCAGGGAAGCGATATCAATATGGAAGAACTGATAAAGCTGGATCCGGATGTTGTCATTTACAGCGCAGGCAATAAGGCGGAAGAAGAACTGTATAAAAATGCCGGCATACCCGCCGTTGGGATCTCGGCCACCAATTGGGATTACGACGTAATCAAAACCTATGACGAGTGGATCAACATACTCGGACAGATGTTCCCCGATCACGATAAATCCCAGGTGGTTTCGGATTACAGCCGTGAAATTTACGATTTCGTGCAGGAGAGGGTAAAGGATATTCCGGAAGAAGAACGGACCCGGGCGCTGTTCCTGTTTACTTATGACGAAACGGCTATTATGACTTCCGGCAAACACTTTTTTGGCCAATATTGGGCAGACGCATCCGGCGCTGTCAATGTTGCCGGAGTTCTGGATACGGAACAAAGCGTTGAAATCAATATGGAACAGATATATGAGTGGGATCCCGATGTGATCTATATCACCAATTTTACGCCCGCCCAGCCTGAGGATCTTTACACAAACAACATTGGCGGGGACGATTGGAGCCAGGTGAAAGCGGTAAAAGACGAGCGGGTATACAAAATGCCCCTAGGCAGCTACCGGAGCTATACGCCGGGCGTTGATACCCCGCTGACGCTGTTATGGGTCGCAAAAACCATGTATCCGGATCAATTCGCGGATATTGATATGACGCAGAAGGTAAAAGAATATTACAGCCAGATCTTTGGAATTGAACTGACGGACGAGGATGTTTCCAAGATGTATACGCCTTCGAGCGATGCAGGCAATATTAAACTATCATAAGCGGAGAGTAAAATGGAGTTTCGAAACACAAAAAGAAGAAATTTTCTTTGGGGAGCGGGGCTGGCCGCGGCGATCATCATATTCAGTTTTTATGCGGCAGGCTGCGGCAGATACAGCCTGAGTTTCCCGGAAATTATGCAGACTGTGTTTCCAGGAACATATCCTCAGGTCGAAGTGACTGAAAATATGCGTACCGTGATTTTTAATATCCGTTTGCCGCGTATCTTGCTTGCGTTGCTGGCCGGAGCTGGCCTGAGCGTAGCCGGCGCTTCGTTTCAGGGGCTGTTTTCCAACCCGCTGGCAACGCCCGACACACTGGGCGTTGCCACGGGCGCTTCATTTGGAGCCGCTTTGGGCATATTGTTTGGTTTGAATATGCTTGCGGTGCAGTTTGTATCGGTGGCTGCGGGTATAGCGGCGGTTGCGATTGTTTACGGAATAAGCAGGATCCGGGGAAATTCTTCACTCATAATGATCATACTGGCGGGAATGGTCGTAAGCGCGCTGTTTTCGGCGCTGGTTTCCGTGATCAAATATGTTGCCGATCCGCAGGACGTGCTTCCGACGATTACTTTCTGGCTGATGGGAAGCCTTTCAGGCACTAATTATGATACGCTGGCGGTGGGATCGCCTTTTATACTGGCGGGTATCGGCGTGATTTTTTTCCTTAGGTGGAAGCTGAACGCCATGTCCCTGCACGAGGATGAAGCAAAATCGCTCGGTATAAACGTAACTGCGGTACGGATATTGGTGGTGACAGGCTCCACTATGATTACCGCAGCAGTCGTTTCCATGTGTGGACTGATCGGCTGGGTAGGCCTTTTGATCCCGCATATCGCGCGGATGATATTTGGAAACGATAATAAATACGTTATCCCTGCAAGCATAGGGATGGGCGCCCTTTTCATGCTTGTGATCGATACGGTGGCAAGAAGCGTATCCGCCGCGGAAATTCCGGTTTCGATACTGACCGCAGTGATCGGGGCGCCTTTTTTTATCATTCTTTTAAGAAAAACGGGAGGGATCAAAGCATGACATTTCAAGTACAAAACGGCTGTTTTCACTATTCCGGCGGAAAAGAGATTTTATCGGACGTCAACATATGCGTACGGGACAACCAGATACTGACAATATTGGGATCAAACGGCGTTGGAAAGACAACGCTTTTAAAATGTATGCTGGGGCTTTTAAAATGGACGGCGGGCGAAACGCGTATCGACGGCCGGCCAATTACCGAAATGAAGCATCAGGAGTTCTGGAAAAAGATAGGCTATGTGCCTCAGGCGAAGCTTTCCGCCTTTGCGTATACGGTGGAGGAAATGGTGCTTCTGGGGAGAAACGCGCATTTAAAAATGGGCGGGCTGCCCCGTGCTGAGGACGTAAAAATAATGGAAGAAAGCCTATCCGCAATCGGCGTACGGTATCTGCGCCATAAGCTCTGCAGCCGGATCAGCGGCGGAGAATTGCAGATGGTGTTGATTGCGCGCGCGCTGGCTGCTAAGCCGTCGCTTTTGATTCTGGATGAGCCGGAATCCAATCTGGATTTCAGAAACCAGATTATTGTTCTGGATGCTGTACGGCGTTTAAGCCGGGAAAAACAAATTTCTTCCATTGTGAATACGCATTATCCCGAACACGCGCTTTCCATATCGGATTTAACGCTGTTGCTTTGCGGCGACGGGACCAGCGTTTGCGGCGATTCCGCCAGTATAATTACCGAACCGTATCTGCGAAAAGCGTTTGGCGTACATGTGAAAATCTGCGATATTCCGGTGGAACAGAGCAGTTACACCTGCGTACTGCCGTTGTCGCTGGCATAATGTAAAGGGAATCAGAAATGAATATTGATTGGACAATTGAGAGAATCATAAAGGACGATCCCGGGATCCGAGATTTTTTTATGCTCAAGGGATTGTACGACGAGGAAAAAAAGGAATTGGCTGCCGGTCTCAAATTAAAAAGCGCGCTTAAGTTCAGGAGGATCGAAGCGCCCGCTTTCTTATTGGAGCTGGACGCGTATCAAAAAAGCCGGGAGCAGGCGCTCCGCGGCAATACGCCTGCAGATGAATGCGATTTTTGGGGACGTATCCCCTGCATGGTGCAGCTACCCGTTCAAAACGCGTTGGACGCATTCCTTGCTGAAAGCAGGCTTCCGCTGAAATACGATATCGGACTTGTGGAATTCGGAAAAGATTGGATAGACGGGCTGACAGCCATAGCAAGCCCGCCTGTTGTCGTTGGCGCAGGAATTGAAGGAATGATCCGGAACACTGCTTTATCGGGCGGCCAGTACCGCGAACCGGTGACAAGAGGATTAAACCCTGATTTCGCCGGATTTGAGGATCCCAAAAAGATTTTCAGAATGCTTTCCGGCATACCGCTCGTATTTGTTGTCGACAGGCAAAGGCTTGCGGGAAGGACTGCGCCTGCCGGATGGGCGGATATTTTAAAGGACGAATTTTATAAAAGCGTATGTTATCCGGACGACGGGCATTTGCTGGACGGAGTTTTTCTGGTTTATTTATATCAATTATTCGGATTGGAAGGCGTACTGCGGTTTGGCGCAAACTGCATATGCGGCGCGCATCCGTCACAGATGATCAAGATAAACGGGCTTGACGCCAGACCGGCCGTGTATATCATGCCTTATATTTTTGCTGGGATAAAAACAAAAGAAGAAGGCATGGAAATGGTATGGCCCTGTGAAGGTGCGCCGGTTATCCCGCTTGTCTGCACCGCGCGCAGGGATATGAGCGAAGATCAAAAAATGCTGGCGGAATTCATCTGCGGTGCGGAATGCGGAGAGATTTTTATGCACCAGGGTTTTTTTCCGTCTTCTGACCCGCGTGTTTCAAATTGCCTGCCCGGAAAACTTTGGTGGCTGGGTTTTGAGTATCTTTATAAACATGATGTCCTTGAAATAATTGAGGCGTCGAAAAAGATTTTTTTGGAGGAACAGATATGAAGCTTATCACGGTATCCGGCCCGCCTTCTTCGGGTAAAACGTCTGTCCTGCAAAAAACCATCCTGCATTTGACAGAACAGGGAAAAAAGGCGGGCGTCGTTAAATTTGACTGTCTGTATACGGACGACGATATCGTATATCAGAGGCACAATATCCCCGTGAAAAAGGGCCTTTCCAGGGAACTGTGCCCGGACCATTATTTTATTACAAATATTGAAGAGGCTTTTGAGTGGGGGCTTGGACAGGGTTTTGATTATCTTTTTACAGAAAGCGCGGGCTTGTGCAACCGCTGTTCGCCGCACATCCACGGCGCGCTCGCCATATGCGTGATCGACCAGCTGAGCGGCGTGCATACGCCGTCCAAAATCGGCCCCATGCTGCGTCTGGCCGATATTGTGGCGGTCACCAAAAGTGATATCGTATCCCAGGCTGAAAAGGAGGTTTTTGCCGTACGGGTGCAATACGTCAATCCCAACGCAGCCATTTTTCATGTAAACGGTCTTAACGGACAGGGGACGTACGAACTTTGCAGGAAAATGGAAGAAGATGCCCTTGAGACCGCAATCAAAGATGAAAGGCTGCGGTTTCCAATGCCGATGGCTCTTTGCTCTTACTGCCTGGGAGAAACCAGGATCGGAAAGGAGTATCAGATAGGGAATGTACGAAAAATACAATTGGGGGATGATGCCTGAATGGAATACATAACGAATATGGAATTGGAGCAGGTGTTTGGCAAGTATCCTTTTGCCAGGGACTGGCTGGACGAATATGAGTTTGACTACAGTGAGGATTTAAGCATCCGCGAAAATATAATGAAGCAAGAAGGGGAATTTTATCGGAATTTAGGCATAAGCCGCGAGAAATTCCTGGAAAATTTTAATTCCTTTATCCAGAGCATGGAGGATTTTTTAACGGAAAAGCATGCCCGTGTGGAACAGGTCACACTGTTTGCCGGCCGTAACAAGGACGGGAAAAAAGAAAAATTTGAGCGCATCGATTTGAAAAAAGGTACGATTGCGGCGATTGTCGGCCCGACGGGGAGCGGTAAGAGCAGGCTGCTTGCCGACATAGAATGGGGCGCAGACGGCGATACCCCGACCGGCAGGCGCGTCTTTCTGGACGGCGCGCCGAAACCACGGGAATCTGTTGGAAGAACAAAGAAAAAATGGGTGGCGCAGTTGTCCCAGAATATGAATTTTGTAATTGATTTAAGTGTCGAGCAGTTTTTGGAGATGCATGCGCAATGCTGGATGACGGAAGATTCCAAAGGCGCGGTCCAAAAAGCTTTTGAAATGGCGAACGAGCTTGCCGGAGAGCCTTTTTTCAGGAATACGCATATCACCAGTTTGAGCGGCGGACAGTCAAGAGCGCTTATGATTGCCGACTGCGCCATTTTATCCACGGCTCCCGTCGTACTGATCGATGAGCTGGAAAATGCGGGCATCAACAGGCGTAAGGCTCTCAGTCTGCTGACGGGGGAAAATAAGATTGTCCTGATAGCGACGCATGACCCTGCGCTCGCTTTGCTGGCCGATTTCAGAATCATTATTCAAAACGGCGGTATTGTGGCTGTAATGGAAAAAAATGAACAAGAACTCGGGGTGCTTAGGGAGGCTGAACGTCTGGATGCCCTGCTTCAAAGCTGGCGCGACAATCTTAGGCATGGAAAGAGGCTGGAGACCGGTCATTTCATAAATACATGAACGGAGCAGTGCAAGCTGAAAGAGGATGTGGGTTCATAATGAAGAGAAATGAAGAAAAGTTCTGGAAACGTTTTTCTGATATTTACGGCCGTATTGTAAATCCAAGGCGCGGCATTATACCGCCTCCGAAGATATATCACGATATGATTGTAGGCGTTATCGCCGCCCTGGAGGCAAAGGATCATCCAACTGCCAGCCATTCTTTACGCGTCAGTGATATGACTGAACAAATATGCCGCATACTTGGTCTGCCTTCCGTGCAAACCGAACTTATCCATATGGCAGCACATGTGCATGATATAGGTAAAATAGGAGTTCCGGATCATATACTGACCAAACCCGGCAGGCTGACGGCCGAAGAATGGGATTGCGTGAAACAGCATCCCCGGATCGGGGCGGAAATATTAAAAAAATTTGACGGACTGTCGGAAGTGGCGGAAATTATTCTGCATCATCATGAACGCTGGGACGGCAAGGGTTACCCCGACGGATTGAAAGGAGAGGGGATACCTCTCGGAAGCAGGATCATTGCCGTTTGCGATTCAATCGACGCCATGATGAGCTGCCGTCCATATAGGAAAATATGCAGTCCTGCGGAATGCATGGATGAAATCAAACTCAACAGCGGAATCATGTTTGATCCCGCTGTTGTGCGGGTATTACTGCAGAACTGGGATGCGGTTGTGACAAACATCCTGTTTAACCGATTCGAAAATGATACAATTATGCGGTAATGTTACGGAAAATTCTATTCCCTTCTTTGCATAAAATCCTGCATGGCTGAGACAGAATCGCTGCTGATAACGTGCTCGATCGCACAGGCGTCGTTATCGGCAACAGCAGGCTCAACTTTTAAAATTTGAATCAGGAATTGTTTTATTACTTTATGTTTATTTGAGGTCAATTCGGCCAGCCTTAATCCTTCGTGTGTAAGAAATATCTCCCTGTATTTCTCATTGACGATCAATCCTTTTTCCGCGAGCGTCGCCATGGCGCTGTTTGTGCTTGCTTTTGTTACGCCCATTCGTTCCGCAATATCGGATACCCGCGCGCCTGCACCTGCTTTGGAAAGTTCGTATATCGCTTCAAGATAGTTTTCCATTGTAAATGTGAGTTTGTCCATCGTTTCCTCCATTCCTGCGCGGATGTCCGCCCGCCGGCGCAAATAAGTTGTACTATCCTAACAATTTCAGTATACCCTATTGCGTGATAATAATAAAGAGTATGGTTTAAACTGTATAAGATACGCGCTTCATTTTAAACCGTTATTTATGATGCCCGAGAATAAAAGCTGATGTCTTTTTTTATGAGAAATTTCTAAAAACAGCTTGACTGATTTCTGGAATCATGTTACCATACAAATGGTTAGCGTATGCTAACTGATCGATAAAGGAGTGAATGGACATTCCTTTTTAAAACATTTATAGTTAGCATATGCTAACCGAAAGGGCGATTTATGAGCGTTGTTATTATTGGAGGAAACGAACGAATGGAGTGCCTCTATAAGGATTTATGCAGAAGCTATGGTTTCAGCGCAAAGGTATTCACGAAATCGAAAGGGGAGATGCAACAAAAAATAGGGACACCCGACCTGCTGATATTGTTTACCGGAACCGTATCCCATAGAATGACCGGCTGTGCGCTTAATGTGGCAAAGCGGTCTAAAATACCGGTTGAAAGGTCTCACAGCAGCAGCATTTCGGCCTTAAAGAACATTTTATCGTATTATTGCAAAGAGGAATACAAAAATGACCAGAACATTTGAAAGAATATTAATAGAACATTGCGCGCCTACTCTGGCAAAACTCAAAACCGGAAGCTTGTTTAATTATCAGATACGCGCATATGAAAATATCGATGAATACATAGAATACTGGAACAATTTGTTGATTCAGAAGGGTGTTTGCGTAACGGTTCTGGCAAAATACGAAAACCGGGCCCTGGTATATGTCTACAGAAAGAAAAGCCTGGCGGCGGATCTTAAGAATCCCAGGATATGCAGTTTCTTAAATACCTTTGGATATGATACCGGATCGGTAGAGGGAAGCATTTCGGTCTTGAAAGACCGGCTTGTAAATTGTCCCGGATTTCCCCATGAGATCGGGTTGTTTTTGGGATATCCCCTGCACGACGTGGTGGAGTTTATAGAAAACAACGGAAAGAATTTCTGCTGCTGCGGCTGCTGG
Organism: Bacillota bacterium; assembly: GCA_023393165.1. Lineage (GTDB taxonomy): Bacteria > Bacillota > Clostridia > Christensenellales > Christensenellaceae > JAEYKI01. Next base: position 70,814 of record JAEWMJ010000029.1, on the reverse strand, counting down.
AAGGTTTATGAGGATCATTGTGCTGCGCAGAAGTGTTTTATGAAATTTAAGAAATGCAAATCCGTTTATCTGGATTTATTTATCCGTGGAAAGTCAATCTTGCAGCTTACAGTCGCTGCTTGATAATATCTTTGAAAAGAGGTTATAAAATGAAAAAAATAGCAGTAGTTTATTGGAGCGGCACCGGAAATACGGAGATGATGGCCCTTGCTATAGCGGAAGGGGCGATGAAAGCGGGAGCAGAGGTATCGGTACTGAAAGCGCCTGATTTTACGAATGAAATGGCAGCCGGTTTTGACAAAATCGCGTTCGGCTGCCCGTCCATGGGTGCTGAGGAACTTGAAGAAACAGAGTTTGAACCAATGTTTCGGTCAGTCCAAGGACAATTGCCGGGGAAAAAGATTGCCCTGTTTGGTTCTTATGGATGGGGCGACGGCGAATGGATGCGCAACTGGCAGGATTCTGTGCAATCAGCCGGTGCGAAACTTATTGCGGAAGGACTGATTGTGAACGAACAGCCTGCGGATTCCGATCTGGAAACATGCAAAGCGTTGGGAGAAAAGCTTGCAGAGGCATAATTTTTTTATTGGCTGCTATTGACAATTATAGTTAGCGATAGTAAACTGATTATGAAGGAATTAGCGATCGCTAACTCCTAATTTTAAGACTAAAAGTTAGCCATAGCTAACTTTTTGGAGGTGATTCGGAATGGTAACGGAAAATACTGTGGCAATCACAAATGTAAAAACAGAAATATATTGTCCTCAGGTTAAGGTGTCAGGGCAGGGAATGCCCCTGAGTATGGTGGCGGCCGGAGAAAAAGTACGGGTCGCATCCGTCCGCGGTAAAGACGAAATACGCCGGTTTCTCAGCAACCTGGGTTTTGTAGAGGATACGGAAGTTTTAGTGGTATCCGAACTGAGCGGAAATGTGATTGTGAACGTCAAAGGGACGCGGATGGCTATCAGTAAAGTGATGGCAAGCCGTATATTGACTGTATAATCAAATTGAAAAGGGGAGATGAAGTATGAAAACACTCAAAGAAGTCAAATGCGGCGAGACAGTGTCTGTCGCGAAGCTTACCGGTACCGGTACAATCAAACGCCGTATTATGGATATGGGTATCACAAAAGGAACTGAAATATTTATCCGCAAGGTTGCTCCTTTTGGCGACCCGGTGGAAATCACCGTACGCGGGTACGAGCTTACCATCCGTAAAAATGAAGCCGAGAATATTGAAGTGTGCTGAAGATGCATGTATTTTTTAACGAAGAGTTAGTCATTGCTAACTTTATTAAGGAGGGTAAATAATGAATATCAAAATTGCTCTTGCCGGAAACCCGAACTGCGGCAAGACGACAATGTTTAACAATCTGACGGGCAGCAGCCAATATGTCGGCAACTGGCCGGGTGTTACCGTTGAGAAAAAAGAAGGGAAGCTTCGCGGTCACAAGGATGTGATCATCACCGATTTGCCGGGGATATATTCTCTTTCTCCGTACACGCTGGAGGAAGTTGTCAGCCGCAATTATCTTATAGACGAACGCCCCGACGCAGTGATCAACCTTGTTGACGCCAGTAATCTGGAACGAAATCTCTACCTGACGACGCAGATCCTCGAACTGGGCATACCCGTTGTGATCGCATTGAATATGATGGACATAGTCAATAAATCCGGAGACAAAATTGATGTGCGGAAACTGTCCGCGGAACTGGGATGCGAAGTGGTGGAAACCTGCGCTCTCAAGGGAACGGGGTCCATGGAAACGGCCGAAAAAGCGATCATGCTGGCAAAAACCAAAAAAGCGGCCGTACCGCAGCATAAATTCAGCGCGGAGGTTGAGGAAGCCCTTTCCGCCATTGCGGATATCTGCAAAGATTTTGTGGAACCGAGGCAGATTCGCTGGTACGCCGTCAAACTTTTTGAACGCGATGAAAAAATGATGGCAAAGCTTCAGCTGAATCAGGCTGTAAAAGACAAAATTGAATCCGTAATTTCTTCGGTGGAAAAAAAGCTTGAAGATGACGGAGAGAGCATAATTACAAACGAGCGGTATCAGTATATCACAAAGATGATTGCAGGATGCTGCCGTAAAAAGCAGAACGCCATGACAATCTCTGATAAAATTGACAGCATTGTTACAAACCGCGCGCTGGCCCTGCCGATTTTTGCACTCGTGATGTTTATTGTTTATTTTATTTCCGTAACAACGGTCGGCGCCCTTGTAACAGACTGGACGAATGATACCCTGTTTGGTGAATGGATCCAGCCGGCGGTCGGTGATTTTCTTACAAACGTGGGCGCTGCAGATTGGTTGAACGGCCTGGTGGTTGACGGAATCATAGGCGGCGTAGGCGCCGTTCTGGGTTTTGTACCTCAGATGCTGATTTTGTTTTTCTTCCTGTCCGTGCTGGAAGACTGCGGCTATATGGCGCGCGTCGCGTTCATTATGGACCGGATCTTCCGCAAATTCGGCCTGTCCGGCAAAAGCTTCATTCCATTGTTGATTGCTTCGGGGTGCGGTGTTCCCGGTATTATGGCTACCAAAACAATAGAAAACGAAAAAGACCGCCGCATGACGATCATGACCACTACGTTTATACCCTGCGGCGCAAAGCTGCCGGTCATAGCGCTGATAGCGGGCGCAATCATGGGAGGCGCTTGGTGGATGGCTCCCGCGATGTATTTCATGGGTATTCTGGCTGTAATTGTTTCAGGCATCATATTAAAGAAAACTAAAATGTTTACCGGCGATCCCGCGCCCTTTGTGATGGAACTGCCCCAGTACCATATGCCTTCCGCTAAAAGCGTACTGATCCATATGTGGGAACGCAGCAGGGCGTTTATTGTGAAAGCCGGTACGATCATCTTCGTTGCTTGCTGCGCAATATGGTTCCTTTCAAGTTTTGGTTTTGTGGACGGTTCCTTTGGCATGGTGGATCAGGAAGTCAGCCTGCTCGCCGCAATCGGAAACGCTATCGCCCCTGTATTTGCGCCCTTGGGCTTTGGCAACTGGAAAGCCGCCGTCGCGACGGTTTCCGGCCTTATTGCAAAAGAAAATGTTGTGGGCACATTCGGCGTTTTGAACGGGATCGCCGATGCGGCAGAGAGCGATCCAGGCCTGTGGACGGCTACTATGCTGATGTTCCCCAGCGCGTTGGGCGCAATGTCGTTCCTGATATTCAATTTGCTTTGCGCACCTTGCTTTGCGGCGATCGGCGCTATAAAACGCGAGATGGCAAGCGGAAAATGGACGTTCTTTGCGATCGGTTATCAGACGGTATTTGCATACGTAATCGCATTGATGGTTTATCAGCTGGGCAGCGTGTTTAACGGCGGGGCATTCGGTATCGGAACGGCTGCGGCTCTTGCGGTATTGATCGTAATGCTTTACCTGCTGTTCCGCCCCGCTCCTCAACGGACGATAAGTATGAGCCGGGCAAGAGCCCACGTATAAAAATTATCCGGCAGGCGGCTGATTCTGCTTCCTGCCCGATGATACTCTCTTAAAAGCATGCAGGAGGTCATGATATGAATTTGCCAACAATTTTAATAACCATAGTGCTGATTGCCTTGTTTGTCCTGGCAATCCGCTATCTGGCTAAAAAGGGTGCCTGCGCCGGGTGCAGTGAAAAAGGCTCCTGCCATTCCGGCGGGGATTCCTGTGAACATTGCAAAGGCCATTCGCCCGGAAATAACGGGTGCCATTAACTACTCTCTCTCCAATTTTTTTAACAAATTGAAGCCGGCATATCATGCCGACTTCAATTCTATTTCTGTTCAATACATTTTGTACAAAAAAGAAAGAAAGGAGGACTTTTTTATGCTTTCTTCCGCAAAGAAAAGATACCTGTTGATTGTTTATGAGCTAGGCCAGAACGGGAATGAAGTTTTTTCAAAGGATATCGCGGCTTCCCTGAATGTCAAGCGCCCCAGCGTTTCAAAAATGCTGAAATCAATGGAAGAGGAAAACCTTTTCTGTAAAGAAAGTTATGGAAAGGTACAACTGAGTGAAAATGGCGCACGGATTGCAAACCGGCTTTATACGAATTATCTCCTGCTGTTTACTTTTTTTTGCGGGCACCTTAAGGTATCCCGGAAAGACGCACGGCATGACGCCATTGTCTGTTTATGCGATCTCTCCGAAGACAGTGCGGAGAAAATTGCATCTCTGGTGCTTGAAGACTAGGATAACCAAAACAAAGGCGGCTTAACTTGCTGCCGGCAATTTTAAATAACACCATATTTTCTAAAAACATATAATATTAAAAATTTATAGTTTGGGGGGAATAAATGGTGACATATCAACAAAATCTTGAAACGGTCATAGAAGGATTAAACATAGACCTGGCTGGCGAGTACGCTGCGCTCATTCAATATATCCAACATGCGGCGACGCTGACCGGTCCCGAATATTTTGCGGTCATCCGGGAACTGGAGGAGCATGCAGAGGAGGAGCGCGAGCACGCTGTCATTGTGAGCGATCTGATCAATTACCTGGGCGGCGTACCGACCGTGCAATCAGCGACCAGATATACATCAGAAAATAATCAGGAAATGCTTTTGCAGGATCTTCAACTGGAATATGATGCGATACGCCGGTATCTGGAGCGAATAGGGCAGCTTGAAGCGATGGGGTTATACGATTCGGCGCAGAAGATCAGGGACATAGCCAAAGTAGAACAGGAGCACGCGATTGATCTTGAAATTGCCTTGGGCATTGACAGAAAGTGCCCGACTATCCCGCATCTGCAAAAGGTTTATATGGACGACAACAGATCATGGTAGTAAAGCCGAAGATTATACCATTGCCTGTGGAGATTGAAGGCGTTCCGAGCTAATAGCGGATTTGTTTTGGGCGGCAAGGGCATTCCGAATGTATGGCGTGTCTGTGCCGCCTTATTTACGGTGTGGACAGGGATAAGAATTGGAAGACGGCTTGACCGCGTCTATTTCCATAAAGCGTTTTCTATAAAATAAAAAAGGGTGCGGAACTTACATTAGTAAAAACCGCACTCTTTTAAACCGGATAAAAAAAGCTTTAGAAGTACAGGCTGCCGGATGTAGCCGTTTGGGTACTTGTACAAGTAGAGCCAGTGTAAGTACGATGATAAGTAACTAGCCTGTAATAATAACCCGGGGTTATTGAATTACTGAAACTATCAGAGAATTGCATCGCGTTTGAACGGCTGTGAACGGTTGAAAAATAGTTCGTCCATGAGCTTGCATTCCGTGATTGCTGAAGCACATACGTAACCTCAATCTTATCAGCTATTCCGGAAGCAGAAGAGAAAGATATCATGCTTATTACTCCTCCGTTATATCTGCTTATACCGTTATACCATTCAGAAATAACCGGGTTGGCGTTGGCAATTGCCGGGGCCATTATTTTATAATGCGGGCTATCTGCAAAGCCGGTGCCGGATGACGCTGATTGTACAATTTGTATTGAATCGGACTGGCTTGCATTGGTTTCCGCCGCAAAAGCAACGCTGTTCAATGAAAAAACCAAGAGGAAACATAAAACAATAAATAAATTTTTGCGCATAACGCACCTCCCACAATATATTCTATATATAAGAGGCAAGTTGGAACGCGTTGGCGGAAAAAAATAAAGAAAATTGATGAAAAAACAAGTTTTTTAGAAATTATTCAATATTTTCGATAAATTTCAGTAAATTGTCTTTATCAAGACTTGTTGTAACAGAAACCAAATACTGATTGTTATAATAAAAATGGGCGTTATAGGGGCTGTCTTTCGATAGTGCTATTTTCATGTCTTTAAAACTGTATTCATAAAATTCGGATGAAGAATTAAATTGTGAATGGGCAATGTCATCACCAAAATAAATAATCCCTATATCTATAATATCCTCACCTGAAGCATTCGTGTAATTATAATTAACTGTTCGGAATTTGTTATTTATATCTTTTAATGCACTGATATCCGAAAGTTCAAGCCCTTCCGGGATCCAGTTGAATTTTGGCAGCTTAATTTCTAAATCCTTGTTTATTTCATCTATATTGGAATAATGTACGGCTACAATACCGTCTTGATATATTTCTTCCGTAGGATGGAATAATTGATAAAAATTTTTTTCAATATCAAACCTGAAAGCCTGAACTTGAGGCATTGATGGAACTGCAATAATTAATATAAAGAATCCAATAACGCAGGCTGCAACAATGCCAATCCTGTTGAATATACTTTTTCTTCCTTTCTTTTTTGTGAATAGTTTTGATTGAGCCGGGTCATTTTCTTCAAGTTTATTTTTAATACGGCTATAAATCCCATCAAGTTTATCGTCATCAATAGGAGTATCCATATAATTATCAAGAATTTTTTCCAAATATTTTTTCTGTATTTTATTCAACTTTTTCACCTCTTATATTTTCAATATTGATCCGCAATTTCTTTAATATCACAGGCATTCTCCATTTAAGCCGCTTAGGGTCTTCTTCTAAAATTCGCCCTATCTCCTTATAGGTAAGTCCTTGCTGATATTTCATTAAAAATAATTGCTTCTCAATATAAGAGAGCATTTCTATTGCTTGGGTGGTAAATTTCACCTCTTCATTTAAAATTATTTCTTCTTCAATGGGCAAATCCGGCACAGATGCATAATATTTGATATAATCATTATCATCAAATTCTGATCTGAATTGCAGAATATTATAATTGTTTTTTCGCATTTGCCTTTTGGCTTCATTGTAAGCAATAACATGAATCCACGATTTGCATTTATTTATATCTTTTAGTTGATCCAACTTATTTGCAATAATTAAAAATGTTTCCTGTATAATATCTTCAGCAAAATTTGCGTTATGGGTAAAATGGGTAATACTTTTCCAAACCTGATATTTATATTTGTTATATAATTCATCAAAAAATTCGTTTCTTTCATTGGAATTATAGAATTTCAATGACGTCACCCACTGATAATAATATTATAAATATCTTATAATATTAAGCAAAATAAGTCAAATTCCCTTATTTTTTTAATTAAAGAAAAAGGCAAATCTTCCTTTTGGAATAAAATGACAATACAATTATGTCTTCAGTTTTCACAATTTAAAAAATATAATTTAAATTTTATAAATCTTTTATAAAAATCACCGCCATTTAGGTTTTTGGCATCTCTAATATATAGAACTGCTTTTAGTCATTGGAATTGAAGATTTAAGAGGGGAGCAAAATCATGAAAAAATATTACATATGACTTGCTGCCCAGGCTATGGATAACCTGCCATATAATTGCCGAGCTCATCGCATTCTGATTTTTATGAGTTTAGGAGAATGAAAAGATACAGCTTATTTTTACCGGAACGGAGGCGCGGACACTGTGGTTAATACCGCAGTCAGCGTACAGCATGTATACATGGAATTGAAAAAGGAAAGGGTGCTTTATGACGTGAGCCGTGATTTTGAAGAAGGAAAAATTCACGGTATCATCGGTAACAACGGCTCTGGAAAAACGGTCCTGTTCAAATGCATCTGTGGTTTTTTGATCCCGGCACAGGGCAGGATTCTGGTGGATTACGGGCAAGTAGGGTGTGATATGGATTTCCCCGAAGATCTGGGATTTATCATTGAAACGCCGGGTTTTCTTCCTAATTTGAGCGGCATTAAAAATATGCAGATTTTAGCGTCTCTGCGAAAAAAGATAGGCATTATGGAGATCGTGGAGGCAATCAGGTATATGGGCTTTGATACTGCTATGAAAAAGCTCGTGGGCAAGTATTTCCCAGGGATGCGGCAACGCCTGGGGATCGCGCAGGCGATCATGGAAAATCCATCTCTGCTGATACTGGATGAACCTTTCAACGGCCTTGATAAACATGGGGTTGAGGATATGCGGGAACTGATTAAAGGATTGCGAAATTCAGGCAAAACCATATTGCTTGCCAGCCATAATGTCGCCGATATCGATGAATTATGCGATACGGTTTGTGAAACAGACGCTGGGAAATTGGTAGTCGTAAGATCGGTGGTGATACGGTGAACGACCCATCATAAGCATAAAAGACGTTTCAAGCCAGAGCCTCAATAGATTCTTTGCCGGGTATAGACTACGCACGGGCCTATACCGGTATGAATAAACCATACAGTTATGGGTACATCCCGAGCTTACAGGGGAGCACGGCAAGAGTGGTGCTTCCCCTCGCAGCTTCGGGAGATATCCGGGCAGCCAGATCAAAATAACGGTAGACTTAAAAATGCATCGTTTCCGCTTTATATATCCGGTAAGGATGCTTTTTTTATTTTAGTCTTCCGGGCTGAATGTTGTACTAGCAGATAAGCAAGAGTATGCGGCAGAAGCTTAGGCGGGAAAACAAGGTAAAGCACTTTTACATTCGTTCGTCTTATTTTATACCTAAAAAAATATTATTGATTATTTGTTAAGCAGACATTATGCTAAATATAGGAAGAAACTATTTATTCGCTATACATAGTGGGAAAAACCGCTAGATTATAAGCATCAAATCCACGATTCAGCATGCGGAGACGGATATACGTTATGTCCAGGTTGAATAAAATCAGGGCTTGGAAGAAGTTCTCAATAGAAAATTGAACGAATATCAAAAAAAATTCTATTGGCGTTTTTTGGAATCTGTTCCATAATATATGGGGGATTGTACATATTTAATTTCAAGACTACACATCCAATTGAAAGGAAGATACCAATATGTTTAAGGTCTTTCTTGTTGAGGATGAGATCGTGGTACGTGAAGGTATACGCAACAACATTCATTGGGAGCATTACGGTTTTTTTTATGCTGGTGACGCTCCTGATGGTGAACTTGCGCTGCCGTTGATTCGTCAAATTCATCCCGATCTTTTGATCACTGATATTAAAATGCCGTTTATGGACGGATTGGCGTTAATAGAGCTGATCCGCACAGAGCTGCCAAAGACAAAAACCGTTATCATCAGTGGATATGACGATTTTTCCTACGCACAGCAAGCCATTCGTATGGGTGTTGAGCAATATTTGCTCAAGCCAATAATGAAAGATAAAATGGTTGAGATCCTGATTGAGCTGCACAAGAAAATGGAAGTCGAGCAGCAGCAGCAGGAATACCTCGCGAGGTTTCAACGGGAAGCTCAGGAGTACGAGATGTTTTCACGCAGGAGGTTTTTTGAGCAAATCGTTGTCGGCGGTTTGAGCGTTTCGGAAATCTCCGAAACCGCGAAGGCGTTGGGCCTGGACGTGAACGCCCCATTTTATAATATTGTACTTTTTTCATTAAACAACGCCGGTTATAACGGAAGCACACCGGAGCGCTATACGGACGCACTCGCGGTGGTGCAGGATAATGTCGGCCAGTATATCGCGGGCCATTCGGAGTTCATTCTTTTTATCCTGAACGTCACAACATATGCCGTTCTGGTTAAGGGCATGCAAATCGATATCGAGCAGCGAAGCATGCAATGCATCGAGAGTATACAGAGCTGTTGTGACATGGCGGGGCAAGATGTGGACTGGTATATCGCATCCGGCTCGCCGGTATCGCGGCTCAGCGCTATACCAGCTTGCTTTGCGGAGGCAACCCGCATACTGTCCTATCGCTATTTATGCCCTGAGGAGCATATTCTGACTGAAACAAGCATTCATAGTTTCAGAAAAAAGGGTGGCGCCAAAGAAGATGCGTGCACGACGGAGATCGATCAGGAGGGTATCCGAAAATTTCTAAGCAACGGGGCGGAAGAGGAAATCGACCGCTTTATCAATCATCTGTTTCAAAGTTCCGATGTGGAAGCCGTTTCGCTGCCATTGTTTTGCAGATACCTAACATTGACAGTTTATTTTGCGACTAATGAGTACCTGAAATCAATTGGTTGTCCTGCGGACAGCATCTGGTCGACAGAGCTTCGACCGAGTGACAGCGCGTCGACGCCGGAGAAAGCGCGAAAATTCGTTCGTCAGATTATGGAGCAGGCTTTCACGCTACGTAACAATGAAAGTAAAAAACAGCAGCGCAATCTGCTGACTCAGGCGATCGAGTTTATCAACCAGCATTATCCGGACGAATCGATTTCACTCGACCGTGTAGCCAGAAAAGTGAATATCAGCCCAAATTACTTTTCAGCGATGTTCAGCCAGGAAGTCGGGCAAACCTTCGTGGAATATATTACAAACAAACGGATAGACGAGGCAAAGCGCATGCTCCGTCAAACGGACAAGCGCTCGTGTGAGATAGCGTTCGCCGTCGGGTACAAAGATCCGCACTATTTTAGCTTCGTATTTAAGAAAGTATCGGGCTGCACGCCCAGCGAATATCGCAGAGGAATCAAGTTGTGAGCATTCATTATCAGCCTGAAGCGGAAAATGGAAAGAATACCATGCAGAGAAAGCTATGGAAAATAATACTTATCGTCGCGCTGCCACTGATGATCGTTATCGTCGCGGTCGCCTTCACCGGGGTGGTGTATGCACTGCAGTATAAAGCGATTCTGAACAACGTCACGACGGCTTCGGACTTCAATCGGGATTTCAAGTATAACGTTGATCTGAAGATGTATTATTATGTCATCGACAGCCAATATTCAGAAGGTCTGCCGCTTGAGGAGGTGCGGTCCGCGGAATCGATCGCCCGAAAGCTGATCGATACGACGACGGAAAAGGACAGTCTGCGCCAAATCAATATTGTGCTGAACCTATGCCACAAACTTGAGATGAAGATGCAGCAGATCACGGAAACGGAAGGATACGATTCCCGCATGGATCAACTGAACACAAACATCTACGGGATGACGGAAATGATCCAGGAGTACATGTACACCTACGTTTACTATGAAGCGGCACATCTGGATGCTTTGCAGACGGCTATGATTACGAACATGATCGTTGTAATGGGCATAATCTTGGTTTTATCGCTGGTGCTGCTGTATTTCCTTTTGGCCCATTCGAGAAAGTTAAGCCGCAGGATCGTTGATCCGATCGATAAGCTATGTGAGCGTCTGGAAGCGATCGGCAAAGGCAGCCTGCTCGTTTGCGAACCGATTCAAGCCGACGTGGAGGAAGTACAACTTCTTTCGGACGGTATAGAGAGCATGGTCGGGCGTCTAAAGCAGCAGATCGATAAGAACATCGAACAGGAAAAACAGCGCCGACGCACCATGCTGGCATTGCTGCAGGCACAGATGAATCCGCATTTTCTCTATAACACGATGGATACCATCATCTGGCTGATGGAGTCCGGGGAAATCAGCGAAGCGGTTATGATGGTCAGCAGCCTGTCGAATTATTTCCGCTTTTCTTTGAGCCGCGGGCAGAATGTCATCACGCTCGCGGAGGAAGAACAGCACATCAGAAGCTATCTGGAAATCCAGCAGATACGCTATCGGGATCTGATGGATTACAACATTGACATTCCGGATGAGTTGAAAAAATACATACTACCGAAGCTTACATTGCAGCCGCTCGTGGAAAACGCGCTGTATCACGGCATAAAGATAAGCCGCCGCAAAGGCATAATTCGAGTGACCGGCATAGCGCAGGACGAACGCCTGATTCTGGAGGTAACGGACGACGGGATCGGTATGACGGAGGAACGGCTGGACGCAGTGCGGGCGTCTCTGATGTATGACAGGAACGAAGGCTTTGGGCTGAGAACGGTACACCAGAGGATTCAAATATTGTTCGGCGGGGAATATGGTTTATCTGTGGAAAGTACGCCGGATGTTGGAACCAAAGTCTTCGTAACGATCCCCATGCAAACGATTGATAAGGAGATGAAATTATGAAAAAAATCGCTTTTGCGATTGCCATAAGTTTAGTGATCCTGCTTTGTGCATGCACCAATGAAGTGCCCGCGACCGATGTTTCCGAGGAGGAGGTGGATAACTTGATCTTAGTCGGGTTTTCGCAGGTTGGCGCAGAATCGGAGTGGCGCGTGGCTAACACCGAGAGCATGAAAGCGGCGCTGAGTGAAGAAAACGGATATGAGCTGATATTTGACGATGCCCGAAATGAGAATGAAAACCAGATCAGAGCGATTCGCACCTTTATCCAGCAGGATGTGGACTATATCGTGTTCTCTCCAAGAGTGGAAACAGGCTGGAACTTAATACTGCAGGAAGCGAAGGAGGCCGGCATACCGGTTATCGTGACGGACCGCTATATCGAAGCGGGGGACGAGGATCTGTATACGGCATATATCGGTTCCGACTTCCACAAAGAAGGCGAAAAAGCCGTCCAGTGGCTGGAGGACCTGCTGGAAAAGCAGGGCAGAACGGCGAAACCCATTCGGATTGTCCATATTCAAGGAACGATCGGTTCCTCCGCTCAGATCGGGCGCACCGCCGCGCTGGAGCAGGCGGTCAGCCAAAATCCAAACTGGGAAATTGTCGCGCAGGAAGACGGCGATTTTACAAGAGCCAAAGCGTTAGAAGTGATGGACGCTATTTTGGAGCAGACAAAGGATATCGATGTCGTTTACTGCGAGAACGACGGCGAGGCGCTTGGCGCGATCGATGCGATGGAAAAGGCGGGACTGACATGCAATGCGGATGACGGCGTGATCGTCATCTCGTTTGACGCGTCGAGGCTGGGGCTTGAATATTGTCTGGAGGGGAAAATCGGGCTGAATATCGAATGCAACCCGCTGCAGGGACCTTATGTAGACGGGATCATCAAGCGGCTTCAGCGCGGGGATACGATAGAGCGGGAAAAATATATAGATGAAACCCAGTTTGACTACACCACCATCACTCAGGATATGATTGACCGCAGGGAGTACTAGGGAATGCCGTTTCCTACGGCTTTCCATTCGGCATGGAACGGTGAATCACCTTTTGGGTCCAATTTTATACGGGCCTTTATTGTACCACCCATCAGGCGGTGCCCGGGCTGCCGGCATAACTCCATAAATTTGTTTTTCGGCGTTAATCGTACGAACGAAACGGAATGAACAGAACAATAGTGTTTCTTTACATGAGACTGCAATCACCTCAGCCACATTATTTGGCATCTCAGCATGATAAAAAAACATTTCGCTAATATGCATCCGGTTATGGTTCAGCCATAAAGACGGTTTCCAGAGATTCCGAAGCTTAGGGTGGTCATTTTTTTACGGTAAAAGGATAAAAAATTACAGCGGCTCGGACTTTGTAACGGTTTAAAAATTTCCAATGTTTAGCTATCTAATCGAGATTGTTAGAATTTTTACGCGGTTCTTTTAATAGTATTGTTTTTACTTTTTTAAAATGTTATAAGCAGAAATAAAAGGATGTGCACCTTTAAATTAAACTTTGGAAAGGAAACCGAAGTATGAAAAAACTAATCGCTATTCTCATTGTTGTTGTTATGGCGCTTGGATTAGCCGCATGTGCGGGAACACCGGCACCTGCCGCTTCCAGCGAAGCACCCGCCGTTTCTAGCGAAGCGCCTGCCGCTTCTATTGCAGCACCCGCCGCTTCTACCGAAGCGCCCGCTGCTGCAGAGCCTGCCGGCGAACTGATTAAGGTTGGTATCGTCAACAATCCGCCAGCCGAGTCTGGATATCGCGCAGCGAATGTGGCAGACTTCGAAAAAGTCTTCACGGAAGCGAACGGATACGCGGTCTCGACCTTCTACAGCCTGAAAAATGATGAGCAATTGAATGCAGCTGCTCAGTTTATCACCGATGGCGTAGACTATCTTCTCATCTCAGCCGCCGCTACCGATGGCTGGGATACTGTTCTTGCCAATGCTAAAGAAGCCGGCATCAAAGTGTTCCTTTTTGACCGTATGCTAAACGCCGACGAGAGTCTGTATGAAGCCGCCGTTGTTTCCGATATGGCACAGGAAGGCACTACGGCTGTGGAGTGGCTGAAGGCGCAAAAACTTGATTCGTATAATGTTATCCACATTCAGGGCGCAATGGGTTCCGATGCGCAGATTGGCCGCACGGCCGCGCTGGATACTGAATTTGCAGCCGGCACCATGACAAAGGTTGTGCAGCAGACCGCTACCTGGGATGAAGCCGAAGCAAAGAAAATTGTCGAATCAGTCATTAATTCCGGAGACGAATTCAACGTTATCTATGCCGAAAATGATGGTATGGCAAAAGGTGCTGTTGCGGCGCTGGATGAAGCTGGTATCACCCACGGTGTTGGCAAGGATGTCGTTGTAATGGGCTTCGATTGCAACAAGTGGGCGCTTAGGGAACTGCTTGCGGGCAACTGGAACTATGACGGTCAGTGCAGCCCATTCCAGGCTTCTGTAATCGCTGAGATGATACAGAAACTTGAAGCAGGCGAGACACTTACGGAAAAGAAGGTTATTTCTGAAGAGCGTGGTTTTGATGCAACTACTATTACGCAGTCTGACATTGATACGTACGGCCTCGGGGAATAATCAATAAATCTTTTCTAAACCTAATAACAGGGACTTCGTATTAAGTATGTGCGGTATGGAGTATATGGATATTTTCCGCATACTCCACACCGCCATCTTTACGAAACTTTAAATGCTTAAAGGATGGTTAGTTACCTATGCAAAACGACATCGTTTTATCCATGCAGGCAATATGTAAAGCATTTCCGGGTGTACGCGCTTTGCAAAATGTGGATTTCACTCTTCGCAGGGGCGAAATTCACGCCCTGATGGGTGAGAATGGAGCCGGTAAGTCAACCTTAATCAAAGTTTTAACAGGCGTATACCCCAAGGATTCCGGGCAAATCCACATAGCGGGTATTAACAAAGAAATTACTGTAAAATCACCCCAAGAGGCTCAGAATTTAGGCATTAGCACGGTTTATCAGGAGATAACCCTTTGCCCTAACCTGACAGTTGCCGAAAATATGTTTATCGGGCGGGGCAATTATCGTTTAGTAAATTGGCGCTCCATAGAAAGGAAGACGACGGAGATCCTTTCTAAACTGAATATCCCGGCGAGAGCCACTCAGCAGCTTGCCACTTGCTCACTTGCTGTACAGCAAATGGTCGCCATTGCCCGCTCCGTGGATATGGACTGCAAAGTACTTATCTTGGACGAACCGACCTCCTCGCTGGACGAACACGAGGTTGCAAAGCTTTTCTCTCTTATGCGCGAACTGAAGTCCTCTGGTGTCGGCATCATCTTCATAACGCATTTTCTTGAGCAGGTGTATGAGATAAGCGACAGGATAACCGTTTTACGGAACGGTGAACTCGTAGGAGAGTACGAAATAAAGGATTTGCCGCGCGTGCAGCTCATTTCAAAAATGATGGGTAAAGAGCTTGACGACATTTCAGCGTTGGAAAATCGAAAGGCCCTGCAAGCCAAGGCGGATGACACGCCCGTTTTCGAGGCATTTGGGCTATCCAGCGCAGCGGGTACACAGGCGTTTGACTTTAAAATTCACAAAGGAGAAGTAAACGGGTTTACCGGGCTTCTTGGCTCTGGCCGCAGCGAAAGCGTACGCGCTATATTCGGCGCTGATAAAATTACCGGCGGCAGGGTGAAGGTAAACGGAAAAAACGTTAAAATATCCAAACCTAAGGACGCCATGAAGCACGGTATCGGATATCTGCCCGAGGACAGAAAACAGGACGGTATCGTCGAGGATCTGTCCGTGCGTGAAAATATTTTACTTGCATTGCAGGTAATGAAGGGCTTTTTCCGGCCGTTTTCCAAAACTGAGGCGGAAGCCTTTGCAGATGAGTACATCAAATTATTAGGAATAAAAACCCCTTCGACGGATACGCCCATAAAATCACTTTCGGGCGGAAATCAACAAAAGGTAATACTTGCACGCTGGCTGCTTACAAATCCAAATTATCTTATCCTGGACGAACCGACGCGCGGTATTGACGTCGGTACAAAAGTTGAAATACAAAAGCTTGTACTCAAGCTTGCCGAAGAAGGCGTTAGCGTTACATTTATTTCATCTGAAATAGAGGAGATGCTTCGCACTTGCTCGCGGCTCATCATTATGCGGGACCGTAAAATAGTGGGTGAACTGAAGGGCGAGGATATGACACAAGCTAAAATTATGCATACGATAGCGGGGGAGGCAGCTCAAAATGGCTAAAGGTTTAAAAAAAATTGCGAGGTCTCAATTGTTTGTCCCGTTGTTTGCGCTCTTTTTAATAATTGTTTTTAATTTAATCAGAGATGTTGGATTTTTCTCTTTAGCCATTACAACCAACAACGATGGAAACACCGTTCTTTCAGGAAATATAATCAGTATCTTAAACGGCGCATCCGAGCTTGCTATATTAGCAATCGGTATGACGCTGGTAACAGCATCGTCGAGAGGGCAGGATATCAGCGTTGGTGCTGTGGCGGCAATAGCAGGCAGTATTTTTGTTAGTGTGCTTCGAGCAAATCAAATTACAATGCCAATTATTCTTGTCGCCTTTTTGGCAAGCTGTGTTGTTGCAATTGTATTCGGCGCATTCAACGGCTCATTGGTTGCTGTATTCAAGATTCAGCCGATGATTGCGTCATTAATACTGTTTTCTGCCGGACGCTCTATAGCGTATTGGATAAATGGCGGGGCAACGCCTACTGTTGAAAGCCCGCTGCTCGGCTATATTGGAAGTTTTATTCCAGGCATCCCCATACCCACACCCATTATTATCGTAATTATATTCGGGGTGTTGGTTTCGCTTGTCTTAAGGTTCACCAATCTCGGGTTATATACACAAGCGGTTGGAATTAACGAAAGATCCGCGCGCTTAAACGGGATCAACCCTGTTTGGATAAAACTATTATCATTTATAATGCTGGGCGTTTGCGCTGCTATTTCCGGTACTATCGCCGTCAGTAGAGTAGGACTTATCAACCATGAAACCATTCTTTTGGATATTGAAATGGACGCTATTTTGGCAGTCGCCATCGGAGGCAATGCTCTAAGCGGTGGAAAATTCAGCTTGACCGGTTCGGTGATAGGGGCTTATGTCATTCAGGCATTAACGATTACGCTTTATGCCATGAAGGTTCCATCAACGGCGATAAAAGCCTATAAGGCAATTGTAATTATAGCCATCGTTGTAATTGGTTCGCCAATTGTGAAAGCATATGCCCTTCAGCTGCGCGATAAGCTGTTTAAAAAACCGGCGAAAGATAAGCTGCTAGAGATAAGCAAACCTACGAAAACGGAGAATTAACATTATGATCAATAAGAAAGGTTTATTTGCCGGGATGCCGGGGAAAAAACTTAGGGAGCCTATTTCCAACACCAATTTACTCCTGACCATAACGATTTGCATCTTCATTGGCATGTACATACTCGCCATGCTTGTCTGGGGCGGCGGTTTCTTGAATCCTCAGCAGTTCCTTGATATTTTCAATAACAATGCGTTTTTGATTGTGATTGCCTGCGGACTGACTATAGTCATGATAGCAGGCGGCATAGATATTTCGGTGGGAGGCATAACTGCGCTGGTAACCATGGCTTGCGTTGTTTATCTGGACGATTATAGCGGCAGCGTAATCGGCTCGTTGGGTTTAGCTTTGGGTATAGGGATAGCGTTCGGACTGATTCAGGGAATATTGATATCATATTTGGAGATACAGCCCTTTATTGTCACTTTAGCGGGTATGTTCTTTGCAAAAGGCATGACAACCATAGTCAGCGCTGTTCCGCGTACAGCTGTGCACGAAGCCTTTGTCGCCCTTAAGCAATTTCGTATCGTTATTCCGGGTATCGGTTCTTATGGAAAAACCGGCAATTTTATTCCCGCAAAAATTGAGCTCGGTGTAATAATAGCGATTGCTATCGTATTAGCAGTGTTTGTAATTCTGAAATGGACGCGATTTGGGCGCAACCTCTATGCCGTGGGTGGTAACAACCAGAGCGCGTTAATGCTCGGCATCAATGTAAAGCGCACAAAATTCTATTCCTATTTGCTGTGCGGGTTGTTATCCGGAATCGGCGGTTATGTTTATTTAATGCATACAGGGGCAGGAAATGCTTCCAATGCTTACACTGCAGAAATGCAAGCGATTGCAGCTGCCATTATCGGCGGGACATTATTAACCGGCGGTGTTGGCAATGTAATCGGTACGCTTTTCGGGGTGCTTTCATTAAAGACTATCAGCAATATTGTGATAGCTTCGGGTCTTAGGGAGCCATATTGGCAGAGCATTACCACCGGGCTTATGCTGTGCTTGTTTATTCTGCTTCAGAGCGTGATTCTCGCGCTTCGTGAAAAGGGCAGCTTTAAAACTGCTGCTGCCGGAATGGATGAGGTTCAAGAAGCAAAAAAAATGGAAGGGACTTAACATTGGAGCGCAAAGCGGTCTGTAAATGGGAAAAGCTCGATGGCCTGAATATGCTATGATCCCTACATTTATAATGCAGCAAGGTGGGCCATAAGGCTGGGTTTCCAGGCCTTATGTCATGTATATGCGGCACGCCGGATGCGAAGTTGTGCTTGCGGACTTCATGAGGACGCATCTATATTCGCTTTTTTCGTCGCTGGGCATTGGTATGAAGATTCTGCTCGAAGACGAGGGTATGGCGGATACTTCAAGGATATGAACGTGTGTTTGCGGATTATGGCGACTGCCATAAACTAACCGACGGTCATGATGGCGGCGGATGGCGAAGGCGGAGCTTGAGGCATGGCAATACTCACAGCATTTATGATGAACAAACACTTCAAAAGGGATATTTTCATCCTGATAAATAATTTATCGAGTGGGATTAGTATTCTGATTTTTTGAAAGGAACACATTAGAATGAAAATATAAAAAGCCGCCAACCATGCGTGATTAGCGGCATTTTTACTTGGCTAAAAAAGAGGGATTTAAACCTTGGGCACAGCGACCTTTCCACAACATCCAATATCTATACATACCTTGACTTCAGTTCAAAAGTTGCCGCGGCGAATGCAATTATCGGTGCGTATCCCAAATACTAACTAAGGAATTTGGAGAGATGTTAGGGAGAGCTGCGGCAAAAAGAAGCAAATTTTCAAAAAACACAGAATTTTTAGGGGTGCCGGGGGCCAGACTCGAACCGGCACGGTATCGCTACCAATGGATTTAAGATCTTCTGGTCATTAGATTAAAACTGTTCTAAAATAATTTTGAAGTTTAACTTATTCAGTTTTAATTAAAGCATTTAATAGTAATTATTGTAATATTATGGAGAATGCCTTATATTATAAGAGAAATCTTTTTAAGACAATAATTGGATTCAAAAGGGATATTCAGTAGTGATAAGCATAGAGAGTACACAGTAATAAAGACTGACCATTATATAATTGTTTTAGATGGAATAGAATTATGATTATTATTTATGCAGCGGATATTGGCTTGATTAAAAATGGTAATTTTGCTTGGGCAAGATTATTAAATGATACAGTTCAAATTAATACTGATTCGTCAATACAAACCCTTGTTGACGCAATTAATCTTGACATTGCCCAAAACAACAAGGTGTGTTTAGGATTCGAGTGTCCGCTATTCATTAATCTTCCATCAAATCCGGTTATGCTTACTTCGGCTAGAATGGGAGAGGGGTCAAGAGCATGGTCAGCCGGAGCAGGTAGTGGATCACTTGCAACAGGATTAGCTGAAGTTTTATGGGTGTTTTCTGAATTAAAACAAAAATCCCAAGATCCTATCGTAGTAACCTTTGGGATAAATGATTTGCTAGAAGATGATGGTAATCTATTAGTTTGGGAGGCCTTTGTATCATCAAAATCTAAGGGGAAATCGCATTACGAAGATTCTATCATAGCAGTTACGAAATTTTTTGAAAAACTGAATTTAGGTACATTACAAACTGATGTCACTGTTGAAAATCCGTATTCTTTAGTAGGTGCTGCGTTGCTACGTTCGGGAATTAGCAATGATACTGGAGTTTTAAGAAAGCAATGTATCGTAGTAAAAGCCTAATTGTTCCATTATCCATAGACTAGGATTTTCATAATAGCAATAATGAGAAGCATGCAAATATAAAAACTACTGAAAATTAGTTTACTTGATTCATTCAAAAGCGTCAATAATTACTGAGGATTATTTATGATTTCCTCAGAACGAAATCGAAGTATAATTGAGATCAGTAAAAAATGATATTTATAAACATGGTTCATTGTTTGGAAATGATAATCTGATTTCTATGTTTTTAAAATGCATGGGCATATCAAAGAACCATCTTCCGTTGTACATGATTTCAACGATTATAATCAACTTCAGTATCAAAATCCTAGTTAAATAAATTTATTGACACTTTTTTTTTATCTTATGTCAGTTTTTTTCTGCTGCTGCGAATATATAGGTGAGATCTCAAAAACAATCAAGGCGGGGTGATTTGATGGATGATATAGAATTATTGAAAAGCAAACCAGAAGATGGAATCAAGAAAGCAATGGATTTATATATGCCCTATGTTTACACGATTGTCCGCAACAACCTAAAAACCGTCTGTGACCAAGGCGAAATAGAAGACTGTGTGAGTGATATTTTCATTGATGTTTTTAAAAAAAGAAATGTTATTGATCCTGAACGTGGGAGCCTTAAAGCTTTTATATGCGTGCTTTCCCAGAAAAAATCTATAGATGTTTTCCGAAAAAAAATAAAAAAGCTGAAATATGAAAGTACAGATGTTCTTTATGAAACGATCGATATGAATGAAAACATCGAACAGAAAGTTATGGATTCTGAAACATCACAGGAAATCGCAGACTGTATACTTTCTATGGAAAATACAGACCGTGAGATTTTCATACGAAAATTCTACTTTGGAGAAAACAGCGGGCAGATAGCAAAGCAGTTAGGGATCACTACTAATACCGTGGATAAGCGTGTATCCAGAGGGTATATAAAATTGAGAACTATACTGAAAGGAGTTTTGAATTATGAGCAGTTATGAAAACAACATTAAAAATATGGATATGGAAAATTTGGATAGGCTGCTTGACCATGAAATGGAATTTGATATGCCTGCGGAATCAAAATCCAAAATATATAATAGCGTACTGGCTGGTATTACTCAAAAACAAAACATAACTAAGCGACGATACAAATGGGCTGTGCCTTTGGCGGCATGCCTTGCAGTAGCCGCTATCATAGTAGTGGCTGTGCCAGATGCAAGAGCAGCAATAAAAAATGCTTTTGACTCAGTGCTGCAATATATGAATACAGATCAGTCGGTGCGACCGGAAGTTAATGGTATAGTTGTTCAGAAACCAACAGAAAGCAAAGGACAAACCGTAATAGCTGCAACAGATTCAAGAACTGACATTAATCCTGAACTTTATGAGAAACAATACCCGGATGATTGGCTGCAAAAAGTGGGAGCTGTTACAATAAATGAAGCATTGTATGACGGGGAAAAACTGTATCTTAAATATACAGTCGACGGCTCAGCAATCGGTTTAATGATACCTATGTCGGATGAGTTCGAGAAGCTTTATAGTCAAATGCCGGCGGGAAGTCAAAAATCTTTTCCTTCAATAACAAGTTCTCATATTCTTGTCGACGGAAAAACGAGTGATCCAGGTTATTCGGCCCTCCATACTGCGATCAGTGAAAATGGTATAGTTACTGTGACAGTAGAATACAGCGGCGCTTCTTTAAAAGGGTTGTCAGGAGAAAAACAATTAACCTTGGTGTTAGATATGGCGGATATGCTCGTAGACAAAGATAAAGGATATGGCGGAGAATTCAATCATAACGGTCAGATTAATGTACCTTTTGAAATCAATGCTGACAATAAAATGAAAGTTGCAGTTTCTCAAAAAATTTATACGATCGACGGCCATAAATTTGAAATAAAAGATGCGAATATAAAATCCACCGAAATCTCAATCAATTTTATATGGCTTGATTCCCAAAATGACAGTTCTTTATTAGAATATGATTTTAAAGCATATCTGGATGGGGAAGAAATAAAAAGCAATCAGCCAAACGGCAGCTATATGGATTTTGTTGCAAACAGCGGGCCAAATTACGAGTACATTGGAAGACTTGCGATCCCGTTCCCAAAACAGGGATGCAAAGAATTAAAGCTTGTGCCATATAATTCATCAAAATCATTTGAGGATCAAGCAATAAATATTCAATTAAATTGAATCCAAAAGAGCGGTTGGTATACCGCTCTTTTTTCTGTATGATGTTTAACCTCCATCTGTGGTTTTTGCATGTCATTAACTACGGCTAGAGCGACCTGAACTCAACTAAGCCCATATAATCCAGTTGTTAATTTCTTTTTCTTAGTTAAAAACCATATTGACATACCAAAATATACTAGTTTATAATAATAAACATAAAGGTTATACGAATAAAATATATTGTGCTGTGTAATTGGAGGCTAAAAATGAAAGATGCGCTTTCAAAACAAGAATGGATTATTATGGAAACACTGTGGAAACACCACCCTATGTTTCTCGCAGAAATTATGGAGGAGATGGCCAATGCAGTCAACTGGCAGAAAAGTACCTTCTCAACGTATCTGCGGAAGCTATGCGAGACCGGATACCTTGCGTATAAACTGGTGAGCGGCAACCGCGCGTATTATCCGGCGGTTAAGAGAGAACAATGCGTACAAAATGAAAGCCGGTATATGATCTCCAAACTGACCGATAACAGCACCAAGATGTTTTTGACCTGCATGATCAGGGAAAGCGGCCTTAATGAGCAGGACAAAGCGGAATTGAAGAATCTGATAGACAGCCTGAGCTCCGGAAAGGAATGAAAGGAATTTACTTATGGATATATTGAATACCTTGTTTGAAATATCCGTTTATTCAATAATACTGTTTGCGGCAATTATGGCTGTTAAAAAAATAATGGGCAAAAAAATGTCCCCCCGTCTTCACTACCTTGTTTGGTTCATCCTGATTGCAAGGCTGCTGATGCCCTTTACCCCGGACAGTGGCCTGCGGCTGATCCAGATACCGGCGTATGCTGCCGTTCAAACACAGCAGAGTGCGGCATCCGCACCGGCTGTACAGGCAGTAAATGGTACGGGCGAAACAGCCGCGTCAACCACGCAAGCTGCGGGTAATACCGCCAAGGATGCTCCCGTGCAAGATTTGCCGAGGCAGAATGTAACTCCCGCCGCTGCAAACCAGACGGCGGAAACGCCGAGGGCATCCGCTGCGAAACTGCAGACCATTCTGTTATCCGTCTGGCTGTTGGGTGTTGGGGGGTATACCGTATACCTGCTTTTATCCTGGATGCTGATGCGGATAAAAGTACAGAAAGAAGGATTTGAACCAACGGCGCATTTAACTGAGCTTTTGGAAGCCTGCAAACGCAGCCTGGGCGTGCGCGGGAATATTAAAATTGTGGGCACCTGCGGCCTGGCCACGCCGGCGCTGTTTGGCCCGCAAACTATACTGATGCCAATGGAGATCATCCTGGCCGGAGATGACGAGCGAATCCTTTTTGCTCTACGTCATGAGCTGATGCATTATAAACGTTGGGATCATGCTGTATCCGTATTGATTTCGCTCATGCAGGCGGTGTACTGGTTTAATCCAATCTTTTGGTTGGCGGCAAGGCAGATGCGCACGGACATGGAGGTTGCTTGTGACAACGCGGTAGCGCAGAAATTGAGCGGCAGCGAAAAGAACAGCTACGCGCACCTGATCGTGTCCATGTCTGCGGGCAAACCGCAGGGCCAGCGGATGTTGGGTATGGCGTCCGGAAATGCCAGAAGGACGGCGGAGAAACGCGTACGGGGCATTTATGCTGCTGGCAAAAGCCGCACGGGCGTAAAGGTTGCCGCCTTGTCAATCACAGCGGTGTTGATCGTCAGCTGCTTTACAACTGCATGCCAGCCAGTGCAGGTGGCCGCAACCGGGCAGGGGACGGGAACGCCGGTACAGGCCGCGAAACCGTCCGCAAGCATAGCTGCGGAAACAGAACCAGAAAGCTCTGCAGGCATAGCCAGCGACTCCCCGCGCTTACAGTACGACGCCCCTGAAAACTGGCAGGAAACGCTGAAGAAAGATAACTCCGTCATACAGATCAACACGGCCGTTACAATGCCGGAAGTTTCATCTTATCCGGAATATAAGGCGACCAAGGGGACTTTTTCTCAGGACCAGATTAACAAATGGATCAGCTATTTTGTCGGTAATAAAAAAATGCTCGAAAGGCCCGTTATGACCAAGGCTGACTATCAGGAGCGGATTGACGTGATGGATGGAAACACCGATAAAACGCGCCGGCAGCAGATGCAGGACCAGATGCGGGATGCGCCGGATAAGAGCCCGAAGAAGTACGCTACGGATACAACTTTGGACACTAATACAGACAAACGCTCCTACTACTGGGTAGAGCTGAAAGACGGGGGATATGGGGCCGTCGGCTTTTCCAATATTTCATTTTTCTACTGTAACGGCATGATGGCGCTGCCGGAATCGCAGCTGGCTTTTTCCAAAACAAATGACGGTCAGGCATTGAGCGTAAAGGGAACTTATAAAATAACGCCGGAAGAAGCGGAAGAAGCGGCGCTTAAAACGCTTTCCCAACTAGGAATTGCAGGCTATGCGCCCGAAAGCTACGAAAAAGCGTATTTATACGGCTATGAGGAATACTCCCAAAATCTCAGCAATTTGGACTGGCAGGGCAAAACGCCGGTATCCAAGGGATATTATATCTGCCTTGCGCAAAACATGGGCGGCATTCAGGAAGCCTTTGTTGGGGGGGGAACCCGCAGCACTTATGAAAATTATGCCTATGAGCCGCCAAACTGGAAAGGCGACATGTTTTATGTTTATATTGACGAGGACGGAAACATGCAGAGCATGGAGTTTACGCAGCCGGTACAGTTGACGGGGAAGGTTACGGACAACGCGGAGCTGATGCCGTTTTCCGATATGCAGGAAAAAATAAGGACAGAACTTTTATCCCAGGCTTCAAATTTGCCCTCGCCGCTCGGTATAAACCGTATGGAACTGAAGATGACGCCGCTGAAAGACAAAGACGACCCCAACGGC
This sequence comes from Bacillota bacterium, assembly GCA_023393165.1. Taxonomy (GTDB): domain Bacteria; phylum Bacillota; class Clostridia; order Christensenellales; family Christensenellaceae; genus JAEYKI01. Next base: position 45,938 of record JAEWMJ010000029.1, on the reverse strand, counting down.
GCAATCTATGTGCCGGCCTGGTTTGTTTATACGGACTATAGTGACCCGGCAACTTTGACCTATGGACCCTTTATATTTAACGCAACGGACGGGGGACGGATAGCGCATTCCCAATGGGCACAATGATCTGGCTAATAACAGTGATTGAATGTAAAGGGATTGACTGCAATTTTTATTCTTGCCGTTCTAATATTTGGCGGGTAGCGGCATTGCGGCAGCGAGGAGCGCAAGGATGAAAAGGCCAGGACGTTGATGGAGGAAGCATAAACCATTTAGGACTGTAGCTTTTGATTTTTAATATTTTGACATATACCAATTTCTTTGTTATATTGAAAACAAAGAAACTGGTATAGTTTGTTTTCGACAGTGCATACTATAAAGGAGGAATAATATTGGAAGCTTCGGTTAGGAGCATATCGATGGAAAGAAAAATTATCCGTATATCGGAAAAACGGCAACTTACGATCCCTCAAAAATACTTTGAGGCTTTGGGTATGGGCAAGGAAGCCGAATGTATTTTCAAAGGAGAATACCTGATTATACGTCCGATTAAGGAAAATCTGAGCGGAGAGTTTGCAGAACAGATTCTTGCAGATTTAATTTCTCAAGGATACCAGGGGCAGGAATTGCTTGAAAAGTTCAAAGAAACAAGTAAAAAAATCCGGCCTGCAGTAGAAGCTATGATGGAGGAAGCCGAAGGTATCGCTAAAAGCGGCGGCGGAGCCAACATGGAGGATATTTTTGGTACGGAGGAATAAATCATGTATGAAATAAGATTTATGAAGGCTGCAGAGAGATACCTGAAGAAGGTAAAGGAAAAGAATCTCAAAGCAGCTTTTTTTATTGCACTTCAAAAGATTGGAAACGATCCATATATAGGGGAACTGAAAACAGGTGACCTCGCAGGCATATACTGCTATGATGTGTTTTACAATCGGACAAATTATGAAATCGCTTATCAGATATTTGAAGAAGATAATAAATTGGTAATAGTTCTCCTGGCAGGTACACGGGAGAATTTTTATGAGGAGCTTAAGCGTTACATAAAGTAGCTTTCAAAACAATTAAATTTAGGTTATTAGCTGCTGTTGGCGGCTTTTTTATTTTAATTACGAAAGGACGCACTATTCCTTTGATATGAATAGCAGGAGGGGACTGATATGCTGAAAAATAATGAAGCTTATGATTTGATTTTTAAAGATTATCCGGATGTTGTTGGTGTAGAACAGATGTGCAGAATGCTGGGGGATATCAGTGTCAAAACCGGATACCGTTTGCTCCATGAAAACAGAATCAAACATTTCCGGATTGGGCGGGCCTACAAAATACCGAAGCTCTATATTTTTGAGTATCTGGATTCCTGGAGGCTGTATAAATAAGATTCTGACACATTTGTGATTTTTAAAGAAGCCTGCTACACTATTTTTGTCAATGGTAGGTGAATTTGATCTGTTACATTTTTTGAGGAGGTAATTTCAATGGTAGCAGGACATCTGCGAGAGAAGAATGGTTATTTTCATATTATCCTGAATTACATGGATATTAATGGGAACCGCCAGACAAAATCAATCAGCACGGGACTGCAGGTAAAAGGCAACAGAAAAAAAGCAGAAGAAATGCTGATAGAAGAAAGAACGAATTTCGAGGAAAATCAGAAAGAAGATGAGAATGAAATATTACTTACGGATTTTCTATTAAGCTGGCTTAAGATGATGAAGCATAATGTGGAGGAAACAACTTACTCAGCATACTGTTCTATGATCAAGACTCGGATCGTTCCATACTTTAAGCCCAAAAAGATCAAACTGAAGGATCTGAAGCCCAAGGATATACAGGATTTTTATGACTACGAACTGAATGAAAAGGGCTTGAGCGCCAATACCATCATCCACCGGCACGCAAATATACGAAAGGCATTGCAGCATGCTTTGAAGCTAGGCCTGATCGATTACAATCCTGCCGACCGGACGGAACGTCCCAGAAAAGAAAAATTTGTTGGTAGTACTTACAATGGGGAAGAGCTGCAGACCCTGTTTGAGGCTGCCAGAGGCGACAGGCTGGAGTTTGCGGTGATTATGGGGGCATTTTACGGGCTGCGCAGAAGTGAGATTGTTGGGCTGAAATGGGACGCTATAGACTTTGAGAAGAAGACGTTTATGATCAGGCATATTGTGACCGAAGCTTTATTAGACGGAAAAGTCGTAACAGTAGTGAAGGACCGTACAAAGACAAAATCAAGTTGCCGGACGCTCCCGTTGGTGGAACCCTTTAAGCAATTTCTTTTGAAAATGAAAGCAGAACAGGAGGAGAATAAGAGAGCTTGCGGAGGGGCATACTGCCAGGATTATCTTGAATATATTTATGTGGACGAATGCGGCGTTCGTATAAGTCCGAATTATATTACGGAGCATTTTGAGATCCTGCTGAAAAAACACGGCCAAAGAAAAATCCGTTTTCATGATTTAAGGCACAGCTGTGCAAGTTTGTTGTACGCAAATGGCGTGAGCCTGAAAGAAATCCAGGAATGGCTGGGGCACAGCGATATTTCCACAACAGCAAATATTTATACGCATCTGGATTTTACTTCTAAGGTTGCCGCAGCAAATGCGATTATCGGAGCCTATCCCAGATAATCTGTTGCAATTGCATCACATTTTTAAAGCGCGGGATTTTTGACCCCGGATTTTACTGATAAGAATGCGGGTTTCAGAGCTTCAGGAGGGATGCTGGGAGGGATGCGGAAAAAACAAGACAAAATCCGTTTTGCGGTTGATTTAAGGCAAACAAAAAACCGCATAGGAATGCGGTTTCTGAGTGGTGCCGGTGGCCGGACTCGAACCGGCACGGTATCGCTACCAATGGATTTTGAGTTTTTGGTGCTATCCGGAACGGGGTGGAACCCAGCACCCTATAGTGGAACCCAGAACCCGAAAAAAGTTGATTGCAAAGCCGTTTTCCGAGCTTGCGACTCCAATAATCCCTGTTTAATGCGATTTATTAAAATAGCTGTTTTTTAAGAATTTCAGGAAATCGGAGGGATATTGGAGGGATATTGGAGGGATGCGGAGGCATGAAAATGTGCCAGATCCGCAGGTAAAAAATAATAAAGCTGAACGGTCATCGCCTGCCATTGACACAAGATTTAGGAGGATGACCATGAGAAATAAAAAGTACTATGAAGAATTATTCAAAGATTATCCCGACGTGGTCGGGATGGACGATTTCAGAAAGATGCTCGGCGGGATAAGCAAGAGTACCGGGCAGAAGCTGATGCGGGAAAACAGGGTTAAGCATTTTTTTATTCGTACATCCTATTTGATACCTAAAAAATATGTTATTAATTATGTGTTAAGTAAGCATTATGCTGAATATAGCAAGAAATTAAAAGTTCAGGTATGATATAAAAGAAATTAGGGGTAGAGGTTCAAAGGCGGAGAATATTGAGGAAAAGGATAGATTGAGAAGTATCCTACTTTTTTACCATAGTATGCATAAAACAGAGAATATTAAATAATGCAAACAGCTTGATTCTGATTTATTTCGTTCAAAATGATATCCGTTAGTGCAAAAATGACATGTTCGTAAATGAATGTTTTTGTAAACCTTTCTGGTAAAAATTAAGTATTCGTTATATAATATTTGGAGAAATAATGCGTTAAAAAGTCTTATTATAATTTAGATTTATCTCTAAACTAAACCTAATCAGATAATTTCAATTAGAGATTTTATGGGGCCTTTATGAAAAACACTGTCAATAAAAGTATAGGTAAAATAGGAGTATCTAAGGTTGCTTTAGTAGTAAATCAAGCAAATTGTATATTTCATAAAATTGATTTAGAAAATGATCTTGGTAATGATGCTTTTATAGAGTTTATTTCAGGAAATGAATCAACTAGTTTTTGTATTGCTACACAAATAAAATCTGGAGGTTCTTTTGTTCGAAATGGTATTAAAATTTTTATTCCTGCAGATAAAGAACACTTAAAGTATTGGAAGAATTTAAATCTACCCGTTGCTGGTTTAGTATACAATCCTAGTAAGGACACAATTTATTGGATTGATATAAAAGAGTATATTTTAAATCACCCAGATATAATTGAAAACGGTCCATATAATATCCCGGTTCCTACTGAGAACCTTTTTAGCCTTGATACTTTTAATTCTTTTTTTGAACATTTTATTACATATAATGAAGGTATGACCGATTCTCAATCTTTTTTAAACGCAATAAATAATATATCTGAAATTTATGACATCGAACAACAATATATTGGTGTAAAAAATTTATTTGCATATCATAGAAATAAATTTGCGACTTGGTTTATATTTTTTAATTATTTCAAATATTGTAATGACCAATATTTAAAACGAAATTTAATTAATATAATTACACTTATTCCTGGACATGGAGATATTTTTTGGTTTAAAGGCAATATAATAGATGAAGATATTCAGGATAAAGCACTTAATTTGTTGAAAAAAATGTGGGGAAAAACAGAAATCAAACAATTATTAGAATTCATAAATGAAGATGAGGGGATTCAGCGAGGTTCAATTGGCCAAAGTATTTATGCCATTATAGATCGTATTGAAGGGTATTTGGATATATTAAAAGAAATAGCTTTCGATGAAAATACCGATGAGAATTCAGGATATTGGGCTTTAATAATGTATTTATTTGATTTTCAAACCTCACATTCTACTGAAGAGATCATTGAATTAATTGACCTATATATAAAAAAATTTCCTGCTAATTCAAAAGAGGTAATGCCTGAATTAAGACAGGTTATTATTGAGGAGGGAGGCATTTACTATTAATTTTTATATTATTTAGTTTATAATACTTTATTTATATTGATATTATTCAACAAAATATGGTATCCTTTATTTGTAAAACTGTCAATAAGGAGGCTAATCTAACCATGTTGAATAAGCCATGAAGCCTTTGATGTTTGGTTGCAATTTTTATAAACAAATTGACAAAAACGGATATACAAAAATCTGGAGGGAATAATGGCTTATATAATTACTAGCATTGAAGAAGCATTAGGCTATAATGTCAAAGATATTCAGATTGATGAATATTGGAATCTTGGAGATAGCATAGAACCTAAAATTCATAGCATTCATTCTTATCCTGCAAAATTTCCTGCCTTTATCGCAACCAAGGCTATTTCTTATGCAAAAAATCATGGAATATATATTAATAAAATTGCAGATGTTTTTTGTGGATGCGGTACCGTTGCATTGGAAGCAAAAAATAACAACTTTGAATTTTGGGGTTGTGATATTAACCCGATTGCCACACTAATTGCAAAAGTTAAGAGTTCAAATTATAACTCCTTATTGCTAGAATCATACTATAAAAATATTTTATCGAGTTATCATAATTTAAATAAAAATACTATGCAATATAAGTCTGCTAATCAAAGACTTAGATATTGGTTTGATGAAGAACATTTTCTTGATTTAAAACGATTATTAAATGCAATACAAATAACTCCTAATGGAAAGTACCGGCAAGCTTTTAATTGCATTTTTTCATCAATTTTAAAACCTACTTCAAAATGGTTAACTAAATCAATTAAACCCCAGATTGATCAGGAAAAATGTCCAATAGATGTCGAAACTGCTTTCAAGAACCAATTTAATTTATTTTTAAAGGCAATAAACGATAATGATAATATATATGAACCCAAAATGAAAATCGAGACAGTTAATTTTTTAACAAAACGCGTTCTTCCAACAGTAAGCTTAATAATTACAAGCCCCCCCTATGTAACGTCTTATGAATATGCGGATTTACATCAACTATCTTCATTATGGCTTGGTTATACTGATGATTATAGAGACCTGCGAAACGGTACAATTGGTAGTATTCACAATCATGAACAATACTATTTTGAAGTTATGGAATTAAATAATACTGCAGCAGCAATCATTGAACAAATGCGTCAACAAAAAATATCAAATTCAAAAGTTAAATCTGTTGCAAGATATTATATAGATATACAGCGGGCCACACAGCGTTGCTATCACATGTTAGAAGATAATGGTATAGCATTCTTTATTATCGGTGATACGGAATACAAGGGAGTAAAAATTGAAAATTCACGCCATCTTGTTGAGTCTTTAATTATGAGTGGATTTTCAGAAATCTCATTATGTAAACGAAGAATCTCAAAGAAATTATTAACGCCGTATAGAGATGAAAAAGGTAAATTTACAAATGATAAAACGAAACGATCAGTTTATCACGAAGAATTTGTTGTAATGGGATTTAAGAATAAAAACACTGAAGAAAGAGATGTTTCATGATTATTTTAGATAAACTAATTAATAAAAAGAAAATTGATGATATTGAGGTTAGTATAAGTTATAAAATCATCGAATTATTTTCAGCTGGATTATACTCAAGCCCAAACAAAGCCTTTGAAGAGCTTATCTGTAATTCATATGATGCTTTAGCTGATAATGTTTCAGTTTACATTTCATCAGATCTTTCAGCAAATGATGCTTATATTTGGGTGTGTGATAATGGCGAGGGCTTGACTCAAAAGGAGCTAAAGGATCTTTGGCGTATAGGCGAATCTTTCAAGCGTGATACACCCGACCAAAAAGGAACAAGATTACAAATTGGTCAATTTGGAATTGGAAAATTGTCAACTTATATTTTAGCAAGAAATTTAACATATATCACAAAAAAGCTTGGTAGATTTCTTCTAGTATCTATGGATTATAATAGAATTAAGGAAGGCACTGAAAAAATTTTGTTGGATGAAGTTGAAGTATCAGAAAATGATGCTAAAAGTATAATAGATTATTATTGTATAGTTAATGGTAATAATATGGTCAGCTTTGAGATGTTTGGGCCTAAAGCAGTCCCATCATGGACTATTTCCATTTTATCAGATTTAAAAACTAAAGCGTCTGAAATAAGAGAAGGAAGATTAAAATGGATTTTACGCACCGCTTTGCCTTTAAACCCTCAATTTAAATTATATTATAATAATACTATTGTTGAATCTTCAAAAATTGCTGCTCCAATAATGAAACAGTGGATAATAGGGAAAGAAGACATAACAGCCAATTCACTAGATTACGCTACTTGCAGATATAATAAGGAGACAGACGAATATTGGATAGACTTTGACTCTTTAAAAGGAGTAAATGGTACTATTATATTATACGAAGATTCTTTGCTCGGAGGTAAGTCCTCTGAGAATGGACGGAGTCATGGTATCTTTTTAAGTATTAGAGGTCGATTAATAAACCTTGATGATCCGCTTTTAGGTATGGAACCTTTTTCACATGGACCATTTAATCGGTGTAGAATTCTAATTAATGGGGATGGCTTGGATGCAAATTTAACGTCAACACGTGAAGCAGTAAAGGATTCTAAGCCACTTAATGAATTGAAAGCATATATAAAGAAAAAATTTAATAGTGAAGTAAGGAAATATTATTTTGATATTGAGGCACAACGCGAAAAAAAGAAAAGTGTTGGATATAGATTATCTCAGACATCGTATACTACTTCCAAAAAACCAATTTATAAGTTTATTGAAAAATACTTTGCTAATGAAATAACTAATCCTTTTCTTATTGAAAAGCCAATATCTTCAACAGCAGAAGAATTATTACCTAAATATGAGGGCGATCTGGACGAAGGAAAGCAGGTCATAGAAAATATTGAATGGGGAATTTTAGACGCTCAAGCACCAATTGCACGGTTGAATTTAAAAAACAAGACACTTACAATTAATTCTCTTCATCCCTACATTGCTAATTATAGTGATTCTTACAAAAATACTTTACCTTTGGAAAGTCTTGTGATCACTGAAGTGTTAACAGAAGCGCATTTGTATGAAATTGGGATTGACGAAACTGATATAAATTCAATAATGAAAAAACGGGATGAGACGTTAAGGCAATTAGCTTTATCTGATAGAGAAGGTATCCCTGCGGCTGCACAACTGTTACATGATTCAGTAGCCAACCCGACAGGTCTAGAAGATGCTGTATATAGAGCATTTCTTGCCCTGGGTTTTGAGGCAACAAAAATTGGAGGAAATGGAAAACCTGATGGGCATGCAGAAGCTGTTCTGGGTTACTCATCTGATGGCGCATCAAAAAATTATTCTTTGACTTTTGATGCTAAAAGTACAGGTGGTGCACGTATAGCCGCAGGGACAGCAAAGCTTTCAGGATTGAAACGCCATCAAAGCGATTATAAAGCGACATATGCAGTTGAAGTTGCAATTGGTTACCAAGGAGAAGATGATCCAAACAGTGCAATCTCTAAAGAAGCTGAACAACAAAAGGTAACTGTAATGAAAGTTCAAGATTTAGCCAGATTATTATTATATGCTGTTCCAAAGCAATTAGGATTAGTAAAATTACAAGGCTTGTTTGCAACTTGCTATGCTCCGGCCAAGGTTACAGCCTGGATTGATACTCTTGTTACTGAAAATCCAGTTCAGGGCCCATATTTTGATATTATCGAGACTGTATACTACCTTCAAAAACATGATAGAGAGCCACCAACAGTTGAAGTCGTAAGGATGAAAGTAAATGAAAAATTAAGTAAAACATATTCGACGCAAGAGATTCGTTCATATATCTTTGCATTGCGGAATATCATTCCGGGTCAATTTCATTTTGACGAAAAATATGTATCCGTGGATTGCACGCCTAATACTGCCAAGGGGCATATAACTAATGCAATAAATTCGGAGATACCAACAACCTTAAGAGATATTTATAATGCAATGTTTAAATAGTATTTAATTTCAAATTATTCAATTACCACAAACTGCATAAGCTCAATAGATAATACTACTTTTTGTGCAGTTTTTAGTGATTGTATTAATTGTGGATCTATGTCGCTATGGTCTAATAAATTTTCCAGAGTTTTTAAATCAGAAAAAATTTGTGCATAAGATAGTGATTCAGAAGCACTTTGCATATTAACCTCCGATTGTTTATTATCATTAAAACTTATTAATACTTTTTTAGGATATGCTATTTATTGATTTTTATTTTTAAAGATATCAATTATGTCTTGTAATAATATAAGTTGCCATTATAGTTGAAATGCGTTTGCTTGCAATAGTAAACGTTTTTTTTTGGAGGTGTTTTTAAATGACCAAAGTAATCGCTCTAGCGAACCAAAAAGGTGGTGTGGGGAAGACGACCACATGTGCCAATCTAGGAATCGGGCTTGCGCAAAACGGGAACAAGGTGCTTCTAGTTGACAGCGATCCGCAAGGCAGCCTGACGATCAGTCTGGGATACCCGCAGCCGGACCAACTGCCGGTAACGCTGGCAACCCTTATGGGTAAGGTGTTGGCCGATGTCCATCTGACTCCACAGGAAGGCATCCTGCATCATGCCGAAGGCGTTGACCTTATGCCCGCGAACATCGAACTTTCCGGCATGGAAGTATCCCTAGTTAATGCCATGAGCCGGGAAACCGTGTTAAAGCAATACCTGGATATTGTAAGGCGGCAATATGACTATATATTGTTGGACTGCGCGCCGTCTTTATCTATGCTGACGATCAATGCGCTAGCCGCGGCGGACAGTGTCATCATCCCTGTGCAGGCACAGTACCTGCCGGTCAAAGGTTTGGAGCAGCTCATGATGACCATCGGCAGGGTAAGAAAGCAGCTTAATCCGAATTTGAAGATCGACGGTATCCTGTTGACGATGGTGAACGAGCGCACCAACTACGCAAAAGACATTATCGCTTTGCTGCATGAAGCCTACGGCGGCAAACTGAAAATCTTTGACAGCCATATTCCTCTTTCGGTCCGTGCGGCGGAAATTAGCGCGGAGGGCAAAAGCATATACGCGCACGACCCGCACGGGAAAGTGGCAGAGGCATACAGAGTGTTGACCAAGGAGGTGATGAAAATTGAAAAGCAGCGCGAAAAATATAAAGCTGACCTCGTACGATGACCTTTTTCAAAACGATAAAACCCGCGCGGACGACCTGCGCGAAAAGGTGATGGAGATCCCCTTAAGCGACCTGTTTCCTTTCAAAAACCATCCGTTTAAGGTCGTGGACGACGAGGCGATGCGGGATACCGCTGAAAGTGTTGCAAAATACGGGGTGCTGGTTCCGGCCATCGCTCGTTTGCGGGAAGAAGGCGGGTATGAACTGATTGCAGGGCACCGGCGCAAGCGTGCCTGCGAGATGGCAGGCAATGAAACCATGCCGGTGATCGTGAGGGAGATGGACGACGATGCCGCCGTGATCATTATGGTTGATTCCAATTTGCAAAGGGAGAACATATTGCCGAGTGAGCGAGCATTGGCATATAAGATGAAGCTGGAGGCCTTGAAACATCAGGGCGAACGGGTTGATTTAACTTGTGACCAAGTTGGACACAAGTTAAAGGCCAGAGAGATTGTTGCGAAAGAAGCGGGAGAAAGCTCTGTTCAAGTTCAGCGGTATATCCGTTTGACCCAGCTTGTGCCTGAAATCATGGATATGGTTGACAGCAAAAGAATCGCCTTTAACCCTGCCGTGGAGTTGTCTTTTCTGAAAAAGGAAGAACAGGCGTGGCTTTTGGATGCAATGGAAAAGCAGGAAGCGACACCGTCTTTGGCGCAGGCGCAGCGGCTGAAAAAATACAGCCGGGAGGAACGACTCTCCTCCGACGTGATGGACGCCATCATGTCCGAAGAAAAGAAAGAGGTCCAAAGGGTTGTTCTGACAGGCGATAAGCTAAAGAAATATTTTCCCAAAAGCTACACGCCAAAACAAATGGAGGATACCATTATAAAACTTTTAGACAGGTGGCAGCGGAGCAGGCAGATGGAGCAGGAACGATAGCGAAAGGAGCAAGTAAATGAACGTTTTAATAGTGGAACCCGGAAAGGCCCCACGCCAAGCGGAAATCGGCGGGGGCCTTAATAATATGCAGGATGTTGTGGGCGGGTTGATCCAGGCCGTTTACCCGTATGAAGATCCCGTTGCAGTCGTGTGTAATGCGTAGTTCTGCCATATGTGTTGTGAAAAAGCAAAACGCCCGGTATTCCGAGCGTTTTGCCATAAATAACTACACATAATCAGAATGCTTTCTTTCCGAATTGTGTCAACCATTGTAGTAAATCTTCGTCCTCCTCCCATGGCATAGTAGTGTTTGGTGTAAAATTAGGAACCGTTTCCTCAAATACTTTTCGCTTCATTTCGGCGTCTATCCGTGCGTAGACCTCTGTGGTTGAAATGTCCACATGGCCAAGGAAATCCCGGATATAGATCATGTTTACACCAGCACGCAATAAATGCATCGCTTTTGTATGGCGAAGGACATGTGGAGATATCTTTTGAGGATCCAGCACAGGTGACGCTTTGAAGGCGTATTTTTTCAGAATATATGTAACTCCGTAACGACTAAGGGCGTTTTTCTTTTTGTTAAAAAATAATGGTTCCGAGCCGGAAGTGTGCTTCCTATGAAAAGACTGAATATAGCTATTCATAAGCTTACAGGTATCTTTCATTAAAGGAACCTGACGCGCCTTACGGCCTTTCCCAGTTAGAGTAATCATTGCTGGGTTGGTTAGGCGGATATCCCGCAACTCCAAATCCACGAGTTCTTGAACACGTGACCCGGAGTCATATAGAAGTACAAGCAAAGCGAGATCGCGAAGACCTTGACGCGAAGTTGTATCAGGTTGGGCAAAGAGAATTGAGAGCTCATCCTCTGTTAAAAACGGTATCAATGTTTTCTCGTGCTTCTTTGGACGCATATTGATGATGTCAGCGTAGTTCTCCATATATTCCGGGTATCTGTACTGAATGAAATGTGCAAATGCTTTTATGGCGGCCAACCTCTGGTTCCTTGTTGTCACTGAGACACCCCTGGATATTTCAAGCCAATCCAAGAACTCAGAAACGAGCTTCATATCCAGCAAGCGCAGCTCAATACCGTTAGCTGCAACGTTTTTTTCTTCTTGAAAGAACAAAAGAAGCAACTTGAACGCATCCCTGTATGAAGCGCTTGTGTTTGGACTTACCCCGCATGTTGACGGCAGATAGGTTGAGAAATACTCGGTAATCGCTTTTGTAAAATCAGTCTTCCTCAAAAGAATCACCTCCAGCGACGGGAATAATTCCAGCGAAAGCTGAATCGAGCCTTTGGGCTAACTCAGGAAATGAAGCAATTGTCAAATGGATATACCAACATGTCTCTCGGTAGCTTTTGTGACCCAGATAGGCAGCAAGGCGAGGGACAATTGTCATCGGGTCATATCCTTCAGAAAGTTGCTTCTCCAAGGTGTGAACGGCAAATGTATGCCGAAAATCATGGACACGAGGGCCATTTCCCGTATGAGGAATCTTGCTCATAAACAGCAGTTCTCGGAAATTTTCATAAATCGTGTTGCTTGAATAATGACCATACGCAGATGGGAAAAACCATTCTCGGTTTTCAGAAAGCTGCGCTGAATAGTTTCTTAGATATTCCGTCATGCTGCTGTGCATTGGGACGAATCGATCTTTACCGCCTTTGCCGTTATGAACAGTTAAGACACCGGCAACCAGGTCAACATCTTCAACCCTTAACCGAAGGGCTTCGTTAACACGGAATCCACAGCAATACAGAAGTCTAATAACAGCCGGTACAATGAGGTGTCTGTTTGGCGCATTTTTTCTGAAAGGTAAACGGTCAGAGGCATCGAATAATCGTTGGATTTCTTCAACGGAAAATATATGCGGAGCAAATGTCGAATTACTGCGCAACTTACTGGTGTCTGGGACATATGACATGCCATCATATGCAAAGGCAAACGAAGCAAAAGCGCGAATGGTATTGTGGCGGGCAATCTTCGTGCGATTCGAAAGATATGGCTTTAATGCATCCCATGCGTCAATGAGTTCTTTGGTTACTGTAGGTGTATCTGAGACCGACTTAGCCAGGTTATCAAGTTCAAACAGGTAGTACGCCTGATTATCAGAAATATAGCCTTCTCTTTTTCGGTTGTCCCAATATTTTTGTATCATGGGCGCAAGCTGGCTGGTAAAAACAAACTGCCTCATAACAGCACCCCCAGATTCAAAGAACACAAGCGCATTTGCTCAATATCGACTCTTAAGTATGTTTCTGTCACACTGATGTTGCTATGACCGAGGATCTGAGAAACATCCTGTACCGACGTTCCTTGTTTCAGCATATTTGTAGCAAAGGAATGACGGAAGGTATGAACCCCGGTGCGCTTTTTCTGAGGTATGGCAATTTCTGCTCTGCGCATATATTTTCGGAGTTCTGAACTAAAATTGTTGTGTTCATCTAAAGGCTGAAATGGTGCTGTTTGGCTCAAAAAGATATATTCTGACAGGGATACTGGACGACCTTCTTGCAGATAGGAAATAATCGCAAGGCCGATCTCTTTGTTTATTGGCAGACTTAACGCATTACCCGTTTTTTGCTGAGAAAGAGTAATGCAGTTACTCTTCCAGTCAATATTTGAAAATTTCAAGCCGACGACATCACTTATCCGTAACCCAGTTCTGACTAGAATCAGGAAGATGGCATAATTGCGTCGCCCAACAGGATTAGCGGTATCAATGACAGAAAGCACCTTTTCAACTTCGTCGGCGCTCCATACCTGTGGAATTTGAGGTGCCGTTCGTTTAAAATTCGGAAGCAATGCTGAAAAATCTTTGTGGGTGTATTTGTGGATATACAGCCAGTTTAAATATACTCCGACTTGACGGCACCTCGCTCTACGGACATTGGTACAGATATCTTCAGCTTTGGTCAGGGCATCGGCAAAACAGTTGATCGTTTCTGCATTGATGCTTTTGAGATCATTGGTATTTGACACATGAACAGCAAGTAGAAATATTTTTAATGCCGCCGCCGTGTTCGACATCCATGATTTCGAGTAATTCTGCTTTTTACAAAAGTCCAGATAATCAGCAAAGAACAACTCGTATTTATCATCGGCAATCACTGCAATACCGCGCACTTTTCGGCGGCACACCGTTCCTTTACGGAAGAACTCATCCAATGCATTCATGTGTCGCCTTGCGTGGCGCATGCGCATATCGAGTTGCTGATCAAGGATGTGAACATCAACACCGAAGTATTGAAGCAAAAACTTTTCGGCAGTCTCGCGGTTGTACAGTTCGGATTCCGAATAAGAAAGAAAACGGTTCCATGTGGCTTTGTATACGCCCAGGGTATTTTTCTTGTACCCATTTTCGAGCAGCCACTGCTCGGTTTCACCCATCAGTTCTTTGATGGGTATAATTGTTGATTCAATCATAAAAAGCCTCCTGATGTTATTGGTAGAGTCCATGGCTCTACGTTATGTAGAGTACCACAGACTTTTTAACTGCCAATAACCAATCTAAATCAGGAGTTTTTAAGGAGGTATTATCCTATGCTACGCATAACACCGAACTACGCATTACAAATTTTATGTGGTGCACCACATAAAATTTGCAACGACGAGGGGAAAATCCTTGGAATGCCGCTGAACCGGGCTTTGCGGGATGAAAGCGGCGAGATATACGATATCCTGGCCGGAACCTTTTTTATCTGCGGACTTAGCGAAGACAACTTTGCGTCGCTGTCTCCTAAGTTAATGGAAAAGTACAAAGAGAAGTTCGCCCGGCCGGAGATTTTCATGAAGATGGGGGACAAGATTGTATCGATTCCGGCAGAACCCGAGAGGGGAACAAGGCCGCCTAAACGGGATGAAAGATTCGATCATGATGAGCGGTGAAGAAGGGAAGAAACAGATGGACAGGCTGAGAGAAACGCAGAGGCTGCTGGCCCAGGAGGACGGATTCACTGCAGAGCAGACCACCCTGATGGAAAACGGGGAATTTGATTTTAACCAGGCCGAACAGGTGAGGCTGGGAATCAAACAAAAGCTGCCGCTTGAAAAGATCATGCGGTATGCGAGACCGAGATTCAGCGCCGGGCAGATGGCCCTGATCCGAAGGGGGTATCTTGCCGGATGGAACCCGGAGGAAGTGGAGCTTTATGCCCGGCCGGAATACAGCCTTAAGCAAATGCGGCAGATTTTTATGGCACTGGAAGAAAACATGCTGCCAGAGCGTATCATGCTGTTTGCCAAGGCGGAGTTGTCACCGCGCAAGATGGCCATGATGCGGCTGGAGCTGATGCGGGATAAACCCAGGTCTCAAAACGTATTCGTAAAGCTAGCGGAGCCGGAAGTGGATATGGATATGGATGAAATCCGGCTTGATACGTTTTCGCCGGCGCAGATCGCGGAGATCCGTCTTGCCCGGAAATCGGGGCTGACGGACGGGGAGATCGCCTTTATGGCCAACCGCGAGCTTGCTCCGCAGCAAATGGCACAGATACGCTGGGGCTTTACGGAAAACAAACTGTCCAAAGAACAGGTGGGGATTTATGCGAAAAGTGAGTTTGACGAGCAGCAGATGATGGAGATTCGAAGCGGATTCAAAAACGGCCTCGGGGTGGATAAAATCTGCATCTATGCGGACAGCAGGTATAATAGCCGCCAGATGTACCAGATACGGATGGCGTTGCAGCAGGGCTTGAACGACGGGCAGCTCGTGCACATTCTGAACACGGAAATGTCCGCTCATATGATGCAGGCAATCCGTATGGGATTTGCGCAGGGACGGACGGCGGAGGATATGGATTTATGCGAAAAGGAGGAAGAGAAGTGAGGCGCTTTATAAAAGAGGAAAGAGGCAGCTCTCAGGTGGTTTCACTCATGATTATACTGCCGGTAATACTCGCCGTTGCCATAACGTTCTTATTCATGTTCCCCATCTTTACCACCCAGCTGACGCTGAACGCGCAGGCGAAATCTATTGCACATTTTGCGGAGGTGACCGGGCGCGTGGGGGATGAAGTTGAAGCGGAGATCAGTCGGCTGCAGACGGCAAGCGGGATTACGGCAGACAGTATAACCTGGGATACGGCGTGGCTTAGCAGCACGGATCAAACGATGCAGCTTCGGACGCCTTTTACGGTAACGCTGATAAAGCAGGTCGAGATCCCGATCATCAACCCCGAACTCTCGGGAAGCGGCCCGGTCACTGTTACGCTGCACGCGAGCGCAAGCGGGATAAGCGAGGTGTATTATAAGCCGTGAAAAAGTTTTTTAAAGAAGAAAAAGGGGATTCAATGATGCTGCTGTTATTCATCATTCCCCTTTTTGTTATGATGGCGCTTGTGGTGCTTTCCGTAGGCAGCGTGTATTTCGCGGAAAGCCATGCGCGCGGCCTGCTGGAGCGGTCAGTCAGCATAGCGGTGGATGAAACGCAGGAAGACAGCAGCGTACGGGACCTGGTATTTACGGTGCCGGAGGATATGGCTCTGGGGATCATAGAACAGCGGCTTGAAAACGCGGGATGTGTGGCGGAAGCAAACGGATACCGGTATCGGGAGATTTATACCATAAGCAATCTGTCGGCCGAAGCGGACGGGGACGTATTGAATATTCAGGCCGATCTGAATATCGTGATGCCATGGCGGTTAACGGAAGATTACAGTTATGTGCATATTCCAATGACATTGCGGTCACATATCCTTTTTATGAACTGATTTGACAACATTGCATTTTACATGCCTGTTTATATAATGAAAATCAAAGACGATAAATACAAGGGGTGGATAAAAATGAAGAAGATGTATAAGGTTCTGCTGACAGCAAGTTGCGCTGCCATTGCCGCCGTCATCATTTTCGCAAATGCGGGCAGCGGCGATCCGTCAGGATCGGTGACGGCTTTGCAGGTGACGCAGGAAGCACAACCATCGGCTTCACAACCGGTGGCGGAGGAGACTTCTCCGGTTGCTTCACCGTCGCCGAGCGAAAGCGTTGTCCCGACGACCTCAATTCAAGTCAGCCCGGCACCGGAACCAAGCAAGGAAGAGTCGGACGAAAGTCCTGCAACTACAAAACCAACAGCGGCCCCTGCGGCTCCCGACCCAATTTCGGCGCCTACACCAAAGCCAACAGCGGCGCCTACGGCAGCACCGACAGCTACGCCAAATCCTACGGCAACACCTTCAGAGCCACATATGGACCCAAGCTATAACCCTCCGCCGGTCACTACTCCCGATCCGAATGACAATCCTTATCAACCTCCATCTGATAGAAACTTTTAATCTCCGATTTAAATATCTAGGTGTAGCTGCACAGTTACACCTTTTTTAAATTGCTAATGAATAGAGGTAAATTATGAAAAAGAAAAAATTTATATTGTCAGTGTTAGCTGTTGCTTTGGCAATATCAATAGTAATTCCTTCTGCTACTGCTTTTGCTTTGCCTGGTAATGGAGTTATATCCCAGGACAGGTATAGTGGTATTCCCGGGGCTAGTTGGCAAGTGGTTGGAAGTAATTTTATAAAATATAATTATTATGGCCCGGGGGCGCTATTATCCCGATATTTCATGACCAGCGGAGCGTCAACGTATGCTTGTTATCCTATAAGTTCACCAATATCGGTTTTCAACGGTGAAACATGGCAGCAGCCGGCAACACTTCAACCAAGTTGGACTAGTGTCATGGGCGGTTCTTATACACTTAACAGCCCCATAGGAGCTTACGGCACGACTATTGCATTTAGAAATTCTCCGGATGGTGCTGTAACGTCTTATGGCACAATAACGGCTGATTATTCAACTCTATTTTTAGCTTACGCAACTATGTTTGAATATGGATATCAAGGATCAAAAGATCAAGGCAGCGCTTTTGGATTAGGTACCGATGGTCCAGGACAAGCTGCTCGTTACTATGCAACGAATATGGCATTTCAGAGAATATCCGGACAAGCACAATCAAGATCCGACGGCGGCTATTTCAGTATGTCCGGTGTTCCACCTCAAAATATAGGCGTAATACAGTTTGAATGGTATCTTGAACAAAAAGCAAGGCATATACTTTGTACGCCAACACCTTTTTTTAGCAATCTTCAAGGTTCTTTTGGAACCCCAGCAAGAGTAAATTCTACAACTGTAAGTATACCTCTCAGTGTTAAAATACCAGACCCGACACAGGCAGCATATTATTCATATAATACTGATTTTGCCTGGACAGATCTATCTACTTTAAGCAGACAAAATGAGGCAGCAGTAACCGGCACCATGAGCAGCTTTGCGAATGGTGACGGCACTTCGGTCAGTGCAAATTTATTAGTAGATTCTGCGAGTATTAAAGGCGGGGAACATCTTTCTTTTGTTGTTACAGGAAAAGCTAAAAGTATACAAACGGTAGCTCAAATATACTTAACAAATAATTCCTCTACTTTTATGCTAAGAGATGAAACAACCGGTAACGCAAGCAATACGACATATCTTAATACTGTATCCACAGATACGACTCTCCCGCTATTTGATGTGCAAACAACCGGGATAACAGCGAGCGCATCATATAATGCCGGAGACACAGGAACAATTTCAGTTACTTATAAAAATAGCTCATCCCTTCCGGCAGTAAATGTACCGGTATCACTTGCTGCATCTTCTTCTCTTGGAACACCTTTTACGATAAGCAATGCCAATCAAATAATTGACGAATTGCTGCCCGGAGACAGTACAACCGTAACGTACAATATCACAGCCAATACTTTGAGCGGGAACACTACGGCTACATTCACGGCAAAAATCGGTTATAATTCGGACGGATCAACTCGTTTCAATGAAACGAATTACGCAAATAATACTTTCATAAAAACAACAACAGTTTATTCGCTTCCTGATTTTAATTGTACCTTCCCGGTAAGTGATTACATAGCGGGGCAGGATGCGGTTTTCGCCGTAACAGTTAATAATACAGGCATTATAGGCAATCCAAATGTTCCGGTGCGGCTTACGGTTGGGAGTACGGCATATAATTCTACTATCCCCGTCCCGGTGGGTAGCAATCTGGCGGTATTCCGGGTAACCATGCCAAACGTAACCGGGAATGTGACTGTTACGGCGGTTGTTGACCCCAACGATACTATTCCGGAACTTAATAAAACAAACAATACAATGGCGCATACCGCCTCAGTCACGCAGCTCCACACGCCGCAGCAGATCGACGCTTTGGACAGCGGGCTGGAAGCAATCTATCTGAACAATAACAAAGTTTTGCAGGACGCGCCGGACAGTTCCGATTCAACGATCCACACCTGGCAGGAATACCGGTACGAGGGCGGGGATTATGTGCTGCATACCTATACGGCGGCACTATCCGTGTCTTTCGCAGTCAAGCCGGACAGCCGGGTGGCGGATGGCGATACCGTGCAATCGGGCTTCGGGGTGGAGCAGACTGCAGACGCCGTGCTGACAACCAACTACGATCACCCGGAAAAGCTGGTCGGCATACAGGATGTGTGGCTGACGTATCCGGAAACCGGCTACGGATTGGACGCCGGCGGGTTTGCCGGATATTACGAACTGATGTTATCCGATGCGCCGGGCGGGCTTTCGAGCACATGGAGCTATCCGATTAATCCGTACAGTGTGGCGAATATGCCCCTGCATTATATCCCCTTGTGGTACCCGGACGGGGAATATGCCGTACTTTGCACAGCTTTCGGCGCATGGTCGCCTAATGGGAAAATGTATGCAGACCTGCCGAGTGGCGTAACGGTATCGGGGAATATGTATGATCGTATGACGGCGGTCGGATATTAAAGGGACAAACAAATGAATATTGTTGCCATAGGACATCCGGCTTTATCCGGATGTTTTTTGTTTCTCCTGATATATTGCATGTTTTGGGATCTGAGAGAAAGAAGGATTCCCAACAGGGCGGTGGCCGTACTACTGGCGATCGCCCTTTTTGATTTGCTTGGGCAGTTCGACGTTTGCAGCTTTGTGACGGCGGGAGCAACGCTCTTGCTGCTGATTCCTTGGAGAAAAGGCGTGCTGGGTGCGGGGGACGTCAAGCTGCTGTTTGTTTCCGCGCTGTATCTGGGGCTGCCGGATTTTTGTATTTCGCTGGCGCTCATGGGTATAGCGGCGTTCATATATATTTTGTTTGCCTGCAAGCGGGCAGGTGACAATGTGGCTCTGGGCGCGTTCTACGCGCCCGCTGCAGCCGCGATTCTAATTGTTAGGGAGATGATGTAATTGAAAAAAAGAACAGTATTGGCGGCGGTGTGTATTCTGCTTGCAATCGCAATCGGATTCGTGCTTATTCCAAAATACAACGAACAGCAGTACAGAAAGACAGAGGCGGTCATCGCCGTGCAGGATATTCCGGAGGGCACGCAAATCAGCGCAGCCATGGTGCAGACCGCCGAGGTTTTTACGCAGTCTATTCCATCGGATACGGCTTCAAAGCCGGGCGATGTGATCGGAAAATACGCAAGCCGGTTTATCGGCAGGTCGGATTATGTAACGGCGACCAAGCTGTCTAATGCACAAATTACAGAACAGGGAATCACTGTGACGGGAAATAAGATGATCGTGTCTGTGACCATCCCATCTCCGGCAGCGGGCGTATCGGGCGCGTTGAAACCGGGCGACTTGGTTTCGGTGTATGCGGTTCCAAGCAAACAAAATGCAGGGACAAGCACCTCCATTTTAACCACCGCTATGCAGCCTGAACCTTCGGCAGAGGTGAGCACAAGTTCATCGGAAACAGCTGCATCTGCAGCAACACCGACGCAGCCGGCGGCACCCGAGATACCCGATAACGCAATATTGCCGGACGAGCTGAGATATGTGGAGGTGGCGGGAATATACAGCGGGAATCAAACCGGCGATAAAACGGATACGACCGCGATTCCGGCAACGGTATCGTTTTATGTCAATGCGGATCAGGCGAAAAAGCTGGTGGAGATCGACAACGGAGCAACGCTGCATCTGGTACTGGTCGCGAGGGGAGACGAACGTTTGCAGTATTTAAAAAAGGAGGAACTGCAGTTATGGTCATAAGTATAATGGGGCGCGACGGTATCGGCAAAACCAGTGTCGCAAAAGCAGTCGCAGGATATCTGGCGCGGGATGATCTGACGCTCGTTGTCAACACGGATATGACTCTGCCCACCACCATCCGGCAGGACAGCGGCCTTCGTTCCTTGGGGCATTACCTGTCGCTTGCAAGCAGGCAGCCTGTCGCGCCGTACCTACAGCAGCATGAGAAAATAAGGAACCTGTTTTTTGCGGGAACGTCCATGCTGGACGATGTGTTTTCGTATCCGGTGGATTTAGATAACGCGCAGCAGGCAACATACTTTATTGAGGAAGCCTTAAAGGAAGTTTCCCATATTGTGATCGATCTGTCCGGACAGAGTATGGACCCGTTTCTACCGGTCTCGGTCGAGCGGGCGGATATACCGTTGTTTATGACGTCATGCGACGCGGAGGGGATAAACAGTCTCTATGCGATGCAGCGCCTATTTAAATCATCTGCGTGCCCTGTCCGGATGGCGTTATCAAAGACCCAAGCCTGGCACGACATTAGCGCTTTTGAAAAAACGTCCGGGCGGAGGGTGGAATACAATTTTCCTTTTTCAAAGGAACTATTGTATGTCGCGGCCTGCGGGCGGGATTTTGTGGGAGAGGGCAAGACCGGCAAGTTATGGGACAAAGAAGTACGCAAGGTGGCAGACGATCTTTTAGTACTCGGAAAACAGGAGGACGTCAATGGGTAAGAAATTATCTTCGTTTTTTATGGTCAAGGATGAAAAGGCGGCAAGCCTTCCGGAGGACAGCGGATACGAAAGCATTTTAAGAGAAGTGCAGCAGTATGTGTCGGATAATTACGCTGGGGAGTTGCAGGCCACGCTGGAGGACGCGGCGGCAAAAAAGGCGCTTTTTGATATAGTGCTGCAGCATGTGGCCGCGCGGGAGTTTTCGTACGGGGACTATACGCCCGAAGATCTGGCGGATCGTCTGATCGGGGACATGGCGGGATATGCTTTTCTGGAACCGCTGCTGTACGACGACCGTGTGGAAGAAATCCGTGGCAACTCCTGGGATGATATTGAAGTGGTATACGTGGGAAAAAAGGCGGTCAAGTACCCGGTACATTTCAGAAATCCGCAGCACGCGATCGATACGATCAAAAAAATGGTGCGGTTAGGCGGCTACCAGTTGGATGAAAGCACGCCGGATGTGGATTCGTATTTCATGCGCGGAGTGCGTATTTCAGCATGGATTTATCCGGTAGTGGACAGCGACGCCGGAGTAGCGTTTGTGATACGCCGTCAGCGGGCGGTCAGGATCACGGAAAAAGAATTGCTGGAGGAAAAGACCGCCACAAGGGAAGAGTTGGAATTCCTTCAACATTGTCTGGGATGCGGGGTGTCGGTGGTCATATCCGGAGAGACGGGCAGCGGGAAAACAACGCTGCTGGAGTACCTGCTTTCGCAGCTCACAAGCAAAAAAAGGATTCTTTCCATGGAGGAAAACAGGGAGTTGAATCTGGTGGAGCGGGATGCCGGCGGCAAGGCTGTTTCATCCGTGATCCACACCCGGACGCGAGAATCGAGCAACAGGCAGTATACTATCAGCCAGAATCATTTGCTCAGGCGCTTCTTGCGGTTTACGCCGGACGTCATCGTCGTGGCCGAGATGCGGGGGGAGGAAGCGTATACGGCGCTGTCGTCGGCGTTGTCCGGCCATGCGGTTGCAACATCCATACATGCGGGCAGTCCTCAAAAGACCTATTCCAAGATGCTGATGTACTGCCGTGAATCGGAGTACGCGCGGGCGTTTACGGACGATCTGCTGCGGCAGATGATCTGTGAAGCCTTTCCGGTGGTGTGTTATACGAAGCAGCTTGAGGATGAGAGCCGAAAAATTATGAGCGTTGCGGAAGTGGAATGGACAGGGACGGAGATAGCATTCAGAGTTTTGTTTGAATATGACCGGATAAAAGATTGCCACAAAAAGGTGAGCCGGCCTTCGGAGCACCTTGAGCGGATGATACTGGAGAACGGAGGGGTGAAGGAATGGCTGCGGTAAGTATAATCATTACCCTGCTTTTGATAGCAGGCTTTTTTATTCTATTCGATTTAGGACCCTCGACCTTCGCTAAGATAACAGGACGGTTCGAACGTGCGGAAAAGCGGCGGCGAAAGATCGAGGCTATTACGGGCAAACCACCGGGAGCCGTCCGCAGGCGCATCATGCAGGCCGAACAGATGCTGGCCGGTGCAGAGCAGGAAAAGGACTGGCCGAAATACAGGCTGGCGTCTGTTTTGCTTGCGGTTTCGGGCATAGTCGTCGGTCTTGCACTGGACAACGTGTTTCTTGCGCTGGTGCTGGTTCCCATAATGGCGATGCTGCCGTTGGTGTTCATCAGTTTTCGCACCGTTCAGTATATCCGGAAGACGGGGGATGGTGCACAGACGGCAATGACGGTCGTTACCAACGCCTACAGGATGAACGAGGATTTTATTTCGGCGGTTCGGGAATCTCTGCCTAATTTGCAGCAGCCCATGCTGGGGATATTCAGGACATTTTTATCCGATGTTGAGATGATTAACCCAAACGTAACGGACGCGATCAGGAAGATGCGCAGTAAGGTAAACAACCGTTACTGGAAGGCGTGGTGTGACACGCTCATGGAATGCCAGACGGACAGGGCTTTACGCGAAGTGCTCAGCACGATCCTAAAACGTATGTCCATGACGCAGCGGCTTCAAATGGAACTGGATACGCTGGTCAGAAGCAATTGCATCTATTTTATTACCGAAGTGCTGCTGGTTGTGCTGGTGCCGCTGCTGATCGGATTTATCATTCCAGATTATACGGCATTGCTGTTCGGCACCCTGCCCGGAAAAATCACGCTGGCCGCTGCGATAGTGGCGCTGTTCCTGTCGGCCTTGCGTACCATCAAAGTCAACAGACCGCTGGATGTTTAGGGGGTGATCGGTTGATTGTACTATATTTGATTTTTATTATATTGCTGGCCATGGGCTTGTTTTGGATCATGGCTGCAGTTATTCGGCTCCCGTCGCCGGAATCCGCCAAAGCGGTCCGGACCGCACGTGGAAAAAGCGGGAGATGGGGGCGGGGAATCGAGACGTTGTTTGTCATGCCGCTTGCCCGGTTTTTCAGCCGGTTTGTGGTTTTGTCCGGACTTCGGCGCGAAAAACTGGAAGACGATCTGATGCGCATGGATGTGGATATGAGCCCGGAAGTGTATATGGCGCGGGCGTTTGTTCAGGCGCTTGTTATGGTGGCGGCCGGAGTTCCTTTCGCTTTTTTGATAGCGCCTTGGGTGATGTTTGTATTCGCTGCACTAGGCGTCGTCCTCTTTATACGGTCCAGCCAGGACGAACAGAAAAAGATCGCGGCGATAGACGAAAAGATCGAAACCGAGCTGGTGCGCATGATTGAGGTCATGAAGTTTACCATGCAGGAAAACCGTGATTTGATCGGGTTCTTTGAACGGTATCTTCTGGTGGCGGGCCCCGAGATGAAATCCGAGATCGAGCGGCTGCTTTTTGATATGAAATCCGGGAACGCCGTCGCCGCGCTTACCCGTTTAAAAAGCCGAATCCGGTTATATACAGTTGGAGAATTTGTATCGGCCTGCATCGGTATTGCGCAGGGGCTGGATTACGGGTATGCGCTGGACGAACTGATGAAAAACGTACTCAAAATGGAGGAAGAACGATACCGGCGTGAGTTGGATGCCCGGCCGCGCAGGATGTTTTCCGCGCACGCGGGAATGTTTATCGCAATGGGGATGCTGATCGGCGTCCCTTTTGTTATGAAAATATTTGGGCTGTTTGAGCAGCTCTGATAAAAAAATGAAGGAGATATCTATAATGAAAAAAATGAAAGAAAACAAGGAAACCAGAAAAGCGGGAAAAAGGATGCGGCTCACGTTCGGGCGTGACGAGCGTGGGGTGGTGACGACCGAGACTATGATCGTGATTGCGGTGGTGGCGATCGTGGCGGTTTCGGCTTTAGCTATCATGAACCCGGCGATCCAGGGTCTGTTTACGAACGTTCTGGACAAGGTCACAAACACCGTAAACGGCGCGATTGGATAAAAATACGAATTTGCATTTTGCCGCTCTCACAGGGCGGCCCTTTTTGCAGGCCACCGTATGGGGTTTACCGGTGCAAATCCGGAAGCCTGCGTTTTATTAAAAAAAAGGAGCATTTATATATGGTTACGGTAACAAGTGAATGGGGTAAGAGGGAACTTGAGGCTTTCACTTTTTATACCGTTAAAATATCTACTGTTTGATCAACAGCACCAGTGTTCCTGCTACAACGAGCACTAATCCAAACAATGCCTTTTTTGAAAGCCTTTCCCCAAAAACAAAGTAGGAAAATGCAACTGTTATAACAATGCTTAACTTATCAATGGGAACGACGACGCTCGCAGGTCCTGTTTGCAGAGCTTTGAAATAACAGAGCCAGGATGCTCCGGTAGCAATACCCGAAAGACAAATAAAAAGCATATCTTTTTTATAAATTTTTTTGACTTCATGCTGTTTTTGGGTCACAAAGACAACAACCCAGGCCATGATCAGGACAACAACTGTGCGGATGGCTGTACCCAGATTGGATTCTATATCCGTAATACCAATTTTTCCGAGTATGGATGTAAGGGCTGCAAAGACAGCAGAAAGAACAGCGTACAGCAGCCACTTATTACCACCGGTAGTAGTGTTTACGGCTTGTTTTTTCTGTATCATCAGGTAAGTGCCTATGCCTATGGTTATCATTCCGATGACTGCAAAGAATGTAATGGTTTCGCCCAGGATAACAAAGGCCAAAAGCATTGATAATATGGTGCTGGTTTTATCGACCGGCACAACTTTGTTGATATTGCCACATTGCAATGCTTTGAAATAGCAAAGCCAAGATGCGCCCGTAGCCAGTCCGGACAGTATAAGAAATACCAATGTTGAACCCTGAACGCCGCTTATCTGGCTTTGAGAGCCAACAATAAAAACCAAAAGCCAGGCAAATGCCAGAACAACGATTGTCCGGATTGCAGTGGCAATATTTGAATCAGTGTTTTTAATGCCGCATTTTGCAAGTATTGCTGTAATGCCCGCAAATGCAGCAGATCCAAATGCAAAAAGTATCCACATACCTAAACTCCGGAATTTTATAACTAAAGAAATGCAATGGCGATTCCAAACAAAAATATTATAACATAAAGTCGCTATGAAGTATCAAGTGGGATAGTATTTTTTATGGCAATCGATTTTAGTCATGGGACATATCTGCGGTATGCAGGACCTGACCAACGACTATCCTTTGATGCTGAAGCCAAACAAAAAAATTTGGGTAAGAGCGGTAAAGAAATCTACAAAGGAGGGGGAACAAAATGCGTTTTTTAGATGAACAGATACGCGCCGCGGCAGGTGTCGATCTGGTTGAATATTGCGCGGCTGTGGGAATCCCGTTGGTGCATCATTCGGGTGACACCTGGCGGCACGCGGAGTATGACAGCCTTAAAATCACAGGAAACCTGTGGAAGCGGTACAGCGGACGGACAAACGGAAAGAAAGGTTTCATAAAGGGCAATGCTATCCATTTTGTGCAGGAGTACGAAGGGCTGGAGTTTCAGGAGGCGGTTTTAAAGTTGCTGGAAGTGAGCAAATCACCCCTGATGCCGGAGGTAAAGCCATCCATCAAAGCGAAACTGCAGGGCTACGAGGGAAAACAGCGGCAACCGCAGGCTACCCTGCAGCAGCAGCAGGTCCAAATAAGGCCGGAAGGAGTGCTTGAAAAAGAACAACCGCAAGCAAAGGAAAAGAAGCCGTTTGCCCTGCCGCCCAAGAACAGTGACAACAAGCGGGTGATCGCCTATCTGACCAAGACCCGTCAGATCGACCATGAAATTGTGAACCACATGATCAAACACGGAACATTGTATGAGGATGCGGAGCATCATAATTGTGTGTTTGTGGGATATGATCCGGGCAACGTGCCCAAGTACGCCGCGCTGAAAGGCACTTATACGCAGGAAGGCAAGCCTCAATACAGGGGGGAGGTGGAAAGAAGTCAAAAGCGGTTTGGGTGGTGTTTTACGCCCGAGGCGGAGTCTGTCCTGCTGCGCGTGTATGAAAGCCCCATCGACGCCATGAGCCACATGAGCCTGGAGAAAGCCGCGGGCGGCAACTGGCGTAATAAGCATTACCTTTCGTTGGGTGCGCTGGCGTATGAAGCCCTGCCCGAATACCTGAAGCAGCATCCCGAGGTGAAAAATGTTTCCTTCTGTTTGGATAACGATATTGCCGGGCGGCAGAAGACCGAGGAGTTCACAATGAAGCTCAAAAAACAGGGGTACGCCTGCACCAGTTGGAACAAGACGGATACCATGATTCTGTGCAGTTTTAATGACAGGGAGGGGTTCGAACGTTACCTTGCCGCTAATCCGCAGATAAAGAACATAACATTCAAGGCTGGACCGGAGCAGCAGGATGCGGCGGCCGGCATAAGGCGAATGCTGGAGGAGCGGGGGTACAATTGTACCGAACATAACACCGAACCAGGCAAGGCGAAGGATATCAATGAGATGTTGGTATTAAAAAAAACGGATGATCGGAAGGGACATCACCCGGTGAAGAAAAGCACAATAGCGTTGGAAGACTAAAATTCAGTCTACCTGGACTGACACTACCCATTTTGCGGTCGAAGACACGCCAACATATAAGGGGGATGATGGCTGCAAATGCTATAGTCAACATGGCGATTAACGGAAGAAGCGGGCAGGCGCTCACATGCAGGGACTAACGAGGAAACGCTTGAGCTGTTATTTAACTTAGCATAGCTTAATACCAAAAACTCATTAAAGGCCTGATTATTATATGCGGGAAACACCTTGAAATATATGTGCTTCCCGTTTTCTTTAAATAAGATTCTGGGCTAAAGAATAAAGATAGCTTGTAGTAAATAATGTCTGAAAGTGGTAAAATATAATAAATAAATTTATTTGATCTATTGTTTATAATGCGAATCAGAAAATCGACCTTATACGAAAGGAAATAGCTGATGTATATTTCACAGGTTTACATTGAGAATTTCCGTAACTTCACAACTATTTTTGTCCCTCTTAAGCAATTCAACATTATTGCAGGTAAGAACGATATTGGTAAAAGCAATTTGATTGAAGCAATCAATATCCTCTTGTATAACAGTAAGGGAAACTATTACGCGAAATCTTTATCTAAATATGACTTCAATGCAGGCAGTTTACATAAATTTGAAGAAACAATGCAAGAAATTTACGAAGGCTGTAAAACAAAATTTGATGTTGAAACCTATGTTAACTCATTATTTGAACATGCACCCAAAGTAGTTATTAGATTGCGTTTTTCTGATGCAAAAAATGCTTATGAAAAAGGACTCCTAAAGAGTTGGCTAAATGGGGATATTGAATCACAATATTTTGAGATTGAATATAAATACTATCTAAAAAACCGGAAAAAACTTATTCAACGGATTACTGAGCTGAATAGTGAAAACCTACTCGACAATCATAATTCGGATTTTTCAATGATTTTAGAATTTTATGATTATGAACTTGTTTCAACCAATAATGGAAAGACGATTGACTTTACTAAAATAAAAAACTTTAGTGCTAATATAGTAAATGCTGAGCGTGATACTTTTTCAAGTGGAGACACACCTACTGCAACAAAGATTATTGCTCGTATTGTTGATGATGGGCTGAATATTAAGGATAGAGCAAACTTAATTAATCAATATAATACATTTTTTGATGAAATACAAAAATTAGACTCTTTTAGATGCATATACAAGGATATAACAGACCAAAACGAGTCGATTAAACAATTTATTGACGAAATAAGGCTTGTTCCAAGCGCAAAAAAATATCGAGATATCCTTGAAAATATTACTCTCAGTTACGGTAATGATATGCTTTTCCAAAAAGGGTTAGGAATTCGTAATCTTATATTCCTATTAACATTATATAGCTATTTTTTAAGTAATAATCATGAGCGTTTTAATCTTGTGTGTGTTGAAGAACCGGAATCCCATCTAGACATCAATAATATGAAAATTGTCATTGAATTTTTTCAAAAATCTAAGGATAGAAATTCAATGTCACAACTTTTGCTCTCAACACATAGTAATCAGATTATTAATAAGCTTGATTTAGGAAGTATTACACTTTTAGTAGATGATCATACTGCTATCAGTCTTTCCAATGTAGATCCCAGTTTGATATATTATCTTGCAAAAAGAGAAAACTTTGATACGCTTAACATGCTGTTTGCAACAAAATTGGTATTAGTTGAGGGTGCAACTGAAGAAATTTATATTAATTGTATTCTTCAAAAAGAGAAGATAAATAATATTCGAGTTGTCTCAATAGGTCAAAAAGGATTCAAGATATTAATTGACGCCTGGAAGGCATTTCATGTAAATAGTACAACAGATAAACTGGGTGTAGTTCGAGATTATGATTATCAAGATAAAGCAAAACAGGAACATGAGGCATATAATTCTGATGTTATTAATGTAAGTACAGCAAGAGGGAAGGAGTTTGAAGAAGATTTAGTAAAGCAGGGAACTAACCTTTCACAACTTAACAATTTATTTGCTACTAAATTTAATGAGGTACAAATGTATGAATATATGACTGACGATAAATTGAACTGCATAATAAAAGTATGCAAAGCAATCGAATCTGGCGTTAAGTTTGCAGTGCCTAATTACATAGATACGCTTATTGAGTGGATAAAAAGATGAAAGAAATCCATATTGAATGCGCCGGTGCTGGAAAAACATATGGAATCGCTAAGAAGATTATTGAATTAATTGAAAATTGCCCTTTTGCCCAGAAAATTTATGCAATAACATATACTAATTATGCAGTCGAGCAAATAAAAGGCGAAATTGTAAAGCATCTTCATTACTTGCCGGATGAAGTAGTTATTATTACAGTCCATAGCTTTTTATTGGATCATATTATCTACCCGTATTCGGCGTTTGTTAATAAAGGCGCAAAAATAAATTCTTGTTCTATAGAAAAGCTTCCCCATAATAAACGATTTTGTGCAATAAGAAAAAAGCAGCTGAAGAATAATGGTATTATTCATTCAAACAGCGTTTCACAATATGCGAAAACTATTATAGTGCCAAAAACTACAGATAAAAGATGCGTAAAAAATCTTAAAGCAATCGCTTTGGAATATTTGTTAAGTGATATTTACTGCCTTTTTGTTGATGAAGCACAAGATATGGATAAAGATTTTTTTGAATTAATGCAATACTTTGTTGCTAGTTTAAATAATTTTTACTTTGTTGGTGACCCCAACCAAGCTTTATGGGATTCTGATCAATATTGTTCATTTGCTATATCAATTACAGAAAATAATGGTATAGCACCTGTAAGGAATATGGTATCTAGAAGGGTTCCGCAGAAGGTTGTACCACTATGTAATCGTATTCTTTTACATGATTCGCAAATTACAAGCTGCTGTGAAACTCCCGGAGAAATTGCTTATGTATTAGTTTCAGAATTACTACCCGAGGAACTTGCGTTTTTATCAAAAAATGTTTTTTCAATAATAAAATGTAAGGTTAATAATTTTTCAACAATGTCTAACAATCGTTGCATAACTAATGAATTTAAAGAATTACTTGCGGCAAAATATCCAAAGTATGACATAGAAGCATTGGTTGGTGCAGTTATTGAGAAAATTGAAAGTATTGGGTTAGATAACTATTTATACGAAATCAATGTTCGTTTAAATCCACAAGATTATGCAAGGCTCGCACAGCAATTTACGAATAAAAACAAGTGTGATATTCTTGTACGCTCAATACAAAAAATCAAGGGGCTAGAAGATAATACTGTTTATTTTATTATTTGTAATTCTTTATTAGAAATTTTACTTGGCATAAAGAATGATCATAATAAAGAAACAAATCTTTTGTATGTCGCACTTACAAGAACAAAATCAAGATTGCTATTTGTAGTGATTGATGATGAAATTATGAGAAAAAACTTTCAAGGTCTTAATATAGATATTGAAACCGCTATTAAAGAATGCGGTATACCCAAAGCTGAAAGAGAAAAATGGTTTAAATAAACTGATTAACATTAGATAGAGCTAATAAAATGTCCATTAACGAAGTAGTTGATACATTATTGAATTGGAGCTTGAATTGGTTACACCGGAACCCCGGGTTTTTTTTGTATTTTTTTTGGGGTAAGGTAACTAAAAGTGGTAAAATGTAAGAAAAAATTATGTTGCCTATTTATTTATTAAAATTAGCTGCATGAGCTGGGGCAATATTCCTGCGAAAAATTGTAAAGTTGCAGTTGGAGGTTTATTTTCATGACTAATGATGATTTTTTAAATGAAATTATAAAATTCAAATTACCTGTAAATCGAGGAAGTCAAACAGCTCATGATTATTTACGAGATTATTATGATAATTATTTAAATATTTTGGAAAAGGCACTAACTAAGAATAAAAATAGAGAGATGAGATTTGAGTTTTATGATCTTATTTATAGTAATTTAGGTGAAATACAAAATATTTCTGATAGATTAATTGATGTTTTTGATAACTATGATCAAGCTGACATGCCCAATTTATATTCAATGTTTGATGATCTAATAAATGACATGTATAATTATGGTCAACTTTACACGCGAATAATTAGTTATAATCATAAAGGAATTTTGCCAAGATTATATAGAATTAGGGGAGGTAGTTCTGATTATTCCAGAGAAGATATATTTCACATACCATTTAGTAAAAGAGAACTAATTCAGCCATATCGGTATAGCATTGCAGGATATCCGTGTATCTATTTAGCAACTTCGATAGAATTATGCTGGTTTGAGTGCGGGATGCCAAAACAATTTTCGGTTTGTGAATATGAGTTTTCTCCTACCAAGAAACAGGAAGAATTAAGTTTAATAGATTTCACAATTCAGCCACTTGATTTAATTGCCATATTTAAAGCTTGGATAGCAAAAAATCCTGATAATTTAGATGAAATTGAAAGACACTTTTTAACATATATTCTATCGTTTCCTTTAAGGGTTGCTTGTTCATTATCTGTTGAAAATAGAAGTTGTTCATATATAGAAGAATATTTAATTCCGCAACTTTTATTATTATGGATAAGAAGAAATAAAGGCTTTTTTGATGGAATTTCCTATGCTACTGCATCAAATATTAGTGTTGCAAAAGAGTGGGGTAACGATTTTAATATCGCAATACCTGCAAAAGATATATCTAGTGATTATTGTAATGAACTTAAAGAAATGTTTAAGATTTCTTTACCCGTCAAGTGTAGTTTAAGTAATATTTTTAAAAAACGAGAACTTGAAATAAATAAGATAAAATCATTTACAAATGAACTTCAAAATACATATATGTACGGTTTTCCTCTTGAACCTTATAGAGAAATACTATCATTATGCCGCTCGTTTATAATGTTTTATGATGTAATTATAAGGGAAAATTATTCTGAAGCAGAATTATTGCATCAGCTAACTGATACTTTAAGTTTATTTTCATATTTATATCGCATTGACGATCAATATATCGAAGATAGAGCTATTAAAAGTGGAAAGGACCTTTCTTTGACAGAAGACGAAATAAAAATGAGTTTAAAAAGTATACTTAGTAGATTTAACACAGAGGTAAAACCAGTGATTATTGATTTCTATAAATATGCCAATATGATAGCATGCGATGTGAATATCGATCCTAAAACATTTGAACATATAAAATAGTAAGGAAAACTATCATTACGGTTTTCAATAGATTAATTTAATTCTAATTAGTGTTTACCCAATGGGTAACAGAGTATTATTCAGCCTTTAGTGTATCATTGATGAGTTGCTTTTCTACTTTTTGGCTAAGCTCTAGAAAATTATTTTAGCAAATTGGATAGGACATACCGGTACCCCCGGTGTTTTTTTGTATATTTTTTAGGAGGAGCTTTAATGGCAGGGATCATTAGTTTAAAATCGCTATATGGCAGTACAATGCGCAATTTGACACGGGATAAATACAGGTGGATGAGTTATCTGGATACTGCTGCGCGCCTGTATAAGTATGACTTCCGTGACGCAGTCCTCATATACGCCCAGCGTCCGGACGCTACGGCCTGTGCGAGTTTTGATCTTTGGAACCGCCTTGGCCGCCGCATCCGCAAAGGGGCCAAGGGGATTGCCATAGCCGCATGGAACCAGGGTGGAACCATTCGGTATGTTTTTGACGTTTCGGATACCGTGGGAGAAGCCAAAACCAGGCCGCAGCTTTGGAAGCTGGAT
Organism: Bacillota bacterium; assembly: GCA_023393165.1. GTDB lineage: Bacteria > Bacillota > Clostridia > Christensenellales > Christensenellaceae > JAEYKI01. The sequence goes on along the minus strand of JAEWMJ010000029.1, from coordinate 12,726 downwards.
GAAAGCAACCGCGAAGCGGTGCGGCATCATCTTATGCAGAGTTGGATTGAACAGGAAATAGACGATCAAATCGAATTGGAACCTCTGCTTGCTTGCATCGTTGATTCGCGTGTCCGTGAGTTATATGATGGATATTATAAAGAACTGTGTTTGAACGGTGAAAGCCTGATCGAAAGCCTGCCGGAGGACGAAATGCGTCCGGGCTTTCTGGATACGCTAAGGGAAAGCGTGCGGTACTGCGTGTATGCGCGCTGTGGGTTGCAGAAGTATGCGGAAGGTTCCTTTACATGGCTGCCTTACTTCAACGACGAACGGACTGCCGTGGTCTTAGGGACTGCGGCAAATGAGATCACAAACGACATTTTAACCGGCATAGAGCGGGAAATCAAGCGGACGCAAAAAGAAAGGGGAAAGGAAAATGAACGGAATCGAAATCACATACAGGCGGGAAGGGGACGTGCTGCTGCCCAATCTGGAGACATCGGAAGCGGAGCGAAGCGTCAATCTGACCAAATTCGGGCTGCTGCGAAAACAGTATCTAAAGGAACAATTCCCGGCCAGGTACAACTCTCTATGTATGACGGAGGAGTTGATGCGGCATTGCCTGGATATCCAGGAACAGGCCCTGGAGATGAAGGACACCCTGACGGAGCAGCTGCGCCGCCAATACAACCCGCCGGAGAAGACGGACTTCATGGCGAACGTGCGGTACAACAACCAGATCAGCGACATGGCGGACGAGATCGTGATACGGGAGATCGTATACGGGAAGTAGAGCCGCCAATAAAAACCGAAATCGCAGCGGAAGCAGAGGTTGAGCCCTCTGCTTTTTCTTTGGAGCAAAATGAGATAGACGCGGAACTGCTGCGCGGCAGCGGTATTCATGATGGCAAATACCGCATATACGAGTTTTATGCAACCCCACGGGACACAAAAGACGCGGTCGGTTTTTTGAAAAAAGAGTATGGCATGGGCGGGCATTCCCATACCTATCTGAACGGACGGCGCGGTTTCGTGGATCATGACGCGAAGGGCATCCGGTTCAGGGATCACGGGTTTGAAAACGAAATCACGGTATCATGGGCAAAAGTGCATAAGCGGCTAACAGAACTCATCGCACAGAGCCGTTATCTCTCCGAGGAGGAATTGGCAAGGTTGCCGGAATACCGGCTTGAAGTTGAAGCAGGAGAGCATCCTGCTTCTTCTTTTTCAGCCGAAAGCGAAAACCTTCCCGGCCCCGGCAACTACCGGATCACGGATGACAATCTGGGTGTGGGGGGAGGAAAAACGAAGTATAAGCGGAACGTGGACGCGATCCGTCTTTTAAAAGAGATCGAAGGAGAGCGCCGTCAGGCTACCCGTGAGGAACAGGAGACGTTAGCACAATACGCCGGATGGGGCGGTATCCCCCAGGCGTTCGACGAGGGACACAGTCAGTGGAGCGGCAAGTATACCGAGTTGAAAGATCTGCTCACAGAACCGGAATATGCGGCGGCACGGGCGTCTACATTAAACGCGCATTACACGACGCCGGTGGTCATCCGTGCCATGTATGCGGCGCTGGAAAATATGGGATTCAAGAGCGGAAATATCCTGGAACCAGCCTGCGGGTCCGGTAACTTTTTCGGCGCTCTGCCGGACAGCATGACGGGGAGCAGGCTTTATGGCGTGGAACTGGACGACATTACCGGCAGGATAGCAAAACAGCTTTACCCGGATGCGGATATACGGGTGCAGGGATTCGAGGATGCGGATTTTGACGACCAGTTTTTTGACGTAGCCATTGGCAACGTGCCCTTCGGGTCCTACAAGGTAGCCGACAAGCGGTACGACAAATATAATTTTCTGATCCACGACTACTTTATAGCCAAAACGCTGGACAAGGTGCGCCCGGGTGGACTCGTTGCGTTTATCACTTCTAAAGGGACGCTTGATAAAGCAAATCCCGACGTGCGGAAATATATCGCCCGGCGTGCCGAGCTGCTGGGGGCGGTCCGCCTGCCGAACAACGCATTCCGCGCCAACGCCGGGACGGAAGTTACGACCGATATATTGTTTCTGAAAAAGAGGGAACAGCCGGTGGCGGAACTGCCCGAATGGGTGTATGTGGAGCAGACGGAGGACGACATTCCTCTTAACCATTATTATCTGGAACATCCGGAAATGATGCTGGGGAAAATGGCGTTCGACGACCGGATGTACGGAAACGGCAGGGATACTACTTTGCTGCCTTTTGAGGGAGCGGACCTGGCGGAACAGCTGCGGGCGGCGGCCGGAAACATCCATGGCGAGATAGGCGGGTATATGGCTGAGTTGGAAACCGATAGTGCGGAAGAACCGGACTGGCTGCCCGCCGATCCGGCAGTGCGCAATTACAGCTATACGGAGGTAGATGGAAAGCTGTATTTCCGCGAGAATAGCCGGATGAACCGGATGAAGCTGGAGGGCACGGTACGGGCGCGCGTCATGGGGCTTATCCGCCTGCGGGATTGCACCCGTGGATTGATCGACGCCCAGATGGACGGCTTGCCGGACGAGACGGTCCATGACCTGCAAGACAGGCTGAACAGCCTGTACGACGCGTATACACGGCAGTACGGGATCATGAACAGCCGGGGAAACAAGCTGGCGTTCGAGCAGGACGCATCCTATCCGCTGCTTTGCTCGCTGGAGATATTGGACGAGGAAAAGAAAACGGCGGAGAAAGCCGAGATATTCACCCGGCGCACCATCAGGCCCTACCGTCCGATTACGCATGTGGATACCGCAATGGAAGCCCTTGCGGTCAGCCTTTCCGAGCGGGCGCAGGTGGATATCGGGTTTATGGCGTTTCTGTCAGGCAAAGAACCGGACGAGATTATTTCGGAACTGAAGGGAGTGATATACAAGAATCCGCTTTCCGGTCCGGGCGACCGATATACCGGGTGGGAGACTGCGGACGGATATTTGTCCGGAAATGTGCGGGAAAAACTCAGGGCGGTCCAAAGCGCCGCGGCGGAACATCCGGAATACGGGGAAAATGTGGACGCCCTGCTGGCCGTGCAGCCCGAAGACCTGGAGGCCGTGGATATAGATGTGCGGCTCGGTTCCACCTGGCTGGAGCCCGAGGATATCCGCGCGTTTCTTTTTGAGTTGGTACAGTCGGCCCCGGCATTTCAGCAATATATCAAGGTCCGGTATTCAAGGTATACGGGCAACTGGGTGATTGAAGGCAAAGGAATGGTGCATAATAACATCCGCGCGACTGAAGTCTACGGTACCCGCAGGAGGACTGCGTTTGAGATCATAGAAGACAGCCTCAATTTAAGAACATCTCAGGTCTATGACACTATTCGGGACGCGGACGGGAAGGAACGGCGGGTTCTGAATCAACCTGAGACCATAGCAGTACAGCAAAAGCAGACTGTGATCCATGACGCGTTCCGCGACTGGATATGGGAGGATACCGAGCGCCGGGAACGGCTGGTACATAAGTACAACGACCTGTTCAACAACATCCGGCCCCGCAGCTACGACGGATCGCATATCAGGTTTGTAGGCATGAATCCCGAGATTGCGCTGCGTGAACACCAGCGGAACGCCGTGGCGCGTATTCTTTTCGGCGGGAATACGTTGCTGGCGCATGAGGTGGGCGGCGGGAAGACGTTCACAATGGTCGCGGCGGCACAGGAGGCCAAGCGGATCGGGCTTACGCAGAAAACATTGATTGCGGTGCCCAACCATCTAACAGGACAGTGGGCGTGCGAATACTTGCGGTTGTATCCCGGAGCCAATATCCTTGTTGCCACTGAACGGGATTTTGAGACGCATAGGCGCAAGACATTTTGCGCGCGGATCGCGACCGGCGAATTTGACGCCGTTATTATGGGGCATTCGCAGCTTATGAAGATACCCATGTCCATAGAGTGGCAGAAAGCGTTTATACAGGAGCAGGTGGACGATTTGATGGAGGGAATCGCCGAGGCGAAAGCGGAACACCGGGAAAACTGGACGATCAAACAGATGGAGCGTACCCGCAAGAGCCTTGCCCTGAAACTGGAAAAGCTGAACGATACCACCCGCAAGGACAATGTGATCGACTTTGAGCAGCTTGGAATCGACAGGCTGATGGTGGACGAAAGCGACGAGTTCAAGAATTTACTTGTTCAGACAAAGATGCGGAACGTCGCCGGGATTGGGCAGGCGGAGAGCCAGAAAGCCAGCGACCTGTATATGAAAGGAAAGTATATAGACAAGATCACGGACGGGCGCGGGCAGACGTTTGCGACCGGAACGCCCATAAGCAACACCCTTTCTGAAATGTATACGCTGCAGCGGTACCTGCAGTATGGGGCGCTGCGCAAAAGGGGTCTGGAGCATTTCGACAGTTGGGTGAGCGTGTTTGCGGACACCAGAACCGTGCTGGAGCTTGCGCCCTCGGGCAAAGGATACCGTACCAAGACCAGGCTGGCCACTTTCCACAACCTACCCGAGTTGACCGCCATGTTTGCCGAGTTTGCGGACGTACAGACGGCTGAAATGCTTAAATTGCCTGTGCCTCACATCAAGGGCGGCAGGGCGGAAACGGTTGCACTCAAGCCCAGCGAGATACAGGAAAGACTGGTGGACGGGTTGGTGGAACTGACCGAGCAAATACGCGCGGGGCTGGTCGATCCCAAGGAAGCCAATATGCTGAGCGTGACGGGCGACGGGCGGAAGCTGGCGCTGGATCAGCGGCTGATCGATCCGCTGCTGCCAGATGATCCGGGCAGCAAGACCAATGCCTGTGCGGAGCGGGTGCACCGGATTTGGATTGAAAAGAAAGAAAAACGCCTGACGCAGATGCTTTTCTGCGACCTTTCCACTCCACGTGGAGAAGAAGAATATAGCATTTACCAGGATATGAAGGCAAAGCTTGTAAAGATGGGCGTACCGGAGCGGGAGATCGCTTTCGTACACGACGCCAATACGGACGTCCAGAAGGAGACGCTGTTCGGAAAGGTGCGGAGCGGGAGCGTCCGAATCCTGATGGGCAGTACGGCCAAGATGGGTGCGGGTACAAACGTGCAGCGGCTGCTGTATGCCTTGCATGATCTTGACGTGCCTTGGCGGCCCCGGGATTTAACGCAGCGCCACGGCAGGATCCTAAGGCAGGGAAATATGAATGAGGAGGTGGAGATCTACCGCTATGTGACCGAAGGGACGTTTGACAGCTACAATTATCAGATTTTAGAGAATAAGCAGCGATTCATCAGCCAGATCATGACCAACAAGCCTCCGGCGCGCCGTATGGACGACATTGATAATGATACGCTTACCTATGCCGAAGTAAAAGCGATTGCGAGCGGAAATCCAAAAATTAAGGAGAAGATGGATTTGGATTTGGAAATAGCGCGGCTGCAGTTACTCAAAAACCAGCACAGGACGCAACAGTACAGGCTGCAGAACGCCATCAGCCATGACCTGCCCTTTCAAATCAAAAACGCGGAAAATATACTGCTCAAGCTCAATTTGGACAAGGCGGCATATGCCGCTCATGAAAACAAGGAATTCAGTATATTGCTGGGTAGCCAGACATTCACGGAAAAGGCCGCAGCAGGCGACGGGCTTAAAGAGCTGGCTAAAAAGTCAAGCGAACCGGACAGGACTGTACCTATCGGGCAATATCGCGGGTTTGAATTGGGTATGAAGTTTGACACATTTGAAAAAAAACATTTTGTCGTGATCAAAGGTGCGCTGGATTATCCTGTAGAGATGGGGGAAAGCAGTATTGGCCTGATTCAGCGCATGGACAACGCTCTGAATTCACTGGAAGAAAAAATACGGAACACGGAGGGACACATCCGGCAGTGTCAAAAAGAGCTTGCGGACGCTATGGCTGAAAAGGAAAAGCCTTTTCCGTATGAAAAAGAGCTCACGGATAAACTGGAGCAGGTGGCTGCGATCAATATTGAGTTAAGCCTGGACAAGCCGGACAAGCCGGTGGTGCTGGACGAGGAAGAATTGAAGGAGGAAGTGACAGAATCGAGGCAAAAGGAAAGGGGATGGGAGCGGTAAAGCTGCCTTTTTTAGTACCCGAAAACAGGAAAGGATCTGATTATGGATAATGACAGGAAAGACATAAGAGCGGCGGATAACCTTGTGGACGTTCTCAGGGTGGAAGGCATCAACGCAAAAGGTTTCGGTACGATTCCAAAGGCAGTGATGAAAGACAGAAGATTATCCATTCAGGCTAAAGCGATCTATGCGTACTTTTGCAGTTATGCGGGAGCAGGAAACCGGCCGTTTCCCAGCCGCAGGACGATTACGGAAGACTTACAGATCAGCATAAATACGTACCATAAACATCTGAACAAACTAAAGGCTTTGGATTACATTCGTGTCAAGCAGAGGAAAAAGAGCGGTGTTTTTACAAGCTGCATATATACCATTGTTGAAAAGCCTGTCATAAAGCCTTTTTCACCGTGTCCCAAATTTTGCGACACGGCAGGGCCGTGTACCAAAAAACCGTATACCAAAATTTGCGACACAGATAGTAACAGGAATATTGAACAGGATAATAGTCTTTCTATCAATCCTAAGATAGATATGGATTGGATGAAAAGGATGGATGATTACTCTCTTCTCGTAAAGGAGAATATCGATTACGACCAGTTTCAAAATGAGGAACAGAATAAAGCATTGGCCGAATCCATCTATCTGCTCATTATGGATGTGCTGTGCAGTGGAGAGAAATCACTCAAAGTGAACGGGACTGTGATGGACGCGCAAATCGTCCGTAGGAGGTTTTTGGAGCTGCGGTATATGGACGTAGCAAGTGTGATTGACGGGATCGGCAAGCTGGCCGAACCGGTGCGCAATCCTCGTAATTATTTGCTGACCTCCTTATACAACGCACGGACGACAAGCGAGACGCACTGGAAGGCGGATATCAATGCTACCCTGCGGGCATATCTGGACAACCCCAAAAAACGCTGAAATAAAAAGAGAGGAGATTTTCTTATGAATTTTAAATTGCCATTGACTGAACCAATGCATATACACTCTCAGAATGGAGAACTGAAAGAAGCGACGATCCTGGAGAAGCTTGGAGACAACGATTTTATGGCGGAGTATAACGGAGTAAAATGCCACGCTATTTACAATCCGTTTGTGAACCATTTCTATGTCGATGATAAGTATGGGATCATCGAAGGACGCAGCATGAAGCAACCGAATCGTGATCTTGAGCGGTAGCCGGGAGATGCGGCCTTTTCTTTTTTCAATCCAATGCGCCCTGGGGGGCCTTTAGGGAAGCCATATAGTCTGATCTGGCTGCAAGTATCGCAAACTGCCGGCATTTTGCAACTTGTCAGGGTGGCCCCTGAAACCCCGAGCGGCAAAGCCGCTAAACTTTTTATCTGAAAGGATGCACAAAATGTTAAAACGTACGATTAAAGCAGAGGCCAGGTTGACCGAAGCGGAATACTTCCAGCTTAGGCGGACGGCGCGGGCGGCGGGTTTTTCGGTTGCGGCTTTTATCCGGCGTCGTTGCCTGACAGAAGAGCGAATGGTGATCCTGGACGGTAAAGCAGTTCGGGAGCTGTACCGGGAGATCAATCACATCGGCAACAATCTGAACCAACTGACCCGGTACGCGAACACGGACAAACGCATCACGGCAGAGATGCTGGAGCGGGTAGAAGCATGGATGATGGAGATAAAGGAACTGATAGATGAAAAGCTCGGCGGATTGTAACCGGGCTGTTTCGTAAAGGGGGTGGCGAGATGGCATATAATAAAATACTCGTGATCCATTCCTCCGGGCATCTAAAGCGAGCAGTCAATTATTCCATGTCGGAGGAAAAGACGACAGATGAAAATGGACCGCTGAAAGCACTGTCCGGGTACGCTACCAACGGAAGAAAGACAGAACAGGGCGGCGTCCGTTATATATCCGGAATCAACTGTTTTCCGGAGACAGCAACGGAGAAGATGCTTGCGACAAAGAAAAAATACGGCAAGACGGAAAAACGCCTCGCATACCACATCATCCAGTCGTTTGCACCGGGAGAGATCAGTCCGGAATTAGCGCACGAGATCGGCGTGAAATATGCCGAAGCGTGGCTGGGGGACTTCGAAGTGGTGATCGGCACCCATCTTGATCGTGGACATATCCATAGTCATATCATCGTAAATTCTGTTTCCTGTGTGGACGGCCACAAATTCCATATGGAAAAGGCGGAATTTTACACCAAGCTTTACGGAATTAGCAATGACCTCTGCAGACAGTATGGCCTATCGGTGATCGGGAATGTTGACAGCAGGCACATGACCTATGAGGAATGGGTGCGGCGGTACGGAAAAGGCGGACGCACGCTGCGGGAGATCATCCATGCGGACATACAGGAGTGCATTGCGGAAGCCAATACGGTAGGCGAATTTTTTGTGCTGTTGGAGAACATGGGATATGAAGTGGATACATCGGGAAAATACGCAAAAGTACGGCCTTTGGAGCGGAACCGGTTTTTCCGGCTTGCAACACTGGGCTTTCCGGACGATGTCCTTCGGGATAAGATCGCAGGCAAACAACCGGCTCGGCGCAATGCAAAATCGGTATATTACCGCTGCGGGCCGCGCAAACACAAGAGGCATAAACTCACCCGTATTGAGGCTATGTATGTGCGCTGGCTCTTTGTGCTGGGAAAGACCAGAGCCGGGAAACCACATGTGCAAGTACCCACAGGTGAGCTCCGGAAGTTTGAGAGGTATAAGGAGCAGCTACGGTTTATAACCAGTAACCAGCTTTCCGAGCTGAGGGAGGTGATTGAGTGTAGGGAGGCGACAGACAGTCAAATCAAGCAGTTGGACGAGGAAAAATTCAGGCTGCGGGGGGCGATGCGGAAAAATCGGGAGCTGTTCGCCGCCCACAGGAACTATATGCGGTATTTGCCTATCGAAGATAAGCTGGCGGGTGAACACAGGATGCGGTTTGAAGAAGCAAAGGAGATGCTGCGGAAAAAAGGGTTTGAAGAACAGCCTGAAAAGGTTGGGGCAAAACGCGCCGAGCTGCTCGATGCGGCGGAGCAGAACAAAAGGGAGCTTGCCCGGCTGCACGGAACCCTGGAGATTCTGGACGGTATCATTGAGAGCAGCGGGCATATACGGGAGCAAATGAAAAAAGAAACGGAGGCAAAGGAAAAATGGAAGGAGAAGCGGCAAGATTCATCATACAGGGGACTGAGATGGTAATTTCAGTGACAAAAGACGCTACAAAATCGACGGTACAGGTGATCGTTTTTTTGAGGGCGGTGGCGGAGAAGGGAAAGCTGTTCGGGGAGGTATCTCAAAAGGGGATGCTGAAAACCGGCGAACAGCTTTCCATTGTACCCATACCGGAGGACAAGATGACGGAATTCATCCTGCGGGCAAAGCATTACGGCTTGGTCTACCATACCGTGGACGCGCCGGAAAACGGAACATACGACGTTATGATCAAAAAAACAGATATGGAGAAGTTCAATGCCGTCATAGACCGTATGGGCGTCGTCCGGGACAATATTACGGACGTAAAGGTGGAGGAGGTCCGGGAAAGCGTCAAAGACAAGCTGAAAGATTTCGCTTCCAAAAATGCGAAAGGAGCGGAAATCCAGTTGAACGATCTGGCGGTAGAGATGAAAGAAATGCCGGGAAAGGAGCTATAACATGAAAAACAGGAAGCTGGGCGGCATCGTAGCATTCTGGATCGTTTTACTGGCTGCGCTTTTGTACCTGGCGGCCAAGATGGCTATGAGCTACCATGAGGGAATATCATACGCGGATTTCCAGAGCGGTTTCATGGAGAACATCCGGCAACCATTTGTTCTAAAGGCGGCTGAGCAATCAGCCGCCTTTTGCATGATCGCGGCGGTGATATGGCTGGTGCTTTTGGCGTCTTACATGGTGAGCTGGGGCAAGTACATGCAGGGCAAGGAGCACGGCAGCGCGGACTGGGGGAATATTCGCAGGTTGCAAAAAAGGTACACACAGGCGGAAAACCTGATCCTCTCCCAAAACCTGCGGCTGGGATTGGATTCGCATATCCATCATAAAAATTTAAATGTTCTGCTGATCGGTGGTTCGGGAAGCGGCAAAACACGAGGATATGTGCTGCCTAATTTGATGCAGGGCACGACAGATTTTGTAATTACTGATCCCAAGGCCGAAATCCTGCGCAGCACGGGCGGGATGCTGGAGAAGATGGGATACCGGATTCGGGTATTAAACCTGATAGACATGGAGAAGTCCAACCGGTACAATCCGTTGGTATATGCAAGAAGCGATACGGACGTGATGAAGATCGTTACGGATTTTATCAAGAACACAACAGATAAGCAGGCACAGAAGGGCGAGCAGTTCTGGCAGGACGCCGAAAGGACTTTGATGCAGGCGTTTTTGCTGTATCTGTATCACGAAGCGCCCTCCTGGGAACAGAATTTCGGAATGATCCCCACCCTGCTGCGGTATATGGTTATCAACGAGGAAGACGACAGTTACGTAAGTCCTCTCGATAAGCTGTTCAATGATCTGGAAAAGCGGGACCCGGAGCATATCGCGGTGCAGTCCTGGAAGCTGATCCGCAACTCGCCCGCAAAGACGCTCAAATCCATCAAGATCACCATGGTGGCAAGGATCAATAAGTTTCTGGAAAGAAAGGTGGCTGACCTGCTGAGCGAGGATGAATTTGACCTGCAAAGTTTGGGGAGCGGGCAGAAGACGGCCATATTTTGTGTGCTGCCGGATAATGATACGACCTTCAGCTTCATCGCGGGAATGATGTATTCGCAGGTGATCAAGGAGCTTTACTACAAGGCCGACCACAGTAATACCGGCGCTCTGGAACGGCCGGTCCTGTTTGTGCTTGATGAATTTCCAAACCTCTCGTTGGCGGAAGATTTTGACCTTATACTGGCGACGTGCAGGAGCAGGGGGATTTCCATCAGCATCGTGATCCAAAACCTTTCACAACTCAAGGCGCTTTATAAGGACAAGTGGGAAAATATCGCCGGCAACTGCAGCACCATGGTATATCTGGGCGGCTCGGAGCAGGAGACTCGGGAATATGTATCCAAGGCGCTGGGCAAGGCGACGATCAACTACCAGACGCCGGGAAAGTCCGGACAAAGCTCAAGCACCACGATCTACATCACGGGCAGAGAGCTGATGATGCCCGACGAGATACGGACAATGAAAGACGAGGAATGCCTTGTGCTCATTTCGGGTGAAAAGCCGGCAGCGGACAAAAAGTATGACCTGATGAAACACAGGAACATCGGGCTTTTGCAGCAGGGCGGCGCAAAGGCATATAGTTTCACTCCTGATCGGACGGAGAGCTGGGACGACTACATGAAAGGAAATAAATAAGGAGATTTTAACATGGGTAAGTTCATAAAACAGAAAAAAACGTTTTGGACGGCAGCGGTCACGCTGCTTTTTTTAAGCCTTCAAAAGGTTGCGTATGCAGCGGATATTGACGTTCAGCAGGGGATGGACCCCCTGCAGGCGCTCGGGAACCTGACTTCCTTTATCCTGACCATCGTCACCGGCATAGGCGTGATTGCGCTTATTTGGGGCGGCGTACAGCTTGCACTTGCGCTCAAGAGCCAGGACGCGTCCCAGCGTACCAACGCCATTCTGTTTCTTGCGGGCGGTATGGTTATGGTGGGCATTCGGTTTGTACTGCAGGCCATCGGCGTGACGGTTAACTAATGTGAAAAGGGGTGAAGGGCTTGGAACAGGGAATTGTTGATTTATTGCAGAACGGGCTGAATTTATGGAATACCTTTTTCGGGGATATCCAAGCCCAATTGCAGACAACGCCGGACGCGTTTGCGGGCGGCGGGCCATGGTCGCTTGTGTCGCAAATCAACCACGGATTACAGGGAATAGGGTACGGGCTACTGATATTGTTCTTTCTTCTGTCCTTTTTCAGGACCACGACCAATTTCAAGGAACTCAGTTTGCAGCAGATTATCGGTTGGATGGTGCGGTTCATTCTGGTCAAATTCCTGATCGATTACAGCGTGGACCTGCTGAATTTTATAATATCCATCTCCATGGGAGTGAACTCCGTCGTCTTTCAGTTTTCGGGGACGTTCATGCAGGCGCAGGTGCCGCAGGATGTGATTAATGCGGCGCAGGCTGTGACGGACGCCGGATTCGGGGAAAGGTTGCTTGCATTGCTGCAGGGGATACCTTTGGCGTTGCTGGCATTCATCGGTGTGGCGGTTATTTGGGTCGCGGGAATCATTATGGTGGTTGTGGTGTACTTGAGGTTTTTTAAGGTGTTCATTTATTCGGCTATCGCGCCCATACCGCTTTCCGCATTCGGTTCGCCCGAGACAAGCAGCACCGGAAAGCATTTTTTAAAAGCCTATGCCGCCGTATGCCTGGAAATATGCGTGATCGCATTGGCCTGCGTTATCTACAATGCGATCATGTCCAACTCGGCGCTGATGTTTGATTCGTGGACGAGCGTGGGCGGGAACAGTGTCAACGACCAGTTTTGGGGCGTTACTCTGAACTATGTTCTGTCCATGGCTATACAGACCATCCTGCTGGCTATCGTGGTGGTCGGTTCCAACAGGTTTATTAAGGAGATAATATCTTGATTATATAAGTGTAAAGAACGTAAGGCTTCTGAAACAGTGATTACGACTAATACAACGGAAGCTTTAACGTCCTTTACACTGGTGTTGTTTGGTAGTGAAATGGATGACAGAGTAACAA
>JAEWMJ010000022.1 GCA_023393165.1 Bacillota bacterium | reverse complement strand
TGGAATCTCAAACAAGCAAAGGCACAGTGGGCTTGAGCAAAGAGAAAGCCAGCGCCTTGAGACGCTAGCCAGTAACAAAGCCTTATAGGCTTAGTGCAAACCACCCGTTTGACGGGTGGTTATGATTTTATAAAACAAGAAACGTATTGAAGGTAAATAGGAAGGATTTAGGAGATGGATAAAGCTTATAAGATTTACTGGAAAAATGGTGCAGAAGCAGTGTAGTTTGGTGATGGAATCGCGCTCCCGGATATTATAAAGAACGCTCCGGATACCGTGGAGTTTGACCTTACAAACGCAAACCTGCCCGCCGGCGTCACCAGCGTTTTGGTGGGCAGCGATACCGTTCCATCGGGCAGCGACAGTTATACGGCGGTTCAGGGGCTGGTAGGCGGCAATCAGGGCTTGGTGATTTACGACCTTAAGCTGCTGGATCAGAACGGAAACCCCATCACGGACTCTACGGGTACCATCAAGGTTAAAATCAAGATCCCGGACGGCTTCAGCGGCAACCACTGGTACGACCCCAACACCAACACGCTGACCGATATGAACTTCACAGCGCAGGATGGCTGGCTTGTGTTTGAAACGAGCCATTTCAGCCAATACGCCGTGGCACAGTTAGGCACAGCCAAGCCAACGCCTACGCCATCCCCCGAACCTGCGCCAACGGCAACGACGACGCCAGCGCCAACATCCGCCGGCCCTGCGGCCGAAAATCTGGGCATACCCGGGCTGCCGGGCAGTTACACAATGTACACGGGCGGACGCGTCACCTGGACGCCCGGCAGGGCAGGCGGCACGTGGTACAATGATGCAAACATGGTAAAAATCACGCAAAATGCGGACGGCAGCTATACGGTGACCGCGCTGAACAGCGGAAAGACTGCGCTGCACTATACCGTTGGGTGGGAGGACGTAAATATAACGCTGACCATAAGCGCGCGGCCCGCTGCCACACCCACGGCAACGCCAACAGCCAGACCCACGGCAACGCCGACAGAGCCCTCCGCAGAAACGCTTGCTCCAACTGCGGTCCCCACGGAAACGGAGACTGCATTGGCAACTTCCATTCCTTCGGAATCCGCCTCCGCCTCACCCTCCGCTGTGGCGGTGGAAGAGCAGGCTGCCACCCCGGCGGCCTTGGCGCAGAGCGGGCAAGGCACGTGGCTTACTTGGCTGCTGATAATTTTGGCAGGATGTGTGGTTGTTGTAGTGATTATTATGATCTACAGGAAGAAGACAAAGAGTTAAAATTTATCCGATTGAAACGCACGCCCTCGCTATTTGAGGAGGAACAGGCACCGTGCCTGTTTTTATATTAAAAAAGGATGACCCATAAAAAATAGTTCACCCTTTTTTGTGGAGAAAGAGGGATTTCCGCTTCATTGCGGATTCGCACTGCTCGAAAGTCAGGGCGATGAGCAGGCGCTTGCGCTTTAACTCGCATTCAGCGAACTTCCGCCTTCGGCGCCCCACTTCGCTGCGGATTCATGCTTCGCGTAAGTTTTCTTTTGTGTTTACGCTCGCATTTATCCATGCTCAGTGAACTAACGCTAAGGTTTCGGCACTTCGCTATGGATTCGCACTTCGCATAAGTTGCTATTTGAATGCTTGTGCTCGTGCTTATCTCATGCTCAGTGAAAACTGTGTTCCCTGTTTCCGCCACCGGCGGCGGTCACTCCGTTTTCTCGCTTCATCACGCTTTGGCGTGCGCTCGGCTCCGTTCCTTTTGGGTACAAAATAAATTCTATTTTTGAAAGATGCTGGAATTTGTAGTATTATGGTGAAAAGGCTGAATAAATAAAATAACAGAAGCCAAGTGATGAATCTGTATGCCTGATTGAATGGAGCTTTAAGGTACCGGCGGGATGAAGGAATCAATTAAAAGCACCCCAATAAGTTTTCAAGTTTTCGGGGACCCCTCAAATAAAAAACGTATGCTGACGCTGGTGCTGGCCGTACTGATTTTTGTTGCAGCCGCTGCCTGCTTATTTATTCTTACGGGGAGGAATTCCGGCCAAATTCAAGTGGAAAACGGCGTGCTTGATCTTAAAAACTGGGCTTCCAAACAGGACAGCGCTTTGAGCCTGGACGGAGAATGGAATTTCTACTGGAACCGCTTTTTAACCGTTCAGGAGATTACGGCAGCATCGCCCGATGTAACGGCGGATCTGCCCGGAGCCTGGAATAGTTATAAAATAGACGGAAAAAATCTGCCCAGCTTCGGCTTCGGTACTTATGCGCTCAAGATCGTAAACGCTCCGCCAGGTGAGATCCTCGCGCTGCGCATTCCCGCAGTTTCAACCGCCTATGAACTGTTCGTAGACGGCAAGCTGATTGCCTCCAATGGAACAGCCGGTACTGACCCGGAGCATTATACCCCCCAAAGCAAACCACAGGCAGTGGAATTTATGCCTTCCGGGCAGAGCTTTGAGATTATAGTCCGGGTTGCCAATTATACATACATCCAGGGCGGCATGCTTTATCCGGTCAGCATGGGCACGCCGGAACAAATTGAGGAAATGGACAAAGCCGCTGCGGTTTTGGATTCATTTTTACTTGGGGCCCTTGCAATCATGGCTTTTTACTATATGGGTGTATTTCTGAGGCAGCGGGAGGAAAGAAGCGGCCTGTACTTTGTCCTGATGTGCCTTCTGCTGGCAGGCAGGACGGCTGTGACCGGCGATACACTGATTTATCACCTGATCCCTTCCATCAGCTTTGGAGCCATGATGGCGATTGATTATATTACCCTGAGCTGGTTTTCTGTCTGCGCAGCCTTCATCGTGGGAGAGTTTTTCCCGGAAGAAAGTTCAAGGAAGTTTCTGAGGGCGGCTTTTGCGTATGCCGCAGTTATGACGCTGCTGATCCTGCTGACTCCGGTTTCATTCTACTCGCGGTTGCTCTATATCATTGAAGCGGCGCAGCTTCTGATTGGCGTCTATGGCATCGTTATACTAACCAAGGCGTTCTTTGGAAGAAAAAAAGATGCCCTCCCGCTGCTTCTGGTCGTACTTGCGCTTATTGTATGTACGGTGGGCGATATCCTGTTTCAGAACAACATGGGCCAGATAGGGTACTTCATCATTCTGTTTATACAGCCTATTGTTCTTGCCAGACGGTTTTCAGAATCCTACAAAAACGTCAAAGCACTGTCTCAAAAGCTCCTGAAGCTGGACAAGCTCAAGGATGAATTCCTTGCCAATACTTCACACGAACTTCGAACGCCTTTGAGCGGCATCCTCGGTATTACGGAGGCTATGCTCCAGGGAAGCGGCGGCAAACTGAACGAAAAACAGAAGAACGACCTTTCCGTGGTTGTGGGCAGCAGCCGGCGGCTCGCCAACCTGGTAAACGATATCCTGGATTATTCCAAGCTCAAAAATGGGGATATCCTTCTGGATGTAAGGCCGGTACACATTGAGGGTCTTATTCATACCGTCGTGAACGTCTTTGCACAGCTAAACCGGTCCAAAGATATTGAAATTCTCTATGAAGTTAACCAAAGTCTGCCGTCCGTACTGGCGGATGAGAACCGTGTGGCACAGATCCTTTACAATCTTGTGGGCAACGCAGTAAAATTCACGGTCAGGGGTACTGTAAAGGTCACCGCTAAAAAAACGGGAAACATGCTGGAGGTCTGCGTGAGCGATACCGGGGAAGGAATCCCGGAAGACAAACTGGAGGATATATTCAAATCTTTTGAGCAGGTGGACACTTCACTGACACGCAGGCACGGCGGCACGGGCCTGGGGCTCCCCATCACAAAGCAGCTCGTCGGGCTTATGGGCGGCGCCGTTTGGGTGAAATCAAAATTGGGAGAGGGCTCGCGGTTTCACTTTACGCTTCCCGCAACCGGTGACGCGCCAAAGATCATAGACACAATTCCCCAAGAAAGCGAGCCGGATATTACGGCGCAGCAGGCAGCGGCTACGTTTGGAGAACCCACCGCAGGTGTGGATGCAACGGACGGAGCTTCCGAAATTCTGCTGGTGGACGACGATGCGGTGAACTTGCAGGCCGCTGCGTCTATCCTCCGGCTGGGCGGATATGGCGTCAAGGCATTGGGCGGCGGCAGAGCCGCCCTGGAAGAACTGGAAAAACGGAACGACTATTCTTTGGTCATACTTGATGTGATGATGCCGGAGTTGTCCGGTTACGATGTGTGCCGGAAAATCCGCGAGCGCAAAACTTACCTGGAACTACCCATATTGATGCTCACCGCCAGGGCGGCGACCGGGGATATCGTCTTGGGCTTTGAGGCCGGAGCCAATGATTATCTGCCAAAGCCGTATGAATCGGAGGAACTCCTCGCCAGGGTAAGGACGCTTTCCGGTCTGAAATCCGCTGCGGATCAGGCGAGGGCAGCGGAGTTTGCCTTTTTGCAGGCGCAGATCAAGCCGCATTTCCTGTTCAATACCTTAAACGCCATTTCTTCATTGTGCGACGGAGAGCTGGAACGCGCACAACGTCTGATTGACGAATTTTCCAATTATTTGCGCTATTGCTTTGACTTTAAAAATCTCGAATCCACTGGTTCCTTGGAAAACGAGCTGAGCCTTGTGCGGTCTTACCTTACAATCCAAAAGGCGCGGTTTGGAGATCAGCTGCATGTGGAGTTTGATGTTGACAGCGCGGTAAATATGAAGATACCCTTGCTGTCCATCCAGCCGCTGGTGGAAAACGCCGTCACCCATGGATTGCGGAAAAAAGGCGGCCGGGGGACTGTTACCGTATCCGTAAAGCGGTTTGCCAATGAAGTTAAAATTTCCGTGAAGGACGATGGCCAGGGGATTGAGCGGGAGAGGCTTGCAAGCCTGCTTACAAACGAAGCGGGCCGCGGCATAGGGTTATGGAATATAGACCGAAGGCTTAAAAAATTATATGGAAAAGGGATCAATATAGAGAGTATGCTGGGGAAAGGAACCGAAGTCTCCTACAGCATCCCTTTGGGAGGTGAGCATATTTGATCAGGGCATTGATTGTGGATGACGAGCAGCTGTCCCTTAAGAGGCTGAAAAAACAGCTGGAGGCAAGTGGGATGGCTGAGGTAAAGGGAGCGTTTACCAATCCGCTGGAAGCGCTTGCGTTCTTGGGTGAAAACAAGGCGGACGCCGTATTTCTGGATATTGAAATGCCGGATATGGACGGTATAGAACTCGCCAGCCGCATCCTGGACCTGCAAGGGAACATAGCAATTGTCTTTGTGACGGCTTACAACCAGTATGCGGTGGAGGCGTTTCGCATAAACGCTTTGGATTATCTTTTAAAGCCTGTGCCGGCGGAAAGGCTGAATGAAACACTTCAAAGAATTATGCAAGAAAAAAAACTTCCTGTCTCTTCCGATAGAGTGACCGTTCAATGCTTTGGCAAATTCTGCGTGAAAGCCGGAGTGGATGAAATCAGATTCCGCACGGAAAAAGCGGAGGAACTGTTTGCCTTTCTGGCCGGCTGCAGAGGACAGTTCGTCAGCCGGAATAAAATTCTTGACAGTCTTTGGGAAGATTTTGAAGGGGACCGTGCCGTCGTAAATTTTAATACCACACTTTACAATGTTAAAAAGGCATTGATTCCTTACGGCATTCGGATATCCATCCGGTACGACCGGGGCCATTACAGGCTGGAGGTGGAGGGCATAGCCTGCGACTATCTGCAATTTTGCAGCTTTAAGGAAACCGCCGGAGAAGCTGATGCAAAGAATATACTGGAATATGAAGAAACGGCGGCTCTGTATACGGGAGAATACCTTTCCGGCTGGGATTACGGTTGGGTGGGGGAAAAACGGCTCCTGCTGGAGGAGCAGTTTGTGGAACTTCTGCTTGGGATAGCACGGTATTATAAAGGCGCAGGCGACTATCAGAAGACGGCTAAATGGCTGAAGGCCGGCCTGCAGCATACACCATTCCACCGGGAGCTGAATTACGCTCTGATTGAAGCCCTGCTGCTGTCCAACGAGCGGATGCATGCTTTAAAATACTTTGAGATTTACAGGAACGGTTTATTAAAAAAACTGAAAACAGAACCCGACGCCGCATTTAAAAAACTTTTGAAATAAACATAAGATATATAAATAATAACAGCCCAAATCCGGCTGAAATTCTCAAAAACGCCTAAATTTTTTGTTTTTAGACGTTTTTTTGCACCCGTTCAGCGGTGGTTCAGTGGAATATTGTAAAATAAATGAGAAAATAAGATTTATATATCTTTTTTTCAGGCAATGATATACAGGCCGGAACGGCACAACCGTTTCATTGGAGAAATTTACGCTGTATGAGCGGCAGGATGGAGGTTATTATGAGCTTTCCGATTCGTAATCACAAAATAATAATGCTCTTGGCAGCAATTCTTCTGGTTACGAGCCTGATTCTCTTTTTAGAAATTGAGAAGAAGGTAATAGGGTAAAAATAGAAGGACAAGTTTATGAAAAAAATGAAGAAGTTATTATATGCAGCTGTTTTATTTGCTTTAACTGCAGCGGTTTTGCTGACCATGCCGGGCCAGGCTTTGGCGGATTACATAGAAACCTATGGAACAAACATAGGCGCGTATGCGGTCGCCGTAGGTCCTACAGGGGATATCTTCATTGCAGACAACCAAACCCATACCATATTGAAAATGAATGCTTCAGGGAACATTTCTACATTTGCCGGCGGTTTCACCCAGTACGGCCCTTATGGCGTAGCGGTGGACAATCAGGGAAACGTATACGCAACAGATTCCGGCAACTACTCGATCACCAAATTCAATTCCGGCGGCCAGGTTGTATGGAAAAATACAAATATGCAAGGTGACGGCAGCTATTCTGTGGGAGGCATTATTGAACCCAGGGGCCTTGCGCTGGATTCCACCGGAACGTTTTTATACTATTCGGACAACAGCGGCTCAGGTGGCCGCGGCTATCTCCACAGGATACGGACCAGCGACGGCTCAATGGACGGCGGGTGGGGCTCTGAAGCGCTTAATTCGCCCTGGGGGATGGCTATTGACAGCAGCGGGTACATTTATGCGGCCGAGTGGGGTTCAACCACCATTGTTAAAGTAAAAGGCGACGGCCATATAGACACACGTTTTATGGGGAGCGAGGCTTATACAGCCTTCAACGGCCCGAGGGGGGTGGCTGTAGATACAGCCGGGAATGTTTATGTAGCGGATACAACCAATAGCCGCATCGTGCGTTTCGATTTAACCGGCAACAACCTGACCGTGCTGGGTTCAGGTTTTGACAACCCCATGGGTGTGGCGCTGGAAACGAACGGGGCGCCCAACGTGATTGTAGCGGACTATCATAGCGGCCATGTGAAACGAATATATCCCAGGCCGGTGGTTACGGGCATAAGCCCCGCAAGCGGCCCTGCCGCAGGCGGAACCACCGTAACCATTTACGGACAAAGTCTGGCAAACCCATCCAGAGTTTATTTTGGCACACAACAGGCGACCATTCTGAACGCATCCAATCCGGGCGCAATTACGGTGGTTGCTCCGGCATGCGGGCCGGGCCTGTTGGATGTTACTGTACAGGGCGCTCATGAGACCAGCGCCGTTTCTGCATCCGGCCGGTTTGATTCCATCGGCCCGGCAGATTCGGGGAAATCAACCGTCGCGGCCAACCCGCAGACGGTTATGGCAAACGGATCGAATGCTTCCACTGTTACGGTTACAGTGATGGACAGCGCAAACCAGCCTTTAGCCGGCCATACCGTAACGCTGTCCCAGAACGGGAATGCAACTGTTTCGCCAGCCGGCGGGACTGCTACCAATGCAAGCGGCATTGCGACGTTTACAGTTACAGATACCAAGGCTGAGACAGTCGCATTCACGGCGGCCGATACTACGGACAGCGTCGTCTTAAACCAGAAACCCACGGTAACGTTTGTTGCCGGGCCTCCTGCAGCAATCAGCACAGAGGGGGGCGGCGTCCAGACGGCCGCGAAGAATGAAATTTTTACTGCTCCGCTTCAGGCAAAGGTGGTTGACGCCAATGGCAACCCGGTTAGCGGGACAACAGTGACCTTTACGGCGCCTGCTTCGGGGGCAGGCGGATCCTTTATGAACGGTACGAATCAGGATACGGCGACAACCAACGTCGGCGGTATTGCCACCTCTTCCACGTTTACGGCAAACGGAACGGTGGGCAGCTTTACCGTAACGGCAAGCGTTTCCGGTGTGGGCGCAGCCGCCGGTTTCAGCCTGAAAAATACGCCGGGGCTTCCGAGCAATATCAACTGGGTGGTAAACGACATTTCAGACGGACCGGGCAGCCCTTCCAACGTTACATTGCGTTACGCCCTGGAGCAGGCGCAGAACGACATAGGGGACAAAATCACTTTCGGTGTGAGCGGGACAATTATATTGACTTCCCCGCTGCCTGTGATCCACGATTACGAAAATTTAACAATTGAAGGCCCGGGTGCCGGAAACCTGATAATCAGCGGGAGCAATCAGTACCGCGTATTTGAGGTGGAGGGCGGAACCGTATCCATCGGCAACCTGACCATTGCGGACGGTAAAACGGAGGGAAGCCGCGGCACTGATGGAAATTGGTACAATGCGTCGACACTGGTCGGCAACGGCGGCGGAGGAGGCGGCGGCGCGGGCGCAGGCGGCGGGCTGCTGGTGCTGGATGGGTCGGTTACGCTTCAGTCTGTGGATTTCCGGAATTGCCAGGCTGTGGGCGGAACCGGAGGGGCCCCGGGATCAGGACTATTGCAGCTTAACAGCTATGGCAGCGGTTATGGAGGAACGGGCGGAAACGATTATAAGAACACCGGCGGCGGTGAGGGCGGCGCACCGGGTACAAGCTCAAGTAGAAACGGCCAGAGCGGCGGCAACGGCTCTGATTTCGCAGGCGGCGGAGGCGGCGGAGGAGTCCTGACCACTGGATTCGGCTCTCCTGGCCCGGGCGGCAGCGGCGGATTTGGCGGAGGTGACGGCGGAAGCGGCTTAGGATTGTCGTACGCTGAAGGCTATGCTTATCCCAAGGGCGGCGCAGGCGGCAGCGGCTGCGGAGGTGCCCTGTTTGCGGACAAGGGTACGGTCACCGTTACGGATTGCACATTTTCGGACAATAACGCCCTTGGCGGCACAGGCAGCAGCGGTATGCAAGGAGGTAACGCTTACGGCGGGGCTGTATTTGTCAATGCGGCTTCGGTTTCATTTGCAAACAGCACGTTTACGGGAAACAGCGCAACGGGCGCTTCAGGCGGAACGGGTACGGCGACGTCCGTATATAACAGGAGCGGATCCATAGCGGTATCGGGCGTAACATGGGACGCAGGAGACAGCGTTTACCCGTTGACCGCCATACCCACGGCGGTTCCGGGAGAAGGCAGCATGCTGCGGAGCGGATCTTCCATAACCCTGACGGAAGCTACGTCCGGCTCCATCATTTATTACACACTGGACGGATCAACGCCTACCACCGGCAGCCCAAGCGGGAGCGGGAGCGGAACCCAGGTATTTATCAGCGGGAGCCCGGGAGACAGGGTGACTGTTAAGACGCTGGTTACGGCTCCGGGATTCTTTGACAGGACAGCGGAATTCGGATACACAATTACCGGGAACGTGCTGACGGTAAACGACTTTACGGACGGCCCGGGAAGCAGTTCCAATATTACCTTGCGTTATGCCCTGCAGCAGTCGCAGATCAACAACGGCCTGACCATAAAATTCGGCGCATCGGGCGCAATTACGCTTACAAGCCCGCTTCCACGGATCGGCTGGGATGTTGCTATAGACGGAGCGGGCCAGTCTGTTTCGATCAGCGGAAACGATCGGATACGCGTATTTACGGTGGATAGCGGAAACGTGGCTATAAAAAACCTTACCATTGAACATGGATTGGCTTTGGGCGGAAACGGGACCGGCGGGTCTGGCGGCGGCGATGGAACCGGAGGGGGTCTGCTTATTACGGGAGGATCGGTGGCAATAGACCATACCGATTTTTCCAATAACAAGGCCCAGGGCGGCAGCGGCGATACCGGAGGCACCGGCGGAGACGGTTTGGGCGGCGCGATCTATGTGGATGCGGGTTCGCTTACCATACAAAACAGCCTGTTTGAAAACAATACGGCAGCCGGAGGAACAGGCGGGGGAAGCGGAGGCAGCAACGGCAATGGCATTGGTGCAGCGATCTATAACCGGAACGGGACCGTAACCGTGCCGGACAACAGCAATACCTTCGGGACCGGGAGCAGCGTATACAACGTAGCCCTGCCCGCATTTGAGCTTGTCTGGCAGACGCAGCCGGGAGACGGCGTGAAGGACGGCGCACTGGACACAGCCCCGACTCTGGCTCTGAAAGACGCCTGCGGCAATATCGTGACAGGCGACAACACAAGTTCCGTGACTATTTCCCTTACAACGCCAAACGGGGCGAACCTGAGCGGCGCTGCGGTTACGGTTGCGGGTGGAATAGCGACATTCAGCGCTTTAAGCGTGGACAAAACGGGTGCCTATACGCTTACCGCATCATGCGGAAGCATTGCCAGCACGGCAAGCGATCCGTTCACCGTTTATAAAAACCTTGTGAGCGTAGAGGCGGTTGCAGCCATTACCCAGGTACCGAACGGAACGGAAAAAACTGCGGAAAAACTGGGGCTGCCATCCCTTGTGGTCCTTGTGACCAACGAAGGCAATGTTCAGGCGGATGTGGCCTGGGATGTGGCCTCTTGTTCCTACGATCCGGACAATATCAGCCAGCAGACGTTCGCGGTCAACGGAACGGTCACGCTTCCGGATGAAGTGAAAAATACAAACAGCGTAAGCCTGCAAACCAGCATCAGTGTTGCCGTAAACGCGGCGGAAACTACGGATAAAACGCTGGCCAGCATAAACAACCCGGCAAATATTACAGGCCTGGCGCATTGCGCGGATAAAACGGCGTCCGCTTTCGGCCTGCCGGGTGGGGTAACCATGGTCACCAATTACGGCAATGTACAGGCGAATGTCGCCTGGGATACGGCTTCCTGCTCTTATGATCCCGCCAATACCGCCGAACAGACCTTTACGGTAAGCGGTACAGCAGCGCTGCCGGATGGCGTTATAAATCCTGACGGCGTAAGCCTGGCTGTGAGCGCCAGTGTGACCGTAAATGCCGGGCAATTGCCTACGTACAAAACCCTGGTGAGCGTAAGCGCGCCTGCGGCTGTCACCGGCGTACCCAGCGGGTCGCCCAAAACGGCGGCAGGGCTGGGGCTGCCTTCCAAGGTAACGCTGGTTACCGATCCGGGCGATGTTCTGGGGGATGTTTCCTGGGATGTTGAGACCTGTCCGTATGACCCGGCAAGCGGTTCCCCGCAGTCTTTTACCGTCGGCGGCACGGCTGCGCTTCCGCAGGGATTGGCAAATACCAATAACGTAAGCCTTTCCGTAACCATAACTGTGAATACAATAGCAGGCATCTATGATTATTTTTATGGCGTTATTCCGCCCTCTAATATCAGCGGCTTACCCAATGGTACTCAAAAGACGTCTGCAGCGCTGGGACTGCCTTCCAAGGTCGTGGCGGAAGGCGGCATAATGGTTGATGCAAGCTGGGACGTGGATTCCTGCGCTTACGACTCTTCGGTAACATCTGCGCAGACATTTACGGTCAACGGAACAATAACCCTACCGGCATGGCTGGAAGATGTTTTCAGCATTGGCAACAGTATTTCCATAAACGTGACCGTAAATGCGGCGGATGCGGGCAGCAGGACGCTGCAGAGCGTTTTGGCGCCGCCCGCTGTTACCGGCCTTACAAACGGTACTGCAAAAACAGACTCCGCCCTGGGGCTTCCGCAAACCGTTCCGCTGCAAACGGACGCCGGGGTTGTGAACGCAGGCGTTGCCTGGGATGTGGCGTCAAGCGCCTACCATCCGTCCACAAAAACCGTACAGGCTTTTACAGTGAACGGTACAATCAGCATGCCTTACGGAGTCGTAAATCCGGGCAAAGTGGATCTGCATACTACTGTGAATGTAACCGTGGACGCGGCCAAATACGTCCTGACCATACTGGCGGGGGACGGCGGAACGATTACGCAGGGCAGCGACGGGCTGTATGCCGTTGGCACGCAGATTCCCATAACGGCTGCGCCCGATATAAATTACGGTTTTGGGGGATGGAACTCCAGCGGCGGCGGAACGTTTGCGGACGCCAATAATTTGTCCACCACATTCACCATGCCCGCAGCGGCTGCAACGGTGCGGGCGAACTTTACACCGCCCAGGACGGTTACGGATTCGCCCACCGGTATCAGCATCGGCGGGGGAATCAATGAAACCGCGCAGTTGACTGTAACGCCGCTTGCAAAGGACAGCACGGAATATAGGGCGCTGGTTGCGGCTATGGACAATGGCGGCCAGGGGAAGGCGTTGATCTTTGCCTTTGATATTTCCCTGGAGCCGGGCGGATCAGGCCAGACTTATCTGGGCGAACTGACCCTAGCCCTTCCGGTTGGAGCCGGGTATAACGGCCAGACGCTTATGCTGCTGCATTATGTAAACGGAACCGTTGAAAAGTACCCAGGAGTGGCTGCAAACGGACTGCTCAACGTAACGGTCACCCACCTGTCCCCCTTTGCGGTGGAGGTAAACGAACCGGAGTCCGGCCCGACCCCGAGTATTGCTCCGACTGCAAGCCCAACCTCAGCTCCAAGTACTACTCCGACTACAAGCCCAACCCCAGCTCCAAGTACTACTCCGGCTGCAAGCCCAGCACCCGGTAATGCAAACTCCGGTCCGGCAATTACTGTATCCGGCATGCCGGACGGCGGCAGGCTTTACGTGGGTGGAAGAGCCAGGCTTGTTCCCTCAATTTCCGGCGGAACGTGGATCTACAACCACTCCCTGCTTTCTCTCACGAAAAACAGCGATGGTTCAGTTACCATAATGGGCTTAAAAGAAGGCACAACTACGATGGAATATACCATTGGATATGCTTCGGTACAGATTCCGGTTACAATATTGGCAAGAGGCCTTCCACAGACCGGGCAGGATTTCACTCCTGTATTTATGTTGCTGATTCTTGCGGGTTGCGTTTTTACAGCGGCAATTGGGGTGTCCGTAAAAATAAAAAGGTGAAAACGGGCCATCGTTAAAATCCCGGATAGTCTGATAAGTTAAAACAAATTTAAAAATGAGTGTCATGGTCAGATATCCGGCAATTATATGATGAAGAATCCCAAATGTAATCAAGAAAATAATAATAAAAAAAGCGCATTGCAATGCGCTTTTTGTCTTGGCGGAAAGAGGGATTAACGCTGCTAACGCAGTTGTTTCCCGCTTCGCTGTGAATCGGCGGATGTCTCGCCTCCACGATAAACGCGTACGGGAGGAACATTAAGATTTCGGCACTTCACTACGGACTCATGCTGCGCGTAAGTTTATATAGATATAACTTAGCCAATAAGGCAGGATCATAGGGCGGCCTGCCGATTTGCCAAGGTACTGTGTGTCTGAATCCCATTTTTGCAAGGTCACCTATTTCTATGAAACGGTTCAAAAAGCCGTGCTATGTTGTTTTTCTTTACCAGATCGTCATATGCAACCGTCATGATCTGATTCCGGTATGCACCTTCCTTATTTGTTTCATTTTATGTTAGCATGTATTTGACTTTTGACATAGCCTGCCGTCCCTTTGTCTTTAGGGAATTTGTGAAAGTTCATAGAAAACAACCGCTTTGAATGGATTGGCCAGCACAGCGCTTTTAATATATCTCCGGCATATCCACCGGCTGAGGCTCGGGGTGGCACTGCCCGCAGTAAAGCGCGTCCGCCACCACAACGGCGCGGGGCACTTCGTTTTTGCCCACGTATATGGTAACAATGAAAGTCATATTGGACGCATGTTCTCTGCACACCGCGCGTCCGCAGAACTTACACACGCCGTTTGCGGGCTTGCCGCATTTCCAGCATTCCAAAAAAATCAACCCTTCCTGATCAGTTGTTTGCAAAAAGCCGTTACTTTAAAAATTTGGGCAGCGGGGGCGTGTTTCCTTTTGCCCCGCTGCCATTAAGAAGAATTTTTAATCAGGCGACTATCGCATGAATAGCGATGAATGCGATCTTGGATTCCCTGGAACCCGATTCTTCCGCTTCCGCGGCGTTTTTCCTGATGCCTTCGGCCTGCTCCTCTGTGAGCGTTATACCGATGGACGCGGCGGCCTTGGCGGGGTCTTTTTTAAGCTCCGCGAGGAAAGCCTCGTCTTCAACCGCCTTTGCGGCTATCGTTTTTAATTCTTCGTTTGTTGCCATTTGCTTTTTCTCCTTTCGATATGTTTTTATTGTTTAAGGCGGCGGCTTCCGGGAGCGGCCGCCCACAAACCTGGTTTAAGCCCGGGCCACAGTGTCAGCCGCCCGCGGCACTCCGCTCAGCACCTTTTCCATGCATTCCCGCCGCCACTCCTTGAGCGCGGTGGATGCGACCTCCGGATAAGCCGGGTGAGAAAACACGGCCTGGCATAAGTCGCAGGCGCCCACGAATTTTTGACATTCCAGCGAATGGCCGGCAGCTTGAAGGGCGTCTGCGAAATAGACGGGCCCCTTTTTTCGCAGGATATTGTATAACGTGCCCTCTTTCATTTTATAATACAGTGCTTGAAGGCTGTCCGTATTGGCGTTGCCCAGAAGAATGCCCGCGTTGAAGCCCGCTCCGCAGCAGGGGTACACATCCCCGCCCGGCAGTATGGCCATGGCTGATTCGCATGCTTGGTCCGGGAGACCCTGCGTATACAACAGTTCTTCCGGCGGTACGGCGGCAACCGCACTGCCGGTGGGAATGCAGGACATTTCCTGTACGGTGGGGCCGCGGTCCAGCAGCAGATCACCCAGATCGCCCAGTATGGCAGCGATCCGCCGCGTTTTTTTGGTAACCACGGTCTTGATGCTGAACGCCATATGGTATTCCCTGAGAAGCTTAAGAACGGTTAAAACGCTGGAGAGGGGCACAAACTCCTGGTGGAAATCGTCTATGCTCACACCCACCGTATCCATACCCGCATCTTTAAGCGCGCGCACCATCTGCCTGGCTTTTTGCTCGTCCGCGCCCCAATACGCGTTGGTCATGGTGGTGACCTTCTGCGCGCCTTTTGAGCGGGCGTAGCGGCACGCTTCCAGCAGATCGGGCAGCCGGAGCATCGGCTCACCGCCCGAGAAGCCCAGAACAAACCCGGTGTTCTGCCGGGCGGCAATTACCGCGATCTGGTCCAGATAGCTTATCATGGCGCGGAGCGGTATATCGCGGCCGTTTTGCATGTCGGTTGCCTCGCCGTGCAGGCAATGCCTGCATTTGAGGTTGCACCTCTCCGTTAGAATAAACTCAACAATGAGGCTCATTGGCTAACTTTCCTCCAATTGTTTTTTGAATGCCTTTTCAAATGTGAACTTCCTTTTGTGCAGAATAAATTTTATTAAGGCAACGCAGGCTATGAGTGCGGCTATAAACATCAGGATATCCGCCACCATAGAAGGGCGAGCCGCTACTGCGGCAACGATACCTTTTACGGTATAAAGCCACAGATGGATGCCCGCATAGATCATATAGGCCATGCCGCCCGCGGCGATGAGCCCGTAGGCTAAATGCGCCAGGTCCCGCCTGCACCATTTTTCTTTTTTAAAGAGCTTTTTCCATATCCCCACGCGCACAAACGCAAGGGAGTCCCGCCTAAGATGCGGCGCATCAAACCAGTCCTGTATGATATAATGGCCGTCCGTTTCGATGAAAGGAACCAGGTTGCCCGCAAAAAGCATGGTATTTAAAAGGCCGATGTGGGTGAATATATTGTCTTGCAGGCTTTCCGGAATGAACACGGTGGCGATCAGGCACGCGCCGCCCAGAATGCCGTTGGAAAAGGGACCGGCCAGGGATACCGCGATCCGCGGGCGCTTGCCGCGCATCAGGATATCGGTGGTATCCACATAGGGGATGGGATTGCCGTAATAAAACTGAACGCCCGCGTTGCGCACCCGCCTGCCGAAGCGGCAGACCGTGAGGCCGTGGGCGTTCTCATGTATGAAGATGCTTAAATAGGTAGCGACCATAAAGAAGGTCACATCGTGCGCGCCGGCCTGGGGCAGGAGCAGCATGGTTTCGTGCAGGCCGAAAAGATAATAGCTGCCGAGGACGATGTCTGCCGCCAATACTCCAAATAGTACGGCCAGGACCGGTTTTTTGTAAAAAATAAAACCGAATTTTTTGTACAGGGCGGAAAAGTATGCCTCCGCCTGCTTTAAGCAGAAGTGTGCGTGTGTGAAATGTGAAAAGAACCCGCGAAGGCGGGACGTTTTCCGCACCCTTCGCACGCGCTCCTGCAGCAGCGTATAGATGGGTGCGCTCCGCCCCTCCAGAAACCCCGCGTCCCCCAGGATGCGGATGAGGTTTTCTATCACTCCTTGTCCAAACTTTCCAAAGGCTTCTATGTATTCCATGTTGAGGCTGCGCACGGTTCTGGTGCCGTCCATCCGTTCCCAAAGCCAGAATTCTTCGGCTCCGATGCTGATATATTTATTGCCCGAGAGGTTATGCAGCACATGGATTTCTTTTTCGCCGCGACAGTGAAGCGCCGCAGTTTCTGCCTCCAAGATGCGCCGTGGCCTGTAATCGGCAGAATTGGAATATTTCTGCGCCGGATTCCAGAGAGAGGGACAGGCGTTGTCATTGTTTGCGTTTGTATCGACGGCCTTTTGTGCCGCGGCCCAGATCCCCGAAAGGGTGGATGGTGATTCCATGCCAAAAACCTCCGCGCATATTTGTTTTAATTATAGAAAACGCACTGCCACCAAAAGCGCCACCAAAAAAAAAAATTTACAAAAAGTCATAAAAATAAGATAAATGCTTTATTAATGCATAAATTTGAGACTGCAGGGGAGGAATTCGAGATCCGTTGCATGCGGCGATTGGGGGAGACATACCAATGTTGATATTGTTCGAAGTTTGGAATATAATGGGGAAAAAGGACGCAGGGGGTGGGACGATTGCGTTATTTAACGCCCAAAGAGGTTGCAGAACAATGGGGCGTATCGCAGCGTCGGGTGCATACGCTGTGCGCGACGGGCAGGATTGAAGGTGCGGAGCGCCACGGCTGGACGTGGCTGATCCCGGAGGTTGCGGAAAAGCCGGAAGATAAGCGCGTACGCTCCGGACGCTACATCAGGCAAAGGGAATCCGAGCGGGCTGATGTGAACGCCATGCCTTACACGCTTATGGCGGGGGCCATTATTCACCGTTCTCGGCTGGTGGAACTTATGGCTCCGCCTGGCGTGCAGCTTACCTATATACACGCGGGCGCTGGCTGCGGAAAAACCACTCTTTTGCTGCAATACGCGCAGGGCCGCACCAATTGCGTTTGGCTCCCGCTGGACGAACGGGATAGCGACGCGTCCTGTTTTCTGCGCCATCTGGAAACCGCATTCCGCGAAAAACTGGGACGCATTGATTTTTCCGCGATAGACTATATCCCCCTTATACACAGCAAGGTTTTTTCTTCCAGCGTTTTGTCCGCATTGCTCAAGGCCATCGGACAAAATAGAATATCGGTTCTGATGGACGATGTGCATACGGTGGACGGCGGCCCGGTGGCGGATCTTCTCAACCGCTGGGTGATTGCCTGCCCCGCCAATATCACACTCATTATGGCCAGCCGTCGGGAGCTGTGGAGTAGTCTTTTCCCCCTAAAGCTGGCGGGCGGGATTGCCGAGTTCACAAAAGACGACCTGCGTTTCAGCCGGGAGGAAGCGGAAGACCTGTGGGGTTTTTTTGACGAAGAGCTGTATGCAGCTACCGAGGGCTGGACGCTTGCGGTCCAATCCTACCGCCTGGCGGCAGAGGGCGGTGCGCTTCCGGCAGACAGGATTCACGCGGAACGCGGCATCTTCCGTTATCTTTTTGACGAGATATTCGAGCGGCTGCCCGCGGAGACGCAGCATTTTCTTTCCGCAACCGCATGGATGAATGTGCTGGAGCCGGTGCAATGCGATGAGCTGCTGGGAATCGCCAACGCGCGGGATGTTCTGGAGAGCCTTTCCGGACAAAACATCTTCACGTTGCGCGCCGCCGGAGGCACATACCGCTACCACGCCCTTCTGCGCGCGTTTCTGCTGCAAAACAATCCCGCTCTCTCACAAGAAACTTTAAGCAGAGCAATGGAAAAAAGTTTTACGGGTGGGGATTGGGGGCAGGCTGCGGAATACGCGCTTCTACTGGGCGATTGCGGCAGAATACAGGACTGCATAGGCGCCATTCTTCAGGAAACTTCCAGTTGGGGCCGCATCATGGGTCTTAAAAAGTATTTTGATTTTCTGGAAGCGCAGGGTGCGGAACTAACGTCGCACGTAATGATCGCAAAGGGTATTTTGCTTTCGGACCAAGGGCGTTTTGTTCAGGCGGAGGAACTCTTGAGTGCAGCCATTCCACGGCTGGACGGCGAAGATAAAAACCTTTATTACTTTGTGATGGCGCACATGGCAAGGGTGCTGCGCAATCGGGTGTCATTCACGGAAAGCACGCGCTGCATAGACCTGCTTCTGCCTCTTCCAAAGGACATTCCCGCGCAGGCACTGTACGGCGTGATGATAGAAAAAATACACAACTTAACGCTTCTCTCCCGGCTTGTGGAAGCGCTTGACCTTACCAAAAAAATGATGGAACGATGCCTGGAGGCGGGTATGCCGGGCGTGAAAGCATGGTTTGAACGGTATCTCGTGGTTATATATTTTTATATGGGAGATTATAAAAATTGCATCCATGTTTACGAAAAAACGAAAGCCATCCCCAGGGAAGAGCAGGAATGGCTGATGCGGCACAGTGTGGGAGGGTATGCGGCCAAGGCGTACCAGATGACCGGTCAGGAGGCGGATGCGATTCCCCTGCTGGAGGCGGAACTTGCCGGCTTAAAACAGCTCGGGCTGTATGAGGAATACAGTATGAATTACCTGCTTTACGCCGAAACTCTCCATTCCGCGGAGCTTCTGAAGCGGTATAACGGCTTGCCTTTTGATTTCTCGGAGACGGAGCGGTATCTGGCATTGGCGGAGGAATACGCCGTTCTGAATCGCAGTACGCGCGTTCATGCCTTGTTTGTGAAAATCTGGCGGTTGTGTTCCAGACTGGTGGAGCAGCCTGAACGGGCGGAAGCGTTTATAGCGAAAACGCTGAAACTGCTTAAAAACGCCACGCCCTTTTTCCAGACTCTTGCGTATGGGCGCATGGCAAACGCGCTGGATATGCTGAGTTTGGATGCGGTGCGCTGCAAAGAATTTTTGAACAGATCCATTCAGGTCGGGGAAAAAATTGGAAGCTATGCTTACGCCGCCTATGCTAACGGACGACTGGCCTCCATCTGCCTGCAGGAGGGAGACCGGGAGACGGCGGCCGTATACGCCCGTAGCTTTCTTGAATTATCCTATAAATATTGGAACCGGTATTACGTCCGTTTCAGGCCGTTGTTTGGCTCCGTGCTTACGCTGGCGCTGGAGTGCGGGATTATGCCGGAATACACCCGTGAGCTGATGTCTTATGGAGGCTACGCGGCTAAGCGGGTCTTTGTACACACGTTGGGAAATTTGTATATAGCTCCGGAATACACGCGGGAAAGCCGTACGCGCATCCGTACGCAAAAGGCGCGGGAGCTTCTGGCGTATCTTCTTGCGCATCAGGAAGGCGTTACAAAGGAACAGATTTTTGAAGATTTATGGCAGGAAAGCGAGGCAGATACGGGAAGGCTGTTCCACACACGACGGGGAGAGATACGAAAAGCGTTTGAGAACCTGGGCGCGAAAAATCCGATTCTGCATGAGAAAGGCGTATACCGCTTGAATATGGAGGAGATACTTTGCGATTATGACGAATTCTGGCGCGCTGTGAACACATTTCGAGAGCAAAGCACACCTGAGAACGCAGATTGGGTGGCGGATCTCTATACCGGACGGTATCTGGACGACTTGGAAGCGCTGTGGGCCGAGGGCGCAAGGCTCAGGTGTGAGGACGTTTTTCTGGAGGCGGCGGAGGTGCTTTTAAAAAGTTACAGGATTGCAGGAGAACGTGCAAAGGAAATGGAACTGCTCCGGCGGTGCACGCATCTGGGCTATCCGGACCGCCAAAGGGACGTGTAGCCAGAGGAAGGCCAGGATCGTATATAAATGCGCCCAGATATGTCATCCACATGGAGAAATGTGGGAGTTGATTTTGATGGAAGCTTAGCTTCAAATCTATTGTAAATGCGATCATTCATGATTTGCCTGCTGTAAGTCTAGGCAGAGTAATTGTACAGGAAGCTTTTACACGGGTCTTTTATCAGCATCGTTCAATAAGCTGTGGTAATCCGAGAAGGAGTGGTAAGATACTCCTTTCAATATCTTTGATTTTCCTAAATATTGTTTCAGTATATAACAAAGAATTTCATAAACTTGCAAACATTTTAAATATTATATATAATAAACTTGTTTTTGAAAGACAAATAAAAAGCTAAGATAAGTGTTTTGATATTAATATTTCATATGTTTTACAATTACTATACTAGGATAAGAAATATATAGTTCGAAGTCTATTAGCATAACTCATGATATTAACAAAATGCATTTCTAGAGGTGGTTTCGTGTGTTTAAGGCAATCATAGTTGATGATGAAAAATGGATATGCCAGCTTATAAGTAAGATAATTGAATGGGATAATCTAGGGATTGAATTATCCGGGCAGGTAGAAGATGGAATTGCGGCCCTTGATCTCATTCGTTCAGTACAGCCTGATATAGTAATTACCGATATAAAAATGCCGGGGATAGACGGACTTGAAATAATAAAAAGAACCAGGGAGATGGGGCTCGAAACTACTTTTATTATTATTAGCGGTTATAAGTACTTCGAATATGCCTATAATGCTATCAAGTATGGTGTTGAAGATTATTTGTTAAAACCTATAAAAAAGGCCGAACTCACAAATGTACTAGCAAAGATAATAAACAAGTTATCCGAAAAACAAAAACGTGAAACAGAAGAAGTACAAATTAAGAACAAACTTGCAAACAGCAATAATAAATTAAGGGAGCAGTTCTTAAACAAGCTTTTCTCAAGTTCCAACGAACATATTGAGTATAATTTAAGCCAAATTAATTCAGACTACAATTTAAAATTTAATGACGGATTGTATAATACAATAAAATTTAAGCTTGATGAAAAAAGTGATGAACCTGTAAGCGAAAGCTTTCAAAGGATATGTAAAGAAAGAATATATGAGGTAGTATATAATAATCTCGGCGATAAGTGTTATGATTGTCAATTAATAGACAATTTTACATTTATTCTTAACTATTCTGAGACAAATAGGGATGTCATTAAAAGCAAAATAAAATTAGTCTTTGAAGAATTGACTAAGTTTTTAGGAATCGCTAATCTCTACACTTTAACTATTGGTGTTGGTAAGGAGGTAGATATATTTAATGATATCGTAAAAACGAATAGAGCTTCAGAGGATGCGATAAAGAGCAGAATAGTTGAAGGACTGAATCGGATTATTTATTATTCTTCTTTGGAATATGAAGAAAAAAGTTTAGACGAGTTATTCACAGAAAAAAATGAAAGACAATTTATTAATATTATTGAAATTCTCGATCAAAATAGTTTAAGGGATTTTGTCTCTGATATTTTTGACAATTTATCAAAAAACGAAAAGATAAATCCCGTTATCTATTTTAAATTAGCGGAAAAGTTATATCAAGTTTTTTCGTCTACAATCTATAACATTAGTATTAAAACAATAACTGAAGAACAAAATATTTCAGATATTGATTTATCTAAATATAAATCAATATCTGAAATCAAAAATGGTATTATCAAGAGCTTTGTAAAGGAATTAGGAATTTATCTTGATTTATATAATTCCAGAGTTAATGCACCAGTACGGCTTGTTAAGAATTATATTAGCGAGAATTATAATAAAACGATCAGTTTGACTCAAATAGCTGAATTGGTTAACTTAAATCCTGTTTACTTGAGTATAATTTTTAAAAAAGAACTTGGAATGAATTTTAGCGATTACTTGATAAATTACAGGATTGATAAAGCAAAACAGCTTCTTAAAGAGATCCAATATAATATTTCTCAGGTATCAGAGATGATAGGCTACTCTGACCCGAAGTATTTTAGCAAGCTTTTTAAAAAAATAGTAGGTATTAATCCAATAAACTATAGGAAGATTCATTTATAATATGAAAAACAAATGGAACTGGTACTGGCGGATTTCAATATTACTTACTTTATCTGTCCTGACAATAATATTTATCGTTTTATATTTATCTATTAATACTGAGATAATTAAAATAAGTATGTTGGTTCTAAGTGTATGTTCCGTATTATTTAATATTTATTATGTAATTATTCCTATCATAATAGCTAAAAAGGCAATGGAGCAATATATTCAAGGTTTTATGAGTTTTGAGACACTTCGAAAAAAAACAATAAGAATGTCACTATCCGAACTTCTTTATAAAATTGACGAAAATTTGAATAAAGGATATGCTGCAGATATTTTAAAAAAACAGGCGGAAATAAATTATCTGCAAAGACAAATCAACCCGCATTTTCTGTATAATTGTCTTGATTCTATAAGAGGGAATGCAATGGTGGTGGGCGCTGACACGATAGCCGAGATGACGGAAGCTCTGGCTACTTTTTTTAGGTACAGTATAAGTCAAAAGGGCAGTATAGTAACCTTAGAAGAGGAACTTGATAATGTTCATAATTACTTTATAATTCAACAATATAGATTTAATAATAAGTTTAGCATTGATTATATGTACGATCAGGATATCGATTTGTCAAACTACTATTTGCCAAAACTCACAATACAGCCTATTGTTGAAAATTCCATCTATCATGGACTTGAACCAAGAATAGGGAAAGGTGTTGTTACGATTCGTATAACGATAACTGATCAAAGATTAATTATAAATATTATTGATAATGGTATCGGAATATCTCAGGAACGATTAACAGAAATTAACAGGAAGCTTACGGGCGAGCAGGAGGATGATACTTCAGAACGTGAAGGCATAGCATTAACAAATGTTAACAAGCGTATTAAATTGAATTTCGGTGAGAAATATGGCTTATACATAAATAGTGTTGTTAATTATGGAACGGATGTGGAGCTAGTGCTGCCACTGATCAACAATAAACAAGTGAAAAAATATAACATATCCGATTATTGAGTGTTAGGCGATGAAAAAAGAAATTGCTCGAATGGAATATATAACCAAATATTTTTTTGGAACAAGGGCATTGTTAAATGCAAGAATGAATCTTTATGAAGGAGAGATACTTGGTATAACTGGATTAAACTGGTGCGGTAAAACAACTTTA
Source organism: Bacillota bacterium (assembly GCA_023393165.1). GTDB lineage: Bacteria > Bacillota > Clostridia > Christensenellales > Christensenellaceae > JAEYKI01. The sequence continues at coordinate 26,837 of JAEWMJ010000022.1, read as the reverse complement.
GTAAAAATTCTTGCGGGCTTTTTTCCAGCTGATAAGGGATTAATCTTTTTAGATGATGAACAAGTAAAGTTGAATCTGAGTAATGATGCTATCAAGTTCGGTATATATTATATAGGACAAGACTCCCCATTGGTTTCAAAAATGACTATAACAGAAAATATTTGCTTGGCCAATAAAAGGAGGAAGCATGGTATATTAATAAAAAAAGATGTTGAATTTAATCAGGTTGCCAGATTGCTGGAAGAATTCAACATAGGCCTAAACCCGAATGAGACAGTTGAATCGCTACTGGTAGATCAAAAAAATCTTATTCATATCTGCGCGGCCCTTGCAAACAATGCAAAGATAATAATTTTAGATGATATTACAGGAACATACAGCAAAGAAGCCATCGAAAGACTCATAACAGTATTGAGCAAAATTAGGGAGCGGTGCATTTCAATAATTTATGTTAGTAATAGATTAGATGATGTATTTTTTGTTGCAGACAGGACGATGATATTAAAAGATGGACAAAACTTGTGGACATTAAGAAAAGAGGAATACTCAAGGGAAAGAGTTCAAAAAATCCTTGCAGGTAATGAATTTTCGATAAAATTTAAAAAAACATATCCACACTTAGCTTGTGAAGCACTTCGAGTTTGTCATCTTAACTTGAAGGATAAATTTTATGATGTCAATTTTTATTTAAAAACCGGTGAAATACTTGGGTTTGCGATAAACAACGAGTCAATAAGAAATAAACTTGGCGAAACTCTTTTTGGACTGAACACAGATATAGAAGGTGAAATTTACATTAGAGGAAAAAAAGTAAAGTTAAAGAATGCAAAAATAGCCATTAGGTCAGGTGTAGGGTTTGTTCCTGAACAAGTATACCGTAAAGGACTATTTAATAACATGGGCTTATTAAAAAACATTAATCTTTTATTTCCGAGAAAGCTCAGCAACAAATTTCAAATAATAGATCCCAATATGGAGAAGTATGTATCGACCCTTAATCTCGAAAAAATAGGGCTATCGAAAGCTATATGCGATATTGATGAATTAAGCAATTTGGATAAACTGAAATTAAGCATTCAAAGATGTCTGGTATTGAACCCCAAAATAATGGTTTTTGTTAATCCAACATTAGGCTTGGATATGGTTGTTAAAGATGAAATATATTTGATGATCAATAATATGGCCCGGCAGGGAATAGGTGTAATTTTGATTTCCTCAGATCTGCATGAGTTGGTGGAACTTAGTGACAGGATAATTATATTTGGTAAAGAAGAAGTCATAGGCGAATACGATAAAAATGACATTTCAAAAATGGAAATATTGAAAGAAAAAATATTAAATTCTTTTATTGTGAAACAAAACTAAATTTATTTCCTTTCCGATTCTGCGTGACTGATCGCATATCTGCGGATCTGCATTTGTTGTTTTCTATAAATTCCCATATAAACATAAGCCACTAAATATAAATTTGCACTCATTGTATCAAGAAAAGCGCATGTTTATAATTTTATCATAGATAAAAAACTTAATAAAATAATTTTGGTGCATAAACCAAAAATTAATAATATAGGGAGAATGAAAATGAAGAAGGTTCTGTTAATTTTGTTGTGCATATCGCTAACTTTTACAGCGGTTGCATGTAGTAATTCTGCTGTATCTGCATCTGATACAGCAGCATCTCAAACGGTAGCGACGACTGCTCCTACAGAGTCGGCTGCTCCTATAGCAACTACATCAGAAGGAAAACAATTTACCATAGGTTATGCAGCGTTTGATCTTACTGCGGAGAACAATATGAGGATAAGCAAGCAATTGGAGGCGGCATGTGATGCGGCAGGAGTGAAGCTTGCTACCTTGACAGCTGAAGGAGATGCAAATACTCAGGTGCAACAAGTTGAAAACTTTATAGTCATGGGGGTAAACGCGCTGATCATTTATCCAGTAGATCCTAAGGTAGTGGCAGACTCAATGAAACAAGCACGGGAAGCTGGCATTTATGTTATTAATGCCGATCAATTGGCCGATAAAGATTCTTATGATGTTGGCATAAGTGTTGATATGGCAGATTTGGGTGTGCAATGTGATAAAATGGCCTCGGATTGGATTGATAAGACATTCCCGGATGCTAAACCTGGAACAGTTAAAACTGCCGTCTTCGGGACTTGGGCATCAGAACAGTTCGCATCGCGTTGTAATGCCATGCTTGATCTGCCAAGTTATAATGAGAAAGCAGTCATTGTTGAGAAATATGATATTGGACAAAACTATGCTTTCGATTTACCTCAGGATATGTCGATATGCATCCAAAAACATCCAGATATTAGTGCGATTTTAAGCTTTACCGATACATTTGCAATGCTTACTGACGAAGTAATTATGCAGAACGCATCTACACTTGACATTTCAAAAATTGGTTCCTTTACCGTAGACTGGTCATCTGCTGGTATGCAGAAGATTAAAGCATCCGAGACAGACGGGTCTACAATACGTGGCACTATTGCTTCGAACCTTGATATTGGGAATCTGCTGGTTGATGTTGCATTGCAAAAATTTGATAAAAGCAAACTCAATGCAGACAACGTATTAATGGGACCTCTTGTACCTATAACATCCGACAATGTTGATCAGCATATGAATGGATAAATAATTTAAAGTATTATTTTAAATAAATGTCTAGGTTCATGTACTATCCCAAACTTTGTTTTTGGGATAGTACATGACAAACTTTGGGGTTACTGAAAAGTTGTATAAGTTTGTTGGAGGTGCTTTTTGTTTGGCAATAATGCAGCTTAAAAATATAACAAAAAAATATCCAGGCGTAGTGGCTCTTAACGATGTCAGTATGGAGTTCGAGACAGGCGAAATTCATGCTTTAATGGGTGAAAATGGAGCGGGGAAATCAACCTTGATTAAAGCTGTAGCGGGTGCAATAGGCTTTGACAAGGGAGTCGTAACAATAGATGGCAAAGAATTAAGCAGTTTAACCCCGAATGATGCTATAAGCCAGGGAATAGCTGTTATTTATCAGGAATTTAATCTTATACCTTCAATGTCAGTGGCGGAGAACATTTTCATTGGTGAAAAGATTGGTGGACAATATATTGTTGATTTTAAAGAAATGCACAGGCGTTCAGCGGAGCTCTTTGCACAGTTTGAGGTAGATATTGACACGTATTCAATGGTTGAAAATTTATCAATCGCTCAGATGCAGATAGTGGAAATTGCAAAGGCGTTATCAAAGAATGTGAAGATATTATTTATGGACGAACCGAGCGCAGCGCTGTCAATCTCTGAAGTGCAGCATATGTTTGATATTATTCGGCGTTTAAAGGCGAAAGGCGTTTCAGTTATTTATGTTTCCCACCGTATGGACGAGATTTTTGAAGTATGCGATAGGGTCACTGTGATGCGTGATGGGCGATATATTTCAACAAAAAAAGTTTCAGAAACAAACAGGAAGGAACTTATAAATCTAATGGTGGGCCGTGAATTGATAGAAAGCTATCCAAAGAGAGGATCATATGAAAACAAAGTGATTCTTGAAACAAAGGGGCTCACGGGAAACGGCGTACAAGGCATCAGCTTTACACTCCACAAAGGTGAAATACTTGGTTTTGGAGGATTAGTCGGATGCGGACGTACCGAACTTGCTAAGCTGCTGTATGGAGCAGCGAAGCTTGATAGGGGAGAGATTCTGGTTGACGGTTTACCTGTTAAGATAAAAACACCATATAATGCGATAAAACTGGGAATTGGGCTAATACCTGAAGACAGAAAACGTGAAGGTATTTTTGAAGATTATAGACTCGACTGGAATATCGTAATAATGAGCCTACGTAGGATTGCGCGAAATGCCGTCATAAGGGAAAAAGATATCGATTCATTAAGCGAAAAATATTCAAAAGAACTTAAAATTGCAACTCCGAACATGAAGCAAATAGTAAAAAACCTTTCAGGCGGGAATCAGCAGAAAGTAATTTTAGCAAGAGTTTTGGCTGCTCAAACAAAAATTATAATATTTGATGAACCTACACGAGGTATTGATGTTGGTGCAAAGCAAGAAATTTATAGACTAATGAACAAATTGACTGAGCAGGGTATATCTATCATCATGATCTCCTCAGACATGGAAGAACTTCTTGGTATGAGTGATCGAATAATTGTACTTCGTGAAGGTAACATGACTGGGGAATTAAGCAAAAGTGAATTCAGCCAAACAGCAGTGCTCGAATTGGCATCGGCTGTGAAATAGCGGAAGAAGAGGTTAAATATGGAAAGGCGTAAAACATTCAACATTTTTGATTTTATAAGCAATCATTTAGCATGGTTCATTTTACTTGTTATCTTAATATTTTTTGGGATTTTTTCAGATCATTTTTTTAGTTTAAATAATATATTGAATATCTTGTCACAAAATGCATATCTAATAGTTGCTGCGACAGGCCTTACTTTTCTTATGATGTCGGGAGAGATGGACCTCTCGGTCGGATTTGCAATGTCATTGGTTGGCGTTGTATGTGGCGGACTCATGGTTAATATGGGAGTGCCATTCTGGATATGTATAATGGTTACAATAGCGCTGGCAATATTCATTTCTTTGCTTAATACATACCTTGCAATTAAATTAAAGCTTATGATTTTGATCATAACCATTGCTATGATGACTATCTTACAGGGTTTTTCATATATAATATCTCAATCAAAAACAATATCTGGCTTTCCAGCTGAATTTAAATTTATTGGTCAAGGAATGTTATTTGGTTTTCTACCTGTTGGAATAGTAATAATGTTTGCAGTTTTTTTCATAATGAGTTTTGTTCTTAATAAAACATATTACGGAAGATATGTGTATGCGCTCGGGGGAAACAAGGAAGCTGCGCGCCTAGCCGGCATTAATATTAACCGAATGAGATATAGTATTGCGATTATAGTAGGATTCTGCATAGGGCTTGCAGATATTATGCTGATATCACGCCTAGGTTCTGTACAATCAGTTATTGGGCCGGGCACTGAATTTAGCGTAATAGGTGGTGTATTCCTGGGTGGAGTTTCAATTCGAGGCGGTGAAGGCAAATTATCAGGCGTTTTCGCAGGGATCCTTTGTATAGCGCTTCTTTCCAATGGGATGCAGCTAGCTGGCATCAATATTTATGCTCAGTATATAGTAAGAGGCACCATAATGATTGCTGCGATTGGATTTGATGCTTATCAGTTAAATCGCCGCAACATGATAAAAAAGATAAAAGAAGCAAATGGCTAATTGATCTAAAAATAGCAGGTTGTTTTAATCCAATATACTTCATTAATCAACTTAAAAATTAATAGAAAGAAGAAGCAAAAATAGAAAGGAGTTTAAAAGATGGCTTGTTTTCAAGGAAATATTTTTTCTAGGTCGCTCTCAATGGAGACTCAACTATATGTCAGTTTACCACAAGATGGACGGAGATATTTGGGGAATGGGCGCCCTAAGACATTAATACTTTTACATGGTATATCGGATAATGCTTCAGGATGGGCGAGAAGAAGTCAAGCTGATTATTTTGCAGATAAATATGGTATAGCCATTGTTATGCCTGAAGTTCAAAGAAGTTTTTATCAGGACATGCGATTCGGTTTAAAATATTATTCCTATATTGCAAAGGAACTACCCGATCTGATTGGAGATATGTTTAACATATCTACCAAATATGAGGATATGATGGTCGCAGGTTTATCAATGGGAGGATACGGCGCATTGCGCGTTGCTTTTGGAAACCCAGAGCGTTTTTCCGTATGTGGAGCTTTTAGCGCCGCGTGCGATATAACCAGTGCTATAAATAATAGGGAATTTGCGAAGGGCGTAGATATTGGATACAATCTTCCCAATGAACTGGTGGCTATGTTTGGTACGGATTTTGTTTTGCCTGATGACTGTGATCTGTACAAGCTGGTTGCAAAGGTATCGAAGGGTACGGTTAAACCACGATTGTACCAAGCTTGTGGCACGGAAGATTTCACTTATCAAATGAATTTAGATTTTGCTAAGGTTTGCCGAACGTTACCGCTGGATTTTTTGTTTGAAGAATGGGCAGGCCTTCATGATTGGGATTTCTGGAATGTGGCTTTAGAAAAAATGCTTCAGCATTTTTTGGGGGAGCCGACAATTCAAGCTCAAGGGATGAATCTAAAAGAGTTTCAGAAATAGATAAAATTTTAGAGTGAATAGTATTTTAGAGGTGTGATATGAAAGCAGCAGTTTTTTATGGTAAAGAGGATATCAGGGTCGAGCAAGTAATTGAACGTAAGCCCGGAGCCGGAGAAGTTGTAATACAAGTAAAGGCATGCGGTGTTTGCGGTACAGATATGCATATTTATGAAGGTGCAGAAGGCGCGGCCAAAACCAATCCTCCGCTAGTTCTAGGACACGAATTTTCAGGAATTGTTTATGAAATAGGGCAGGATGTGGAAAATATAAAACCCGGCGACAGGGTATGCGTTGATCCTAATGATATGTGCGGCGAATGCTACTACTGTAGGCAAGGAAAGGCACATTTTTGTGAAAATATGATAGGAATAGGAACGACGGTAGGCGGCGGTTTTGCCGAATATTGTACTGTAAGGGCAAAACAGGTATATAAGATCCCGGATGGCCTGTCTTATATGGAAGCTGCAATGGCTGAACCGCTTGCTTGCTGTTTGCATGGCATGGATTTAGCAGGCGTTATTCCTGGGCAAACCGTTATGATTGTAGGGGGAGGTACAATCGGCTTGATAATGCTGCAGCTTGCAAAGATATCTGGAGCAGCTACCATTATTGTGGTTGAGCCTGTGGCGGCAAAAAGGGAGCTTGCCAGGAAACTTGGAGCTGACATCACTTTTGATCCAAATGTTGAGAACATCAATACCATATTAGAACTAAATTCAATCAAAGCTATAGATGTTGCCGTTGAATGTGTAGGCCTGAAAAAAACAATGCTTTATACGATCAACAATACAGGCAAAGGAGGCATGGCAATGTTGTTTGGCCTTACAAATCCTGAAAGTCAGATTGAAATTAAGCCATTTGACATTTTTAAGAGGGAGATTTCCATCAAAGCGTCGTTTATAAATCCTTATACCCACATGCGTGCGATATCTTTGCTTGCAGCAGGTAGAATTGATGTTAAAAGCCTGATTACAGATGAGATTAATCTTGATCATATTTTGGATGTTTTTAAAACGGAAAAATATAAAGGTAAAGGGAAAATTATTGTAAAACCGTAAGGCGATGCATTTTACATTTGAGGGATTAAAAAAATGGCAGATATTGATGTTATTGCAATAGGGGAATTACTTATCGATTTTACACCTTGCGAAAAAGGAGAAATCGCATATCCGGTTTTTGAGATGAATCCTGGAGGCGCCCCGGTAAATTGTCTGGCAGCATTGAATAAACTAGGTGCAAAAACTGATTTTATTGGTAAAGTAGGATGCGACAGCTTTGGATCATTTTTAAAGGATGTTTTATTAAAAGAGGGTATAGGTATTAATGGGCTTACGTGTATTGAAAAGACTCATACAACGATTGCTTTTGTATTTTTAAACGAGAACGGGGAGCGTAAGTTTTCTTTTTTACGTGATCCAGGAGCTGATACACAACTTCAAAAGAGCGACATTGAGCTATCTTTGATCAACAGATCGCGGGTCGTGCATTTTGGTTCGCTTTCTTTTACGGATAATCCTGCCCGTGAAGCAACATTATATGCATTGAATCATGCAAGACAATTAGGCAAAATAATTTCCTATGATCCAAATTATCGCCCATTGCTCTGGCGGGATAAAGATACTGCGCTATATTGGATAAAAAAAGGCTTGGAATACGCAGATATCGTTAAAATGTCTGAAGAAGAAATGGAACTGATAACTGGAATTTGCGATCTTAAAACCGGTGCACAAGCTATTTGGAATTTCGGAGCAAAAAAAGTGTTTATAACTCAGGGAAATAAGGGAGCATTTTATTACGCAAGCGGCACAGAAAATGGTTTCGTCCCTGCTTTTTCCGTATGTGCAAGTGATACGACTGGCTGTGGAGATGCATTTATGGGCGCAATACTTTATCAACTACTATACGAGCAAAACAAGCCTGTTTATCAGATGGTTGAGTATGCAAATGCAGTAGGAGCACTTTGCGCAACAAAAAGAGGCGGCTTACCCGCGATGCCCGAGAAGGGCAATATTCAAAGAATGATATCCAAATGAATTATTTATGAAAGTATCCGGGATGCATGCTTTTGGGCAATAGCTGGTTAAATTGTGTAAAAAATGAGGAGTAGAATAAGGATGAAAACAATGTTTCGATCAGTAAAATTCATGGTGCTAATTTTTCTTGTGATCCCTCTTGCTGCATGTTCAGGGCCTGTTACATATCCTGCCCAAGCAATCGATTCCAGTACAGATGTTTGCGCCAAATGCAATATGCATATTTCGGATGATCAATTTGCAGTTGAGTATATTACCGACGACGGAACGTGTGAGAAATTTGACGATTTAGGTTGCATGATCAAATATATAAATTCAAATAATGTAAAGCCTGCAAAAATCTATGTGCGAGACTATATAAGTAAAGCATGGATTGATGGAACGACTGCTTCCTATGTATACAATCCATCTATCCACACACCCATGAGCAATGGTGTTGTTTCTTTTAAAACAATTGAAGAAGTCCAGAATTTTATATCAGAAAACGGAAAGGGAGAATTTATGGACTATAATAAGTTGCTTGATTTTTTTGGCCCAAATCCAACATGAAATAGACAAACCTTAGCTGAAAGCCGGGATTGAATGGAGGTAGATGTGCTTGCAAGCAACAAAAGTTCTGTCGTTTTTAAGCATTCTGTTTTTGAGCATGATTTTATGGACAGCTCCTGCATATGCAGTGGGAGATGATATGCCACAGAGCTTACAGGGTTTAATCGATAAAGCTAAAGAAGGCGATACTTTGCAGTTGCAAGACAAGACCTATCTTGGGCCAATAAACATAAATAAGCGCTTGATCATCGAGGGCAACGGCGCATGCATTAAAGCAACGACGTCGGGAAATACGGTTGAACTCAGGGCAGACGGAATAGAACTAAATGATATATCAGTGCTGCCGGCAAGGGAAGGGATAGACGAAAAGGATGCGGCCATCTGGGTTGGAAGCAACGGAAATATCATCCAAAATTGTGTCGTACAGGAAAGCTATTATGGAATTCACTTGGAGAATGCACAGAATAATGTATTTGTAGGAAACCATATCCTTGGTGATCCTGAGCAGAAATTCAATGACAAGGGTGCCGGAATTATGTCGGAATACTCGTCGAATAATGAGTTTGTGAATAATAGGATCGAAAATGTAGGCGATGGCATTTATTTTTATTATTCTTACAGCAATATAATAAAAAAGAATTTTATTACTGAAGCACGCTATGCAATCCATCTCATGGATGATTCCAAGAACAATAAAATTATTTCCAATAAACTGGAACACAATATTACAGGAATCATGACTATGTTGGCACAGGATACGCTGATTATTGGAAATGAAATTACAAATCAATATGATTATCACGGTACAGGTATAATTATCTATTCCAGCGAACGTACAAGCATATTGCAAAACCTGGTTTCAGACAATACACGGGGCATACAGATGTCCGACAGCTGGGGCACATTAATGAAGGAAAATAATGTGAGGACCAATTACTCAGGGATGGTTCTGGGCGAATGTCTGCAGGCGACCGATATCAGCAGAAACAACTTTATTGGTAATATTCAGCAATATACCGCAGTTGAGGATAGTACATCTCCTGTTGCAGAGGTAAAAGGCAATTACTGGGATGATTATAACGGCTTCGATGAAAATGGCGATGGAATTGGTGACAAAATATATCAGCATGGTAAAACTTATTTTGAAATCATTTCAGGTGCGCGTGAAAATCTACAGGTTTTTTTCAATAGTCCTGCTATGGTCATGCTAGCAAGCATACAATCCATGGATAAAAGTTCTGCAGTGTATGATCCATACCCCCTTATGAAGCCTGTAATAACGGATACCAAGGCAGCCGAGAATCCAGCGACATCATATGTGGATTTACATGCAATAGTTGGGCTAATAGTTTTTCTTGCGGGTTGCGTTACGACGATAGTATTAGGGCGGGGACATTCATGGAAAAATTGAAAACGAGCAGGCAAAGCAATCAAATTTTGGCTATTATAAGAAATGAGAATCTCATCGCAAAGCGAAACGGGTGGCTGAGAAGCTTCGACTTAGCGTTTATTGCGGTTGGTATCATTGTAATCGCCATCTCACTATTGTCTGGCTCAAGCAATATACTGGACACATATAATAGTGTAACGGCTACATTGCTGAACATTTGTTTGTACTTGGTGCCGCTTTTTTCATTATGTGTGGGGAGTATAACTATTTCGGAAGAAAAGGAAAATGGAAGCATGATATTGCTGCTTAGCTACCCAACCTCTATGCCGAAAGTCATATTGGGTAAGTATATTGGACTCATACTTGCATTTTTTAGAGCTATCAGCATAAGCCTTGGCATTTCGATTCTTATGATGATTGTTGTTGGCCTCTATGGGAGTATAAAAGCTTACGAGATATTTGCATTGTCAGGCCTTGTTTTAATGTCGGTATATGTTTCTTGGGGTATGTTGATAGGCTTTTTATCAGAAAACCGTATGCAAGCAATAGGTACAAGCATAGCTGTGTGGTTTGTGTCAATTATTATTTACGAGCCGCTCGTGGCTTTATTGTGTCTGGCAGTGCCTGCAAATATAGTTAACCCTATTCTCATCGTCTCATTGCTGGTTAATCCAGCCGATTGCGTTAGAGTATTGGGGCTGATTTCCATGGGAAGCGAATCAGTATTGGGGGCCAATTTAAAAGCATTTATTGATTTTTCGCGCAGCCCCGGCGGCCTTTTAGCTTATCTGGCATTGTTTGCTGCATATATACTTATCCCTCTGGTTTTCGCATTCCGGCAAAGGAGACGCATACAAAATGCATGATGTAGTTCTCGACGTTGCTAATGTCGTTAAAGAATACAATTCCCGAACGCGGATCGGTGAAATATCTTTTTGCATGCAGGAGGGCCAGTGTATCGGTCTATGCGGCGGAAACGGTGCGGGAAAGACGACTATCATCAAAATGGTCACAGGACAAATGTGGCCCACTTCCGGATCTATCCACCTGAAAGGGCAAAGGGTGGCGCCTGACCTGGAAAATTACAAGCAGTTTTTCAGTTATGTTCCTGAGACAATTACTATGCCAAGTCATCTGACGGGCAGAGAAGTATTGATATTCTTTGCCGCGTTACGTGGAGTTTCTGAAGATAGAGCTAAAGAGGTTTGTGAACAGGTTGGTTTGCTTAAGTACGCCAATAAGAGGGTCGGCACATACTCAAAAGGTATGATGCAAAGACTGATAATCGCTCAGGCCTTGCTTTCAGTTAAGCCTACACTCCTTGTGTTAGATGAACCGTCTGACGGACTGGATGCTTATTGGTCCATTTGGTTAAAGCAGACTATAAAGAATCTGCTTGCAGAAGGTTCGGCAATTCTTCTTACTTCGCACATTCTAAGTGATATTGAGGAGTTGGCGAATAAAGTAGCCATAATCCATTCGGGACGGATGCTGGAATTCGATAGCATTAATAATTTATACAGTAAATACGGTGATGCTAAAAATTTTGAGCAATTGTTTTTAGGCTTGATGAAAACCGGAAATCTAGCCGATACTGAATAAGTCAGACCGGAATAATTTACGATTTTGTTCTGTGTATCCAAAGAAAATATTGATTTACACTCGTTTAAATACAGGTTTGATTAATATAAAAAGGAGGTTTACGATATGTTGCCATGCTGTATGGCAGGCGCCTTTTTTATAATACAGTTCATGGGCATTTATCGGTGGTTTTGCCGTAAAGTGCTAAAAAAAGATATGGGCAACGAGGAAGATTATTGGCATCCAACAAAAGTAAAATTTAAAGACAAATTAAAAACGATGCTATCTGACCCTAGAAAGCGTCGAGCTTTTATCGTGATGATTGCTTTTGAAACTATAGTATTACTGGTTGTCTCGTATTCGGGTGGATTTGAGGTTATTTCGAAAAGTATCAAATTGATTTCCGATAACCCCAACGCTTCTGTGAGCTATATCTGGGAATGCTGCTTTAACAGTTAAAACTTGATTTAATTACTTAAAGAGCGTGAATCATGATTAACGCAAGACAACAATATTTTTTGTTAGTACCCTGTGGTAGAAAGGATTTTTAAATGAGTACAGAAAGCATACCTAATAAAAGGCGTTTAATACCTCCGTTGAATGAAGTTCCACTTTATAAGATCAGTCCGTTGTTTGCAAAATATCGTACAAGGACTATCGTTATTTATATTTTTATGTGTTTGATTGGTATATTGCCATACGTTTTAAATACAACAGGTATAGCAAATATGTCGCCTGGCTTACAGGCGGCAGGATGGGGCTTGATTATACCTGGAGGTGCATTTATTGCTTGCGGTACATTATGGGGTGTAATACTTGGTATTTTAATATTTGCTTTCTTTTATAAATTCGCGATGCAAATAATGATGAGTACCGGCATAATCATGTTAAATTTATACCTTTGGGTATTATCGATTATCGGTGGCTTTTTTACAGCTAAAGGCGATACACCGGTTTATTCTATAGCAATTATTGTGGCGCTATTGATCTTTACAATTATTGTAAAATCACGTTTATCAAATAAAAATTATAAAATAAGATTAGAAAAGCGTGATTTACATGAGAAGTATTTAGTTGAAGAAGTAGCTTTACACGAAAAGTTGGTGGCAGAATCAGTACCATTGACAAACCGTGAGCTTGATGAAGATTCAGTAAAGGCAAGCAGATATTTATTTGAAATGACCTTACGTGAGCCGGGTGATTTTACCGGCTATGAGAGTGTTGAACAATCGCAATATTCGGCATACCGCTATAGTTTGGATTATTTAGGATATACGCTTGCAATGATGCAATGTCATTATACCCCGAATTTTCATGGTTATTTAAATCAAGCACAACGATTTATTATTGAAAGCTTTACTATGCCATCAGTTTGCAGCTATTGGAAATGGTCTTATTTTGGTGGAATGTTTAGATGGAACCCAGATCCAATTGGCAATTTAAACATTATGTTTTCAGGTTGGTCAGGAGTTCCAATTACACTCTATGGCGCAAATACCGGTGACTTACGTTATGAAAAGCCAGGTGCACTAAAATTTAAACCTTCTATAAAAAGCTCAAAAACATATGATTATAGCTCAAAGGACATTGTGGAAGTTTTGGCCAGACAATTTAAAGAGTATAGAACCAGATTATTCCCGTGCGAACCGAATTGGGTATTCCCGCTTTGCAACGCATATGGGTGGAATGCTATATTGCCATATGATCGGTATCATCATACAACCTATTTGGAAGAAATTTACGATGAATTGAGTAAATACTTAAAAGAAAATTTTATCGAAGTTTCAGGTGATATATGTTCCTTACGAAATTCTTTATTTGGTTTTAGATCACTGGAAAATCTTCCTGCGGAATATGATGGCCTCAATTCTTTTGGAATGACTCGACTTTTAAATCCGGTTGATCCGGGACTTGCCAAGCGCTCTTATATTTTTGGCAAAAAAGATTACTTATTCTATGAAAATGGCGAGCTTGTAACTTCCTTGGGAAAATGGGATAATATGCTTGATTTTGGAAACTTTAAGAAATCGCCCGGATACATTATTGGAAGTCTGGCAGTGGCGGCTTGTGAAATGGGAGATAGAAAGCTTGTCAAGGATTTGCTTGAAGTAGCTGATAAATTTATGGTGAGATATGAAGATAATAGTGTACTCGCTTATAAAGCCGCCTCAATAAGCGGAAATGCAAATATCATCTGTGCTAGATTTGCGCAAAAAGACGACTGGTACAATATGATGCATAAAGGCCCTGGGGAGGGGGCGTTCAAAGGTCCGATTCTTACTGAATGCAAATATCCTGAAGTACTTGTCGCAAAAGCAAAAAGCGACGGGAATGATCTTGATCTTGTATTGTATAATGGGCATAAACCAGGCATTCAGGAATTAGGGATTGAAAGGTTGAAGCCAGGATGCGATTATGGAATTAAAGGCACCGATATCCTATTTAAAGCAGATCATTTGGGTAAAGCCTCTGTGAATGTAATCTTGGATGGGCGAACAACAATTCATATTACTCCGGCGTGATTTAATGCTATTGGATAACACACCAGGTTAATTAACATGGAGGAGGTATAGATCAATGAAACAGTTTTTTATTCTAACAGCCATTATTACCGGAGTGATTACGATACTAGTAATTGGTACTATAGTGGTTTCCATTTTAAATTATTAAATAATTAAAAATATACTTGTTAAATTATGACAGAAGGATCAATCCAAGAATGTGAAGAGACAAGAAAGATACGTCTTTGGCAAGATTCGCTACGGAAAGATATGCTTTCCAGACGAATGCGGATGAACTGCAAAAAACGTACGATCAGGAGCAACAGAATTTGCAAACGGTACAGAAGCAGTCGGACGCGTTGGACAAGATGTCTAAATATTATTTTCAACGCGTACAGGATACGGCGGAAAAGGTAAGAAACGGCGAAATACCGGAAAGTGAATATCAGGCGCTATGGCGTCAGTGGGACAGCTACGAAAAACAGGCGAAAACCGCGCGGCAAGCAGAAGAAAAGATAAGCCGATCGGCGCAGGAAGCAGAAGAAAAGCTGCAAGATAAGCTGGATGACATCAGTTTAGGAAAGCTGCTTCAATCAGAAGAATTTGATATAACAGCCGTAGAAAATGCCGGAGCGCGGCGTGCGCTGCAAAGAGCGTTTAACAGGAGGACGCTGATGAAGATAAATTGGATAAATTGCAGAACACTATACAAGACGACATGACCGCAATGAAAAGGCAATATAGCCAAACTATGACAGCGACGATCTTAAGGCGGTAATGGAATGGGAATTTATGAAGCAATTACAAGGTCCCCATATTTCCCCGGGGCTGGCAAAAGCGATTGAAAAAGCAGCGGAATTTTGGGCCGAACCATCTGAGGCTATTTATAGTATGATCATTGAGGGGGCCACAAACGCAGCGAACCTAATTGGTCGGTAATTTTTTACGGTAACGGGCTTCTATAAAATAATTATAGAAGCCTTCGTTTACTATGGACATGAATGCAACCCAGGAAAATACGAATGGAATAAAATAGAACGCTAACGATGCCCATAGATAAGAAATAGCATATTCATTTATAAGCGATATACATATAACTATAATACATAAAACAAGCCAGATAGCAAATAAGCGTATTGAAAGTTTGGGCTTTGTCTTTTTGCCTTTTATTTTTAGATAAAGACACAACAGAAGTATGGTTGGTATGAACTGTATTGGAAAAGAGATAAAAACTGCCCAAGTAAACCTGGATATAAATATACCGTATATATCTTTATATAAGATTAAAAGTATGTAGAACAATAAAAAAACCGCGATGTTTCGAAGAAGCGGTCGGCCTTTTTCAAAATAATGAGCAGAATAAACACTCCATATGAAATGAGAACAATATTCAGCAAGAATGAAAAGAATGAAATATGGTTATAGAGTACATAAAAATCTATTAATACTATAATAATATTATAAATAGAAAAAATGATTGCTAAAACAATAAGAATTTTGGTGTTCCGAATCAATCTCTGCTGCTTGAGGTCTAATGGCTGATCATCCATAATAATACCTCCAGAAAAAACGTTGCATATTTGAGATTATTATAAGGCATATAGCAAATAATGTAAAGAATAAATCGTTGAGATTATTGGAAATTTGCCAGTAAAGTTAAATTAAAGATCGTTTGAATATCCAAACTGTCCACTATGGCGTATATTGCTCGCACTTCATTACGGATTCGCACTGCGCGAAAGTCAGGGCAGGGAAGCGGGCGCTTATGCTCATCTCGCATTCAGCGAACTTCCGCCTCCCTTCATCTGCCTTGAGGCAGCGGCCGGCTCCGTTCCTTTCGGGTTCAAATCCTTGATCATAAACAGAAAGAGGGATTTACGCAGCTGCGCTGCTGTTTCCCAATTCACTATGGCTTCGCAGATCGCTCGTCTGTGCTCGCTTCTGCTTAGCTCATGCTCAGTGAGTGCTGCATTCGCTTCATCACGCTTGGGCGTGCGGCCCCTTGGCAAACTCGGCACTTCGCTATGGATTCGCACGGCATGTCGGCAGTAATAACGGGCTAACACTTGTGCTCATCTCATGCTCAGTGAAAACTACGTTCCCTTTTTCGCCCTTTGGGGCGCAGTCACTACGTTTTCTCACGGGTTCAAATCCCTCTTCCCAGTGAAACAAAAAACAGGATGCGGTTGCATCCTGTTTTTGCTTGGCGGAGAAAGAGGGATTTGAACTCTCTAGCTCATATTTTAAGGAATATATCGAGTATAATAAGTGTTATAAAATGTACTGTTTTAAGGCCTCTTTTTAATTTTATATCGTTCTCACATATACTTATATAACATCCGAAATAACAAAAAGGGGTTTAAAAAGGGGTTATAAACCCCTTTCACATTTTACTTTTTATTGAGGATATTTTTTAAATTATCATTTACCATAACAGCAGTTTGATGTGATTCGCCATTTATTGGATGACCATATGTACCCATAGAGTCAAAATCACGTCCGTGCCCTCCCATTGGTTTTAAAAGTGCATCCGGTACATTTTTATTAATAGAAAACCATGTATGTCTGATTTCGTATGGAGTACGTTCTGAGATTTTATTATAGTTACGATATCTACACCAATGCTTATAATAAGTATTGTATTTTACAGGCGTTCCATCAGGCGAAGGAAAAACATATATTGAAGAAACATTAGACTTTTTAAGCATGGCTGCCTGGTCCTTTAATACTTCTTTTGCAAGCTCTGGAATTTCGTAATTTCTCTGAGCATTCTCATTCTTGCCATCCGTAGTTTCACCGTAGATATTTATTGCTCTGTTACAAATGCAATATCCAGTTTTTATGTCTGATTTTTTTAAGCCAAATATCTCACCAGGCCGATGGCCAGTAATAACTTCATACCGGAAAGCATGAATATACCATTCTTCGATTACCTTTTTATGATCGGTAGTCTTGCTATTTGAAAATAGTGTAATAATATCGTCCGGCTGCAAAGAGCCTTTTTTACTCTTCCTAGCAGTCTTTGGAATATAAAGATTTTCTGGATATAGAGCAGATGCATTGTTTTTCCGGGCATACTTCATTAAAGCTTTAAGAAAGTCCATAATATTTTTTAAAGTTTTTGCAGATAAATCATCAACTTTATTTGTACCTTTAACAGGGTGTTTGAATGCATAAAGTATGACATCCTGCAAATCCTGTTCAGTCAAATCACCAACTTTCTTATTGCCTTTTTGTGGCTTAAGATAATTTTTTGCGTAATGTGCATAGTTATACCAGTTGCTCTTGGAGGTAGATACCTTGAGCTCTTCTATGAATTTTTCACTTAGTCTTGAAACCTTTGTATTCCCGTTTATAATACCGTCCTCTTTCCAAGCCTTAGCACGAGCGCGGCACTGAACCTTACCCTCATTACCTGGAATAGAAGAAGTTGCTGTATATCTTTTGCCGTCTCTACGGACTTTCTGCTGCCAGCATTGCAGGCTCTCAATCCACTTTGGTTCGTTAATAATTTTGCTGCTTCGAACTGAAGACATATCAAACAACCTACCTACTATCGTAATTTTGAAGTAACTTATATTATAATAAAATATAAATTGTGGATTTTGTCAATGTTTTACATAATATTCATTCATAATATTCATTTAGCATTAATCCTTTTTATCAAAAAAAATAAAATACTTTTTTAAATCATTCCTTAAGTTCCGAATAGCTACGTCAATCTTTATGTGCAATTTCATCATCCATTCCAACGTCTGTTTGAATATGTTTTAGTAAAGATACGAACTCCAAGGCCTTTTTTTCGCCTTCAGATGATAAAGAATTTAATAAAGTAATGATTTGTTCATCATCGTTTTGGTATTTCAAGTTATGTTTTTAAATTAAATACCATTTTTACTTTTTTCCTTATCTCTTTGCACATGTAGCTATTTGGCATTCTTGTCAACTAATGTCGTCAATTTACTAATTTTAACATCGTCAACAACAGCCAATTAATTAATTTTTTTTTTCAAAATTTAAATCTATGGAGATGTAGCATCAATAAGAGATGTTTTTTATATGAGTTATACTTCATGTTATTTATTCATTTGATTTAATTTTTCATTGAGCTACTTAATATGTTTATCTTTAAGTAATTATTTTACATAGTTTTTTTATTTTTTGGACTTTGACTATTTTCTACTTCATCAACTAATTTGAGCATTTTGATATATTCAATAGCCTTTTTTTGATTTTCGGGTGATAACCCAGTCAATAAATTATCCGAGATGTCTTTCTTATTTATATCTTTACCTAATAAATAATCTGTGGAAACATTAAAAAAATTAGCAATAATAAGAAGAAGATCGCTATCAGGCTTTCTTTTATTTAGTTCATAAAGTGATAACGCAGATCGAGTTATTTTTAATTTATGGGCCAATTCAATTTGTGTTAGATTATTCTGAGTTCTTAATTCTTTAATTTTATCCCCTAACATACATTGTTCACCCCTTTTTCACATTATACAGTTTTTTTTTACTAGATTAATCAAATGATACAAAAAGTAGCAAAAATATATTGACAGCTACTTTATGTAGCACTATAATATGCTACATAAAGTAGCATTAAGGAAGTATTAATATGAAAAGAAATATCTTAATTAATATTAGGAAAAATCTTAATTTATCGCAAGAAGAAGTTGCCGAAAGATCAAATATAAGCCGTTCTTATTATGGATTAATTGAAAATGGGTTGCGTAATCCAAGTTATAACATTGCTAATGATATTGCGATAACCTTAAATCAAAATGTTGAGCAAATCTTTAAAGATGAAATTTTTTTTGCAAATAAATGCTACGCAAAGAAGCATATAAATAATAAATAGTGTTCAGAGCCGCCAAGGATTGAAAACGAATAGGAGACTGCGCAATGAGGTATTTTGAGGAACTACGAAAAGCCATACGTTTGTCGGAGGTATCACAGGTTGATATAGCCACTGCTATAGACAGATCGCCAATGTATGTGAGCAATTGCTTAAATCGTAAACACTTAGACAATAATCGCATAGCTGCTTTTACTCAACAAGAAATGTATAAGATCATGGACTTGATTGAAGCTGACTATGCAGATATGCCAGTTCTTTTCCCCAAGGACGGATTGCCTTACAAACCTAAAAAAAGGCCGATAAAGGAAACCGGGATTCGTATTTCTGAAGATGCTTATAAGGTACTTAAATCCTTATTTCAGTGATTTTTTTGATTTTGATATTTAGCCGTGAGGCTTAATATAACAGATCTTTGATAACCTCATATCGTATTAGAGCGTTGAAACACGTGCCATGACCCCCAGACGAAATTAGTTTCGAGAAGGATTTCCAGTTCTATACTGGCGTGATGAAATCTCATGGGGCAAGCGCGCAGGGAGACGAAGCGCATTCTATAGATAGTGGTGTATGCAGGGACGTGAAGCCCTGCATACACCAAATAAAACATTAAGATTTTTTACATTTGCACGATATGGTAAATATAGGTGTATTATGAGAAAAATAAAATCAGATTATATAGGACATACAATGCTTATAAAATGGAATGGACGGAACATTCCGGTTCTTTGCGTTGATGCCATGAAGCAAAATAGATTTGATGGCTTAAGGATTAGGCTTAAGAATAAAAATGATTTTAAAAGTAATGCCTTATTAGCTTTTTTCGATAACGAGAATATACGTGTTGCAATGATTAATTGGCGAATTCGATTTTACGAATTAGACATTGTAACTGTTTTTGATTGCATCGATAATATTAGGCTACGAGAATGTAATAGAAAAATTAAAATCTATAAAGAGAAGCAAAAGAAGGCTTTAAGGAAATACAAAGCATTTACCTCAAATAATAAAACGTATTATAAATGTACAAATCCAAAGCCTTATCAAGGAGGAGGGTTTACTCCCAAATAAATATTTTTGTGATGGATAATCATAAAATAGGAGGTGTAAAAAATGAGTACAGCTGGCAGCATTATCTTGGGCATTGCCATTACACTTATTTGTGTCGGTATTATTGTTGCAATCGTAAAATTGATTATAGCATTTGCAAAGTTTTTTCTCGTTATTGGTATTATTATAGCCGTTGTTTTCGGTATTATATTTTTAGGCAAAGGGATAATATACGTCTGGCAGACTTACATCTGGACGGACATGGGCAGAATGATTATGATATGGGCCGCGATTGCCATTGCAGGCCTGATTACTTGGCGAGCAATAAGAAAAGCATATATTAATAAGCATATGGCTGAAATAAACTCTAAATTTTACGAAAGGGAGCTGGCCGCTGGACGGTTGAATATAACAAACAGATACGTATTCAAAAGTGGCCAGTTAATCCCTGTTGAAAATGACCAACAAAAAGAGGATTTGCTGTCATAAAAATAAAACACAATATATTGTATCGAAACAAAGCGCATGGGATGCCGATCTGGAAGAACACTATACAAGATATAGCGTTCTTTTGTTTTAAAAGGAGAACAAAACATGAATAAAGCTCTTCCTCGTTTGACACTAAAAACAGCGGAATCATTGATCTATCGAGAAATTGGTACAGTAAAGGGATTAAAGCGGGAGACAGAAACACCGACTGATATTTATATCTACAAAATGATGCTTGGAACTTTATACGTTACCCTTGATAACGGGTGGTTTGGCCGAAATGGGCGTTTGCAACTGACGATTGATACTGGAGATGGTCAGAGCATAACAAAATATTTTGATCCTAAAACACTGGATGAAGATTA
The DNA here is from genome assembly GCA_023393165.1 of Bacillota bacterium. Taxonomy (GTDB): domain Bacteria; phylum Bacillota; class Clostridia; order Christensenellales; family Christensenellaceae; genus JAEYKI01. The sequence goes on along the minus strand of JAEWMJ010000022.1, from coordinate 5,835 downwards.
TCCTTTATTCGATAGTGAACGGGACAAACAGCGCAGAGAAGAACACGAAGAATACATTTGTGCTATCGGGCTGGAAGGTTGTCGTAAAATTATAGATAAGAATTGATCAAAATGCACTGTAAATGAGCAGTGTTTTTTTATTTTATAAAAAAAGAAGGAGGAAACGATATTGCCGCTGATACAGTACAAAGAAATTAACTTCCAACGAAAGAGCCTGGCGCTTATAGAATGGGCAAATGAGATTGTAAATACATACAGCCAGCAGGGATTTAACTTGACACTCAGACAGCTATATTACCAGCTGGTTTCTCGGGACATAATTCCGAACAATGAAAAAAGCTATGACAACATCGGTACGCTGGTCAACAATGGCCGATTGGCCGGCCTGATCGACTGGCATGCCATTGAGGACCGAACAAGAAACCTTCGCAGTTTATCTCATTGGGATTCACCAAGTGAGATTCTAAGATCGGCAGCACATAGTTTCCGTTTAGATAAATGGATTGGCCAGCCAAATTACGTTGAAGTATGGGTTGAAAAGGACGCTCTGGTTGAAATTGTTGGACGAGCTGCTAACGGCCTGGATGTGCCGTTTTTTTCTTGCCGAGGCTATGTTTCACAATCCGAAATGTGGAGTGCAGCACAACGGTTGATTAGCCGCAGCCATGATCATAAAAAATTGATCATCCTTCATTTAGGCGATCACGATCCGAGCGGCATTGATATGACACGCGATATCCGTGAACGGCTGGATATGTTTACACAAAATGATCTGGATATTGATTGCGAGGGCATCAATATAAAGCGCATAGCGCTTAATATGAATCAGGTCAGGGAATATAACCCGCCGCCTAACCCGGCAAAGCTCACGGACAGCCGCTGCGCCGAATACATTGAAAAGTATGGCGATAGCAGCTGGGAGCTGGACGCCTTGGAGCCCCAGGTATTGATGGAGCTGATCCAAGAACAAATTAAACGGCTCATGAAGATAGATAAATACAATCAAATCTGTAAACAGGAACAAAAGCACATTGACAAGCTTTTGAATCTTGCCGAAAACTACAAATGATTATTATTGGAGGTAAAATATATGAGTACAATAATTGGGATTGACCATGGAAATGGGCTTATAAAAACAGCCCATGACCAGTTTTCGACCGGCGTGGCCGTATATAACGAAGTGCCGCCGATTGAGACGCAATACATGGTACGGGTAGATAATAAATATTATGTATGCAACAGCGGACGCGGACCGTTGAAACTGGACAAGACCAAAGATGAAACCTATTGGCATCTTACACTCGCGGGCATTGGTACTGAGTTGCAAAAGCGCAAAATTGCAAGCCCCCCGCATAAGCCGAAGGAAATAATCATAGCCGCCGGTCTCCCTTTGACTTACCCGAAAGATGACCGGACAGAATTGCGTAAATACTTAATGAATGGTGAGGTCGATTTTTGGTTTGGCGGCAAACATTATAAAGTCATAATCAAAGATGTGTATGTATACCCGCAGGGATACAGTGCAATTATGAACATTATTAAGGATTACGCAAATGAACCAATAATTAACGTAATTGATATAGGCAGCTGGACAGTTGATGCCATAACAGTTGGGAAAGGCGGCGCGCCAAACATGGACAAAGCACGAAGCCTGGAATACGGCGTAATACGCTGCATGGAGGAGATCATCGAACAGGTGCGCCGTAAAACGAAGAAGAGCATTACCCAGGAACAGATTGAAGCCGTTCTTTGGTCCAAGAAGCCGGTTATTATGCCTCCAGATATCAAAAATGAGATCCATGTACAGACTGCAAAGTATGTTGGAGAATTAATCGAAAAACTCCAGGAAAACGGGTTTGATACCGCTTCTGCCCCGGCGATATTTATTGGTGGGGGCGCTGGGTTGGTTAAACAGTATAATAAAAAGAACAACTTTTTCTATCCGGTGTTCGTCTCCGATATTAAGAGTAATGCCATAGGGTACGAAATCATGGCGGCGGCGTCAATAAAGAAGAATAAGGGTAAGGGGGCGTGATTATGGCAGAGCTGAAGCACGTGCATTTTACGTTGAATCCGAACAATACCCGCGACAGTAAAGCAATAAAAATTTTGGAGCAGCTGCCCGAACGGCAGACGAAGAATTTTTTTCTTTCGTTACTTGAAAACCGAAGTGATATAGCTCAGATTGCTCAGGAAGTACATGCGCTGGCCGTTAACTTCGGCGTTTCAGTTGAAGCCAGGGCGGTAGAGGTTACACCACTGCCGGTGCAGCAGAATCGGCAGCTAGATGGGCAGCTCGGTGTTGAGGACTTGCAGATTGGCACAGAAGTCAATGACGATACAGATTTTGAGATTTCAGCACAGTCTGTCTCCGACATTGATGCCGGGGATGATGACAGTCAGGAAAATGATGAGCTGCCGGAAGGTGTGATGGATTTCATATCCGGTATGAGCGATTGGGGAGGTTAATAAAATTGAATGGATATGACGCGCTGCAAGAGGCGCAAATAACGCTGGGTAAGCTGCAGGGCCTGTCTGATGAGCAGCTGCGCTTATACTGTAACCCGGATCTGGATTATCTGCAGATGGAACAGATACGTTTGGGGTTTCACCTGGGGCTTTCGTTTGATTGTGTTGCGGTATATGCAAACCCGCTGTTATCAGCCCGGAAAATGTTTCTTCTGCGGCATGCTGCCATGAATAATGTACCGACGGAATACATCGGAATTGCGGGCAAGCCGGAATATTCTTTGGAACAGATGATTGAGGTCGTTGATGGGCTGCTGGCCGGGTTGCCGGTTGACCAGGTTGCCCGATACGCTTCTTCGAAGCTCACACACCGGCAAATGGCTGCACTACGGCTTGAACTGGAAACGTCACGGGCTGCTGAACGCACGATTGCCGTTGATATTGAAAAGAAAGCCCAGGAAGCAGAGAAAAAGAATACCGAACGGAAAGCGGAATTGATAACCTTGGACGGTTACACGGACGCGCAGTTGGCGGTCATTAATCTGGCCAAGCAAAACGGCGCGACTGATGAGCAGCTCAAAGTGCTTTGTAATTCGGAGTTTGGGCCGGATGAAATGCAGACGATCCGATTCGGCTATGAAAATCACCTTACCGTTCCACAGGTGATGATGTATGCTGATCCAAGGTACAATGCATCACAAATGAATGTGATCCGGAGAGGGCTTGAAATCGGATTGGGGCTAGACGAAATTCTTTTATATGCTGATCCTGATTTTAATGTGGCACAAATGAAAACACTTTTCGTATGTCTAAGTGACGCCGACCGTTTGCCGTTTAAAGTTGTAGAGCTGCTGGCTGATCCGGAGATCCCGGCATACAGAATGGAGGAATTGCGCTGCGAGCTTTTAAACGGGAAAACAGCCGATGAACTGAAATTACCAGCGAAAAAAGCATGAAACTTGTTTACAATAAGGGCATATGGTATAATATATACACAGGTGGGCTGACACCTTAAAAATCCGACGCTTGATAGGGTGAGCGTAATGGCCCGTACTATAACCTATCTAGTGGGCGCGTCCACGAAGGATTTACGCGAAAGAAGTACCGACAGGCTGCTGCCTGAATCGGTTGCCTGCTACGGGGGGCTAGGAGCCGACTTTGGTTCGGTGTGTTGGCGGACAACGATAAAATCATGCCAAACAAGCAATAAAAGAGTATCGCTGCGGTGGTGCTCTTTTTTGCTTTATTTAAAACAAAAGGAGCATCTATGAACAATTCTGATAGTTTAAAAAATGAGATTTTAAAGGTACTTTTCCGAGACTCTGATTTGTATATGAAAAAGTTGCTTGATAAAAATCTGGCGTTTGTCTATATGCAAAATGGTAAAACACAGGTTATGGAGACATTATTTAATAAAGAGAATTTTTTACATCTTACTGGTATAGAAACAAACAACAATATAGATCCAATAAAGTTTTTTGACCTGTGTCTCCTTAAACGTTTGCATAACGTTGATTTTGACTTGAAATCAGATGGAACTACTGAGCTTAAATTGAGCGTATTGGATAGATTAATCAATATTGAAAGCACGGCGAAAATGATTGGCGATTTTAACGGTCAGAGACCAAAGCTGTATACTGAGAAGATCGTTGGCAACATTTACGCATGTATCGGCTTTATAAAATGTGACGAATTTTATATTCCCAACACATCCTTGAAAGAGGATGTGAGGGATGTTGTAACACATGCAAATAGGGTTATAGCTATCTATTCGAAAGGAATAAATGACAGGGAGTATGACGCGCTGCTGTATAAGGCGAAAGGCATTGAGTTGGATGAAAACATACTGCCCAGGGAGTTGCAAGGAAGGGTACGGTTTGTAAAAGAAAAAAAGCCTGTGAGTGGCCTTGAAACGGCGTACAAGCAGTTACGGGCCGAAAGGGATATAAAACCCGGAAGAGAAGAAAAAGAACGGTAGAACGCTTTCAGAGCGGTTTTTTTTATTTGCGGAGGTTTGTTATGGAGAAGAAAACGAACAAATATAAAATGATTTTAAAAGATGGTGAATGCCCAAAATGTGGCGAGGAAGCTCACGGTATGAATGATGGTCCTATGAAATGCAATCATTGCGGATGGGTACAGGACGAAGAAGAAGCAAAATGTGATACTGAAAAGTTGGACATGTTGTTCCATAAAGAACTTCCAGAAGAAGATCCTTTGATTGATTTTCGCCGTTGCCGTGTTTGTGGTTGCACTGATGATTACGCATGCCCAGGCGGTTGTTATTGGATAGAAGAGAATCTATGCAGCGCATGTGCGGGTATAACGCTTTTTCTGGAGGACAGATGAATGAAAAACAGATTTATTGACACGAACTACAGGACATTGTTCGAACTAGAGGATGGTGAAAAAGTCCGGATCACTTACCCGGATGGCAAGATTATTGACAATACAGTACAAGGCTGCGGCGATGGATATCATTTCAGGCTGGACGGCCGGGTGCGTCACATCTGCCAGTTTGCCGAAATCATGGAGAGTACCGGCTGCACATACGCCCCGGCAGTAAGAAAGGATAAATTGCCGGATTTTTGTTATTCTATGCTACAATCAACGCAAGAATGGATCCTCGTAAAACGAAATGTGAAAGGGTATTTTCAGACCAATTGGGGCAAGACGACACAGGAAGCGGTTGAGCAGATAAACCGGAAGCTGGGTGTTACTAAAGCCGAAGCGCTTGCAATGGAGTTTGGATCTATGTTCGGGTGGGACAAACCCGGCGCAGATCCGGCGCTATATGAAGACGCCAGGATAAATGATAATGCTGAAAAGCCGGTGAGCAGTCTTGCTGCCGCATATAAGCAGCTGCAAGGGAAAAGGGATATTCAGCCTGGGAGAGAAGAGAAAGAACGGTAGGGACGCTTATAAAGCGGTTTTTTATTTATGGAGGTACGCTTATGTATTATTTCTATCAGGACACGATCATAACGGTTCATCCTGGCATTGGCCGGGAAACGTATGCAACCGTAAAACGCAAGGCTTCGGGCAGCTGGGAAACGGTCAAGACACCGTTAATGCCCCGGACGGAATGTGTTGCAACCGCAATTAACAATTTGCATAGATGGTCTGAGATTAAAAAATTGGAGAAGGCCGACTGCGGCTGCTGCTGGCACAATGTGTGCGGAAAGTGTAGAAAATACGGAAAGCAGCTCAAGTATATTGAAAAAGGCTTTATGGCGGGGGAACAAAATTATGAAAGGTGTGAGAAGTGCGTTGAAGAAGGTACTTATTAAGAAAGAGGGTAAACGGATGAGACTTACAGTAGTGAATTCTTTTCTTTTGGACAACCAGGGCGATATGTATATCTCC
>JAEWMJ010000004.1 GCA_023393165.1 Bacillota bacterium | reverse complement strand
GGGCACATCGATGAAGTTCCTTGTGTTGGCTGCTGACGCCCCGTTGGGAGCTGATGCTGGGAGTTAAGAAAGAAGGGCGATCCATAAGGGCATATGGGCGTTGACCCCGCTTTCGTGGAGACCTGAAAGGGTGGCGCATTGCGCGTTACTATTCAGGGTGAACCTGCTATGCGGCAACAAAGCTGTGTACAGTGTAGCCTGTCTTGAGTTGGTATGGTGGATTTATGAACAGCTTTTGCCGGCAAAGTACAAGCCTGCATAAGTATTGCATAATGAAACCTTATTGGCAAAAGAGACTAAGACCGGAGTAAGTGCTGTGGAGGAAAGCTCCTAGACTGTAATCAAAGGCAATAGGGGGATTATAGTGTGGTTATCACGGTAATCCAGTCAAACAGCTGGCAACACTGTTTTGAGCGTTTTAATGGGAAACCGCTCCTGCGGCGACGCGGAGCAATGCTTAGGGAAAGCCTACTGGACCTTATACCGCAAGGTTTACCCATATTGCCACCACCTTTTTAATTGTGGCGTTCCGGAAGTCCTTGACTTTTTGGGGCGGCAAAAGGACGCTATGAAAGTTATTAAATATTGGGTTATAAAAATATTTTTTATTACTTTGCTGCTGTCTGCCGGAATCAGTGTGGTAGCGCAGGTATTTATTTCTAACTTGTCGCTTGTTGCGGCTGTTTTTATTTTGGCTGTCCTGATTATCATCGGCATTGTTTTTGATATCATTGGCGTTGCGGTAGCAACCTGCGACGAAACGCCCTTGATCGCAATGTCGTCGCGCAAGATCAAGCAGGCGACCTATGCGCTTCCATTGCTGAAAAACAAGGATATCGTATCCAATTTCTGCAACGACGTTGTGGGCGATATCTGCGGGATTGTAAGCGGATCGGCCGGCGCAGCAATAGGCGTTAAAATCATAATGATGTCGCAAAATATTTCTCAGACGTTTCTTGGAATCGTCATTTCCGCCCTGATCTCCGCCGTTACCGTCGGGGGGAAGGCATGGGGAAAGAAAGTGGCTATGCAAAACAACAAAAGGATCGTTATAATGTTAGGCTCCGTCATTCATTTCTTTAAATTCAATAAGAAATGAAAAAGCGGGCGGATATACTGCTGGCTGAACAGAATAAAGCGCGCAGCAGGGAAAAAGCAAAAGCAATGATTATAGCGGGTATCGTACGGTGCAACGGAAAACCGGTTGTATCTCCTTCGGAACAATTCGACGAGAACAGCGAATTTGTGATTCTGGGGGAGGAATGTCCCTATGTCAGCAGGGGCGGTCTGAAACTGCAACGCGCTGTTTTAGAATTCGGTATAGATTTATCGGAAAAAATATGTCTGGATATTGGCTGTTCCACCGGTGGATTTACCGATTGCATGCTCCAAAACGGCGCGAAGTATGTTTATGCGGTGGATGTGGGATACGGTCAGTTTGATTGGACGCTCCGGAACGACGCGCGTGTGGAACTGAAAGAACGCACGAACGCGCGCTATCTGGATGCCGGTTCTTTTGAGCATCCGGTTGATTTTGTGTCAATTGACGTTTCTTTTATCTCACTGAAGCTGATACTGCCCGCGCTTAAAAAAATCAAACATTCCGATGAACTGGCTGTGGTCGCGCTTATAAAACCGCAGTTTGAAGCCGGAAGGGAAAAGGTGGGCAAAAAGGGCGTCGTGCGCGACCCGGATGTCCATGAGGAAGTGATTGCATCCATACTGGATTTTGCGCAGAATTTGGGATTCGGGATCGGCGGACTTACATATTCGCCCATCAAAGGACCGAACGGAAATATTGAGTATCTGGCTTATCTGAAAATGGGAGCGCCGCTTGCTGAAACCGGGCTGATGGTAAAGGAAACAGTTGCGGCTTCACATAAAGCTCTTGTGCATTGACCTTGTTTCATATATAATTAAATTCACGTTAGGAAAAATTTGGTGTAATTATGTTTAAATTCGGGATATATACAAATTTCGAAAAGGATAAATCCCTCAGCAACACCCGCAAGGTCATAAGCGAATTGAAGAAAGCAGGGTGTGAGATTTTTCTGGACAGCGATTTATATGCCTGTGTAAAGGAAGAATGCAATCTGGGGATCGATCAATCAGATTACCTTTTTGTTCTGGGCGGAGACGGGACAATCCTGTCCGCCGCTCGAAAATATGCGAAGTACGGTATTAAGATCATCGGCGTCAACCTTGGAAGAATGGGTTTTCTGGCTGAAATTGCGCCGGATGAGGTAATGTGGGCGCTTGAGCGGATCACGGCAGGCAAATATTCGGTCGAAACCAGAATGATGCTGCAGGCGAACGGTTCGTTCAGCGAGACGCTTCTGGCTCTTAATGATTTTGTGGTATCCCCGAGAAACATTCCCCGTATGGTCAGCCTGGAGCTTAAGATCAACGGAAGTTTTGCGGAAAAATATTATTGCGACGGAATGATAATTTCCAGCCCCACGGGTTCCACTGGCTATACGATTTCGGCAGGCGGTCCCATCATTGCTCCCAGCGTAAACTGCATACTTGTTACGCCGGTTTGCGCGCATACACTAAATGCAAGGAGCATTGTGCTGAATGAGAATGACGTGGTGGAGGTAGCGCTGGTTTCCTCAGACTTAGACGCTTTTGTGACGGCGGACGGCCAGTTTTCCAAAAAACTGGAGAACGGAACAAAAGTAGTAATAAAAAAATCTGATCGTTATGCGCATTTCGTACGATTAAAGGAAGGCAACTTTTTTGAACTTTTAAAAGAAAAACTTGCGCAATGGCAAACGGACGATCGGGGATAAAGGGGTGTTAATTCGTTGAAGAGCAAAAGGCAAAACAAGATCATTGAGATTATATCCAACAACAATGTTGAGACGCAGGATGATCTCGTACGGTTGCTGCAGGAAGCAGGGTTTCAGGTTACGCAAGCGACAATTTCAAGAGATATCAAAGAACTTCATTTGATCAAGGTTCAGACGGAATCGGGCATATACAAATATTCCGTTAACGAAAAAAAAGATAAAAACGATATGGGCGTCCTGATGCGTATTTTTAAGGATACTGTTCTGTCCATTGAAGCCGCCGGCAGCATTGTCGTGATCCGGACTTTGACCGGCAGTGCGAACGCTGCCGCAGAGGTTGTGGACGGGCTTCATCTGCCCGAAATCGTTGGTTCCATTGCAGGAGACAATACCATATTTGTCGCGGTGCGCAATCCGGACGCAGCTGCCGTAATCGTTTCTAAATTCAGGCAGATACTGAGCAGCCAGGAATGATATGATTTACAATCTGACCATTAAAAACATTGCGTTAATTCATGAACTTGTTCTGCAATTTGAAGAAGGATTGAACGTGCTTTCCGGTGAAACCGGCGCGGGAAAATCCATTATTGTCGATTCCATGAATCTTATACTGGGAGAACGCGCGGACAGAGAACTGATCCGCACGGGAGAATCCGGCGCAAGAGTGGAAGCGGTCTTTTATTTGGATAATTCGCCGTTAAGCGACCTGTTTGAGAAATATGGCGTTAACGAGGCGGATGAGCTGATCATCTCACGCGAACTGACAATAGACGGCAGGAATACCTGCAGGATCAACGGGGCCGTCGTAAATCTGGCGACATTAAAGGAATTTACGGACAGGATCGTGGATCTGCATGGCCAGCATGAGCACCAGTACCTGCTCCAGTCAAAAACACATATCTCTTTTGTGGACGCATTCGGCGGCGTACAGGTTGAACAAATCAAAAATTCTGTAAGCAGGCTGTATAAAGAGTACAAGTCGCTGATGCGCGAGCGGGATATGATCGGGGGATCACCCGAGGAACGCGCGCGCAGCATTGACCTTCTGAAGTTTGTAATAGATGAAATTGAAAATGCTGCGGTCAAGCCCGGAGAAGAGTCTTCTTTAAGAGAAGAATTGGCCGCAATGGTGAATGCGGAAAAGATAGCGGGGGCGCTGGAAGGCTGCCATTCGGTTTTGTATGCGGATCAGGATTCGGTTTTAAGCCGGATCGCCAGGATCTCAAGAGAACTGGAAGGGATATCCTCTTACAGTGAAAAATATGCGTCTATAGCGGAACGTCTCGGCGAAATTTATTATAATCTGGAGGACGTTGCGCAGGAAGCGCAGAAGGAATGCGAAAGCGTTTTTTATGACCAGGAAAGGGTAATAGAAATTCAGGAACGCCTGGATATTCTGTTCGCATTAAAACGAAAATACGGCGGCAGCGAGGAATCGATAGTTGATTATCTCAAAGAGTCTGCGGAAAAACTTGAAAAACTCGAAAACAGCGACAAAATGCTGGCACAAGTTGAAAAAAATCTTGATTCGGTCAAAAGAAAATTATATGAACAGTATCTTGTATTATCAAAAAAACGCAGGGAAATATCGCAGGAACTTAAACGCCAGATCGAATCCGAACTTAAGGATCTGGGAATGTCGACATCCAGGTTTGAGGTCAGATTTGAAGATTTGCCGTCTTTTGAAAGCACGGCTTTCAGTGAAAGCGGACCTGATAAAATAGAATTCACCATTTCCACAAACATTGGAGAACCTTTGAAACCGCTATCAAAAATTGTATCGGGCGGCGAAGTTTCCCGCATTATGCTGGCGTTTAAAAATGTTCTTGCAAACACGGACAGCATCAGTACGCTGATATTCGATGAAATTGATACGGGAATCAGCGGAAACATGGCGCATGTGGTAGCAGAAAAACTTTCGAAAATTTCGCGCAGAAAGCAGGTAATCTGCGTGACTCACCTTCCGCAAATTGCAGCAATTGCGGACGCGAACTATCTGATAAGCAAAAATCTGCATGATGGAAAAATGTTGACGCATGTTGAAAAGCTTGATGAAAACGGTAAAATTTCGGAAGTTTCCCGGCTTTCCGGCGGCGGAGATTCAAAGAGTTCTTTAGATCACGCAAGCGAAATGATTATAAACGCGAACGCTCTTAAAAATCAAATAAGGTAATAATTTCTTCGGATAAAAAGCACCTAATTTTCAACACTATTAACACTGCAATAGTATTGAAATGAGGTGTTTTTGAATTTGATTAAAAATAACGGTATTAAGATATTCCTTCGTTTGGCGGGCGCCTTCGTATTAATATTGGTTGTTTTTATGGCAATACAGATCGGCAATATTCCAAGTGAGATCTATGTTGCGGACGGAATATCCAAAACCGTTAATTTCAGGCTGCCGGTTAACGTAACGATATCAGGGGACGCGGTGGGCGTAGTCAAATTCAACGGTACCACATTATCCGAAAAGAACCAGTACAATCTCTCGGAACCGATTATAATAGAAGCTACACAGCCAACAGAAGTAAAACTGAACCTTCTTGGCGTTATTCCAATTAAAAATGTTAAAATTAATGTGACGGATTATCTGGACGGGAAAAAACTGGTACCGGGAGGACAGTCCATCGGCGTTACGCTTTATACGAAGGGCGCCCTGATTGTCGGCATATCCGATATCAAGAACAGCAGCGGACAAACCGTGAATCCTGCCAGGGAAGCCGGACTCCGGGCAGGCGATGTCATTGAGTATATCAACGGTATCGAAGTGAACGATTCCGACCATTTATCCAAAATCATCAACGAAAGCACTTACGAGGAAGTTACGCTGGGCATCAGAAGAGGTGAAGAACGGTTCACCACTGTGATTGTTCCCCAGCTGGACACCTATGACAACGTATACCGTATGGGCGTCTGGGTACGCGATTCGACGGCCGGCGTAGGAACTCTTACTTTTTATGATCAGGAAACAAGGGGGTTCGGCGGTCTGGGACACGCCATTACGGACCTTGACACCGGGGAAGAACTATCCGTTCGAAAAGGAGAGATCATATCATCCAAGATCATCGATATTGTGCGCGGAGAAGCGGGAACCCCCGGAGAATTGAAAGGCGAATTCAAGACGCAGGACAGAATAGGGTCCATATTAAAAAATTCGCAGTTCGGCATATACGGACTTGCAGACGGCACTATTTCAAATCCGCTGTATCCGGACGGGATTCCCGTCGCCAAACAAAGCGAAGTGCATGAAGGTCCCGCCATTTTGCTGTCCACAGTGGATGACGAAGGTATAAAAGGTTATTCCTGCAATATAAGCAACATTCAGCCTCAAAACGCGCCTCAACAAAAGAGCTTTTTGGTTACAGTCACGGATCAGGAGCTTTTGGCCAAAACAGGCGGAATCGTACAGGGAATGAGCGGCAGCCCTGTGATTCAGGACGGCAAACTGATTGGCGCGGTTACGCATGTATTTGTGAACGATCCTACCCGGGGTTATGGTATTTATATTGAATGGATGCTTGAGGAATTATATAAATAAAAAGAATGTCGATTTCTGTTAACGATAATAGTAAAATTTATTATTTTTTTACAAATTTATCGTGTCAGACTATTGCAAAAGAAAATGGCAACATATATAATAAAAATAGTCACCTATTTTACCGTTTGTTGAATAATTATTTTATGAAACTACATAATTAGACAAGATGTCATTTGCCTATTTCGATACATGGATTGTTATAGAAATACGTATTATTATTTTTTAGTTGGATGGTGATACGAAGTGAAAAATGGTTTCCGTGTTCTTGTTGTGGATAGTTCCAATCAATACTGTTTGTTGCTGAAAAAGATTTTCTTGAAGTTGCAAATTTTAAAGGACATTGAATTTGCTTTTGACGGTAAAACCGCCATGGACTTATACAATTCTTTCAGGCCTGATATCGTAATTGTGGAACCTCTTCTTCCTATGGGGGACGGATTTGATTTGCTTGAAAACATCGTTTATGAAGATGTCATTAAAATCATAACAACATTTGTAAATCATGAGTTCTTCATTAAGAAATCAATTGATCTTTGCGTGGATTATATATTTATCAAGCCCCTGGACGAAAATCTTTTCTGCAAAAGAATACTGGAGATTATTAATATGTCTGAACTGGGAGAAAAAATTATAAGACAGCCCGGTTCGGAAGGCAATATCTCGGAACTTCTGAAAAGTGTGGGGATACCGGTCAATATAAAAGGATTCCGTTATTTAAAAAATGCGATAGAGATTGTCGCTACGGATTTTTCCAACCTGGATAAGATAACGAAACGCCTTTATCTGCAGGTTGCCAACAATTTTAATTCAACGCCTACCAGGGTGGAAAGGGATATCCGCCATGCCATTGAAGTTGCGTACAACCGGGGGAATCCCAGGCTGCTGAATGAAATATTCGGCTATACGATAGACGAAGATAAAGGCAAGCCGACCAATTCTGAATTTATAGCAATGATGGCGGACAAAATACTGATTGAAGCGAACCATATAGACTGAATTTGAATTCCGTTACTTAACGGATCAACCTTAGACAAATTAAAGACGGATTGCGCATATACCTTATTGAACAGAGGTGGTAGATGTGCGGTCCGTTTTTATTAAAAGGATTTTTAGCCATATCGCTCAAAATAAATATAAATTTATCATATTGACATTTTGTTTCCTGACCGGTTGCATGTGCGGGTATTATACGCTGGAAAATATTTCGTACGACCTTGGAATCACGATCAAATATAATCTTGAAGAGAGGTTCTTATCATCCGGTTCGGACATTTCAGTAGTTGTTCTTTCTCTGCTTTATGCAGGTGCGGTCTGGATATTCGGCTACACGCTGGCGGGGATAATCCTTTTGCCGATGGCGATTCTAAGCAATGCGGCCCTGCAGGTTTTTTTGCTGCGCGTGATATTTATGGATATTGATCTGGGGGGAGGCTTTCTTGCGGCATTAAGCATTGCCTTATTTATCTTTTGGTCCATTTGCAGCCTTTCGCTTTGCGAGATTTCCATGGAAAACGCGGCGCATCTTTTTTATTACCGGAAATGGAATATATCTTTAATGGAGAAAGCGGATTTCATCAATAAAAAAGCACTTTTGTTTTCTATTGTCTCTGTCTTGTATATTCTTTTTTCCCTGCTGATTTTTTTGGTAAACAAGACGATTTTCTGAAGTATATATGGTAGAATAATAAAAAAAGACATGGAGGGAATTATGAAAAATACCATTGAGAGGATATTGAAAGCAAAAGAATATATCCGCAGCAAAACGGATTTTGTACCGGACATTGCAATCGTATTGGGCTCGGGGCTGGGCGGCTATGCGGATTCCCTTAATCAGGAATACGTATTTAAATATGAAGATGTTCCCGGTTTTCCGGTTTCGACTGTTCCGGGACATGCCGGCCGGCTGATTTTTGCAGAGCGCTTCGGCAAGAAGATTGCTGTTTTTCAGGGCCGGTTTCATTGCTACGAGGGCTATTCTCCGGCGGAAACGGTGATACCGCTCCGCACTGTAATGCTTTTGGGCGCTAAAAAAGCCCTGTTTACAAATGCATCCGGAGGGATAAATAAGTATTTCAAGCCGGGCGATCTGATGCTTGTTACAGACCATATCAATTTTTCCGGGTTGAATGTATTGAACGGACCAAACCTGGAAGAATTGGGAACAAGGTTCCCGGACATGTCTTTCTCATATTCCAAAAAACTTCTTGAATTGCTGGATAGGGTGGGATGCGAAAATAAGATCCCCTTATTGAAGGGCGTATACGCCTATATGGTTGGCCCGTCATTTGAAACGCCCGCAGAGATCCGGGCGCTCTCAGTGATGGGCGCGGATGTGGTGGGCATGTCCACTGTGCATGAAGTGGTAGCCGCGGCTCATGCGGGCGTTGAAACCGCTGTGATATCCTGTGTGTGTAACCTGGCGGCAGGCGTATCTCATCAGGCTATCACCCACCAGGAGGTGCTGGAAGCTGGAAAACAGGTGGCGTATAAAATAATTATCTTAATTGACGGATTTTTAAAAGAGATTTAAAATCCTGCATTTTTGGACAAAACGGTTTTTTAACGCGGTTTAAAAACACGTATAGTATGAATAAACGGCTTTTTTGTGCATAGATTTTTAGGGTAGAGGTCTTGGCATTTTTTTGAATCCCAAAAGCCTTAAAAAATTCTGGGAATTGGTTTAAGGAGTGATACCGGTGCTTGCCAAAAAAGCTGTTTTATTTTTTACAATTATAATCATGGTATTTCAAATATCCGTGCAGACCACAAAAGCCGCGGATGAACCCGTCAGTTCCGGCTACGAAGACAACTTTACGGCATATGTGCTGTGTGACAGCGAGTCCGGGCAGGTAGTCGCCGAAAAAGAAAGCAATACGGTATATGAAAATCCGGGACTTTCGCAGTTGATGTCCATACTGCTGTTTTTGGAAAGCATTGACAAAGGGGAAATCGGCCTGCAGGACCAGGTAAAAATAAGCGATTACGCGGCCAGTCAGGGAGGTTCGCAGATTTTTTTGGAACCGCAGGATATCTATACGGTTGAAACGCTTCTGAAAGGCATCATCATGGTTTCTGCAAATGACGCCTGTGTGGCGCTTGCAGAGCGTATTGCGGGAAGCGAGGAGGATTTTGTCGAACTGATGAATGCAAAAGCGCAGGAATTGGGTATGACCAGCACAATATTCGTCAACAGCACCGGATATAATCCTGCGGGAGAAAAAACAACCGCCAAAGACATGGTTGCTTTGAGCAGAAGAATTGTAAAATATCCTCTGTTTTTTCAATACAGCAAGATATGGATGGATACCATCGTGCATAACGACGAGCATAAGACGGATATTGTAAATGCGAACCGGCTTGTGAAAACAAATGATAAATGCGATGGGATAGGCGTCGGATCGTCAAAGGAAACAGGTTATTCGATCGCCGTAACCGGGAAATCGGGCGAAAGCCGGTTTATTTTTGTGGGCATAGGAGCCTCTTCAGCCAAAAAAAGAACGGCTGCGGCCAATGCCGCCATGGAAGCCGCTTTCAATACGTATACATCCAAAACCTTTTTAAAGGCCGGCCAGTTGGTAAAGAAGGATTTCAATGTCGACGGGGCGGATAAAAAAGACATCCTGCTCTATGCAAAGGACGATATCAGCCTTCTGATGAAAAAAGGCGAGGAAAACAGCGTGGAAAAAAAGCTGGAGCTGATACAGAATATCGAACTGCCCCTGCGTGCCGGAAACAAGGTAGGAGAGGTGGTCATTTATAGGAATGGGGAAAAAATAGCCAAGAGCGATGTGATTGTGAAGGAAGACGTCTTTCAGCTAACCTTTATCTACTGCCTCTCAAAAGTGATGCGGTGCTGGACCGGCCTAAACGCGCAGTGAATTGACATCAGCCGCCCGTTTGTGATAGAATTCATTGTATAGTTTTGATGGCGTGTGCCCGGCGCACAGCCCTGGAATGGGTGGTATTATAAATGTTTTTGAATGGCGGATTTTCTCCAACTTGGTTTTTAAATCTTTTATACAGTCTCCCGGCAATACTGATTGCGCTTTCTTTTCATGAATTTGCGCATGCCTGGATGGCGAACAAAATGGGAGACCCTACCGCCAAGAATCTAGGCAGGCTGACGCTCGATCCCGTGAAACACCTGGATCTGATCGGCACGATCTGCATTATTCTTTTCAGTTTCGGATGGGCCAAGCCCGTTCCCATCAATCCGAGAAATTTCCGCAAACCCAAGAGGGACGAAATACTGGTATCGCTTGCTGGCGTATTCATGAATTTACTGGTGGCTTTTATTGCCACGGGCGTTTACATAGCACTTTTACTTTCGGGCAGTGCAAGCGATATCCTGATGAATATCATCAGACCGATTTGTATCATTAACTTATATCTCGCCATATTTAATCTGATTCCAATACCGCCGCTGGATGGATTCCACATCATCAGCGCGCTTTTCATCCGGAAAGCCGGGCAGGCCGTGAATATTTTGTATCGGTACGGTTTTATCATTCTCCTTGTATTGCTTGTATCGGGCGCTGTCAATCTTTTGCTTGGCTTTGTGTCCCAGGGAATATTAACCGCCTACACTGCATTTTTCAGTTTGTTTTTCTAACAGGAGAAATAAAAATGTCGTATCATATCAAACTATCACAGTTTGAAGGTCCGCTTGATCTGCTTTTGCACCTGATCAACAAGGCGAAGATTGATTTGCAGGATATTTTTATTTCCGAGATCACCGAGCAATATCTTGCCTATATGGAAGAAATCGATGAAGTGGACATGGAACGTGCCAGCGATTTTTTAAATATGGCCTCCACGCTGTTGTATATTAAGTCAAGGTCACTGTTGCCCAAAAGGGTTGATCCTGAAGAGCAGGAGGAAATCGATCCCGAACAGGAACTGATCGATAAGCTGCGCGCATACAAGGCGTTTAAAGAAGCCAGTGAGAAACTGAAAAGCATGCAGGACGCGGCCATGCAGTATTATTATAAACTGCCCGAGGAATTGCCCGATCTGGTTTCACCGGTCGTCTGGGAGGATACCCATGTGAGCGGGCTATACCAGGCGTTTCTTGAAGTGCTTTCCAGAAAAAAGGAAAACAAGCCCGTATTTGAAAAAGTTGAAGTCCAGCATGACAGCTTCAGCGTACGCCTTCAATCAAAAAAAATCCTGAACTTATTAAGGGTTAAAAAAGCAGTCAAATTTGCGGAATTGTTTGAAGGTAGGGCAACGCCCATGGAGATAGCCGTCACATTTTTAGCGCTTCTCCAGTTATGGCATACGGACAAGCTTTTAATTGACCAGAGATCTCATTTCGGCGAGATTACTGTTAAGGTAAAGGGAGTCGACCCCATGTGGTTCAGAGGGGCGTAAGGTATGGCATTACTGCGTTGCCACGCTTTGCCGTAGCACCACTACAGCTGCACCGCGGCGCCTTGTACTACCAAGCCTACGTCCCTCTGAACTCGCAGACCCAAAAGACGCTGTTTGGGCGCATGAGTTCGAATCTCTTTACCTTTAATGCGCATAATCAATAGGGAGGCATGCGAATGGACAAAAATCAGATCTGCCAGATGATTATGGCCGTGCTGTTTGTTACGGGCGACCCCGTAAGTATCGCAAATCTTTCGGTTTTAGCAGATATGGATCTGGAGCCGTTTGAAGAACTTGTAAATGAAATGATCGAAAGGAAAAACGAAGGGAACGAGGGCATACTCATCCGCCGCATAGCGGATAAACTGCAGCTTTGCACCAATGCCGAATACGCGCCTTTTATTCAAAGGCTTCTTGCGCCTGAGATAAAGGGCAGGCTTTCGAATTCGGTTTTGGAGACATTGAGCATCATCGCATACAAACAACCCGTCACCCGGTCCGAGATTGAATCCATCCGCGGAGTCCGCTGTGATTACGCAGTTTCAGTACTGTTGGAAAAGGGAATGATCGCCGAGGTGGGAAGAAAGGACGTGATCGGCCGGCCGGTTCTTTTTGCAACGACTGACGATTTTTTGAGGCATTTCGGCATTACCGATCTTTCCGAACTCCCTGCGATAGATTTTGAAAAATACGCGGAGGCAGCCGACGTTTAAATATCTGCCGGCAGCTTGGACAGCGTATCTTTAAAATAATAAACATATAATTTTGTGCTGCGCCCATTCGGGCGTATTTTTTTACAAATTTTATCAGATAATAGTTAAAAAAGATCGGGGTTATGACAATTGCTTAAGATTATTTTGATCATCGCCACTATTGTCACCTTTTATATAGGCATGAGGCGGATTTTTGTTTTTCTGAAGATAGAGAAATATAAAAAACATTATTTTTATTATATATCTTTCGGCGCACTCATGAAATTCCGGGTGATAAGGCTTGTGATCGCAATGAAGCGGAACCCGGACGAAAGCCTGCAGATCATGATTGTGAAAAAGAGGGGAAAAACAAGCAAGATCATGAATCTGGCAAAAATGGGCCGGTACGATCCGGATATCACAAAGATACTGTATCCTTCCTTCTATGTTGAAAAATTGGATTTTGAGTTGAAAGTGGGATTTGAGGAAGCAAAGGATACATGCCTGTTTTGCGCATTGATCTTAGCCGTTATACATACGCTTCTGCCCATTGTTGAGGACCATTTTCGCATGGACCAGGTAACTGTCAAAACGACCCCGGTTTTTAAAAAAGAAAAAATTACTGTATTTCTGAACTGCATATTAAAAATTGATTTAGTAAATATTATAATCAGATATTTTAAAGTCAAAAAAGAAAGGGCGGTTATGAACAATGCATCCAATAGAAACAATTATGCAAGTAACAATGAATGAAATCAAGCAAATGGTAGATGTAAACACCATAGTGGGGGACGCGATAATCACACCCGACGGAAACACCATTTTGCCTGTTTCAAAAGTCAGCTTCGGATTTGTCACCGGCGGCGGGGAGTACGGTAAAAATAAGGAAAATACGCAGGAAGACGCAAAACACCCGTTTGGCGGAGGCGGAGGAGCCGGTATTACCATAGTCCCGATTGCCTTTTTGATTGTAAAAAACGACGACGTAAAACTTTTGACGGTAGAGCACGCAAACACATACGATTCACTGCTGGATAAGGTGCCTCAGATCATAACGCAGATAAAAAGAGTGTTTGAACAAAACAAACAGGAAAAAAAGGTGTCTAGCAATTGAAAAAAATCATAGCGACGATTCTGTTTTGCCTGATTCTATTCTTTAGCGTAGACGCTCATGCGGCACCTGTGGCGCCGGATATCTCCAATGCGGGAGGCGCTGTAGTCATAGAGCGTGATTCACTGCGCGTGCTTCTTGAAAAAGACAAGGATAAAAAGCTTCCTGAGGCCAGCACCACTAAAATAATGACCGCAATTCTGGCAATTGAAAAAGGGAACTTAAGCGACGTCGCCACCGTTTCTCCCAATGCGTCAGGTGTTGAAGGATCATCAATGTGGCTCGGCGTTGGGGAGCATATCACCCTGGAAAACCTGCTTTACGGACTGATGCTCTCTTCAGGAAACGACGCTGCTGTCGCGGTTGCAGAACATATATCCGGAAGCGTTGAAGCATTTGTAGCCGAAATGAACAAGAAGGCGGCAGAACTTGGAGCGGTCAACACAAACTTTGTAAATCCCAATGGTTTATACAATGAAAACCATTATACCACTGCGTACGATCTTGCGCTGATTACAGCCTATGCCATGAAAAACGAGACTTTCAGAACAATAGTATCCACCGTATACCGGGAAATGCCCTGGGAAGGACACGAGTACAAGAGGGTTCTGAAAAATAAAAACCGAAATCTTTGGCAATATGAAGGCGCTACCGGCGTGAAAACCGGTTATACACAAGACTCGGGAAGGTGTTTTGTAGGATCCGCCATGCGCAACGGCATGGAGATCATTACCGTACTGCTGGATGATTACGATATGTTCGCGGATTCACGAGAAGTTTTGGATTACGGGTTTACAAATTACCAAAAAGTGAATATAGTAAATGAAGGTGATCCGCTCGGACCTGCCGATGTCGTTGACGGGCTTCCGGGCACAGTGGAACTGGTTGCGGGAGGCGGCTGTTCTTACCCGGTTACGGGTGATGAAAGCGCGTCTATTCGAAAGGTTGTAACCATTTCGAAAATTGTCGCTCCTGTCAAGACCGGGCAGGAAGTCGGAAAAATCGAGGTGTTTCTGGGTGATCAGAAAATGACGGAGATTCCGGTCCTTGCTGCAGGCGACGTCATAGAAAATTCGTATGAGTACAACCTCCACAAGATCATTGAGAATTATATATACGGATAGAGGAAATCAATGAGGCTTCAAAAATACCTGGCCGACTGCGGAGTGGCATCAAGAAGGAAATGTGAAGAGTATATTTCGCAGGGGCTGATCAGGGTAAACGGTGAAACGGTTACCCAAATGGGTTTTATAGTGGACCCGGAACGTGATACCGTTGCTTATAAGGGGAAAAAAGTTTCTGTACAAAAAAATAAAGTTTATCTGATGCTGAATAAGCCTGCGGGATATGTGTCCACCTGCAGCGACGATAAGGGAAGATTGACCGTTATGGATCTTGTAGGTGACATTAAAGAAAGGCTCTACCCTGTAGGAAGGCTGGATTTTACATCCGAGGGACTGCTGATTTTAACGAATGACGGGGAGCTTGCCAATGTACTGACGCATCCCAGGCACAGCGTTGAAAAAAAGTATCTTGCCGTGATCAACTCCACCATTACGGATGAAGAAATCAAAAAGCTGGAAACAGGCGTGATGCTGGATGGATACAAGACAAACAAGGCGGTTTTCAGCGTAATAAAAAGAGAAGAAAACCGCACGGAGATCCTGTGCGTGATCACCGAGGGCAAAAACAGGCAGCTTCGCCGGATGTTCGAAATTGTTGGAAAAGAAGTCGTTTATTTGAAACGTGTAGGCATCGGCGAAATAAAATTGGGCAATTTAAAAAAAGGACAATATCGACGACTGACTGCGGATGAAGTCACATATTTAAACAAAATAGCCGGCAAATAACACTTTTGCCGACTATTTTTATTGGAAAGATGGGCCGGCGCAAGAGGGCATAAAAAATATAAATTTTATTCTGATTATAAAGGAAATAGGTTTATTATGTTGTATAAAGAATATAGGGAAGTATTTTAATTTACACGCGGAGGAAGTTTTATGGACAAAAAAAGCAGTCTTACCGAACTGGCTGATAAAATGAATTCAGCACAGCTCGGCGGCGGCACGGAAAAAATTGAGGCGCAGCACAAGCTGGGCAAAATGACCGCGAGGGAGAGGGTCCGGATATTGCTTGACGATGCAAGTTTTATAGAACTGGATAAGTTTTATGAACGCTCGCAGTCGACAACCGGATTTGAAAGCGTAACTGCAGCCGGCGAAGGGGTTATTACCGGATACGGCACTGTGGACGGACGGCCCATATATGTTTATGCGCAGGATTACACGGTCCTAAACGGCTCCATGAGCTGTGCTCAGGCGCAGAAAATAGTAAAAATAATGGATATGGCGCTGCAAAACGGCGCTCCCGTTATCGGCATTCTGGATTCGGGCGGCGCGCGAATATCGGAAGGCGCGGCGGCGATGGGCGCTTATGGCGTATTAGTCAAAAAGATGACTGATATATCCGGCGTTGTGCCGACGGTTTGCGTTGTGGCGGGTCCATGCATTGGCGCTGCAGCGGTAATCGCCGGTTTATCAGATTTTACTTTTGCAGTGGATAAAGCTGCCGTTTTACTTATGCACGGGCAGCAGATCGTTTCATCCTCAATGGGAGAAGCATTTAAGGTGGATAATATAAGCGGCGCTCAGGCCATGAATGAAAGGACTGGAACGGCCCAGTTTTTTTCCGCGAATGAAAACGAGGCGTATGCCGCCGTGCGCAGATTGCTTTCTTATCTTCCATCCAATAATCTGGACGAAGCGCCTTCACAGATGGCGGAGGATGATTTAAACCGTCAGATTCCAGAGAGCGATGCGTATGATTTGGACGCACGGGATCTGATCATAAAAATTGCAGATAATAATGATTTTTTAGAATATCACGCGCATTATGCAAAAGAAGCCATCACTGGATTCGCCAGGATGAACGGCAATACGGTTGGGTTTGTTGCAACCCGGGGGACGGAAACCCTGACAGGGGCCACCGCCAAAAAGGCAGCGCGATTTATTATGATTCTGGACGCATATCATATTCCGGTAATTCTGATAGTGGATAGCGGAGACATTCCTGTCCAGGACGAAATACAAAACGAAAACCTGATATCGGATATTTCGGGTTTGCTGTATGCCCTGGCGCAGGCAACCGTTCCCATGGTTGCCGTGATAACCGGGCAGGCCGTAGCCGCGGGACTGCTGGCTGTAAAGTCCGCAAACGCCGATATCGTATTGGCCTGGAGCAGCGCTGTAATTTCCGCGCTGCCGGAGGAAGCAGGCGCTCTGATACAGTATGAAAAAGAGATCACCTCGGCTGATGATCCGATATCCGCAAGATCTGCGGCTATCGAAAAATATAAAACGGAATATGCAAACGCCTTTACAGCCGCCAGACTGGGCGTGGTGGACGATGTCATAGCGCCGTCCGCAACCAGGCAAATGGTGATAGGCGCTCTTGAAGCATGTATCACAAAGCGTCAGAGTAAGCCGCCTAAAAAACACGGCGTACTGCCGTTGTAGGAGGTGCCGGGATTTGTTCGGGAAAAAAAGCAAAAAAAATAAAAGTACGGCTTTGCCGGAAAAAAAAGAGATAGAAACTTCTGAAGCAGCCCTGCCGCAAAAAGACGAAAAAGAACTGATTGCGGTGCTCTCAGCGGCTGTCGCCGCCATGATGGGTACGAGCCCGAATGGTATCGTTATCCGTTCGTATAAAAGAGTAAGTCCGTCTGCATGGAAAAGATCGGGCAGGGACTTTCAGATATTGAATCATTTTTAAATTTAGGAGAAACGAATATGCGTAGATTTTTAATAAAAGTAAACGGAACGTCTTATGAGGTGGAAGTCGAAGAGCTGGGCGGCACTGCGCAGGCTCCTTCAGCCGCAGCGGCTTCTGCTCCGGCTCCGGCATATGCGCCGGTAGTTCCTACTGCTCAAATGCCCGAAAAAGAGACCGCGCCTGCCGCGCCAAAGAATCTTGAAGTGCCGTCCGGCGCAACAAAGGTCGATTCGCCCCTGCCGGGCACTGTTTTATCGGTAAATGTCTCTGTGGGCGACAAGGTATCGGAAGGAGATGTCCTTGTTATTATTGAGGCAATGAAGATGGAAAACGAAATCATGGCTCCAAAGAGCGGAACCGTTATTTCCATTGCTGCTGCCAGGGATATGTCGGTCAACACCGGTGATCCTCTTTTGGTAATAGGATAATTTACACCCCAAAAAGTCTTACGGCTTTCCGGGGACCCCATGATCAAAACTGCGCCGGCCTGATACGGCGCAAACCGAAAAAGGAGAATCCAATGGGTAAGGTATATATTACAGATACAATTATGCGGGATGCGCACCAGTCCCATGCCGCTACGCGCATGACGACGGATGAAATGATCCCGGGTGCGGAAATACTGGATAAAGCCGGTTACTGGTCTCTGGAATGCTGGGGAGGAGCAACATACGATTCCTGCCTTCGCTTTTTGAATGAAGATCCTTGGGAGCGGCTCCGGACGCTGAAAAAGGCGATGCCGCAAACCCGGCTGCAAATGCTCCTTCGCGGACAGAACCTTTTGGGGTATAAAAATTATGCGGACGATTTCGTTGATTTTTTTGTAAAAAAAGCTATTGAAAACGGAATAGACGTTATCCGTATATTCGACGCCCTAAACGATATCCGCAACATGAAAACCGCGATGCAGGCCACCATAAAATACGGCGGCTGGTGTGAAGCCGCGGTTTCATACACAACAAGCCCTGTACACAATATCGCATATTTTGTAAATATGGCTGCAGAACTAGAAAAGATGGGAGCGCATTCCATATGCGTCAAAGATATGGCAAACCTGCTTCTGCCGTACGACGCCTTCAAACTGGTTTCGGAAATGAAAAAAGTAATAAAAATTCCGATCCATTTGCATACGCACAACACCAGCGGGGTAGGCGATATGACATATCTGAAGGCAATCGAAGCCGGCGTGGATATAGTGGACACTGCCTTATCGCCCTTGGCAAACGGCACGTCCCAGCCCTGCACAGAGTCTCTTATCGCTACTTTGAAGGGGACGGAATATGATCCGGGCATTGATCTTGGGCTTCTGAACCAGGCTGCGAAGCATTTTGAGATAGCGGCCAAAAGGCTGAAAACCGATCATCATCTGGATCCCAAGGTACTGGGCGTGGATATCAACACCCTGCTGTATCAGGTTCCGGGCGGCATGCTGTCCAACCTTTTAAGCCAGCTGAAAAAAGCGGGCGCGGAAGACAAATTTATAGAGGTGCTTCAGGAAGTTCCGCGCGTTCGTGAGGACTTCGGATATCCTCCGCTTGTGACACCCACCAGCCAGATCGTTGGCACCCAGGCTGTGTTCAACGTTCTTTCGGGCGAACGGTATAAGACCGTTACAAAGGAGTCCAAGGGCCTCCTGCGCGGCGAATACGGGCAATTGCCCGCGCCTGTAAACGAGGATGTGCGTAAAAAATGCATCGGGGACGATGAGGTCATCACACACCGTCCGGCGGACGATATCGCGCCTGAACTGGACAAATACAGAGAAGAAATCAAGGAATACATGGAGCAGGAAGAAGATATACTTTCTTACGCAATGTTCCCGCAGGTCGCGCCAAAGTTCTTTGAATTCAGGCGGGCAAAAAAATACAAGCTGGATTCAGAGATGCTGGACAGGGAAAATAAAATTCATCCTATTTGAAACTCGGCGGGGTGGAGCCGACCGCTGCCCTTAGGCAGATAAATGTATCCGCGTAAACTTCATATAGGAAGTATACGCGGATTATTAAAGTGTATTTTTAGTTGGGCGATGGAGAATATTATTTGAAAAGGAGGACCCTCAATGAATATATTGATTACCAACGACGACGGCGTACATTCGCCGGGAATAGCCGCTCTGGCTGCCCGTCTCGCACAAAACAGCAAGGTCTGGATCGTTGCGCCCAGCGGGGAGAGAAGCGCAAGCGGGCATTCCATTACTATGAATCTCCCTCTTTTCGCTAAAAAACTGATTCTTTCCGGTATGGAGGATATCCCTGCGTATTCGGTTTCCGGTACGCCGGCTGATTCCGTCAAACTCGGGATACGGGCGATTGTGAAAGAAAAAATCGATCTTGTGGTATCGGGAATCAACATTGGCTCCAATCTTGGCTCTGATATTTTTTGCTCGGGCACGACGTCTGCTGCGCTGGAAGCGGCGGTTATGGGGTATAAGGGAATCGCCGTATCTCTTCAGATGAAGGATTTAGGTTCCATGGAGTACCTGGATGACGCTGCAAAATGTGTTGAGTTTTTCCTTAAGCAGGTGGATGTGGAAAACGACATCAAACAGGTCATTAATATGAACATACCAGCGATTTCTTTTGATCAGATAAAAGGCTTTAAATTCGGCAGGCAGGGCGAACTGCAGTATGACGAACACTATGAAAAAAGAACGGATCCCAGGGGAAGGGAATATTACTGGCTTTCCGGCGGATATATCGGAAACAGGTCGGTAGAGGAAACGGACTCGAATATTATGAGCGAGGGGTATATCGCTTTGACGCCCCTGCATTGCGACTTAACGGATTATGAGCAAATGGACGCCTTAAAATGCAATTTTAAAAACTTAAAATTGCATAATTAAAAAACTATGATATAATGATTAACATAAGGGTAATTAATGGAGGGTTAATATGAATATCATAGACAGGATTAATCTCGAATTCAAGACGATGAGCAAGGGGCAGAAACAGATTGCCAATTACATTCTGCACAATTACGATAAGGCTGCGTTCATGACGGCGGCAGCGCTTTCCGCAACCGTCGGCGTCAGCGAGTCCACGGTTGTGCGTTTTGCTTACGCGCTTGGATACGAGGGATATCCCGAATTGCAGAAGGATTTTCAGGAAGTGATCAAAAACAAGCTGACCAATGTACAGCGGCTGGAACTTATGGAAGGCCTTACATCCAAAGAGATACTGGAAACTGCGTTTAAATTGGATATTAATAATATAAAAGCCACGCAAAACAATATTGATCCCCGGATGATTGACAGCGTTGTTGAAAGCATTCTTTCTGCCGATACCGTTTATATTCTGGGCACGCGTGCGAGCGCGCCGCTGGCACAGTTCCTGGCGTATTATATGGGTTATTTTATATCAAACGTAAAGATCATCAATTTTGGGCACAGCGATATTTATGCGCAGGCGCTGTATGCAAGCGAGCGTGACATTGTCATCGGAATCAGTTTTCCAAGATATTCCCTTTTAACCGTAGAGGGGCTCGGATATTTTAAATCCAAAGGCTGCACGGTCGTAACCATTACGGACAACGAAGCTTCTCCGCCCGCACAGTATTCGGATTATAATCTGATTACAAAAAGCAACATGAATTCTTTTGTGGATTCGCTTGTTGCGCCTCTGAGCTTGATCAATGTGCTTATTATTCTTTTGGGACTGCGTAAGAAAAACGAATTGGTTTCCAACTTCGAGAATCTGGAAAAGATATGGCATACGCACACCATTTATGCGACGCAGGAACTGGACGATAAATTTTTGGAATTAGGTGACAAATGAAGGATATAATAGTGGTGGGAGGAGGTCCTGCGGGAATGATGGCGGCCGTTACTGCTGCCTCTTTTGGATGCTCGGTTCTGTTGATAGAAAAAAACGAAAAGCTCGGTAAAAAAATGTATATAACCGGGAAAGGACGCTGCAATATTACCAACGCCTGCCCTACCGATGAATTGTTTTCTAATATCGTGCATAATTCCAAGTTTTGCTTAAGTTCCATATATACGTTTCCGTCGGATTTGCTTCTTCAAAAACTGCATGAATATGGTCTTCAGACAAAGGTTGAGAGAGGCATGCGCGTATTTCCGGCAAGCGATAAATCAAGTGACGTTATCAAATGCCTGAATAGAATGCTTGCCGATGCCAAAGTAAAGGTTTCGCTCAATACAATGGTAAAAAACATTGTTAAACGGGATAATGGATTTGCTGTTGAGACTGCGGGAAACGGGCATAAAGAGGTTTTGGAGGCGGGATCGGTTATTATAGCAACGGGCGGGGCGTCCTATCCGCAAACAGGCTCCAACGGGGACGGATACCGTTTTGCCGAAAATTTAGGGCACCGGGTGTCGGGCCCATTTCCCGCACTTGTGCCGCTGATAGAGAACGGACAGACCTGCGCGTCGCTGCAGGGCCTTACATTAAAAAACGTTAGGTTTAGTTTGATGCAGAATGGCAAAGAGGTCTTTTCAGATCTGGGAGAGATGCTTTTTACCCATGAGGGATTGAGCGGGCCTCTTGTGTTGTCCGCAAGCAGCGTTATCAATTATGATAAATCGCTTCAGATTTCGGCGGCGATTGACCTGAAGCCTGCTCTTGATGCGGAAAAATTGGACAACAGGATATTGCGTGATTTTGAACAATTTAAAAATAAACAAATCAGAAATGCAATGACCGATCTTCTGCCTCAAAGGCTGATCGATCCCGTATTGAAAGCCGCGGAAATCGAAGGTGAAAAAACGGTTAACAGCATAACTAGGCAGGAACGCAATAAACTGGTTATGGCCCTTAAAGTTTTTCCGATAGATATAAAAGGCGCAGCGCCCATAACGGAAGCCATTGTAACCCGCGGCGGCGTGTCCGTACGGGAAATCGATCCTTCCACACTGCAGAGCAAAAAGGTTCCCGGCCTCTTTTTTGCGGGTGAAATAATAGATGTGGATGCCCTGACAGGGGGATTCAATATGCAGATAGCCTTTTCAACCGGATATCTGGCCGGACTTTCCGCGTGTAAACATTGCAGTTGACAAAACATATGAAAAAAATATAAAATAGATTCAGGTGTGTATTTGTATTGTAGCAAAAAAATTTTGAATAATTACAATTATATATATCCGCCAAAATTGAATAGGGAGGTGTAATGCATTAAGTGAGTGACATACTAATACCTATCCTTCTATGCGCGGCAGGTTTGGTAATAGGACTTATTGTAGGGTATTTTTACAGGCGAAATATTGCCGAGTCCAAGATAGGTCGTGCAGAGGATTCTGTTAAAAAGCTGATCGAAGACGCACAGAAACGTGCGGAAGTCATTCGAAAAGAAATGGTATTAGAGGCTCAGGAAGAAGTACATAGACTACGAAACGAATTTGACAGAGAACAAAAAGAAAGACGTAACGAAACAATTAAACTTGAAAAAAGACTGGTACAAAGGGATGAAGCCCTTGACCGGAAACTGGATAATCTTGAACAAAAAGAGGAACAGTTAAACAAAAAAACAAAGGAAATTGCCAAGGCTAAAGAAGATCTTGAAATTGTAACAAAAAAACAGTTGGATCAACTGGAACATATTTCTGGATTGACAAAAGACGAGGCCAAGGAACTTTTACTTGAGAAAGTAGAAAATGAAGCGCGGCATGATGTAGCAATCATGCTCAGGGAGATTGAAACAAAAGCCAAGGATGAAGCCGATAAGAAAGCAAGGGATGTTTTATCCCTGGCGATTCAAAAAACGGCCGCAGACCACGTTGCGGAATGCACCGTATCCGTCGTGCCGCTGCCCAGCGATGATATGAAGGGCAGAATCATCGGCCGTGAAGGCAGAAACATAAGGGCTCTCGAAACTGCAACCGGCATCGATCTGATCATAGACGATACGCCTGAAGCGGTGATATTATCCGGATTTGATCCGGTACGCCGCGAGGTTGCAAGGATAGCGCTTGAAAAATTGATTGTTGACGGTAGAATCCATCCCGCAAGAATAGAAGAGATGGTGGGGAAGGCCCAAAAGGAAGTTGATAATCAGATCCGGGAAGCCGGCGAACATGCAATTTTTGATGTAGGAATACATTCGCTGCATCCCGAACTGATCAAACTATTGGGCAGGCTGAGGTACCGTACAAGTTATGGTCAAAATGTATTGAAGCATTCTCTGGAAGTGGCGCACCTGGCGTCCATTATGGCATCCGAGATCGGCGCGAACGCGAAGCTTGCAAAACGGGCGGGATTGTTGCATGATATCGGAAAAGCTGTAGACCACGAAGTGGAAGGACCGCATGTAAAAATCGGCGCAGACCTTGCCAAAAAGTACAAGGAAGCTGCCGATGTAGTTAATGCGATAGGCGCGCATCACGGGGATATTGAACCGACAACGGTGGAAGCCGTTCTGGTTCAGGCGGCGGATGCAATATCTGCGGCCCGTCCCGGTGCAAGAAGAGAAAGCCTGGAAAACTATATAAAACGTCTTGAAAATCTTGAAGAAATCGCAAATTCGTTTGCAGGAGTTGAAAAATCGTTCGCTATTCAGGCGGGCAGAGAAGTAAGAATCATTGTTAAGCCAGATGACGTGGACGACGTTGGAACAACCCTGATGGCCAGAGATATCGTTAAAAAGATCGAAAAAGAGCTCGATTACCCGGGCCAGATCAAAGTAAACGTAATCAGAGAGACTAGAGCGATCGATTACGCGAAATAACAAATAACAAGAGAGCGGTTATAAACCGCTCTTTTTAGTTCAGGCCGATGAGAATCCCCAACTAAACTCTGATTTTTTTAAATATGACATATGATGTCATATATAATGTTATACAATAAAATAAAAAAGGAGTTTTTTATGAGTATTATTGATGTAACTGCCGGTAATATTGATACCGAGCATATCTGTTGCGCCATATCAGACAAAAAGGGGGAAAACTGTGCGGCTTCAAAAAAAGAATGGATGAAAGAGCGGTTTGCCGACGGCCTGGCATTCAAAAAACTGGACGCGCGGGGAAAAGTATTTATAGAATATATACCTGCGGAAAACGCATGGTGTCCCATTGAGGCTGATAATTGCATGCATATCAACTGCTTTTGGGTATCCGGCCAGTTTAAGGGTCTAGGTTATGCGAACGAGCTTCTTGAAGAATGCACAGCCGACGCCAAAGAAAAAGGTAAGAAGGGTTTAACTGTACTTTCTTCCCTCAAAAAGATGCCTTTCCTTTCAGACCCCGGTTATTTGAAACATAAGGGTTTTTTAACCGCAGATACGGCTGCGCCTTATTTTGAACTTTTATATTTCCCGCTTGTGTCCGGCGTCCAAGTTCCCTGCTTTAAGGAATGCGCAAAACTTGGGTCCATTCCCGAAAAAGGAACCGTGTTATATTACTCCAACCAATGCCCGCACACGGAAAAATATGCGTCAATATTTGCTGAGATTGCAAAGCAAAGAGGGGCGTCTGTCAAACTTTTAAAATTGGAAAATAAAGAACAGGCGAAAAACGCGCCTTCGCCGTTCACGACCTACAGTTTGTTCCATAACGGCTCATTTTTGACAAATGAAATATTATCCGAAAAGAAAATCAACCGGTTTTTGGACGAGTCGGGATTTTAAAAGCGGTTATTACCAATTTCACTAAGGTTAAAAAGTATATTTCTTATAAAAACAGGATTTAGAATGCAATCAGAAAAAGAGCGTTCATTATGCTAAATAACAAACAAGAAAGTTATAAACAGCTGATTTTTTTATATGATTTTAGCTTTTAGTTAGGCAAAATAGGTTTAGGCTGTCTTTTTTATTTTTTGTCAGGAGGACGGAAGGGGGATTCCGTATTTCCCCCTTTACGTCCTCCCGACACCCACCATAAACCCCTTAAAACGGCCCGCAGGGGCTCAGGGTCAAACTCCCCAAGCTTTCTCCAATGCTTGCCCAATTTGCCTTGTAACATCATTTCAATGGTACGTTGTATTCGGTTGTGTATAGAAAAAACATTACCCATGCTCTTTAAAAAATAATTTAAAATATTTGGTTTTCTTTTGGTCTTACCTTTTCTTTTTTAAAAGAAAAGGTAAGAAAAAGAACCAAGTTTCTTGTAAAAATAAGTATTTACGGATAAAATGTTAATGTATAAATAAACATAGGTGGTATTTTACATGAGAGACGCTTACGAGAACCCGCTTATCACGAGATATGCAAGCAAACAGATGTCGCATCTTTTTTCGGACGATTTTAAATTCAAAACCTGGCGCAAGCTGTGGATCGCTCTTGCAGAGGCGGAGAAGGAACTGGGACTTCCCATCACAGACGAGCAGATCGCGGAGTTGAAAGCCCATGCGGAAGATATCAACTACGAAGTGGCGGAGGCGCGTGAAAAGGTCGTGCGGCACGACGTGATGAGTCATGTTTACGCCTACGGCGAGCAGTGTCCCGCTGCAAAGGGCATCATCCATTTGGGAGCTACCAGCTGCTACGTGGGGGACAATGCGGACGTCATTGCGATGGATCAGGCGGTCTCGCTGGTGGAAACGGAGCTTGTCAACGTCATCGCGAATTTAACGCGCTTTGCGCAAAAATACAGGGATGTGCCCACGCTTGGATTTACACACTTCCAGCCTGCTCAGCTCACTACAGTCGGTAAAAGGGCCACGCTCTGGATACAGGACCTTCTGATGGACCTGGAGCAGATCGGTTTTATAAAGACACAGATCAAGCTGCGCGGAGTAAAGGGCACAACGGGTACGCAGGCTAGTTTTTATACACTGTTCAATAACGACGCCGAAAAGGTGCGCGGGCTGGAAAAACTGGTATGCAAAAAACTGGGCTATGAGAAATTCTACGCGGTTACCGGACAAACTTACCCCAGGAAATTCGACGCGCTGGTTTTAAACCTGCTGTCCTGCATAGCAACAAGCATATACAAATTCTCAAATGATATGCGGCTGCTGCAAAACTTAAAAGAAATGGAAGAACCCTTTGAAAAGAACCAGATCGGGTCTTCTGCAATGGCATACAAGCGCAATCCGATGCGTTCCGAGCGCATGTCTTCCCTTGCCAGGTTTGTTCTTTCACTGGCCTCCAGCCCGGCCGTGACGGCTTCCACGCAGTGGTTTGAGCGTACGTTGGACGACTCGGCAAACAGGCGGCTTTCCATACCACAGGCATTTCTTGCGGTGGACGCGCTTTTGAATATCTATATGAACGTTACGGACGGAATGGTTGTTTACGAAAAAATCATACAGAAACATCTTGCGGAAGAACTGCCGTTTATGGCGACCGAAACGATACTGATGCAGGCTGTGCTGCGCGGCGGAGACAGGCAGGAACTTCATGAGAAGATCCGGATATATTCAATGCAGGCCGCAAAACGCGTAAAAGCAGAGGGACTTTCAAATAATCTGATCGATCTGATAAAATCGGATAATGATTTCCAGTTGTCTCCTGAAGAAATCGATTCCATTATGGATCCGAAAAAGTTTATCGGAATGGCCGATATCCAGGTTGACGACTTTATCGCCGGAGAAGTTGCGCCCGTATTGAATCAATACGAAGGCGTACTGAACCTGAAAGGCGAAGTAAACGTATAATAACTCGGCGGGGGAACCTTTCCCCCGTCCGACGCTTCGCTGCCACCCCCTTGCTGAAGGTATCCGTGTACAACTTCATATGGGAAGTTGACGCGGATGATTATAAGAAGGTTAGGGTATGAACAAGTAGATAGAGATTTTGGAGGATATATATGGTAGAGATCCTGCTTGCCACCCATAACAGCGAAAAGTACCTGCGGGAACTTCTGGATTCGCTGGTTGGACAAACATACCTTGATATCCGTATCCTTATAAGCGACGACGGATCGACAGACAGTACCTGCGCGATTCTGCGGGATTATGCCGGCCGGCATCCGTACATTGAGATTCTGGATAACGGCAGCCCGCTGGGAGGAGCAAAACAGAATTTTTTCAATCTTGCTGGGTATGCTAATGCAGAATACGTCCTGTTTGCAGACCATGACGACTTTTGGTATCCAAACAAGGTGGAAGATACGCTTAAACGCATGCATGAGATGGAATCAAAATATGGAAGTGAAACGCCCCTGCTGGTTCATACGGATCTGGAGGTTGTGGACGAAAACCTCAATACGGTGGCTCCTTCCATGATGCAAGTGCAGCATTTAAGCAAAACGTTTACGCGGATAAACAGAATACTTGTACAAAACCATGTGACAGGGTGCACGGTAATGGTAAATGCTGCGCTCTTAAAAAAGGTGAAGTATAAAAATATCGAAAACGTTATAATGCATGACTGGTGGCTTGCGCTGATTGCATCCGGATTTGGCAGGATCGGTTTTCTGGACAAATCCACGATTAAGTACCGTCAGCACGGAGAAAACCAGGTAGGTGCAAAAAATGTCGCCACCGCCGGATATGTGGCTGACAGCCTCTCCAACAGGGATATGCTGCGAAAAAGGATCAGCGACACGTATCTCCAGGCGGGCGAATTTTACGAAACATACAAGGGAGAGCTTCCGGCTGAAACTGAAAAGATCGTTCGGGTATATGCCGAGTTTATTTTTTTGAATAAACTACAAAAATGGGGCAGAATGATCAGATATGATTTTTTTAAAAAAGGACTCGTCCGTATAATAGGACAATTTATTTTGGGGTAGATAAAATGACGGCAGAAATTTTATGTGTGGGAACGGAATTATTGCTGGGCGACGTGGTGAATACCAACGCGGCTCATATTGCAAAAGGGCTGGCGGCAATAGGCGTCAACCTGTATTACCAGTCCGTAGTGGGAGACAACCCGGACCGGCTTCGGGAAGCGATCCGCCAGTCTTTTGAACGGAGCGACCTGATCGTTATGACGGGGGGGCTCGGACCCACATACGACGATCTGACCAAGGAAACGGTCGCGGAATATTTCGGACTTGAAATGGAAATGCATCAACCCTCTTACGACCACCTTGTGGAGGTGTTTAAAAACTTCAACAAGGGTAGCGGCAGAGAAATGACTCCTAATAATATCAAGCAGGCGTATATGCCCAAAGGAGCAGTCGTTTTTCACAATAACAACGGCACTGCGCCGGGCCTTGCGGTATCTGGCGGTCAAAAAACGGCAATACTGATGCCCGGACCGCCCCGTGAAATGGTTCCAATGTTTGACGAACAGGTGATCCCTTATCTGGCAAAAGAATCAAAGAAGGTTTTGGTTTCTAAAAACATACATATTTTTGGCATAGGAGAATCCGCGGTGGAAGACATGCTGCACGATTACATGCTTTCCATGGAGAACCCAACCATTGCGCCCTATGCGAAAACCGGCGAAATGTATCTGCGGGTAACGGCAAGCGCAAATGACAAAGAAAAAGCCGAAAAGATGATAGAACCTGTGATCGAAAAGATACGGGGAATACTTGATAAATATATCTATGGGATAGATGTGGACAACCTGCAGACTGCTGTCGTGCGCATGCTGAAAGAAAAGGACCTCACGGCCGCGACAGCCGAAAGCTGTACGGGCGGATGGATATCAAAAATGATCACCGAGGTGGACGGTTCTTCCGAAGTGTTCGGATGCGGCGTGTGCACATACGCAAACGAAATGAAGATGCAGATCCTTGGCGTAAAAAAAGAAACGCTGGAAAAATACGGCGCGGTATCGCCGGAGACGGCTGGTGAAATGGCTGCGGGCGTGCGCAGGATATCCGGCGCGGATATCGGCGTTTCTGTCACCGGTATTGCGGGACCCGGCGGTGGAACCGAAGAAAAGCCCGTAGGACTTGTGTACATCGGTATAGACAGCAAAAACCTGACAGAAACCGTAAAACTAACTCTAAGCCGCGGTTATCGGAACGAGCGCGACTTTATCCGCTACAATGCTGCCCTGAACGCGCTGCACTGCATATTAAAAGCAGCAAAAAAATATTAACAAAGAATAATACCCTTTCTTTTGGAAAAAAGAAAGGGTATACCTAAAGAAAATCAAAATATTACGGTTATTATTTTCTTTCGCGGCGCCTTTCTTTAATAAGAAAGGCGTTAGTTTAATTTATATAGATTCTTTGATCTGAACCTTTCGTTTGGCGGCGATCTTGTTGTTTATTTCAAGCAGTATAATGGAAGCCATGATGATTCCGCCGCCGGCGATAAGGGTAAGTTCAAGATTTTCATATCCCAGCAGAACGGAGAAGATGCTGGCGAAGACCGCTTCCATGGAAAGGATCAGCGCAGCTTTGGAAGATGACATATGCTTCTGAGATACGGATTGGGCCCAGAACGCAAAGAAAGTGCATGTTGCGCCCAGATAAACGGAGGCCAGCAGTCCGCCGGGAATGTTTGTTATCCGGCTTAGAGAACCATTGTCAAAAATCAGCAGATAAATACATGAAAATACAGCGGTGGATGCAAGCTGGATAAATGTAAACGAGTCCGCATTTACTTTTTTAACCGCAAATTCCGTATAAGCGATCTGGAGTGCGAAGCATACTGCCGAAAGCAGACAGAGGATATCTCCCAGATTGAAATTGATGTTTGTATCGTATGCGCGGGTCAGTATGCTGACGCCGATAAACCCAAGAGCAATGGAAAAAAATATCCGTGTTTTGGGGCGCTTTCTCAATATAAGCCAACTGATAAAAGGAACCATGATCACGTTGGTTGTGGTTAAAAAAGCGCTGTTGGATATGATAGTGTACTGCATCCCCATTGTTTGCAGCAAAAAGCCCATAAACAGCAGGAAACCTGCGATAACGCCATGTTTCAGTTCGCTTTTTGTAGACTTGAGTATGGTTTTGTGAAATATGGGGAACATAATAGCGCAAGCAAACGCCATTCGGAGGGTGGTCAGAAGGCTAGGCGACAGGCCGCAGTCAAGGCCGATGGATACAACAATAAACCCTGAACCCCAGCAGATGGTCACGAGCAGAAGCATCAGGCTATATTTTATCGTAGATGATTGATTCAAAAAATTCCCTCCAATTTTTAATACACATTTATCAAGGAATTATAGCACAGGGGAGAATCAAATGCCATAGGTTTTTAAAACTAACTCAAAATATATGCATGTTTATACATTTTTTTGTACGGGCGCTGCCGTAAAGATTTTAAAGCGGTGTTGTTGTTTTGGCTCATAACCTATGCTACAATAAGTTAAACTAATAATAAAATGAAAATAATTAGTTATAGAAAGGTTGGACTGTCATGGCAGGTTATATCGTTTTGGGCGTTGTGGTCGCAGTGGTTGTTATTATTGTGCTGTGGTACATTGCAGCATATAACAGTTTCATAAAGATGAAAAACAATATTGAAGAAGCTTTTGCAACGATTGACGTATATCTGAAAAAACGTTTTGATTTGATACCGAATCTTGTGGAAACCGTAAAAGGTTATGCGGCGCATGAGAAAGAAACCCTTGACCGGGTGATTTCGGCACGCAACAGCGTGGCAGGTTCGGAAACAACGGAAGAGCGGCTCGAGAACGAGAATGTTCTGACAAATACGCTGCGCAGTCTCTTTGCGGTGTCTGAAGCGTATCCGAATTTAAAAGCGGATACCAGCTTTCTGAATTTACAGGGACAGCTGCAGCAGGTTGAAACCGATCTTGCAAATGCGCGCAAGTTCTACAACGCAAATGTAAAGATGTTCAACACCAAACTGCTTACATTCCCTACAAATTTGATTGCGAGCCACTTTAAATTTGAAAAACAGCCGATGTTTGAGACGTCAAATGAAGCAGAGCGCCAGAACGTTCAAGTTAAATTTTAAACAACAAGCCCCTTTTGTTTCTTTGCATGGAATAAAGGGGCTTGTTTTGTGCAAATTACCTTAGAACGGATATTTTAGGACAATTAATTCCAGAACAATGGAGACTGAAAAGATGAAGAAGTTACTCCTGATTATAGCGGTTTTATGCGTATTTTTATTTCCAAGCTTTGCTTTTGCGGCAGGCGGCGGCTTTACTATCACATCCTATGATATAAACGTACAGGTGAACGGAAACAATACCTACAATGTAACGGAAAACATCACGGCCGATTTTTATGAAAGCCACCACGGGATAGAGAGGTTGATCCCGCAAAAGGTTATTGCTCAAAGATTGATCAACAATGAAGAATATGAAGAATCCACCTATCGCGTGCTTGTTTCGGACATCAAAGCGAATACCGGAGTAAGCGCCGGGACATCGGACGGGTACTATGACATACGCCTTGGCGATCCGGACGTAACGGTAACTGGAGTGCAGAAGTATACGCTTCAATATACCTACGATCCTGGGGACGACGGGTATGATACGTTCGACGAGTTTTATTATGATCTCATAGGAACGCAGTGGCCCGTAACGATAGACAATGTGACGTTTACCGTAACAATGCCCAAGGAATTTGATAAGGGTAAATTAGGTTTCTCGTTGGGAAGCCAGGGCATGTCCGGTTATACAAACGTTGAGTACAAGATAGAAGGCAATGTGATTACCGGCAAGGTTAATCAAACGCTTTCTCCATATGAAGGCTTTACCATGAGGCTTGAGCTTCCAAACGGCTATTACGCAGGCGCGCGGCAGAATACCGGGCCGGTCGGTGTCTTGGTAACCGTATCCCTGGTGTTGCTGGGGATAGGGCTCCTTTTGGCGGCAATATTCATTCGTAAGAAAAAACCGGTGCAGACAGTTGAATTCTACCCGCCTGAGGGGATGACATCCGCGGACGTTGGATATGTAATAGACGGTCTGGTGGAAGACAAGGACATTGTTTCTCTGTTGATTTACTGGGCTGACAAAGGCTACATGGAAATTCACCAACCGGATAAAGACAAAAATATGACGTTCGTCAAGGTTAAGGACCTGCCCGCGACGGCAAACGAATACGAAAGAATAATGTTCGAAGAAATGTTCGCCGGAAAGGATAAAACGTCCATTACCCAGCTGCAATATAAATTTTATGATACTATAGCGGCTGCAAAACAAATGGTGCGCCAGAAATATCAAAGCAAGGATAATCTCGTTTTCACCAGGCGTTCGGTTTCCATGCAAAACCTGACGGCATTTCTCGCATCGCTGCCCATGGCAATACTCACTTATCTGAACGCATACCAGCAGACGTTTGACGTGCTGGTCGCCGTTATTGTAGGCGCCGTGGTACTGGGAATTGGCAGTGCGTTGATTGCGCTGTATATAAAGAGCTTTGAAACCTGGCTATCGGCAAAACGTTCCACAAAGGTAGGCAGGCTGATTGGCTGGGCAATAGGCACATCCGTGTTTTACCTGATCGTTGTGGTGCTGTCGCTGGAAGTGTTCGGTATATATGCATTTCTGCCTGCGGCGGTTGCGTTGATTTTGACGTTTGTAGCGCCCAATTTCAGGTGCTGGACGGATAAAGGCGCCGAATGGGCCGGCAGGATAATGGGCCTTAAGAATTTCATACAAACCACCGAACTGGAAAAACTGAAAATGCTTGTGGACGAAAACCCCCAGTATTTTTACAACATATTGCCTTATGCATATGTGCTGGGCGTAACGGATAAATGGTCCAAACAATTCGAAAAAATCGCGATAGAGCCGCCGAACTGGTATTACGGTTACGGATACGGTTCATTCAATTCTATATTCTTTACAAGCATGCTCATGAGTTCCATGCTTCACACGCAGACAGCGATGCTCTCCCGGCCCAATACTAATTCCGGCGGATTTGGCGGCGGCAGCGGGTTTTCAGGCGGCGGATTTTCGGGCGGCGGCTTCGGCGGGGGCGGCGGCGGAAGCTGGTGACCTTATCCTTATTTACATTTAAAAAGCGGCGTTTAAAGGACGCCGCTTTTTCTAATGTGATTGAAATACGGAAATTAGGCCGTTATTTCCACCTTGTATTTTCCCAGCCAGTAATTAACCTGAAGCAGATAGGCGTATACCTGCGGAGCGGTCATGAGTTGGCCGTACATCGGTTTTGCAAACGTACTTTCATTTTCAAGCAGGCCTTTTACATAGTCTTTATCAATTATTTTAAGAATTGGGGATTCCGGATCCTCCAGCACGTTCCCTAATTTTTCCCTTACGATCTTCATGTAAAGCGGATTATGTGTTTTGGGATACGGGCTTTTTTTGCGCTCAATAATTTCTTCCGGCAAAAGGTCTTTCATTGCCGCACGGAGAATCCCCTTTTCACGGCCGCCATAGGACTTTATTTGCCAGGGAATATTGTATGCGTATTCCACAAGCCTGTAATCACAATATGGAACCCGGACTTCCAGACCGTGGGCCATGGACATCCTGTCTTTTCTGTCCAGCAGCGTTTGCATAAACCAGCCTATATTCAGCATGAACATTTCACGCATGCGGCTGTTGATATGAGGTTCGCCCGGCAGTTTGGATGCCGAATGGATGGTTTCGTAATATCTCTCGTGCACGTACTCCTCAGGATCGATACTGCCGAGGATTCCTTTTCTCAGCATGGAATAACGTTCATGAGTGGAATGTGACCACGGGAATTCGTCTTTTTCATAAATTTCCGGATTATTGTACCAGGGATACCCGCCGAATATTTCATCCGCACACTCGCCCGAAAGCGTGACCGTGGCATGCTTTTTGATCTCGCCGCAAAACAGCAGAAGAGAACTGTCCACATCCGCCATTCCCGGAAGATCGCGCGCGTCTACTGCGGAGTATAGCGATTCCTCAAGTTCGGGTATGCCTAATGTAACGACATGGTGTGTTGTGCAGGTATAACGGCTCATAATGCCGATATAGAGGTCGTCGCTGTTCGGCTGGAAATAACTGGACTGAAAATATTTCTCGTTATCCGTATAGTTAACTGAAAAGCTGTGCAGGTTATGAATTTGCCTGGACGCGATTGCGGTGATGGCGCTGGAATCCAGCCCTCCCGATAAAAATGTACATAGAGGAACATCGGATACAAGCTGGCGGCGGATACTGTCTTCAGCGAGATCGCGTACGTTTTCTATCGTTTTTGCAGGTGATTTTGTATGCTCCTCTGCGCTCAGATTCCAGTATTTTTTATTTTTAAGGCCTTCTGCGGTAAATGTTGCGCAGGCTCCCGGCAGGATCTCGTTGACGTCTTTAAAAACGCCGCAGCCGGGCGTTCTGCCGGGACCGAGCAGGAATATTTCCGCAAGGCCGGTTTTGTCCAGGACAGGAGGTATTATACCCGACGCCAGAATTGCTCCGATTTCGGATGCGAAAATCAACATATTATTTAGATAGGAATAAAACAGCGGCTTTACGCCCAGCCGGTCACGCGCCAGAAACAGTTTGTTCTCCGGCTCTTCCAGAATGGCGAAAGCAAATATGCCGTTTAATTTCTTTACGCATTCTTCTCCCCATTGCATATAGGCGCATAGCAGCGCTTCCGTATCCGAATGCCCCTGAAACGTAAAGCCGAATGCTTTGAGCTCGGATACAATATCAGCCGTATTATAAAGTTCTCCATTGTATACGATAGTAAATTTTTTATTCTTATAAAACCGGGTCATCGGCTGTTTTCCGTTTTCGGGGTCAATAACGATCAGTCTTCTGTGCGCGAGGTACGCTGCCTGCGTTTTGTATGTACCCTCGGCATCCGGCCCTCTGGGTGCAAGAAAGTCGTTCATTCTTTGTATATTGGAATCCAGATTATCAACTCCGTTTTTATAATCCACGATTCCCGATATTCCACACATCAGTTTTAACCTCCATGGTATGATTTGATTTTTTAGAGAAATTATATTGTTAGTATATGAGAAAGGTTCTGAAAATGTGGCTTTAATATTATGCAAAATTAGAAAACCAATCATTCAATTTTTATTGACTGATCCTGGTTTTTAACATAAAAAATAATTAAAATGAAAAATTACGAATTTAATTGATCAATTGATTTTGAAATTACAGGATATTAATAGTTTTATTTTTGATAAAACACTTTGTCTTTCCGGATCAAACGGATTTTTAAATGTTTAAAATCATGGGTGCTCATGTAACAATTAATACAGTTGTAACCGCTGGAGGAATAACACCAAAAAAAGAATCCGCCTTTTGCATGCGGATCCTATCATAAAAGGAGGAAATATATATTAACCAGTATTAGAAATCTTATATTTTTTGTAATATTTGAAATACAAATTATTAATTTTCTGTATTCCTTCTATTTGTATTCCCTTTATTGAAAGTGTATCATAAGCTAATCTGGTTGTAAAGATATTTTAATAAAATTGTAATAAATTTTTTCTGTTTTTTTTAAAATTTTATGTGATATAATATCATCGGAGGAATTTATATGCAAAAAGTATTTGTAGAAGCCCAAAACGGGTCTTATGAGATCATTTTGGATACCGGTATTATGCAAAATATAGGTGAATATTTAAACCGATTCAAAAGATCGTTTTTAATATCAGATTCCAATGTCTATCAGATTTATGGGAAATATTTTGATGGTATTCCTTCTTTTGTCATCAAAGCGGGAGAAGAAAGCAAATCACATGCATCCCTTTTGGGTATTTACGATGAATTGGCACGGAACCAAATATCCCGTGAAGATGCGGTTATCGCGCTTGGCGGCGGAGTAGTCGGGGATCTGGCAGGTTTTGCGGCTGCGACATTCAAACGGGGCGTCCATTTTATACAGGTTCCAACCACGCTGTTGGCACAGGTGGACAGTTCTGTCGGTGGTAAGGTTGGAATCAATTTAAAAAGCGGAAAAAATATGGTGGGCAGTTTTTACCAGCCCTCTATGGTATTGATGGATATGGATTCCCTCAGAACGCTGGACAAACGGCAATTTGCAGCCGGAATGGCTGAGATTATAAAATATGCTTTTATAGCGGACCGGAAACTTTATGAAATGCTGCTTTCGGATAACCGCGACTTAACTGATATCATACGGATTTGCTGCAGCATAAAAGCGGCTTACGTACATGAAGATCCGTTCGATAAGGGTGTACGCATGCAGCTGAATTTCGGCCATACCATAGGTCATGCGATCGAAACAGTCGCTGGGTACGGAACATTCCTGCACGGTGAAGCGATCGCAATAGGTATGGTACTGGCAGCAAGGATAGGCGAACGCGCAGGTATTTCTGCCGCCGGTCTGGAAAAAGCCGCGAGAGATATGCTTATAAAGAGCGGCCTGCCTGTGGAAATAGAAAATGAATTGCTGGACGGCGCGCTTTCCATTTTGCTGCAGGATAAAAAAGCGGCAGGGAACCGGATTCATTTTATCTTAATTGACAATATCGGTCACGCTGTAATCCATGATTTTACATGCCCGGAACTGAGAGAATTGCTTTATGATTAGTATTTTTCCATCCAAGCTCAACGGCACGATAAGGATTCAGCCGTCCAAAAGCGTATCACACCGGGCGATTCTTTGCGCGGCCCTGGCAGAAGGCGCTTCCGTGTTGACAAACGTGGCGTTCTCAGACGATATCACAGCCACATTGAAAGCTGGGGAAAAAATGGGGCTGTGCGGTTACAGGATGGAAAAGGGAGCTCTGATTATAGAAAAATCGGTTCCCAAGCCGCCGCTGGATAATGAAATAATAGAAATAGACTGCAATGAGTCGGGTTCTACTCTCCGGTTTTGTCTGCCTCTGGCAATGGATGGAACTGAACGGTGGTTTACCGGCCGCGGCAGGCTTATGGAGCGCCCCCTTGAACCATATGAGGAGATATGCAGGAAACAAAACATTAAAATGATCAGGTCAGCCTCGGGTATCATGGTAAGGGGCGAACTGAATCCGGATATTTTTATAATGCGCGGCGATATTTCTTCACAGTTCATCAGCGGCCTTTTATTTGCGCTGCCAAGGCTGAAAGGCGATTCACGCATCATATTCAATACAAAACTGGAATCAAAGCCGTATGTGGATATCACAATGGACATACAAAAAAAATACGGCGTGCATACCGAATTTTCTGCCGAAGATATTGTTGTCTATGGAAATCAGAAGTATAGAAACACGCATATAGAAATTGAAGGGGATTTTTCCCACGCCGCTTTTTTTGCCGTGGGCGCAGCGCTCTCCGGTGAAGTAACAATGGAAGGCTTATCCCCGGATTCTCTGCAGGGAGACAGGGAAATTTTTGATATTTTAAAGCGGGCCGGAGCGCAGGTAGACGGTTATTGCGTCAAAAAATCAAATATGCGCGCTCTTGATATAGATGTTTCTCAGATCCCTGACCTGGTTCCGGTACTTTGCGTGCTTGCCTGCGGGATAAAGGGAACAACAACAATATATAATGCCGCCAGGCTGCGCCTCAAAGAAAGCGACCGGCTTTCGGCAATGACGCAGGAACTTACAAAATTGGGCGCGGTAATCAGGGAATACGAAGACAAACTGGTTATAGAGGGCGGAAGCACGCTGCGGGGCGCTTCAGTTGATTCTCATGGCGACCATAGGATTGCAATGGCGCTTGCGACCGCATCATGCATAACGGAAGGTATTATTTTTCTGGATAACCCGAATGTGGTCAGCAAATCCGCGCCTTTCTTTTACAGCGAATTCAAAAGGTTGGGAGGAATCGTAAAATGAGCTCTGTTTGGGGACGAAATATCAAAATCAGCATATTCGGCGAGTCTCATTCGGCTGCAATCGGCATTGTAGTGAACGGCTTGCCCGCAGGCCTGAAAATAGACCTTGACCGGGTGCATGCAGCCATGAAAAGGCGTATGCCGGTTTCTGCCGCTTATTCCACTGCACGGAAGGAAACGGATGCGGTAGAGATTGTAAGCGGATTTTTTAACGGGTGCACTACCGGAACTCCTTTGTGCGGATTCATTAAAAACAAGGATTCACATTCTGCCGATTATGATGAACTGAAATATAAACCCCGGCCGTCTCATGCGGACCTCACCGGATATATAAAATACGGCGGTTTTCAGGACCACCGCGGCGGCGGCCATTTTTCCGGGCGGATGACTGCGCCACTGGTTTTTGCCGGCAGTATCGCAGAACAGTGGCTTGAGCAATCCGGGATTTTAGTACGTGCGCATATCTATTCCATAGGTCCTGTTAAGGACAGGCCTTTTAATTCACAGCCGGATGCCCGTGATCTGGAAGGATTGCTTTATAAAGATTTTCCCGTCCTTGACGACCGGGCCGGAAAAGAAATGATGGAAATCGTAACGCTTGCAAAAAGCGATCTTGATTCGATCGGCGGGGTTGTGGAATGTATCGCCGCACCCATGCCTGCTGGACTGGGTGATCCGATGTTCGATAGTCTGGAGACCATTGTTGCCGGAATGCTGTTTTCCATACCCGCCGTAAAAGGTGTCGAATTTGGCACGGGATTTGCGATTGCCGGGATGCGCGGAAGCCAGGCAAACGATGCGCCTTCAATGGAACACGGCGAAATCATCTATAAGTCAAACCATAACGGCGGCGTATTGGGCGGAATATCAAACGGCATGCCGCTCATTGTCCGTGCAGCATTAAAACCGACTGCGTCTATAGCTGCCACACAGGAGACGGTGGATATGCTCACAAAAGAAAATACAACTTTGCAGATCAAGGGAAGACACGACGCATGCATTGTGCCCAGGGCTGTTGAAGTAGTGCGGTGCGCTGTGGCTCTTTGCCTGGCCGATCTTCTTATGGAGGATAAAAAATATGACCGAACTTGAATTCCTTCGGAAAAGAATAGATTCAATCGATCAGAAAATGGTGCGTTTGTTGGAGGAAAGAATGGCGCTTGCCCGCAGGGTCGGCGAATACAAAGCGGCCAACAACCTGCCCATACTTGACAGCGAAAGAGAGAAAGCCGTTATCCAAAGCCGTGCCGATATGCTGACAAACAAGGAAATCAAAAGCGCTGTTGCGGAAATATTCGAACACATCATGCGGCTTTCCCGCGAGTATCAGGGGAGGATTAACGGTTGAACAATCTGTATCTTACGGGAATCATGGGCTGCG
This sequence comes from Bacillota bacterium, assembly GCA_023393165.1. GTDB lineage: Bacteria > Bacillota > Clostridia > Christensenellales > Christensenellaceae > JAEYKI01. The sequence goes on along the minus strand of JAEWMJ010000004.1, from coordinate 167,996 downwards.
GAAAAACCAGCATCGGTAAACTGGCGGCAAAAATTCTGGGCGCCGAGTTTTTTGACGTAGATCTGGAAATAGAGAATGACCAGAAAATGTTTATCAGTGAAATATTTGCACAATATGATGAAGCGTATTTCAGGGATATTGAATCCAGAGTGCTGCAAAAGCTGTCCGGCCTCAATAATGCGGTTGTTTCCACGGGCGGCGGCATTATACTGAGAAAAGAAAATGTTGACGTTATGAAACAAACGGGCAATGTCATATGGATCAAACGCCCGATAGAAATGATTGCGGAATGCGTGGACACGGCGGTAAGGCCCCTGATAGCTGACGATCCCCAAAAACTGGTTAAGATTTATAGTGAACGCGAGCCTCTGTATAAAAACAGCGCCGATTATGTAGTGGCGAACGAAAGTACGGTAGAAGAAGCCGCGCAGGCGGTAGCGAAAATATTTAATAAATAATTAATGCTCCTTTTCTTTTAAAAAGAAAAGGAGCCCAAAAATTTCTAATATCATATAATTAAGTTAAATAATTTCAATTTTTTTCATGACAAATTCCTTGTCCTTTTCCGTCGGCATTATTCCAAAGAAATGGTGGAACGCATAGAACGCCTGCCAGATCAGCATGGAAATGCCGCCCTGCGTGCGGTTTCCACGATCTGCGGCTTTTTTAAGAAGCTCGGTGGTAAACGGTTTGTAAATAAGATCGCAGACAAGCGCGCCGCGGTTCAGATTCTCCAAAAAATCAAAACACGGGAAGGGCGGGCATCCTGCCATTCCTTGAGGCGTGGTGTTGATGAGTATATTGCAGTCCCGGATGCAGTCATATGTTTTTGCGGGATCAAACAGTTCCGCAACTCCATGAACGTTTTCTGCAATATTTTGGGCATGTTCTATCGTCCGGTTTAAAAACGTTATTTTTTTTGCTCCTTTTTGAGCGGCGTCCCTGGCCAAAGCGCCCGTAACGGCGCCCGCGCCGATAAAAACGATTTTATTATTTGCATAAGAGGTTTCTTTTTCTGCAAGGCTTTTTAAAAAGCCCGCTTCGTCTGTGGATATGCCTATGAGTTTTCCGCCCCGTACGGCAACAGAATTGATGCTCTGGGTATCCGGAATATTATCAAGAAAGGGAATAATCTCTTTTTTATAAGGCATGGTAACATTAAAGCCGCATATATTTCTTTCCGGAATATGCCTGACAAAACTTTCGATTTCGCCCGGCTTCACTTCAAAAATGACATATTCGCAGTCAATACCGTATATGCCATACAGTGTATTATGGATCAGCGGCGAAAGGCTGTGCCGGATGGGATAGCCTATTACGCAACATATTTTCTTTCTCATAGTGCAAACCTCAAGTTTTTTATGTTACAATCATTTTAACATGGTTTTCCATAACCATCAATCGGAGGGTTTTATGAAAAAAATACTTGTTATCAACGGCCCAAATCTGAACATGCTGGGTACCAGGGAACCGGAAGTCTATGGAACGCTTACCCTGGACGCTATCAATACGCGGATTGCAAGCGAAGCGGAAGTGGCGCGCATTGAAGTTGAGTTTTTCCAGTCCAATTCTGAAGGGGAAATCATAGACGCAATACATTCCGCCGAAGGAAATGCCAACGGCATCATATTAAACGCCGGCGCATACACCCACTACAGTTATGCCATACGCGACGCGATCGCTTCTGTCTCCGTACCCTGCATCGAGGTGCATCTGAGCAACGTCCACGCGCGGGACGAATTCAGGCGCACATCCGTGATTGCGCCGGTATGTATGGGGCAGATTTCAGGATTCGGCATTATGAGCTACTTACTGGCAATGCGTGCGCTCATACAAAAAACCTGAGTGAATTTTCCGGCCACACATAGACATTTTTCGCATATGAAAACTGTTAAGATATGCAAAAATGATTTAGGTTGGTGAATACAAATGCAAAGGTCCAGGAAAAACAAAGGGGAAATTCAGGAAATCAAAAATACGGATGAAACGGAACTCATTATTCAGGAACAAAAAAAGTTTATTGAAATCCTTAAAAACGAAAAATACCGTCTAGAGCAGCGGCTTGCTGTTCTTGAGAATGACAGGAATTGTGTGCTGAATGTCTTGGATATTACGCAAAAAAACGCGGAGGAGATCATCAGGCAGGCAAAAACGGAAGCAAGTACAATTTTGAAAGCTGCGCAAAAGGAAGCCGAATTGATAAAAAATTCAGCCAACAGCTATATCCGGGATATGCTGAATGTCGAGAGCACGCTCGACGGCATCGTGCATATGGTACAGGCGCTGAAAAGCCAGGTACGCGAGATTGAAGACAATAAAATAGAAGAAAGCGGAATAAGCGCATAAGAGGACTCTTTTTATTTTATCTTTAGGAATAAAAAACGCCTTTTTAAGGCGCTTTTTTTTATGCTCAGCCATATTTATTTTTAACAGGATTTATTTCACCTAAAACACTGCGGCTTCATACATTATACTATATTTTGAATAGGAGTGAGGCATATGAGCAGCTATTTTGTTATAGGCGGAGATCAGCGTATGGCTAAGCTCAGCAGCCTGCTACAAAAGAGGCATACAGTTATAACTGCATGTTTGGAGGAAATCAACAATCAGTCGCTCATAGAAGAAACGTCCATTGTTGAAACTATTCACAAGTCAAATAACATAATACTGCCGATACCGTATTCAAAAGATTCCATACATATCTACGCTCCGTTTTCTAGTATAAAAGTACCTTTTCAGGACGTTTTTGACCAATTGAGGCCAAACCAGACCGTTTTTTACGGCAACGCTGAAAAACCGGACCTCATCGAGACCAGGGCAAAAAAGGTTAATTTTTTGGAGAATGAAAAATATGCTTATACCAACGCCCGCCTCACGGCGGAACTATTACTTGGACTTATCATTGCGAAGTATAGATTTTCTCCGTTTAAAAAGAACATTCTGGTATGCGGCTACGGAAGGATCGCTAAAATTACAAGCCATATGCTTAAAGGGTTTAATGCCCATGTCACTATAGCTGCGCGGAAGGATACGGATTTAAATTTAGCGGTGAATCTCGGATTAAATACCGTCAATATTGCAGATATTGCAAAACATATGCAGCGGTATGACTGTGTGATCAATACAATACCAAAATGCGTGATAGGCGCTAATGAACTGCGTGTGTTAAGGGATGATGCGCTCGTTGTTGATATTGCGTCGAAACCGTACGGCATCGATTTTGATGCCGCAAAGAGCCTGAATAAGAATGTGTTTGTCGAACAGGGATTGCCCGGTAAATATATGCCGGCATTGGAAGCCGAAGCGTTAGGAAGAATTATTGCTTATTATCTGGAGGGATAAAGATGGAATTGACGAATAAGGAAATAGGTTTTGCAATGACCGGTTCATACTGCACTTTTGATCAGGTGATACCGCAGATCAGAAAATTGAAGGATTTAGGCGCGCAGATACATCCGATTGTATCTGAGAATGTTTCCAAAACTGATACCCGGTTTATGAAGGCCGAAGAATTGTATGATAAGCTCCAATGTATTACAGGCAGGGAGATAATAGACACAATCGTAAAAGCCGAGCCGATCGGTCCCAATTCGCTGCTTGATTTACTGATCGTAGCTCCCTGTACGGGAAATACGGTTTCCAAAATCGCGCTTGGAATTACGGATACACCGGTTGTAATGGCAGTGAAATCGCACCTTCGCAACCAAAAGCCTGTCTTGCTTGCGATCGCAACAAACGACGCGCTTGGAGCAAGTGCAAAAAATATCGGCGCGCTGATGAATACGCAAAATATTTTTTTTGTTCCCATGTCGCAGGATAATTATCTTAAAAAGCAGACGTCCATGGTCGCCGAGATGGATATGATTCCGAAAGCGGCTTCGCTTGCCTTGGAAGGGAAACAGATTCAGCCAATTTATTACAAGCCAAAAGAAGTATTTTAAACAGTATTTGCGCGCACAATAATACTATTCTGCGATTAAAATATTTCATATTTTAATCCGGCAATTTGAAATTGCCGCTGCGCTAAAAACGCAGGCAGATCGTATTGTACGACATCTGCATGGGCTTCGCCCACTGCCGCGCTTTGCGCGGCAAATTAAAAACTGAAAGTTTTTAATTGCAAATCAGTATAAGAAAAAAACAGGAGAATTGCATATGCCAAACAACGAAGAAAAAGAAGAAAAACCAAAACAGCCTAATAAATGCAGCGATCCAATCAAGGAATACGGGAGCGAAACATTGCCACAGGCCGGAGACGATCCTATTTATATCATCAATATAATAGGTGAGATAGAAGGACACATGATGCTTCCTCCCCAAAGCAAGGCTACCAAATATGAACATATCATTCCCCAGCTTGAAAGCGTAGAGCAGTCAAAGAAAATCAAGGGGTTGCTTGTTGTGATGCACACCATGGGCGGGGATGTGGAGGCTGGGCTCGCAATTTCAGAAATGATCCGGGGCATGAGCAAACCTTCGGTTTCGCTGGTGTTGGGCGGCGGACATTCCATCGGTATTCCTTTGGCCGTAAGTACGGATTATTCCTTTATATCACCGACATCCACAATGACGGTCCACCCCATCCGGATGAACGGGCTGGTAATAGGTGTTTATCAGACATATGAATATTTCAAAAAAATGCAGGAGCGGCTCACAAATTTTGTATGTGGGAATTCAAAGATATCAAAAGAAGATTTTGAAAGTCTTATGCTCAATAAAAACGAACTGACTACGGATATCGGCACAATTTTGATCGGAAAACAGGCGGTAGAGATCGGACTCATAGATGCGATGGGCGGGATTGAAGACGCTCTTGCCAAGATCAATCAAATGGCCGGAATTACACCTCAGGCTTAAAACTTCTGATAGTATATCTTGTTATAAATAGAAATACTCTCTCATATATATTAACAAATATCTATGGGAGATTTTTTTATGCTGAATTTGTTGTCGGGGTATCTGCCGGAAAAATATTTAACCGAAATTAAACTTTTGGATCCCAAAATACAGGAACGTATCGAGGAAATCAGGTTTCGCGCGGGCAAGCCGGTTTTATTGACCGTAAACGCGGACAAATACTTCCTTGGCGCGCCAAAAAAAATAATTGCGGCAAGTGAAGATATCAAAGAGATACTGTCTTCACTTACGGAACATTCAATATATTCCAAGGCGGAAAGCATCCTGAACGGTTATTTTTCCGTTAAAGGCGGGATCCGCGTTGGGGTATGCGGCAGTTTTATATATGAAATGGGTAAGCTGTCCAATATCAATTCGTTCACAAGCCTCAACATCAGAATACCCCGCGCGCTGACGGATATCTGCCGGCCGATAGCCACTTATTTACGGAAAAACGGCTGCGTTCAAAGCGTACTCCTAATCAGTGCGCCCGGGCAGGGAAAGACTACGCTTTTGCGGGATATCACGCGTTCGGTAGCCAACGGGGATGATTTTCGGCCTCAAAATTGCTGCATAATAGACGAGCGGTCCGAAATTGCCGGCATGTACGGAGAAGGACGGCTGTTCGACGTGGGGGAAATGAGCGACGTCCTGAACGGCGCAAAAAAACCGGACGGAATACGAATGGCGGTCCGCACGCTTGCCCCGGATGTGATCGTAACGGATGAAATTGGAGATGCGGCGGACATCCGCGCCCTTATGGAGGCAAGAAATTCAGGCGTCACCATCCTTGCAACAGCGCATGCCGCTGATATTCAGCATCTAAAAAACAGGCTTATTTTTAAAAATATGATTGAAGAAAAACTCTTTGGCCGCTATGTTGTCCTTGGAAATTCCAGGGGCAGGGGTACGGTGGAAGGCATTTTTAATGAAAATCTTATGAATATTTATTCGAATGACGCGGGGTTGTATCATGAAAATTTTAATGTGCGCAATCATTTTAATCTGCACATCAGCAATCGGAGTGAACATTTATAAAAATTCCCTCCGTAAACTGAAGCTTCTTGAAGCGTTCCGAAACATGTTTTTTGTGTTCAACGCTTATATCACTATTGAACACTGCGAAATAAGGGAATGCATCCGCCGGTATATCCTGAAAAATGACGATGCCGGCCCTATATTGGAAAACGTCCTGCATATTATGGAGGAAAACAAGCGGATAAATTTTGCGGGGGCAATGAAAAACGCTTTGGATACATTTACTGAAAAGAACAGCGGATTGCTGGAAGGGAGGGACAAAGAACTTATTGTGCATACCTGCGGGGAAATTGACGGACTCAGGCGGGGATATATTTCCGAGTTTATGAACAAGACATGCGAATTGCTGGACAAACGAATACAGGAGTGCCGGGATAAAGACGTCAAAAACGGCAAGGTGTACAATAAAGTCGGCGTTTTAATAGGCATTGCCATTATCATATTAATCATTTAAACGGAGGATGAAATGAGTATAGATCTGATATTCAAAATTGCCGCAATCGGAATCATTATAACGGTAGCAAATCAAATACTGACGAATATGAAACGGGACGACCTGGCGACGCTTGTAACGCTTACCGGCCTTGGAGTAGTATTGCTTATGGTTATTCCTATGATTAACGATCTTTTCAAAAGCGTCATATCAATTTTCGGGTTGTACTGAGTATGGATATTCTAAAGATATCGGCGCTCGGAATCGTATCCGCCGTGTTTGTAATCATTATTAAAAAAACTCACCCCGAAATAGCATTGCAGCTCAGCATTGCTGCAGGCATTGTCATATTTTTATTATCACTTGACTATCTGCGGGAAGTCGTTACATTTATACGGGATTTCTCGGAAAAATTTGATTTCGCATATGAAAGCATCCTTCTTGTGATAAAAATTATTGGGATCGCTTATATCTGCGAGTTTACGATTCAGATATTAAAAGATGCGGGGGAATCGTCAATTGCATCCAAGGTGGAACTTGCCGCAAAACTGATGGTGATTGTGATTTCTCTTCCGCTTTTGTCAACATTTCTTGATTTGGTATTGGGGTTACTCGAATGAAAAAAATTCTGATTTGCATTGTGGTCATGATTATGCTGATACCGTCAACGGGTTTTGCGGCGGAGAACGCCGCCCAAGACAGCACGGACGGCAGCCAAGACGCGTTTGGAGTCTCGGACGGCGATTTTGAAAGCGCGCTGAACGATACGCTGTTCAATACCGATCTTTCCGGCCTGCAGGGCAAGTACAGCGAGTATCTGGAAAAAATCAGCGGACAGAATGCCGCGGATATGATAGCCGATCTGTCGAACGGCGATTTTACTTCTGTATCACCCGGCGGCGTTCTTGCGGCCGTATTGGGGCAGTTTTTATACGGTATAAGGGATAATATACCCATAATGGTCCAGATTTTGGCTATCCTGCTGATCATGAGCATACTAAAGCAGATGACGGACAATCTCGGAAACAATACGCAGTCGGTTTCCAGCGCGGCATATTACGTGGGATACATCATCATCTGCAGCCTCATCGTATCTATCGTATTCAGTATTTTTAATACAGGCCGCGATGTTGTACAAACAGTCTCCACGTTCACCGAATATTTAACGCCCATTCTGTTTACTCTTTTGACCGCAATCGGCGGATTTACTTCCGCTTCCGTTTTGCAGCCCGCCATAACGGCGTTCACAGGAGGCGTTACACAGATCATCACATACTATATTTTTCCGGCGCTGATCGTGGATATGGTTTTTGTACTGGTGGGAAATTTATCATCCAATATGAACCTCAAAGGGTTCAGCTCCCTGATCGACAGCGTGATCAAATGGTCGCTGGGCATTATTTTTATCGTATTCTTGGGGATAGTAGCCATTCAGGGCGCAGGCGCAGGCTTGTTTGACGGGATATCGATCCGGACCGCAAAATATACCATTTCGGAGAGCGTTCCGATTGTCGGAGGCATGTTCTCGGAAAGTATCGATACAGTGGTGGCGTGTTCCGCGCTCGTTAAAAATGCCGTGGGGATTACGGGACTTTTGATCATTGTCGCTATTATCCTTACGCCGGCAATAAACCTGATTATAAACATTTTCTTGTTTAAAATTTTGTCCGCCATATCTTCTCCGTTCAGCGATAAACGTTCCATTGAGATGATTGACGGCACATCAAATGTGATCGTTTTGCTGCTTGTAACGGTACTGACCATAGGCGTAATGGCGTTCATACTTGTAGGGATACTGATGGGCGTCGGAAATATCAACATGATGATGAGGTGACATATGGACCTGAAAAATTATATCGTCACGATTGTATCCACCGTGATTTTAAACGAGATCCTGCTTTTGATACTTCCTGACGGCAGCATGAAAAAATATATCCGGGTGGTTTGCGCAATCGTCATATTAATCATAATCATAACGCCGTTTATATCCCTGCTGGGAGGCGGCAGCGCGTCAGTTGAAATTGAAAACATTTTAAATGGGTTTAATCAATCATATATTGAAAAAACCGACATAGATATATACCAAAACTATGTTGATAAAATATACGAAAGGAATAGTAATCTGAGTGAATGAAATGGATAAAATGCAGGTATACAGCAGGATAAAAGAAAAACTGAATAAGATTCCAAATAACAAACGAACGCAGTATCTGATTATTATCGTAATGATCGCGGTAATATTGGCTATATATTTTTCAACATTTACGACGGATGACGCAGCAAAACCCGATGCAACCGTAAGCAGCGCCATAGAAAAATCCGAAAGCGCGGAGCTTGATTTAAACGGTCAGCTGGAAAACATTCTGTCTTCCATCGAGGGAGCGGGGGCGGTCCGGGTAATGATTACCTATGAATCAGGGACCGAGATCGTCCCCGCGACATCAGAAAATACCGAGACGACGACCACAAACGATGAATCTGACGGATCGACCAAAACTAGCGAAACCGTAAGAAAACAAACGGACATCGTAACTGTGCAGGATCAGAGCGAATCATCCGCACTGGTTTTGAAAGAAAAAATGCCTGAAGTAAAAGGAGTAATTGTGATAGCGAAAGGGGCGGGTGATATTGGTGTAAAAATGAACTTGCTTAAGGCGGTCCAAACTTTGCTCAACATATCTGCCGATAAGGTGGATGTTTTTGAAATGCAATCATAAAATCAAGGAGGTATGAAATGAAAAACAGCAGTAAGATAGCATTGATATGCATACTCATTGCAGCAATTGTCGTAACGGGGTACATCAATTACAAAATAAACAATGATAGCATCGGTGACACTGCCGACGCCATGGACGCTGCGGCTGAAGGAGAAATGACCGAAGACGTGGATACAAAGGATGTAGCGGCTGTATTTGCGCAGTTCAGAACAGATAAGGAAGCTACGAGGACAAAAGAAATAGAGTATCTGGATTCGGTTATCAACAGCGGTGAAGCCGACGAAGGGACCGTAAACGAGGCTATGAGTCAAAAAGTTGCGATCACATCGTATATGGAGCAGGAAACGAATATAGAAGGACTCCTGAAGAGTTCCGGATATAATGACGCCGTTGTGACCATATCAAGCGATTCTGTAAACGTGGTGGTATCCGAAGAAGCGCTGAGTGAAGATCAGGCCGTACAGATACTGGAGATTGTAAAGACGACAACCGGCCAGCCCGCGCAAAACATTAAGATTATACCCCAGGGTTGATCATTGAAAATCAAAACCCTATCTGTTATAATTATCGTAAATAAATCGACGGAGGTTCATATGGATGAGTGATAAAAATATTGCGATAAATACAGAAGAAACCACCACGCTGAAAAAAGAAAGCAATGGAACCATATCCTTTGCGAATGAGGTTATTTCAACAATCGCAGGTCTTGCAACGATGGAAATCGACGGCGTTGCAGGAATGAGCGGCGGACTTGTTGACGGCATTACGGAATTCCTGGGGAGAAAGAACTTTTCTAAAGGAATAAAAGTGGAAGTAGGCAAGGAAGAAGTTGCGGTTGATATCAATATCATAGTAAATTACGGCGTATCTGTCCCGGAAGTTTGCCAAAACATACAGCAAAGCGTTGTAAAAGCGGTCGAAACCATGACCGGATTACGCGTTATAGAGGTAAATGTGGGTATTCAGGGCGTTGTGTTTAAAGACGAACCGATCGTCGAGGAAACTGCCGAGATCCCCGAAAAAACGTCCAAATCGGATAATAAAGCAAAAAGGGTGAAATAATTAAAGATAATCCGTATGTTTTCCGTTTTGCATGCCCTCTTTTTGCGGAAATCCGGAATATGCGGTTTTTACGGAGGAGAAATCAATGAAAATGAAGGTATCCACACGCATAATTTTTTCAATATACTTGCTTGCCGTAATCGCTTTGTGTTTGTTCGTACTGGCAATCATATTCGGCTTATTACCGGCGGAGAATCTGACACAGGTAACATATACGATCATAGACGGTAGTATTTGGTACAGGGCAATATATGTCGTGATTCTGGGCGTTATGCTCGTGGTCGGTATTTGCCTGTTGTTCTTTGGAATAAAAAAAGAGCAGCCGAAAACTGCCGTTATTGCTTCTTTTGAAAACGGCAAGATATCCATCGCGATAAGCGCTCTGGAGGAACTTGCGGGTAAGTTCGTCCGCCAGACGGGAGCCGTCAAAGCCGTTGCGGTTAAAATTCTGTCGTTGGGCGATCAGATCGAAATCAATGTAAAAATAAGCATTTTGCCTGACGTAAGCATTCCGGATATCACCCAGGATCTGCAGGCAGGACTTATAAATTACATCGAAACTTATTCCGGAATAAAGGTGAAACAGGCGAAGATCACGGTTACGTCAATAGATGAAACGATAAAGGCGAATAAAATAATCGGAGGTAACTGATGGAAGCGTTCCAAAACTGGATTCGGGAGAACAAAGGCCTATTTATTGGTATGTGTATCGGTCTTGCGATCGCAATATTGTTTTTGACAGTAGGTTTTTGGGCAACCCTGCTCATTTTGGTTTGTGTGGGCGTCGGAGCATTTTTTGGCGCCAACCCACAGGCACGTGAGAGAGTATCCGACTGGTTCACTTCCCTTTTTAAGAAATAATGAGCAGAAGAACAGCGCGTGAAGCAGCAATGAAATTGATTTATGAATACGGAATCACCGGCGTCCTGAGCATCGATACGTTATATGAGATGCCGGATATTCTTAAGGTAAATAAACTTTCAGATGAAAATATTGAGTATATCAATCATATCATTGGTTCCTACCCCGCAAGGGCAGAAGAGATCGATGAAAACATAGAAAAGTATTCCATCGGATGGAATATAAGCAGGATATCCAAGGTGGATCTGGCCATATTGCGGCTGGCTTTTTTTGAAATACTGTATACTGATACGCCGCACAATATCCTGGTAAACGAAGCGGTGGATCTGGCCAAAAAGTATTCGTCACCCAAGGCGCCGTCTTATATCAACGGTGTGATCGGCGGTTATTTAAAGGAGTTATCCTGATGCCCGCCGTTTTTATTGGAATTGATACCAGTTGTTACACCACGTCGCTCGCAGTATGCAGTATTGCGGGCGATATTTTGCTGCATAAGAGGGTCATGCTCCCGGTAGGAAAAAATGAAAAGGGACTCCGTCAATCTGACGCTGTTTTCCTGCATATTAAAAACATTCAGGAAATGATGCTGGAAAACAAACTGGGGCGTTTGGGCCGGATCAGGGCAGTGGCGGCTTCCGCGGCTCCAAGGCCGCAGCAAGGTTCCTATATGCCCGTTTTTCAGGTTTCAAAGAGCATTGGCGCCTCAATTGCATCGGCTGCCGATGCCTTGTTTTTTGAAAGCACTCACCAGCATGCGCATATCCATGCGGCTTTGATTGGGAATGATATAAAGTTTCCTTTCCTGGCGGTGCATCTCTCGGGCGGTACAAGCGAAATTCTGCGGGTGGAAGATGTGCCGGGGGATCAGCTTGGAATCTCTATCGAAGGCCGGACACTGGACCTGCCTGCCGGACAGCTTGTGGACCGTATTGGAAACAAGCTTGGATTTCCTTTTCCATGCGGGCCTTCTGTGGAGAAATGTGCAACAGGCGCTTCCGGAAAGCTTAAATTCAAAATAAGCGTAAAGGACGCCGATTTTCATTTCTCGGGCGTGGAGGCGCAGGCAATGCGCGCGCTCGAAGCCGGCGAATCAGGCGGGGAAGTCTGTATTGCCGTGCAATATGCGATTGCCCGGACAATCGCCGCTGCTCTGGCAAAAGCATCCGATTTTGCCGGAATCAGCCGGGCCTTGCTTTTCGGGGGCGTGATATCCAACGAATTCATCAAAAATGAAATCAGGAATACCCTATGCGGCGATATGGAAATATTTTTTGCCCAAAAAGAATATTCGGCGGACAATGCGGCGGGGCTTGCAAAATGGGCTGCAAAAACATATCTGAAACTGGATGAAGATAATTAGCGGGATAATGAAATACCGTTTAAAATTTCAAATCAAAAATGTGATATAATATATGAGTACAATGAAAAATACGCGCGGATTCCGCGTTTATCAAGATTTTACAGGGAGGATACTGAATGAGTGCAGAATTGATCAGCGGAAAAGAACTCTCTCAGGAGATTCGGGATGAATTGAAACGGAAGGTGGAGGATCTGAAGGCAAAGGGAAAGACTCCCGGACTTGTTGTGATACTGGTGGGAGAAGATCCGGCGTCCCAGGTTTATGTCAACAACAAGGAAAAGGCATGCCATGAAATCGGAATTCATTCCGAGGTGCTCCGCATGAGAGCTTCCACATCCCAGGATGAGCTTTTGAATCTTATTCAAAAATACAACAACGACCCTAAATTTCACGGGATACTGGTGCAACTGCCGCTGCCTGAGCATATAGACGAATCGGAAATCATACGCGCGATTTCTCCCCAAAAGGACGTGGACGGTTTCCATGTACAGAGCGCGGGCGCTCTTTTTACAGGGTTGCCGGGATTCGTTTCCTGCACTCCGAAAGCATGCGTCAAACTGATCAAAAAAACGGGAGCGGATATGGCGGGCAAACACGCGGTGGTTGTCGGGAGAAGCAATATCGTGGGCAAACCGGTTTCCATCCTGCTTTTGAATGAAAACTGCACGGTCACCATGTGCCATTCCCGGACAAAGGATCTTGCGAAGGTATGCGCATCGGCGGACATTCTGATAGCCGCCATCGGCCGTCCGGAATTTATAACCGGCAAATTTATCAAGGAAGGCGCGATCGTTATCGACGTCGGCATCAACCGTGTGGAAGGAAAACTGAAAGGGGACGTCAAGTTCGATGAAGCGGCGGCAAAAGCCGCGTATATAACGCCCGTTCCCGGCGGGGTGGGCCCGATGACCATCACCATGCTGATGGATAATACCGTGGAAGCATGCGAAATGTATGGATGATTTTGTTTTAACAGTAACCCAACTGAATAATTATGTGGAAGACAAGCTGTATTCGGACAGCCTTCTTTCCGATCTTTATCTCAGGGGGGAACTTACCGGCGTGAATATGAAATATATGAACGCCTTTTTTTCACTGAAAGACGAGAATGCGCTGATCGAGTGCATGATTCCGGATGTGATCTCCGTTCCGAATTTTGCGGATTTAAAGGACGGCGAAACGATAATCGCGCGGGGCTCCGCTACTTTATATAAAAAGAGCGGACGCTACCGTTTTCTGGTGCGTTCGTTCACGGTGGCCGGCCTGGGCGATATGTATCTGAAACTGGCCGAATTAAAGGAAAAACTCAGTTCGCAGGGAATTTTCGACCCTGCGCATAAGAAAATACTGCCCAGATATCCGCGCCGCATCGGAATCGTAACGTCCGCAAACGGCGCAGCGGTACACGATATCATGAATATTGCCGCGAGAAGGAACAATACCGTAAAACTTTCGGTTTATCCGGCAAAAGTGCAGGGCGAAACGGCGCCGGACGAGATCGTACAGGGAATCCGGTATTTCAACCGGATGGGAAACGCTGATATCGTGATCGTAGCGCGCGGAGGCGGATCTGCCGAAGATATGTCGGCGTTCAATACGGAAAAGGTCGTAATGGCCGTATACGACTCCATAATACCTGTTGTAAGCGCGGTGGGACATGAGATCGATTTTACGCTCTGCGATTTCGCAGCGGACGTAAGGGTGCCTACGCCTTCGGCCGCGGCTGAAATCTGCCTGCCGGATAAGCAGGAGATACAGGAAAATATAATGTCGCTTGCGGATACCATTTCGTATCTGGTTTCCGCAAAGATGGAAGACCGCAGATTTGCGCTTGAATCCGCAAGATCTTCCCTGAATTTAAATATCATAAGGGCCAAAATGGATGTTCGCAAAAAAGAAATATCTTTCAATAAACAGCGTATTTATGATATATTATTAAATAAAATGGATCGTTACCAAAATCAGATATCGGAATACGCGGGCAGCATCAAACTTTTAAATCCTTATGAGGCGTTTAAAAGAGGGTACGCGGTGGTGCGCAGCCAAGGCGCGGTTGTGACGAGCATAGACCAGGTACGTGAAGACGACGAACTGACAGTGCTGCTTAAAGACGGGTCTGTTTCGGCGCGCGTAACCGGGAAGAGGTGCGGGAATGAAAGCGGAAAATAAAAAAAACATCGAAGAATACTTAGCAGAACTGAGCGATATCAGCGCCCGGCTGAACGATTCCGCAGTATCCCTGGATGAGGCGGTGGAATTATACAAAAAGGGAATGAAAACAGCCGCGCAGGCCCAGGAATTGCTGAACGCTTACGAACAGGAAATTGAAATTATTAATAATAACAATTTGAATGAAGGCGGAATACCAGATGAATGATTTGTTTGAAGCTAAAAAGAAACTGGTTGAATCAAGGCTCCTTCAGCTGATGATTATACCCGAAGCCAACGAAACGCTGAAATCGTCCATGAATTACAGCGTCATGGCAGGCGGGAAACGGATCAGGCCTCAGCTTAATATCATGGCAAACAGTTTGCTGGACGGAGACATCAATGAAACACTGGATATCGCGTGCGCTATTGAACTCATACATACTTATTCTCTTATACACGACGATCTTCCGGCAATGGACAACGACGAACTACGGCGCGGCAAACCGACCAACCATGTTATGTTCGGAGAAGCATTCGCAATACTCACCGGAGACGCGCTTTTAAACCTCGGATTTGAGGTGATGCTCAAAAATGCCCTGAAATATCCGAATAATCTTCAGGCGCACACCCGGGCCATACAGGCTGTAGCTCAAGGAGCAGGCGCGCAGGGCATGGTGACCGGGCAATGCGGCGATATAGAAAACGAGGGGCAGATACTGACCGAGCGGGAACTGTATTTTGTCCATGAAAAAAAGACGGGCGCACTGATAGAGGCGGCGCTTCTTTCAGGCCTGCTTCTTTGTAATCCGGCCGAGTCCTACATCAAAGCCATTCAAACGTTCGGGGAAAATATCGGTCTTATATTCCAGATCACGGACGACGTTCTGGATATCACGGGGGACACAAAAAGCATGGGTAAAACAGTGGGTAAGGACAAGGCGGCCGGTAAATTTACGTTTCCAACGCTTTACGGCGTTGAAAAGTCTCTTAGAATCGCGGATGAAAAAACACAGGAAGCGTTAGAAGCCCTTGATATATTCGGAGAAAAAGCAGGTCCGCTGCGCGAACTTGCAGAGATCGTTTTAAAGAGGAAAAAATAATATGAAGATTGCTTTGGACGGCCCTGCAGGCGCAGGAAAGAGTACGGTCGCAAAGTCAATTGCCAAAAGACTTGGATTCAACTATCTGGATACGGGAGCCATGTACCGTGCGGTTGCCTACGCGTTTTTAAGCCGTAATATAGATGTAAACAACCATGAAGCGGTGACCGCCGGGCTGCCGGATGTCGATTTAAAGGTGGAATATCTGGACGGCAGACAATTGTTGTTCATAAACGGAAGGGACGTTACGCCTTTTATCCGTACGCCCGAAGTATCAAAGGGCGCTTCCGATGTGGCGGTGATTCCTGATGTACGCATCAAGCTTGTTGGGCTTCAGCGGCAGGTGGCGGACCAATACGATATCGTGATGGACGGACGCGATATAGGAACATATGTGCTTCCTGACGCCGATTTTAAATTTTATATAACCGCATCCGCGGCTGTTCGCGCCCAAAGGAGATATCTCGAGATTCACGAAGCGCGTCCGGATATCACGGTCGGGCAGATAGAGAAGGATATCATCGCGCGTGACGCCACTGATTCAAACCGTGAATTTGCGCCTTTAAGACAGGCTGAAGACGCTGTTTTGGTAGACACGACGAATTTAAGCATCGAGGAGGTAGTTGCGCAAATAATGGGCGCAATACTGTCGAAATGAACAACGCTCTTTATAATCTTATCAGAATACCGGCATGGCTGGTAATCAACTTTGCTTTTCTGCCCAGGGTGGTTAACGCAAAGAATCTGCATTTTAAAGAAAAATGTATAGTGATTGCCAACCACAATTCAAACTGGGATCCGATCCTTTTGGGGCATCTGGTCAGGCCTGTCAATCTCAGATACATGGCCAAAGAGGAATTATTTAAAAACGGTTTTTTAAAGAGATTTTTTCTGGGGATGGGCGTAATTCCGGTTGGGCGCGGAAAAAGCGATTTAAAAGCTATGAAAGCCGCGCTGACGGCGCTTAAAAACAACCAGAGTCTGGGAATTTTCCCGGAAGGACACAGATCAGAGACGGGTGAAATGCAGCCTTTTGAAATTGGCGCCGCCGTTATCGCCCTCAAAACAGACACGCCGGTTTTGCCGGTATACATTGACTGCAAAGGGTACAGAATATTTCACAGGGTAACCGTAGCAGCCGGAGAGCGCCTTGATGTAAAAGAGATTGCAGACGGCCGGACAGACAACGAGACGGTTGCAGAAATAACGCAAATTTTATTTAAAAAAATGACAGCTTTAAAAGAGAGTATAAAAAATGGCTGAAATCATAACGGCAAAAAACGCAGGGTTCTGTTTTGGCGTAAAACGCGCCGTGGATTCCGTATTCGATGTTATAAACAAATATGATCATATCTATACCATAGGCGAGCTTATACATAATAAAAACGTAATTGCCGAACTTGCCCAAAAGGGCGTTCATATTGCCGACAAGGTTTCAGATATCCCAAAACTTGATTCCACACTGGTGGTCGTACGGTCTCACGGCCTGCCAGCGAAAGTATTTGATGAAATCAGGGAAAACGATTTTGTATTGCTTGATCTGACCTGTCCGTTTGTGAAACGAATTCAAGAAAAGGTGAAGGATTCGGAGGCTGCGCATATTGTGATTGTGGGCAAGGAAGACCACCCGGAAGTCATGGGCATCAGGGGATGGTCGCATGCCCGGGTACACGTCGTGAACAGCACGGAGGAGGCGCGCGCGCTTCCGCAAATGGATAATGTTCTTGTTGTCGCGCAGACCACAATAACAAAACAGCTCTGGAACGATGTAACGGCAGTTTTAGAGGAGCGGATACCGCATATAGAAATATTTGATTCCATTTGCGATACAACCGAAAAACGGCAGAGTGAAGCGGAAGAATTGTCCAGAAGATCAGACGTTGTATTGGTGATCGGAGGAAAGAATTCTTCAAATACGGAAAAACTATATACACTGTGCAAAAAAAACTGCAATAATACTTTTTATATAGAGAATATTGGCGAACTGCCACTTGAAAATATTCATTGTGATGATATAATAAGTATTGTCGCTGGTGCATCGACGCCGGATTGGCTAATTAGGGAGGTAAAAACACTCATGACTGAACTCGAAAACAAGGGAACTCAACAGGATATTGATGATGTAACATTGGATGTTACACCTGAAATTGCCCAAGCCATGGAAGAAGTAGAAAACACAAATACAGAAGGCGGCGAAGACAATGATTTCTTATCACAGTTGGAAAAGACTTTTGTATATATCAAAAAAGGCCAGGTTGTTTCCGGCCAGATCGTTCAGATCACCGACAATGAGATATGTGTAAATATTGGTTATAAATCTGACGGCATCATAAAGAAAGAAAACCTGACGGCAAGGGGCGATGTAAATCCTAATGATTTGTTTTCCCTTGGCGATACCATCGAAGCAGAAGTGGTATCCTTAAACGATGGGGAAGGGAATGTGGTGCTCTCCCGTAAATCCATTGAATCCAAACTGAAATGGAAAGAATTGACCGAGAATCTTGACAGTGAGAAGATTTACAAGATCAAGGTTGATAAAGTGGTTAAGGGCGGCGTGCTTGCCAAACTGGAAGGCTACGACGCGTTTTTACCCGCTTCCCAGCTTTCTCTGAAATATGTCGAGGATCTTAACGAATTTGTCGGGCAGGACCTGGACGTCCAGGTGATCGAAGTGGATAAACGGCAAAGAAGGTTTGTGCTGTCCCATAAAATCGTGCTTCAAAAAGAGCAGGAAGAAAAAGAAAAAGAACTTTACGCTTCATTCCAGAAAGGCGACCGCATAAACGGCAAAGTGAAACGCCTCACCGATTTCGGCGCGTTTGTGGATATCGGCGGAATCGACGGCCTGCTGCATATCACGGATATCAGCTGGACCAAGGTAAAGCATCCGTCCGAAGTATTGAAAAACGGGCAGGAAATCGAAGTTCTGGTACTCAATGCCGATCCCGAGAAAAAGAAAATCTCGCTTGGCTTAAAACAGCTTTCGCCAAAGCCCTGGGATCTCGCCCCGGAAAAATATCTGGTGGGCAGCGAAGTGGAAGGCACTGTCGTACGCATACTGCCCTTCGGCGCTTTCGTTTCCCTGGAACCCACAATAGACGGCCTGGTGCATATTTCCCAGATTACCAACAGGCGGCTTGAAAAAGTGGAAGAAGTGCTTCGTGTGGGCGATGTCGTCCGCGCAAAGGTATTGGGCGTTGATCCCGCCAAAAAACGGATCACGCTGAGCATCCGCGCTCTGCTTCCGGAAGAGGAGAAACCTGAAAAGAAGCATGCCGAAAGCGAAGAAAACTACGAGTATGAGATTCCCCCGGTGGAAGACGCTACCGCAACCCTTGCGGATTTCTTCCCCAAGATGGACGATTAAAAGAAATATATTTACAATAAAATATGAATTTTAAAAAAGGTGGAATTTTCCGCCTTTTTTAAAAACTTGCAAATTTTCAGAATTAAGTTACATTAAATTCTTGACCTTTTCTGTACCGTGAAATATAATAATATAGTCAAATTTAAGAGCCGAAGTGGCGGAACAGGCAGACGCACAGGACTTAAAATCCTGCGGGATTTAAACCCCGTACCGGTTCGACCCCGGTCTTCGGCACCAAGAAGCGCAGTGTAATGCGCTTTTTTTATAATTTGACTTATAAATTAATGCTGCAATATCGGTTTTATAGAAATGATTAAATAATCTTTGCCTTCTTTATATGGATAGTATATAATATAGGTGGATTAAGTAAGACTGATTATATTAATTCGAAAAGAATATGAATAAATAACGGTGCTTTGCTTAAAAAGGGAAGCGGGTGAGAATCCCGCGCAGGGCCGCTACTGTAATTGCATACAACTGTATGCATAAGCCAGATTACTTGCCGTTATTGCTGGATATGAAACCCCACGGGATTCGAGGTGTTCAGGTTAATTATAATATACGTATTATTAAGACGCCTCTTGCCGGGACGTCTTATTTTTATTTGACGCCGGTTATAAAATAAAAAAATACATATGGTTTTTAAAACAGGTGCCGGACGGATCTGATCGAACCGTTTGGTGAAAAGAGAAGCCGGGTGAAAATCCCGCGCGGTCCCGCCGCTGTAAGGTGGAATCCTCTCTGATATACCACTGGGTTAACCGGGAAGGTAGAGCGGATGATGATGCCAAGCCAGAAGAACTGCCTGTTTTTACCGCTTGCGCTAAGCAGGCGGCTAGCTATGGCTCTGCCAGGATGGAGGATATAGTTATGTACATTGTAGGTATGCTTTTGCGTTATTGCAATTCATTCTTTCCGTGTTCTTCATTCCTGCAGCAAATATGAATAAGGAGAAGAAAAATGGAGAAAACAACGAAGATTGAAAAAATTGTAATGTCCGTTGCAATTGCATTGACCGCAGTCATGTTGATACCAACACACAATGCAAACGCCATGCACATTATGGAAGGGTATCTCCCTCCACAATGGACGATTGCCTGGGGAGTGGCCTGCGTACCGTTTGTGATTGCGGGTTTTCTTTCCATCCGCAAAAAGGTAAGGGTGAATTCCAAGAATCTGGTGCTGCTTGCGCTTTGCGGCGCGTTTGCCTTTGTTCTATCTGCACTCAAAATTCCTTCGGTAACGGGCAGCTGCTCGCATCCTACCGGTGTCGGCTTGGGCGCCATTCTGTTCGGACCTGCGGCCATGTCCCTGATAGGCGTTATTATTTTATTGTTTCAGGCGCTTCTTCTGGCACACGGGGGGCTCACCACGCTGGGAGCCAACACATTTTCCATGGCTATAGCAGGGCCTTTTGTATCCTACGGCATTTATAAATTAACAAAAAAACTGGGTGGAGGATCGGGCATCGCCGTCTTTTTGGCGGCCTGCATCGGGGACCTTGTTACATATGCCGTCACCTCCATCCAGCTTGCACTGGCCTTTCCGGACGCAACGGGCGGTTTTATGGCTTCCATGATCAAGTTTATGGGTATATTTGCCGTAACGCAAATACCGCTGGCCGTATGTGAAGGACTTTTGACTGTTATTGTGTTCAATGTACTCAAAAAGTACAGTGAAAACGATTTAAAACAACTCGCCGTAATATAGAAGGAGGATTTGCAATGAAATTATGGGTTAAAAATATTATCCTGTTGGCCATTATTGTTGTTATTGTCGTGATTCCGCTTCTTGTATTGCAGAATGCGGAATTTGCGGGCGCCGACGGGCTGGCGGAAGAAGCTATCGGACAGATCAATCCGGATTATACACCCTGGGCGTCCTCACTTCTGGAACCCGCCAGCGGAGAAATCGAATCGCTGCTGTTTGCATTGCAGGCTGCCATCGGAGCCGGCGTTGTGTGCTTTATTTTGGGCCGGATCACAGCCAAAAAGGATAAACCGGGAGCAGGCAAGTGACGTTTATTGACGGATATGCCTACAATTCCCGAATAGCCAAATCGGATCCTAAAGCTAAAATCGTTTTTTCATTAACGCCTCTGGTGATTTGCCTTGCTGTGGATTCAATATTGGCGAGCCTCGTGACGCTGGCTGTGATGGGATGTGCGACCGTGTGGTGCGCGGGGTTGCCTGCGAAAAAGTACATCCGGTTTCTTTTGATCCCGTTTGGATTTTTGTTGATCGGTACCATCACCATTATGGTGAACCGGTTTACTGCATCAACGCCGCTGCTGCTCGGCGTTGATGTGGGAGGTTACAGTTATGGAATCAGCGCCGATTCTCTTTTGAAGGGAATCGGCCTGATTTTAAAAGCACTGGCATGTGTTGCCTGCATGTATTTTTTATCGTTCAATACCCCTATGACCAGCCTCTTTTCAGAACTTGGCAAAATAAAAAAGCTAGACATTGTCGTCAGCCTGATGGAACTTATTTACCGTTATATATTTGTTTTATGGGACGAAGCGGAACGCATCCGTACCGCGCAGGAATCCAGGCTTGGATACATAAATTTGAAATCGGCTTTTTCATCCACAGGAACATTGATCAGCATGCTCTTTTTTCGGGCGTACCAGAGGTGTGACCGGACTTTTGCGGCAATGGAATCCCGGGGATTTGAAGGACAGCTTACGGTACTGGCTGACGAACATCGCCCCTGCCCTAAACTGTATTGGGGAGCCCTGGCGCTGGCAGGTTTATTAGCGGCTGCCGGCTGGCTGAATAATAATTGTTTTGGAGCAGGTATATGAATATTATTGAAACACAAGAACTCTGTTATTCGTATCAGGACGAAGAACCTGCGCTTGACCATGTGAGCATCGGGATTCAGAAAGGAAAATTTACAGGCATACTGGGAGGAAACGGAGCCGGTAAGTCAACCTTGTTTTTAAATCTGAACGGCGTACTGGTACCGAAAAGCGGTGATGTTTTTTTTGACGGAAAAAAAGTGGATTATGATAAAAAATCCGTATCCGAAATGAGAAGGCGGGTGGGTATTGTTTTTCAGGATCCGAACGACCAGCTTTTTTCTGCCAGCGTAAAAAAAGACATCTCTTTTGGAGCCTTCAATCTTGGACTGGATGAAAGTGAAGCCCGGCGGAGGGTGGATGAAGCTATATTGCAGGCCGGGATCGAAGAACTGGCAGACAAACCCACGCACGCGCTGAGCTTTGGCCAAAAAAAGCGGGTTGCCATTGCGGGTATCCTGGTTATGCGCCCGGACGTGATCATACTTGATGAGCCAACTGCCGGGCTTGATCCCGCGGGCGTAAGCGATATACTGAAGCTTTTGGCGGATATTAAAGATAAAAACAAAGTTTCCATTGTAATTGCCACGCACGATATGGATATTGTTCCACTGTATTGCGATTACGCCTATGTAATGGACCATGGAAAGATAGCGGCTTCGGGTTACATAAAGGAGCTTTTTTCAGACGCCGAAGTGCTCAGAAAACACTCGCTCAGGCTTCCGCGGATTGCGCATCTCATGCAGGTTATGAATCATAAGGACGGTCTTGACCTGGATGAATCGGCAGGAACGATTTCTACCGCCCGCAAAACGATACTGCAATTATTTCTGCCAAAAGAGGATGGATGACCCGCTGAATAAATTGGGAGAACAAAATTTTACAAAAAAAAGATAGAGAATCATTTTGTGTTTCGGCAAGTTATCATATATAATGAATATAAATTATTGCTTGAGGGCAAATAATTTTATAATTTAATAAGTTTCAATACGGGTGCTTTGCTTAAAAAGGGAAGCGGGTGAGAATCCCGCACAGGTCCGCTACTGTGATTGCATATTTAGTATGCATAAGTCAGATTACTTGCCGGTATTGCTGAATGTACAACCCCACGGGATTCTGAGGTGTTCAGGTTTTTGGCAGGTATTTTTGCTGAATAAAGGCGCTTCATAGTGAGGCGCCTTATTTGTTTTATAGAGGAAAATATGGCATGGAAAAACCTTATGTTATAAAAGACCAAAAGAAACTTCGCTGCGGATATACCACCGGAACCTGCGCGGCTGCGGCCGCAAAGGCTGCGGCGATGATGCTGCTTGGCTGCGGACACGCCTCTTATGTAACTGTAACCACACCCAAGGGGATTTTGGCAGGCTTTTGTGTGGAGGATGCGGTAAAAGACCCTGAATTTGTTTCCTGCTCGGTACGCAAAGACGCCGGGGACGATCCCGACGTTACCCATGGAATGAAAATATTCGCAAAGGTAAAAAGGACGAAAGAACAGCGTATACAAATTGACGGGGGCATTGGCGTGGGCCGGGTGACAAAAAAGGGGCTTTCCTGTCCGGTGGGCAGCGCCGCCATCAATCCTGTGCCAAGGGCAATGATTGAACGGGAGGTAAAAGACGTTTGCAATAAATTGGGATACGGTAATGGCCTTGATGTTGAAGTTTTTATTCCCGACGGCGAGTCCATCGCCAAACGTACCTTTAATCCCAGGCTGGGGATCGAAGGGGGCCTGTCCATACTGGGAACAAGCGGCATAGTGGAGCCTATGAGCGAATCGGCGATGGTGGACTCAATTTGCCTGGAAATGAACATGATGCATGCGAACGGTATTAAAACCATTGTTTTCACACCCGGAAATTATGGTGGTGATTTTATTAAAAAACAATCGGATATACCAGAAAACGCCGTCCTCAGGTGCAGCAACTTTATTGGTGAAGGACTGGATCATGCGGCGGATCTGAAACTGGATGGAGTCCTGCTGATAGGGCATGCTGGAAAACTTGTAAAACTTGCGGGCGGGATCATGAACACGCATTCCAAATACGCGGATTGCAGGATGGAGATATTTGCCTCGTATGCGGCGGCCTCCGGCGCCGGCAAAGCCATTGTTGAAGAACTGCTTGGATGCATCACTGCGGATCATGCTTTGGATATTCTTGAGAAATCCGGATTACTGGTAAAAACCATGCGCAGAATTACTGAAAGGATAGAATATCATTTGTCTGCACGGCTGAACGGCCTGGTTCTTTCAGGTGCATTGTTATTTTCAAACGTATACGGCGTGCTGGGCCAGACAAGCCGGGTTCCTGAACTGATCGAACATATAAAAACGGCGGGAGGAAAAACATGACGGGAAAACTATACGGCGTAGGCGTTGGACCGGGAGACCCGGAGCTGATGACATTAAAGGCTGTACGAATCATAAAAGAATGCGAAGTGGCCGCGGTCCCTAATACCGGTGAAAACGAAATGACCGCGCTCGCCATTGCCCAAAGCGCCATTCCCGGGCTGTGCAATAAAAAGATCCTGGAGATTTCAATGCCCATGACGCGGGACGGCGAATTATTGAACGCCTGCCATACATCGGCGGCAGAGCAGATTATGCAAAGCCTTATAAAGGGGAACAGCGTTGCTTTTTTAACGCTTGGCGACCCCACCGTGTACTCGACCTATATTTATGTGCATAAAAAAGTGGTGCAAATGGGCGGGCAGGCGGAAATCGTTCCTGCCGTCCCTTCATTCTGCGCGGCTGCGGCAAGGCTGGGCATATCCCTGGCGGAAGGCGCAGAGCCGCTGCATATAATACCGGGCTCTTACAGCGGCGTGCGAGAAGGCCTTAAACTGCCGGGAACCAAGGTTCTGATGAAAACGGGACGGGCATTTACCAAAATAAAAAAAGACATTGCTGAAAAAAATCTGGGCGGATGCGCTAAAATGGTGCAGCGGTGCGGCATGTCCGGCGAACGGGTGTTTGAGGATTTATCCGCCGCAGGGGAAGATGCAAGCTATTTTTCGATCATTATAGTAAAGGATGCGTAAAAAAGATGATATATTTTGTGGGAGCAGGGCCGGGTGCGGCGGATCTGATAACGCTGCGCGGAATGAATCTGCTGAAGGAAGCCGACGTTATTGTTTATGCGGGTTCGCTGGTAAATAAGGATCTGCTTGAATTTGCAAAAAAAGAATGCCGGATCTACAACAGCGCCTCCATGACGCTCAAAGAGGTTCTGGATGTTATGATACAGGCCGACCGTGCGGGAATTATGACCGTGCGGCTGCATACGGGCGATCCAAGCCTTTTTGGAGCCATACGCGAGCAGATGGATGCGCTTGCGGATGAGGGAATCCCTTTTGAAGTTGTTCCCGGAGTCAGCTCGTTCTGCGGAGCGGCAGCCGCGCTGAAAGCCGAGTATACATTGCCCGGTATTTCGCAAACAGTGATCATCACACGCATGGCGGGCCGTACGCCGGTTCCCGCTAAAGAATCCATTCCTTCTCTTGCCGCGCACGGGTCTACCATGGTTATTTTTTTAAGCGCAGGGATGCTGGATGCGCTGCAGGCGAATCTGATGGAAGGCGGTTATCCTCCGGATACGCCGGCTGCGATTGTCTATAAGGCTACATGGCCGGAGGAGAAAGTAATTCGCTGCAGCGTATCCACGCTGCAGCGTGCGGCGGAGGAAAACAGGATTACAAAAACGGCGCTGATCGTCGTGGGCGGTTTTCTTGGAGATGAATACGATCTTTCCCTGTTATACGACGCGGCATTTTCACACGGATGCAGAGAGGCGCGGAAATGAAGCTGGCGGCGGTGGCGTTTACTCAAAAGGGCGCGGAATTATGCGCAGAATTATGTGAACGGCTTAAGCCGGATGAATGTACGGGGTTTGCGCCGGACTGCTATGCGCAGAGGCTGCATCCGCTGGGTCAATCTCTTGGAGAATGGACGCGAAAGGCATTTGAAACCTTCGACGGAATCATTTTTATTTCCGCGTGCGGTATCGCGGTGCGGGCCGTTGCGCCCTGCCTGAAGGGTAAAATATACGATCCCGCTGTTGTGGTGATTGACGAAGACGCGCGGTTTGCGATATCGCTTTTATCTGGCCATATTGGAGGAGCAAACAGGCTTGCTCAAAGGGCGGCAAAGGCAACCGGCGCGCAGCCCGTCATTTCTACGGCAACCGACTGCAGGGGGATTTTTGCGGTGGACAGTTGGGCAATGCAAAATAGCCTTTACATTGCCAACCCCAAAGAAGTTAAAACCGTATCTGCGGCGTTGCTGAACGGCGAAGAAGTGGGATGGCACAGCGATTTTGAAGTGGAAGGACGATTTCCGGCCGGAGTCCGGGAATCTGCCGGATTAAAGTGCGGCATATCCGTATCGTTTGATCTTAAAAAAAAGCCGTTTCAAAAAACGCTTCATCTGGTGCCCCAAATATTGTACTTGGGGGTCGGATGCAGAAAGGGCGCGGACTGCGGTCAAATTGAGGATGCGGTGAAGCAGGCGCTGCAAAACGGAGGATATCCGATGCAGGCATTGGCCGGAGCAGCTTCCATTGACTTAAAGAAAGAGGAGAAAGGTTTGCTTGATTTTTGCCTGAAATACGGAATCGAATTGAGAACCTTTTCCGCCGGGGAACTTGCCGGCGTGGAGGGGCGGTTTAGCGAATCGAATTTTGTTAAAAGCGTTGCGGGTGTAGGCTGCGTCTGTGAAAGGGCGGCATGCGCTCTGGCGGGTCCAAGTGATCTGACGGTAAAAAAGACGGTGGCGGGGCCCGTAACCGTGGCTGTAGCGAAAAGAAACTGGAGGGCTTGCTTTGAATATTAGCATGGCGGGGATCGATCATAATAAAGCCCCGCTCAAGGTAAGGGAAAAGTTTTCCTTTACCAAACTCAGAAAGGCGGAAATATTACGGCAGATTCAGGCAACACTTCGCCCGGACGGCTGCGTGCTGATTCATACCTGCAACCGGACAGAGTTGTGGCTGAGCGGAAAATGCCCTCACAAACCATATGAGATTCTTTGCAGAGCCGCCGGAGTAGATCCCAAAACGTACAGCGCGTATTTTGTGAGCCGGTCGGGAAAACGGGCGGTCCGGCATCTGTTTATGCTTGCGGGCGGGCTTAAATCCATGATTTTTGCGGAGGACCAGATATTGTCCCAGGTTAAGGATTCGCTTGCTTTCGCAAGGGAGCAGGAGTGCACTGACGCGATACTGAATAAACTTTTTTCCATGGCAGTCACTGCCGCCAAAAAGGTAAAAACCGATCTTGTGCTGGGAAATGCAAATCCTTCCGCAGCTAAACTTGGAGTTGAGAAACTATGCGCGCAATTCGGCGATTTAAGCCGGCTGAATTGCCTGGTGATAGGGAACGGTGAAATGGGAAGGCTGGTTGCCCGGCGCCTTGTGGAGCGGGAAAGCATAGTGTGCATGACCTTACGCCAGTATACAAAAGGGCAGGTGGTGATTCCCGAGGGATGTGCGTGTATTTCCTATGATGACCGTTACGCCTATCTGCAAAACGCGGACGCCGTGGTGAGCGCAACAACCAGTCCGCATTATACTCTCAAGAAAGACCCGTTTCCCAAAGACGGAAAGCCAAGAATACTCATCGACCTTGCGGTTCCCAGGGACATTGAACCTGAAATCGGTCAATTGCCGGGTACTGTTTTATTTGACGTGGACGATTTACGCGCAGGACCTGATCCGGACAGCACAGCGGTTTCAGAGGCGATGGCCATATTGGACGAATATATTGAGAAACTGATGGACTGGTATTATTTTCGCGATCTGGCGCCCCGGATTGATGAAATCAGCAGGATGACGGCTCAGGACGCCATTTCGCGCGCTTCGTTTGCATTTAAAGCGGTTAAGATGGATGTTGTAAGCCGCGAACTGCTTGAGAGGCTTGTTCTGGATGCTTCCAAAAACGCGGTAAGTTCCCTGCTGTATGGACTGAAGGAAGGACTTTCATGGGAGAATGTACAGGACTGTATGGAAGGGCTGAAGGTATCGGCATTGAAACAGAAGGGAGCCTTAAAATGACCGTATATGTTGTCGGAATCGGTCCCGGTGATGAAATGCATATCACCCGCCAGGCTGAGGAAGCACTTTTAAAAAGCGACGTCATCGCCGGGTATGAAGGATATATCGGATTGATCCGCGAACGTTTCGCCGGAAAAAGATTTATATCCACCGGAATGAGAAAAGAAACGGACAGATGCAAGGAAGCTTTGCGGGAAGCGGCGGCAGGAAATACGGTTTCCATGGTATGCAGCGGTGACGCCGGCATTTATGGCATGGCGGGGTTGATGCTCGAACTCGCGCAGGATTTTGACAATATTCATATTGAGGTAGTTCCGGGCATCACAGCGGCAGGCAGCGGCGGCGCTTTGCTTGGCGCGCCCCTGGGTCATGATTTTGCCGTTATAAGCCTGAGCGATCTGCTGACGCCCTGGACGGTGATAGAAAAAAGACTGTCTGCAGCAGCGGAAGCTGATTTTGCAATCTGTATTTACAATCCGTCCAGCCATAAAAGAAGCGGATACTTAAAAAAAGCGTGCGAAATACTGCTCCGCTGCCGGGAACCCGGTACGGTTTGCGGAATTGCGCGCAATATCGGGAGGAAAGGCGAAGCGGTCCGGATACTGACCCTTGAAGAATTGAAAGATACGGAGGTTGATATGTTCACAACCGTATTTATCGGAAGCAGCAGCACCAAAAATATATTCGGAAGAATGGTAACGCCAAGAGGATACAGGAATGTATAAAGTTCTTTTGTTTGCGGGAACAACCGAAGGCCGTATACTGGCCCGGTTCCTTGCGAGGCGGGGCGCATGGGTCTGCGCCTGTGTGGCGACCGAATACGGCAGGGAGGCGTTAAAAGAAGAACCAAACCTTGTTGTCCGGGCCGGGCGCCTGGAACGGGAAGAAATGATCCTGCAAATCCGGGATTTTGATTGTGTGGTGGACGCTACCCATCCGTATGCCGATAAAGTTTCGGATAATATCAGATCCGCGTGCGGGAAAACCGGAAAGGAATGTATCCGGGTAATCCGGGCGGAGAAATCGGAAGCCGGCTGCGTATATGTTCGGGACGCCGCGGAGGCGGCCGTCTATCTTGGAAAAACGCAGGGCAATGTGATGCTTGCCACAGGAAGTAAAGATCTGGATGTATTTACACGTATGCAAGCCGAAAGACTGTATCCACGGATACTTCCCGATGCGGGCACGATTGAGCGCTGCAGGAACCTTGGAATTCCGTCAAAAAACATTATATGCATGGAGGGACCGTTCAGCATGGAACTGAATCTTGCCATCCTTCGGCAGGTGGATGCCCGCTGGATGGTAACCAAGGAATCGGGAAGAGAAGGCGGTTTTCAGGAAAAAGTGCATGCCGCTCAAATAGCGGGCGTTACGGTTGTCGTGATCGGCCGGCCTGCGGAAGAAACGGGCGTATCCGTAGAAACGGCAAAAAAAATACTGGCGGAAAAGCTGGGCCGATTTCCGGATAAAAAAATGTTTCCTTTGTTTATAAGCCTTGCAGGCAAAAAGGCGGTTGTTTTTGGCGGGGGTAAAATCGCGCTACGGCGTATTAGGACATTGCTGGAATTTGGCTGCGGCGTTCATGTTATTTCTCCGGAAAACATAGAGGAAGCGCATGAAGTATTGGAATGTATCCGTTGGACCAAGAGGGAGTACCAGAAAGGCGACTGCAAAGATGCGGCTTTGGTTTTGGCAGCTACAGATAACAGAACGGTAAACAGCGGGATCGCGGAGGAATGCGCCGCACTTCAAATCCCGGTCAGTGTTGCGGATTGCAGCGAAGAGTGCACTTTTTATTTTCCGGCAATCATCCGCCAGGGAAAACTCACGGCAGGCATAACTTCTGACGGAAGCGATCATATAGCCGTGAAACGGGCGGCCCAGGCAATAGGCAAGACCTTAAAGCATATGGACGAATCGGAGGAAGCGGAATGAAAGGGAAACTTGTGATAGGCAGCCGTGCAAGCAAACTTGCGGTGCGGCAGGCGGAAATAGTTATGGAGCGCATCCGCGGCTGCCATCCTGATATAGAAACAGAAATTAAGACATATGTGACAACTGGAGATAAAATTCTGGACCAAAACCTGGACCGTATAGGGGGAAAGGGTTTGTTTGTACGTGAACTGGACCAGGCGCTGATGGATGGTCGTATCGATATCGCGGTGCACAGCCTGAAGGATATGCCCATGGAAACGCCTTCATATCTGCCCATACTGGCTTATTCCAAAAGGGAAGACCCGCGGGACACCCTGATTCTTCCGCAGGACGGTCAGAAGTGGGATGGAACCGGAATCGTGGGGTGTTCCAGCGCAAGAAGAACGCTTCAGCTGAAAAATTTGTATCCAAATGCCGAGTCGGCAGGCATCCGCGGAAATATACATACGCGCCTGAATAAACTGGACGCAGGGGGTTGTGCGGCGCTGGTGCTTGCCTGTGCCGGGCTGAAAAGAATGGGCCTTGCCTGCAGGATCAGCCGGGTGTTTGCGCCGGAGGAAATGCTGCCCGCGGCAGGCCAGGGAATCCTTGCCGTGCAGGGCAGGCGGAACGGCGGGCTGGAAGATTTGCTTTTATGCGTAAACGATGCGGAATCCCAGGCATGCGCAATTGCGGAACGCGCATTTGTCAGCGCATTGGGCGGCGGCTGCATAGAGCCTATTGCCGCTTATGCCCAAATTGCGGGAAATGAGATTTACCTTTCCGGACTGTATGTGGATGAAACAGGACGGCAGATATCCGGAAATATTGCAGGGCCGTTATCAGAAGCCCGGCAGCTTGGTGAAACGCTGGCAAACAGACTGGCAGGTGAATTGATATGAAAGAAAAAACCGGAAAAGTGTGGCTGGTGGGCGCGGGACCGGGAGACGCCGGCTTATTTACGTTCAAGGGCGCGGAGGTTTTAAGCGGGGCTGAAGTTGTTGTTTTTGATAAACTGGCCGGGCAGGAAGTTCTGGGCATGATGCCCCAAACTGCGGAAAAAATAGACGTGGGTAAATCCGCGGGAAAACATCCCGTACCCCAGGAAGAAATCAACCGGATTTTGCTTGCACGCGCTCTGGAAGGGAAAAAAGTGGTGCGCCTGAAAGGCGGAGACCCGTTTCTTTTTGGCCGCGGCGGTGAAGAACTGGAACTTTTAATTCAAAACGGAATCCCTTTCGAGATTGTGCCGGGCGTGCCGTCGGCCACATCGGTACCTGCCTATGCCGGCATTCCGGTTACGCACCGGAATTTTTGCTCGTCTGTCCATATCGTTACAGGCCACGCCAAAAGCGGCGGTACGGAAGGCGTCCGGTTCGGACCTCTTGTGCAGGCTGGCGGAACGCTTGTTTTCCTGATGGGCATGGTCAATTTGCAGGCCATCTGCAACGGATTGATGGAGGCGGGAATGAACCCCGATATGCCTGCCGCGGTACTGGAGCGGGGCACAACTTCTGCCCAGCGCAGGGTGGTCTCCACCGTATACAAGCTGTATGAGGATGCGCGGAAAGCGGGTATGCAGCCGCCTTCCATTATTGTGGTCGGAGAAGTCTGCGGGCTGTCAGAAAGCATGAACTGGGCGGAAAAAAGGGCGCTGTCCGGCCTGCGTGTGGTAAACGTACGTCCGGAAGGACGCAATTCTTCCCTTACAAGGATGCTGCGCAGCCTGGGCGCGGAGGTTGTGGAATTTCCATGTATCCGTACGGCCGCTATAAAACAAAACGGACCTTTCAAAGAAGCTCTTAAAAGGATCGGCCAGTACGGATGGGTCGTCCTCACAAGTCCTTTTGGCGCAGAAGTTTTTTTCAATAAACTTTGGGAAGCGCAAATGGATGTGCGGGACTTGAAGGGCATCCGTTTCGCGGCAATAGGCGGCGCGACAGCCAAAATAGTCGAAGAGAAGGGCATCCGGGTGGATTTCGTGCCTTCAAAATATTGCGCTTCCGCCCTCGGTAAGGGGCTGGCTCAGTTGTCAAAAGGACAAAGGATCCTTATTGCGCGGGCAAAGGAAGGTTCCCCGGAGTTGTGCGGAGAGCTTGATGGGATCGTTGATTATGACGACATCGCCCTGTACAAAACCGCTTGCGAAATGAGCGGCAGTCCTGCGGCCAATGCTGTTGTCCAAAGCGGGGAATTTGATTATGCGCTGTTTACCAGCGCATCTACAGTACGCGGTTTTGCATCCGCATATGGCGGCAGGCTTTCACAGATAAAAGCCGTGTGCATTGGAGAAGAAACCGCACGGCAGGCAAGGGAATACGGCATGCAGATATGGATTTCCGGGGAAGCGTCATTAAACAGTATGATAGATAAATTGATTGAGATAAAGGAAACCAGGTGATTTTATGGATTTGCTCAAAAGGCCCAGAAGGCTGCGGGGAAGTACACAAATGCGGAATATGGTGCGTGAAACGCGGATATCAAAGTCAGCGCTTATGTACCCTGTGTTTGTGCGGGAAGGCAGAAATATACAGGAAGAAATAGGCGCAATGCCTGGGCAGTACCGCTACAGCCCGGATACGCTGTGCCGTAAGTTGGAACGTGTGCTGAAGTCGGGCATTCATTCCGTGATGCTTTTTGGTATTCCGGATAAAAAGGATGAAACAGGCAGCGGCGCATGGGCGGAAGACGGCGTGGTTCAGAGGGCCCTTATGGCCGCGCGGAAGGAATTTCCGGAACTGATGCTGGTTACCGACGTATGCCTTTGTGAATATACAAGCCACGGGCATTGCGGCATGCTGCAGGGAGAAAAGGTGGATAATGACGGCACGTTACCCTATCTCGCAAAAACGGCGCTGTCCCACGTACAGGCAGGGGCGGACATGGTCGCTCCGTCCGATATGATGGACGGCCGGGTGCTTGCCATAAGGAGGGAACTGGACGCAAACGGGTTTGCTGATATACCCATATTATCCTATGCCGCCAAATACGCCTCTTCTTTCTACGGACCTTTCCGTGAGGCTGCGGGTTCGGCGCCTGCGTTCGGAGACCGGAAAAGTTACCAGATGGATTTTCACAACAGTAATGAAGCCCTGCGCGAAGCAGCCCTGGATGTGGAGGAAGGCGCGGATATTCTGATGGTTAAGCCGGCGCTTTCATATCTGGACATAATTAGCCGCGTGTCCGGAAGGTTTGACCTCCCGGTTGCGGCGTACAGCGTAAGCGGCGAATATGCAATGATAAAAGCAGCCGCCCGGGCAGGTTATCTGGATGAAACGGGCGCGGCGTGCGAGTCGGCCGCGGCAGTTTTCCGGGCAGGCGCGGACATACTGATTACGTACTACGCAAAAGAACTGGCAGGATGGATCGATGAAGGGAGAATAGGCTGATGTCGGGATCGGAAAGTTTGTTTGAACGGGCTAAAAAAGTCATTCCCGGTGGGGTAAACAGTCCGGTGCGCGCATTTTTGTCTGTCGGCGGTACGCCGCGTTTTATAGCGCGGGCGGACGGAGCGTCCATTTGGGACGAAGAAGGCGTTAAATATACGGATTACGTTGGTTCGTGGGGCCCGATGATACTGGGGCACAACCATCCGGAGATTGCAAAGGCGGTTATAAACACGGCAGGGAACGGCTTAAGCTTTGGGGCGGCCACCCGGTTGGAAGTGGAGATGGCGGAACTTCTTTGCGAAATGATTCCCTGTGCGGATATGGTCCGTATGGTGAATTCGGGTACGGAAGCAGTGATGAGCGCGGTTCGTGCAGCGCGCGGTTTTACGGGCAGAAGCAAGATCGTCAAATTTGACGGATGCTATCACGGGCACAGCGATGCGATGCTGATCAAAGCGGGTTCCGGACTGATGACCGGGGGCGTTCCCGGCAGCCGCGGCGTGCCCGAATCTGTTGCCGCGGACACGCTGTGCGCTTCCTACAACAATGTTGAAAGCGTGGAAGCGTTGCTTGACGCAAATCCAAACAACGTTGCCGCTGTGATTGTGGAGCCGGTTGCCGCCAACATGGGGGTGGTGCTTCCAAAGGAGGGCTTTTTGCAGGGATTAAAATCCTTGTGCCAACGACATGGGGCGCTGCTGATATTTGACGAAGTGATTACCGGATTCCGGCTGTCTCCCGGAGGAGCGCAGGAATACTACGGAATAACGCCCGATCTCGCAACGTTCGGCAAGATCATCGGCGCGGGCATGCCGGTGGGCGCATATGCCGGACGCCGGGAGATTATGCAGACCATATCCCCTTTAGGTGATGTGTATCAGGCGGGGACTCTTTCCGGCAATCCCGTAGCAATGGCGGCGGGACTTAAGCAGCTTGCAATTTTAAAAGAAAACCCCGGCATTTACGGGCGGATAGAGAAACTGGGCAAGCGCCTGTATGCAGGGCTTGCCGGATTGATCGAAGATTATAAAGCACTGGCCAGCGCAAGCGGTGTGAGTTCTCTTGCGTGCCTGTTTTTTGCTCCGGAGACGCCGAAGGATTATGAATCGGCATTGCTTGCGGACAGGCAGATGTATGCGAGATACTTCAATTTTATGCTGCAACGGGGAATCTACCTTGCGCCCGCACCGTTTGAAGCCATTTTTATATCCAATGCCCATACGGAAGCGGATATCGATTATTTGCTGGAATGTACCGGCGAATTTATGAAGGAGGAATGAAATGACAGGTGTTTTGGTGTTGGCGCATGGCAGCCGGAAAAGCGAAACGGAAATCACTATGGAAAAAATTGTTGAATATGCGCGTGAAATACTTAAAATGGAACATATAGAGGCCGCTTATATGGAATTCCGCGCCCGGAGCCTGGAATCAGGGCTTCTTGGGCTGATGGCGAAAGGCGTGGATGACATAAAAGTTGTTCCGTATTTTCTGTTTGACGGCGTGCACATACAGGAAGATATTCCTGCGGAAATTGCGGCATTCAGGGAAAAGCACCCGGAGGTCCAGGTATCCATGGGCGGCACGTTGGGAGCTGACAGGCGGCTCGCTGAAGTATTGGCGGACCGGATCAGGGAAGCGCTGCAATGAGGCCGGAGATATGGATCATCGGCTGCGGTATGGGTACGCAGGAAACGCTGACGTGCGAGGCGCAGAAAGCCATTTTAGAATGCGATTGCCTGATCGGCGCGCCGCGGCTTCTGCCGGCTGAAAGGACGTCCGGGCAAATTGCATGTGTGCGTAACGAAGAAATCGTTCATGCAATAAACAGCCACCCGGAATACCAAAGGATCGGCGTATTGGTATCCGGCGATCCTGGCTTTTTCAGCGCGGCAAAAGAGTTGAATGAAAGGCTGGCTGATTACGAAGTGCGTACCGTTTGCGGCGTAAGTTCGCTTTCGTATTTTTGTTCCAGGCTTAAACTCTCCTGGGAGGATGCGAAGATGCTGAGCGTTCACGGCAGGAAGGCCGATGTCGCCAAAGTTGTGGCGGCCAACAAAAAAACCTTTCTTCTGACAGGCGGGGATCAGGGTGTGGACTGGGTCCTGAACCGGCTGTGTGAAAACGGGCTTGGCGAAACGGAAGTTTATATTGGGCAAAATCTGGGCTATCCAAACGAACAAATATTACACGGCCTTGCAATGGAACTGACAGGCCGGATATTTGAGCCCCTGAGCGTAATTTTTGCAATAAACCGGTGTGCCGGAAATCCAGTTTCAGCCGGCATCCCGGATTTAGAATTTTTACGCGGGGATGTTCCAATGACAAAATTTGAAGTCCGTTGTATATCCCTGGCAAAGCTTGGGATCAGCCGGGGGGATACCGTATATGACGTCGGCGCGGGAACGGGCGCGGTTTCAATTGAGATGGCGAGGCTTTCTTTGCCGGGCAGAGTTTACGCAATCGAAAAAAACAGGGAGGCCGTTTCCCTGCTTAATAAAAACAAGGAAAAGTTTAAATCCTGCAATCTGACCGTGGTGGAGACTGAAGCGCCCAACGGCCTGGATGTTCTGCCCGGTCCGGACTGCGTTTTTATTGGAGGATCGTCCGGCAGGATGCGGGAGATTTTTGATTTGGTGCTTAAAAAGAATCCGACGGCGTCCATTGTTGTAAACGCCGTTACGCTTGAAACGCTCGCAGCCGCACAAGAATGTTTTTTAAAGCATGGAATAGAACCCGAAATCACGCAGATTTCGGCTTCCCATGCCAAAAAGGCGGGTGCGTACCATATGATGACGGGCGCAAATCCCGTGTTTATTCTGAACGGAAGAGGATTGGAAAATGATAAATAGCGTTCCCAGGCTAATGATTGCAGGCGTATCTTCGGGCGGAGGCAAAACAACGGTTACCTGCGGCCTGCTGACGGCGCTTGTCGCCCGCGGCCTTAAAACCGCTTCGTTTAAATGCGGGCCGGATTATATAGACCCCATGTTTCATTCGGAAATCATCGGCGCAAAATCAAGAAACCTGGACCTTTTTTTATCGGACGAAAATACCGTACGGTATTTATTACAAAAAAATGCCGCCGGATGCGATATCGCCGTAATGGAAGGGGTTATGGGCTATTATGACGGCATTGCCGGAAGATCGACGGACGCAAGTTCCTATGCGGTTGCAAAAGCCACAGGGACCCCCGTAATACTGGTGTTGGACTGTAAGGGAATGTCGGTTTCGGCCGCCGCGGTAGCCAAGGGATTTTTATCGCTGCGGAACAGCGGAATCAAAGGATTGATATTAAACAGGGTACCCGGTTCCCTTTATGCAGAATTGAAAAGCATGATCGAAAACGAGCTGGACGTCCCCGTATTGGGCTTTTTGCCCAATATGCCGGAAAGTGTTTTAAAAAGCCGGCACTTAGGGTTGGTAACCGCAGCGGAGGTACAGGATTTAAAAAACAAATTAAACCGGATTGCCGCTCAAATGGAAGAAAGCGTCGATATCGGGAGACTGCTTCATATTGCCCGGGAAGCGCCCGGCATATCCTGCAATGCGCCCCTGTTGCCGCGCCTTGATAAACGGGTGACCGTCGCGGTTGCGCGGGACAGTGCATTTTGTTTTTATTATCAGGATAATATTGACCTTCTTTCGGAAATGGGGGCGCGGATCGTTGAATTCAGCCCGATCCACGATGATAAAATTCCGGAAGAGGCGGACGGCCTCTTGCTTGGCGGCGGATACCCGGAATTGTATGCCGGTGATCTTGCCTCCAACCAAAGCATGCTTCTCTCGGTAAAAGAGCGTATTGCGGACGGTTTGCCGGCGGTTGCCGAATGCGGCGGTTTTATGTACCTGCACCGGACAATGGAGGATGAGAGGGGCATTAAGCACGAAATGGCGGGCGTGATTGAAGCGGATTGCTACCGCACCAGCCGGCTCAACCGTTTCGGATATCTTTCGCTCACCGCAAAACACGATACCATGCTCCTTAAAAAGGGCGGATCCATAAACGGGCACGAATTCCATTACTGGGACAGCACAGTGCCGGGGGAAGCTTATGAAACAAAGCAGCCTCTGCGGGAAGGAATTTTAAGCTGCGCTTATGGGACAACTTCTCTGTACGCCGGTTTTCCGCACCTTTATTTTTACGGAAATATCGGGGCGGCGTTTGCTTTTTTGAATCAATGTGCGCGCTATGCCCCAAAAAGAGGGCAAGACGCATGATTGCTTATTCCGTTGCCGCTTTCATTGCGGGATTTATATTGGACGCAATCATCGGAGACCCGCATGGGATGCCCCATCCGGTATGCTTTTTTGGTTTTTTAATCAGCCGGGGAGAAAAAAGGGTTCGCAGATTATGTAAAAAAACACCAAAAGGAGAACGTGCGGCGGGCATGATTTTATCATTGTGCGTGCTTGCATTTGCAGCAGCCGTACCGGCGCTGATTCTTTTTATTGCGTCGCAATACTTCTGGCTCTGGTTTGCGCTGGAGACATGGATGTGTTATCAGATCCTTGCGGCAAAATCCTTAAGGATAGAGGCCATAAAAGTCTATCGTGCTCTTCAGGGAGATATTTCGGAAGCGCGGCGCGCTGTCTCCATGATCGTCGGACGGGATACGGAAGCGCTGTCGCGGGAAGGTATTATCAAGGCTGTGGTTGAAACGGTGGCGGAGAACACATCGGATGGTATTACGGCGCCCATGCTGTATACGGCAATCGGCGGGCCTGCGCTTGGATGGATGTATAAGGCGGCAAACACCCTGGATTCCATGATCGGATATAAAAACGACAGGTATATTAATTTCGGGCGTTTTGCAGCAAAACTGGACGACGCGCTCAACTTTATACCGGCCCGGCTGACGGCATTGTTTATGATTGCAGCGGCATTTCTTCTCGGAATGGACGCAAAAAACGCATGGAGGATATTCAGACGGGACAGGTTATGCCATGCGAGCCCCAACAGTGCGCAGACAGAATCCGTCTGCGCCGGCGCGTTGAATATTGGCTTGGCCGGAGACGCGTACTATTTCGGGAAACTGGTTAAAAAGCCGGTGATCGGAGACGTCATCAGGAGCGTTTGTGCGGACGACATAATAAGGGCAAACCGTCTTTCCGCTATGACTTCAGTTTTGTTCCTGGCGGCGTGCAGCGCCGCAAAATCAGGCGTCATATTTATGCTGACAGGCGGTGTGATATGGAAACTTTAATACATGGAGGGGATATTTATTCCCTGCCGGGCGGATCTGATGTGCTGGATTTTTCGGCGAACATCAATCCGTTGGGCCTTGCGGGGAACGTGCGGCAGTCAATCCTTAACAGTGTGGAAAATTGCGTCAATTACCCCGATCCGCTCTGCCGCAGGCTAAAGAAATGCATCGCAGGGTGGGAAGACGTTGAACCGGATGAAATTGTCTGCGGAAACGGTGCGGCCGATGTGATTTACCGCCTGGTCTCGGCCCTGCGGCCGAAAAAAGCATTGCTGATAGCGCCCGGTTTTGCGGATTATGAAACCGCGCTGGCAGAAGCCGGATGCGCTCTGGGATTTTATAAACTGAAGGAAGAGAACGGTTTCAGGCTGGATTCGGATTTTTTAGAGTGCATCTATCAGGGGCTGGATATTGTTTTTATCTGCAACCCCAACAATCCGACGGGAGTACTTGTTCAGCCTGACCTCATGCGCCGGATTTTGGATCAATGCACCTGTTGCGGAACATTGCTGGTGGTGGACGAGTGCTTCAACGATTTTCTGGAAGGACCCGAAGAACATACCATGAAACCTTTTCTAAAACAATCCAATCTGTTTTTGCTCAAAGCCTTTACCAAGATATTTGCGGTTCCGGGGCTTCGTCTTGGATACGGTTTATGCGGAAACAAGCGGATTATTGATATGGTATCCCGCTGCGGGCAGGCCTGGAGCGTTTCTGTTGTCGCTCAGGAAGCGGGAGCCGCCGCTGTTCTGGAAAAAGATTATGTCTTGAAAACACGCCGTATCGTTGCAGCTGAACGGGATTTTTTAAAAAGCTGGCTTATAGAGTTCGGGTTTAACGTTTATGATTCCAGGGCAAATTTCATTTTTTTTAAATCAAAAGCAAACGGTTTGCAGGAATTTTTGTTAAGTAAGCGCATACTTATCCGTTCATGTGCAAATTACCGGGGACTTTCACCGGATTTTTACCGTATAGCGGTTCGGCTTCATCCTCAGAACGAAAAGCTTATTTGCGCAATCGGGGATTTTTTGAAGGGAAAATAAAATGGCCAAATCAATCATGATACAGGGAACCACTTCCAATGCGGGAAAAAGCTTTGTTGCCGCGGCGCTGTGCCGCGTCCTCCGGCAGGACGGATACCGGGTGGCTCCGTTTAAATCGCAAAATATGGCGCTCAATTCCTTTATAACCAAGGAAGGACTGGAGATGGGCCGCGCGCAGGTGATGCAGGCGCAGGCGGCGGAATTGGAACCGTCCGTGCTTATGAATCCCATTTTACTAAAACCTACGAGCGAGAGCGGGTCGCAGGTGATCGTAAACGGTGAAGTATGGGGAAACATGACCGCCTCTGAGTACTACAGGCATAAGAAAGAATTGATTCCCCACATCATGCGGGCTTATCAAGCCCTCAGCGCAAAGTACGATGTGATCGTGCTGGAAGGAGCGGGCAGTCCGGCGGAAATAAACCTTAAATCAGAGGATATTGTCAATATGGGTATGGCAAAAATGTCAAAATCACCCGTGCTGCTCGTAGGCGATATAGACCGGGGTGGCGTATTTGCGTCCCTTGCCGGAACGCTGATGCTGCTGGAACAGGATGAATGGGACATGGTTCGGGGACTTTTAATCAACAAATTCCGCGGAGACGTGGAGATTCTGCGGCCAGGACTTTCCATGCTGGAAGAAATCGCGCAAAAATCCGTGCTGGGTGTGATCCCATACATGCGACTTGATCTGGACGATGAAGACAGCCTTTCCGAAAGGCTCGAGAAGACGGATGCGGACGGACTGATTGACATTGCGGTGATCCGGCTGCCGCGCATATCCAATTTTACAGACTTTAATGTGTTGGCGGGCCTGCCCGGCGTATCGGTCCGTTATGTCACGAAACGCAGCCAGCTTGGAAACCCGGATATCATATTCCTGCCCGGTACAAAAAATACAATGGGAGACCTTGCGTGGATGCGTGAAAACGGCCTCGCGGCCAAAATAAAAGAGCAGGCTTCCAGAGGAAAGATCGTTTTCGGGATTTGCGGCGGATACCAGATGCTGGGGAGGTGTTTAAGCGATCCTTTTAGCGTGGAACACGGCGGCGAGATGGAAGGGCTGGGCCTGCTGCCGGCCAATACCGTATTTAAGCGGCAGAAAAGAAGAACGCAGGTAAAAGGGCATATGTCGGATATATCCGGGCCTCTGTCTTCTCTTTCCGGCGCTTATGTGGAAGGATATGAGATCCATATGGGAAATACGGATATGGAGGGAGATGCTTGCGCCCTGGTAAATATATCGGACGGAAAAAGCGAGGCGGACGGGCTATACTATGGAAATGTTTTTGGAAGCTATATTCACGGAATATTTGACAACAGCCAGACAGCGAGCCTTCTGGTGCGCGCTTTATGCAGCCTGAAAGGAATTGACGCAGATTTTTTAAACGATAAGCCCAGGGAAGATGCAAAGAAGGGGCAATACGATCTGCTGGCGGACGGATTCAGGAAAAGCGTGGATATGGACCGGATTTATCAGATATTGGAGGAAGGGATATGAAGGGGCTGGTGCACATTTATTGCGGAGAAGGCAAGGGAAAAACCACTGCCGCCGTTGGGCTTGCTGTCCGCGCGGCAGGAAATGGTCTTAAGGTGCTTATTGTGCAGTTTCTGAAAAACGGCAAAACGGGAGAACTGGCCAGTTTTGAAAAATTAGAGAATATAACCGTAATCCGCGGAAAAGGCAGCTCGAAATTTGTCTGGAACATGAATGAAGAAGAAAAGGAAGCCGCGCTTTTAATGCATACGCAAAACCTTCAAATGGTAATGGAAGCGTCTTCAAATTACGACTTGATGATTCTGGACGAGGCCATCGGCGCATGTTCGTGCGGCCTTCTTGAAAAAGAATTGCTTTGTTCTTTTCTGGATAAACGTCCGGAGGGGCTGGAAGTGGTTTTGACAGGAAGGTATCCCGCACAGGAACTGCTGGACAGGGCGGATTATATTTCGGAAATCAAAAAAATCCGTCATCCGTACGACAAGGGTGTAATGGCAAGGAAAGGAATAGAACGATGAACAGCGAACTCAAAACAATGCTTCCGCAGGAGATAGAAAAAAAGAGCTTTGAGATTATAGGCAAGGAGCTTGGAGACGTGATCCTCGATCCGGTGCAGGAGCCCATTATCAAGCGGGTGATTCATACTACCGCCGATTTCGATTATGCGGTGAACCTTGTTTTTTCGGATAATGCGGTCGCTGCCGCAAAGGAAGCTATCCAGAACGGGGCGTGTATTGTAACCGATACGCAAATGGCTATGGCCGGTATCAATAAAAAAAAGCTGGCGCAGTTCGGCGGCGAGGTGTTTTGCTTTATGGCGGACGAAGATATAGCGGCCGAAGCGGCGCGCAGACAGATTACCCGCGCCGCGGTCAGCATGGAAAAGGCGGCCAAAATGAACCGTCCCCTGATATTTGCGATAGGAAACGCACCAACCGCGCTCATTTGCTTGTACGGCCTGATTTTCAGCGGAAAAATCCGTCCGCTGCTGATCGTGGGCGTGCCGGTTGGTTTTGTAAACGTAGTGGAAGCTAAGGAACTGATCATGCGCGCCGGGACGCCTTTTATTGTCGCAAGAGGCCGGAAGGGCGGAAGCAACGTGGCTGCCGCCATTATAAATGCAATTTTGTATCAATTATAACCCGGTTCAAATAAGCGGACCGCCGGCTCCGCTGCCCTTGTTGTCATCCATTACATCAAGTCCCGTAAATTTTCATAGTTGGCGACAGCAGCGTCAAACATCTCCTGCCAGTTCTCAAAATCAGTTTTATCGTTCACAAACGTATCCAGTTCGGGCGATTGGATTTCTTCGTAAACGACGCCTTCCATAATGGCAATCCCCGAGTCTTCAAGAAACTGGTCGATAGACAAATATTCGCTGCACGAAAGCATAAAATCTTCCGTAAAGATCTCTTCAATCGGGATCTCGTCTTCAATCATTTCGTTTTCCGAAGACATATGCTTAATTCCATCCTTCAGTTCTTCAGTCATGTGCAATACCGCCCTTTTTGAAAGAGTATTCCTCAATATCTGAAAATAATTCATAGCAGACCAGCCGGTCCGGTATCTTTAAATACAATTTACGTTTTATTTTCAACCGTGTTACATCTTTTACACTTTATTTGCACAGAAGGTTAAACTATTGTATAATAAAAAACGTGATGCAAAAAGGAATTCGAGCCTTGAAGTGCGCACAATTATATAACTTTTAAAATATGAAAATAATGGTATAATAATGAAAGGTTTATTAAAAGGAGATAGCGGTTATGCCAAAAAACATTCTGATTGTTGATGACGAACCTGCAATGGTAAAAGGATTAAGATTTAATCTGGAACATCAGGAAGGATATACGATAGACGTAGCATACGACGGGGAAGAAGCCCTGGAGACATTTGATCCGGGAAAACATGATCTTGTTCTTTTGGATTTAATGCTCCCAAAACTGGACGGGACGGAAGTCTGCCAGAAAATCCGCGCCATATCCGACGTACCAATCATTATGCTGACGGCAAAAGACACGGACATGGATAAAATAATGGGGCTGGAATACGGCGCAGACGATTATATGACCAAGCCTTTTAATATGCTGGAACTGAAGGCGCGCATCAAAACGATTTTCAGAAGGACGTCAGTGAACAAGCGCGCTGAAAACGAGCAGTCCATAACGGTGGGCGAAATGACTGTCAACCTTGCAAACAGAAGCGTGGAGATATCCGGACGGGACGTTAATCTGACTGCCAAGGAATTTGATCTGCTCAACCTGTTTATCACAAACAGAGGAAAAGTATACAACCGCAACCAGCTTCTGGAGATCGTATGGAAGCATATCGGAGACCTCAGAACGGTTGACGTGCATATCAGGCGTCTTCGTGAGAAAATAGAAAAGAATCCTGCCAAACCGGAATATATCCTGACAAAATGGGGGGTTGGGTATTATTTTACGAATAAGTAAATTAATGTACTCCATCCGGTGGAGGTTCGTGGTGATTTACCTGCTGCTAGCAGGCGCGGTACTCGGCCTGGTGGCGATATTCGTATCTTCGCTGGTAGAAGACTATTTTGTGAATCAAAGGATTAACAGCCAGATAACGAACGTAAATAAAATCTCGGTTCTTGTGGCGCCTTATCTGGAGTCTTCGGATGCGAACTCCCTGTATAACAGCATACGTACAAGCGGAAAGGATATCGGCGGCAGGCTGCTGGTTTTGAATAATTCCGGGATCGTGCAAGCGGACAGTTTTTCTGCAATGAACGGTCTTTTTTTAAATTACCGGGAAGTTAACGACGTATTGCAGGAGAACAAATCTCTTTCTTACGGTTTTCATCTGGTTACAAACGATGACGGGAGCAAATTCTGGGCAATAGATTATACGGCGGGAATTCGTGCACAGGGAAAGA
Organism: Bacillota bacterium; assembly: GCA_023393165.1. Taxonomy (GTDB): domain Bacteria; phylum Bacillota; class Clostridia; order Christensenellales; family Christensenellaceae; genus JAEYKI01. Next base: position 124,211 of record JAEWMJ010000004.1, on the reverse strand, counting down.
ACATCGGCGTTCTTGTATATTCCACCAGTATCCAGGATGTGATGGACACTCTCGATAAATTAAAACAGCAGATTATATGGATATATTTGTCCGCTTGTGTTGTAATTATCATTGTCAGCCTGTTTTCCACAAATATCATAATCAATCCTGTAAAGAATTTAAGAGAAACGGCGGCCAAAATTTCACAGGGTGACCTCAGCCAGAGAGTAACCGTTCACGGAAAAAGCGAGCTTGCGGAGCTCGGGCATACGTTCAACCTGATGTGCGACAAGATCCAGGATGTGGACGAACAAAGAAGCGAATTCGTATCCAATGCGTCACATGAATTAAAAACGCCGCTTGCTTCAATGAAAATCCTGGTGGAATCGCTTCTTTTCCAGCAGAACGTTGAAAAGCAGATTTATCAGGAATTTCTGGGAGATATCAATAATGAAATCGACCGGATGAGCAACCTCATCAACGACCTTTTACTTTTATCCAAAATGGACAGCGATATCGTGACAATGCAAATCAAGAAATACTCGCTGTCCAAGGTGATTCAGGAATCCATAGACGCGCTCCGGCCTATTATCAACGCCAGGCATATTAAAGTGAATTTTTACGCCTCGAACGATATTGAAGCTGAATTTGACAAGATCAAGATACAGCAGGCGGTCAACAACCTGGTTGAAAATGCGGTCAAGTATTCCAGAACAAACGGCTACGTAAAGATATTCCTGACAAAAGCTGGAGAAGAAGCCTGTATTACGGTTGAAGACAACGGAGTAGGCATAGCGCCCGAGCATTTAAACCACATTTTTGAAAGATTCTACCGCGTTGACAAGGCGCGTTCCCGCGATACGGGCGGAACCGGCCTGGGACTGCATATTGTACGAAAGATAGCGCTCATGCACGGAGGCCGTGTGGAGGTTGAAAGCATAGAAAAGATAGGGTCAAAATTTATACTGTACCTCCCTATAGTAAGCAAGGTCCGGAACCCTGAAAGCTTAACATGATTGGAGTAAACGTTTATGAAGAAAAAATCGTTTTTGATAATTCTGCTGTGCGTAGTTCTGCTGATAACGGCATGCACCGCGGGCAATCCTGAAGCCGAAAAATCAAACGAGCCTCAGATCAATCCGCTTTCCGAAGTGGCAAGCCGGGATAATGTTCTTGTAAACCTTTATTACGGATATAAAGCGGAACAGCTTATGGTCAGCGAAGTGCGTGAAATAAACGTTCCCGTTAACGAACGGATAGAACTTACGATTGTAACAAACCTGATCCAGGGAGCGTCCACCTCAAAGGCGGATTTTACCTCTGTGATCAATCCGGACACAAAAATCATCAATATAACCGATAACGACGGGTTTTTATTCGTTACTTTAAGCAAAGAGTTTTTATCGCCGCCTGCAGAAAGCCAGAATGAAAATATGAATCAGAATATCCGGCGCTACCTGGCAGCGTACACCATAGTTAACACCCTGGTCGAACAGGGCGGTTATTCCCGGGTCCAGATACTCATAGACAGGGACGATTCCGGCGCCGGAACGCCCGTCACAAACGCGGAGATAGGCCTTGCCGGCAGCGACCCCACTGAGCCCCTTGGCCGTGACGGAAGCAAAATATTGAATTCAAGAAATACCATGCGTGAAATATTGTCGTCTATTGAAAGGAAGGATTGGAGCAGGCTATACGGGTTTATATCCTATAAGGACACACAGGGAGTGGACCGTCCGACGTCAGACGAATTTATCAACGAGGTTTCGGGCAAAAAGGTCGTTTTATCGGACAGCGCAGTTATAGATCATATTTCCTCAACCGATCTGTATTCGGATTATGTTCTGACCAATTTTACCATAAAGCTTGGGGACGGCGAACCGCAAGACAAGATGAATATTCCCATTTACCTGATTCGTGAAAACGATATGTGGAAGATTCCGTACGATATATTTACAAGTTGCTTTATAAACACCAACGTATAAAAAGGAATGATATGAAAAAAACGCTGTGCCTTATAATGGCGGTTGTTTTCCTCGTAACCGGATGCGCGGGCATTGTAAAGGAAGACACGAAGAAAATTGAATATGAAAACGACCTTGCCTCCAATTATCTGACCGTGGACCTTGTGCCTGCGATTGAAAAGACGCCTGCGTTATATTTTTTGAATTCTGAAGGCGCAACGCTTGTAGCGGAAACAAGGAGCATCTCAATAGAACAGAATACACGTCCGGAGATGAAGGTAATAGAGGAGTTATTAAAGGGACCTTCGGACAAAAACCTGCGCAAGGTTGGAGACGGATTTGAACTTCAGTCCATTGAAACAATGTACAATGTTGTAAATGTGAATCTGACCACCAATTCCATAAAAACGGAAGATGAGATTTTCAGGCTTTCGCTTGCAATTACAAATACGCTTTCCGAGTTCTTAAATGTCAATTATGTTAACGTTTATGTAAACGGCAGGGCTGCAGGCTATCAGAGCAAGCCGGTAGGGGTCCTGACAAAAAATCAGGGCATACTGGAGGACGAAAGGGCCAAACAATCGCAGAGAGCGTCCCTCACTTCCGCAAACATACCAACCGTGCTTTATTTTCTGGATAATTCGGAAAAATATCTGGTGCCAGAGGTCAGATACATCAGCTATACGGGCGATAATTATGTGTCAAGAATGATCGAGGAACTGGCCAAAGGGCCGGAAGAAATGTATTATTACCGCCAGTCTGTGGATTCTTCCATAAGAATTGCAGGCGTTCCCACTATTGATATGGGTGAAGACGGACAAAACACGCTGGTAGTGGATCTGAACAAATCGCCTGTTGTTTTTACACAGGGATTTGAAGACGGCGAAACGCTCGCAATCGCATCTATAGTTTATACGCTTCTTGGGTTCTATCCCGGTGTCGACAAGATCAGGTTTACCGTAAACGGTGTTTCGGTAAATACAAATGTTTATTCAAAAAGTGATTTTAAAGGTTATATAGGCGCATCGGCAAGGCTGTATTTCCCAAACGCGGATTCCACGAGGCTGATGGCGGTGGACAGGACGCTGTCGCAGGATATCGCATCCTTCCCGTCCACCATATTAAGCGAACTGATTAAAGGGCCCGCAGAATCCGATTCCAGCGATATGTGGCCGGCTTTTCCGGACGGTGTTGCCGTTGCGGATGTAAAGCAGGTATACACCGCAAACGATATTGTGGTGGTTGATTTTAACCCGAGCATACTGGATAAACTAAAAGATATGTCTTCGGAGGACGAAATGCTTATGGTATATTCCATCATCAATTCGCTGACATATCTGCGGGATATCCGTATGGTGCAGTTTTTGGTCGACGGACAGCGGACGCAGTATCTTGCCAATTCAATAGATATCCGCGATCCTATGATGAAGAATCCGGGCATTGTGAAGCATTAAAAATAGTTTTTATAAAGAGGAGAGAAAAATGAAATTATCCACGCGAAGGCTTGCCGTATCTTCTGTTATGGCGGCGCTTATATTTGTCATTACATTCTTAATCCGGATCCCCGTTCCAGCTCTCGCAGGCGGCGGCGCTTATGTCAATCTGGGCGATTCGTTCATATACTGCGCCGCATATATGCTGGGAGGAATTCCGGCCATGTTTGCAGCAGGAATAGGAAGCATGCTTGCGGACGTAGCGGGGGGTGCGTTTATATATGCTCCCGCAACCCTTGTGATTAAAGGTGTTATGGGTCTGGCATGCGGAATAATGATGTCTAAACCTTCTTTTGGAAGATTCTTTGCAGCATCTGTTATCGGCGGCGCCATAATGGCCGGCGGCTACGGCATATACGAGTTTTTTGTATTTGGCGCTGCGTATGCGCTCACATCCGTACCTTTTAACCTGATACAATGGGGTGGCGGTGTAGGTATTGCACTGATATTATACCTGCCTTTTTCAAGAATGCGCAAAAGTTTCCGCTTCAGGGAGGAATAAAAAATGTTCAGTTTGACTGTTCTCGGAAAATACGGGCCATATCCAAAGGCCGGAGGCGCATGCTCGTCTTATCTGATAGTATGCGGAGATACTAAAATACTGCTGGATGCGGGAAACGGGTCTTTTGCAAACCTGCGGCGGCATATGGATTACAGCAAGCTTTCGGCAATTATTTTGTCCCATCTGCACAGCGACCATATGTCCGATTTAATGGTGATGCGGTATGCCGTACAGGTGAATAAATATCCGCCTTTTCCGCTCTATCTGCCGGGTACGCCGGAGAACATGCGCGAAATTTTGTCTTCCGATAAAGCCTACAAAGCTGAAACAATAAAGGACGGCATGCGTACGGAAATAGGGGACGCCCAAATAACCTTTTGCAGCATGACGCATCCGGTTGAAACTTACGCGGTTAAAATAGAATACCAGGGAAAGGTTTTTGTCTATTCGGGCGATACAAGCCAAAACAGCGTTCTCGCCGGTTTTTCGAAAAACTGCAGCCTGCTTGTGGCGGATTCCCAATTTTCTATAAATAATCTGCCAAAAAGCGCGCCGCATATGTCTGCCGCACAGGCGGCTGAAGCCGCAAAAAAGGCAGGAGCAAAAAAACTGATGCTGTCTCACATGAACCCAGAGCAGGACGAAGGGGCGATCCTGGCGGAAGCAAAAAAAGTTTTTAAAAATACAATAATAGCGGAAGAAAATAAAACTTACGATATATAGACAATCTTGTTCGAATCTCTTTACCTTACCATTCTTTTCAATGAAAAGAATGGTATTTTCGTCTTGTTTTGACGAAAAACATATTATTATAGCGGCGGAATATGTTATAATAATGAAGCTGTTCTAATTTCTGCAGAAATTCATATTATTTTTCCGGAGGATGCGCCCGGTGCGGGTACTGAACCTGAGGTATTTATCGTTTTTTTGCCTGTTTTTTATGGCCGGCATATTTACCGCCTATATTTTTGGGATGGAGATATGGGATTTTTTTTGGCTTTGCCTGGCTGCAGGCGCAGCGGCGCTTCTTTATATCATCCTAAAGAAAAAATTTTTGATACCAATACTTCTTTTCTTTCTTTGTCTCGGCAATTTCCTTTGCATGAACCAATTGAACACAGATTTTGCCGGCATCCGGCAGGGAACTGATTATACCGTAACGGGAAGGGTCTGCGATTACCCGGATAAATCCTCGGAGTACGCGCGGTATACGCTTGCGGATGTAACGCTTACGGATGGTCCAAACACCATCGATTTCGCCAAAAGGGTGCAGTTGGTGACCTCTGACAAGTCTTTCGCATACGGCGATATCATAACTTTTTCATCCAGGGTCTATCCGCCTGACGGGGAAACAATGCCTGGCTCATTTAACAACCGGCTGTACCTGGCAAGCCGTTACATCGGATTTTCCGCGTTTGGCAGCGATGCCATTAAAACAGGCTACCGATGGATGCCGTATGAGCTGTTTGTTCATGCCAGGGAAACGCTTGAATCAAACATCGACAAAACGCATTCCCAAGAAACCGCGCCCATCGCAAAGGCCATGTTTTTAGGAATTCAGAACGAAATACCGGATGAAGTTTACGGCTCGTTTTCCCAAACAGGGATTGTGCATATCCTGTCCATTTCCGGACTGCATATTGGCGTTATTGCGCTTATTTTAAATCTGTTGCTGAAAAAGACCCGGATCAGAAGAGACTGGCGGTTCATCTTAAACATCGCTCTACTGCTTCTTTATACATCCATCACCGGTTTTCCGGTATCGGTGGTTCGCGCGAGCCTGATGACCATATTGCTGCTTACGGCACGCTGGCGATTTATGGACCGGGATACGCTGATATTTTTATCCGGCGCAATGCTCTTAACTCTGATCTTTAATCCTGTTCAGCTTTTTATGCCGGGATTTCTTCTTTCCTACGGAACTGTGTTTGGAATACTCTGTATATATCCACCTTTGCGAAAAGCGGTTCAAAACAAAAAGTCGGAAAAAATAAACGGAACTGCTGATCTGTTCTGTGTGTCGACGGCGGCAACCTCCGCCTCATTCCCGCTGACTGCGTATTACTTTAACAATGTTGCGCTGATATCTCCGCTTGCAAATTTTTATGCGGTCCCTGTTTCGTCTCTGATTCTGATATTTGCCGGACTTTCTGCGCTTTCATCCTGCGTATGGGAAGGACTCGGAAAAATTTTCTCATACTTCTCGGAATCGGCTATCAAGTTTCTGATCATTGTTAACAACTTCGTTTCCGGCGCGGAATGGGGGAATATCCGGACATATAATTTTCCCGTGTGGGCAGGAATTTCCGTATTTGCTGTTCTTTTCATCATTTCAGATTATTTCATGGTCAAAATCAAAACAAAGGCTGTGGCAGTACTGCTTATCTGCGGATTTATTTTTTTACCATTTATATCTGCGGCATCTTCTGACGATTCAATAAAAATCACTTTTCTGGATGCAGGAAACGGGGAAGCGGTGCATATAGCCTATAACCGGGAAAATATACTGATCTCAAATGCAACGGAAAGCGCGGCTTACAACGTAAACAGCTATTCTAAACGAAACGGATTTGAATACGATGCGTTTATCTTAACGGAAAGCAATCCGAGTCATTATGGCGGCGCTTTAAGTATTATACAAAACGGGATTGTTGCGGGTGAATTTATTTCCCATGAATCAAGCGACGGCATTGCCGAAGCATGCCGGGATAAAGGAATCTTAATGCGCGGAGCGCAAAAATATGATACACTATGGAATGACGGCGGTTTAAGAATAACCGTCCAGCAGGACACATACAACGCGCTGACGCTTTTAGTAAGCTATATGGGGGAAAACCTCTGTCTGCTTTCAGGGCATAGCGCCAAAAGATCCAAAGACTTAAGTGTTTCCGCCCGGGTACTCCGGGTGGCAAGCGAAGGCGGGGCGTCTTCTTTGAATAAGAGTTTTCTTGAAACCGTCCAACCCGAGTATGCCGTTATTTCGGTATCCGGGACAAACGGGTACGGGCTGCCCGACGAAGGAACGATTGATATCCTGCATTCGGAAGGCGTTACCGTATACAGGACTGACAGGAATTATACCATAACAATGACAATAGATAAAACCGGAAATATAACAATGAGGCCAATGCATGAAGATTAAAGAAGCGGTATCAAACATAAAACAGGGAAACGTCAAAAATTATTACCTGATAGCCGGAAGCGAGGATTTTCTTCGCGAACTTGCATTAAAAAGCATCCTTTCGAATCTGAATATCCAGATGGAAGAGTTGAACGTATCCGTTATCCGCGACAGTTCAAACATCCAGAGTAATCTGGAAAGCCTGCCCATGATGAGCGACCTCAGAGCGGTTATCGCATACTTAAACGAATTTTCGGAGCAGGATATCAAGAGGATGGAGGCGTGCCTCCCCGGAATGTCCCCAAGCACGGTTTTAATTCTGATAAAGCCATCCGCGTTTGATAAACGCAAATCGCTGGAATCGTTCGTATTAAAGAACGGCGCCGTTATCGACTGCGGCGAACCTGCGGAAAGCGAAACCGTGGACTTTTTATGCGCGCATGCCGCAAAAAGCGGCCTGAAAATGGCGAGAAACGACGCGCATATGTTTTTTCAGTATGTAATGGGCGACTTAAACCATCTGGTAAAGGAACTTGACAAGCTGATTCTTGTTTGCTCGGATACGGTCACAAAAAAGGAAATCCAAAAATATACCGTGAAAAGTTCGGAGTACAATATCTTTCAGCTGCACGACCTGTTTTTGCAGAAAAACCGGGAAAGAGCGAAGAACCTATTAGCCGAGATCCTGGATGAAGATTCAAACCCGATCGGGCTGATTACAATTTTATCGACCAATTTTGAACTCATGCTGATCGCACGGGCCTGCATGGATGCGGGATACAGGGAAGACATGATCAGGAAAAACATACTGGACAATGCTAAAGTAGCGGATTTCAGGGCAAAAAAGGCAATCGAGCAATGCCGGTATATGGACGCCCCGTCTATCCGGAATGCGATACAAAAAATCGCAAAGCTTGATTTCGACGCAAAGCAGGGGAATGTCATTCTGAAAAATGACCTGTATGCTTTATTGTGCGGAATCTATGGGATATAAAAATTGTTAATCTGATTTAAATATTGGTTTTTTTGACGTCATCTTTCTTTTTTCTAAAAAAAGGTGAAAAAAAGCTTTAATTTCTTAAAGCTTTTACTATCAGTGAACCATGGGTCATTGGGTGGCAGTGCCGTTCAATTTTTTTGCCAATTGAGCTTTCGTGCGGTTTGCTTTATTCTTATGAACCGATCCTTTGGATGCAGCTTTATCTACAGCACTTACGGCTTTAACAAGAAGTCCTTTTGCATCTTCCGAGTTTTCGGAAACAGCAGCGTTGAACTTTTTGATATCGGTCTTTAAAGCGGATTTGATAGTTTTGTTTTGCAGGGTCTTGGTTTCTATCACTTTCACACGTTTCTTCGCAGATTTAATATTCGGCAATCAATTCACCCCCATGTCTATAATTTCAACAAAAGGTATTCTAACACATAAAAACTTACATTGCAAGTAATTTTTCCTTGAATGGAATGAATCGCCTTTAAGTTGGCAAAAATATGAATCGTACATGTAAAAAAAAGAAATTTCAGGGGGATTGATTTATGCAGAGCATACGTACGGATCTTGCAAAGGAAGCGGTTGCATTTGATAAAAAGAAAGAGATTGAAGGAATCAATGTTATTGAATTCAAGGCTGGTGAAGAAATCACAGTAAACAGGGTAGAAGTGAAAGATGAAAAAGGCGCACAGGAGATTGGCAAAAAAATAGGCACATACGTTACGGTTGAATGTCCTGAGTTATACGACAAGGATGAAAATCTGCTTGCAAAAGTTGCGCACACCTTTGCCGACGAAGTTACAAAGATGAAAGAATCTTTTGGAACGGTAAACAATGTGCTTATCATCGGACTTGGAAACCGAAATGTCACGCCCGATGCTCTTGGGCCGCTGGTATGCGAAAAAGTTTTTGTTTCGCGGCATATAAAGAAATATCTTCCGAATATGATCGATTCGAGGGTCCTTGAAGTATCTGCGATCGCTCCGGGCGTATTGGGAATCACCGGGCTTGAGACCGCGGAAGTCATAGACGGGATCGTGGACAGGATAAAACCCGAAATGATCATAGTAATAGACGCTCTTGCTTCGCGCAGCATCTCCCGTATAGGAACCAGCATACAGGTATCGGACGCGGGGATCAGCCCCGGTTCCGGTATCGGCAATAAAAGGAAATCCATTGATCGGGAAACGCTTGGCATACCTGTTCTTGCGATAGGGATACCCACGGTTGTATACGCCTATACCATCGCGTCCGAAATACTTTTAAGCGCGGCAATCAAGTCAAATACAAACGACAACCAGATAAAAAATGTAATTAATATGATCCAGGACATAGAAGGATCGGACATGATCGTAACGCCGAAAAATATTGATATGCTGATCGATAATTCTTCAGATCTGCTTGCGCGGTCATTAAACTTTACATTACATAAAGACCTTTCAGAAGAAGAAATAAAAAGATATATGTCCTAAGCTCGGAGGAGCGGAGCCGAGCGCACGCCAAAGCGTGATTAAGCGGGAACCTTTCCCACTTCTCTGCTATCCCTTGCTGTTTTATATTACAAAAGTGTTACTGACTTTAAACATCTGTAAATCATAAATCCTCCGGGAGATTAATATAATCTTCTAAGGAGGTATTTATATGAGAAAAAACAGAAGTGGATATGTGGCGCTTGTGGTGATTGCGATTTTTCTTTTTATGACTATTGCTGCGTCAAGATCCTCAGGCTTTTTTAATCCTGACACCGTCAACGTATCTATTAACAGCGCTCAGGAAAGCGCAGACCAGGACATTCAAATAGAAAGCGTTTCAGATTCGGATGACATCCGGATCAATTTGTCAGAAGAAGAAAACCCGGCGGACAGCGCCGCACCAAACGAACAAACTGGAAACGTTAACGCGGTCAATACCGATGTGAATTATACCGGAACTACAGAAGAGAACCCAGTTCTTAATTTTTTTAATACGCTTGCAACAAACATTTCAACCAAAATGTCCGCTCAAAGCAATAATGAGGTATCCATTGTCATTGAGGAAAACGAACATGTAGACGAGGATGTCTCACACGAAATCACGATCGATGTGGAAGACTATCCGATTGTCAATACAGGAAACGCAGCTGTGTTGATTTACCATACGCATACCCGGGAAGCATATACGCCTGAGTTTGAAGGACAGTATGTTGCTTGCGGAGATTTCAGAACAGACGACCAACAGTACAGCGTATGCGCTGTCGGAGAAAAACTTGCTAATCTTCTTTCATCCCAATACGGATTTAGCGTGATGCATGACACGACTATGAATGAGACCACCCCGTTTACGCAAAGCTATGACAAATCCCTCACAACAATGGAAAGTGATATAGCGCAGAATCCCAATTTAGGCATCTTTATTGACGTACACCGGAATTCAATCGACGACAGGGAATTTGCAAAAAACGATATTGTTTCAAGCAATGGAAAAGAATACGCCAAGGTGATGTTCGTTGTCGGCCGCGGAGACGGGCTTACGGGAGACGAAGCGCCGGACTGGCAAAGCAACTATGCTCTTGCAAAGGCAATTACGGATGAAATAAACAAAATCATGCCCGGTATGGCCAAGGAGCCCATGGTCAAGGCAAAGCGCTACAACCAACATTTATCCAATAAAAGCATGCTGATTGAAATGGGATACGATGCAAATACAATAACCCAGGCCGAGAATTCGGCGGACATTGTTGCCCAGGCTATGGCTGCGGTACTGAGCCAATAAAACCAAAATCAGAATGCCGGTAGTGCGGAGGAGTTGTTATCCGCACTTAAAAGTCATAGAAAAAAGTTTATTGTCAATCTCCTTTACTAAGAAATTTATTTGAGCTATAATTTACCCGTGATTAATTTTTGAAAACAGGACGACGTAATGAAGGATAATGAAATTAATTTGCCAATCGGTTTTTTTGATTCGGGGGTCGGCGGCATAGCCGTACTGAAACAGGCTATTTCGCTGATGCCTTACGAAAACTATATTTACTATGGAGACAGCGGCAACCTCCCTTATGGAAATAAAACCGAAAGTGAAATAAAGGCATTATCTTTGGCTTGCGGCGAATTTCTGTACAATCGGGGCGTTAAAGCCATAGTGATGGCCTGCAATACGGCGACCAGCATTGCGGTTCAAATGATGCGTGATAAGTATAAGATTCCGGTAATCAGCATTGAGCCCGCGGTCAAGCCTGCCATCGAAGCTTTAAAAGGCGGCTTTGTCATCGTGATGGCTACCCCGGCAACCATTCATCAGGAGCGCTATAACCTGCTTTTATCCCGGATCGGACACAGGGACAGGATCGTCAATGTTCCTTGCGAACGTTTGGCTCAAATGATCGAAAGGCAGGACCCGGATAGTCCCGACATCAGAAATTATGTACGGGAAAAACTGGAGCCGTTCAAAAAAATGAAAATTGACGGCATCGTAATGGGCTGTACGCATTATTCGTTTATCAGCGGAATGATTCAGAATATTGCAAAAGAACTGTTTTTGGGCGAATGCGAGATATTTGACGGAAAATATGGCATGGCGCGCCAGTTAAAAAGAGTTTTGGACGAACGCGGGATATTGAATACGGAAAATAAAAATCCATCCATTTCATTATACACTTCGGGTACGGACGCGGATATTGAATTATATAAAAGATTTATGTCGTATTAAAAATTTTTTTACCATAATTGTGGTATTTTTTTTGCATGTGTAGTACTATATATTGTATCGAGTGTTCCAATCGGCACAAAATATATATAACTTAGGGGGTAAAGGACGCATGTTCAGCAAAAATGCAATTACAGTATTGGAAAAACGCTATTTAAAGAAGGACGAGACCGGGAAAGCGACGGAAACTCCTGAAGGATTGTTTATGCGTGTAGCCGAGGCTATCGCTTCGGCGGACAAGGAGTTAGGTTCCGTGGCGGACCTTGCCCAGACTAAGCAGAAATTTTATGAAATGATGATAAACCAGGAATTCATGCCCAACTCGCCAACGCTGATGAATGCGGGACGAGAACTCGGACAACTGTCCGCATGTTTTGTATTGCCTGTCGAGGATAGCATGGAAGAGATATTCGACGCAGTGAAAAACGCCGCGCTGATTCACAAGAGCGGCGGCGGAACAGGATTCAGTTTTTCCAGGCTGCGCCCAAAAGGCGCTGCGGTTAATTCAACCGGCGGCGTTGCCAGCGGCCCGGTCAGCTTCATGAAGGTTTTTAATGCGTCAACCGAGGCTGTCAAGCAAGGCGGAACGCGCAGGGGAGCCAATATGGGTATTTTGCGTGTGGATCATCCGGATATTATGGAGTTTATTCAATGCAAAAAAAACAGCAAGGATATCACAAATTTCAATATCAGCGTGGGAATCACCGAGTCGTTTATGGATGCCGTTCACAACGGTACGGATTATGCGCTTATAGATCCAAGCAATAAGAAAGAAACCGGCAGGCTGAACGCAAGAGACGTGTTTGACCTGATTGTGGATATGGCATGGACCAACGGCGAACCGGGCATTATATTCTTAGACCGTCTCAACAGGGACAACGTTGTAAAAGTGCTGGGCGATATTGAAAGTACAAACCCCTGCGGGGAACAACCTTTGCTTCCTTATGAAAGCTGCAATCTGGGTTCGCTTAATTTAAACAAGTTCTTAAAGGAATCCTACGGCGAATATGAAATGGACTGGGACCGGTTTAAAACGGTTATAGAATCCGCAGTTCACTTTTTGGACAACGTAATATCCGTAAATAATTATCCGCTGGACAAGATCCGCGAAATGACGTTAAAAACCAGAAAAATCGGTCTTGGTCTCATGGGGTTTGCCGACGTACTTTATAAGCTGAAAATCCCTTATAATTCGGATGAAGCGATTCTGTTTGCCGAAAAGGTAATGTCATTTATGCAGGAGACTGCAAAAAATGCTTCCGAAGAACTGGCAAAAAAGAGGGGAACATTCCCGGAATATGAGTTCAGCGCATACAAGGGCAAACGGCTGCAGCGCAATGCGACCGTAACCACGATTGCGCCCACCGGCACAATCTCCATTATTTGCGGCGCATCCAGCGGCATTGAACCCGTATTTGCCCTCTCTTATATACGCAATGTGATGGACAACGATGAACTGGTGGAGACGCATCCTTATTTCGAAGAAGTAGCCAAAAAACGGGGTTTTTATTCAAAAGAATTAATGCAGAAGATCGCTAAAGAGGGAACCATTGCCCATATGGAAGAGATACCGGAAGACATACGGCGCGTTTTTGTAACTTCCCATGATATCACGCCCGAATATCATATCCGCATGCAGGCGGCATTCCAGAAATATACGGACAACGCTGTTTCCAAAACGGTCAATTTTCCGCACGACGCGACAAGGGACGAGGTCCGCGAGGTTTACGAACTTGCCTTTGAACTTGAACTCAAGGGCGTTACAATATACCGCGACGGCAGCAGAGAAGCGCAGGTGCTGAATATCGGCAAGGTGAATAGGGAAGGCGAGCAGACAAAAGACGAACCGGTTATGGAAGAAACAAAAACAGCCAAGGTTGCGCCGCGTACAAGGCCCGAGCTGACGCAAGGGATCACCCAAAAGGTAAAAATCGGTTGCGGTAATCTTTACGTTACGGTCAACTACGATGAAAACGGCATCTGTGAAGTGTTCACCAATCTGGGACGCGCCGGAGGATGTCCGTCTCAGTCCGAAGCAACAGGCAGGCTGGTTTCAACCGCGCTTCGTTCAGGGATCGACGTGCATGCGGTTATAGAACAGCTCCGCGGCATACGCTGCCATTCCACGCTGCGGAAAGGCGATGTGAAGGTATTGTCTTGCCCGGATGCAATCGGCAGGGTGCTTGAACGCGCTGCGGAAATGATCGGGGATAATTATAAAATCACGGTGGAGAATAACGATATTAAAATGCCCGGCGGAGAAACGTCAAAATGCCCTGAATGCGGCAGCGTTCTGGAGCACGAGGGCGGTTGCAACGTTTGCAGGTCCTGTGGGTATTCAAAATGCGGTTAACCCACTTACGCCTATGATTCGCACGGCGCGTAAGCGGACTTTTCAGGCTTCTTGCTTGTGCTTATCTCAAGCTATAATATAAATTTGGGCCATGTGCAAATTTGTACATGGCCTTAATTATTTTGTGCTGTGCGCATCATAAAATATTTTCTCATAGACAGTATAGTCAGGAAAAAATTATATTGTTGTGGAAGAAATTAATATTTATATTCAAAAAAACAAATCTGCAAATCATTTTTATTAATTAAGTTGTTTTATCTTCAAATATATCCAGATTGTCAGTTTTTTTAACGCTATGGTATGATGAAGCTGATTCATACAGTACTATCATTATTTACCAAATTATTTCTATGGGGAGGAATTTTTTATGAAAAAAATTGTTTTGGTGTTATTTGTGCTGTGCTTCTGTATAGGACTGATATCGTGCGCAGGTCCGACGGTTCAAACAAACGCGCAGAGCAGTGCACCTGAAACAAGCGACCAGCTTTACATTGAGGTTTCTGCGTTATCCAGCCTTGACTATTTTGCGGACCATATGCTGGGATGCGAAATGGCCGGAAAAGAACTGGGCGTCCGGACCGAATACGTCGGGCCTACCGATTATGACATGAATGCGATGATTGCGGCATTTGAGCAGGCAATCGCTAAAAAACCAAATGGCATCGTGGTTGTTGGATTTGAAGATGTTTTGACCCCGGTAATCAATAAATCCATGGAAGCAGGTATACCGGTCGTTACGTTGGATGCGGACTTGCCGGATTCCAACCGTATCGCTTTTGTGGGTACAGGCAATATTGCGGCAGGCAGGACAGGCGGAGAATACCTTGCGCAGGCAATGGGCGGTAAAGGCAAAGTGGCGCTGATGACCAAGCCCGGCCAATCCAACCTGGAAGAACGTATACAAGGTTATAAAGAAGTGCTTGCAAATTATCCGGATATAGAGATCGTACAGATCGCCGATACGCAGTCAGATTCGGTTGTTGCGGCGCAGGCTGCCGCCGCGCTGCTGCAAAAGTACCCTGACCTTGGCGGTATTGCATGCGTGGAAGCCGCAGGCGGAGCAGGAGCCGCTGCCGCAGTAAAAGAAGCGGGAAAAGCGGGGCAGATTAAAATCATGTCCATGGACAGAGGCGAAGATGTACTTCAGGAGATCGAAAACGGCGTAATAACCGCATCCATAGCGCAGCAGACTGCGTTGATGCCGTATTATGGCATTCAATTGCTCATGAACCTGAATAATTCCAATATTGAGATTACATCGGATAATAAGGCGGCGGGCGTTATGGGTGTGCCCAACTCCATTGATACCGGCGTTATCATCATAGACGCCAATAATGCAAAATATTTTAAACGTTCTTAAGGGATGCGAATGAAAGGCGGGCATTTTCGTCCGCCTTTCATTCAATGCGTTTTATTGTATAAATCGGGTGTAGGAGATAAAAATGAGTGGATATGTATTTGAGGCAAAGGGGATAGTAAAAACCTTTCCCGGTGTCAGGGCGCTTTCTGGGGTCGACTTTGGCGTTCACAGAGGAGAGGTCCACGCTCTGGTTGGCGAAAACGGGGCGGGAAAATCAACTTTGATGATGGTGCTCGGCGGTATATTACAGGCAGATGAAGGCGAAATTTTTATGGAAGGTAAAAAGATGCATTTCACAAGTGCGCGCGATTCCATCGAAAGCGGCATCGGAATCGTTTTTCAGGAATTAAGCCTGGTACAGCAATTAAGCGTTGCCGAAAATATTTATTTTAACAGGCAGCCGGTCAACAGGATTGGCATGGTAGACAGAAAAAAGATGTTTGACGATACCAAAAAGCTTCTGGAGACATTTGGCTTAACAGACATGGATCCGGCAATATTGGTCAATACATTATCTATTGCCGACCAGCAGGTGATAGAAATACTCAAAGCAATGAGTGAAAATCCAAAAATTATCGTACTGGATGAGCCTACAAGTTCACTGACCGACGTTGAAGTAGAGCAGCTTTTTAAAAATATCAACAGGTTAAAGAGCCAGGGAATTGGTTTTATTTATATAACGCACCATTTAAGCGAAGTATTTGAAATCGCTGATACCGTTACGGTACTGCGTGACGGTGAAAAAATCACCAGCGCAAAGTTAGGGGACATCAATGAAGTTTTTTTGATTTCAAATATGGTGGGAAGATCCATTGAGAACATATACGGCGTGCGCGAAAGCCGGGATAAGGTCGGAGATACTCTTTTTCAGGCAGTCGGCCTGACTTGTTCGGGCGTGTTTGAAAACATCAGTTTTGAAATAAGAAAGGGAGAAATCGTCGGCTTCTCGGGACTTGTGGGGGCAGGTAGAACCGAGTTGGGTCGGGCCATATTCGGCGCAAATCCTCTCGATGGCGGAGACATGTTTATCGATGGAAAAAAAATATCAACGGGCTCGCCTGAGCGGGCAATCAAACAGGGCATTGCGTATATGACCGAAGACAGGAAAGCGCTGGGATTGTATCTGGATTTCGATATCCTGCAAAACCTTGCCGCAAACAAGCTGCGGAAATATACGAAACGAGGCTTTATACGGGACCGCCAGGTTCAACGGCACTGCGTGGATGACATCCAAAAATATTCCATTGCTACGCCTTCCGTCAGGCAAAAAATATGCAACCTGTCCGGCGGGAACCAGCAGAAAGTGATGCTGGCCCAATGGATCGGCACAGAGCCTAAACTTTTGATCGTTGACGAACCTACAAGGGGCGTAGATGTCGGAGCAAAATATGAGATATATAAAACACTGCGGCGTCTGGCGAGAGAAAAACAATGTGCGATTATGGTAATCAGCTCCGATCTTCCCGAAATACTTGGCGTATCTGACAGGGTGTATATCATGAAAAACGGCAGGTTGATGGGAGAACTATCAAGTCAGGAAGTAAACGAACAGGCAATCATGAAATTAGCGGCCGGTTCCAACTGAAGAACATATTGGGAGGTAATCTGAAATGCAAATCCATTCTATGAAAAATAATCTGGGAAGCCAGCGGGAATTTATGATCTTAATTATTGTTGCAGTCATGTTTGCGGTCATGTGTTTTGCTTCTCCGTATTTTTTAAGCGCCGAAAACTTGTTGGCCGTATTGCTGGGGCTGGCCGTAGAGGCCATATTGGCGGTTGGTATGGTCAATCTTATGGTAAGCGGCGGCTTTGATATGTCGGTGGGATCGATTGTCGCGCTGTCAGGCGGTATTGCCGCGCTTTTAATCAAGCTGGATGCGCCCGTTGTATTTGCGATCCTTGGCGGCCTGGGAGTTGGCGCGCTTGTAGGTTTTATCAATGGTTTTACCGT
This sequence comes from Bacillota bacterium, assembly GCA_023393165.1. Taxonomy (GTDB): domain Bacteria; phylum Bacillota; class Clostridia; order Christensenellales; family Christensenellaceae; genus JAEYKI01. The sequence continues at coordinate 106,816 of JAEWMJ010000004.1, read as the reverse complement.
GGCGAAACTGGGTATTACGCCTTTTGTTACAACGCTTGCCACGCAAAGCATGTGCCGTGGGCTTGTGCTGGTGATTATGGATGGAAAAAATATTTCCAATTTGCCGGATTCCTTTACTTGGCTGGGGCAGTCGAAATTAGGGATGGTTCAGCTCCCGGTTGTTTTTGCGATCATACTGGTTGTGGTGGGGGATATCCTTTTGCGCAAGGCCCGGTTTTTCCGGCAAAACTACTATATCGGAGGAAATGAAAAGGCGGCAAAATTAAGCGGTATTCATGTGGAACGCATGAAAATCAGAAATTATATCATTATGGGAATACTGGCGGCGTTCTCCGGTATTGTTTTAACGGCAAGATTAGGATCGGCGTCCACAACGGCAGGCGTAGGAATGGAGTTCAAAGTAATTACCGCCGTTATTATAGGCGGAGCTTCTCTCAAGGGCGGCGAAGGAACAGTGATCGGCGCTTTCCTCGGATGCGTACTGATGGCGATTATAGCAAATGCAATGACATTGCTGAATGTAAGTGTGTACTGGCAGACCTTTGTCACCGGCTTAACATTATTGATCGCGGTTTTGATCGACCGCTTTGGCATGTCACGAAAAAGCGTGTTAACAGGTACGTTAAGGAGGAAAACGGTATGATAAGCTATGACAGGGTTCTTTCAGCACTTCGGCACAAAGAGGCGGACCGCGTGCCGTTTGATCTTGGAGGCACCGTACTTACCGGAATGAATATACATTGTTATAAAGCGTTGCGGCAGTTTCTGGGGCTGCCCGTAAAGCCTGTGGATTTTGCCGACATTACGCAGCAGCTTGCGCGAATAGAAGACGATGTCATTGATTTGTTAAAAGTGGATGTCAGGGGAGTTGATCCTTCACCGCCGTATGTGCGGCCGGCCTATAAGCCGCCAGTAATGGACGAAGAAGGCAAATATTATATTATGTCGGATGAGTTTGGCATCGGCTGGAAAATGCCGGTGCAGGGCGGCCATTATTTTGATATGGTGCGGCATCCGCTTGCCGATGCAGATGAAGTTGAAGCCATCGATTCGTATACGATACCGTCCGGCAGGGATCCCGGCTGGTTCCGCACGATGAAAGAACGTGCGGACCGTTATCGGTATGATGAACAGCGCGCATATGTGTTGGGTAGAAACGCGGCGGGAATATGGGAACTGGCCCTTTGGACAAGCGGATTCGAGAAGTTTTTCTGCGACATGTGCATAGAAAAGGAATTTGCTCATAAGCTCATGCGTAAATTTACGGAATACAAAATGGCATACTGGGAAGAAGCGCTGAAAACAGTCGGCAAAAATGTTTTGATCGTATCGGAGGCGGATGATCTGGCAACGCAAAACAGTCTTTTATGTTCGGTTGATTTATATATGGAGATGGTTCATCCTTATCATAAAGAATTGTATGCCTTTATACGGCGGCAGGCAAAAATAAACGGCGTCGGCGAACTCTATATTTTTTATCACACATGCGGCGCTATGCTTCCTTTTGCAGAACTTTTAAGGGAAGAAGGAGTCGATATTCTAAATCCGGTGCAGGTGAGTGCCAAAGGTATGGATTCGAAGGTGTTAAAAAAAGAGATCGGGGAAATGTTTACCTTCTGGGGGGGCGGCGTTGATACGCAGGCCGTGCTTCCCGGCGGCACTCCAATGGAAGTCAGGGATGAAGTAAAAAGGAGAATCGACGATCTTGCACCGGGAGGAGGCTTTGTATTCGCGGCTGTACATAATGTGCAAAGCGATGTTCCGCCGGAAAATTATATGGCAATGTGGGAAGCGCTTCAGGAATACGGTGTATACAAATAAATCCTTGACAGCCATTTTATTCAAAATTAAACTGAAAAGAGAACTTCTTTATTTTACATTCAAAATAAAAATATTGGAATTGACTGCATTGGAGGAATTTTATGCGTTCAATAATGCTTGTCGATGACGAAGAATTGTCTCGCTATGCGATCAGAATGGTGATGGAGCAAAACTTTACCGATGTTGAAATTGTTGGTGAAGCAGAGACAGGTATTCAGGCTGTTGAATTGTACAGAAAGTTCAGACCGGATGGGGTAATCATGGATATTACCCTGCCGGTAATGAACGGCCTGGAAGCTTCCAGGCAGATACTGGAAGAGTTTCCTTTTGCAAAAATAATTATTTGTTCCGCTTATGACAGCTTCAGCTTTGTTTCGGAAGCGCTTGACCTCGGCGTAAAGTCTTATATCTTAAAACCGATCAACCGTCAGGAAGCGGTAGAAAAAATAACAAAGTTTTTCGGCAGTGATACGAGCAAATGTATGCAGGACGTATGCGCCCGCAAGGATTGGGAACAGCATAAAAAGATCATGAAAATCAGGGAAAACCTGCTTTATGCGCTGCGGACTTCCGACCATATGTATGTAAACAATATGCTGAATGATTTTATCAGAGAAATTTTCTTTGAAGATTATGATAATGCCGTTTCCCAAAGCCTTCAACTGGTATCCCTGATGTGCTGTCAAATTGAGAAATTCGGATTTTCTATGGATGAAAATAACGTATTGTTTTTAGTTGAGAATACCTGCAAAGCGGATGAAAATTTGGACGATAAAATCCGTTTTATTAAATTGGAGAATTCTCTTCGCAAAGTGACGGAAAACATCTTGAGTCAAATGGACATATTCGTTTCAAAAAATAAAAGCATCGTAAAAAAGATAAAGAAACATATCAATTATACCAATATAGGCAAGGTTTCTTTGGAGAGTCTGGCGGACCATATGAAAATTTCGCCGCAATATCTTTCGCGCATATTCAAAGAAGAGATGGGGATCAATTTTATTGAATTTATTACACAGGAAAGGCTCGAGCTTGCCTGTAACCTGCTGCAAAGCACTTCTCTGAGCATAAAAGAGATTGCTTTCCAATGCGGATATAACGATATCAATTATTTCGATAAAATCTTTAAAAAGCATGTAGGCACTACGCCTGCCAATTATAAGTCGGGAGTACGGAACATTTGAGAAAAAAAGGGCTTACAATTATGGGAACGTTGATGTTCTGTTTTGCGATTGCAATTACAGGCATCATTTTCAGTTCTACCGCAACCCAGCGACAATACGAATCGTTTTATAACAGGTTTTATCAATCTTATTCACAATTGGCAAAGCTCGTCGAGATAAACGATTCGCTGACCGAAATGTGTGTTTTGCTTTCTACAATGCCGGATGTTTTGCCTGACGGTATGCAGGAACTCGAGCTTACCTATCAAACGGAATATAATAACACAATGCAGACCATAGAAAATCTGAAAGCTGAGCTCAGCGGCAGAAGCTATTATTATCTTTACGATATTAAAAACATGTTTCTTACATTTGATGAAGAAGTGCAGCTTTTTTTCGGATTGTCCAGCCAGCTTCGCGAGACGGATGTTTATCTTCGAAGTTCGCTGCGGGAAATAAACAAACTGAAACAGTATATAGAAAATGAAATAAATCTTGCAATAAATTTGCTTGTTAAACAATCGCAGGAATTATACGAGCAATTTGATATGCAAAAGCGGATCATAAAAGGCAATACGATACTGATTACGGCCGCTATTGCCTGTTTCTGTTTCCTGTTTGGGCTGTTCAGCTCAAGAGGGATATCCAGGCCTATCGACAAGCTTGTGTCACGGATGGAGGATTTTTCGGTCAGCGGAGAATACAATGAAATATCGGAAAGTAAACATGTCAATCGGGAAATCAATACCCTCATTAAAAGTTACAATATGATGATGCGCCAGATAGAAGAAAAATTAGTAATAGAACAGGAGCTTTCCAGCCAGCAGGTGGATAACCTGAAGATGAAAACGCTTGTCCGGGCATCCGAGCTGAATATGCTGCAGATGCAAATGAATCCGCATTTTCTTTTTAATACGCTGAATTCAATTCATGCGCTGGCCCAGATTGAAGATGCGCCGCGTACCGGCGAAGTCATTGAGAATCTGGCGACCATGCTTCGTTATTCCTTGCGGGGCGTCAATAATTTTGCGACGCTGGAAGAAGAAATCAGGATTGTAAACAGCTATATATTCATTCAAAAGATCAGGTTCGGTTCCCGTATAGAATTTAATACGGATATCGATCCAAATACTTTAAATTACAGCATACCAAGCATGCTGATTCAGCCCCTGATAGAAAATGCGATCGTTCACGGCCACGCGGAAAAACAATTAAAGGGAAATATTTGGCTGAAGGTTCATGAAGAAGAACAGGATATTATCATTTCAGTGAAAGACGACGGCTGCGGAATAGAGGAAGATAAAATCAGGGAGATAGAAGGAAGAGTAACGTTCGGCGCTGAAATCGATGATATCAACAACAGTATCGGGCTGGTCAATGTCATAAAAAGAATGAATCTTATATACGGAAGCGGAAAATTTGTTTTAAAAAGCCAAATAAATATAGGAACCGAAATTATTCTGAGGATACCCAAAAACAGCCATATGGAATCCATCTCAAATAACGTATAATCAGGACTTGCACAATAATTCGTTTTTTACGCTGCTTTATACAATTCGTCGCTGCTGCATAATTCGCGTCTGCTGATACGGGACGTCTAATAAAATAAAAAAAACTTCATTTTTCGGAACATTTGGTTTATACTTTCGTCATAAGTATAAAAAGACGCCAGAGGCAGAAGAATGAATTGCGATTTGATCGAAAAAAAGTTCGAACAGTATATGGACGGTGAATTGGAACCTGCAGCCCAGGCCGAACTGGAAAGGCATATTTCCGCATGCCCTGATTGCGCCGCAAAATACTCCGATCTTGTGAAAATAAAACAAGGCTTGTCTACAGTGGAAGACGAGCCTCTTCCTGCGCAATTTCATGCCCAATGGATCGCTAAAATACGGAAAAGTTCAGATCTCAAAACTGTTTCCAAAAATAAATTCTTCAAATATATGCCCGCAATCGCAGCCGGAATTGCGGCTGTGGCGATCGTTTCGGCTGCTGTTCTTTCGGGTGTTCTGGCGCCTGCCCCGAATACCGCATCCTATTCGAACAGCGAAGTTGCGGCAGCCCAGGATTCATCGCTTGCCGGAGGAGCAGCGCCGGAAATGAAAGCGGAATCCGCAGAAGAGCAGAATGTTGCCGGGTCGGATGAAGGTTCCCTTTTCAGGGCGCAAATTGCGCCTTCGGAATCCGGTGCCAGCTCCGCGCCTGCCGCTTCGGCTGCAGCCGAGGCTGCTCCGCAGGAAGACGCGGCCGCAAAATCGGCAGACGACGCCATGAACGAATCTCTTGAGATCTTTATATCGCAAGAATCGTTCGACGGCATGATTTCAGCCTTTGACGAGAAGCAAATTGAATACACGCTGGTGGACGGCAGTATTATTGTTACGGTAACAGATGCAAATCAGGAAATTGTAGCGTCTGTTTTTCGGGACAATGTAATTGAACTCTGCGCCGTACCCGGCGGAACATTCAAATTCAGCGTTTCTGAATAAAATAAATCATATCGGACCAATTTAAGTATCTTTTTCAGCGATACATTTTTATACTGTCATGATATAATGATTATCAGAGGAATAAAAAGAAAAATCTTTAAGGGGGTACTCTGATGAAGAAAAAAATTATTGTTTGGGCTATTGTCGCGCTTATTGCCGTCATTATACTGCTTCAGAGCTTTGTAGTTGTTGAACCGGGACAGAGCGGAGTAATTGTTACGCTGGGCGCTGTAAGCGATACTGTGCTGGCAGAAGGGTTTCATCTAAAAGCGCCTTTTGCGCAGAGTGTTGTACAAATCAATAACAGAACGCAGAAAGTAGATGTAACCGGCGCTGCGGCGTCCAAGGACCTGCAGACGGTAACCTGCGAGGTTGCTGTCAATTATAGGGTTCTCAACGCCTCATCCGCATCATTGTATAAAAATGTAGGAAATAATTATGAAGCGGTGATTATCTCTCCAGCAATACAGGAAAGCATCAAGGCTGTTACGGCGCAATTTACTGCCGAACAATTGATTACGGAGCGGCAGTCTGTCAGCGAACAGGTAAAGGCGCAGCTTTTAAACAAAATCAATCCATATGGATTGACGGTGGAAATTTTCAACATTGTGAATTTTAATTTTTCGGAAGAATTCAACGCTGCGGTAGAAGCCAAGCAAACCGCCGAGCAGCAGGCTTTAAAAGCAGAACAGGATTTGAACCGCATAAAAATTGAGGCGCAACAAAAGGTAACGCAGGCGCAGGCGGAAGCCGACAGTATCAAGTTGATCCAGGATACGCTGAAAACTTCACCGGAATATATCGAATATATGAAGTGGCAAAAATGGGACGGCGTACTTCCAAAGGTGATGACCGGTTCGGATGGAAGCACTATAGTTGATGTAGGAAATGTTTTGGATCCTTCGGTTGCAGCGAATTCATCAGCGGCTCCACAGCAATAAACAAGCCTCGCAACGGGTAATTTCGGTACGATTATTAATAAGCATAAGGCCATTTTAAATGGCCTTATGTTTGTAAAAAAGTTCATTGTGTTAATAATGAGGCAAATATCGAATTATATAGCGCCATTAAACGTATACTAACCTGAAGCGGAAGTCGACAAACAATTTATAAATAATATTTATATATCATTTAAGGAGAAAAAAATGAGCGAAATTGAAAATTGCACGCACGACTGCGAATCGTGCGGAGAATCGTGTTCTTCCAGGCAAAAATCTCCTGAGGATTTTCTGGAAGCCCCCAATCAATACAGCAGTATAAAAAATGTGGTCGGCGTGGTCAGCGGCAAGGGAGGCGTGGGCAAATCGCTTGTTACCGCTTTAACGGCAATATCCCTTCATAAAAAAGGATTTCATACGGCGATTCTCGACGCGGATATCACCGGGCCTTCCATTCCCAAGATATTCGGCGTCACGCAAAAAGCCCAGGGCAGCGAAATGGGGATACTTCCGGTAAAAACAAAAACGGGAATTGACATAATGTCTGTTAATCTTTTACTGGAGGATGAGACCGATCCGGTTATCTGGCGCGGACCTGTTATAGCGGGGACGGTGAAACAGTTCTGGACAGACGTTGTTTGGCACGATGTGGATTATATGATGATCGATATGCCTCCCGGAACCGGTGACGTTCCGCTTACAGTCTTTCAATCCATTCCCGTAAACGGGATCATTATTGTCGCTTCCCCACAGGAACTCGTTTCATTAATCGTAGCCAAAGCCGTTAAAATGGCAAACATGATGCATATACCTGTAATTGGTATCGTAGAGAATATGAGCTATTTTAAATGTCCAGACTGCGGACACGAAACAAAATTATTTGGTGAAAGCCATATTAAAGAAATAGCTGAAGAGTTCAGCTTGCCTCTGCTGGCAAGGATACCGATAAGCTCGGAAATTGCCACAGCATGCGATCTGGGTAATATTGAAGGATTGGAAAACGAGTGGCTGGAAGATGCCGTTTTGGCTATTCGTAAATTTAAATCATAAATAAAAAAAGTAAAATAAATACAAAAACAAAACAGGCAGGGTATCCTGCCTATTTTTACTATTTTAACAGAAATTTTTTCAAAAAAATATTAAATTTATGCTAAATATTTTTGAGATCATTCCGATATAATAAAAGACATCAAATTTAGTAACGATTATAGGGAACTATTTCTTTTATTTGGTCACGTGTTGTTTTTAACGACCTACATGTCAAAATAAAACAGTTTATAATTGTAAGGAGTACTATGAAAACTGCTGTTCTGAATGTCGATGCGCTTAACATAAAGACCTCAAGAGAAATTAAGCAATATGATTTAAATGAACGAATCACATTGGCCCTCTTAATTATAGGAATTCCCGAGCATATCAAAGGGTATAATTATCTTTATGAAGCTGTCAAAATTGTAGCGCGTTCTCATAATTCCGTAAACCGGATCACAAAAGAACTTTATCCAATGATTGCTAAAAGTTTTGGAACAAGGCCAAGCTGTGTTGAACGTGCGATCCGTTATGCGATTCATATCGCCTGGACGGAAGGGCAGATGAGCCATGTTTTCTATGATTATACCTATAATAACAGAAAAAAACCGTCCAACGGTAAGGTGATTTCCCTTCTGGCAGATAAATTTGTGGCAAACACCAGATAAATAATAAAAGAATCAGGCTCTTATGTAGGGCCTTTTTTAATTCTGATCAGTAACCCTTCGGAATATTATTTTAAGATAACACATATTCGGAGGGTTATTTTTTATGGCGGCAGTTACTTATTCAAACGTGGAAATCAATAGGTTCTGGGTGCAGATTATGGGAGACGACGCGCTTTTAATACTCAATGCGCTTTCACCGGAGGCTACGGAAGATATACATAAGGCGCGTACTTTTTCAGCTCGGTTTGACAGCCTTCTTACAAGGGCTCGGTCTCAGAAACCCGCATGCAATCCAGGCAGTCCAAGACTGAGTTTATTTTAAACAACAAAAAAGACTGGCGTCATCAATAAAAATTTTTTTTTATGAAATATGCATTAATATAAATAATACTAACTTTATGGTTAGCTGGTTACGTCGGGGTAACTTGTTGACACAATAAAATATATATGATATTTTAGGCTAAACAATTAAATCTATTTACTAAACGCAAAAAATAGATTAAACACTTTACGAACCCGCGGAACAGTATTGATTTTCCGGAACAGGCTGCGATCCTATCCGGAATATTACGCCATTATGCCTAAAATTCTGACATCCGCAAATATTTGTAACAATGTTTAAGCAGAATGTTTTTGTTTTAAACAACAACTAAACAATACTAAACAAGGAGGCAAACCATCTATGAAAAGTTTTATTGGAACAATCCCGGAAAGAATTGTTTTTGGTGCGGGAGCTGTGAATGAACTCTCAAAACACGTTGCAGGACTGGGTAAAAAAGCCCTCATTGTAACTGGTAAAAGCGTACGCCCGGAAAAAACAGCGCTGCTGGAGAGAATTAAGGCGCAGCTTAACGATGCCGGCATCAAAAGCGACGTATTTGACGAGGTGGAGGAAAATCCCACCACAATAACCTGTGAACGGGGCAGCTCTTTTTGCAGGGAACAAAATTGCGACATTGTTGTAGGCGTAGGCGGCGGAAGCCCAATGGATGCGGCTAAAATCATAGCTTTGCTCAGCGTTAACGAAGGAAGAAACGCGGATTATCTTCCCGGCGGCAAATTTTTTGGAAAACCGGACAGCGAACTCAAATGCCTCCCAATCGTACTCATTACCACCACGTCGGGTACAGGAAGCGAAACCACTCCTTTCGCAGTCGTAACCAATCCTAAAAACGGGCAAAAACCCGGCACCGGCCATGATTTCTGGTATGCAAAGGTGGCAATCGTAGACCCGGAATTGATGTTATCCATGCCTGCAAAAGTCACCATTAACACCGGCCTGGATGTTTTCTTTCATGCCTATGAGGCATATGTGTCCAAGGCAGCCAACGAATTTGCCGATATATTTGCAAAACGGGCCATGGAACTCGTTATTCAGAATCTGAAAAAATGTGTCGATACGCCTGACGACATTGAAGCCAGAAGCGCGCTTGCGCTTGCAAATTCTTTGGCAGGCACCGCTATATCAATCAGCGGCACTTACGCGATCCATGGATTGGGGCATTCGGTCGGCGGGCATTACAACAGCGCTCACGGAGCGTCGTTATGCGCAATCGCGCCTAGTGTAACTGCGTTTGCATACTCCGGGAACATTCAAAAATTTGCGGACGTCGCCCTGCTTTTGGGCGGCGGTCCTTCAAAGAGCAAAGGGGATCTGGCTGCTGAATGCGCGTCCCTGATCGCATCGTTCCTGGACCGGTTCGGTATGAACATAACTCTTTCGTCACTGGGCGTTAAAAAAGAAGACATTTGTATGCTGGTGGACGACGCGTTTATTGCAATGGAAGGCGCAATGAATTCAACTCCGGTGCCTATCAATAAAGAAGACGCAAAAAAGATATTGGAACAATCCATGTAGCCGGACTAAAAATACATATTAAAAAGAAAGCGCAGGGAATCATTCCTTGCGTTTTATATTTACGCAATAAGCATAATACATGGCATATTGAAGTTCATATAAAGCAAAAATCAAAAAGATAATCGTTTGAATGACTCAGCAGGTAAATTATATTATAACTCGAACAGAATGGAGCATCGCAGCATAGAACATTAAATAAAAAGTATGTGGAGGTATTCTATAATGCCTGATCCAATTATAAAAGAAAATCAATTCTGGCTTCAGGTCTTGGGAGATTATTCAAGATTTATGAGAAATACTATTTATGTAACAGCGGCTGACGAAATAAATCGCTCTATCGGCTTTATTACGCAATTGGACGAATTACTTGCACGATCGAGACTGACATTCTCCGATGAACAGCTTAAGGTATTTAATCAGCAGGCTTATCAAGCTGTGCAGGATTTTCGAAAATTTATTTTATCCATTATCAGAAAACAGATTACAGAAAAAAACATCATCGTAATGACCCCTGCAATATTGAATGAATATGTAAACGATACGGAGCGGTATTTGGATATTCTTGATACATATATGAAAAACAATACAATACTTAATCCTGTTTCAGACAGCATTACATGGCTTATGAAAATTTATATAGGCACGATGCATTTGCAGGATTCAATCGGAATAAGTTTTATTGAATATAAAAGAAAAGCTGGAGCTTTGGCAGACATAGTGTTAGATCTATATTTGAGAGCATATGTCACAATTGGCTTGCGCCGCACAAATCTGCGAACTTATCCCGCGCTTGAACAATTGATGGTAGACATTCAGAGCCAAATGACTGTGTATGCGGAATACCTTGTAGATCTGATAAGGCTGTTAAAAGAAAAGAAGCTGCTTGGAAGCATCACCCTGCTGGATTTAGATAATCAATACAGACAGTTGTGTTATTACCTGACCAAATTATCAATGTTTTCCGAAATCAGGCCGCCGGTTTGCGACCCGACGAGCCCAAGGGAATCGGAATAAATCCTGTACATAAAATGCGTCTGCAGCCGTGTCAGCATGCAAGGGAGAGCAGAAAATAAATTGATTAACAAAAACTAAAAATAAAAATTAAAAGGCCCCAAAATGAATCTTTGCAGGACCTTTTTATGGTGGCAGGGGAGACGCGAATCGAACACGCAACCTACGGTTTTGGAGTGCTTCTCAGTATGTGAAACCATATTCAACGATATACAGCGAACCGCGCTATTATCACTTTTTTTAATATTGCCATTCAAGTAAATCTAACGAAATCAGACCATTTTTAATGATAATAATGTCCAAATAATGTCCAAAAATAATGATGAATTCAATATACTATTACCGCCTTTTAAACTTCGGTTTAACCTAAGTTTACCTGAAAATCCGCCAGGAGATACGAGCGAAAATAGACAAGGTTAAGCTCAACTTAACCTTGTGAGAAATCTGCCCCTAAATGCAAATAAACAAGGCTATGTTCAACATAGGGTTATGAACATTTTTGTCCAAAACTCCATTTTAATGGGCGTCGCGTTTCACGACACCCCTGCAATGCCGCCCTGCAAACCTATGTTAAACATATATTTGCACCCTTCGTCTATGCGCCTTATTATTTACGCAAAAATAAATAGGACTATGTCCAACATAGCCCTAAGTTGGACTTAAGGCTAAATTCAATTTAGCCTTTTTGTTTTATGGACTTTAACTTGTCTGGATTAAGCGCGTCGCCTATGGCCTCCGCCGCGATCTCGTCAACTGTCTTTATGGCGTGGGCGTATATGTTTGAAGTAGTGGAAAGTTGAGAATGTCCTGCCCTTTGCGATATGTTGCGGATCGGAACGCCCGCCGCAATCAGGAGTGATATATTTGTATGTCTGAGGGTATGCGGGGTAAACTTGGGGAGGTTGTTTTTCTTTTGAAAGTCATTTACCCATTTTGTCAAACTGTCCGGGTGAATGGGCGTACCATCGTCAACGCCCATGTTTCCAACGCCTGTGAATATCCGGTCATTCAAAACGATTTCTTTTTTACCGTCCGCCCGTGTTATTGTAATCTTATCTTTCCATGACTTGCCCAGTTTGAGCCTAATTTCATTTTGCCATACTTTATATTCCTTCACGATGGAAAGCATGTACTCAGGAAGCTTTATAACACGGTCTGAACTTATATTCTTTGTGTCCTTAGTTATCACACCCAGGCCGACAACGTATTGACTAGAGCGGCGTATATGGATCACGTTATTATCGAAATCAATATCTTTCCATTCCAGGCCGCACAATTCACCGCGCCTCATGCCGGAGTAGAGAAGCATTAAAACCATTGTACGCCAACGTATAGGTGCGCCTTTTAGCGCCTCTATAATGGCGGGGATGTCCGTATCTTCCAGGTATTTAGCCTCCATTTTGGGAACCTTTGGCGGCTTTACACGCCGGGCCGGGTTGTCATATATTACCTGCCATTGTACGGCAGTTTGCAAGATCGTTCCGATAAGCCTGTGATAATGCAATATGGTTGTATCGGCAAGGGTAGAGCGCAAGCGGATTTCTTTAAATGAGTCCTTAAGGTCTATTTTAAGGTATTTGCATAAAGCCTCTGCGGTTTGCTTACGGACTTTATTTCCGTTGCAAACTGATAGAATAGTATTGGTTGCTATGCCCGTAGCCCTGAAAATGGTTACTTTTTTGATCTTCTTTTCAAGGATCATTTTTCCTATGTCTATGGTTGGAACATAGAAAACGGATCCGTCGTTTATTCCGTCCTCACCGAGATTATTATAAAATTCCTGTAGGTGATGGGGTTGCAGCTTGTCCAGCCGTATATTACCGATAGCAGCGTTTATTTTAACCAGGAGGGATTTATACCTTTCAAGCGTTTTGGGGGCAAGCTGTTTTGCTGCATACTCCGTTACCCATTTCTTTGCGAACTCAGAAAACTTTATATTTCCATCTAAGATAAACCCGTCCTTTACGCGCTTTTCAAATAATACTGCCGTTTCATTAAGCGTTTTTTCAAGCTGCTTTTCTGTCATTCCGGGGGACGGCTTATACGTCATGGATGTAACGCCCTGCGATCCGTCCGATTTGTAGCCATTAAAAACACGTATGCGGTAAGAAACGCCGCCTTTACCGGTTCTTTTATCAATCTTCGCCATTTCGTTTAGCCTCCGCTTCATTTTCTTTGTCTAGCTCTCTTTTTAAGTCCGCAAGCCTTAACTGTAAATTGGTAAGGTGTATTGCATTTATATCTTTTAGTGCAAACACTATCGGAACACCTTTTTTATTTTGTGGTGAATAGCGATCTTTTGCCCATATATCTATTGATTTTTCGCCCCCGTCTTGGTCTGTGTATTCCATATACAAATAACAAGCCAAATCGTTAATTATAGATCGTCCTATATGGGTCTCCAATAATTTATTTATTGCCTTATGTTGGTAAATTGATTCTATATCAGAACAACTGTCCTCCGGTTTTGCCTCTTCGTCGCCAAGCCCTTCAACAAATTCTTTAAGGTCAATGTTTCTCCGCTCATTTATAAGGGAAAGCCATCTGATTGAATCATCCGAAAGGCCAGTAATGGCGCCAATGGCAACATTTTCTCTTTTTGGGTTTTCGCTTTTCCCTAGCAAGTAATCATAAGAAACGTCCAGTACGTCCGCGATTCTGGAAAATATTTCATAATCTGGTTTTCTGTCATTATTTTCATAGTAATTTACGGAAGCTGGAGAGACACAGAGAGCCTTTGCAAATTTTACTTGAGATGAGAAGCCACGCTTTTTTCTCATTTTTGATATTCTCTCACCAAATGTTAAATTTGACATATTTTAAAACCCCTTTAATATATCATTGTGAATTATAGTGTGTTACACACACACCTCTATTGTAATACCATTCCGAAAATGTTACACTATAATTGTTGATGTTGATGATTATATTATCTACTATCGTGGGCGTGTTGTCAATAGAAAGGAGAAAAAAAATGCAATTAAAGAATCAGGACATAAGGGCAGAAATTGCACAAAATGATTTAAAGCTTTGGGAAATTGCGGACAGATACGGGTGCGCCGATGCTACGTTTAGCCGTAAACTACGCAAAGAATTCAAACCAGAGGAAAAGGAAAAGATTAGGGCTATTATCAAAGAATTAAAGGGGTGTAAATAATTTGGATGAATCAAAATGGAATGCATTATCACTTCCCAAAGCGTATGAGCAAATAAAAAAGGATCATCCGGACACGTCAATCACATTAAACGGGCTGAGATCCTTGGTACGTTCAGGTCAACTTGCGGCCGTATTTATTGGAAAAAAACCGCTTATCTCAACGTACTCTATTGAGGCGCTATTTACAAAAGGAACTGTTGGAAAGAACGAAACTGGGGCAATCCGTGCAATCCCGGAAAGGTAGGGGCGAATATGGCACGAAGGCGAATGTTCAGCCAGGAAACAATTATTTCAGACCGATTTTTAAAACTGAGTCATTCAGCACATACCTTATATCTGGGCTATAGTATGTTTGCCGACGATGACGGGTTTATATCTTCCCCGGAGGCAACAATGCGGCTTATGAAATGTGACAAAAAGGATCACGACGCATTGATCAATTCGGGGTTTATCATTCAATTCAAAAGCGGGATTTGTGTCATAACGGATTGGCGGGTTAATAACCAGATCAAAAAAGACCGATACCAGGAAACACAATTCATAAATGAAAAACAGCTTTTAAACATATTACCCAATGGCAGCTACGAGTTACAAATACAAGGCGGCTCCGAAATGGATACAAATTATATCCAAAATGGTTCCAGTACGGAACCGCAGTATAGTATAGGTAAGGTTAGTATAGATAAGGAAAGTATAGAGGGCGAGGAAACCCCGCCCGTAAAACCCAAAAATAAGTATGGACAGTTTAGGAACGTCTTACTTGATGACGAAGAATATATGGTACTCAAAGAAGCCATACATTCCGAACTAGAACCCTATATCGAGAAACTAAGCTGCTATATGAAAAGCAAAGAAAAAAGATATAAGGACCATTGCGCCACAATTATGACTTGGTGGAGAAAAGACAATCCGCAACAATCCCCAAAAAACGAACATGTAAAATTGAAAGGAGTCGTCGAATATTGAGACAAATATCGAATTATCAGGAACTTTTAAGCTATCACTGTGAAAAATGCAACGACAAAGGTGGTCAGAGCGTACCGCACCCGCTTGATCCAT
Source organism: Bacillota bacterium (assembly GCA_023393165.1). GTDB lineage: Bacteria > Bacillota > Clostridia > Christensenellales > Christensenellaceae > JAEYKI01. Next base: position 91,623 of record JAEWMJ010000004.1, on the reverse strand, counting down.
CCTGTACCGCATGGCGTGAATGTGAGTGTATGCAGCTTAAACGGACAGCGTACAGGATAAAGAAAAGCGGACTGGAACCAATTATTGACACGAAGACCTTTGAAACCTTTGCCGTCGATGAACCCTGGCAAGCGGCGATAAGGGAGGCAGCACAAAAATACGCCGAATCGGTGAAAGGCGGCTCTAAAAACTGGTTTATGATATCCGGGCAGGTCGGGGCCGGTAAGAGCCATTTAGCAACCGCGGTAGTGCGCGAACTTATGTATTCGGGGTTTGATTGTGAATATAAAAAGTGGAGGGAAATGGCGCTTGAACTCATGCGGAACCAGTTCCGAGAGGAAGAATATTATGAATCGCTGAATAAGTTCACAAACGTTCCGGTGCTGTACATTGACGATTTTTTGAAAGGCTCAGTTTCGGATGGTTTTAAAAACGCCGCCTATGACATAATTGACAGCCGGTATAGAAAAGGCAAAGCAACAATCATCACAAGCGAAAAAACAACGGACGATCTGAGGGATATCGACGAGGCCATCGGGAGCCGGATTTATGAAATGACAAAAGGGAACTATCACCAGATAAGGAAAGACGCGAATAAAAATATACGGCTTAAAACGGCTTTATGATGGGGGTAATGGGGATTACAATGCAATCAAAAGACTTTTTAAAAAGAGCAAATTATCTTGATTTAAGCATAAAAACCAAACGTGAAGAACTTGAAAAACTGCGATCCCTGGCATTAAACGTCACGGGAGCATTGCAAGAGAATAAAGTCACTGTTCCATTAAGAAAAGACAGGATGGAAGATACCGTCATTAAGATGGTTCTCATGGAGGATGCAATCAACAAGGACATTGACAAATACATGGGTATAATCCGGGATGTTTCGGAAAAGATCCGATTGCTAAAAAATGACGGTGAAAGAATATTGCTTGAAATGCGGTATCTTTGCGGTAAGTCCTGGGATGAAATAGCGGACGAAATGAATATAAGCTTATCCCATACTTACAACATACATGGACGGGCCTTAAAGAATCTGAACATAATTCTGAATGATGAACAGGCGGCAGTGTGAGTAAATATTTATCCAGAAAGGAAATAGCTGAAGCAGCTATAAGACTTTCAAACAGATTGGGCGTAAATATCCCGAATGAAAAAGATATCTGCCGGGCGCTTATTAAATATCATTCCATGATTCCTATTTATGCAGGAAACGGGATGCAATTATGGATAGACGAGTTATATATAGCATACAGCGCCGAAGGTGATTCCGAAGTAAATTATATCTATTTAACGGATAAGCATATCATGGAGGAATACCGCTCATATGAGGAAGCCCGGAAAGAACGGAAAAACAATGTAAGGTTACCGGCGCCGATAGACAGAGTTTTCAAGGAAGCTCTTGACTACATGAAGATCATAAAAAAGAAATATTTTTTTTCTAAATGAGTAGTAGAGAGTAGTAAATAGTAGTTTTTAGTAAAACATAGTAGTTCGAAATATGAGATAATGCAGTTGTGGAAATATGTACGAAGGGCGTTAGCGAATGCAAGCGCCTTTTCTTTTTCAAAAGAACGCTGAGAGAATTATAGAAGGTCTCCTGAAAATTCAGGAACCCTATTTATCAAGAAGGGATATATGACAAATGAAAGAACGGAATCTTACAGCAAAGCAATTGAAATTTGCAAATAACATCATAGACGGAATGACTCAGGCAGACGCATACAGGAATGCTTATGATGTGCGGAATATGTCAGACAAAACCGTTATAGAGAAAGCAAGCCTTTTAGCCAATCAGGACAATATAAGGGCAATGATCGAAAAGGGAAAAAGGGAACTTGAAAGCGCCGAAATTTGGACTCGTAAACAGTCGCTTACGCTACTTGCGACAATAGCCAAAGCAGATATAAAAAAATATCTTATGTACAAGACTGCTAAGACCGTTGTGAGTCGCGATCCGGAAACAGGCGAACCGGTCATAGATTATAAGACAGTCGTTGAACTCCTGAACTCTGATGATGTGGACGGATCTGTTATACAGGAAATATCACTCAGTAAAGACGGTACATTAAAATTCAAGTTGTTCGATAAGCTAAAGGCGATCGAACTTGCCAACCGTATGTGTGGCTACAATGAGCCTGACAAAGTCGATGCAAATATAACGGTGGTTTTGAGTGGTGAATTAGAAGAATGGGGGGTTTAAATGGTTTCACAAGATGTTGTTAAAAGAGGGTTTCTGCGATTGATTGCCGAATGGGACAAGCATAAAGGAATTCTTGCGGAAATAAATAGAGATTCAATGCTTTTGACTCAATTTATCAATGACGAAGTCAAACGAGAACAGAAAGCACAGGAGCTTTATAGAAAGGCGGAATTGATACAATGAAATATTAAAATATATTTAAAAAGCAGATAACAATAAATATTAAGTGAAAAACCGAAAAGGAGATAGAACAAATGGCTATTGATTGGAACGCAATATATGCGGAAGAACTGGCCCGGATCGAGGATCCGACGACCCAAATCAACAGTGAAAGGGACTCTGCGCTGGGCGCGCTTACGTCTAACAAAGACACTTCTCTTGCGGCGCTGGAGGCACGCAAGCAAAGCGATATAGACGCCATGAACGAGACTAAAACGGCGCAGGAAAATAAATTGGACGCGGCGCTTTCAGACGCCCTGCGCGCGGCGTACATCAGCCGTGAAAAAAACAAAAAGGACATTCCGGCGCTGATGTCCAACCTGGGGCTTACGGGAGGAATCACGGAAAGCGCGGCGATTGACCTTCTGCGGGATTACCGGAACTCCAGAAACGCGGCAAATAAAAGCCACGACACATCTATCACGGATCTGAATACGGGGTACAATTCCAACCTTGCGGCGCTGAACTCCCAATACCAGGGTAATTGGGACGACATTATATCCGCATATAACGCAAACTATTCAGACACACAAAGAGGTTACGAACAGCAGTTACGGGAAGCACTGTCTGCCAGGGAGGCGAACGCAACCTCAAACGCGAACACGCGTTATGCACAAAAAGTGGCTGAAGAAAATGCGGCATGGGAGCGGGCGCAGGCGGCAAGCCAGCCGACACAGATCGTTGCGACGAATCCCACTCCGCAGCCTACGGGATATCCAGCAGGGTACACAGGCGATAACGCAGGAACGCCCGGTACAGATTATAGGGATTGGAATTTCAATCCCGGATATTCAAGAAATAGAACCGATGCACATACATCCAGATCCGGAGGATGGAACTTCAATCCGGGTTACTCCAGGAGATAGGTTGACATTTTAAAGAAATGGCATATAATAGCAGCAAGGGGGGTGGAGCATATGAAAAAAATATTATCCGTTATGTTATCGGTTGTATTACTGTTTGCTTTCATCCCCGTTGTTCATGCCCAAATAACAAAAGATCAATATTACGCACGGTCAACATTATCAGAAAGTGAGCAAAAATATTATGATGCGGTTTATGAAGATCTTTTAAACCATAATTTTATTGCAAAAAAAGATTATGGAAAATATGGGATAAGTCTTGACAGGGCAAACCAAATCGAACAATTTATATGGAATGATTCTCCTGAGTTATATAATTTTTATGAGCATTATTCACCACAGGAAGAAAAAGAATTAAACGCACAATTACAAAATGTATCTGCGGTCATATTAAGCAAAATAAACGATGATATGACAGATTACGAAAAAGTAAAAGCCATTTACGTATATCTTGGTAAAAACATTGAATACGATAATGATGCCGCAGAAGAGGTAGACAATGGTATAATTGATACAAAACTTGCCTCCGATAGTCAAACAATCATCGGTGGAATTATAAACAAAAAGGCCGTATGTGTTGGAATAGCGCATTCTTTACAGTATCTTTTATATAAAATTGATATACCATGTTATTCGGTATCCGGGACTTATCTCGGTGAATCCCATAGATGGAATCTTATAAAGGTAGACGGCGAGTGGTATTATGCTGATTTAACCATGAATTTGGACATAATCAAAAACGATGGATCGTTATATTTTTTAAAAGACGATAGTTTTTTGATGGCATTCAAGCCCGATGAATTTAATCCAAAATTACCGGCATGTACTTCAAGCAAATACATGATAGCAAACGCCACGCCGGAACCTGCGCCTATCACGGCGCCCACGATCGCGCCGGTGGTTGCAAGCGCGGAGCCGACGCCGGTTATAATTCAGGAACCGGAAGCAATTGCGCCGGAAGAAGGCAAACAGCAGCCTGTTTTATGGATTGTTGCGGCGGGGGCCGTAGCGGTCATATTGCTGCTGCTGGTAAGAAGAAAGAAAAAATCATAGAGCCATGTATGATAATACATACCCTGTACAAAGATGTACGGGGTATTTTTATTTGCGGCGCTTTGCAAGGGTGCCCTAAAATGGGGCATCCCTACAAACAACATATACGGGGTTTTACTGAAAAATAAGTAAAACCTTACGTTTTTCATGGCGGAATTTTCCGCTATGAGATTTCGTTGCATAATTCAGATGGATGAAATATCAGCCGTCAAAAGGTTGGCTCAACTTTGGGCCGACCATTAACCGAAGTTTTCGGGATATTAATCTCTACAAAGTTTTGGAGATCGAACCGCGAACTTTTCCGTAGTTAACATGTAAATCTCATTGCCGAATTTCCGGCAGTGAAAGATAGGTCGAAAAATCGGCTAATGTTTTAGATAGGTGCGATATCGTACTTACATTCTGTACTTTCCGTCAAAATTGGCGAAAAGTTCTTACTAGGCCCGATTTTCGGCTCAGTAGAGGGACAAGGGTGTAACGTTTCATTATAACCTTACAGCCGGAAGCCAGCAAGAAATGTCGTTCAAACACGCCGCAGTGCGATTTCTGTTTTTTAGAAAACGGGCTTTTGCTCATAATTGAGCGAAAGAGGCTATGGACATTTTTGACCGCCGTTGCAGTTGGCAGCCAATTTTTAGGACTCCACAAAGTTGTGGAGATCAACGCAATTTTACACCGACTTAAAATCAACCAGCGCAATTTTGCGTTCGTCTAACCGCCACCCTTACGGTATACATTTTTGTTTACCGTCAATCCGCTCATTTTTGAGCAGGCTCAGCCCGGTCAAATTTGACCGGGTTATTTTTAGGAGGTAACACTTTGAGCAATGAAGAACTTGCAAGGCAGATAAACGCCGGGGATGAATCGTTATTGCCCGTTCTATGGGAAGGCGTGGAGCGTTTTGTTTATTCCCAGGCATATAAATTCTATAGGAATCAAGCGGGCCGTTGCCGTGCGGCTGGGGTAGAGGTTGACGATTTATACCAGACCGGATATTTTGCATTACTTAAAGCTCTTGAAGTATTTAAACGTAAAGGTAAAAACAAAATTACCTCTTATATGGGGTTTCACTTGAAAAATGAATTTCATACCCTTGTAGGGCTCAGAACATCAAAAGGACGAAATAATATGCTTACAAATTCAATGAGCCTTAATGAGCCTTTGCCTGACGGTAACAGTACATTGATGGATATAATCAAAGACGAAAGTGCAGAGGATGAATATACAAATGCTTTAGAAAGGGTATACCAGGACGAAATTAAGAATATTGTGCATGTCGGCTTAAAAAATCTGCCACAGAATCAGCGTGAAATTATAGAGGAAATATATTTAAAAAACAATTCTTATAGAGTAACTGCCCTTAATTTGGGCATCGAATTAAAAACAGTAAAAAGCCTTGCGCAAAAAGCGTTTGTTTTACTCAGAAGGAACCATGAAATTGCAGCTTTAAAGGATGAGTATATAAGCTATATTGGTTTACGGCATACAAGTCTATCATATTTTAAAGATACCTGGACAAGCGCGGTAGAATACGCCGCTATGAGGCTTGAGAGGGAAGAAAGGTATAAATCCATAGCCGATAGTGTTAATGTGCCTCTACGGGCTTTATAAAGTCTGAGAAGCATATAAAAGTTGCAATCATGGGATGAAATACAAAAGCAAGGTTGCATATATGAGATTATTTGCCCGTATGAGACTTCGCCAAGCCCTACAAGGCGTTTTAAGCGTTCGTGTGACAGTCAACCCAAGTCCGGGCGCGGAACTTCTTAAATAAGGGTTAACCGCTTGAGTTGATTCCCCAATTTTGGGGAGCCAATATTTAAAATCAACCTCCTAATATTTCAGGAGGTTGACAGTCCAATTCTGGACAGCCAATGGAACCACCCCAAAAATGGGGTCGTTAATTTTTTCATCAATTCTGAGGGGTAAGACATAAAAAGGACCCCACAAAATTGTGGAGACCAAACTTTGATATAAACAATGGAAATTTTATACCCTTCCTGTATACCCGTACTTGGATCGTATTAGGGTACTCTTACTTATGCCCGTCAATTCTTCCACCTGTTTAAAGGTTTTTTCTTTCAGCAATTCCATAGCATGTTCTATCTGTTTTTTCGTATACTTTTTGGGTCGTCCCTCTTTAAAGTTTGGATCCTTTTTGGCTATGGCTTTTCCTTCCTGGGTGCGTTCTGTTATCATATCGCGTTCAAACTCCGCAAACGAAAAGAATATGTTGCGTATAAGCTTACTTGCCGGGGTATTGTCCATTACGCCTATGTTAAGTATGTTTACCCGAACGCCTTTACCAATAAGATCATTTACGAGTTCGCTCCCTTGCGTTAAGCTCCTTGCAACCCTGTCCAGCTTGGTAAATATGATCGTGTCGCCCGGCTGCAGCTTTTGGAGAAGTTCCTTTAATACCGGCCTATCTGTCCGGGTTCCTGTGAAATGTTCTTTATATATCTCTTGTGCGCCGTTCTCCTTAAGTTGCTTTTCCTGGCTTTCCAGGGAATTACCATCCTTTGCCTGACCTGCGGTTGATACTCTGCAATACCCATATATCATGATAAAAAAACCTCCTATTTATGACACTGAATAATGACACTTAAATTAAGGCTATACTATCATGCCGAGAATGCGTTGTCAATACTTTTGAGTATTGATACCAAACTATGCCTTGAGTAGACATTTTCAGGGAAATATAGTGATTTTGATCTTTAAATTATTTTGTTCTATTGCCGCTGTCGGAATATGAAAATAAAATATAAGTAAAGTAAAAATCATTTTTATGAGGTGGAATATGGAAGTTGAAACAATTACGTTGCAAGAGGCAGCAAAAGTTTTAAAAACATCCCCAATGATTATAAAGGCGGCAATTAAAAACGGTACAATGCCTGTTGGTGCGGTAGCAAAAAACGATCACTCAACGCAGGATCGCACTATAATAATTAAAACCAGATTTTATAAATGGCTTAACGGAGAATTATAATTTGAGGTACTCATTATGAAAGCTGAAAAGGTTGAAACGATGACTTGCATAGAGGCTTCTAAGATTCTTGGTATAAGTCCGATGTGTATAAAATTTGCTATTTTAAGCGGCTCCATTCCAATAGGTATGGTATCAAGAAGCGAACATTCATTACAAGATCGAACCATAATAATTAAGGCACGTTTGGAAAAATGGATTAAAGGTGAATTAAAGAATAGAGAACCCCAATATGGAATTCCTTACGTTCAAAAATTAATTAGTGATGTTGCAAAAGGGCTAGATGGATCTATGGTATTTTTTATATCAGATAATGAAAGAGGGAGGATGCCACCTGCTGTAATTGTTAAAAACAGTAATTTGAACGGAAAGGTAGATTTGTTTATGGTAGATCGATTTAAAAAATGGGTTAGGGGCAAATGGTAAGGCATCAATTAAATTTATAAAATTATTGCGGCGAAATATGCTTTTATCCTATATCTATGAATAAGAATATTTTTCTTTCTTAATTGACATAAAAATACATAAGCGGTAATATTATAATAACAATTTTGTGTTATCTTCTTATTTTTATAATTTAATATGAAAGAAGGAACGACTATGAAAAAGACCGTTATTATTTTGTTATCGGTTATTTTAAGCATCTCTATGCTTTTTGGCTGCAGTAACACGCAGCCGGTTGCATCCGTCAGTACAGCAGCAATAGAACAGACTGCAACGTCGGCGCCAAGCTCGACGCCCACTATCTCACTTACGCCCGCGCCTACGGTTTCTGCAACATCTACTCCTGAAGCTACTCAACTCTTAGAAGAACAAGAGCAGGAACCAACATCCGAGACAGTTTATATTACAAAAACCGGAGAGAAGTATCACCGTGACGGTTGCCAGTATCTTAGCAAAAGCCAAATTGAAATATCCCTTGAAGACGCGATTGCTCAAGGTTATACCCCGTGTTCGGTATGTGATCCGCCAACATTAGGTTCCACCGAAGCAGCCGTCGAAGTAACCCCTAAACCTACGCCAGAACAGGTAATAGAGGAAACGCCCCAGGAAGAACCACAAACAGAGACGGTCTATATTACTAAGACGGGTGAAAAGTATCATAGGGATGGCTGTCAATATCTGAGTAAAAGCCAGATACCAATTTCAAAAGATGATGCTATTGCACAGGGTTATACGCCATGTTCAAGGTGTAATCCATAAAAACACTAAAAGAGGGAATTAAAATGTATCTTGAATTACGTGGTGAGCTTGCGCGTAGAGGGCAAACGCTCAAAACTATGGCAATTAAAATCCACAAATCGTATAGTTACGTATGCAAATGCGCATGTGGAGAATGCAATTTTGATCTTAAAGACGCATATGCAATTCTAGATTGGCTCAATATACCTTATTCTGATTTATCGCGGATTTTCCCTAAAAATGGTATCGATCTTGAAATAGATAAAAGGTAACAACATTCAAAAACGAAAAGTACGGCAACATAAGAGTTATCGAAAAGGACGGGGAGCCGTGGTTTATTGCTGCGGATGTATGCAAGGCGCTTGATATAGGCAACCCAAGCGACGCGCTTAACAGGCTAGACGACGATGAACGCACCCTAGTTTCAATCGAGGGTGCCAGCAATGGTCTTTCGGTTAACGCAGTAAACGAACCCGGCCTTTACTCTCTGGTGCTTGGCAGCAGGAAACCGGAAGCTAAATCGTTCAAGCGTTGGGTCACCCACGAAGTAATCCCTTCTATCAGGCGACCCTTATATTCTTTTTATTCTTACGAAATATATTCCATGATATCACCGGGCTGACATTCCAGGGCTTTGCATATTTTTTCAATAACTCCAACAGGAACTTCTTTTATTGAGTTGTTGCAAATAGCCGAGATTGTCGGTGGACGAATACCGGTTATTTCTGACAACTCTTTTTGAGTCATTTCTTTTAGCGCTAATAATTTTTTTAAATTAAATTTAATTGACATTTCATACCCCTCTTGTTTTTTTTATATTGCTATTGTAATACGCAATACGTATCACGTCAATACGTGAACAGTAAAATATATTACTTTAATCGTAATAACATTACGCTTAACGTATTGACACATAACGCGAAGCGTAATATAATGTAAATATAAAATACAGGGAGGTAAGAAACAATGTCAGCAGAACAAGAAAAAAAATTTAATGAAATCATAGACAGCTTGGAAAAGGCACATACGCGGGAAGAAAAGGAACAGGCCGTAAACGCTTTTATAGAGAAATACGGCATGGATGAATCAAGCGAGAACACAGCCGGAGAACATGAACAAACGGGGGAGGTAGATTTTAAATTATACCGAGTGAGAAACGAAGATTTGTTGAGAGATTTGCACAACGATATAAAAAAAGCTTGGGCTATATTCGGGGATGTACTGGATGAGTATTCTTTTCCAGACGGAATGAAGGGCTGTCGTTTTGATATTGACTTTAAGGGGAATAAGAATCTTGGTAAATGGGTTATTGAGTACAATAGAATCATGCGGCATTTAGAGATCGTTGCGGACTATATAATAAAAATCAATGCTGCCCTGGAAAACCGTTTAGGAAAATGCGGCTAAAGATAAAAGAATCATATAGGTATATAAGCTAGAGGGCATTTATTTGCCCTCTTTTTTTGGAACCCGGCAAAGAAGCAGATGTTAAAATCGATTTAATATTAACATTATTAGACATTTTTAGATTATTATGATAAGATAATCTCTGTAATCAAAGGGTTTTCATTTGTATAAAAAATAATGGGGGGGATTGGTAAATGAAAAAGGTATTTATCATTTTTATTTGTATAGCCATCTCTTTCGTATTATTCTCTTGCGATTCTTCTCAGGATGATTATATTTATGAATTGGAAACCCGTAACGAAGAACTTGTGGGTAAGGTAGAAGAATTAGAAAATACGATTAGTCTTATGGAAGATAATCCAGGAGACTATTTTGAGGATTACGTTCCTAAAGAAAAAATTAAAGAAGCGGTTAATGAAGTTGAGTCTATATATGAGAATAAATTTTTTGATTTAAAATCATATTTTGAAGCAACCGCTGATGAACTATATTATGCTGGATATCAAGAGGCAAGCAACTTTGTATGGGATAGAATAGATAGTTATTTTAACTGACATTACTCACAACGAGAACAAAAAATTATAAAAAGAATTCTTCATAGGATTTCAATTAATAATGCTCATCATATCACTGGAAATTATACTATTTAAATCTAAAATATGATATAATCTACAAAATAGAATATTGGAGCTAAAACATGAATATTGAATTATCAAAAACACAAAGACTGTTGGGGTGGTCTTCAAGAAAGCTGTACTATCATGTCGGAAAAGTGACCCAAAGGAGATGGACGGTAAAAAGGGGAGAAGTTTATTTTGTTGATTTAGGTGAAAATGTTGGCAGTGAGGAAAATAAAACTAGACCCTGCGTAGTCTTACAATCAAATTCATATAATTTTAACTCCCCAGTGTTTACTTGTGCAATTATATCAAATAGCAATGTTACAATACCTGATATACAAATACCGATTATTGGAATTTATAATTATAAAGATGAAACGGGTAATATAAGACAATTAACTGGCGCCATAGACTTGGGACAGATTAAAACGGTTGCAAAAGAAAGAATCCTCACTAAGGCTTGCACTTTAGTAGATGAATTAAATGATATTGATTGTAAATTATTAAATGTTTTTGGATTAACAAACTTATTAAGGAGAAAAGAAAATCTCATTCAATCTTTGATTGGAAAGGTTGAATATCTCACAACTTGTAAAAAATAGCCGGAAATTATATTGACAAAATGCATATAATAATATATATTGAAAATACAGATATGATGATTCTGGCGAATCATCGGTATTAAATTTTCAGTTTTGGTAAATCTGGCGATTTACTGGTAGCCCTCCTTTTCAGGAGGGCAATTTATTTATCGAAACAAATTTGTGGGCTTAGGTCTTAGTTCAACTTAGGTCTAAGGGCGTAACAAAACGTTACACAGGGGTACAGACGGGGACAAAAGCAGACGGAGCGACTCAATTGCGGTGCATTGCAAGGGGGCTATAAAACGCCGCACCCCTACAAACGGCGGTCAAAAATGACCGGGTTCCATAAATAAAAGGACTCCCCAAAATTGGGGACACCTTGCAACTTAAAATAATAATGTCCAAATAATGTCCAAATCTAGAAATAAGAAATATTTAAAAGTTAAAGGCCCTACAACTTTATGCATTGTAGAGCCTTTTTTCTGGCAGGGGAGACGCGAATCGAACACGCAACCTACGGTTTTGGAGACCGTTGCTCTGCCAATTGAGCTACTCCCCTAAATCAACTTGTTTTTTAACGCCTTGGATATTATAATAAATTTGGCGTTATTAGTCAATACGAATTATTATATGGAGTATAATTAAAATGAGTTACAATTTGGGATTTATCGGCTGTGGCAACATGGCAAATGCGATCATTCGCGGCATTTTAGACAACAAATTAATGGAATCCAATCATATTTTTATTCTGGATTCGGACCCTAAAAAAACCGAAAATTTAAAGGAATCGGAAAAAGTATGGATTTGCTCAGATATCAAAGAACTGCAAACAGCGTCCGATATCATATTTTTGTGTGTAAAACCAAACGTTATTCCGACAGTATTAAGCCAGATTACTCAACCCGGGCGCGCATTTATATCCATCGCAGCAGGCGTCAGGTCTGAAAAAATCAAGAAAATGATCAAGGTTGACGCGCGCGTATTGCGCATCATGCCCAATACGCCTCTTATGGTAGGCGTTGGTGCTGCGGGATTTGAGGTCCCCAGTACCCTTAAGAAAGAAGAATTCAATTTTGTAAAAAACATATTCCAAAACATGGGCAAAGTTGTGGAGGTTGACGCTTCGCTGATGGATGCCGTAACAGGCATTTCGGGAAGCGGGCCCGCTTATATGTATTATTTTTTGAACGCGCTTGTTCAAGCCGGTATAAAGCAGAATCTGCGCGCTCATGATGCGCTGACGCTGGCGCTGCAGACAATGAAGGGCGCGGTAGAAATGGTTGAAAGATTGGATAAGCCGCTGGAAACACTGATAAGCGAGGTATGCTCCCCGGGCGGAACAACCATAGAAGCATTGGCCGTATTCGACAATTTCAGCCTGAATGAAATAGTGGATAAAGCTGTGGATGCCTGCACTCAAAAATCCGCCAAACTTTCGGAGTAACGGTATGCCTGTGGAAGAATGTATCGATTGCAAAAAAGTGATCCTGTATGCTGACGGCGCATGTTCGGGAAATCCCGGGCCGGGCGGCTGGGCCGCAGTCTTGGAGTATAAAGGAAACAGAAAAGAAATCGCCGGGTTTGACCCGGAAACCACCAACAACCGTATGGAACTTCTTGCGGTCATTAAAGGCCTGATGGCATTGAAGGAACGCTGTATCGTAGGCGTTTACACGGACAGCGCCTACGTCCATAACGCTTTTGACAAGGGATGGATCATTGCCTGGCAAAACAACGGATGGAAAACAGCGGCAAAAAAACCTGTGGAAAACCAGGACCTGTGGAAGCTTTTACTGAACGAGACAAAAAGTCATGTGGTTAAATTCTATAAGGTTAAAGGCCACGCGGATTCGGAACTTAACAACCGCTGCGACCAGCTTGCCAGAGAGCAGATTAAGCTTAACAGCTTAAAGGAAGCAGAAAAATGAAATTGGTATCATATAAAAAGGATATACTACATTATATATCTAAGTAGAAAATAACAGTTGAAGGAGTGTTGATTATGAAGCTCAATACTGACTGCATGATTTCGATAGAAGACGTTAAGAATGATTTTTCCAGGTTGGAGAATATTATAAACACTGCGGGGCTGGCTGTCGTAATAAAAGACAATAAGCCCGGGTACGTTGTTTTGGATTACAATCAATTTATTCAGGAACAAAAAAGCGCTGATGAAAGCATTGAAGACGTTGCCGGCCGGATTACAGCCCAAAATCATTCGGACATTGAAAAGCTGTCCCAAAATCCTGAAAATGATCTTATGAATCATACCATAAAATTGGAAGATATCCTTAGCCTGAACGAGGATTACAAGGCTGATGACGGTTTTGATTCATACAATAATAACGCTGTAGATAACCATATCACAGAAGAAACGGCATCAAGACAACCGGACGAAGAATCGAAGCCGGATGGATCAGCGGACATTAAACTGAACCTGAATTCTTATTCGAATGACAGTCTATACCTGGACGAAGCCACAAAAAAGACGATAGAAGAATTAAAAGAATTAATCAGAGGAAAGGACTGACCTTCGCTTCTCATTATGCAGGGAGTAAAACATCCATTTTAAAAAATCAGCTTTTTTCATTAGGGCTATATCAGTAAACTTAAATAAGTGCCCGGGCACACTCCATAAAGTTGTTCAGGGCCTTTTTATTTTTAATTTTTAAGAAAAATGACTTTAAATTGAATATCAAGAAAGACTATAATAAAGGAATGAAATACCAATACCATAATCGATTTTCGAAAGGAGCTTATTATGCGTTTTGATTTACAGCATCAGGCAGATCAATTGGTCATGATGATGAATAGAATCTATTACAGGGGCATGACCACGACCAGCGGAGGCAATCTGTCCATTATGGACGAATTTGGAGATATATGGATAACGCCTTCCGGCGTTGACAAGGGGATGCTCACCAGGGACGACATCGTGCAGATCAAGCCGGACGGCACTGTCTTAGGCCATCATAAACCGTCCTCCGAGCACCCGTTCCATGAAGCCGTTTACCGCTGCCGTCCGGACATAAAGGCAGTCCTTCATGCGCATTCTCCGGCTGTGGTTTCGTTCAGCGCGCTGCACACTTTGCCGGAAATTTATTTAATCCCGAATATCAAGCTGATCTGCGGGGAGATAACCATTGCGCCTTACGCGCTTCCGGGCAGCGAAGCGCTGGGAAAAACCATTGCCGCAGAATTCGCAAAAGGTTTTTCCGTTGTTATTCTGGAAAATCATGGCGTCGTCATTGGCGCCGACAGTATTTTCTCCGCTTTCATGGCGTTCGAAACGCTCGAATACTGTTCGCAGCTGCATATCAACGCATTAAAACTTGGGGAACTCAGGCCGTTGAATCACGAGCTTATCGATTCTCTGGCAAAAACAAACGATACGATGCCCGAGTTTATTCCTGATTTTCATACAAGTGAAGAGAAAGCCCTGCGCCGCGATTTGATCAAATTCATTCACCGGTCGTACGAACAGGCGCTGTTCACCAGTACGCAAGGTACATATTCCGCACGCCTCAGCGACGGATCGTTTTTGATTACGCCGTTTGGATTGGACAGGCAATATCTTGAGGCCGAAGATTTGGTTCTTATCAGGGATGGCCAAAAAGAAAAAGGGAAAAGGCCAAGCCGTTCGGTAACGCTGCATCAGGAAATCTACTCCGTACATCCGGAAATACGCTCTATACTTATCGCGCATCCTCCCAGCATCATGGCTTTTGCGGTAACCGACGCGGAATTTGATCCCCGAACGATTCCCGAAAGTTATATTGTGCTTCGCGAACCGGAAAAAGCTGAATTCGGCGACAGTTACCGTCAACCCAAAAAGCTTGCCCGTATGATCTCGGATAAGGTTCCGGTCGTAATATGCAAAAATGATTGCGTTATAATAACCGGAAGCAGTCTGCTGAATGCTTTTGACAGGCTGGAGGTTGCCGAGTTTACCGCCAAATCCATTATAGCCTCAAAAGGGGTGGGGGAGATTATGCATATAAAGAAAAGTGACATCGATGACATCAATGCGGCGTTTCACCTGAAAGATTAGCGGATATTTTTGAATAATATGAAAATAAAAGTAATATTGCAGACCAAACATGAATTGCCTGCAATATTACTTTTTTTGCATTTTTCCCGGTAAAGTACAGACGGAAAAACTTAAATGTCTGAGATGATTTTTAACTTTTTAATTATTATGAGCATATTTTCAAAAAAACTTATTGACATATTATCAGGATTATAATACAATGATAACGCAAACGTTTGCGTTTCGCGATACAATACCCAAGATCAACAAATATATTAATAAAGCCTGATATAATTAGTTAAATTAAACTCCAATATTATACTAAATAATAAGCGGTTTATTTCCGTTTACCATCTAACGCAAAATATTGCGTTAAAAAGTACGCAAAAAAATGGCCATTTTAAAGGAGGATTTAGGTATGCCGGACAAAGAAAGAAACGTATTAATTGAGACGAAAGGAGTATGGAAACGGTTTCCCGGTGTCGTTGCGCTGGAGAACATTGACTTTGAATTAAGATCGGGAGAAGTGCACGTACTGCTGGGAGAAAACGGCGCCGGCAAATCTACGCTGATCAAGATCCTATCGGGCGCATACTGCATGGATGAAGGCAAATTGTTCATCAACGGGAAAGAAACTGTCTTAAGCAATACGCAGCAGGCAATCCATCTGGGTATCGCAACCTGTTACCAGGAATTTAATCTGATTCCTTATCTGACGGTTGCGGAAAACATCTATCTGGGGCGGTTCCCTCTGAAAAGCGGCTCTCCAATCCCATTGATCAACAAAAAAAAGATGGTTCGGGAAGCGGAAAACATAATAAAAACAATGGATGTTGATTTAAACCCTCTGGCAATTGTAAACACCCTGGGAGTCGCACAACAACAAATGGTTGAAATAGCAAAGTCCCTGTCCATGAACGCTAAAATTTATATTATGGATGAGCCCACAGCCGTTCTGAGCAATAAGGAACTGGACGAACTGTTTAAAGTGATCAATAAATTAAGGGATTCGGGTGCGGGCATTATCTATATTTCTCATCGTCTTGAAGAATTGCCTGTCATAGGGGACCGGGTAACAGTAATGAGAGATGGAAAAAAAATCGGCACTACGGATATAAAAGGCGTCAGCATCGAAAATCTGATAGAAATGATGGTTGGCAGAACACTGGAACAGACTTTTCCCAAAATCGATGTTCCTGTGGGCAAAGAATTGCTTAGAACGGAAAGCATTTCCAGAGGAAATATTTTTAAAGACATTAATATTAAACTGCACGCGGGCGAAATTGTTGGCATCGCAGGCCTGGTAGGATCAAAACGTACGGAAGTGGTGCGCGCAATTTTTGGCGCGGATAAGATATCCTCCGGAAAGATATATATCGATTCCAGATGCATAAGGCTGAGTCATCCCAAAGTCGCCGTTAAAAACGGAATTTCTTTGCTGCCTGAAGACAGAAAACAGCAGGGCCTTGTTCTGATTCATTCGGTAAAAGATAATATTACGCTTCCTTCAATTAAAACTTACTGCAGATCAAAAGTTATTAACGAATTGAAAGTACAGTCCAAGGCAAAAGAATATGTGGAAAAACTGGATATAAAAACACCTTCCATCATGCAAAAAACAAAGAACTTAAGCGGCGGCAATCAGCAAAAAGTCGTTATCGCAAAATGGCTTGCATCGGGCTGCAAAATTTTTCTGTTTGACGAACCGACACGCGGAATAGACGTTGGCGCCAAGTCGGAGGTTTATATGCTTATGATGGAAATCATCAGACAAGGCGGAGGCATTATAATGGTTTCCTCGGAAATGCCCGAGGTCGTAAATATGTGCAACCGGGTTTATGTGATGCATCAGGGCAGAATTTGCGCTCATTTAGTTAAAGAAAAAATCAGTCAGGAAAATATCCTGCGTTATGCATTGATGGGCGAATGCCCTGAAAACCAGGCTCAGTCATTTTAGAAATTAAACCGTTTTCAGGATTAATACGAAATGGGCGGATGCTCGAGATATGCCTGTTTCTGTTAATGAAATAAATTAGGAGGAAAATGAAATGAAGAAACATTACAAAATTGCTGCATTGGTAGTTTTGGTTGTCGCGGTATTCGGCCTGTTGTCTGCTTGTTCGCAAACCGCTGACCAGCCGGCTCCGGCTGCGTCAGAAAGCGCAGCTCCGAGCGAGAGTGTCAGCCAGGCCGCCGCATCCGGCGGCGCATCGGCTCAAAGCGAATCTGCCGCAGCGGGTAAAGACGCAAAAGACATTAAAATTGGATTTTTAGCCATGAACCGTTCCATGACATGGATGCAGTACGCGCTCAAAGGAGCGCAGAGCGCAGCCGATGAATTGGGTGTTGAACTTGTGGTTTATGACGCGGAAAATGATGTGTCCAAACAAACAAGCATGATGGAAGATTTAATCACACAACAGGTGGACGCAATCATAACCGATCCTATCAACGTAGAATCTCTTTCTCCGGCCGTGAAGGAAGCGGCGGATGCAGGAATACCGGTCGTAACTTTTGACAGAAGATGCGAGGGCGCTCCCTACACGGCATTCGTAGGCTGTGACGACGTACTTGGCGGCAAGCTGGCAGCACAGTTTATCAATGAAAAACTGAACGGCCAGGGCAAGATTGTAGAAATTGTGGGCGCCGCTGGCGCTTCTCCCACAATTGACAGAGGCAACGGATTCCAGAGCGAACTTAAAAACTATCCGGGACTTGAAATCGTCTACAGCCAAACCGGTGAGTTTACCAGGGAAAAAGGTATGAGCGTTATGGAAGACGCTATTTCGACCGTGGGCAGTTTTGACGCTGTATTCTCGTACAACGACGATATGATGATGGGCGCTCTTCAAGCTATGAAAGATGCAAACATGGATTTAAGCAAAATAGTTACCATCTCTTACGACGGTATCCCAGACGCTCTGAAGTCAATACAGGATGGAGACCATGACGCCACGATCCAGTATCCATCCGCACAGGCGGGACAGGCTCTTAAAAAAGCCGTGGAATACATACAGTCCGGAAAAGATCCCGAAAAGAAAGACGAACTGATCCAACCTTGGGTTATTACAAAGGATAATCTGGACAGCGGAGATTTCTTCGGCGAAATATCCAAATAATTGAATAATGAGATGCCCTTAAACGGGCATCTCATTCAAAAGGCTTCTTGGAGAATGAAGGGAGGTAATTATCATCGAACAGGAAAATTTATTGCAGCGCAGAAAAAAATCAATCTCGGGTTTATTTAATAATTACGGAATTGTTTTTGTTCTGATCGGGGTATGTATTGTTATAACCATCTTAAATCCAAAGTTTATTACAGGCAATAATCTTTTAAATGTCATCAGGCAGATATCCATGACGGGTATTGTCGCAACGGGAATGACTTTTGTGATACTGCAGGCGGATATTGATTTGTCTGTCGGATCCGTTGCCGCTCTCGGAGGCGTCCTTTCCGCCGGTTTTGTTGCAAATTCGGGGCTGCCGGTTGCATTGGCGGTAATTTTAGCGCTTGCAATCTGCTCCGGCCTCGGGTTTTTAATGGGATTCATTATCACAAAAGCAAATGTTCATTCCTTTGTAGTCAGCCTGGGGATGCTGTCCATTGCAAGAGGATTGACAATGATCTATACGGACGGGTATCCTATCAGCAACCTCGGGGATGCGTATTGTTTTATTGGCGGAGGAAACCTGGGCGGAATCCCTATGCCAATCATCATCTTTGCGGTATTCCTGATAGCGGCGTGGTTTGTTCTTTCAAAAACACCGTTTGGAAAATATATCTATTCAATAGGCGGAAATGCGGAAGCCACAAGATTATCGGGAATAGATGTTAATAAATTCAGAACGATCAGCTTTGCCGTCAGCGGTTTTTGCGCCTGCTTTGCCGGGATAATTCTGGCAGGCAGAGTGCAGTCCGGCCAGCCCACCGCCGCCGAAGGATGGGAACTTGATGCGATTGCCGCAGTTGTAATCGGAGGTACAAGTATGTCCGGCGGCAGGGGCGGTATTATCGGAACATTTATTGGCGCGCTTTTCATGGGAGTATTGCGCAACGGATTGAACCTCCTCCAGGTATCAACATTTTATCAAAGCGTATTTATCGGAGTGCTCATTATAGTTGCCGTGGTAATCGACAGCGCAAGAAAAGACAAATAAGATTTTTGGAGGTCATTATGAGAGGACTTGTTGTAAAAGAAAAAGGGAAAGTGGAATTGGTAAACGATATTCCGGAGCCGGAAATCGGACCTTACGACGCACTGGTTGAAGTGATTGCCTGCGGCATATGCAACGGCACCGATTTAAAACTGATCGACGGACATTTTAAAGGTTACGGCGCTTATCCTTGCGTATTGGGGCACGAACCCTTAGGGCGCGTTATTAAATTGGGAGAAAAAGTTACTACATACAAACTGGGAGATCATGTGCTTCGCGCAATGCTTAACGATACGCCAAAATACTATAGCGGATGGGGCTCTTTTGCGGAAAGAGCGTTCGTTTCCGATTACGCAGCAATGGAACGGGATGGTATCGCCAATATATTTGAAGGCCATAAAGCGCAGCAGATTGTTCCGAAAGATATTGATCCCAATAAGGCGCTTATGCTGATTACACTGAAAGAAGTATTCAGCGGACTTAAGCGGTTTGGTGTCGGGGAAGGTTTGTCCGTTATGATCAACGGATGCGGCCCTGTCGGACTGTCAATGATCCGGTTCTGCAAGATACTGGGCGTAAACAATCTGATCGTGAGCGATATTCATGACGCCAGACTTGAAAAAGCCAGGAAACTCGGCGCAGATATTACCGTCAACCCTTCCAGGGAAGATGTTGCGTCGGCGGTCAAGGATATCTACAAAGACGGCCTGGACATCTTTATTGATGCGGTCGGCAGAAACGAACTTATCAATCTGGGTCTTAAATTAATTAATTTCAACGGAAAAGTGGCGGTGTATGGTATTTCTCCCCAGTGCCACGCAGATATCGTATGGGAAAATGCGCCATATAATTGGAATGTTCATTTTGTTCAGTGGCCGACGTTCAGCGACGAAGCTTCCGTTCATAACCAGGTGGTTGAATTGGTGCGAAGCGGCGCAATAGATTTAGACGATTTTGTTACGCATATTCTTCCTGTTGAAGAATTTGAAAAGGGTTTTGAACTGGTCAAATCCAAACAGGGAATGAAAGTATCGTTGACTTTTTAAAAAAAATTCAAAATCCATAGGAGGGATTTAAATGGATTTATCGTTTCAGCAATTGGCAAAACATATTGAACATACAAGAGTAAAAGGACAGGATGATCTCAAAGAAATTACGGGTGCGTGCGAGAAGGCGCTTGTGTACAATTTTGGAGCCGTTTGCGTTAATCCGTTTTTCGTGCAAAAAGCCAGCGGCATACTAAAAGGAAGCGGCGTCGAAGTGTGTACGGGGATAGGGTATCCTCTCGGAGCAGGTTTACTTGAAATTAAGGCGCAGGAAATGCGTGAAGTCATAAAATTAGGCGCAGATGCAGTCGATTTTGTTATCAGTGTCGCCGCCGTTAAATCCGGGATGATGGACGTTATAGAAAGGGAAATGAAAACTCTCGTCAGTCAGTCGGAGGGTGCTATAACGAAAGCTATTATTGAAACATGTTATCTGACTCCGGATGAGATTTTCAGAGTATCCCGGATTGCCGCGGAGCATGGCGTTCAATATATAAAAACGTCAACCGGAATGGGGCCCAGGGGAGCCAGTCTGGAGGACATCGGGATTATTAAAAAAGCCGTTGCGGGCAGATGCAGAATCAAGGCGTCCGGCGGGATAAGGTCAGTTGAAGAAGCCCTTGCCTTTTTGAACGCGGGCGCGGAAAGACTCGGCACAAGCAACGGCGATTCGATTGTGGACAGTTTTAAAGAAAGATACGGCGTTTGATCCGGAGGATTTATGAAAAATCAATATATCATTGCCCATGACCTGGGTACAAGCGGCAATAAGGCAACGCTTTATGATTCTTCAGGAAATCTGCTTGCCAGCGATAAACACGCTTATCCGACAACCTATTTAAAAACAGGATGGGCGGAACAGGAACCGGACGACTGGTGGAATGCTGTATGCAATTCCACCAAAAATCTGATTCAAAAGAGCAAAATCGATCCTCGTGATATCGCGTGCACCACTTTCAGCGGCCAGATGATGGGCTGTCTTCCGGTAAGCCGGGAAGGCGAATGTTTATATAAGAGCATTATTTGGGCGGATATGAGATCTGTTTTGGAAGCGCGCAGGCTTGAAAAAGAAATTGGGAGGGATTATGTATACCAAACTACCGGTACAAGCATTGCTCCCAATTATTCATTGGAAAAAATTATGTGGTTCAAGAAAAACCATCCTGATATTTATTCCGGGACCGCCTGTTTTTTAAATGCAAAAGACTATATTGTTTACCGCCTGACCGGCGTGTTTGCGACGGATTATTCGGATGCTTCGGGCACCAATATACTTGATATTCAAAAAAAGATATGGTCTTCGGAGATTGCCTGCACCGCCGGTATTGATTTGAATAAATTGCCGCCCCTTCACGCTTCCACCCATATTGTTGGTTATGTTACCCGGGAATCCGGAATCCAATCCGGACTTCCCGCGGGTTTGCCGGTTGTGATTGGAGGCGGGGATGGGCCCTGCGCCACCGTGGGAGCGGGAGCGGTAGAGGATGGAGACGTCTATAATTGTTTTGGGTCATCATCATGGATTTCCGTTACGCGTAAAACTCCTTTATTTGAAAGAAACCAATTAACTTTTAATTTGTGCCATTTGGATCCGGATCTGTATATGGCGCCGGGTACCATGCAAAGCGCGGGCGCTTCCTATGAATGGATGAAAGAAAAGCTGGCCCCATATGAAATACTGGAAGCGGATAAAATGGGCGTCAGCGTATTTGAAGTCCTTGAGGAGAAGGCAATGCAGTCTTCGCCTGGTGCAAACGGACTACTTTTCTTGCCATACCTGATGGGAGAAAGATGTCCTTACTGGAATCCAAATGCAAAGGGCACGCTCATTGGCCTTGAACAAAGGCACAGCCGTGCGGATATTATAAGAGCCGTATATGAAGGACCTATATTTAACCTCAGGATTATTCTCGACCTCTTCAAAAGTCAGGGAATTGATTGTAATAAAATAACGGCAATCGGCGGCGCGGTAAAAAGTTCGTTTATATCCCAAATGATGGCTGACGTTTATAAAGCCAATATTTTAAGGCCTGTCATTTTGGAAGAAGCAACATCATTTGGCGCGGCAATAGCCGGAGGCGTTGGAGTAGGGTTATTCCCGGGATTTAAAGAAGTAAAAAAAATATTAAAAACCGAAGATGTATTTCGCCCGATCATTGAGAACAGTAAAAAATATTTGAAGACGCTCTCAGTCTTCAAAGCATCTTATAAAGCATTGATTCAAGTATTTGACGAACTGTCAGGTTTGGACAGTTAAAGTTAGTGAGGAATGTTATGTCTGAAAGAACGAATAAACTCAGAAATGAATTAATTAAAACAACCCCCCGGATATGCGTGGAGCGGGCCAGAATCTTTACCGAATCCATGAAGCAGTCCGAAGGGCTGCCGATCGTAAAAAGGCGCGCGCAGGCATACTGCGATGTTTTAGATAAAATGAGCCTGTATATCAGAGAAGGTGAACTGATTGTGGGGAACCAGGCGGAAGCGCTGCGTTCTCCGCCTGTTTATCCCGAATACGCCACGGAATGGATCGAAAAGGAGTTCAACGGAGATCCATACCATTTTTATGAGCGACCAAACGACATTTACGTTTATACTGAAGATACAAAAACCGAGCTTCTCTCAATTTTGGAATATTGGAAAGACAAATGTCTGCACAGAAACTTAAGAAATCTTTTGTCCAAGGATATTCTGACCGCATGGGATCTTGGCGTGATTGACGACGACTGGGTCACGCAGAATGGATTCGGAAACGTAATGCCGGATTATGAAGAAACATTGCGAACGGGTCTTCGTGGAGTGATCAAAAAAGCACAGGATAAAATAGACGAACTCGATTTAGCCGAACCGGGCACGGCAAAAAAACTGCTGTTTTTACAAAGCGTAATTCAAACAAACACGGCGGTTATTTCCTACGCGAACCGCTATTCAGAAAGCTTAAAGAAGCTGGCGGAAACCGAAATAAATAAAAAAAGAAAACGGGAATTGGTCCAAATGTCCAGGATATGCGCTAAAGTGCCCGAAAACCCGCCGGAAACCTTCTGGGAAGCACTTCAGGCCGTCTGGATCATTCATCTTGGCGTGTTGCTTGAAACCAACGGGATCGCCATATCTTTCGGCAGATTCGATCAATTCATGTATCCATACTATAAGCATGATATCGACAATGGAATTTTGACGAAAAAACAGGCTCTTGAACTGGTAGAGTCGTTTTTCATAAAAGTAAATGAGATCTGCGTGTTCAGGTCCTGGCAGGGTGCAAAGTTCTTTCCGGGGTATCATATGGCAATCAATCTGGCGATCGGCGGACAGACAAGGGACGGCAAAGACGCGGTAAACGAACTTTCCTATATCTGTCTGGACGCATGCGAAAATATCAAGATGCCAAGGCCGTCCCTTTCGGTAAGATGGTTCAGCGGAACGTCAAAGGATTTTATGGACAGATGCCTGCAGGTTGTGCAGGCTCACAGGGGGGGGCAGCCCGCGTTTTACAACGACGGCGGCGTCATGAAAATGCTTAAGATGCATGGAATTTCAGAGGAAGACCGGTGGAACTGGGCGCCTTTGGGATGCATTGAATCCACAATTCCGGGAAAATTTGATTTTGCCTGCAAAGGACCCCGAATGAATATAGCAAAGGTATTTGAACTTACGCTCCATAACGGAATGGATCCGGTAACGGGCGTCACCTGCCACCCGGGAAAAGGCAATCTTAGCACATTTCAAAATATCGGCGAAGTCTTGGACGCCTTTAAAGACCAGCTCCACTATTTCATGCGCCTTCAGGTCATGCTGGAGCATATGAACGATGAAATGCACATCCTTTCCGATATCAACACGTTCCGTGCGTCTTTGATCTGCGATTGTATCGGCAGAGGCAAATCACTGATCGAAGGCGGAGCCAAGTATTCCACGGAAGGCGGGCCCTCGGTGGGGGCCATAACCGCTGCGGACGGACTTTCCGCCATTGAAACCGTGGTGTTTGAAAAGAAATGGCTAACAGGGGCGCAGCTTCTCCATGCAATCGATACGGACTTCAATGACGCTTCAACACAGCCGTCTGGAGAGGAGATACGGTTAATACTGACGAATAAAACAGCCAAGTACGGAAACGATGACGACCTGGCAGATAAATGGGCGGTCGCCGTCACAGAATATATCGGTTCCACATATGTAAAGGAATTCAAGAGTTCCAGGTATGGATTGGGGCCGGTACCGGCAACCTATGCGTTCTGCCAGAGTTCGGTGACGGCTAACGTTGCAATGGGCGGAAACGTAAATGCGACTCCTGACGGAAGAAAGGCGCGTATGCCTTTAAACAACGGCATATCGCCCTCAACCGGCGCGGAATGCTGCGGAATTACCGCAACCATTAATTCCGCCAGCAAGCTTCCCAGCATCTGGTTTTCAAAAGGCGCAATTTTTAACGTACGGCTTACCCCGGAAATGCTGAATACGCCGGCGGGAAGAAAAAGGGTATTGGGCGTTATTGAGACATTGTTTCAGAACAATCAATATCATATCCAGTTTAATGTTGCGTCGACCGAAACGCTTCGCGACGCACAGAAACATCCTGAGGATTATTCGGACCTGATGGTTCGCGTTGCAGGATACAGTGCATTCTTTGCTCCGTTAAACAATGAATTACAGGAAGACATCATCAAACGGGTTACACTGGAATAAAAGGAAAGGCGGCGGAAACTCTGATTTTGGATAGTCCAAAAGAAATAAATGGAAATTTAAATACTGAACCTGCCTTATCCAACCAGCCCTCGGGATTTATATTTGATATAAAAAGATTTGCGACTGGCGACGGTCCGGGAATACGCACCATTGTATTTTTAAAAGGCTGCCCTATGAAATGTATCTGGTGCGCCAACCCGGAGTCCCAGTCCGCCAATGGTGAAATTATATATTATAAAAATAAATGCGTAGGCTGTTTGCATTGCATGCAGGTTTGCCCGAACCATGCCGTAAGAACGGACGAGCGGTATGGGATCGTAACAGACCGCGAATTATGCAGTCTTTGCGGAAACTGTATCGGCGTATGCTATACGAATGCGCGGGAATTAGCCGGAAAATGCATCAGCGCTGAAGAAGTTATGAAAGAGGTGATGAGAGACAGGCAATTTTATTTGAATACGGGGGGAGGAGTAACCTTAAGCGGAGGGGAACCGTTTATTCAAAGCGGATTTTGTCTGGAGATATTGAAAAGATGTAAAACGGAAGGTATTCATACGGCAATTGAAACCTGCGGGCAAACCAAGGAAGAAAATGTAAAAAAAATCCTTCCATATTTGGATTTTATCATGTATGATTATAAGCATGTAGACAGTAATATACATAAAGAATATACTGGCTGTGGGAATGAGCAGATAATTAAAAATTTATTATTATTGAATAAATGCATTGAATCCCAAAAACTGATCGTTCGGATCCCCTACATTCCCGGGTTTAACGATTCTTATCATACAATATACAGAATGCTGGTTTTTCTTTCCGGGCTTAAAAAAATCAATTGGGTAGAGTTAATGCCTTATCACAGACTAGGCAAGCTTAAATATGACGGTTTAAGCATTCCCTATCAGATGGGAAATACCGGGCCGGTAAAGAAAGAAGACCTGTCTAAGTATATTGTTCTTGGTGATAAATTGGGTTTGGATATAAAAATAGATGCGCAGGCATAAAAAATTTTGGATTAAAGGTAGATTTAAAATGGCGACATTAAAGGATATTGCAAAAAAAGCGGGTGTAAATGTTTCGACGGTTTCAAGAGCGCTTAACAACAGCAAGGAAGTCGGCGAAGAAACAAGAAGAAAAATCTGTGAAATAGCAATGGAGCTAGACTATATTCCGGATATTACGGCGCAGGCCCTGATCGGTAAAGGTACGAAAGAAGTAGGCGTAATCGTACCTGAAATTGTAAGCGGATATTTTGCCGAATTGGTGAATACCATTGAATCGGATCTAAAGAAAAAATCATACTCGCTGGTTGTTGGAATGACACACCATAATTACCACGAAGAAATAGGATATATCAATACGTTTCGTAGAAGAAAGGTCGATGGAATCATTGTAGTCATGTCTATGCACACTGAACTCGAACAGTACATCAACAGTGCAAAATTAAATCTCCCCATTGTGCTCATCCAGACCCTGGTACGGATTGACGACTGCGATTATATCACAATAGACGACGAGTTCGGGTATGGTAAGGCGATCGAGAGTCTAATAAAAAAAGGATATAAGAAATTCGGCTATATCGGGGACGAGATATGCAGCAAGCTGCGGTTTAAAATGATTCAGGCCGCGTTGGCCAAAAATAATGTGTCCATTGAAAATAAGCACATCAAAATAGGGAAAACCATGTTTGAAATGGGCGGATACGAGCAGATGAAACTGCTTTTGGAAGAAGAGGATAGGCCGGATGTGGTCTTGGCGGGTTATGACCAGATGGCCATAGGCGCAATGCAGGCGATCAGGGAACGCGGATTAAGAATTCCGGACGATATTGCTATTATTGGCTACGATAATATCAAAATGTGTGCTTTTTCAGAACCCGCGTTATCAACGATATCTCCGCCGCTTCAGGAAATGGCCAGCGAAGGCGTACGGCTCTTATTGGATAAAATCGAACATAAAGGTAAAAGAGCGATACAGCATATTGCCCTGAAGCCGGAGTTCGTTACAAGAAAGACATTATAAAATTTAAATCAAAAGGTTTATCATCAATTCCATCCTCCTGGCAGAATTTATATGATAAAAAACCTTATCGTAAGAGCATATGCATCAACTATCGGTTTGCATATGCTCTTAACTTTTATCCGCTTGAATTTTGTAAGTTTGTGATAAGGTTACAGAACTGCCCGTCCCGGAATGATATAATGAATTTTAAAAAATAATTATAAATATGTTAAAATAATATATCTCAAAAATTTAATAGAATCATAAACCGGGAGGAAATCATGTTCGAATATGAAAATAAAAATGCTTCGGAGCTTAAAGAGATTTTAAAAAGACTGCAAGATAATCTCAGTGAAATTGAAGAAGAAAGAATATTCGTATTAGGCCAGACAGGCCTGCATGTTCCCGGCGCTAAGGTAAAACAGTATGAAGCGGAAATAAATGAAATCAAAAAACATATTGCAAAAGTTGAGGATTTATTGAAAAAATAAAGGGTAGCAGCAACCTGTATTATATTAGAAGTTCTCACATGGGCATAAGCACATGCTATAATAAAATGCCTGCCTTTTTCAAAAGGAGAATTTTACGAATGAAAAAAGCTATAATCAACCCTGGAAAGTGCAATAATTGTCCGGTATGCAGTGTTGAAGAAAAATGCGCAAAAAAGGCCGTTTTTCGTGAAGATTCGGACAGGCCATGGATCGATTTTTACAAATGCAGCGGCTGTATGAAATGCAGATCATATTGTTTTAACGGTTCTATAGAGGAGATATCTTAATTTTAAGTAGTCAAGGAGAAATATTAATGCACCAGTTCAAACCGCAGGGCGTTTGCGCCAGCAGGATAGATTTTGAAATCAAAAACGGGATTTTGGCAAAGGTTGTTTTTTACGACGGATGCCCGGGTAATCTGGAAGCCATCACCAGACTTATTGAAGGAATGCCGGCCGTGGAAGTAATAAAAAAACTTCGCGGTATTGATTGCCAGAACGGAACTTCCTGTGTCGACCAGTTGACAATAGCCATAAAAGAAGCGTTGGGAGAAAATTATGAGAAATAGATTTTTAGAAAGATTTACAAAAGAACAATTAATCGATCTGATAGAGCTTTATTCAAAAAACTGGCTTGCCATGGACGGGGTTTGGTTTCAATCGATCGAGAATGAACTGGGAATTGCGGAGGCTATGAAGCATGATTCCAATGCATGGAGCCGGTTTACCAAAATTGAAGCCCAAAAAATCAAACATTTTTTAAAACTTCCGGAAAAATCGGGTATAGACGGCCTCAGCCAGGCTTTGTCTCTGCGTTTTTATGCAAATATAAACAAAGATGAAATCATATTAAAAGAAAACGAACTCATATACAAAGTGCTTGAATGCAGGGTGCAGAACGCGCGCAGCAGTAAAGGAATGGAATTTCACCCCTGCAAACCGGTTGGGGTGATTGAATATGCGGAATTTGCAAAGGTGATCGACAGCCGCTTTGAATGCGAAGCCTTAAGCTGTTATCCGGAAATAACGGACAGCACCTGCAGCTGTTCCTGGAAATTTACGCTTACTGATGAAAAGAAGAGGGAGGAAGTATTATGACAAAAGTAAAAATTGACCCCGGCGCATGCGGACTTATAACCCATGTGGAAGCAAAATCGGAAGATGGAATGGAGGTAACCGTTTCTGTCGTTTCGGACTGTGAAAATATAAAAAAAATGATGGACGCGCTGGGAGATACCTTTGACCCGTATGAAGTGTGCTTAAAAAAACCCGGTGCGGGTCCGCTGTACGAATATGCGGGCCAAAATATGCCGGGGCACGCCGCTTGCCCGGTGATTGCTGGAATCATTAAATGCATTGAGGTTGAATGCAAGCTGGCGCTGCCTAAAAATGTTCAGATATCCTTTGAATAAACTAGGCAACCTTCCTGTACTTAAAGAAATACAGGTTAAAATCCCGTAATGGCAGGCAGTACGGGATTTTTGTATTATAAAGCTGATAGGGTCTAGCGGTTAATTAAGTCAATTCCTCTTAAAAGCGCCGTTTTATCCAGCCTGCCTTCCGTTCCCGCCGCAATATATCCGTCTTTGTCTATAAACAAGGTGGAAGGGAATGCCTGAATGCCGTAGGCGGATGCGGCATTCAGGTCTAAATCATAAAACACTGGAAAGGAGAAGCCTTTGTCCTTAATAAATTCTTCACCTTTTTCCTGCGTTTCCCGCAGCCCGTCCGTAACGTCTATCATTAAAAACTGCACGCTGCCGCCGTAAGTATTGAATGCATCGTCGAAATACGGCAATTCTTCAACACAGTATGGGCACCATGTGGCCCAGAAATTTATAACAACCGGTTTTCCTTTGAAATCTGACAGTTTATGAGCGTTTCCGCCGGCGTCATATACCGTAAAGTCGGGGGCTTCTATTTTTGATTCGCTTATTTGCGCGGCTGCCGAAGAGCCCGGCGTGACCTCCGGTTTATAATTTGGAGCCAGCCCGTTGTATAACAGGACCGCCGCAAGGATTATTGCGGCAAATACGCTTGATATTATCATAAATTTCTTATTCATAATCACTCCTTAAAAGCTCAGCAGAGACAGATAATAGCCCATCAACCCGGTTGCCATAAGAATGCCGACCGCTACAAGCAAAACTCCGCATACGATATTGATTACGCGGTAATGGCGTTTAATAAATTCAAACGTTGATTTCAACCGGTCAATCAAAACCGCGCTGATAATAAACGGCAATCCAAGCCCCATTGAAAAACTCAATAACATCAGTATGCCCGTAAAGCTTTCGCCGCTGGTGGCCGCAAGCATAAGCGCGGATCCCAGGAATGTACCGATGCATGGCGTCCAGCTGATTGAAAATACAATGCCAAATAAAGCTGAAGAGAAAAAGCCTGTGGGAATGCGCGCCTTCGCAGAACCGCCTGCACCAAAAAATGGAATTTTCAAAAATCCCATGAAACTGAAGCCAAAAAGCATAACGATGATGCCTGCAACCAAATTGACTACTGTGCTGTATCTGAGAAGCAGTACGCTCAGGGTTCCGGTGAATGCCCCCAGGCTTATGAAAATAAGGGTAAATCCGGCGACAAATCCTGACGCGTTAATGATCGCGCTTTGCTTATTGTCCTGATGTCCGGCAAAGTAGGATATATAAACCGGCAGCATGGGAAGCAGACACGGTGATATAAATGTAATAACGCCTTCCAGAAAGGTAAGAAGATATCCCATAAAAACTCCTGAAATAAATTATTTTAAGGCAAGCGCCCCCATCGGGCAATATTTAACGCATTTTCCACACCGTATGCATTTTTCCATATTGACTTCAGGCGCCTTGTATCCTTTCTGCCAAAGCGCCCCTGCTTTGCAGATACGAACAGAGGGGCAGGCATGGTTTTGCGGACAACGGTTTTTCAGGACGGTTAAAGTTTTATCCTGCATAAAGTTTTCTTCTTCTTTTTTTCCACGAAAAAATTTAAAAATATTATTCATCCTATACAAGCCTTTTTGTATTATTTCTTTATCAATAATATAGACTGCCCAGATTTTTTGTTCTGTAACTAAATCACAATGATTATAAGAAAAATTGACAATTGATGATATGCAAATTATAATTTAATGAGCATATGCGCATATAATATAAAATATTAGGTCAGTTTGAGGCATAAGAGTAAATGAGTGAAAAGGTAAAAACAGCAGAAGATCTATTTTTGCAGGGTTACAATTGCAGCCAGTCGGTGTTCGCTGCATTCAGTAAAGAAGTAAATCTGGACCGGAAAACCACTTTAATGCTTTCTTCGCCATTTGGAGCAGGTATGGGAAGACTGCGTGAGGTTTGCGGTGCGGTTTCAGCCATGTTCATGATTGCAGGATTAAAATACGGGTACTCAGAGCCGCTTGACGGCGTTAAAGCGGAACATTACAAATTTATTCATGAACTGGCGCATATATTTAAAGAACAAAACGGATCAATCATATGCAGGGAACAGTTGGGCTTGGAAAATCCGGAAGGCTCTCCGGTGCCCGAGAAAAGAACAGAGGATTATTATAATAACCGGCCGTGTCTTGAACTTGTTAAAAGAGCGGCAGAAATAATAGAAAAGTTTTTAGAGGAGAAAGAAGTATGAAAATTGCAGTAGCATCACAAGGAGACCGTATTTTCCAGCATTTTGGTCAATGCCGGAATTTCAGCGTTTTTACGGTTGAAGACGGAAAAATAAAAAATGTAGCCATGCTGGATGCCAGCCAAAACGGCCACGCTGCGTTAGCGGGCTTTTTAAAAGACGAAGGGATCAATGTCGTTATATGCGGCGGTATCGGCGAAGGGGCAAGGCAAATGCTGAGCGATTCCGGAATTCAGCTTTTTTCCGGTTTGGAAGGCGGAATTAACAATGCTGTAATATCTTTTCTCCTGGGAGAATTAACGGATCAGGGCGGAAGCTGCAGCCATGTGGAACACGGGGAAGATCATGCCTGCTCCTGCAAAGATCATTGCAAGCAGCCGTAGCTTATAATCTTAATTGCAGGCAATTAATTCAATTATATTAATTTCTCAAAAAAGAGGGGAATCTTTTGGATAGGATTTTATCCGCCGGCAAACTGATTGTTCCGATCATTATTTTACTTGTTTTGGGAGCGCTTTTCAGGCGCAAAAGGATAATTTCCATTCAGGGAATAGCGGATATTAAATCAATTATAATAAATATCTGTTTGCCTGCGGTAATATTTTCTGCATTCTTTAACGCATCTTACGATAAAAATACCGTTATCATATTAATCGTTGTATTTTCAGCGTGCCTGGCCGCCTTTGCGGCGGGAGCAGGTTTTAAAAAACTGCTGAAAATAAATTACGAATCAATGCCTTTCCTTGTGACCGGTA
Organism: Bacillota bacterium; assembly: GCA_023393165.1. Classification (GTDB taxonomy): domain Bacteria; phylum Bacillota; class Clostridia; order Christensenellales; family Christensenellaceae; genus JAEYKI01. The sequence continues at coordinate 59,716 of JAEWMJ010000004.1, read as the reverse complement.
TGGAAGCGGGAATGCTGGGGTACACGCTTTATGGCCTGCTATTTGGAACTCAGAATACCGGCAATTTTGCGGTCATTGATTTTGGCCAGGAAATTTTTATTTTTACTTTTTATATGACTATGCTGAATATAAAAAGCGGCGACGCATCGTATACGTTTCGGAAAGCGGCGGCAGGTTTGCTGAAGACCCCGCCATTTATCGCAATAATTGCCGGCCTTGTATTTGGGGTTGCCGGGTTGGGTAAAATGCTCAATACAACGCATGCAGGCTCGCTTATAGAAAGCACGATAACATTTTTAAGCGCGCCCATATCTGCATTAATACTGCTTGTGATAGGCTTTGGAATTGAATTTTCACGTAAAAATATGAAAGCCGCCCTTAAGGCGATTTCTGTACGGTTAATATGTCTTTTTGCGCTGTTTTTGGCAGCCTACTTTATTTTGTCTTCATTTGTTCCGATGAGTGATATGATGAAGTGGGCCTTAGTCCTGCTGTTCTTATTGCCTCCGCCGTTTGTACTTCCGATTTTTATGAAAAAAGCCGAGGAACAGGAATACATTTCAACAACCTTATCGCTGTATACGCTGATTTCCATATCTGCCTTTATGATTATTGCGTTCATTGCAATTTAAAAAATCCTGTCCTGGCCAAAGAAATATCAAGGAAGTTGAGCTCATAATAAGCAAAGCGCTGAAAATCGGCGTATTATTAAGCGCCGCTTACAATTATATTATTGGGGTTGTTTAAACTGATACTGACGCCTGTCTTCCGTGTAAGCGTGTCCATCATTTTTAGCTTCTTAAGGAAAAAGACTTCCTTTATGTTAAAATAACGCTGATTGTGCTTGCCATTTTAATCGTCTGCTTTTTACTGGGTAAAGTTGGATTTATGGCTTTATATAGGCATAACCGTCGGCCTGCTTATGTATAATTTCTAAAACGCCCACAGGTACGATTTCAACAAACCCGGCAAGCTGTTTGGGTTCAATGCCAAATTTCTGAATTGAATTATTGCATACGGCGAAATGAACACCCAGTTTTGCAAGTTCTGTCATTGGAGCCAAGTATCTATTATGGGAAGCCTCAATGTAAAATGGAACCGCCTCAGAATTCGCCAGGACCTCAACCTCATATCCGGGTTCCGACGCCAGGATAACATTTCTGACATTTCCAAGCAGTAAATCCCATTTAAAACTTTCATCGATATGAAAAATTGCTTTTATCATGTATATTCTCCCTTCCAAAGGATTTATGTTAAAGCATATTCTTTATGCAAAGTATATGTACTTAAGATTGACTTTTATTTATAATATTTGTAGACTGATTTATAAAAGATTATAAAAAACGATAACTTGATTATAACGCGCAAGAGTCTTAAGTGAATGGAGTGATTATATTTTGGCAAGACCTACGAAATGGAGAAAAATAGAAAATATCCCCACGATCCCATATTTTATTCCGTCCGAATCGGATATTGACGAGTTGCCTGAAAATATCCTTAAGCTCGAAGAACTGGAAGCTATACGCTTAAAAGATCTGGAGGGATTGGAGCAGGAGGAATGCGCTTCTAAAATGGAAGTTTCACGCCCGACTTTTCAGAGAATACTTTTATCTGCCAGAGAAAAAATAGCGGATAGTTTGATAAACGGCAAGATCATCCATATTGAAGGGGGAAACTTCACCAGAAATATTTGCCCCGTTAAATGCGCGGATTGCGGAAAAGAATGGAATGAAAGTTTTGAAAACCTCGAATCAATTAAAAACGGCGAATATTCCTGCCCGGCTTGCGGATCTGCAAAAATCGTATGCGTATCAAACTGCAAAGAAAAATTTTGCCGTAAAAATTGCTGGCGGCATGGTGGAAACGATTTTTAAATTTTTACTTTAATTTATAATAAAATAATTTGATAATACAATTCTGGTCAAAAACGCTTTATGTTTTTGACTTTTTTATTTGCAAAATTTAATATTGACGTATGCTCATAATAGGAATAAAATATGATTTGAGCATAAGACCATAACGCGCCGGATTGTGTTCAATATTTTACAAAGGTAAATGGAAATATGGATTTTAGTGAACTTACGGATACGGCTTTAGACCATTTTATGTGCCCCAGAAACACAGGAAGCATGGTTGACGCCGATGGAGAAGGCCGATGTGGAGATCCGTCGTGCGGAGACTGTTTAACCATTTATATAAAAGTAAAGGAGAACAGAATTGCAGATATCAGCTTCCTTGTTTTCGGGTGCGTGGCAGCGGTTGCAACAAGCAGCATGACGACAGAACTGGCAAAAGATAAGACCTTGGAAGACGCATATAGAATAACCGAAGAAGATATTGCCAATGCCCTGGGAGGACTGCCGGAACGTAAGATGCATTGTTCCGTACTTGGAGCAACGGCTTTAAAAATGCAATAAACGATTATAACACCAAAAGGACGGAGCAAAATTACATACATTCGAAGGAGAATATTCATGTTATCCATTCAGACAATCAACAGCCCGTCTAGGGGTACTTTCAGTATTTTGTCCAGGAAAATCCTTGATAACGGGGTAAAAGAAAGAATTGAGGATGGATCGTTTGAATCCATCGGACTTATACAGGGACATCTTGCCGAAATCCTGGCGGCCGGGGATATCGCACAAAAAGCGTCGGCTGTCGAGATTACCGAGATTACAGGTTTGTGTCCGCAGCATGTTGTAATGATAGGCGTTTTTGGTGATACCGCTTCGGTTGCCGAAGCGTTGAAAGCTGTCCGCGGCTGGATAAAAGCAGGCGCGTCAATGGCTTAAAATCATAGTTTGTTTATATTTAAGGAGGGTTAATATGGAAAAATATCCGGCAAATATGAGATCCTGTCTGCAGCCGCTGCCTAAGGTGCTGGTTTCATGCAGGGGGATGGATGGAAAAAATAATGTCCTGGCTGTAGCGTATTGCTGCAATTGCAGCTACGATCCGCCAATGGTTATGATTGGTATAGTACCGGCAAGATTCTCTTATCAAATGATAAAAATGTCAGGGTGTTTTGTTGTAAATCTTGTTGACAAAAAATATAAGGATACCTTTGACTACCTCGGAAGCCGCAGCGCCCGCGACGAAGATAAATTATCCGCAATACAGGTAAAATTGGAAAACGGAAAAAAGGTAAACGCACCGATTCTTCCGGACTGTCCCGTAAATATCGAATGCAGTATCGTAGATTCCATCATGACCGGTTCACATGAAATGTTTATCGGCAAGGTTGAATATGTGCATGCGGATGCCGCTTTGGTTGACCGGGAAGGAAACATTGATTTTTCAAAAATAAACTTTCTGTAAGCCGCGGGCGGCAATAACAATTTTAGTTAGGAGTTTAGATTATGTCCATGAAAAATGAAGAATGTCATGTTGAAGACTGTCATGAAGAAAATTGCGGGGAATGCAAGAATGATCCGAAAAATTTTTTGGAAGAAACAAACGAACTGAGTGAAATCAAAAAGGTGATCGGGATCGTCAGCGGAAAAGGAGGAGTCGGAAAATCCCTTGTCACCGCGATGCTGGCAATTCTGTTGAGCAGAAAAGGTTTAAAAACGGGAATTCTGGATGCGGACATAACCGGACCTTCCATTCCAAAAATGTTTGGAATCGCCAATAAAGCTAAAGCGAGTGAAATGGGACTGTTTCCTGAACGTACGCGCAACGATATCCGGATCATGTCCATCAATCTGCTGTTGCAAAATGCGGACGATCCGGTCATATGGCGGGGTCCGATACTTTCCGGGACTGTCAAACAGTTCTGGACGGACGTAATATGGGGCGATCTGGACGTACTGTTTATCGATATGCCTCCAGGAACGGGCGATGTTCCGTTAACGGTTTTTCAGTCCATACCTTTGGACGGTATCATTGTAGTGACGTCTCCCCAGGAACTTGTATCCCTGATTGTTAAAAAAGCCTGCAACATGGCAAAACAAATGAATATTCCGGTTCTGGGTATCGTAGAAAATATGAGCTATGTAAAATGCCCCGGCTGCGGCCAGGAAATAAAGCTCTTTGGTGAAAGCAGCCTTCCCGAAACGGCAAAATCATTAGGCGTAGATATATTAGGTAGAATACCCGTTGATCCGGTAATGGCCGGTCTTGTTGATAGGGGAGAATTTGAGAGATTCAACAATAATTATCTGAACGGCGCGGCAGAAAAAATAATGAAAACGATCGAATAAAACTAAAGATAAAATTATTGAAAAACAAGGAGAATAATATTATGAAAATATCAGTGGCAAGTGAAGGTACAATGGTTTCGCAGCATTTCGGGCATTGCGAAGGGTTCCATATTTTTACCGTAACAGACAATCAGGTTATTAAAAAGGATTTTATGCCTAATCCGGGCCATGCACCGGGTTTATTGCCCAATCTTCTCCATAACGCGGACGTAAATGTTATCATTGCCGGGGGCATGGGAGGAGGAGCGGTTGAGATATTCAACGAACACAATATTGCCGTGGTAACCGGAGCAGCCGGTAACGTGGAGGATGTCGTAAAAGAATATTTAAACGGGAATCTGAAATCATCCAATTCCATTTGCAGCGAACACCAGCACAGCGGTGAATGCGGGCATTAATAAAAAAATGCGTGAAATATCCTTTTCCTTTTGAAATCATGACTGTTCCATTAACAGGCACGATTTCTTTTTTGCCAATAAACTGTATTGATAAAAAAGTGAGCCGTATATATAATTTTGAGGGAAAGATTTTACATTTGGAATGGAAATATAAATGATCAAATGGGGGACAATATGAAAATTTTTCTTGACTGCCTGCCTTGTATGCTGCGCCAGTCTCTGGAGGCCTCGCGGATGGCGACGGATGATAATCAATTACAGAGCGATATTATGTCCGAATGCATTTATCTTTTGAATAATTTCAAAGAATACCGGAACCCTCCGGAAGTTGCGAGAGAAATTCACAGAATCGTAAAAAACCGTACGGGCGTATCCGACCCGTATAATAAAATCAAGCAGGACGATATACAAAAGGCACTAAAACTGTTCTCAAGGTTGAAACAGTTTGTTCAGGTAAAGCAGGACCGGCTTTATTGGGCGCTCAGAATATCTTCGATCGGTAATGTGCTTGATTCCGGAATAAATTACGGCATAAAAATTGAAGATTGCATCGATTATGAATTGACAAAAGATTTTGCCGTATGCGATATTGAAATATTTAAGCAAAAGGCAGAATACAATAAGAATTTGCTTATAATCGGAGACAACGCGGGGGAAACGGTATTCGACCGCTTGCTTATTGAAGAAATTCCAAATATGGATGTCACATATGCCGTAAGAAACATGCCGATAATCAATGATGCGGTCATTGATGACGCGTATGCATCCGGATTGAATAGCTGCGCCCGCATCATATCAACAGGATGCGATATGCCGGGCGTTGTTCTGAGCGAATGCAGCCGGGAATTCCGGGAAGCGTTTTACAATGCCGGCATTGTAATCTGTAAGGGACAGGGAAACTATGAAACACTTTCTGACAGCGACAGGGAATTGTTCTTCCTGCTGAAAGCAAAATGTCCCGTAACTTCAGGATTGATTGGAGTCGGTTTGAACGATTATGTTTTCAAGTATTATAATCCTCAAGCGATAGGCGGGAAAAAGAAATAGGTACAAAATAAAGAAATTATTATATCAATTATTTAAATTATATATTCGCCTTGATTAATATTCCGGAGGGGACATATAACTATTCGTAAAACACAAGTTTTACGAATAGTTATTGCAATTATAAGCGCATTCTGCTATAATTTTAGCGTAAAACAATATGAATTTAATATTTTCAATCTGTTGAACCTAACGTGAAATATTATTTATTTAAGGGGTCTTCTCATTATGGCGGATTATCAGAAAGAACTTTTGGCGCAAAAAACGATCAAGCTTCGGCAGCTTTTATCCGAACTGCCGCCGTTCTGCAATACGTTTTTTATTGCCATGGAAAGCAAATCCACAATCCTCACCCGGCTGAACTATGCTTACGACCTCCGCATTTTTTTTGAATTTCTGTTAAACGAATGTCCTCAGTTTTCCGGTAAAACAATGGAAACCCTCTCCCCGGCCGATCTGGAAAGCGTCAGGATCGACGACCTGTATTTCTATATGGATTACCTGAATCTTTATGAAAACCGTGAAAATAAAATGCAGGAAAACGCGGAACGCGGAAAGGCTCGGAAAATTGCGTGCCTGCGTTCATTTTTTAAACATTACTATAAAAAACAGATGATTTCCAAGAATATCTGCACTCTGCTGGATACGCCCAAACTGCACGAAAAAACAATCATAAAGCTGGAGCCTAACGAGGTTGCGGACTTGCTTGACGCCATAGAATCCGGAGAAATGCTTACGGAAAAGCAAAAACAATACCACCAGAAGAACGTCCTTCGGGATATTGCCATTTTTACATTGTTTTTATCCACTGGAATACGCGTAAGCGAACTTATTTCAATCAATATATCGGATATCGATTTTTCAGCCAACGCCTTCCGTGTCGTGCGCAAAGGCGGCAGCGCAACCATACTGTATTTCGGCGATGAAACAAAAACAGTGCTGAAGAACTACCTGGAACACAGGAAAAATACCGGTACTTACAGCCTTTCCTCTCCCCTTTTTATATCCCTGCAGGGGGACAGGCTGGGCGTGAGGGCCGTTGAAAATCTTGTGAAAAAATATACCCAGTCCGCTGTCCCGCTCAAAAAAATATCCCCGCACAAGCTGCGGAGCACATTCGGAACAATGCTGTATAACGAAACCGAAGATATCTATATGGTCGCGGATGTCCTGGGCCACAAGGACGTCAATACCACCCGCAAGCACTACGCCTCAATATCCGACGATATCAGGCGCCGCGCTTCCCGCGCGGTCAAATTACGGGATTAGTCCAAAAATAAGGATACCAAGCGCCGCGGATATACCTATCAGGGCTACGGGGTGCATTTTTTTTGCCGTCAGCTGAATCACCACAAGCGCGATAAATATTATAAGATCCCTGTAATCAAAAACATGCCCGCCGGACGGCGAAAAGCCTTCCTGAATAATGAAATAAATGGCGGAGCAGATCAGTGCGATAACAACCGGCCTTAAAATCTGCATTATCCTTTTAAAATATGGATTTTCGCCCATATTGCCAAACTTTTTAGCTATAATCAGCATGATAACGAACGAAGGCAGCGAAACGCCCAGCGTGGCGAAAAGCGCTCCGGCAAAACCTCCGGCCGTACTGCCTATAAAGGTTGCTATATTCACGGCAAAAGGCCCAGGCGTCATTTGAGAGATGCCGATAAAATCCGTCAGCATCTGCACGGATATCCAACTCTTTGCCGATACGACCTCCTGCTGGATCAGGGGTATCATCGCATATCCGCCGCCGATAGTGAAAGCGCCTATATAAAAAAATATATAGAACAATTCAAAGAATATCATGTGCCGCCTCCTCCTGCTTTACGTTTGGAAGCGAATGCGTACAGAATTCCAACGCCGATAGCGGCAAGCATCAGGAATATAATATTGATATCAGTGAATGTGGCAACGACGAAGGCCGCCGACAAGATTAAGATATAAGCTATATTGATTTTATCAAACTTCATGAGCTTCCATACGGAATAGGCCATAATGACAATAACGCACACGCGGATGCCTCTGAAGGCGTATTCCACCCAGATAAGTTCCTTAAACTGCTGAATAAAGAATGAAAGAATGTAAATAACGATAAAAGATGGGAGCACTACTCCGAGCGTAGAAAAAAAGGATCCCCAGAAGCCGGCGATTTTATAGCCGACATATGTTGCGGAATTGATTGCGATCACGCCTGGCGCGATTTGCGAAATGGCCAGAATATCGACCATCTCATTCGGTTTGACCCAGTTATTTTTCTCAACAATTTCCCTGTGGATCAGGGGAATCATTGCATACCCGCCTCCAAATGTAAAAGCGCCGATCTTTATAAAGGTTATAAAAAGCTGCAGCAATGTTTTCCTGTTTTTTTCTTTCATAATTTTATTTGCATTTCTTTCATGGCGGTTAGTATGCCCAGCTTGGCGTGTTCGTATGTCAGCGCGCCCTGCATATAGGCGGCGTATGGTTCGCGAATAGGCGCGTCTGCAGTCAGTTCGAGCGACGCCCCCTGTACAAAAGTCCCCGCGGCCATGATCACCTTGTCCGAATAGCCCGGCATATCCCAGGCATACGGCACAACATTGCCGTCAATCGCCGAAGCTTTCTGAATGCCCCTCACAAAGGCCGTCAGCTTATCCTCATTATGAAATATGATGGACTGGGCAATATCCGCGCGCTGTCCGTCTGGCTGCGGATATACCTCGTATCCAAGTTTTTTAAATACGCATGAAGCCAGGATTACGCCCATAAGCGCCTGGCAAACCGTATGTGGCGCCATAAACAAGCCCTGGTAAAAAGGCTGGTACGATGCGGCGTACGAGCCTATTTCGCCGCCCAGGCCGGGCGCGGCAAGCCGGTGGGATATTTGGCCGATCAGTTCTTTTCTTCCCGCGATATACCCGCCTGTGGGCGCAAGACCCCCTCCCGGATTCTTTATAAGCGAGCCGGCAATAATATCCGCGCCTAAAGCAGTGGGCTCGTCAAGTTCGGTAAATTCGCCGTAGCAATTGTCCACAAAAACGATTGCCTGCGGAAAATCATGATGAACGGCCTCAACTGTTCTGCCGATTTCCGCAACAGAAACAGCGGGCCGGATGTCGTAACCGCAGGACCGCTGTATATAAACGACTTTGATGGAATTATCGCTTTTTAGGGTTCTCAGAATTTGTTCAATATCAATCTTGTTTTCAAAAAACGGCTGTTCGGCATACCGGATACCCCATTCCTCTAGGGAACCGAATCCCTGTTCGCCTTTTATGACTTTTGCGAAGGTGTCGTAAGGACGTCCGGTCACGCATAAAAGGATGTCGCTGGGCCTTAAAAGACCGAAAAGCGCTGTTGAAATGGCATGAGTGCCCGACATCAGCAAAGGAGATACAATCGCAGCCTCGGCTCCAAAAGCGTCCGCAAACACCAGCGCCAGTTTTTCCCTTCCTTCGTCAGAATAGCCGTAACCCGAAGTCGGCGTAAAATGGCGCACAGACACATCGTTCTTTTTGAAAGCATGCGTCACCCTGTACTGGTTTGCCTCGGCAATTTCCCTGTGTTTTTGAAATAACTGCAAAACTTCCGCCTCGCAGTTATCCACAAATTCAATGATTTTTTCGTCTATGTCAAAATTGGAAGAAATATACTGTCGTACTGTTTTGTTTGGCATTATTCCTCTCCGGCTTCCTCCGTCTGTGAAATTTTAAGGTGTACTGTTTTGTGCGGCGTAATGGTTGAAATCGCATGCTTGTATACCACCATCTGTTTGGATTCCACCTCCATCACAACTGTAAAATTGTCAAATCCCATAACAAAACCCTTGATCTGAAACCCATTCAATAAGTGAATCGTTACCTGAGCTTTTTCCTTGCGCACCTGATTCAGAAATAAATCCTGCAATGCCACTGCTGTTTTTTGCATAGTCCCCTCCACCTTTCATTTGTTGGACGATATTTTTTTTATAATATCGTATAGCATTTCCTCTGTATTTTGATAACGGTTTTTATCAAACCAAATTAATCTCTCTTCATTATTAAACCACGTAAGCTGCCTTTTTGCAAACCTGCGTGTGTTTTTTTTAATATTGTCTATAGCCCCGGCAAGCGTGCAGCGGCCTTCCAGATATTCTATGATCTCCTTATAGCCGATCGCCTGCAAAGCAATCAGGTTCACAGGATATTTTTTATAAATTTCGGCTACTTCCCAGGCCAGTCCCCGGCCGATCATAATGTCCACGCGCCTGTTTGTTCTTTCATACAGTTCTTTGCGGTCCATCCAAATACCGATCACCAAAAAATCATAGGAGGTATTTTTCTCCCGGAAATTATAATCTTCCTTTATTCCGCTTTTCAGTATTTCAATACGGCGGATGATCCTCTTTTTATCGTTCGGGTGAATCCTTTGCGCAGCCGTTTCGTCCAGTTCCTTTAGTTTCCGGTGCAGTTCTTCGGAAGGCAGCGTTTCAAGTTCTGTCCTTAATTTATCATTTTTGGTTGTTTTTGTAAAGTCTAAGTTGTATAAAAGTGAATTTATATAAAGCCCGGTCCCTCCAACCACAATCGGCGTTTTGCCTCGGGACAGGATATCTTCAATACATTCGAACGCTTTTTTCTGGTAAAGCGCGACCGAATACGGCGTCCCGATACTCACCTCGTCAATCATATAATGCGGTATGCCCTGCATTTCCGCTTCTGTGGGTTTTGCGGTGCCAATATTCATTTCCCGGTATATCTGCATCGAGTCGGCCGATATGATCTCACCGTTTATCCTTTTGGCAATTTCGATGGATAGCTCGGTTTTGCCGCTGGCTGTAGGCCCCGTTATAATGATTACTCTCTTCATACTTTACGTTTGAATCCCTTTTCAAGTTCGTCTTTGGTCAGAACGACGGCAACAGGCCTTCCGTGAGGGCAAATGGGCACGGTTTTGGAAACTGTAAGCTCACGCATCAGTTCTTCCATTTCCATATTGCTCAAATTGTCTCCGGCCTTAATACTGGTTCGGCAGGCGCGCCGGATGATTTTATCGCGAAAGAGCTGCATGTCTTCAGTCGCGGCATGCCGCAGCAAATCGATCACGTCCTCCATAAACCCTTCAATTTCTCCCTGATCCGCCTGCAGCGGAAGCGCGGTAATTTTCAGTGTATTTACGCCAAAATCTTCCAGCTCGATTCCAAGGGTGCCCAGAAGTTCGGAATATTTAAGCGTAATGTCGTGGTCCGCGTGGGAAAGACGCATTGCGTAAGGAAAAAGCAGCTTCTGGGGTAGCAGCGTATTCATCTTTTTCAGACGTTCATAATTCAAACGTTCGTGCGCCGCATGCTGGTCTATGATATAAGCGGTATCTCCGGATTGCGCCACGATATATGTGTTGAATATCTGCCCGACAATGCGGTAATCCAGGAGCTCATCCATTCCAGTAAATTTCTGCTGTTCTTCTTCCGCCTTTTTTGATTGTTGCTCGTTTTCCTCATTTATAAACATTTCAAATTCCGTGGATACCGCCTGCTCGTTCAATTCCATCGCCATTGTCTCTTCACGAGCCCTGGAAGCTTCGTAACTGACGGCGTTTTTTTGAACAAGCGCCTGGTCCGGCGCCGGTCTTAACTCGGATTTTTCTGGTTTATATCCGGTCTCTTCGGCTGCTTTTACCGCGGCCCAAGGAGCGTATTCCTGTTTGGTTTCCTTTTGGGCGTCCAGTTCAAACCGTGGAAGCGACGCCTGCGTCAGCGCATTTTTTACCGCGCCGTTCAGCGTCGCAAGGAGTTCGTCTTCGTTGTGAATCAGCACGGTCGTTTTGTTCGGATGAACGTTGACGTCCACATCGGACAGCGGAAGACTTATATTTAAAACCGCAAACGGAAAATGGCCTTTCATAAGCCGCTCCCCGTAGGCGCGGGAAAGCGCTAGAGAAATGCCGGCTGATTTCACATACCGTCCATTGACCAGTATCGTCTGGTTTTTGGCTGATTTAAAAAGATAATTGGGGTTGGATACATATCCGGATATTTGGGTCTCACCCTCTCCCGCAAGGACCTCAAAGATCCGCGCGCGAATCGTTTTTCCGTACACCGAAACCGCGGCGTCCATCAGTTCTCCGGTTCCCGGGCTTTGCAGCTGCAAAACGTCGTTTACAATATATTTAAACGAAAGCTCGGGACGGGATAAAACAAGGCGGCATACAAGATCGGATATGGCAGCCGCTTCCGCCGCTCCGCGCTTTAAAAATTTCAGCCTTGCGGGAACGTTGTAAAACAGGTTTTCTACAATGACGGAAGTACCGTCGGGCAGACCGGCCGGCTTCACTTCATATTGCCTGTCCGGACCGGCGGTCAGGATGCGTCCCTCCATTTCGCCGGGCACACGCGTCTTTATGGTGAGATTGGAAACCGCGGCAATACTGGCAAGCGCTTCGCCCCGGAATCCAAGGGAAGCGATATGCTTCATGTCTTCAAAATCAACGATCTTGCTTGTCGCATGCTTCTTGACGGACAATAACACGTCTTCCGGATGGATGCCGCTTCCGTTGTCGGTAATCCGGATGTATTCCCTGCCGCCGTCCCTGATTTCAATCGTGACGGCGCTGGAGCCCGCGTCTATGGCGTTTTCCACAAGTTCCTTTACTACCGAAGCCGGGCTGGTGACCACTTCGCCGGCCGCGATCCTGCTTGATACCGCCGCGTCAAGTATCCTGATTCTGTTGTTCATTCTTTAAGTTCCTCGCTTAACTGGCTGAGCATATTCAAAGCCTCAAGAGGCGTCAGCGTGTTCACGTCTATCTTTTTCAGCCTTTTAATAATTTTTTCGAAGTCTTGGGGCTGCTGCTTTGACTCTTCAGTTTTTTCTTCATCCAGTATGGATATTTCATGGTTGTTGAGACGCGTCAGCATCTTTTTTGCATTCTCCGTCAGTTCTCCGGGGAGGCCGGCCAGCCGCGCTACTTCAACGCCGAAACTCTTATCTGTACCGCCTTTTACGATCTTGTGCAGAAAAACGATCTCCCGGCCGAATTCACGGACGGCAATGGAATAATTCTTTACCTGGCTGTACCTGTTCTCCAGTTCAACCAGTTCGTGGTAATGTGTTGCAAATAGCGTTTTCGCGCCGATTTTGGAAAGTAAATATTCAACTGTCGCCCACGCTATGGAAAGCCCGTCTATCGTGCTGGTTCCCCTGCCTATTTCGTCCAGAATGATCAGGCTGTTCTTTGTCGCGTTATTTAAGATGCTCGCAAGTTCGTTCATTTCCACCATAAACGTGCTTTGTCCGGCAGCAAGGTCGTCGGACGCGCCCACACGGGTGAATATCCTGTCCACAAGTGATATGCGCGCGATGGATGCGGGCACAAAAGATCCTATATGCGCCATAATGACTATCAGCCCCACCTGCCGCATAAAAGTGCTTTTTCCGGCCATATTGGGGCCTGTGATCAGAAGAAGGTTGTTCTCCTTCATATCCAGCAGCACGTCGTTTGGCACAAAGCTCTGCTTCATGATCTTTTCTATCACGGGATGCCGTCCGTCTTTTATATATATCTTGCCGTTAGCGCCCATCTGCGGCCGCACAAAATTATATTCATAGGCAACAGAAGCAAAGGACTGCAGCACATCCAGAAGAGCGACTGCGTGCGCCGTCTCCTGTATGCGGGGCAGAGTTTCTTCGAGCGCGGCGCGCACTTCCAGAAAAACGCCGTATTCCAGCTGGCAGCGCTTATCCTCGGCGTTCAGTATGGTGTCTTCCATCTCCTTGAGTTCTTCCGTTACATACCTCTCGCAGTTGGCTAATGTCTGTTTTCTGATATACCGGTCGGGCACAAGATTCTGATACGACTTTGTAACATCCAGATAATACCCGAAAACCTTGTTGTACCCCACCTTCAGGTTCTTGATCCCGGTCAGCTCGCGTTCTTTTGCTTCCAGTTCAAGCAGCCAATCCTTGCCCCTCCGGGAAGCCTCGCGCAATCTGTCGACTTCATCGTTATAGCCTTCCTTGATGATATTCCCATCCCGAAGGCCTGCCGGCGGATCATCCTCTATCGCGGCTTCAAGGAGCCCCTCTATATCTTTAAGAGGATCGATCCGGTCCCGAAGCTCCACAAGCAGCGGTGCGTCCGTTTCATTCATCGTGTCCTTTATCAGCGGCAGCCGCGAAAGAGAATGCTTCAGGGATACGCAGTCGCGGGCATTGAGCGATCCGTAGGATACACGGGAGAGCAGCCGTTCCAGGTCATAAACGCCGGTGAGAGCCGTTTGAAGGGATTCCATAAGAGTAATATCGCCCTTTATTTCCGCAACCGCGTCAAGCCGGGCGTTGATGCCGTCAAGATCGTTCAAAGGACGCAGTATGATTTTTTTTAACAGCCTTGCGCCCAGAGAAGTCTTTGTTTTATCTAGAAGCCACAAAAGCGAACCTTTTTTACTTCCTTCTATTATAGTATGCGTCAGTTCCAGGTTTCTCGCGGCGGTCGGATCGATCACCATGTTTTCGTTCATGTCGGGCACACGCAGTTTGTTGATATGCGATAGACTGTTCATCTGCGTATCCATAAGATAGCGCATCAATCCGCCTGCCGCGCAGATGGCCGCGTTCATGCCTTCAATGCCGAATCCCTTCAGGTTCGCGGTCTGAAAATGTGTTTCCAGCGTTTTTTGGGCGGAATCCGGTCCGTACGCCCAATCAAAATAAGGGTTTAAATAAATGTTTTTAAACCGGAAATCGCTAAGCAGTTCTCCCATCATCCGGCCGGATTTCTCGGGACATATCACTTCCTTGGGGCTTAAGCGGCTGATTTCTCCCAGCAGCGCGCCGCCGTTCCCCGCGATCTCGTAGGCGATAAACTCTCCTGTGGATACGTCCGCATAGGAAATGCCCGTTACGCCCTCGTCTTCGCAGACGGACATGATATAACTGTTTTCCGTGTCGGTAAGCATGGATGATTCGGTCACCGTGCCGGGCGTAATCACCCTGGTAACGCCCCGCTTCACCATTCCCTGGGCCTGGGAAGGGTCTTCAAGCTGGTCGCAGATCGCAACCTTATGGTTTTTCGATATCAGCCGGTTGATATAGGTTTCAACCGCGTGATAGGGCACGCCGCACATGGGCGCCCTTTCCTCCAGGCCGCAATCCCGGCCGGTCAAAACAAGTTCCAGTTCCACGGACGCCAGTTTGGCGTCGTCAAAAAACATTTCGTAAAAATCGCCCAGACGGAACAGCAGTATGCAGTCGCTGAATTCTTCCTTGATTTTAAGATACTGCTGCATCATGGGAGTCAGTTGAGCCATAATCCCTATTCCTCTATTTCACCAAAAAGTGTTGTCTTTTTCCCCTGTGTGATCCTTATATTATAAAAATGATTGATCATGCTTTCGTCGCCTGCAAAATTAACGGTTTTGCCGCTTTCTGCCCGGCCGCTCACATGCCTTTTGCTGCGAGTGCTCAGGCCCTCCGCAAGAACGCGCTGCAGGGTTCCTTCATATGACTTGTTTACCTCCTCGGTTATCCCGTTCTGCAGGGCGACAAGCCGGACGATCCTGTCTTTTTTAACATCTTCCGGAATCTGTCCTTCCATCTCCGCGGCAGATGTTCCCGAGCGCTTGGAATAAACAAATGTAAACGCGGCTTCAAACCGCACTTTTTCCACCAGAGAAAGCGTCTTTAGAAAATCTTCCTCTGTTTCAGTCGGAAACCCGGCGATGATATCCGTCGTAATGGCAATACCCGGCATGGCGGCGCGCAGTTTTTCTGTTAAAAGCAGATAATCTTCGCGCGTATACCGCCGGTTCATCAAATCAAGTATCCTTGTTGAACCGGATTGCACCGGCAGATGTATATGTTTGCAGATCTGTTCGTTTGCCGCCATTACTCCGATCAGTTCATCCGAGAGGTCTTTGGGATGAGACGTCATAAACCGGATGCGCTCGACCGGCGTCTCGCCGCAGATCCGGCTCAAAAGCTGCGCAAAAGATACGCCCAATTCCTTGCCGTAGGAATTCACGTTTTGACCAAGGAGCATAATTTCACGGAAACCCTTTTCAGATAGGCCTTTTATCTCGTCTATGATCTTTCCCGGCTCGCGGGAACGCTCTCTTCCCCGCACATACGGGACTATGCAATAAGAACAAAAGTTGTTGCAGCCGTACATGATGTTCACATATGCGGATATGGCGCTGTCCCCTACCGCTACTGTCTCGTCCTCCACAATACGGCCCTGGCTGTCCCATATATCGATCGTGCGTTTGTTTTCACTAAACGCTTTTTGCAAAAGCCCGGACAATTCGTGCAGATTATGCGTACCCAATACGATATCCACAAAAGGAAATGTTTTGTATATTTTTTGGGCTACCTGTTCCTGCTGCATCATGCAGCCAAGGACGGCAATCTTCAGTTTCCTGTTTTTTGCTTTCAGGTTTTTAAGAGCGCCTATATTGCCGATAATCTTGTTCTCCGCGTTTTCCCTCACGCAGCATGTATTCAAAACAATGAGATCGGCTTCCGCCTTATCGTCTGTTTTAATGAAACCAAGCGCCTCGCAAATGCCTGCGATTTTCTCGGACTCATGCTCGTTCATCTGGCAGCCGTATGTTACAATGTGGTATTTGAGGCTGCCGTCATAACCTGTGTTTTTTCTAATTAAATCTTCACTATTCATAGATTTTATTATAAAATATTGATGATAATAAATCTATAAAAAATATTGAATTTTAATATTGACATTGGATTCAAATTCATGTATATTAGAGAACGTCGCAAATGAGTAAAACAAGTTTTGCGGGGTGTAGCGCAGTTTGGTAGCGCACGTGCTTTGGGAGCATGGGGCCGGGGGTTCGAGTCCCTTCACCCCGACCAGAGTAAATATTGGCCCCTTGGTCAAGCGGTTAAGACATCGCCCTTTCACGGCGGTAACAGGAGTTCGAGTCTCCTAGGGGTCACCACTAAAGCCCAAAAGGGCCCTTAGCTCAGTTGGTTAGAGCAACCGGCTCATAACCGGTTGGTCCGGGGTTCGAGTCCCTGAGGGCCCACCAAAAAATCAAAAAGTCGTGTACTTTTTGATGTAAATGGTATAAAATGAATAAGGATGGCCCGGTAGTTCAGTTGGTTAGAACGCTAGCCTGTCACGCTAGAGGTCGTGGGTTCGAGTCCCCTCCGGGTCGCCATTTTTTTCAACAACTTAATACTTGCCTCGGTAGCTCAGTCGGTAGAGCAAGGGACTGAAAATCCCTGTGTCGGTGGTTCGATTCCACTCTGAGGCACCAAAAGCTTGCTGGTGTAGCTCAACGGCAGAGCAGCTGATTTGTAATCAGCAGGTTGCGGGTTCAAATCCCATCACCAGCTCCAAAGCGATCTGGAGAGGTTCCCGAGTGGCTAAAGGGAGCAGACTGTAAATCTGCCGTCGACGACTTCGATGGTTCGAATCCATCCCTCTCCACCATCTGTTTTCAAGCGAATCAATTCGCCTCAAATAAATGCGAGAATGGCGGAATTGGCAGACGCGCTAGATTCAGGTTCTAGTGAGCACTCGCTCATGCAGGTTCAAGTCCTGTTTCTCGCACCAGACCAAATATCCCGGAAATATCAAGTTTTCGGGATTTTTCTTTTTTCCTTTAGTTCTTTATTTTTTAATATTGCTTCGGCTTGTCTCTACTATTTATAAATTCCTCTGCCGTAGGCAGTTTTTCCCCCGCAATAGCCTCCAGCACTTCCTGCGGGATTTTTGCGTAAACGCCGTCTTTCGTTCCGACAGACCTTTTCAGCTCAATCCAATAGCTTTGATGATACGCATCAATAGGCAATTCGATTCCAATCCCAGGAAAAGCGCTGTTCATGCACCATATCGTTGTAAAATTAAAACCAGCCCCGCTATCCGTGTATTCGCTGTCCGGCGCGGTATCGATCGCTTCAAATAATTTATCCAATGTTTCTTTATCCTGCGTAATGGGCTTGATATCGTGCCGGTAAAACCATTGACCTCTCTTTACGTACCCCACTTGGTCGATCCCCGTCCGGTCTAAAGGCGGAAGCGTCACATCCGCGCGGTAATAATACAAAGTAACCGGTATTCTGAAATCAAACCGCTCTCTTTCCTTGACTGTATTCAGTTGAACAAAGATTTTATTCACATCATCTCCGCAAAAATTATTGATGCTAAATGAACCGCCCGGATATACGTCATTAGGGTCGTCCTTCACCGTACCCAGATATTCTCCGTCCCAAGTGATGGGCCGCCATTTCGTTTCGGGCAATTCGCGGTAAGGGATTCCCCCCGCCTCGAACATCTTGCCCGTCTCCGCGCTTTCCCCAAGATATTTATAATCCTTGCATTCAAACTCCGATTCATTCTCATCTTGCCCGCACGCCGCCAGCCCCAATGCCAGCACGCAGGCCAGCAATACGCATACTATCTTTTTCATAGGTCCCCCCTCCTGTGACAGGCTCATACCTGATTATCTTTTATTCCACGTAAAATTGCCCGTGCCGCCTTGCCAATTCCTTTCCGTTTTGGGCAGCTCCACACCCTCAACCTTCTTAAGGCCTTGTAAACTTGCATAATCAGATGCCAGCGTTTGGCCGTCGTTACCAAAACCCCGGTACAGATATAACTCTCCCGTGGGCGCGGCCAGATAGATGCCGTCATAGCCCTGAATGGATTTTCCTGTAAGCATCTGTACCAGGGGTATGGGCAAATTGTTCAGCAGCTGCGGAAGCTGATACCATTTGGATCCTGCCAGCGTCGGGACGCTTGCGTCGCCCAGTATTTCTTTTTTAGGCAATCTATTTTTTTCCCTTTCTTGGTCCTGCAATTTTTTATTTGTAAGCTTCTCAAATGGATTAGGCAAACCTGAAAAATGGTTGGGGTCGTAATCGGTATTGTCCGGATGGGTGTGCAGCAGGTATTTTTTGCCGTCCGTCTGATCAAATAACCCGTCAAACGCAACTCTCACCACATTATTGATTTCGCCCTGCACAATATCCCCGTATTTGTACTTGGTCACCATTTGCAAGCCGCCGTTGCGGTATTCGGGCACCTGCACCGTTGTCATCACCGCCGCGTATTCCCTGTTGTTCCTGTCCGTCAGGGGAATGGCCTTTTGTGCAAAATCCTGGGCCGCGTCCTCGGGAGTATCAAACAGACCGGCCGAGGAATTTTGGGTAATATCCTTCATCACCCCTCCGTGCCCAAACAGGGTTTCCAGATTTTTTTGTGAAAGCCGCAGGGAAGTTTCATCAAACTGATCTCCATTGGTGTTCAGGGTGTTCTGCAGCCGGTTCAAAAGATCCTGGCTCCATTTGCCGTCCTCGTGTACCCCGAGCGCCCGCTGTACGGCCTTTACCGTGTATGTGTTTCCGGGGTCGGAGAGATCTGTCGATCCCTCGGTCTCAATATGGCTTTTGAGAATCTGCGGATTCGCGCTCAGGATATCGCTGCCGCTCCACGAGCCGGTATCCGCTACCTGCTTCCATTGCCCGTTTGGTCTCTTCTGCCCGGCTTCCGCGTCAAAATTTCCGCTCCCGGTCCATGCGCCCGGTTTTGCGATCTGCTTCCATGTTCCGTCCGGATTCTTCTGGCCTGCCTCGGTATCTGCCATGGAGTTTTGATTTGAATGAGAAATCATGCCATTATCTTTGGAAATATTATACAACACATTTGCATTATTTGATATATTCCCTGCCGAATTGTTTTGTCCGTTAACGTACCCTACATGGTTCAAGATCTGTTCCTGCGTCATTTTCGGCATTTTGGAGAACACTTTTGTTTGCACAGTTTTTTTCGGGTTTGTTCCTCCCGCCATACCGTCCAGAAAGTTATTCTCGAAGTCGTTGTATGCCGCGTCCGTATTCGGGCCGTACACCCCGTCAATTTTCAGCGGTGTTCCATCAGCATTTTTAAATCCATTACTTCTCAGCTGGGCTTGCCAATTACGCACTTCGCTGCTGGGGTTTTCTAATTGAGTCTGATATGTATTCATCTTTTGCAACGCCTGAAGGGATTTTGGTCCGATCTGCCCGTCTACCGAGAGGGGACTGCCGCTATCGTCCGTAAAGCCGTACTGGTTCAGCAACTGCTGGAGCCTCTTTCTCTGCTCGGTGGACCATGTTTTGTCCACTGTCATTGCATTCATAATTTTTGTTATCTCCTTTCGTTTCCTCATGATGCAACTACTGTATCATTGAAGTAGTGACAGTTATCACCAACTTTTATGGATTTTCAAATCTTATAAAAGAAACACTCCGGTTTTCAATAAAAAAATATTAAATAAGTTCTTATTTAACCGTAATAATGAAAGATAAGCCTTAAGGAGAAGTTTTTACATGATTCAGGTTCTAGTGTTCGCAAGGACATGCAGGTTCAAGTCCTGTTTCTCGCACCAATATCAGACCGGTCAAATTTGACTGGTCTGTTTCTTTTTTTCCAGTATTTATGCGGATTCGCAGGTTTGTAAATGCTGTAAGAATACTCGCATCCAAAGTGCGAGTAATAGAACTTTATTACGCTTATTTTATGTTGTTTTTATATACCATTGTTATTTTAATAAACGTGCTCCTGATCTGAAATTTTCTGGCGGCCGCAAAGTTTTTATTTTTCACGTTAAATTCATATATAGTTCATATCGGTGTAATATATTGACGCAATAGAATCGTCGCTGGCAATTATTCCGCAGTTGTATCGATTGTATTGTGATGGCAAACGCCAAAGCTTTATCCACCAGCAAATGTTTTGCAAAGCATCAAATTTTAAGGAGAGAACAGATGACTAAAGATAGCAATGCATATATTACAGCCGAATTCGATCAAAAAAGGATATTACTGGTTTATCCTGAATTCCCGACAACCTTTTGGAGCTTTAATTACGCGTTGAAGTTCATTTCCAAAAAAGCCGGAATGACTCCTCTTGGTCTTATTACAATCGCGGCCTTACTGCCCCAATCCTGGGAAAAAAAATTGATTGATTTGAATACCGGCCATTTAAAGGACAAGGATCTGCTCTGGGCGGATTATGTATTCATCAGCGCAATGGATATACAGAAAAAATCGGTCAGAGAGGTGATCGATCGCTGCAAAAAGCTTGGTATTAAAACAGTCGCCGGAGGCCCCCTTTTCTCCTGTGACGAATCTGAATTTTTGGACGTGAATCATTTGCTTTTAAATGAGGGCGAGCTCACCGTGCCCGCTTTTCTGGAAGATTTAAAAGAAGGAAACCCAAAACACATTTACAATATCGAAGGTTATCCAGATCTCTCAACATCCCCCCTGCCCTCATGGGAACTGTTGGACCTTAAAAAATATGCATGCGTCAATATCCAGTATTCCCGCGGCTGCCCGTTCAACTGTGAATTCTGCAACATCACCTCCCTATTCGGCCATTTGCCGAGAACAAAATCTTGGGATCAAATCAAACAAGAACTTGATATCCTTTACGAAAAAGGCTGGCATGGCGGCGTCTTTTTTGTAGACGATAATTTTATAGGAAATCGTAAAAAGCTGAAAGACGAAATATTACCGATGCTGATTGAATGGATGGACGGCAAAGAGCACCCCTTCTCCTTCTTAACCGAAGTATCCATCAATATTGCGGACGACGACGACCTGATGCGGCTTATGGCCCGTGCCGGATTTAAAACAGTATTTATCGGGATAGAAACCGTGGATGAAATGAGCCTGACCGAATGTAACAAGACGCAGAATAAAAACCGCGATATGCTGCAATGCATCCGAAAAATACAGAATTTTGGGTTGCAGGTACAGGGTGGCTTCATAGTTGGCTTTGACAGTGATACGCCTCAAATATTCGATAAGATGATCAAATTCATTCAGGATAGCGGTATAGTAACCGCCATGGTCGGCATGCTGAACGCCCCCAGAAGGACGCGGCTTTATGACCGCTTATTCAAAGAAGGAAGGATTTCCTCCGAGTTCAACGGCAATAATACGGACCTGACTACAAACATTGTCACAAAGATGGAAATAGATACTTTGGCAAAAGGTTATAAAAATATCGTGTCTACAATATATTCGCCAAAATACTATTACCAGCGGGTTATCAATTTTCTGCAGGAATACCGGCCGCTTAAGCTCGGCAAACCGCATTTTGATAAGAATGCCATCGGCGCTTTTCTGAAAGCCAATTTCCGCCTTGGATTCATCGGCAAAGAAAGAAAACAGTACTGGTCTCTATTTTTTTGGTCACTGTTCAGAAAGCCTGCCTCTTTCCCAATGGCTATTACATTTTCCATTTACGGTTTTCACTTTAGGAAGATATTTGGGCAATATTCTTAACGCAGAGAAGAACTGATATTAACCGGAGAAACATCGTTTTTTATACGGAGACCTGCGTTTTCTGTTTATCCTGACATATATGAAGAAAATTGCTTATGCCGGTATTTTTAACGCATATGATTGGTACTGATAATCTCCTTTAACGGATTAAAATCCCGCGCGTTAAAAGAATGATTAAAGAAAAGATGGCTTATTCAATTTAAAATGCAAATACTGCCTATATACGATTAAAAAACACCTACGGTTGAAAAAACATATAGCTGGTCTTAAATATTCCTCTATTATTAAGCCTGCCTATAAAAGCTATTATCCATTATTATACTAAGGTTACGCCTTGTATATCGGGCCAAATGCCGTACAGGCCCGAAAATCTGCGCTCTCCAAATCGTTGGTGCCAAAGGCGGCCCAGACCGACGGACGGAAGATGCGTTCCTCTTCTACGTTGTGCATGCAGACGGGGATACGCAGCATGGAGGCTAGGGTGATCAGGCGATCGCCGACGTGTCCATAACAAAAGGCACCATGGTTGGCTCCCCAGTTGGCCATAACGGAGTAAACGTCCTTAAACGCGCCTTTCCCGGTGAGCTTCGGAGCAAACCATGTGGTCGGCCACGTTGGATCGGTGCGGTTGTCAAGTGTCCTGTGAATTTCCGGATCCAATTGGCAGGTATAGCCCTCCGCCAGTTGGAGAACGGGACCGAGGCCGTGTACGATGTTCAAGCGCGCCATAGTGACAGGCATACCTCCGCGGGTCCCACCGATGAAGTGGCTGGAAAAACCGCCACCCCGGAAATAGAACTGGTCAGCCGGGCACCAGTCGGTAGCCTTCAGGCAGGCATCAGCATCGTCCCAGAGCATTTCATAAAATGGCTTGATGATTGGGGTTCCTTCCTCATCCAGCACTGCACCGGTTCCATCCAGAGCGGCAGCGCCGGAATTAATCAGATGGATCACACCACCAGCGGCGACACCCTCCAGCTCTTTCCCTGTCACGCGCTTGACGGATTCGGGGCTCCAGTAGGTCCGAACGTCGGCAAAAATTCCCGGCCGGTCTGTGAGCAGATGCTCAAAGAGCATGGTCACAGCATTGAGCGTATCATTTTCTGTACCAATTACAAAGGATTCCCGCAAGCCGTTCCAGTCAAACTGGCTGTTAAGCATCGCCTCCAGAAAATCGAAATTGGGTTTATAGTCCGTCCACTGACGCTGCCCTTGGATGCCGGCAACAATTGCATTATGACCGCAGGATTCCTCAATAAAGCCCATTTGTGTCAGTTTAGGATTCCCGACCATCAGGTCGCGGACAATCAGCATGCATTTAACAGTAAATTCCCATTGAGCTTCGTAACCAGCCGCGTCGGGCTGCATCTCCTTCGGATTTTTATCCCAGCCCTGCTTGCAGTTCGTCTTGGTCCACGCCAGAGCCTTCGTGTACTCCTCTTGGTCATAGATTCCCATGTCGATACGGCGCAGAATCTCCGTCTCATCCACGGATTCGGAGCGCATACCGAGATATCTCTGGAAAAAGTCCTGGTCGATGATAGAGCCGCCGATACCCATGCAAACGGAGCCTATTTGCAGATAGCTATTACCATGCATAGACTTCGCTGCGATGCCGGCCTTGGCAAACAGCAGCAGCCTCTCGGCTACGTCATTGGGGATGGTCTCATCGTCGGCATCCTGCACGTTGCGCCCGTATATGCCAAAGGCCGGAAGCCCTTTCTGGGAGTGGGTCGCCAATACGGACGCCAGAAATACAGCACCCGAACGCTCCGTTCCGTTAAACCCCCATACGCCCTTGATCGTCAGCGTGTCCTGATCCATGACCTCCGAGCCGTAGCACCAGCAGGGGGTAACGGTGAGCGTGATACCAACGCCCTCTCGCTCGAATTTCCGCTGGCAGAGAACGGCCTCCTGTACGCCACCGATGGTGGTATCGGCGATAACCACCTGCATCGACTCCCCATCGGCATAGCGCAGGTTTTCGGTGATAAGCTTTGCTGCAGAGCGAGCCATCCCCATGGTCTGGGCTTCCAACTTTTCCCTAACCCCATTGCGGCGACCATCAATAACCGGGCGAATCCCTATTTTGGGATAATCCATCTGTAAACGGTTCATAAATTCATACTCCTACTCTAAAATCACTCATTCTGCTGGAAATCAGAGCGACTTCCACCCTGCCCAGCTTCATTCTCGCCCTCAACAATCTTTCGTGCCGAACTGCATCCTATGCCGATGCGATCCACCTTCATGTCAGCAAACAGCTTGGTTCTGGCATAGTCCGGATACCGCCTGACGGTTTAACTTTGCATCACCCAGCCCCGGCACAGCTCAACGGCCATGGGAATATCACAGAGACGGACGCATACGGTATAGAACTTCAGTTCAATGCCCTCTAAAATCGCCTGCCTTGCCTGCTCTTGAGTCATCTCTGGTTTCAGGATCGCGGTGTCCAAGTATCTGCATATATTCATTTATGCCCTCCAAATATTTAATATCAAAAATAATGGCACGTCATGGAGCAAACTCAGGAACACTCCTCAAAGCGGTTGGTAAAACCATTAGCCCGGATCAAATCCCCAATCTTCTCTACCGTGTGCGCATCCGGCGGCCGCATATCGTGACAGGGATATGTCAGTCCGCAAGCCAGATATTTACCGCTGCCGTATTGATGGAAGGGCAAAACCTGATATCCCCTGATACCGCACGCTTTAAGATAACGCATAATTGCCTCAATGTCCTTAGCGTTATCATTCACACCCGGAATCAGCGGTGTTCGGGCGAACACACGTCCTCCGGAGCGCCTGATCAACGCCAGGTTATCTAAAATCTGTTCATTTCCAACGCCCGTCCATTCTTTATGGACTGCACTGTCCATATGCTTCACATCGCACAGGAACCAGTCTACATAAGGCACCGCCTCCAGCAAATACTCCGGTTTTATGGCACAGGCCGTCTCCACCGCAGTGGAAAAGCCGGCCTTTTTACACGCACGCAGCAGCGCCAGAGTAAATTCCGGTTGCGCAAATGGTTCTCCCCCGGAGAGTGTGATACCGCCCCCATTCCTGTAAAACGGCCTTTCCACTTCAAAGCGCCCGATCAACTCCGGAACGGTGTACTCCGCCCCCTTTACGATCAGGCTTTTGGAGGGACACACTGCCGTCCAAGCCAGGTCGGACCCATAGCTCTTCTGAAAATCGATGCCGACACGGCCATCCCGCCATTCGGCTTCCCCATTTGGACAGGCGCGCACGCAGCTTTGGCAGCCGATACACCGGGAGGGCAGAAAATACAACTGCGGCCGCATCTCAAACGACTCCGGATTGGCGCACCATTTGCAACACAACGGACAACCTTTCAGGAAAACGACTGTCCTGATCCCCGGCCCGTCATGGATACTGTAGCCCTGTATATCAAATATATTGCCTTTGAGCAAACTTATCGCCTCACATCTTTACAATCCGCCAACTTCCAGACACCCATTGGACATAACGCTGCCTCATACCTCTCCATATATCGTCCGACTAATAATCTCGTTCTGGATATCTCTGTCCAGTTCTACAAAAAACGCACTGTAGCCGGCGACGCGGACCACCAGGCTCCGGTAGCGTTCTGGATTCTCCTGAGCAGCCCGCAGCTTCTCCGTAGTCAGAATATTGAACTGGATATGCATCCCACCCAACTCAAAATATGCCCGAATAAACTCGACAAGCTTTTGCCGGTCCTCTTTAGTCCGCAACAGAGACGGCATAAATTTGAGATTGTAGTTCACGCCGTTGAGGCCCTCTGCCTGAGGGATGGAGGCAACGGAAATCGCCGCAGATACCGGCCCGTTTATATCCATGCCATGCTTGGGCGATATACCACCGTCGCCCAGGGGCGTGCCGGCCGATCTGCCGCTGGGAAGAGCGCCAACCTGCCGCCCTAACGGGGTATTGGATGACAAACAGAACAATCCAGCCCGAAAATGTCCTCCTCGAATCGTTTTCTTGCTGTTGACGCAATCGCAGTACTGCTTCGCCACATAGGACACCATCCGGTCGGCTTCAGGGATGGCGTTTCCGTATTTGGGCGCATCGTTAATCAAAAGCGAACGCATATATTCCCATCCCTCAAAGTTTACGGAAAGGGCCTCGGCAAGTTCCTCCATCGTAAACCGTTGTCTCCGAAACACCAGTATATCAATAGCGGTCAGGGAATCGCCTACATCCGCGATCCCCACCCCCTGTACGCCGATATAGTTATAGTTGGCACCACCTTTTGTACAGTCTCGTCCCCGTTCCATACAGCCATCCAGCAGCATGGAACAGTAGATATGGGGCGTGTAGTCGCCAACCACCTTTTCCGTGGCATTGAGGGAATGTACAAGCATCTCCACAAAGTGTTTCACCTGCGTCTCGTAAGCCTGCTTTAAGTCCTCGATGCAGTGAAAATCGGTCAGATTCCCCGTATGAGGCCCCATCTGCATACCGGACATCCGGCACATTCCGTCCGTCATCGCCAGCTCCAGGCATTTTGCCAGATTGAAAAAACCTGCGTTTGTGCTGCCGAATGTGTTGCCGTAAGGAGTCGGCTCCACACAGCCCACAATGGCATAGTTAAGAGCGTCTTCCCTGTTCACGCCGTCGCGCTCCAGTGCAGGAACAATCGTCTCATCCGAAAAGAACGGCATCTTCCCGCCCTCTTTCTCCTTCAATATCTCAAGCACCCGTCTCAGATAAGAATCGGGGTTTTTCTTGGAGATGCGAATGCTGGTATTGGGCTCCGCATTGAACACATCCCTCTCCGCATCCAGGCACAAAAAGGTCAGATCAGTCACTGCGTTTTCGCCGTTTTCGTCCACGCCTCCCAAAGTGATGTTGAATGCCGTGGAAAAGCCGCCGTTATTCCGGCAGGTCTCATAGCTGCCGGCCTTTATCACATCGCTGTGCTTAACCCAAAGCGTTTCCAACAACTCCAGCGCCTCCTCCCGGGCCAGCGTGTCGGCAGCCATATCTTTTTCATAATACGGTAAAAGTATCTGGTCCAGACGTCCACCCGAAGTGGCGGAGCCGTTCTGCCCGATATAGTCGATCAGCAGCGTAAACCAATAGGACTGCAGCGCCTCAAAGAAATTCTCGGCCGGATAGTATGGCACACGCCGGCAATTTTTTTCTATCAGGAGCAGTTCCTGCCTTCTTCTGGCATCCGGCTCTTTGTCCGCCATCTCGCGGGCAAGCTCAGCGAACCGGTTCTGAAACGTCCGGATCCCTTCGATGATGAGCAGGATCGCCTTATAAAAGATCATCCGATCGGAATAATCGGGTTCCAAAAGATTCAAGTTGGACAGCCCCTCTCTGGCCTCTTTCTCGATCTGTTGGAATCCGGAGCGTATCACCTTTCTGATGTTAGGCAGATAATGCCCGTGCCCGCTCCGGGTCCGGCTGAGCGGGTTGAATACCCGATACGGCGAATCCAGGACCCGCAGCACCTCGTCGTCAAAATAATACCTCGACAAGTCGCCGGTGTTCTGAGTCCGCCAATACGGATATATATCATGAAGCAGGTACTCCTTCTGCTCTTTAGTAATCTGAAGGGTATCTACCTTGCGCACGGGCATCAGATCCAGTTCCTTTCTGTCAAAGGAGCAGCTTTCGGGAAACATGGGAGCACTGCGCGGCTTTGAACCGTGGTTGCCGACGATCAGCTCTTCTTCGTCGATAAAAATATCCATATTTTCCAGAACATACTTCAATCCTTCCGCCCGTCTCAGGACGTATGGCTGACCCTCCGTCATACGGTAGCTCTCCGTAATCAGCCGCGCCCTGTCCGTACAGATGGAAGGCTTCACGCCGCGCATCCGCGTATTTAGAAACTTTATCCTTGTGCTTCTATCCATCCCTTCTGGAAGCAACTGCTTTGTCTTCATAAAGAATCACCTTTCTTGTTCGCAGCATCGCCCTACACACACCGCAGAGTTCATTCCGAAAATTGTCCATCCTCCCCAGCCTTGGACGTCTGATACGCCTCCTCTTTTTCAAGCAGAAAACGATTTCCTATATACGCACTGCCTATCGCCACGTTAAAGTTCCGTTCACAGCCCTTCATACTCTGTAGCAGGGGAGAATACATGGTTTTCTCATCAAGCCGCAGGATTTCAAACCGGGCATTGTGCGTATGCAATCCATCCTGCAGCAATTCAAACGCACGATTATCGGCAATAATGCCTCCGCTGAGCAGTCGCCGCACAACGATCTCAGGAAAGATCATCCTATCCTGATCCATCAGCACGCCCAACGCCTTGCCCATAGTACGGAATGCCTCCTCAACGGCTGGATTTTTCTCGTTCAGGCTGGCAATCAGTATGCGTGTGATCTTGCCACGCTGGTCTTTTGGGTGAATCACCGGGCGAATTCTATCTGATTTGCGCTCGAATTCGATCAGGCCATCGTCGATCATTTTATCCAAGAGAGGATCACGGGACTTCCTCATGGCATTTACCGCCAGCCGAAAGAGTCCAAGCTGTGAAATAAATTTCTGCACAGTCCCAGGAATATCCGTATTGGTGTTTCTGGAACTGCGCATGTCGCGCGCCTCATAGACACTGTCATTTTCACTGCCCAGATCAATAATATGCTGATACCCCTCCAGAGGGACAACCTGAATGGTCCCACCAGCCGAGATAAAACCGGTCCCCATCTCCGTACCGATCGTATTGGCAAACATGCCGTAGCCGCCAGCGATTTTATTACCAGAAAACGCCATCTCCACTGAAGTGATGTACGCCGCCGCATTACCATCGTTTAGAACAATCACGGGTGCTCCCGGTTTAGCATAGGGCGACACCAGCAAATCCAGATCGGACATCTTGAAAAATTCCACCTCATAGTCCAGCGCAGGATTTGTTCTGATTCCCTGCTGTTTCAGAGATTCGCCACCGGCAATTTTATTATGGACAACGATATCTGGAAATCCGATCACGATAGAATCAAACCGGCTTAAAGCAGATATGCCTCTGTCTTCCATCTTCGCCGCCTCATCCTCCAGCATCTGACAGGCGCAGGCCGGATCCATCGCCTCTGTACAAACCTGAAGCCCCGCCTCCAAAACGCCGGTGCATATGCTAAGGAAGCGAACCATCTGAATAATAGGATGTGCCATTTCTTCCGACGTTGTACACCCTGTGGGATACCATTGATGCTCTTTTAACAGTACTATCTTTCCATTATTAACCACAGCGCCCTTGATGGAGTTGCCCCCAACATCCAGCGAACAGATACATTTCCCCTCCAGTTCCATAGCCGAACGGCACAACCGCCTTTTCGCCAGCGCCTCGTCCTCCGGTTCGTAGATACGGTAAATGCGTTCTTCAGGAATATCCTTCCACTCCGAAATATCGCGCAGGACAATCTGAAACCTTCCAATCCCCAGAAAGGTATTCATACGGTTGATGTAGTTGACATAGACACCGTATCCGGTCCGGTTGTTTCGAGGATTATCGACCTGGAACTGTGCAATACTTCTGAGTGCAATCGACAGCAAGTCCATGTCCGTCTTATCAATATACAGCTCAAGCTTGCTGCCGCCGAACGAGACGACCATATTATCCATCATTGCCAGCAGGTAGCGTTCATATAGGGACAAGCGGCTGCGCAGAGCCTCGTCTTTCGGCATGACAAACTCCAACGGCCGAACTCTGCCCCGGTCATCCACTTGGGCAAGAAGCTTCACACTTTGACGTTTATCCGCCGGGAGCGCGCCGATTTCCTTCTGCAAGCCTGTGAGGTAAAGCGGCTTCTCCGTCAAATTTACGTTCTTAACCAAATTATTCATCTCCTTAAACTTCGATGCCGAAAATGCCCTTAGAGAATCATCAAAATATTTCTGATCGAGAAATGTGTACTTCGACGAAGCAAAATCATTGAAATTCAAAAGCTCGATTTGGACCTTCGGATTCACGTCATGTACAAAACAGCGAATTGCCCGGATATTTTCCTCGGTGGCGGTAATTCCCGGAATCAACGGAATCCGGACCTGGATATTGTCTGTGCGTCCGGCTAAATATCTGAAATTGTCCAGAATCACCCGGTTGGAAACACCAGTATATTTTTTGTGGGCCGCCTCATCAAAAAGTTTAATGTCAACAATAAAAAAATCGATATAAGGGAAGATATCGTCAAATACTTTTCTGTCCGTATACATGCACGTTTCAATAGCGGTGGAGATATTCTCTTCCTTAAGACGCTTGAGTAACTCCAACAGAAAAGCCGGTTGCGCCGTCGCCTCTCCACCCGAAATGGTAACGCCGCCACCTGACTTTTCAAAAAATAAACTATCCCTTTTGACTCTTTCCACAAGTTCCGCCACTTCAACCGTTTGGTCAATTCTTAATATGGATCTTGAAGGACATTGTTCAACGCAAATGTTGCAAAAGGTGCATTTCTCACGGTCGATATGGACGCCGTCTTTCCAGAGGGTGATCGCCTGTTCCGGACATACTGCCGCACATGTCCCACAATGTATGCAGCTCTCCTGCTTTGCCCAAATATCTTTTCCTCTTGATAGCCCCTCTGGATTATGGCACCAAACACAGCGGAGAGGACAGCCTTTTAAAAAAATTGTCGTCCGAATGCCCGGCCCATCATGCAATGCAAAATACTCGATGTCAAAGATTTCACCAATCATAGTTTCCCCCAATGGTATACTGTAGAATCGTACGTCTTTTTTGATTCGTCATAACGAACCGTATTCGGTTCTGGCAATAATTTCATCCTGCAGTATTGGATTCAGATCCACGTAGTTTGCGGTGTATCCCGCTACGCGAACCAGCAGATGCCGATAGTTTTCCGGTGTTGTTTTTGCCGCGATCAAATCCGCCTTGTTGACAACGTTGAACTGTACGTGAGTAATTTTTAAGGCGATAAACCCGCGGATCAAAGCGCAGAAATTCTTGATACCTTCTTCTGACTCGAACATCTTTGGGGAAAATTTCATATTCAGCAATGTGCCGTTGGGAGCGTTAATCGAACGGATCCGGGAAACCGAGCGCAAAAGCGCCGACGGACCATTCTGATCGCGCCCATATACGGCGCTCAATCCGCCGTCGGCCAAAGGGTCCTTGTTTCTCCTGCCATCCGGTGTTGCCGCCACATTCCGTCCCATGGGAACGTGAGCGGAGACCGTGTATAGACCAATTGTATAATTTCCGCCACGATAATTACTGTAGGCGGAAAGCCTTTCTTTGAAGTATTCGACCCATTTCTCCCCGATCTCATCGACCCACTCAACATCGTTGCCATATTTAGGGGCATGAGTGAGCATAATCTGCCGGATTTTTTCATCCGGATAATTATGAGGCAGTTGGTGCAGCAGCACCGCAGCGGAAACTTTTTTCTGGTCATACAGCAAGTGCTTAAGAGCCGCCATGCTGTCTGCCACATTGGCAATCTGGATCAACTGAATGCCGGATTTATTATAGACCGCTCCCCCAGCCGTCACATCCACGCCCTTTTCCAGACAGTCGTCGATCACGGAGGACAGCAGCGGAGACGGCATATACTGTCGGTGTATCCGCTCGATAACATTAAGGCCCGCTTCCATGATTTCCAGAAAATAGTCAATCTGTTTGGCAAACGCCGCCTCCAATTCTTCAAAGGTCTTAAATCCCTCCAGCGTTCCCAGTGGAAGGCCGATCTGCTTCCCGGTCTGCATATCCACACCGTTGTTGAGCGTCAGTTCCAAGACCTTTACAAGGTTAAACATCCCCGCGTCGCTGAAGCCCAACGCGTTGCCTTGAGTACTCAGTTCCACGCAACCCACGACGGCATAATTTCTAGCATCCTTTTCCGAATATCCTGCAGACTCCAAAGCCGGGATTACCGCCTCATCATTGAATAGCTGAGGCATACCTGTTCCCAGAGCGATAACCTCGGTCACATGAGTCAGGTACTCCTGAGAAGACCCCTCGTAGACACGCGCCGAGAGATTCGGCTGGCGCATCCGAACATGGCTTTGCGCATGCAGGAATAGATGTGTCAGTTCATTTTCTGCGTTGCTCCCATCCTGAAGCTGGCCACCGATGGCCATATTGAAGCCGATCGGAAATCCCGCAAAAAATGCGGCATCATCCGCATTGCGCATATACACAATTTGATTGAATTTAATGAAAAGAACGTCGATTAGTTCTTGTGCCTCTGACAGTGTCATCTTTCCGGACTGACAGTCCTCAATAAAATAGGGATAGAGGTACTGGTCCACACGGCCGGGCGAAAAAGAGGAGGCGTTGGATTCCATCTGCAACAGCACAAACAGAAACCATAGCATCTGGAGCGCCTCATGAAAGCTTTCCGCAGGGCCATGTGTCAGCCGGGTACAGATCCTTGCAATTTTATTATAATCCGAATGGAATTCCCCGGACGTCATCGCCAGTTTTTCGGCAAGTTCGGCATATCGTGCTATAAACCGCACAGCGCCCTCCAGCACAAGGATCGTCGCCTGATAATAGGGCCGGCTTTCCGGCGGTGCACTGTCAAGCCGTTCCCTGGCCATCTCAAGCAGCCCTGATGGACCGTAGTCCAGCCAGCGTTTCACATCCGGACAGATATGCCCCTGGGCATGATCCTTCTGGTTCAGTTTTCCCACAACCTCCCGGTCCCGAGTGGACTGGCTAAGAGATGCATAGATATTATCCTCTAACGTCATGCCCTGCCAAAAGGGAACCAGAACGCTTTCAAAATATTCCTTGTCCTCAGGCCGTACCAAAAATTGATCCTGCGACCTTGTCTCCAGCGTATCGATCTCACGCGTCAGCCAGCCAATACCCCCTTCCGGAAAAACGACTCCGGCTCCTATCTCTTTGCTGCGGTTACCCACAATCAGCTCGCCGTCCGCGATGTGTATCGTAATATTTTCCATCGTCGCTCTCAAAGCCCACGCTCTCTGGATGATACGTGGCTCATTCTTATGCGTTCGATAAGTATCCGTAATAATTTTTGCCTGCTCCACCGATAACCGGTGCGGTTCATTAAGCGTCTCCAGACGCAGTTTTTGGACTCTCTGCGTCACTGGTATCGCTTTAATTTTCGTAATCGTATTCAACATTGCATACATTTCAGGTACCTCTTTAATAATAAGCCATGCAAACTCTTCGCAGAATCATGATGCTGATCTTGCGATCAACCATCAGGAAGCACTGATCAAATCAGCAACAGGTACCCGTCCGGATTTTTCTACCATCTGCACCCCATATCTCGGGGAACCAACAGTAAAATCATACACTATGCATCCAATGCGATCAATCTGTGCATTCCTTATACAACAATTACATTTGTTTGTTCTTCAATCGCCTTCCGATCTTCATCCTTGATCCCCGAATCGGTGATCAGCATATCGATTTTTTCCCAACGCACTGCCTGTACAAAGGATGTGCGCTCTAGTTTAGAACTGTCGGCGACCACAATGCATGTCTTTGCCTTCTCAACTAAAACACGTTTTATATCCTTGTCGTAATAGGAAAGCGCGCCGATCCCCTCTCGGGACAGACCTGGCGTCCCTAAAACCACCGCGCTCAGCGATACCGATTTCAAATTTTGTATCGCCCAGTCGCCGTAAAGGCCGTTATCCCAGTTGCGCAGTTCACCGCCAACACAATATATCCTGTCATTACCCAAACTGGAGTACAAATCCACTATACTCAGCGAATTTGTAACTACCGTAAGGTCCGCACGTTCCGCCAAAATACGGGCAACGTGCAGCACCGTGTTGCCTACATCCAGCCCTACTACCGTATGTGGCTGAGTGGTAATTTGTTTTGCGGCCTCCTTTGCAATCTGCACTCTGGCCAGCTGAGATTCAACCGTATGTATCAGCGGGGTTCCAAGATTGTCCACCGCATTTCTATTAAGCGCCGCACCACCATGCTTTCTTGAGATCAATCCATTTTGCTCTAAGGTGATCAAATCTTTCCTGATTGTTTCATAAGATACGCCAAGCAATTCCTTTAGTTCTTTAACAGGCACTAAGTTTTTTTGCTCCAGCAACGACAATATCATATTTAATCTGTAGCCCAAATTTACGTGTTCCATATTGTTACCTCATTCCCAAATTAACACCATTGCGTATCCCATTTAGGCAAAAATAAAAGCCTAAAAAGGGGAATATGCTGTACTTATGCAAGGGCAAACCCAACAGCGATGATGCTCTTAATTTACCAGGTCTTCCCGCTACATATTAGCATAAAAACTATCTCTATGCAATTTAGACATTAGTTTGGGCAAAAGTGAGGAAGCTGGTATTTCCAACACATTCTACAGTTTCCACAGCAGAAACACAACTTGGAAGTACATATCCACATGGAAGAGTTCCCAAAGCAGGACCTTATTACCTCTGAAGAAATCATATTGCGTGCTTGTAGAGGCCGAACTATAGCCAGTAGCTTCAAGCTTTCCATAAAGCATTTGGCTTACAATCTGTCTTCCCAGATTCTCTAAAATATTCCGCAAATCACCCTAGCCTCTTAGGCCTCGTCCTAAGCTTCGGCTTTTTCCACCTTGGAGTCAGACTTTCTTTGATTACTGGATATCTTGTTCTGTATAACCTCAATACTCGCCGCGATTATGACAACAGCGCCGGTAAATACGTATTGGTAATATGTATTTACATTCAAAACAATCAGTCCAACCTTCAATCCGGCAAAAAGGATGGCGCCAAGCATTGCTCCGTGAGCACTGCCTCGTCCTCCCATCATGGATGTACCACCAATAGCAGCTGCGGCGATGGCATTCATTTCATAACCGGTGCCGGTTGTTGGGTCCCCCGTTCCCAGTCTGGATATCTGGATCAAGCCTGCCAACGCCGTAAACATGGCTGCAACGGCGTAGGTCATGATTGTAACACGTTCCACACGAATGCCCGACAGTCTGGACGCTTCCGAATTACCGCCGATAGCATAAATATAGGTGCCAAACGGAAGTTTCCTTAGGATAAAGAATACAATCACACCAGCCAGGAGAAAAAGCAGGAGTGGCAACCGAACGGAGCCGATACTGGCATTCACCGCGCCGGTATACGAATCGGGAACACCGAGAACGGGATAACCTTGGGTAATAATATATGCCACTCCGCGATATATCTGCATTGTGCCCAAGGTGGCAATGAAGGGCTGCAGCTTCATTTTGGCAACTGCTACTCCATTGACAGCGCCCAACATCATTCCTTCTAAAAGGCAGATTATAATCACAATAACTGTAGGAACATTCGCACATGCCAGCAAAGCGCCGGTGCATCCGGTCAACGCCAGCATGGAACCTATGGAAAGGTCAATTCCTCCGGTAATAATGGGGAGCATAATTCCCAGGGCCATCAGGCCATAAATAACCGACTGATTCAAGATATCGTTCAGATTCTTTGCAGTAAAAAACGATGGCGACAAAACGCTAAAAATGCCAAATATGGCGATAATCGCTACTACGACACTCAGTTCACGGTAATTGTCTTTAAATATTTTTTTCATTTCTGACCTCCAACAACGGCGCAATATGCGATTTTATCTTCAGCAAATTCGGCCTTATCCATAACCCCGGTAATTTGGCCTTCACGCATAACAATAATGCGATCAGCGATTCCCATAATCTCTGATAATTCAGATGACACCATGATAATGGACTTACCCGACGCAACCATCTTCTCCATCAGTGCATAAATCTCAGCCTTTGCGCCAATGTCAATTCCTTTTGTCGGTTCATCCATAATTAAAATATCGGCATCCGTGGTCAGCCACTTTGCAAGTATGATCTTTTGTGCGTTGCCTCCGGACAGTGCGGATGTCATGAAGTCCGGGGCGTTCGGCACCAGGCCGACGGATGCGCCTACCGATACAGAATTGGCTGCAATTTTTTTCCGGTTGACCATATGCATCGATGTAAATTTTTTGATACTCGCGAGGGCGATATTGTCTGCGTTGTTAAAAGTCTTTATAAAGCCCTCTTCCTTCCGGTTTTCCGTAACCATGGCAATGCCGTTTTTTATCATGGCATCCGGCGATCTATGGTGCGGCATTGGGCGGCCTTCGTGAAGTATCGTTCCGCTATAACAGGGATCCGCGCCAAAAATTCCGCGCATCACCTCTGTACGCATTGCGCCAACGAGTCCGTAAAACCCCAAAATTTCTCCCTTGTGCAGTTCAAAGCTGATATTTTTAAAACCTGCCGCCCCACACAGATTGTCGACCTTAAGAACGATCTGACTGTAATCCGCACGACAGGGTTGATGCCTGGTGGCAAACATAGAGACATCACGGCCAATCATATAGCGGACAAGATTATCCTCCGAGGTTTCCTTGACATTGACGGTTGTGATGTACTTTCCGTCGCGTAAAATTGTTGCACGATCACACAGCCGGTAGATTTCATCCATTTTATGACTGATATACAAAATGGTAATCCCACGTTCTTTTAAGCTTTCAATAATATGAAACAGTGTTTCCGTCTCTTTTGCGCTCAAAGACGAAGTAGATTCATCAAAGGAAATCACCTGAGCGTTAGTATGTAACGCCTTGGCTATCTGAACCATCTGCTTTTTTCCGGTTGACAGATCTTTAACCTTTTCATCGGTACCAAAATTGCAACCGATCATATCTAAGAGCTTCTGGGTTTCACTTTCGATTTTCTTTTTATCTTGAACGATTCCCTTACGAATTTCTTTGCCCAGCATAATGTTCTGAGCAACAGTTAGTTCTGGAACAACACATATCTCCTGAGGTACCTTTACAACACCATATTTCATTGCATCCAGAGGCGACTTGCATTCCATCGTTTTTCCGCTAATAAGGACTTTTCCCTCGGTCGGAGGGAATACTCCGTGAAGAACATTCAGCAATGTAGATTTTCCTGCGCCGTTTTCGCCTATTAGTGCATGAATCTCGCCCTTATTGACAGAAAACGATACATCATCTAAAGCTTTTTGGCCAGGAAACACCTTGGTTATGTGCTGAAACTCAATAATAGATTCCATTGTTATTTCCCTCTATTTAGATATTCATTTGATTATTCGATATTATATTTGCATATCAGTAGTCTGGCTTCAATGCTTCGCACAAACAATCCCGCACCGGTAAAATTTTGGAGCAGTATATACTGCTCCAAAATTTCCAAACGGAATTTAAAATTATTTAGCCACTGTGAACCCTTTCCAACCAAGGATTTCCTCATCAGACTGGTTGCTATTGCTTGAGTCGACAATAGCGTGGGGAGAATAGATGTATTTCGGCACATCCTGCCCTGCTATTTTACGGACAAGCATCTCCAGAGCAACCTGTGACTGATAATACGGGAAGTCATTAACCGTTGCGCTCAATTCCCCAGCCTTAATGGAATTCAGGGCCTCGGAGGTACCGTCGGTTCCAACGACCAAGCACTTGCCCAGCAAATTGGCAGCCTTTACCGCTTCTAGAACACCCATAGCCATAGTATCATTATTAGCATAGAAGGCATTCAGATCCGGATACTGTGTCAGGATCGTTGATGCCACATCCTGAGCCTTAGTCCGATCCCAGTCAGCGTTCTGGGTTGCCACAATAGTGATGTTCGGGTAGTTCTTTTTCATGTAGTCAACAAAGCACTCCGTGCGCAGGCGAGCAGCCTCAGCAGTGGGCAAGCCCTGAACAACGGCGACTGTTCCTGAACCGCCAATCTTCTTAGCGATCCACTCGGCTGCTATCTCTGCCGTGTCTTTATGGTCGGCTCCAACTATCGGCAGGTCTACATTGGCGTCCTTATCGTTTACATAGGTCACAGGGATGCCCTGCGTCGATGCCGAAGTCAGCGCTTCCGTCAGGTTGCTGTCGGAAATGGGCGCAACCATAATGCCATCATAGCCTGCGTTGAGCATCGAGTTCAGAACAGCAGTCTGTCCTTCCTGGTCGGACTCGCCGGCGGCCGCCTGAACTGTCATCTTAACATTCAGGCCAGCATCAGTTAACGCCTTGGCTCCAGCTTCGGCGCCTTCCTTTTCCATTCTCCAGAACTCGTTCTCCAAAGCCTTTGCAGTGAAGCCTATGTTAAGCGCTTTGCCGGGATTCGGGATGTCGCCAAGGGACTCTTCCGCGTCCCAATACTTTACATAAGTTTTGCTCGAGCTGGTTCCTTCCGAGGTTGCGGCAGCAGCGCTTGCAGCAGCAGTACTTGCAGCTTCAGTACTCGCAGCCTCAGTGCTTGCGGCAGCTGTGCTTGCCGCTGTAGTACCTGTGGGTGTAGTGTTGTTGGCGCAGGCAGTTAAGCCAAAAACCATGACTACAAACAGGAACAGTGAAATGACCTTTTTCATTCTTATTTCCTCCTCCAAAAGTTATACTTGGAAACGCATAATTTCCAACCAAATATTTTATTGTTATTATGATTTATGGGATTGAATTTGGAATTCCACTTTGTGTTTCCAAGTGTAGTGTATATGAATATTTGTGTTTTGTCAATAAATATTTTTCTCGTTTTTATTTGATCGCATTCACTTATTTTTTTGTATTATAACCGCGTTTTCCCTTATTCTGCCAAGATCGTTTTACTTGAGTTTCTTATTGACTTTTCAATAGAACCTATATATTATATGCTTGTAACATGATTGTGTTTACAATTTGTGTTTATGCTTTTGATTTGTGTTTTAAACTTTAATACTTTCACTGCCACAAGGGCACATACTAAACAAAGGTGGATGAAACAAATTATGAAAGACAATATCGTCATTTTAGGCAGCATCAACATTGATATTACTGCCTCCGCCGAACGGCTGCCTGTCAAAGGGGAAACTGTACTCGGGGATTCAGTCAATATGTCTCCCGGAGGCAAAGGTGCAAACCAAGCAGTACAATGCGCTCAGTTGGGGATTCCGACCATTCTGATCGGCCAGGTGGGCAACGACTTCCAAGGCAGCAATGCGCTCTCTTCCCTACGCGAGAAAAATGTCGATTGCAGCCATATCGCTATCTCCGAAACAGAATGTACCGGCTGTGCAGCAATTAACATAGACAAAAATGGCGATAATACCTTGGTGTATGTGCCCGGGACCAATCGGCGTATCAGTCGCGATCTAGTCGACCTAAACCGCACGGCAATCCAGAATGCCGGGGTTTTCATCACCCAAACGGAGATTAATCTGGATGCACTCGTTTATGGATTGGAGTTTGCCCATTCCGCAGGCGTTATCACCATTCTCAACCCCGCACCGGCCATACCGCTTCCTTCAGAGGTGCTGACCCAAGTGGACTATATCACGCCAAACAAAACTGAGAGCGAAGCGTATACAGGCATCCGCTCGGAAGTCTCAATCAAAGAATGGAAAACCAGAAACGCTGCATGGTTTCTTGATCGCGGTGTCAAAAATGTCTGTATTACCATGGGCGAGAAGGGTGCGTTCTATTCCAATGGTAGCGAATCATTTGATGTGCCTGCTTTTTCCATTACCCCTGTGGATACGACTGCTACGGGTGATTCTTTCCATGGTGGCTTTGCTTACGGTCTTCTGAAGAATTACCCGATTGAGCTCTGCATGAAAATCGGTTGTGCCTGCGGAGCGCTCACCTCAATGTCAGCCGGGGCTCAAAACTCGATCCAAAACGCCGAGCATATCTTCCGTTTTCTTTGTGATAAAGGAGTGAAATTATGAATCGAATGCTGATCACAGGCGGGCATGGCTTTTTTGCTTCCCGCCTTGCGCGGTTTCTTAAGAGCGAGTGGGAGATCGACGCCCCTGGACATCAACAGCTCAACTGCACGGAGGGCCCCAGCGTAGATGCATATATCTCCGCGCTGAACCCGGATGTCATCGTACACGCCGCAGCTATTGCTTCGACAGCCTTCTGCAACAGCCATCCGGATATTGCTTATGCTGTGAATGTGGATGGCAGTATCAACGTTGCCAGGGCTGCAAAACGTCGGCATGCAAAGCTGATTTTTCTCAGCACCGAGCAGGTTTTCAACGGCACCCCGGAAAGCGGTCCCTATTCAGAGATGGATATGGCCGTTCCCGACACCGTTTATGGCGCAAATAAGCTGGAAGCTGAAAAACTTTTGCTGGAAATAACCGATGAGATTTGGATTTTGCGACTTACTTGGATGTTCGGTATGCCCGAAATGGATTCGCATATGTCCTACGGCATTCTCTGGGATACTATCGTCTCCCTCATCAATGGAAAAAAGATTATAGCTTCTCCCCACGAATACCGCGGAATGACATATGTGCAAGATATGCTAGAAAATATACCGAAGCTCATGAATGCACCGTACGGCATCTATCATATGGGGGCGGCCAATCACCTGAACCGCTACGAAACGGTCAGGCATATTCTGACTCTTCTGGGCCAAAAGTCCCGGCTGTCAGAAATTCTTGAAGAGGATACAACCCACTACTTAAATCATGATCGCGATATACGGCTGAATACCAAAAAAGCGTCGTCATTCGGTATGACCTGGACCGACACCGATGCCGCGCTTGAAAGGTGTCTTCGCGATTTTGGCATTATTTAAATACTTGGAGGACAACATTTATGAAAGTCAAACTTTCCCCATCGCTTATGTGCATGGACCTTCTGAACATTGAAAAAGAGGTCAGGATCCTCGCACCGCAATCCGATTATTTTCATATCGACATACTCGACTGGCATTACGCGCGAAACATGTCTCTGGCCCCTTGCTTCATGGAGGTCATAAAAAACATTACCGACGTCCCTATGGAGGCGCACCTTTATATAGACAACGTAGATACGGAACTGGTGCAGCTGTGTATTGACAGTGGAGCAGAGTATATCATTCTTCCTCCCGAGGTCGTTAACCGCCAGGTCATGCGGCTGATCCAACTGATCCACAACAGCAGCAAAAAAGTGGGTTTTTTTATCAATCCCGGCACCAGGCTGGACATCATCGAGCCGTATATCGAATACATTGACCGCGTTATAATCAACACAGTAGACCCCGGATTTGCCGCACAGCCATTCGCCCCCAACGCTCTGAGAAAAATCGAAGAAGCCAGGCAGTGGCGGGCCACAGGGGGTTATCATTATGATGTTGCCTGCGACGGCTGCTGTAACGAAAAATACTATGCGGCGTTGTATAATGCAGGCGCGGAAGAGTTCATTGTCGGCTCCACCGGCCTGTTCGGAAAGGATCTGGACACAGCCAAGGCTCTTGCCATCTGCGTCGAACAGATCAACGCAGCGCTGGGCTGACGGGCAAGCCTTATCTGCCCCTATCATTTGAACTTATAACCTGTTTGTGTTTTCGGTCAGTTCTCATATCTGGCATAAAAGAATATTTAGCGACATCAGCACGGTTGCACTGCTTTCCAGCGTCTTTTTGGTATCGCCTGTCAAATCACTCATCTCGTTCAGAATGTTTGTCCGGTTTCAGCGTGATCCCAGCAAAGCCCCTTCCGCTCCTGATGTCTTTTCTTCTGAATCCCTTCGGGGAAGTATAGGTAATATTACTCCGGCTAAATTCAGAATTTTTGCCGGATGCTGATGCGGCTAGTGAATTATTGCTAACTTGAATAAGTTTTAGAAGATTTACACCTCAGTTATATATTTATGTTTTTTTATTTATCTTTAATTAGCAACGAATTTATTTGTACACACCCTTCATAATCCTCCCCAGTTCTTCTGGATCGGTTGTTTTTCTCATTTCTGCCTGCTTATTTGCCTCAATTTCTTGGAGTCTTTGGGCTCTGGCAATTACTTCGTCTAGGTATTCAGCAGGAAATTTTACAGCGCCGTTTTCATCCATATGGATGATTTCCCCGGGAGCGGTATCCATTCCGCAAATCTCCACAGGAACATTGATTGCCTGCAAGGCAAAACCACCATGACCCGCACAAACACCGGTAAGCATATATTGCATCTGCAATGGCCTTATTTCGTCGACATCTCTGGAAGGGCCATCCGAAATTACGCCAACAACTCCTACCGATTTAAAAGCAGTCATCATATTACCGCCAAGAAGGCCATTCTTTTTTTTAATTGCTTCGGGAAAATTCTGTTTTAGGGCTAAAATTACAGGCTTTGGCGCTTTATCTATGGCTTTCAGAAGATCAACAAAGTTTATCCGGTTATAACCTTCATCCGGCAAGCCATATACACATGTAACAACATACCCTGACCTTCTGCCGTGTTCGGGATAAATGCATTTGATTGATTGATCCGTATACCATTTTCCCTCCCAAGGATGATATAAGCCAATACAGATATCTGGTTTGCCAGGATATGTAGCGACAACATTTGTAATGGT
Organism: Bacillota bacterium; assembly: GCA_023393165.1. Taxonomy (GTDB): domain Bacteria; phylum Bacillota; class Clostridia; order Christensenellales; family Christensenellaceae; genus JAEYKI01. The sequence continues at coordinate 17,567 of JAEWMJ010000004.1, read as the reverse complement.
TGGTGTATCAAAGTCAAGGATTTTTTCCAGGTTTCCCATAATTCGTCCCCCGTTTTATAGATTTTTATTAAGGCAGTTTTTAACCTTGATGCAATAAAAAAATTAATCCGAAAATAAATTATCCATTAAATCTTTAACTTTCTTTTTACTTTGAGCAGTTTTTAGAACCTAGCTGAATGCTTATTGAGTTTCTTTTATTTTTGTGTATTCCTTGATATTCTCCGCCATTCTGTTCGTAAACTCAATATTCATTTCATCCATCGCGTAAACTGCAGCGCCCACCACGCCCATATTATCACACTGCTTTGAAAACAATATCTTTATATTTTCTGCAGGATATGGCTTTCTGGTATTTTCCAATATAAATTCTATAAGCCGCTCACGCGGGAAATGATTCATATTGATAACCCCGCCCCCGATGATAACACAATCCGGATCAAATATATTGATCTCTGTTGCGATTGGAAGCGCGCAAGCCTCAACAAAATCTATAATCCTGACATCTCTACCATGCTCTGTAAATAAATCACCAATATGAGTTTCAGGGTAATGCTCTTCCCGCAATATACTAAGGGCCTTTCCGGAGGCATAGCACTCTGCGCATGCTCTTTTGCCGCAGGAGCATACGAGCTGGCTTTTAAAGAAAGGAATATGCCCGATTTCATTTGCCACACCGTTTTTCCCATGCAAAAATTTGCCGTTCATGCATATGCTCCCGCCAAACCCTGTTCCGATATAACAGCCTACGATTACCTTTTCACCGCGTAAATCGTGAATAATCATATCATATTCCAGCAGATTATTGACATCCTTATTGATAAACACAGGAATATTCAGTAAGTTTTGCATTTCATTAACGATATTTCTATTGTCAAAAACATGCTTCCCGTCTTTATCGGTAATATTCGGCACTGAATAGGACCATTTTTTATCTTTGCTGATTGAACCGGGTATGCCCACCGAAACGCCTAACACGGTACCCTCAAAGCAGGAAATGTATTCCTCGACATTTTTTGCAAGTGTGATAACCGCGTCTCCTCCACTGGACAGAAAATTCGACCGCATGACTTTGATATCAAATATTTCACCCGAAAGGTTAACCGCACCGATTCTGAAATTTGTCCCGCCGATGTCTATTCCTACGATATACTCTTTATTCATTCCATTCCTACCCAATTTGCCTATCGATCTCTTCTTCCATTTGGCTCCATGCCACATTTAAATCATTATCCAGCCCAAACAAGCCGCTGGACCCGACGATAAATACTTCCGCCCCCGCATCATACATCTTTTTATATGTGCCGGCGTTGCAGCTGCCGTCCACTTCTATTTCATACCGGTATCCCTTTTCCTGCTTTAAGAGTTTTGCCTGCTTAATTTTTTCCAGCGATATTTCGATAAACCTCTGTCCTGCAAATCCGGGATCCACAGTCATAAAGGTAATCTTATCCAGAAGATCAATATACGGATAAATAAGATCCATCGGCATGGCAGGGTTGATATAGGCTCCCGCAAGCTTTCCTGCATTTTTTATTTGATCTATCAGTCGGAAAACCCGTTTTTGGATTACTTCCGGAGGAAGGGTAATCACTCCCGCGCCCGAATCAATACATAATTCCACCAAATCAACATCAACATTATCCACCATTAAATGCGCGTCCATCGGCACATCCGTAATAGCTTTCAGCTGTTTCATAAAACAAGGCGCCAAACACATATTTCGGACATAATGCCAATCGATAATATCTACATGCAGATAATCCGCCCTGCCGTTCAGAAATTCTATTTGTTTCGCCACATGCAGCATATCCATGCACATTAGCGAAGGCGATATTTTAACTTTCATTTTATGCACCAAAGCCTTTCCGGCCCAATTCTTGATACGGCACCCAAAGCCTTGTTGAGCCGCAAAGCCGATAACAAGGTGCCTTAGCCATCTGAAACAATTACACGAAGTGCCACGAAATACTCCTGGGATAATTACTCCGTCTTTGAATACATATTTACTTTTTCGTGACACAAACCAAAGAAAAAATCCAGAGAAACCTGAATTTTCCTTCGGCTATTTTCTCTTTCTCATAATCAGTGTATCAAGAGTTACCGCACAGATGATCAGGATACCCATAACAACCTGCTGATAGAAAGAATCTATCCTCATCATATTCAGACCGTTGTTAATGAGACCAATGATCAGGCCACCCACTACCACGCTCCATACATTGCCTTTCCCGCCAAAAAAGCTTGTGCCGCCGATTACCGCAGCCGCAATGGCGAAGGTTTCATATCCGCTTCCGGCAAGAGGCTCCGCAGCCCCGGTTTTGGCCGTAATAATAAGCCCGCCAATTCCTGCACAAATACCGGATATCACAAAAACAATGATCGTATGAAGTTTAATATTAATTCCGGAATACCACGCAGCTTCCCTGTTTCCGCCAAACGCATAAATATTTCTTCCCATTTTTGTTTTTGTAGCAATAAACCATAGGGCCGCCGCTACTGCCACTGCTATGATGATAGCCATGGGGATCTGGTCCGCAATTCGGAAATTTACAACACTTTTAAACTCCGTCGGAAATCCGCTGATTGCCTTTGCGCCTGATATAATCATGATGATCCCTCTGAATATCCACTGTGTTCCGAGTGTTATAATAAACGGATGAACACGCGTTAAGTTGACCAGTCCGCCGTTAATGACGCCAAGAAGCGCTCCTCCAAGCAATCCGCCTATCAGTATGGACAGCCAGACGGGTACTCCTGCCGCTATAAGCATTCCCATCCAGACACCGGTTAAAGCCATGATGGAACCGATCGATAAGTCAATACCGGCAATCAGAATCGCAAAAAACTCGCCCAATCCTATCACTATTTTATCCGAGCTCTGATATACGATATTGATAACATTTGCACCGGATAAGAAATTGCTTTCTTTGGGCGCTATCATTGCTATAACCGTCATAATTACAAAGAATATTACAAGCGTTCCGAATTTACCCCAATAAAAACTAAAACCTTTTTTTTGCGTAAGCAAATCTACTCTCTCGTTTTTCATCCTATTCCTCCTTATGTAGCGGAAATAATAATTTTTTCTTCCGTTGCTTCGTCGCTGTTGAAAATAGCCCTGATTTCACCCTCATTAAAGACAACAATCCGGTCGCATACAGATAAAAGCTCGGGCAATTCAGAAGAAATCATTAAAACCCCTTTGCCCTGTTCTGCCAGCGTACGCATTATTTTATAGATCTCGCTTTTTGCCCCAATATCTATGCCTTTTGTAGGTTCATCAAAAATTAAGATTTCTGCTTTGGCAGCAAGCCATTTGGCAACGATCACTTTCTGCTGATTTCCACCGGATAATTCCGTAATATTCTGATTGATTGAAGTGCATTTCACCGAAAGTTGTTCCGCTTCCGCATTGGCCATGCTTCGTTCTTTTTTTGTGTTGGTAAGTCCGTATACGCCCTGCATCCTGGAGTTTTTTAACAGATCGATCATGGCAATATTCTTCCATATCTCAAAGTTGTGAAAGAAACCTGTTTCCCGTCTGTTTTCAGTAAGATATGCAAGCTCTTTTCTAACTGCATCGTACGTATTCTTGACCTTCAGTTCCTTTCCCTTTAAATAGACCTTGCCCCTCTCCATTTTTTCAACGCCAAAAATCACGTTCATCAGTTCCGTACGTCCGGAACCTACCAGTCCCGCAAATCCCAGTATTTCATTTTTATAAAGGTCAAAACTCACGTCTCTTACTTTTTTATCATAACGCGTGATGTTTTTTGCGCTGAAAATGATTTCATCTGAGCATTCATGACTTTTTTGGGTTCTTAAAAATTTATCTTTGAGTTCCCGTCCCACCATCATGGTTGCTATTTCTTCTTTGCTTTTTATTTCCGTAAGTTTTTTGGTCGCTACATGTTTGCCGTCTTTCAGCACGGTAATTCTGTCCCCTACTTTTTTGACTTCATCCATTTTGTGCGATATGTATATAATTCCTACGCCGCTTTTCTGCAAGTTTTTTATGATCTTAAAGAGATTATCTGTTTCTTCCATTGTGAGCGACGAAGTCGGTTCATCCATGATTAAAATACGCGTATCACAAACGAGCGCTTTTGCAATTTCAACAAGCTGTTTTTCAGAAATAGGCAGTTCTTCTACAATTCTTGAGGGATCCTGTTTCAGCCCAACCAAAGCAAGCATTTCTTTTGCCTTTTGATTGATATACTTATATTCTACAACCGGTACGCCAAGAATTTTACGTGTAGGAAGCCTCCCGACAAACAGATTTTCAGCAATAGACAACTCATTGATGACGCTGAGCTCCTGATAAATAATGCCGATCCCATTCTCCTTGGACAGAGTCGGCGTCAGGCTGCTGTAGGATTTACCATGCACAATGATCTCGCCTCTCGTAGGCGTATATACACCACTCAGAATTTTCATTAGCGTTGACTTGCCTGCTCCGTTTTCGCCCATTAATACATGAACTTCACCTGCAAAGAGGTCAAGATTAATATCGCTCAGTGCAACAACGCCCGGAAATTCTTTAGTGATATTCTTCATTTCCACTAGTTTTTCCATCAAACTCTCCTCATCAATACCTCAAAGGGCGTCCTGGCCGTTTGTTATTTATTCATCACCCCGCAGGCAATCAGGTTGCCCGCGGGGTGATTTTCAGCTTTATTCCTTGGTGATCAATACGGAATCAACATACTGGAATGCGGGTTCAGCATCGAGCGAACCCGGGTTCCCATCTTTTACAGCTTTTAAAAGCATATCGAAGCATACGCGTCCGATTTCTGCCGGATCCTGTGCGACTGTCGCCGCCAGTTTTCCTTCGTCAACCGAGGTGATCGCATCCGGAATACCGTCTGTTCCAACGACAATGCATTTGTCTTTCAGGTTTGCATTTTCAACAGCTTCCTGCACGCCAAGCGCCATTGTGTCGTTCGCGCAGTAAAAAGCCTTGATTTCCGGGTATTGGCTGATGATGTTTGTTGCGACATCAAGGGCCTTATTTCTGTCCCAATCCGCCGGCTGGCTTGCAACCAATTCAATTGCCGAATTTGCCGCAAACGCTTCTTTCGCTCCGTCTCTTCTGGCTTCTCCGCTGGCAGCGCCTGCTTTGCCTTCGATAATCGCTACCTGTCCGCCCGCTTCACCCAGCTTTTCGATGATGTACCCGGCGCCCTTTGCTCCAACCGCCTTGTTGTCTGTTGTTGCAAAACCAACCAGATATCCGCCGGCATTTTTCAGCTCGTCCGCTTCAATTTTTTCATCCAGATTTACTACGGGAATTCCTTTTTTATTCGCCGCAACAACGCCTTCAATCGCGTTTGTCGGAGAAATAGGCGCGATACCGATGCCATCGTAATCGCCGTTGACCGCGGTCATCAATTTATCTACCTGGCCGGTCAGTTCATCTTCAGAGTTCATGGCATCCACATACACTGTTACCCCCGCTTCTGCCGCCGCTTTCTCTATGCCTTCTTTCATTGCGACCCAATGCGGGTTGGACAGTGTTTTAAGCAGGAAATACAGACTTACACCATCTTCTGCCGGAGCCGCTTCTTCGCCTGCCGGCGATTCGGCTATCGCTGACTCATCTGCTGCCGGTGCAGACGATGCTGCCGGGGCCGACGACTCCACCGGTTCTTTTGTACCGGAGCAGCCTACCAACATTGATACTGCCAAAATCAATACGAGTGCGAATACTGCCGCTGCTTTTAATCCTTTCATACTTTACCTCCTTGAATGATTATATTTCCTTATACGGAAATCTAAATTTCTGATTTTAAACGGTCCAATTCCCCTATCATTTCCACACGTTTCTGATGCCTTCCCGCCTGGTATTCCGTTTCCAGCCACGCGTCAACGATCATTTCCGCGACTTCTTCTCCAACCACGCGTGAGCCAAAAGCAAGAACATTGGTATCGTTATGTTTTCTGCTCATTACTGCGGAATACGCTTCGCTGCAGATAACACAGCGAACACCCTGTATTTTATTTGCCGCTATCCCAATCCCAACGCCTGATCCGCATATAACGATCCCCTTCTCGCATACCCCGTCCGCTACGGCGCGTGCGACCTTTTCGCCGTATATCGGGTAATCCGTGCGCTCTTCTGAATATGTACCGTAATCTTTTATTTCAATCCCTTTTGTCTTCAAATGATGAATGATTACGTTTTTTAATTTGACTGACGTATGATCACATCCAATAGCTATCATATGACCGATCTCCTTTATATTTAGGTAATCGTTTACCTATAGCCTAAAAAAAAACACGGCTGGACTGATATTTCATTATTAAATTGTGCAATGATTCTATAAATTTTGAATTGGTTTGAGTAATCGTTTACCCACCACTTAATATATATGTTATCACAATTAACATTTTTCTGTCAATTAAATTTTTTCAAATTTTATATTTTTGTTGTGCTTCTTTTGATCAGTTTAACAGGCATTCTATATTGCTTTTGTTCAACGTGCTCTTTTGTCAGCAGCTGCAGCACAAGATTTGCCGCTAGCGTCCCCATTTCCTCCATGGGCTGGTGTATCGTTGTAATGGAAGGCGTACTGTATTTCGATATGGATATATCGTCAAACCCGACGACTTTAACCGCACGGGGCACGGATATTCCTCTGTTCGTCAATGCCTTAATGGTCCCCATTGCAATGATATCCGTATAGCAGAATATCCCGTCGAACCGTTCGCCGTCATCCAGGAGCTGATTGACAATATTGTAAGCATCCGCATGCGTTATATTTTGGGCATAATGGATTACATTCGTATTATCCATGCTGTGCGCGGCCAGCTCATCCTTTACACCCTGCAAACGTGCAATTTTAGGCGAAATATCCCTGTTTTCAAATATTCCAATAATTCTTTTGCAGCCGCATTCAACCAGTTCGCGGATTGCCAGCCTTCCGCCCTCATAATTATCCGATTCAATCAAATAAAATTCGGTGCTGTTGCCCTGCATCACAGGCACGCGGTCAACATATACCTTTGGAATTTCGGGAGCCAGAACATTATCGTACATTCTCTCCGAGCATACAAAGATAATGCCGCTTATGTTCTGCGCCCGCATCAGCTCCAAATGCCGCTGTTCCAGCACGCGTTTTTCATTGGTATTGCATATGAATGCCGAATAGGACGCATTAAACAGGGCTGTCTGCGCCGCCAACGTAATCCGGGAAAAAAACTCATTTGTAATATCGGGCACTATGATGCCAATGGTGGGGATCTGATTTGTTCTCAATCCCTTGGCAATCATATTGGGGACATAATTATATTCTTTTATAACCGCCTGGATTTTTTGTTCGGTCTCTTTTGAATATCTGCCGATATTATTAATGACGCGCGAAACAGTAGCAACCGAATACCCCGTCATTTCGGATATTTTCTTGATTGAAATTTTATTCTTCATAATTCATCCATACTGCTAAATGATATACCTTATACTACTATCCAACAACCGGTCTGTCAAATGTTATCCGCCTCCAATCTGCACTTCAAAGCCTGCTTTCATCAATACGTCTCTCATGGGTGCAAGCTCCTCTTTTTCCATGTTGGGCGTGTTTCTATACTCGTAATTGAGGCCCAGCATTTCATATTTTCCCGCGCCGTAATTATGAAAAGGCAAAAGATGTATTTTTTTAAGACCGGTTTTCCTGAAAAGGCGTATATAACCGTCAACCGCTTCCTGTGAGTTGTTGTATTCCCGGATTACCGGCAACCTCGCAACCACCTCCCTGCCGCTTTTCACCGCAAACTCCAGATTATGCAAAATCTGCTCGTTCCCCTCACCGATCATATCTTTGTGCTTCGCGTTGTCCGGATGCTTTACGTCAAAATACAGAATATCAATCAGACCTATCAGTTGTTTAAAGCTTTCACTGTCAATACATCCGGTGGTTTCCGCCACAACGTGTATTTCATGTTTTTTTAAAGCTTTGAGAAATTCAAGAACAAAATCCTTTTGCATGAGCGGTTCGCCCCCCGAAAGCGTCACGCCTCCGCCGGATTTTTTATAAAATTCTGAATCCTTTAAAACCTCCGCCAGCAACTCATCCACCGTATAGTTTTCTCCTTCAATATATAGTGCGCGGGCAACGCAAGTATCTATACATTTCAGGCACATCACACATTGATCTCTGTCAATTCTCATTCCGTCTTCCGTTTTAATAATTCCGCCGTTAGGGCATGCGTCAATACACTTCAAACATTGGATGCATTTTCGACTGTTAAAAACAATCTCTGCACGATTATTTTTAGATTCCGGATTTGAGCACCATCTGCAGTTAAGCGGGCACCCCTTAAAAAAAACATTTGTTCGTATGCCTGGTCCATCATGCAGGCAGAATCTTTGAATATTAAACACCAATCCCCGTATCATTCAATTCTCCAATTGTATGCAAGCTTCATTAAATAACATGCTCCGTCCGGCCGATAATGTCGTCCTGCGTCTCACGGGACAACACATTGAAAAATGCGCTGTACCCGGCAACACGCACAATCAAGTCCCTGTGTTTATCCGGATACTTCTGCGCATCCAGCAACACATCCTTAGACACAACGTTATATTGCACATGAAATCCTTTTAATGTGTCAAAAAAAGTACGAAGCATCAGTATTAGCTTTTTTACATCCGTTTCCTCCTGCAATGACCGGGGATTCAATTTTTGGTTTAAAAGCACCCCTCCCGTAATTCTTATGGTAGGCATTTTGGAAATCGATTTAAACACGGCCGTCGGTCCGTTCACATCCGAGGAATGGGAGGGCGAACAACCTTCTGCCAGCGGCTCGCCGGCGCGTCTTCCGTCAGGCGTTGCGCACACAACCCTTCCCTGCGGTACATTTGCTGAAATGGATGATGTGCTCGGATAGTACTCTCCGCCGATAGGCCCCCTCCCGTATCTCGTATTATGATAATGCGCTATTTCGTCGATGTATACCGTATAAGCATCCGCAGTGAGCTGGTCTACATAATCATCATCATTCCCATATTTGGGAGCGTCATAAATCAGCATGTTTCGAATGCGCTCTCCGTCTTCATTCTCAAAATTGCTCATTAACGCGTCCCAAAGCTGTTTGGTCGTGAGTTTTTTCTCCTCAAACACAAGCTTTTTGATTGCGGCAAGCGAATCGCCGATATTCGCTATACCCACCTGCAAGGGTCCAATGAAATCGTATACTGCGCCGCCCTCTTTTAGCGTCAGCCCGCGTCCAATGCAGTCGTCAACCAGCGCAGAACATAAAACATCCGGCACTTCTTCTTCCAGCGCTAAATCCGCGCAGTTATCCAATATAACGCTGTGTTTTGTAAAGTGCTTCACAGCCGCCACCCATGCTTTCCAAACTTCATCAAAGCTTTTCATGTCAACAAAATGCCCTAAAGCATCATATACTTTTTCTCCGGTCGTTACATCCACGCCATTGTTCAATACAATCATCAATATTTTCGGAAAATTCATAAAATTCATTCCTGAAGTCCTGTAACCGAATTTTCCCGGAATGGATACTTCAATACAGCCGATAGAACTGTAATTATGCGCATCCTCGCTTGACACGCCTTTCTTGATAAACGAATCAATGATAATCTCATCATTGTTGAAGGAGGGCATTCCAAACCCGAGTTTGATAACTTCCACACATTCGCGCATAAATCTGTCCTGAATGTTCTTATGGTATCGGACCGAAAGATTAGGCTGAGGCAGCCGTAAATGTGCAACACTTTTTAGAACAAGATATGAAATTTCATTCACTGCGTCACTTCCGTCCGCGAACTGTCCGCCGATGCATACGTTTTGATAGAGCGGGCTGCCTGCAGAAAACTTGGTGTGCGATTCGCTTCTGATTTTATTAATGGTAAACATCTTGAGAAAGAAGTTTTCAATCAGCTCTACCGCTCCATCCTCGTCAATTTCGCCCTTTTGCAGATCCTCCTTAAAAAAAGGATAGATATATTGATCATACCTTCCTAAAGATAAGGAATGGCCGCTTGATTCAATCTGCAATATCAGATGAATAAACCAGACGCTTTGCACCGCTTCGTGAAAATTGCGTGCTGGAAATTCAGGCACATTGCTGCAAACTTCCGCAATTTTTAAAAGTTCTTTCTTTCTTTTTTCATCCGTTTCACTTTGCACCAGTTTCTGCGCCAGCATAGCATATCTGTGTGCAAAGGCAATGCAGGCGTCTGTTACAATGATGATGGCGTCATAGAAATAAGATTTCTTAAGCCCGTCATAGCTGCTCAGTTCCAGTTTCTCTTTTGCGGAAGCCGCCTCCTCGCGGATCGCGCGCAGTCCCTTTTTTAATACTTTTTCATAATCCACCGCCAGATGCGCATCCCCCGCAGTGATATTTCCCTCAACCTTTATGATCCCTATATCGTAATACTTTCTGCTGAGAGGAGGCATCAGGGCAAGCCCTTTATCCTTTAATGTTCTTCCCTCCCAAAAAGGAGCGATCTTCTTAAGCTTCTGTTTGTTTTCTTCCGTTATGGTAAATCTGTCCCCGTCACGCGCTTCCCATAAATCCATTTCCTCTATGATCCAGTCGATTGCATATTCCGGGAAAATTGGCGCCGAACGGTTTATGCTTGCCTGGTTTCCTGCCAGCAATCCCCCGTCCTCAATGAATATGGTCATATTTTTTAATACTTTATCCAGTGCAAACGCACGTTTTAAAACCGTTCGTTTATCTTGATTCTCCATATAGCTTTCCGTAGTAAGCATTGCACGTTCTACGCAAACAGCCGGTGAAATGTTTAAAAGCTCGTCGCGCAATTTTTTTATTCTCCCGCTTGGCTCTCCAAAATATCCCATGATCTCCTCCATCAAATTATAAATTTTATTCATAAAGCAGCTCTGCTGCTCCGATTATCCCAAAATCGTTTTTCAGTTCCGCCGTCTTAAAGTAAACTTCCTGGTCCTTTTGATGATTAAAGCTGTTAAAAGAATCCCTGATCCGGTCCATAATGGCGTCCCCGAAATTAACCAGCCCTCCGCCGAATACATAACAGTTAAAATTCAGTCCGATGAACATGTTATAAACATATATGCCCAGGTAATAACCCATCTGGTCCAGAAGTTTTTCAGCCAGTTTATCTCCCATTTGGTAAGCGGTATTCAGGTGTTCCGCCGTTAATGTATCGAGATCGCCCGCAACCAGATCAGCCATTACAGACTTTTCACCTTCCTGAATGGCTATTTTCGCATGCTGTACAATCATGGATCCCGAGGTGTAACCCATAAAACATCCGGTATTTCCGCACCCGCAGGAAATTCCCTGCTTCGGCGTGATGATCATATGCCCGGATTCTCCTGCTCCTCCGTATGAGCCTCTGAAAATAGCATTGTTTATGATAAATCCGCTGCCTACACCGGTACTGAGCGCGGTATAAAGCATATGTTTGAAACCTCTTCCGGCTCCGTACTTGCTTTCGGCTATAGCGGCCAGGTTCGTATCGTTGTCCACTACTATTTTGGTATTCGGGAAATGTTTTTGGAAGACGTCCCTTGCATAAAAATGATGAAGGTTTACCATATTGCTGGTAAATACCACTTCGCCCTTGTCAAAATCGACATAGGATGGAAATCCCATTGCAATACCTGCAATATCATCCTTTTGAAGACCGTTGTTATTCAAAATCACATCAATATCCTGCACAATGGCATTTTCAAACTCTTTCGGATTCGAATTTGCATTGGTTGAACTTTTATAATGGTAAACGATTACCCTATCTTCATTAAAAAGTCCAAAGGCGATTTTAGTAGCGCCTATATCAATTCCAAGCCTATATTTCATAAAAACTCCTGAAAAGATATAATATTCACATCATTTATGATATTATTTTTATTATATATTCGTTTTTCATAGTTGTCAAATTTTTTAAAACAATATTTTATTAACTATTATATAATAAAAAAAAAACAAATTGATAATTTTTATTTGTCAACAACCAAAACAGGTCATTTTGGTTAAACGTTTCCACAACTGTTCCACCGATGAATTCATCCGCCGCTTCCTGATCCATATTCATCCGCCGCGTTTCATGAAGATCCGGCGCTATGGTTTCCTTGGTAACCGCAATAAGGCGAAATAACTGACGTTATACAAGAAGAAACTTTCGCACCACCGCTCCGCTCACTACGCATCAGATTGTTGAAAAATTAATTGGGCGGGATATTTCCTTTTTGCCCAAACTGCGGCGCTGTCCGGCAAGATGCAGACGGAAAATTCTTTATCAACGTCTTTTTATTCTAACATTACTGATCACAAATCTGCTTTTAGGCAATGTAGGCATTCTTGATAAGCTATAGGATAAATCCTGTTCAGGAACTGAATAGTCTATTTCTTTTACTATAAATTCCAGGCTCGCTTTCATGACTTCAATCGTAACCCATTCTCCCGCACACCTGTGTCCCTCGTAATAATCTCCCCCTCCTTGAGGAACAAAGTCAAATTGATTCTCCTCTCTATGGGCGAACCTTTCCGGCCGGAACTCCTGGGGCTGCTCCCATATACGCGTATCATGATCCGTTCCATAAACATCAAAAAGCACCATTGTATCAGGCTTAAATTTGCAGCCGTTCCATTCAAAATCGCAGCGGGCACGTGCGCTGATAAAAGGAGTAAACGGATAAAAACGCCGGATCTCCTGCAAAAACATATGAAGATAGCCGTCTGCTTCTGATTCTGATTCGATTTTTTTTCGGCACTCCGGATATTCATATAATGCCAAAGCTCCAAATGCGATATAGGTCGCTATGGCAACAATCGGCCTTACAATATTGATCAATTCTACCGCTGCAATTTGTGTATCCAACAGCGTTCCATTGAGGTCGCGGTACCAGGCCATGGCATAAGCGGCGGTATCCTGAGGCGGATTAAGTGAATGAGAACGGATCTGCTCAATGATTCTGCTAATCCATTTCTCTGTTCTTCTGCGGGCTTGTCTCCCTTTCCAGTGCCTTGGTCCAACGGCTCCAAAAGCATCTATCATTTTGCCAAAGTCATCCGCCCTCTGTTTCACATCCTTTTCGGGCAGCGGAACTCCGGCCCACTCACACGCTGCACGGCACATGATTTCCTGAACATCATCAAATAGTATGATCCTATCGGTTTTTTCCCATTTGACAATGTAGCCCTTCCATTGCTCCTGAGTAATACTTTTAAGTATTTTCAGGCGTTCAGGCGTCATAAGAGACATAAATAACGCCTTCCGCTGTTTGTGCGCGATGCCGTCCAATCCTTGAACACCATTTTCTCCGGTCAAAGTTTTCTGCAATCTTTTTGGAGCCGCTCCCATTCTCTTAAACCGTTCATTATCATAAAATACCTTTGCGGCTTCTTCCCCGTATATGCAAATAACCTTCTTGCCAAACAAACGTGTTTGAAAAATATCGGTTCCAAGCCGGCGAAACCTGTTAGGTAAAAATAAATAACCTTCGAAAATCAATGCAAGACTATTATCTAAAACATGTTCACGAGGTATACGTTCTTCCAAGTTCATAATTTTACCTCCTGCTGCTCGTAAAAATAATACTAATAAGAATATAACCTATAACCTTCTAGCTAAATATTTTTTACTAATTAAAACTAATTATTCCGTTATACCCTTTTCTCATACGGTATAGGTAAATAGATAAGTCAAGAAGACTTTCCAGAAAAAAGTGTCCAATACCGACGTCGTTTCAAAAACATCTTATTTTACCTATACAGCACAAGTGTCAGAACTGAGGTCGATCCTACATATTCGATCCTACATATATTGATATACTGCTGAAAGATCAAATATAAGGTTGTTATCCCTTTATGTACATCTGAACTTTAGCGCCGCTTACATTCTCTCCGGTTTGAGATTTTATCTGCAATTCAAGATAATAAAAAAGGAGCTTGTGCTCCTGTTTTATTATTTCGGGGTGCGTTTACTGTAAGCGTTTACTTTTTTTACGCTGATCACTTTATCTTCATTGATCTCGTTTGTTGCAACAGTCAATTCACTGTATGCGTTGATATCTGTAAGCTTAGGCGCGCCATCAATCAACTGCCTTGCTCTTTTTCCTGCAAAGTTGCACAGGGTATAGAGGTTGTCCGCTTTTTTTAACAGCGAATCCAAAGATGGTTCTATCATATATCAATTTCCTTTCCGCCCCTGTGAAAGGCATCCTACTCCCTTTTCTCGTGTGAGAACCATGCTTTCATAAATTTTCCTTCAAATTCAATTCTTCAGTTTGTCATTATGCTTTGAGCAGCAAGGAAGATCAGTAAAAGGAGATAAAAAGATTTATCTCTTTTAGCAATTCTAAAATATTTAACTTAGAGATTAAACAGTACCTACTTAGAAAAAAAGCTGGCTTTAAGCAAAAAGAGAGCTTACGCTCTCTTTAAAACTTACCAGCTTCTATTGGAATTTCTGTTAGAACCATAGCTGTTTCTTTGCTGTTTTCTTGCTTTTCTACATTCCGGACATCTTACCGGTTCGTTTTCAAAACCTTTTTCTTTGTAGAAAGCCTGTTCGTTTTCACTAAAAACGAATTCTGCATTGCAGTCTCTGCATACGAGTATCTTGTCTGCCATAAAAAAAACCTCCTATATTATTTGGAGTTGATCGATTCTTGACTCGTCTCTCAAATAAATGGAAGATAAACTCAAAAATATATAAACACCATCACATTTTATGTAACTATTATAGTTTAGCATGCTGCGTTGGAATTTGCAAGATATTTTTACTTTTTCCATTTTTTTCTTAATCCACAGACAACATAATGTTAAAATAAATTAAAATACTGGTATTCTTGTATACAGAAGCCATTTGATATGCTATGGTAATAAATAGATGCATTTAAATCCACTGTAGAGATTTATATTCATCTTAAAAAAATGAATAGTTTTCATTATTTAGATTTCTTTAAAAGCCTTAAATGCTTGATGCCGTTTAGAATACTAATAAGCAATTTGCCACATAATGATTTTTTGGGGATTTAAATAGCTTATTTGTTTAAGAAATGAAAAATTTTCATTTAGTACAGGATCAAAATTTAAGGAGCTAAATAATGAACGATAGCCAAAATTGTTATACATTATGTGAAAATACACTTCAGCCCATTCAAAAAAAGATATTACTGGTTTACCCTCAATTTCCAACAACGTTCTGGAGCTTTGATTATGCATTAAAGTTTATTTCCAAAAAAGCCGGAATGACCCCTCTTGGCTTGATTACTATTGCCGCTATGCTTCCCCCAACCTGGGAGAAAAAACTGGTTGATATGAATACTGCTCATTTAAAAGATAAAGATATTCTTTGGGCCGATTATGTATTCATCAGCGCTATGGATATTCAGAAAAAGTCTGCCAGAGATGTAATTGACCGCTGTAAAACACTTGGTGTAAAAACAGTTGCCGGCGGTCCGCTTTTTTCGTGCGATGAATCTGAATTTGATGATGTGGACCATATACTTATAAACGAGGGTGAATTGACTCTCCCTGCTTTTCTTGAAGATATAAAAGCAGGCAGTCCAAAACATATATACAATATCCAGGGTTATCCGGATATGTCCAAGTCTCCCTTGCCATCATGGGAACTGCTGGATTTAAAAAAATACGCCTGCGTCAATATTCAATATTCACGCGGATGCCCTTTCAACTGCGAATTCTGCAATATAACCTCTCTTTTTGGACATACGCCCCGTACAAAATCACAGGAACAGATTCTTGAGGAACTTGAAATAATATATGAAAAGGGCTGGAGAGGCGGCGTCTTTTTTGTCGATGATAATTTTATCGGCAACCGCAAAAAGTTGAAAGAAGAAATTTTACCTGCATTGATTAAATGGATGGAAAGCAAACACCACCCTTTTTCTTTTTTAACCGAAGTCTCCATAAATATTGCTGACGACGAGGAATTGATGCGGCTTATGGTCAGAGCCGGATTTAAGACTGTATTCATCGGGATTGAGACCGTAGATGACAACAGCCTTACCGAATGCAACAAAATGCAGAACAAAAACCGTGATCTGCTGCAGTGCGTTAAAAAAATACAAAATTTCGGATTGCAGGTGCAGGGCGGTTTTATTGTTGGTTTTGACAGCGATACACCGCAAATATTCGATAAGATGATCAAATTTATCCAGGAAAGCGGCATTGTTACCGCTATGGTTGGTATGCTGAACGCCCCCAAAAGGACGCAGCTTTATGACCGTTTAAGCAAGGAAGGAAGAATCTCTTCTGATTTTAATGGCAATAATACCGACCTTTCAACGAATATCGTACCTAAGATGAACATTTCTACTTTAATAAAAGGATATAAGAACATCGTTTCAACAATATACTCTCCCAAATATTATTATGAACGGGTTGCCAATTTTTTAAAGGAATATAAGCCTCTCAATCTTGGCAAGCCGCATTTCAGTTTCAGCAATCTGGGCGCTTTTCTAAAAGCTAACTTTAGGCTAGGTTTTATTGGTAAAGAGAGAAAACAGTACTGGTCGCTGTTTTTCTGGTCGCTGTTCAGAAAGCCTGTTTTTTTTCCGATGGCTATAACATTTTCTATTTATGGCTTCCATTTCAGAAAAATTTTCAGGCAGTATTCATAGTGCTAATCACCTGTTTTTTTTAAACTTGCCACCAATGCCAGACTATGTCTTTTGATTTATCCTACAACGAATTTTAAGCTCTTTAAAACATTAAAAAGTGTTTAAAAGATGCTTGTTTAGCCGTAATAATGAAAGATAAGCCTTAAGTAACAGGCCGTATGTGAGCGCATAAAGCCTGAGGTATATACCGAAATCACCTGTCCACGGAAAGCTGCTCCCCGAATACCCTGTGATCGCCCGGTGCACATGCGTTGTGGTCGTGGGGGTAGGGCAAAGGTCGTTCCTGAGCAATACCGTCGCGTTATGCGCATTTTCCGCTTCATTTTTTCCGTAATATATATTGTTGCTGTCCGGCCGCTCTTTTTTCCCGGCATGGTATTCCCTCGCGTTTTTATTTTAATTTTAAACCGCCCATCCCCTATAATCAACAATATATTACAATAAATCCATAATTTCGGCAATGGGCCGGCTCTTTAAAATAGATCGGATTATCCCACGTTTTTAACATTATTGAATAGATTTACAACCCTTACAGATAATATGATAAAAGGAGGTTCAGAATGAAAGGTAAAATTGCAATAGAACCTGCCCTGACAAATGTCAGGAACTATCTCACGGAAAATGGTTTTGATGTGGTAACCATGACCGGACAATCTTCAAATGCACTGCGCAATTACGACGCGATTGTGGTTACGGGACTGAGTACGAATCTGCTTGGAATAGAGGATACCGAAACTAAAGCGGTCGTAATCAATGCCGACGGACTCTCGCCGGAAGAAGTTGCGGATAGACTGAATGAAATAAAATAAAACCAGATAAATTATAAATGCCCCGGATTATTGAACTGGTCAATAGTTAGTGGACAGAAAAAAACTTTAAAACCCTTGCTCAGATTTAAATTGAGCAGGGGTTTTGTAATTAAGAGCATAAGCCGGTCTTGCTAAATTGTAGTATTCAACCGCTTTC
>JAEWMJ010000011.1 GCA_023393165.1 Bacillota bacterium | reverse complement strand
CCCGTCTTTGCCAGCACCGCGGTGATCGCCGCTGTCAAAGTCGTTTTGCCGTGGTCTACGTGCCCGATCGTTCCTATGTTAACATGCGGCTTGCTTCTGTCAAATTTTGCCTTAGCCATTCTTTTTTTCCTCCTTAAAATAGGCTTTTCTAAACTATCGCCATACTACAACATTTTAAAATGATTGTTTTTATTTGTCAACAATAAAAACAGGTTTCCGGCAATAAAAATATGCGGCTGCACATCATTCTTTGAATCAACAACCCCGTATTTCTATGGGGTGATTATATCAAAATTCATGGTTTCCACAATCAAAAAGCCATTCCACGGTTTTCCCGCGGAATGACTTTATATCGTTATGCTCTTAATGTACGGACGGCGTTGTTATGCCGCAGTCGGATCGTTTGATTCTGCCGGAGGCTCGGAGGTTTCCGGCGGAGGGCTCGACTCCGGCGGGGTTGGCTCGGCCGGCGGGGGCGTTACAGCCGGCGTGTTCGGATCGGCGGGCACAGCCGAAGGATTTGTTACCTGGATCGGCGGGGTCGCCGGATTATAAGCGATCACAGCGCCGCTGGGCTTGTAGGTATCTGTATAGATGCGCTTGCGGTCGTATTCCTTGCCTTCCTTATCGTACCAGATCTTATAAACTTCCACCACATAGCCCGTATGCGGAGCCATTTTCTGAACCGTTGTATTGGGCGCCACAGTTTCATCCGCAACATAGGTATCCGGCGTAGGCGGTATTGTCTGCACTACCTGGTTTTCAAAGCGAAGCGTATAGTCCCTCGGCTTTACGCCATAGATCTTTACTTCCACCGTCCGGTCCGGAACGTCGCAGTTGATTCCAACCAGTATCGGATAATCCGTATTGTTCTCGATTTCCAAATCGGGCTCGTCCGTGGATATCGTTGCATCCAGGCCCATGGGCACATACGCAGACGGATAGGTATGATGCGTACGGTCCAATATTTTGAGTTCGGCCTTGAGCGACGCGATATATAAGGTTGTGGATACCTGGCAGATACCTCCGCCCGGCTGGTCCGTATACGTTCCGTTTTCAATACCGGGAGCCAGCGCCCATCCGCCTTCCTCCGATCTGGGGCCGACAATATCATTCACCGATATAGACTCTCCGGCGGGAATCCTGACGCCGTTCAG
This sequence comes from Bacillota bacterium, assembly GCA_023393165.1. Lineage (GTDB taxonomy): Bacteria > Bacillota > Clostridia > Christensenellales > Christensenellaceae > JAEYKI01. The sequence goes on along the minus strand of JAEWMJ010000011.1, from coordinate 109,620 downwards.
TATGCTGCTGATCTTCCATATATTATACATTCTTTCCTTCCTGTTGGAAGGCGCGCTGGAATAGCTTGTGGAGTATGTGCCGATGACGGATATCTCGCCCAGATCGTCGACAGTTTTTTCGGGCTGAAGCGGTATGACCGGCGCATCGATCAGATTGAACGACTGCGAATCAACCATAGCCTTGATGCTCTGCGTGAGCGCCGCCACATCCACCTGGCTGCCCGGTATCCCGTCCTGTTTTACAGGCTCGGCCGACGTTGTCAGGCCGTCTTCGTCTTTGGTGGTTTTCAGCGTATAGGAAGCGTTCTGGGCCGGTTTTGTCCAGGCGGCCGAATCTTTTTGCAACGCGGCTGTGAGAGTGGGCTCGTCCACAGTATAAAGCATTGTAAAATCAGCTATAGGAGCGTCCGTATCATTTTTTCCCGGTGCATCGCCGCTTTTGCTGTATTCCATTGCCTTTTGCAGCGCAGCGTCGACGTCCACCATTATGCCCGCCTCGGATGCGGTATATTGAGCAACCGTATTGTCCTTGGCGGACGCATCCGTTTCGGAAACTTCGGGCGAAGCGGACTCCTCCGCATCTTCAGATTCCTCGGCATCGCTTTCTTCTTCGTCCGGGTTCTCCGCGTCTTTGTTTATGACGGGAACCTTGACCTGTACAACAGCCTTGGACATCATATCCTTAATTACGGGATTAAGAGCGACTCTTGCTTCGCTGGCGGTCATGCCTCCCACCGAAACGCCCTGTACCGTAACATTACTTGCAAAGGTATCGTTCGGAGCTATTTCTTTTGGGCCTTTATTGGCATTTACAATAATGATAGCGACGACTACGGCTGCGACAGCCGCACAAATAATCAACAACATCCTGCCGTCTAACTGCAGATTTCTTGGCCTACGCCTCTTCGGCCTGTACTGTCTCATGAATTTCTCCTATATAATTAAAAAAATTATTATTTTCCTCTAAAGACGCCAAACGCAGTCTAGGATATCGGAACCGCGCCCACCGGCATGGAACCGTCCGGATTCGGGCCTACAGCCACAATGGCCGGAAACGCTTTGTACGTATCCCTCCACACTTTTTCCTTGCTTATCTCGTTTCCGTTCAGATCCAGGGTATGCTTGTATACGTCCACAACCACCTTGGGATGGGACCCCTGTATCTTCCTGCTTGTTCCCGGAGCCATCGAAGAATCGTACTGCGTCTTGACGGCGTCGGTATACGACGTGCTGATTACATTGGATGTGAAATCCAGCTTGTAATCCATTGCAGAGCGGTATATGCTCACCTCAATGGTTTTGGCCTGCCCGTCGCATTTTGCATAAATGATAATAGGCGAATCCGTGTTGTTCTTAAACTTGAAATCCGGCGCTCCTGTTGATATCGTAGCGTCCAGACCCGGATCGATATAGGAGAGCGGCCAGGAATGGTGTGTCCTGTCCACAACCTCAAGATCCGCGCGGAGCACCGCGTTGAAAAGCGTTGAATTCGCCTGGCATATTCCGCCGCCTGCCTGGTCCTTGTATTGCCCGTCCTCTATTCCGGGCGCGCCCTGCCAGCCTCTGTCATAGGTGCGGGGGCCTGCGGTATCGTTAATCGACCACGTCTCTCCAGGCTGAATGGTTACGCCGTTGATAATGTCCGCCATTTTCCATATATTATATCTTCTGCCGTATGCAGAAGTGGAATACTCCGTCATAAAGGTTCCTGTTTTCTGATATAGCTGCTCAAGCTGCGCTGCGGTCACATTGGGCTGGGTAACGGTTACGTCCGCCGCCACCGGATTGCCTCCAAAGCAGTCCGCGTCTTGCATTTTGGTATTGAGAGCAGCCAAAAGCGTATCGTAATTGATATCGAGCCCGGTTACCTCGGGTACAAAGGTCAAGGTCATGTCGCATGAAAGCGTTGCTTCGTCCTGGGTCTTGTCTATTTTTACCTCCGCGTCCTTAGCCTGCAGATTCAGGGCCGCAGTCTTGTCGCGGACGGATTTTTCCAGTTTTGCCTGGTCGTAAGTCAATTGATAAGGAATATCCGCGCCGTTTTTTGCGGCGGCGTCGATACTGGCCTCGCGGTTGTCAAAACTGCCTTCCCGTCCGACCGTATAAGCTCTTGCAAGCAGATCGGCAGTATCTATGCCGGCGCCCACATCCTTCGCATTCAAGGTAACAGTATTACTGTCCACGGTAAAGTCCACCTTTACCGTATCAAGAATTTTTTGCGCGGCATCGTCCAGCGCCACAGGCACCTGGCCTCTTGGCACGCCGGACAGATCGACTCCCAGGGATGTCACTCCGCTGTACACTACGCCCGTATCCAGTATCACATCATCCGAGTCCGCATTGGCCGTTTTTATTCCCGTCACAAATAAATAGGCTATATAGATCGAAACACAAATCAAAGCCAGTATCATCACTATGAGCGTTATCTTAGCGGCTTTCCGGTTCCCTGCAATGTCAGACATCAAAGATTTTCCTTTCAAAAAAATTCCCTTTAAATATTATGATACCCCAGGCATACCGGGTTGTAAACAGGTTTTTAAGAACCATAAGAGACCCGATCGCAATAGGTTTTTTGAGCAGCCCGCGATTCGTCATTCCCCTAATATCTGTATATAAAATTTCCTGTCCCGGGGCCCGTCATATTCGCAGAAATATACTCCCTGCCAGCGTCCCAGCGCCAGGCTGCCGCCGTTTACCGGGATGCTTGCCGAACTTCCTGTCAGCATAGTCTTAATATGCGCGGGTGAGTTCCCTTCTATGTGCAAAAAATCAATTTCCGGGATTACTTTTTCCATCGCGGCTATTATATCCGCCGCCACATCCGGATCCGCGTTTTCGTTTATGGTGATCCCGGCAGTGGTATGCGGACAATATACCGTTGCCAACCCGTTCTGGACGCCGCTTTTCTTAAGGGCGTCTTTCACGTGAGACGTAATATTCACAAACGTACATTTTTTATAAGTAGGCAGATCATAAACAAACACCTTTTATACCACCCCTTATTTGTTTTTATTCAGGCTGTACGCTAAAACGTACAAGCTGTCGGACAGGTGCACATTTTCCACGGACACGCCTTTGCGCACGCAAACATCCACCGGCGCAAAATTCCATATGGCCCGGAGCCCCAGGCTGACCAGCTGGTCGGCTATGGTCTGCGCGGATTCTTTCGGGCTGCAGATAAAAGCGATATCCACGGTATGCCTGCTCAAATACTCCGGCAGGTCGGATGTGTGGCGCACGCTTTTATACTCCACCGTCATGCCCACCTTGTTCGGATCCGAATCAAAGATATCAACAATGTTGAAACCTTCCTTGATAAAATTGGAATAGCCCATGAGCGCCTGGCCGATCCGGCCCGCGCCCACGATGATCACCTTATAGGTGCGGTCAAGCCCCAGTATATGCGCGATTTCCCCTTTCAGTTTGGCGACGCTGTATCCGTATCCCTGCTGTCCAAACCCGCCGAAGCAATTTAAATCGCGCCTGATCTGCGAAGCGTTGAGTCCCATCTCAGAACTCATCTTTGAGGAGGAAATCTTATCTTCCCCTCTGGCAAGGATCTCTTCCAGATACCTGTAATACTTGGGCAGCCTCCGAATGACGGCCTGCGGAATCTTATCACTCATTTTTTTCCCTCGTGTAGTTCAGCAATCCCCCCGATACCAATATCTTTTTCAGCCTGTCGGATACATCCAGAATGACATTGAACCGGTATCCCCTTGTTTTATTTTCCATTTCAAACACATCTCCGCCCAGCACCTTGCCCGGCGCATCCGTGATAACGAGCTCGTCTCCCGGCTGAATTTTCCCGTAGTCTTCCTCATCCTGGAATACAAGCGGCAATATTCCGCTGTTTACCAGGTTTGCCTTGTGTATGCGCGCAAAACTTTTGGCGATCACGCCTTTTACGCCAAGATAAAGCGGCACAAGAGCGGCGTGTTCCCTGGACGAACCCTGTCCGTAATTTTGGCCGGCAATCAGGAAACATTTTCCCGCCTCTTTGGCCCGCGCCGGAAAGGTTTCGTCCACAGGCGCAAGGCAGTAATCCGAAAGATACGGAATATTGGAACGGTAAGGCAGCAGTTTTGCATTGCTGGGCATTATATGGTCCGTCGTTATATTGTCTTCCATCTTGAGCAGCACCTGGGCGGCGACTTCTTTTGGCAGCGCGGAATTTATTGGGAAAGGTTTGATATTGGGACCCCTTTTCACTTCCACCTGATCCGGGCTGTCCGCCGGCGGAATCACCATATTGTCGTTTATTTCAAAATGCTTCGGCATATCTATATTTAATATATCAAGGTCTTCCATCTTCGTCGGATCGGCCAATACGCCCGCGATTGCCGAAACAGCGGCTGTCTCCGGGCTGACCAGATAAACGCTTGCGGACTTTGTCCCCGAACGTCCGAAAAAGTTCCTGTTGAACGTTCTGAGCGATACCGCGTCTGTGGCCGGGGACTGCCCCATGCCGATACAGGGACCGCATGCGCATTCGAGGATCCTGGCTCCGGCGTCAATCATAGCGGAAAGAGCGCCGTTTTGCGCCAGCATGTTCATTACCTGCTTGGATCCGGGCGATATCGTGAGGCTCACACCCGGCGCTACGCTTTTGCCTTTTAAAATTGCGGCAACCCGCATCAGATCCAGGTAAGAAGCGTTTGTGCAGCTTCCTATGCAAACCTGGTCAATATGAATGGGCCCGAGTTCGTTTACGGTTTTCACATTGTCCGGGCTGTGCGGACACGCCGCCATGGGTTTGAGGGAGGACAGGTCTATCATAATGTTCTCGTCATAGGAAGCGTCCGGATCCGCGGAGAGTTCCGTGAAATCTTTTTCCCTGCCCTGCGCCGCCAGGAATTCTTTTGTTTTTTGATCGATCGGGAATATGGAGGCCGTCGCTCCCAGCTCGGCGCCCATGTTGGTGATTGTCGCGCGTTCGGGCACGGACAGCGTGGATACGCCCTTCCCCGTATATTCTATGATCTTGCCCACTCCGCCTTTCACGGTCATGATACGCAGCACTTCCAGTATCACGTCCTTTGCGGATACGCCGGGCATGAGTTTTCCCGTTAGTTCAACGTTCACGATTTTGGGCATGGGGATATAGTAAGGTCCGCCGCCCATTGCAACGGCCACATCCAGTCCGCCGGCGCCGATCGCCAGCATACCGATCCCGCCGCCGGTAGGCGTATGGGAATCCGATCCCAGAAGCGTCGCTCCGGGCACGCCGAACCGTTCCAGGTTTACCTGGTGGCAGATGCCGTTTCCCGGACGGGACGCATAAATCCCGTGTTTTTTGGCTACGCTCATGATATAATTATGATCGTCCGCGTTTTCAAAGCCCGACTGAAGGGTGTTGTGGTCTATATACGCTACAGACCGTTTCGTCTTTACTCTGGGAACGCCCATTGCTTCAAACTGCAGGTAAGCCATCGTTCCGGTAGAATCCTGCGTCAATGTGTAATCTATCCGAATTGATATCTCGGATCCGGGCTCCATTTTGCCCGAAACGAGATGGTTTTCAAGTATTTTGTATGCCAGTGATTTGCCCATTTATACGCTCCTTAAAAAATAACTACCCTTTATTTTATATTAATTGCTCTTTTTTTTCAATCTACTTTATTTTATTTTTGATTTCAGTTATACTAATTAATTAAACAACGAAAAAGGGCTGCGGGACGTTTCAAAATTTTTTTGATTTTTCACCCGGGCCGCCCGTCAGGAAAGGAAACAAATGCTCAAAATCTGGTCGTCTGTCTATATAAAAGAAAAATCAATCAAACACATCACTGTTGAAAGTGACAAAACCGATATGAACGACGCTCTTTTGGAATGCCTGCAGCAGATTTGCAGGGAATTTGACATTGAAATGCCTCTTTGGCATTCCAAGCACACCAAACAACTGGCGCATTTCCATAAAGCGACGTTTAAAAAAGACGATTTTATTGATAAATTCAGTTTCGACCGCCTGACGATCGAAATAATGGACGCCAAATAAAACGGCGGCGAGGCGGTTGGTCTTACTCAGATTCAACTTCCATTATTTTTCAGATTTTTATCATAATTCAAACCAGTTGAATTCTTTTTTATTAACCGATTCCGAAAGATTCACATAGCGGTATCCGCCTCCGGAATAAACGACATATTGATTCATGATCCCATCATGCAATGCCCTGACGGCATATTTCGCGAACGCCGCCGCATGAAGCCGCTCCAAGGCGGTGGGCGTACCGCCGCGCTGCTGATAGCCGAGCAGATTGCATTTTACGGTACAGCCCAGTTTTTCATGCACATATTTTGCCGTTTCAAACATCCTGTATGTTCCCTCGGCCAGAGTGACAACCGCAAACCCGTGCGCCGAGAGCGCTTTTTGAGCGGCTTTTGCGATCTCATCGTCAGTCATGGGACGCTCCACAAGAACGCTGAAATCGGCGATGCCCATGTGTACAGAGCTCATGGCCAGGTAACCGTCCCAGGCGCCAAGCGTCTCCACCAGGAACACCCGGCCGGGCATGGAAGCCGCCGTATCCATGATATCGTCTATATAGGCCATCTGTTTATTGAGAGCGGTATCAAACCCCAGCGTATATTCGCTTTTATAAATATTGTTGTCGATCGTGGCGGGGATTCCTACAAAATTGATGGAAGCATCCTGCCGCGAAAGCGCGTCCGCTCCCTTGAAAGACCCGTCGCCGCCCAGCACCGCCAGCCCGGCGATGCCGTTTTGTTTCAGGACGGCTATCAGTTCTTTTTGGACCGAAGGTTCCTTCAGTTCAGGCAGGCGGCTTGTTTTCAGTATCGTGCCGCCCATTTTGTAAATACCCTGCACCTCGTTTGCATGGATCCGCCTTATTTTATTTTGCAGGATGCCGGCATATCCGTATTCAAAGCCGAATAATTCGTGTCCCAGCTGTTCGGCGTTTTTTGCCAGACCCGCGATGCACGGATTCATTCCGGGCGCATCGCCGCCGCTTGTGATTACTCCGATCCTCATATGCTTACCTTATCCCCTGTTCGCGCTTCCAAAAATTTCGATTTTTTCCTGTACCACCTCGCTGCATCTTTCCTTTACCAGCCTCATGAATTTTCTGGGATCAATCTCGTTCGGATAGGCGCACAGGGCATCCCTTACCGCTTTTGCGTAGGTGGCTTTCAGCTCTGTGCCCACATTGATCTTGCTCATTCCCAAAAGCACGGCTTTTTTAAAATCTTCCGCCGGAACGCCCGTGCCTCCGTGCAGCACCAGCGGCGTTTTGGTGATCCGGGAGATTGCCGCCAGCCGTTCAAAATCAAGCTTGGGTTCGCTCTTATAAAACCCGTGCGCGGTGCCGATGGCGATCGCCAGCGCGTCCAGGCCGGTCTCTTCCACAAAACGCGGCACGTCGTTTGGGTCGGTATATGCGGCATCTTTTTCGCTTACCCGTATTTGTTCTTCCCTGCCGCCTATGCGTCCAAGCTCGCCCTCCACGGAGCAGGCGTATTTTCCGGCAAACCGGACGATTTCCGCGGTCTCCCTGATGTTTTCCTCATAGCTCTTTTTTGACGCGTCGATCATGACGGATGTAAATCCCATTTTGACGCAGTCTTTGATCAGATCCGGATCCTCCGCATGGTCAAGATGCAGGCAAACGGGCACGTCGACCGATTCCGCCATCGCCTTGATCATATATACCGTCAGCCGTATGCCTATATATTTGACGGCGCCCACGCTCGCCATCAGTATCACCGGGGCCTTTTTCCGAACGGCGCCGTCCACAATGCCCTGCGCATCCTCGTAACTGTTGAAATTAAACCCGCCGACGGCATAACCGTTTTCCCTCGTGCCTTTTAATATCTCCTTTAATGTTACAAGCGACATATCACTAACCTCTTTCAATAAATTCCCTGATTAAAATATATGCGCCGTGCAGTACAACAGTATCGCACAATTCGGAATACACGATATGACGGTCTTCCACATGAACAATGGAACGGCTTTTTACCGTTTCCATCAGCGAATCGCGAAAATACCGGCTGCTCTTGGAAACGCCTCCGCCAATCACAACGATATCCGGATCGAACATATTGAATACATTTGCAATGCCAAGTCCCAGCGTACGCCCGATGCGGCCAAAAAGGTCCAGGGCATATTTATCCCGCATCCCGGCCGCCTCCGAAAGCAGCTTTGCATCCAGCTTTTCCCTATCGCCACAGGCCAGGTCGAAAACAAGGCTTTGTACATTTTTATCATAGTCTTCCCGAAGGATCTGTTTGACGGCCGTGCCTGAACAATAGAGCTCCAGGCAGCCGTGATTTCCGCAGGGACAGAGTTTTCCGTCAACATCAATTGAAATGTGGCCGAATTCTCCGGCGCTGTCCGTCCTGCCGCGGTAGATATGTCCGTCAATCATAACGCCCGCGCCCACGCCCGTACTGACCGTAATATAGATCACCTTATCAAGACCTTTTGCAAGGCCGATACGCTGCTCCGCCAGGACCCCCAGATTGCAATCCTTATCCATTGCAACAGGTTTGCCGAAATCGGCGCGCAGCCGTTGTGCCAAAGGGAAGTTCTTCCACCCCATCAGCGGTGCATTCACAATAATACCGTTTTTGGTATCCAGGGGCCCGGGACAGCCAACGCCGATTCCGAGCACGTTCCCAAGACCGACATTATACTTCCGGACGATATGATCCAAGGCGCTTTTGGAATTCTCGTATACGGCGTCTTCGCCGCAATAGGTCTTGGATTTGCCCACATAGACATAATTATCAACAATGGCACCGTCTTCGGAAAAAAGGGCCGAGGATGTTTTTGTGCCTCCAATGTCCATAATCAGATAATATTTCATAGTTACCCCTGTAAAATTTTGTCCGCGGCATCTAACTCCGCTTTTCCAAAAAAACGCAATTCAAGCATTCTGCATAAGGTGTGGTAGACAGGCAAATGCAGTTCCTGAATCCTGTACGTTTCCCGCGCCGGCACCGCAATCACAATATCGCAAACGTCCTTTAATTTTCCTCCGTCCCGTCCGGTCACAGCGATTGTGCCAAGGCCTTTGCACCTTGCGATTTTTGCGGCTGCAACAACATTTTTCGCGTTTCCCGAAGTGCTGAGGGCAAACAGGACATCCCCGCTTTTTGCATAACCGTAAACCTGCTGGGCAAATTCATACTCGCAGTTAACGTCGTTTGCATATGCCGAGGATAACGCGGCGTTGCATGGAAGCGCGTACGCCGGCAGCGCTCCCTGAAGATTCTCTATCAATTCCCGGGCCTCGCCGGGATACATCCTGCACAGCTTTTCCGTGGTTTCAGCGTCAACCGGCCTTTTAACCATAAATTCCTTCATCAGCTCTCCCACGATGTGCAGCGAATCCGCCGCGCTTCCTCCGTTTCCGCAGATAAAGAGCCGGTTCCCTTTCATAAAGCATTCGCATAATCTAAGGTATGCTTTTTGGATATCGGGGCGTATGCCCGCAAGCTTCGGATAAGATTCCGTGAGCTCATCCAGGCAGACCTCCTGTATTTCTTTCATAGGCCCTCCTCATCCAGCCCGTAAACCGCCGTTAAAACAGCCGCATAATCTCCTATTTTATCGCCGAGACCTGAAGGCACCACGCGGCAATCCCGCAGGGATGCAGGCAGCGCTTCCCGCGCCAGGACTTCGTTCATATAAGGCGACAAAAGTTTTTCGTTCCTTTCGAATATGCTGCCGATAATGATCCTCTCCGGATTTAAAATATCGATCAATATGGAAAGCCCCATTCCCAGATGCTCTCCCACCGTTTTCACGACGGACAGCGCCGCCGGGTCCCCCTCGTTTGCGCAAAAAAAAATATCTTTTGCGGTGATATTGTTTATCTCGCATCTGTCCAGTATCCTGCTTGTTTTGCCGGATTGCCCGGCTGCCGTCAGCACCGTTTTGGACAACTGCCCGATGCCTCCGCCGCTGCAGAACCCCTCAAAAGAGCCTATCTTGCCGTACCCAGGCGGACCGAACGGCTCCAGGCGGATATGCCCGATCTCGCCCGCCAATCCCGAAGTTCCCGAATACAGCCTTCCGTTGAGTATCAGTCCCGCGCCGAGGCCCGTGCCGAACGTAATGAAAATGATATTATCAAATCCTTTGCCTGCGCCCGCCTTCCATTCGGCAAGCGCGCAGGCGTCCGCATCGTTCCGCAAATAAGCCTTTACGAAAAACCGGCTTGCTATGAGGTCCACAATGGGAACATTTTCCCATCCCGGCAAATTGGGCGGCCCCAGAATGACGCCCGTTCGGGCGTCCAGCGGCCCGCCGCAGCTGATTCCGACGGCAAAAGATCCGGATCCCCGGCCGTTCGTCACGGCATACACGCTTTGCATAATTTTATTGAGCGTATGCTGCGCGCCAAGATCCGTCCTTGTTTCAAAAACGGTCTTGTCGCGGAAGACAATCTCATCGCCGCACTCGGCATATACAACCGACGTCTTGGTTCCCCCGATATCAATGCCCACGATATTTCTCATCATATGGCCACCATATTTAATAAGAATTCAATAGGGGGATGCCCTATTGAATTCTTTTTTTATCAGCCTTTATTCAGCTACATAGAACCACTGGCTTACTTCCGGATCATTCGCGGTTTCCGTCGTCGCGATCGCGTTGTCTACCAGGGTGTCCTTGATCTTATCTTTCTCGCCGTTAAAATAGCAGGTAGCCATTTCAATAGCCGTTTTGCCTATCACAGCGGGTTTCTGGCAAACGGTAGCGTCGATCAGTCCGGATTTCAATTGTTCGACCACGGCCGGGCCTGCGTCATAGGCGAAAACGGGGACGTCGATACCGGCGGATTCAAGGCCCTGCGCGCTGCCCTGAGCCGCATACAGGTTTACGCCGAATACTCCGGCCAGATTCGGGTTTTTAAGAGCGGCCGCCTGAATGATGGAAGCGGCTTTCTCGGCTTCATCTTCGCAATATTCGTCGGAAACGATCTTCATATCCGGGTATTTCGCAGCGATCTGCTCCTTGAAGCCCTTTGCCCTTGCTTCGGTGGTAGTAACGCCTACGTTGGTGTTCATAACCGCAACATCGCCCTTGCTCCCGATCATTTCGGCAAGCATATCCGCGGCGATTTGTCCTCCCTGGAGGTTATCCGAGGTAATGTTGCACAGATAGAGAGAACTGTCATTGATGTTTGTGTCAACCGTAATGATGGGCACGCCTGCATCGGCAAGTTTTTTGAGAGGAGCGATCATGGAGTCGGAGTGGACGGGAGCGATGCATACCATATCGATTTCGGAAGCCTTGGCCACCAGGGACTCGACGATAGGCGTCTGCAGGGTGTAATCCCACTTTGCGGCGCCCAGGATTTCCAGTTCATATCCCGCTGCGTCACAGGCTTCCTTCATACCTTTGCCCATTGTAATGTAGAATTCGTCACCGGCTACGCCCTGAACAAACACAATGTGTTTGGGTCCTTCATCTGCCGGCGCGGCCGCTTCCGAGGATGCCGGGGCTGCCGGGGACGCTTCAGGCGCTGCGGACGAAGCTGCGGGAGCCTGGGACGCAGCCTCCGGGGATGCCGCGGGCGTCTGGCCTGAACAGCCGGCCAATGCGATTACCAAAACAAGCGCCAATACGATTACAAGTGTCTTTTTCATTTTCTTTCCTCCATTATTGTATTTTTTTGGTTTTTACCAAACCATTTCGATTTATGATCATACCGCCGTATCCCGTTTGTGCCTCAGCTGATCGGTAAACACGGCGAATATGATGATCAGGCCGGTTGCCACCTGCTGCCAGTAGGTTTGTATGCCAAGCATCACAAGGCCTGTTACCAGTATGGAGATGATCAGAGCGCCTATCAGGGTTCCGACCATTCTTCCTTTTCCGCCCATAACGGACGTGCCGCCGATAACGCATGCGGCAATGGCGTACAGCGTAACGTTCTGGCCGGCCAGGGGAGAACCCGTATTGAACCGGAAAACCAGGGTCATTCCGGCCAGAGCCGCCAGCACGGAGCATAATATGTACACTTTAAACAACAGTTTATTGGTATTGATGCCTGCCCTCTTCGTACTTTCGGCGTTGCTGCCGTAAGCGTAGGTATGGACGCCGAACTTGGTGAAATGCAAAATCAGTCCGAATATCGCGCATACGATCAAAGAGATTATCGTTGTTACCGAGAGGAACCCGAATACCTGATAATTTCCGAAATTAGTCAGTTCGCGCGGCAGCCCCACAACTTCAAGCCCGTTATTGAATACATAGCCAAGACCTGTCAGTATCACCGACATACCCAGCGTCGCAATAAAAGGCGCCAGTTTCATTTTTGTGATCACAAAGGCGTTGACAGCCCCGATCAATGCGCCCATTCCAAGCGCCGAAAGCACGCCCACGGTTATCGCGGCGGGAATACCCATTACGGGGAGCATCGCCTTGATGATCAGAGCGGATGCCACGCCGATACAGCCTTCCACAGGCCCGATCGATAAATCGATGCCGCCTGTGATCACTACAAACATTACGCCTACTCCCAGAATCAGGACTTCAGTCATATAATTCAGCGTAGAAGACCAGAAGGGCAGCGTCAGGCACAGAGGTTCGATGCACGAAAAAATGACGTATATGATAACAAAAACCAAAACGATCCACAGTTCACTTAAAAATTCCCGTGCGCCTTTTTTCTTTATGGCATTGCCTGCCAATACTTCATTATTCATTGCCACGGCATTCTACCTCCCATTTTCATTGGTTTCCACAAGCGTCTTGGATCCGGTGATATATTGCACCACTTCATCGTATGAAGTTCCCGCGGTAGTGAGGCTGACAATGGATTCACCCAGCCGGAGCACATGGATCGTATCCGTCACTTCCATAACATGCGGGATGGTATGGCTGATCAGAATAACGGCAATGCCGTGCTCCTTGACTTCCTTGATCAGGTCCAGGACCTGCCGGGATTCCTTTACGCCCAGCGCGGCAGTCGGCTCATCCATGACGATCACTTCCCTGCCCCATGCAAGCGCCCGCGTGATCGCAACCGCCTGCCTCTGGCCGCCGGATAGGGTGCCGACTTCCTGGTCCACGTGATTCAACTTGGATTTCAGCCGGTTGATTCTTTCCGCCGCGTTTTTTCGCATTTCAGCCCTGTCAACCGCGCCCAGCTTGCCTAAAATTCCTTTTTTCATGATCTCTCTGCCCAGATACATGTTTGCGTAGATTGGCAAATAGGGAGCCAGCGCAAGATCCTGGTATACAGTCTCAATGCCCGCGTCGATCGCCTCTTTAGGTTCCCTGAAATCGACATGTTTGCCGTTAAAGACGATATCTCCCGAATCTTTTGTGTAGACGCCAGATAAAATTTTAATCAATGTTGTTTTTCCGGCGCCGTTGTCACCGACCAGGCCCATGATTTCACCGGCCTTCAACTGAAAAGAAACGCCGTTCAGAGCCACAACGCTGCCAAAACTTTTCTTTATATCAGTGACTGTCAAAATCGGTTCTTCCATTTTTGCATACACCTCCATAAATTGATTTATCCGGATAAGGCGAGTTATCCAATGCTTTACAAGACCCAAAACGGCCTGTTTTTTAAATTAAATGAAATTACAGATACAAATAGAACCGTCTGTGTATTTTCATAAACAACAAGCAGAAATATTTTGCCTATTTTCTTTTGAAACGGCCGGTCAAGTAATCATAGAATTGCATGAAACCGTTTGACTCATCCGTTCCATTGCGCGTATTTTGCTCTTACGCAACCGGAACATTTTGCATTTGTTTTTTACGGTCTTTGAAGTAATAAAAGAAGTGTAAAAAAACCGCCTGACGCATCTGTTTCCATTGTGTATTTTGCTATCACGCCAACAGAAACATTTTGCATTTGTTTTAACGGCCTTTAAGGTAATGATAAAAATTTAAGAAACCGTTTGATGCTGATATTACTTTAAACGGTTGGTTCAGTAAAAAAGAAGCGAAAAAAACCGTTTTGACGCATCCCTTATAGCGGGCTGCTCCAACGCTGATTTTTTAGTTGTGCTTTCATAAAATGGTTTAAAGTTTGTCGTATTCCGCAACCAGCGGATAAAGCATTGGTTCGTCTTCCTCAATGCTGCCGAATCGCGGCAAATTTTCATAAAAGTGATTGTCTTGATTGTCATCGTTTACGGAAGATACCTCGCCCGCGATCAGATCGCCGTATCCTTCCAAAGCCCAAAAATTGTGATACATGTAAGGGGTGAGTGATATACTGCTGCCGGGAGCGACCCTGACAACTTCTCCGGGACGCACCACATTCCTGACGCCATCCCTGTAAACAATTACGTCGCCCGCAGTATCCAGACTGTAATCCGGCAGCGCATTATACAGTTTCAAAGCAAGAATGCCGCCCCCGCGGTTGATAATATCCTCGGTCTTGGTGAAATGAAAATGGGTAGGCAATCCCTGTCCGTCCTTGAACAGCAGGCATTTTTCGGCATACGGCACGCCTGCCCCGGCTTCTTTCTGGCTGCCGTTCCGGATTGTAAAAAGCACGCCGCCCGTTTCCTCAAACCTGTCAAGCCCGTAATCCGTTACATCCCAGCCCAGCATAACCTTTTTGATTGTCTCTGTTTTATCCCTGTTTCTGCGCCATTCGTCTTCCTTCCAATACGCAAAATCCGGCAGATAAAAATTGTTCTTTTTCAGCAAATCAATCGCCCATAAAATACTGGAATTTACCTGACTGCGTTTCATATCAAATCTCCTTTGATTTTTTAAAGATTCGATCGTCAGTTTGCCGTAAAAAGTGATTGAAGCACCATTGCCACCGCTCCCAGCGCGCCGCTGTCTTTGCCTGCAGTCGAACGCCTGATCTCAATGTCCGCGTCCACAAACGGATACGTGCGCTCCTTGGCTTTTTTCACTGTTTCGTCAAACAAAAGATTGCTGTTCTCGATGAATTCGCCTCCAATAAATATCACATCCGGCGCAAGTATCGAAATCAGGCTTGAAAGCGCAATGCCGATATAACAGGCGCATTTTTCAATCGCACGCGCGCATGCCGGATCCCCTTTTTCGGCGAATCTGATCACGTCGTTCAGGTCTGCGGTCCCGGGGGACGGAACCTTTGTGGGAACGCCGTCCTCAATATTTTTCCGGAAATATTTCAGCGCCGCGCTGCCGTCGGCCATTCTTTCCAGGCAGCCTCTTTTTCCGCAGACGCAGAGCGGTCCTTCGGGCTGTACCGTCATATGTCCGATCTCCAGCCCGGCATTCTTGTGCCCGTGAAAAATCGCCTTATCCAATGTCAAACCGCCGCCGATACCAATTGAGAAAACATTTACGCATAAAATCCGCTTGAACTGCTTCTGTTTGTCATTCCATGCTTCGTTTAAAGCAAACGCAGCCGTTTCCTTTTCAAGCAGCGCTTTTATTCCCGTTCTTTCCTCAAAAAGTTCTATGATTTTAAAATTATGCCACTTCGGAAAATTGGGGGTATTCACAATAACGCCGTCCCTGTGATTGCACGGGCCGACAGTTGCAAACCCCGCTCCCATGACCATATTTTTCGGAATATTGTTTTCCCTGAGCA
Organism: Bacillota bacterium; assembly: GCA_023393165.1. Taxonomy (GTDB): domain Bacteria; phylum Bacillota; class Clostridia; order Christensenellales; family Christensenellaceae; genus JAEYKI01. The sequence goes on along the minus strand of JAEWMJ010000011.1, from coordinate 94,084 downwards.
ACTCTTCCACAACGGCGGCAATCTGATTTAAAAGAGCTTCCTGTTCAATATCGTTATTAATATTCACGTACTTTTTGGATATGATGTCTCCCCTGAAATCAGTCAGTATATAAATGGCGGCTTTCGCGTTTACTTCTATGCCCAGGATATAACCGGCTTCTTTATTCAGTTCTATAAACTTCGGTTTTCTGCCGCCCTGCGAAGACCCTGTGCCTGTCTCGATAATATAACCATCCTGTATGCCGGAATTAACGAGATTTGTGATGCTGGCGGAGGTCAGTCCAACCAGGGATACCAAATCTTTCCGGGAAATCTGTCCTTTTTCCCTTATTGCGTTAATAACAAGGTTAAAATTAGACGCACGCATCTTGATATTGTTTAAGTTTTTATTATCTTGTGTTTTCATCAGATTTTACCGTTTGATATTTAAATTCTTTTTTAAACGCTTTAACTAAGTATTAGTATAAATTTCGTTCCAATATATTGTCAAGGATTCTTGAATCTAAAAAAAATTAATTTTTCTTGAAGGCCGGCCGGTAAAAATATTTCCCACGCAAAAAAGCACAGCCAAGGCTGTGCTCTTTCTTTTCTTAAATTTTATTCGCAGTACTGTTTCATCTTATCAGGAACATCGGTGAACAGGCCGCTTACCGAAACTTTTTCGTGGATCCTGTATACGGCCTCCGCAAAGAGCGGCGCAACCGATACGGTGATAAACTTTTCGCTGCCCACGATGTAGGGATTGTCCACGCTGTCTGTGGACATCACAAATTCGATCGGGCTGCCTTCAATTGCCTTTACGCCCTTTTCGCGCACCATAACATGCCCAAGGCAGCAGCCGATGCGTTTTGCGCCCTTTCTCTCCAGCATTCTGGCAATATCTATGAGTGTTCCGCCCGAAATGGTAAAGTCGTCGACGATCAGGCAGTTTCTGCCTCTCACATCGCCGATCAGCTCCAATATCTGCGCTTTTTCGTCATGGCCTTTTCTGGTCTTGTCTCCTATCGCGACGTCGGTATGCAGATAATCCGCATATTTTCTCGCCGTTTTGGCAAATCCCGCGTCCGGGGATACCACCACCAGATTCTCCATGATATCCATTGTCTTTACATGCTCGCATAAAACGGGCAGAGAAAGCAAATGGTCGACAGGTTTCTTAAAGAAGCCCTGCACCTGCGGAGAATGCAGATCCATGGTGATCACCCTGTCGGCGCCTGCCATTTCGATGCAATCCGCGCAGACCCGCGCGCGTATGGAAACCCTGGGTTCGTCTTTCTTATCGCCTTTGGCATAGCCAAAATAAGGGATGATTGCGGTAACGGCATTTGCGCTTGCGCGTTTAAATGCGTCCAGCCAGAATAATAATTCTACAAGTTCAGAATTAGGATCGAGGCCAATGGGCAATACAAGATAGACGTCTTTGTCCCGTACGGTTTCCTTAATACGAACAAAGACGTTTCCGTCCGAGAAATGTATAGCTTCCGATGCCCCAAGTTCGGCACCCAGATACTTGCACATTTTTCTCGCGAAGGAAACGCCAGATGAGCCTGCAAAAATTTTTACATCTACACCTTCAGTTAGCATAATAATTCATACCGCCTCAATATTTTTTTCGTTTTAAAGTATACAACACAATCCCGCAAGTTTCAATCACTTACAGGTATTTCATAATGATTTTTTCCACAGACCCTTTTAAGTAATCAGAGGTCCTGCGTTCGCTTGCAATCGCGCTGTGCATGCGCATTGCGCCGTGATAATCGCTTCCGGACGTCACCAGCAGGCCAAGCCGTTTGGAAATATCTTCATAACGGGCGACATCGATATCCGAATGCGCGGGATAATACGCCTCTATTCCGGATAGACCCATTTCTTTCATATCGGCTGCAAGAGCTTCCAGATTACGGGTATGGATAAATTTCGGGTGTGCCAGCACCGCGGTTCCGCCCGCGTCAACGATCAGGCGGATCGCATCATGCGGATTCAGTTTACGGCGCTTGACATAGCATAAGCCTTCCTCGTTCAGATATTTATGAAACGCTTCCGTAAAATCCGCGGCATACCCTTTTTCTATCAGCGCAAGCGCAACATGCGGCCTGCCAAGCGTATTTCCGCTCGCGTTGCGGACCACGTCCTCCAGGCTGATCCGAACGTTGCACTCGTGCAGTTTTTTTAATATCAACTCTATCCTTTCCATTCTGGATTCCCGGAGGCTTTCCAGTTCGGACTTAAAAGCGCTGTCCGCAATATCCACGCCGTATCCCAGGATATGAAGTTCCCCCTCGTGCCGGACGGAGAACTCAACGCCTGTTATATATTTGATTCCATATTTTTTTGCCGTACTTGCCGCTTTTGTCTGGGCGTCAATGGTGTCGTGGTCGGTTATGGAAGAGACTTCCAAATTTAACTTTGCACATTTTGTAATCAATTGCTCGGGCGTATCCGTACCGTCGGACGCTGTTGAATGCATATGCAAATCGATCATATTTTCCCCTTATAATTTCAAAATCATGTCTGTTTCAAATGATCTGCTGTCTGGCGGACCCGGCAGCCAAAATTCACCCCTAAAAGTCTCACGGCTTTCCGGGGACCCCATAATTTAAATGCGAGCATCCCGCAATCTGACGGGAGCCCGCATTCTTATTCAGCTATCAGTTTGGATCGTATCCTTCGTCAAAGGTGTTTTTGGTACTCTTCCCGTCGTGGGAAGCCGCAGTCCCTTTGTCCGAATTGGAGCCGTTTTCAGGCAAAGCGTCCACCCCGGCGCCTTCGCCCTGTTCCGGACTGTCTTCGCCCAGTTTACCGTTCTGAAATATTTCTTCAAACTCCGATCCCGATAATTTTTCACGGGTGATCAGAACCTCGGATATCGTAAGGAGCTTGTCTTTGTTTTCGGACAATATCTGCTTGGCCTTGGAATACGCGTTTTCCAGAATCTTTTTCACTTCCCCGTCCACCTTCGCGGCCGTTTCTTCGGAATAAGCGCTTTGCTGTCCGAATTCACGCCCCAGGAACACTTCGTGCTTGTCTGACAGGAATACCGGACCAAGTTCGTCGCTCATGCCGTATTTGGTCACCATTTCCCTTGCCACTTCGGTAGCGCGCTGCAGGTCGTTGACGGCGCCGGTCGATATGTCTTCCAGCACCAGAAGTTCGGCCACCCTTCCGCCCAGCATCATTGTGATCTCGTCCAAAAGCTTGCTTTTGAAGATATGCTGCTTGTCTTCCTTGGGCAGGGTCATGGTATAGCCCGCCGCCATTCCGCGCGGGATAACCGATACTTCGTGCACAGGGTCGCATCCCGGCAGATTGAATGCCAGTATCGCGTGTCCCACTTCATGGAACGCCGTGCACCGTTTATCTTTTTCTGTGACCAGCCGGCTCTTCTTTTCCGGGCCTGCGATGACCCGGGTGATGGCCTCTTCGATCTCATCCATAGTGATTTTGTTTTTCTTGCGGCGGGCCGTCAGTATGGCGGCCTCGTTCAGGACGTTTTCAAGATCCGCGCCGATAAATCCGGGCGTGCGCCGGGCTATGACCTTCATATCCACATCGGGAGCAAACGGCTTCCCTCTGGAATGTACGTTCAGGATCTCTTCCCTTCCGCGTACATCCGGATAATTTACAACGATCTGCCTGTCAAAACGTCCGGGACGCAGCAGGGCCGGATCCAGGATATCTTTCCTGTTGGTCGCAGCCATAACGATGATCCCTTCGTTTACCTCGAACCCGTCCATTTCAACCAGCAACTGATTGAGCGTCTGTTCGCGTTCATCATGTCCGCCGCCCAGGCCTGCGCCTCTCTGACGGCCGACCGCGTCTATCTCGTCAATAAATATGATGCAGGGCGAATTTTTCTTGGCGTCGTTAAACAGGTCCCTCACGCGGGAAGCGCCTACGCCCACAAACATTTCAACAAAATCCGAGCCCGATATGGAGAAAAACGGCACGCCCGCTTCTCCGGCAACCGCCTTGGCAAGAAGCGTCTTTCCGCCTCCGGGAGGGCCCACCAGAAGAACGCCCTTGGGGATCCTTGCGCCCAGTTCCAGGAAGTTTTTGGGGGCTTTCAAAAATTGCACGATTTCCTGCAATTCTTCTTTTTCTTCATCGGCGCCCGCGACGTCCCTGAATGTTTTTTTGCTGTCTCCGCCCATTGTCATCCTGGCCCTGCTTTTGCCGAACGTCATCGCGTTGCCCGCGCCTCCGGCCTTAGTCTGGCGCATGATGAATACGAACATGATCACCAGAAGTACGATGGGTATCATATAGGGCAGCAGGGAGATAAATATGTTATCCTGCTCGGGAGCAAGGTATGTGATCTGAAAACCGTAGTTCAGCGGATCCGGCGTGCCGGATATGGCGGCAACATCCAGATTGAGCTGGTTCACCGACGGTATGCGCGCCGTAAAATCATACATGTTGGGGAAATTCTCGTCCGCTATGGTTGTATTTTTGTTCCTTCCATACAAGTCAAGATCCCGGATGGCAATGTCCTTGACATCGCCGGATTTTACGGCCTGCAGAAATTGATAATATTCAAGCTGCTCGGGCTGTTTGGACCCCGGATTGCTTAAATACTGAGCCGAAATTACTATCAGTACGATGATTAATATATATATAAGCGGCCCTCTTAAGAATTTTGACAAATTTTCGTCCTCCTACTAAAAACACTTATCAAAGTATTATATCACACAGATCAGCCGTTTTCAAACAACAAAAGCTCCCGGGATCGCCGGGGGCGATGCTTTTATTCATAGATTTCCCTTTTCAGTATGCCAATCTCACGGTAATTTCTGTATTTTCCGTCATAATCGAGACCGTAGCCAACGACAAATTCGTCGGGGATCTCAAAGCCGATATAGTCGACGTCCACCTTGGACACCCGGCGTTCTTCCTTGTTCAAAAGGCAGCAGATCCTGATGCTTTCGGGCTGACGGGCTTGGAGCAGCCTTTTTAAATGCATCAGCGTTGTTCCGGTATCGATAATATCTTCCACGATCAGGACGTGTTTGCCCCTGATATCGTCCTGAAGGTCGTATTTGATCAGAACGTTGCCCGAGGACTTTGCGCCGTGGTTATAGCTGGATACCGCCATGAAATCAAGCTCGATGGGGATTCTGATCTCACGGATCAGGTCGCTGAAAAACACGACGCAGCCGCGCAGAATGCAGATTGCCACCATTTCTTTTCCTTCGTAATCCCTGGAGATCTGCTCTCCCAGTTCCTTTATCCTTTTTTGTATTGTCGCCTCATCCAGCAGAACGCCCGATATGTCATTTTCAACGTAATGCTTCATTTCCTTCATAATAATTATTACCCCTTGCAAAATTTAAGACTGACCATATTACTTATATCCGAAACCGCAAAGTCTCTGGAGATCGCATAGCCGACCACCCATATGATCCGGTTTCCCGACGCCACCAGGGGAACGGAGTCCCTCAGTTCCCTTGGGATTTTTTCATCGATCATGTAATCCTTTAATTTTTTCCCGCCCGAACCGAACGGGGCGAACAGATCCCCGTCCCGCCTTGTGCGGACGACCGTATCTTCGGGCAGGGTACAAAACGACTCGCAGAATCTGTCACAGTTTTCCCTGTTCAAAGATCCGTTTATCTTTCTGATCACTCCGCCCGGAAAAACCGTTTCGTCCGTAAGCGGCACGTAAAAAGATATATCATTTATTCTATCGCTTTTTTTATAAATAATCAATCTGCCGTATTGATATTTTGCAAAAATTCCATTTTTTATGTGAATTTCAGAGCCCGTTCTGTCCAGTTCAAAAACGGATTCCATGTGCGTTTTTTCTATATCCGTCCTGCCGCCCGCCCTGTCGCACATGCGCAGGAACACTTCCACGGCCACAGGTTCGTCCAATTCCGAAAGGAGCCCCGCGTCCACGCTGGAGCCGTTTTCGTCATACGATACCGGCACCCCGTCCGCCAGGCGGTGGATCATCCGCTCGATCCGGACGGCGCTTTGGGACAGCCTGCCGATTGCCTCCACCACCGCCGGATTGACCTTTTCAAGTTCTTTCATCACAACATGGCGCATCCGGTTGCGGGTATAGCGCGTGTCAAAATTGGTCTGATCCGTCACATGGGGAATGGAACGCCTTTTTGCGTATTCCTCGATCTCTCTGCGCCGGACGCACAAAAAAGGCCGCACAATAATGCCCGACCTCACATTGATCCCCGTAAGCCCGCCGACTCCGCAGCCTCTTGTAATATTCATAAGCACGCTTTCCGCGTTGTCGTCCATATGATGGGCCGTGGCTACCGCGGAATAGCCCGCGTTTTCAAAAAATTCATACCGGAGCCGCCTTGCCGCAGCTTCCAGGCTGAGTTTGTTTGCTTTTGCAAAACCGGGAACGTCGCCGTTTCCCATTACAAACGGAATATTATGCCGGGAGCAAAAACGGCGCACAAATTCCGCATCCGCGCGCGACACTTCTCCCCGGATGCCGTGCTCATAATGCAGCGCGCAAACGGGGTATCCCAATTCTTTCAATAAAAAAAGCAACGCCATAGAATCTATGCCGCCGGAAACACCCACGCCCGTAACCTTCTCCGGGCTCAAGAGGCCGTTCTGCCTGATAAAACATTCAACTTTCTGCTCCATACAGCTATTTTAAACGACTTTCCCAATGTTTACAAGAACAAAGTAGTTAGGCTTTTCAGCAGCCTGAGATTATATAATTCTGACCTTTGCAACTATAACAGTCATATCGTCGTGCGCGTATCCTCCCGACGCTTCGAGAGCGGCGCGGATCAGTTCGCCCGCAGCGTTCTCCGGACTTTCGTATGCCACGCAGTTTTTTACAAATTCGTTTAGATCGACCGCGAGGTCGGAGATTCCGTCAGAAAACATGACGATCAGATCTCCGTCTTTGAGGTCCACGCTTTTCACGGTAGGCTTGACCTCGTCCAGTATGCCGATGGGCAGCGCGCACCCATTGATGGAGAGCATCCCGCCGCTGCGCCATATGAAAGATTTTGGCGCGCCTATCTTTGTAAACACCGCCTCTCCAAGCTTCCTGTCGATCATGCAGAGGTCCATGGTGGAATAGGTGTCGTCGGGCGAGGACAGCATCAGCAGTTTATTGATGGAACTGATTACGGTGGAGTCTTCAAACCCCGCGTTATAAAAATTCCTGGCAAGGGTGACCGCGGCTTCCGACCTCTCCGCGGCCCTCTCGCCGCTTCCCATTCCGTCGCACAGGAGAAGCATAAAGCGTCCGTCCCGCAGTTCCATGGTCACATACGCGTCTCCGCACACCCTGTTCCCGTGTTTTTGCAAGGAAATGGCATGAGCGGTCACCGTGAATTTCTTTTTGGGCAGGTACTTCAATTCGCAGGTTTCCCCGCTCATCTGGCAAAGCTGCTTTTCGGGCTCCATTTTCCGTCCCAGCACATTTGAAACAATGCTTTTGATACGTGCGTTGCACGCGCCTGTTCCGCCGCAGGAGTGCACCTTTACGCAGGCGACGATATTATCGCCCACTCCCTCCACGCTCACTTCGCTTACGCGGATGCCCGACGCCTCCAGCCGGTTGCGGATCACGCGTTCGTAATCGCTCATAAAATTGATGTCCAGTTCGAATTCGCGGCCAAGCGAAGCAATGACCTTGGAAACGCCCAAAAGCTGCTCGCCCACAACCTTTTTGGAAGCCGTGACCTGTTTAGCCACTTTTTCATTCATCCGGTGCAGATAAAAAACATCGTTCAGCGTACCCGTCACCGTATGTTCCTTCATGCATTTTCTGGCGAATCCGGCTGAAAGCTCGCAATATCCGTTTTGCCTGTATTCCAGATAAGCACGCCTGAACTCCTCCGCAGCCTCTTTGCCGCTTTGCCAGCAGTAATTGTGGAGCGTACATTCCCGGCAGACCCTTTCGCGCACACTGCGCACAGCCAGCGCAAAATCGTTTGTTTTGGGTTCGGCCTTTGAAAAAACATAGGATGCGTTTGCAAATATGTTGGAGATTTCCTTTAGCCTGCCTACCGTAAGCTCCCTGAAACGCTTTATATTGATTTTTTGCGTGTGCAGCCTGCTCAGGTTTGCGTCAATAAATGTCCCAATAAACTCCAGAAACTTTTTGGGAAGCACGACAAAAATACCGATGGCCACCAGGCTGTCCACAAGCGGAATAATGACGATCGCGGAATTGTTGATATAAAAAGTCATGATCGCGTTGATAAGCAAAAACCCGATACCGCCCACAAAACGGTTTGATTTATTGAGAAGTCCGGCCACCAGAGCGCCCATTGACAGGTTGGCCATATAGGCCACGTCGCCCCCGGCCAGAAGAACGCCGAATCCGAGCATGACCCCGACCGCCGAGCCGACTGCAAGTCCGCCCGTATAGGCAAATATGAGCGTGATAAGGATTGCGGCGATATTCCGCAGGTAAACCCCCACGAATGTGATGTCCGAAAGCCCGAGAACAACCACCAGGCATACAAAAGTAATGCTGATGATTTCATCGTCCATCAGCACCGTCCTTGTTTTTTTTCCCGGATGCAGCTTGAATGCGATATTGAATACAAAGATCATCACCACGCTGATGCCCACCTCGAATATCCACATCAGCGAATCGTAAATTAGTCCTTTTGCAAAAACGGCAATGGTGATGCTGTACGCCAGCAGGACTGCCGTCAGCACCGTTACCATGCTGCTTTTCAGTTTTACCAGAACCGTAATGCATAATATTCCATACAGTATGCTGAACAAGACCAGGTGGTGCAGCGACGAATCGTTCCACAGAACAAAAACCGACAGCAGACTGCCCAGAAATATGGCGAAAGTGTTTACATTTTTTTTGTTTAAAAACGCCGCTGCGATAAAAGCCGCTCCAAAAGGCATTAGCTGGTCGGCAACGCTGACCCTGGACACAAGAAAAGACAGCAAAAAAAGAATCGAAAACCGGATGATTATTTGTTTGTTTAACGAAAAAAAAGCCTTATTGATGCCAATTTTGATTTGCATAGTTTCACCTAAACCCATTACTATGGGTTCAAGTATAGACAAGCTGCCCTGCGAACAATGTCGTTTGAATGTAACCCCCCAAGTAAAATAACGCCAGGAACCGACAAAAACAGAAACGGAGGTTTCTCAGCCTTCATCCGTATCTTCGTCCATGCCGGTCAGCGTTATGTTGACCAGTTCGGGCGGATTGTTGATGCGTACGGTGGGATACCCGCTGGACCCGAGGCCCCTTGAAATGATCATTGTGGTGTTCTGATTGACAAACCCGCCCTGCAGGTATCTTGGAAAAAGACCCTGTCCGGGCATATAAAACGTTCCGAAATAAGGAAAGCGCACCTGCCCCGCGTGAGTATGCCCGCACAGAAGCAGATCGATATTATACTGCATCAGATTGTGATAATGCTCCGGCCTGTGGGATAAAAAGATATTGTAGCCCTGGCCGATGTGCTCGAATACGGCCGCGTTCTTATGAAAATTCCGTTCAATGGATATATCGTGCATTCCGGCTACGTTGATAAAGTTCTCCCTGATGTAGAGCGTGCTTGCCTTGCCGGCGGCAATCTGCACGCCTTCCCTGATCAGAATCGGAAGCACCTGGCCCAAAAGTTTCTTTTCATGGTTGCCGGTCGCAAAAAAAACGGGCGCAATGCTCATTAGCTGGCGCGCCAGTTCTACGGTATATTCCATATTCAGATTCTTTTGGTAAGACCTGGCGACCAGATCGCCCGTAACGGCGATGATATCCGGATTCAGTTCCCGGATGGCGGAAAAAAGGTCCTGATTGCCTTCTCCAAATCTTTTTTCATGAAGATCGGACAGATGCGCGATTCTGACGGTGTTTTTTATTTTTGGGCTTTTCAGCAGGTAGGCAGCCACTACTATTTTACTGTTATTCCACATCCGGCATTAACATCTCTCCTCAAAATTCTAAAAAAACGGCGCGAAAGGCTTCATGATGATGCACAGTAGCTTTTTGAACCAATGCATATTTTCAAGCTCTTCCAGTGTAAGAAGCCTGCATTGTTCAAGCCTTTCTTCAAAGTCGTCCTTTACCTGGCCGACGGCCCGGCTTCCGTACATCCAGACCGCGTTTTCAAAATGCAGGAACAGGCTCCTGTAATCCAGGTTGATGCTGCCCACGATCGCGGTTTCGTCGTCCGAGACGAATGTTTTTGAATGCACAAAGCCCTTTTTATAAATATAAACCTTTACGCCCGATTTTAGAAGGGGTGGGAAATAACTTAACGATAAAATATATGTAAAAAATTTATCCGGGATGCCCGGAAAACAGATCCGGACGTCCACGCCGCTCATCGCCGCTACCGAAAGCGCGTGCTCCATCGCGTGGTCTATGATAAAATAGGGCGTATTGATATACACATAGGATTTTGCCTTGGATATCATGTTGATATAGATATTGGAACTCGGATCCTCCTCTATAAACGGGTCCACCGTATAAGGAAGCACAAAGCCGTCGTCCTCAAAATCTTTAGCGTCTTTTAAAAGATCCTCTGGGCTGCCGCGTTCTTTCCGCAAGAAATTCCACATGGCGATATACGGTACCAGCAGGTTCTTTACGGCTTTTCCGCGCAGCTCTATGCCGCTGTCCACCCAGTGTCCGTATTTTTCCTCAACGTTGATGTATTCGTCCGAAAGATTGAACCCTCCGGTAAAGCCGGTATCGCCGTCTATGATGCAGACCTTGCGGTGGTTGCGGTTGTTGTGGCGCACGGACAGCAGAGGGATCATCGGATTGAACACGACGCATTTGATCCCGAAGGATTCCAGCTTTTTATTGTATTTGGACGGCAGGGTCTTGATGGTGCCCATATCGTCGTATATGACCCTAACATCCAGCCCTTCCTTTACCTTCTGCTTCAATATCTCCAGAATGGCATTCCACATCACGCCTTCCTTGATGGTGAAGAACTCCAGAAATATGAACTTTTCGGCGTTTTTCAGCCGCTCTACCATCCGGTCGAAAAGCGGCTCGCATGGGCAGAAAAACTCGGTTTGGGTGCCACGGTAAAGTGCGAGCCCGGTGGAATTCACGATAAATTCCGCCTGCCGCGCCGCGGATACATCCAGAGCGCTCAAATCTTCCATAACCGCCCGGTTCTGATCGATCCGTTTGAAATATCCCTTGTACGTGGAGCGCCGGACCCGCTTGTAAACCGGTTTGCCCGGATCCCGTTTTCCGAAGAACCAGTACATCAGAATGCCGAAAAGCGGCAGCGCCAAAATGATCAGCACCCACAGGATCTTGAAGGCAGGGTTCTCCTCCTGATTCAGAAGCCAGAACACCATAATGACCGAGCTGACTGTAAACAGTATGCTGAAAGGCATATAAATGGACGCCCAGTAAACGAGCCCGTATAATATCAGGCCCTGTAGTATCAAAAGAACAATCGTATAAAAAAGTCTTCCGTTCAGAAACCGCAACCTTTTTTTCATAGCCATACCTTTATTATATATTTGCCGGCTCCGCAGCGTGCAGGAATTGAGAGCCTTTTTGAATAAAGGCTCTCTGCTGAAACGGGCAGCATTATTTAGCTTGCCCAGGCAAATAATAAATATAGCGGAATATTATGTTTATCCGTTCAGGCGCGTCCGGAACTTCCAAAAATACCGATCTTATTCAGCGTTTCCTGTTTTACCGCTTCCGTAAACAACCCGCATTGGGCAATGAAACTCAGTTTCTTTTGGGGATCGACCTTGTCCATCGCCGCGAGCGTCAGATCGGTAAAGATGTTGATCTTGGAGATCCCGTGCCGGATCGTATTTTTAAAATCCTCGTCCGTAAGCCCGCTCCCGCCGTGCAGAACAAGAGGAACCTGAAGGGATGCGCTCAGTTTGTCCAACACTTCAATATTCAGCACCGGTTTTTTGGTGTATACGCCGTGCGCGGTTCCGACCGCCACCGCAAGCGCGTCTATCCCGGTTTTGCCTATGAAAGATACCGCTTCCTGCGCATCCGTATACTCGTAATCATCCGTACCCTGCTCTTTGCCGTAGGCCGTGACATGTCCCAGTTCCGATTCCACCGAAACCCCGAGCGGATGGCAGACATCTACTACCTTTTTGGTAATTGCCGCGTTCTCCTTGAAAGGTTTGGAGGAAGCGTCTATCATTACCGACGTAAACCCGGCGTGCACGGCCCGGACAACGCCTTCAAATGTTTCCGCATGATCCAGATGCAGGCACACCGGCACCTTTGCCTTGCGCGCAAGGGGAAGCACCATCCCCGCGTAGGACGCAACGTCAATATAATTCTCAAATACCTCGCCGTACGCTATGATAACGGGAGAGCACGCTTCCTCGGCTGCCCCGAGTATACCTTTTACCATTTCCATGTTGAACGCATCAAAATTGCCTACGGCGTACTTCTTTTCATGCGCATCCTTTAAAATTTCCTGCAGATTCACAAGCGGCATTTTGTTTTTCTCCTTTGTATATGTTATTTATGTGATCCCCATTTTTGCCCTTCCGGGGATACCAATAAAAAAGAACGTATCTTCTACGCTCTTTTTTGATCCATACACCTCTAGCGCAGCGCCTGGGTGCCTTCAATTCCCTTTCGTTTCGCCTCTTCCTTTATCTCCTGATAGAAGCCGGCCATTGTCGCGTTATAATACGGCCCGACATAGAAAATCCATAGGAGCAAAGATAAAATTCCCAGTATCACTGTTATAAACATAGGCCAAACCAATAACGGATATCCTTGTATCGGAAGTCTGTCAATAAAATTTGAACCCGAATTAAAATCAATATTTAGCCAGAGAATTGGAATCAGGAATAAAACATAACAAACAAAGGTTCCGATTTGTAGAAGGAACCATGGAATAAATGATAACTGAGCCACAAAAAGTTTGCCTTTATATCCATTCATTATTTTTTTTGAAAGATTCAGCGCATCTATTGCCGGAACCTTCGGGCTGTCCGCCAGTATATAAGGTGTACAGAAGTAGGAGTACGTCTTTATAATTACGGGAATCAGCAGCAGGAACAGCAACAGCCACCAGGGACTAAAGTTTGCAAAGCCCTGCCAGAAATCCGTATTGCCCCAACCGGGCATCATGCCGCCCCAGGGCGATGAATTTCCCCACTGGCCCATCATATTGTTCATGCCAAAATCCAGGGACGCGCCGTTTGCCGTAACGGACGCCACGCTCATGAAAGCGCTTACTGCCATAATCACAATGATAACGATAAAGGGTATAATAAATATGAGCATCCAAAGGAAAATCCATAAGAACATCCAAAGCATACCGCCAAGGACGCGTCCGTAGCGGTTGAATCCGGAAAACAGATATTCCACTCTGAGTTCGTTGCCGCGGTATACGTTCAGCTGAAAGCCGTTCAGCCCTACGATAATAATTGTTCCAACCAACAGGGTTAGCAGCCAGCCTACGACGGGTATGTATCCCATAGCACCAACGATCACACTGCCAAGCAGGCCGATCCCGACCACCGGCCAATATTTTCTTTTAAAACTGGTTCTCGCCTGCTCTTTTATTTCTGCCCTTGTTTTCATTTGCCCGACCTCCTTTTTATTATTCTATGATTTTTTAAAACATTCCATCCCATTTATTTCAAGTATACTACCAGTCTCGTTTCAAAGCAATATTGTAACCCAAAATCCCCAGTCAGGTTCATAAGTTAAAAGAAGCGTATCGCTACGCTCCTCATATTTAGTATTCCTGCCTTTTTTTGAGCAATTCAATGAAAAGCTCCCGGATTTCATCAGTTATTTTATACATTCACGCAGACGCGCGGCAGCCTCCCCGATGCTCATATCCTTGCGGAACAGTCCGGCCGTTCCAGCAACGAAATTGCCGGCCCCGGCCTGCGCCATACGGACGGCGTTTTCGAAACTGACGTTTCCGTCCACCTGTATGAGGCAATCGCCGCGGCCTTTGGCGTCCAGGTATTCCCTGGCCTGCGTGATCTTCTCCAGCGTTGCGGGCACCATTTTCTGCCCGGCATACCCCGGGTTCACGGTCATGATCAAAACAAAATCGATTATATCCCATATGTAGTCCAGCATTTGGAGCGGCGTTGCCGGATTGAGCGCGACGCCTGCCAAAATCCCGGCGCTTTTCAGCCCCGAGAGCACGCGCTGCAGGTGCACCGTGCTCTCGGCGTGCACGGATACCGCGTCGCCCGGCTGCAGTTTAAAATACGGGATCTTCTGCTCGGGGCGCTCCACCATCAGGTGGATGTCGAATGCAATATCCGTCCGGCCGCGAAGGCTGTCAACCACCCAGGGTCCCAGCGTATAGTTGGGAACAAACGCGCCGTCCATGATGTCAAAATGCAGGTATTCGATCTTTGCGCGCGAGAGCGCGTCCAGATCTTTTTTTGTATCCGCAAAATCGATACACATAAGGGAAGCCGAAATTCCTTTGTTCAGCATATTTTATTCTCCTTTCAGGGTTTTACCACCACGCGCATTCCTTCATGGCTTTCGGCCCTGGCGAATGCCTCCTTGACCTGGTCCAGCGGAAAAGACTGCGTAATATAGGGTTTTACATCTATGGTTCCGGATGCAATCAGATCCACCGCCTTCTGGTGGTGCCTTGGCATTGCGCCGTGCGCTCCGGTAATGAAGAGTTCCTTATAATGAATGATGTTTGTGTTCAATACCACATTCTCCCTTTCCTTGGGCAGCCCGCCGAAGAAATTGATGTATGCCCTGTTTTTCGCCATATTTACGGCGTCCTGCTGGGCCTCCGGAGACGGGCAGGCGGTAATGACCACATCCGCGCCCAGTCCGTTTGTTTCGGCAAACACCCGCTTCACCGGGTCTTCTTCGCCCGAGCACACAAAAACGTCCGCATTGACAGTTTTTTTTGCCATTTCAAGCCTGTGCCTTGAGCGCTGTACCAATATGATCTTTGCGGGTCCCATTTTTTTCATAACGTTTACCATCATGCATCCCAAGGGTCCGGCGCCGATCACGACCGCCGTGTCGCCAAGGCGGACCGGGGATAGTTCGAGTGCGTTGAGCACGCAGGCCAAAGGTTCCGCGAGAGCGCCTTCCTCGTAACTCATATGCTCCGGCATCTTGTGCACGGGCCCGAAATCCACCGTCGTCTTGTTGAGCGGCATGTATTCCGCGAAACCGCCCTGAAACTGGTATCCGATCGCATAGTTGATCTGGCAGTTGTTTCCGATCCCGGCCTCGCAGAACGCGCATTCTCCGCAGGGAACGTCCGCTCCCATGGAGATCCTGTCGCCTGTCTTAAACTTTGTGACGTTTTTTCCGACCTCCACAACATCGCCCGAGATCTCGTGCCCGATGATGGCGGGGAATTTTACCCGTTTGTTGCCCGAATGCAGGATGCGGATATCCGATCCGCAGATCGCGCAGGCGCGCACGCGCAGCAGCACGTCGTTATCGCCGATCCCGGGTTTTTCCACCTCGCAGACTGACATTTTATCGTAATCCTCAACCACCATTGCCTTCATTTTCATGAGTTTGAATCCTTTCTATTCGTTTATGAACATGACCCGGCTCACAAATTCTTTTTTACCGCGGATCAGTTCGAACGCCCGGTTCGCTTCGGAGAGCGGAAACCGGTGCGTAATCAATTTTGTTACGTTTATGCGTCCGGCCGCCATCGCCTGGAGCGCCGTCTGCCAATCGTTCTTTTTTTGGGTATAGCTGGAGTTCCAGGTGCCGTACACGGCAAGCTGCTTTCTTAAAATCTCCCAATAATCGTGCTGATTAAGCGGCATATCCCCCAGGGGATTTCCCATAAGCACCACCCTGCCCTGCGGCTTTGTGATCCGAAAGCACCCGGCCAGCGCGGGCGGCACGCCCGCGCCTTCCACAGAAATATCCGCGCCGCGTCCGCCGGTCATTTCCTTAAGTTTTGTTTCCCAGTCTGAAAGGCCGTTATTGAGGGCATCCGGAAAGCCGATGCTTTTGGCAAATTCTATTTTGGATGAATCGATATCCAGCGGAATGATTTTTGCCGCGCCCCAGGCCCGCGCAAATTCAGCCAGCATCAGCCCGATCGCGCCGGCGCCGAATATCGCGACGGCATCGCCCAGCTCCACGCCGGCGCGGGAAAGCGCATGAATGGATACCGCCGCGGGTTCGGCCATGGCCATTTCCTCATAGGAAAGGGACTGGTCTCCTATTACAAGGTTCCAGGCAGGAACAGCGATATATTCCGCGAATCCGCCGTCGCATCTCGAACCGAAATAATTGTAGCTGCGGCAGGACGCGTATTCTCCCACCTCGCACATGTCACACTTTTTGCAGGGCAGCAGCGGAAAAACCGCCGCCTTTTTCCCGAGAAGCCCGGGATCCGCGCCTTCCCCAAGCGCAACGATCTCACCGGCAAATTCGTGCCCGGGAATTGTGGGAAAGCTGTAGGTTCCCTTGACGAATACCCTCGGGATATCCGAGCCGCATATTCCGGACGCCTTTATTTTGAGCAGCACCTCTCCCGCAGCGGGCGACGGCGTATCCACTTCCATATAATGGAGCTGCCCTACCGCTTTTAATACACATGCTTTCATATAATTTCCCCCGCATATCGTTTTCCTTACGTTCTCATGGTATCATATCTGACCGGGTTTGCATATAGCGGCGCAAATATTTGAAATCAATCAGACTTTCCTTGCAATTTGAGCAAACTTGTGCAAAAATAGCAACAACAGGAGGCGTTTATGTTCAACATTGAAAGGCAGCACAAAATACTTGAACTGCTGCGGGAAAACAAGTTTGCAGACGTGCACAAACTGGCCGGAATCCTGTATGCGAGCGAATCCACCATCCGGCGGGATCTGTCCATACTGGAAAACGCGGGGCTGATACGCAGGACATTCGGCGGCGCGGCCCTGGCGGAAGGCCTGAACGCGGAAATCCCGCTGTCTGTCCGCGAGGATAAATACAACAGCGAAAAGGAGCAGATCGCAAGGACCGCATCCTCCCTGCTAGCGACAGGGAACGCCATCATCATAGATTCCTCTTCCACCGCCTTTAAGCTGATTCCCTATGTGCGGTCATATCAGGCCACCGTTTTGACCAACAGCCCTAAAGCTGCGATCGAACTCGCAAAATATCCGGATGTGCGGGTGTATTCCACAGGCGGGAGCCTGCGGGAAAATTCCCTGTCCTATGTGGGCAGGATCGCAAAAAACGCAACATCCCTGTTCCAGCTGGATACCATGTTTTTTTCCTGCGTCGGCCTTTCCGGGGGCGGACTGACCGACACAAATGAAGACGAGGCAGATTTAAAGAATACCATGATGGAGCATTCCCGCACCAAGGTGGCGATGATCGATTCTTCCAAATTCGGGCTTGTTACATTCTGCAAAATATGCCCTCTTAACGGGATCGATTATCTGATCACGGACAGGGATCCCGGGCCGGATTGGAAAGAGCTCTTTGAAAAATCGAATGTCAAGCTGCTTTATCCAAATTTATGACGGCATATTTCTTTGACACCATATCATGTTTGTGGTATGATTAATTTAATTTTATACTTTTCCTGCCATGATCATGGAAAACCTTGAGAAGTAATAAATTGATTCATCCGGTCAAGAACGCCCGGCGGCGTTTTTGAGGATTGATACACCCAAAGCTCCGGGCTTTGGAAAACCGGGAACCCCAGGCGCCAAATTTCGGGTATCCCGTTAAAACTATAACATTAAGGAGGTCGCTATGAGTCAAAGTTATCTGAATGAGGAAAGTCTCGCCCTGCTTACCCGTCTGAGCGAAGCCGCCAGGAATTCGTGCATGATCGATCCGGCGCTGTACGGGCAGTACGAGGTAAAAAGAGGATTGCGGGACATTAGCGGACGCGGCGTGCTTGCAGGTTTGACCGAAATCGCGGAAGTACATTCCTATATCATATCGGAGAATGAAATGATTCCGTGCGAAGGCAAGCTTTACTACCGCGGAATAGACATAGAGGACATCTCCAGAGGCTTTTTTGAAGACGGCCGGTTCGGGTATGAAGAAACCTGTTATCTTCTTCTGTTCGGCAAACTCCCCGACAAAGAGGAGCTTTCCGCTTTCAACAATTTGCTGGGAAAATGCCGGGAGATGCGCCATGATTTTTTCCGCGACATTATCATGAAATCCCCGAGCAAAAACATTATGAATACCATAGCCAGGAGCGTTCTTGCGCTTTACAGTCTGGACGATAATGCAGACGATACCTCGATACTGAATGTTCTCAGGCAATCCATTGAGCTGATTGCCCGTTTCCCGCTGCTTGCCGTTTACGGTTACCAGGCCTATTCCCATTATCATAAAAAAGAAAGCCTGTACATCCACAGCCCCAAGGAAACCTTAAGCACTGCGGAAAACATCCTCCACATGCTCCGTCCCGACAGCAAATACACGGATTTTGAAACAAAGATCCTGGATCTTGCGCTGGTGCTGCATGCCGAGCACGGGGGCGGCAATAATTCCACATTCACCACGCACGTCGTTACATCTTCGGGTACGGACACCTACTCGGCCATCGCGGCTGCCATCGGTTCCCTGAAAGGACCCCGGCACGGCGGCGCAAATATCAAGGTTGTGGAGATGATGGAAAACATAAAGGAAAACATCCGCGACTGGTCGGACGACGACGAGATTTCAGGTTATCTCGAAAAAATGCTGAACAAAGAGGTCTTCGACCGTTCCGGACTGATATACGGCATCGGGCATGCGGTATATTCCTTGTCTGATCCGCGCGCGCTTATATTTAAAAAACACGTTGAGGAGCTTGCCAGCGAAAAAGGGCTGGAAGAAGAGTTTGCGCTTTATTCCAAGGTGGAAAGGCTTGCGCCCGAAGTGATCGGACGCATACGCAAAATGTATAAAGGCGTCAGCGCGAACGTTGATTTTTACTCCGGCTTTGTTTACCGTATGCTGGACCTGCCGCCCGAGCTGTTCACCCCAATATTCGCCGTGGCGCGTATTGCCGGATGGTGCGCGCACAGGATCGAAGAGATCGTAAACAACGGAAAGATCATCCGTCCGGCGTATAAAAGCATAGCCTTGCACCATGATTATGTTCCTCTCGACCAGAGATAAATTCGGTTTTAAAAGCAAAGGGCCTCAATCAAAGATTGGGACCCTTTTTTATCCGCAAAAGGCCGCAACGTTTTTTTAGTGAAGTATTTTTTTATTTTGCAAGAGGATATCTCCAACCCGATATGGCCTCTAAATCAAAAACGTTTGTGTACCCGAGTTTAATCAATGAAAGACTTGCTATTTTGCTCCTGAATCCGCTTGAACAATATACAAATATTTTCGCGTCCCTCTTGCGGATCAACCTTGGAACCTTTATCGGTATCTCTTCATAAGAGATCATGATACTGCCCGGAATATGCCCTCCTTCATACTCTTCCTGCGTTCTTACATCTATTACAATGATGTTCGGATCAACATCCAACATACTTTTTGCAGTCTGCATATTGATCTTCGTATACATTCATTTACCCCCCTTTGTGCAATTTATCGCTATTTTAAGCTGTTATATTCTATTATCTGAAAGCTGCAAGTGTTAAAGAAAATCGCGAAAGGAGTTCTTTTTTTTCGAAAAAATAAAAAAAAAGAGCTGCCGCCCTTTCTTTGATCCATATATGAATCCATGATATATATGTAATTTATATGTTCAATACCTTTAGCTGGTTTGAAAAGACCATATCCGACACGATCGTAGCAGCCCCAATAATATGTTCCTCTTCGCCGAATTTGGACTTTAAGACCGTTATGCTTTTGCTTTCCCGCGCAAGAATGCTGTTATTTACAACGTCTTCCACATATTTAAACAGCTTCATGTCCAGCGTACTGCCCGTGCTTCCGATAATGACCCTGGACGGGTCCATTATATTCACGATTCCAGTTACCGCAATCGCAAGCTTATCCATGATGGAATACATAACTTTCATTGCTTCCTCGTTTTCCGCGCAATAGGCGTCCACTTCGGCAATTGTCGTAAAACCGGCGCCGCAGGCTTTGTTGACGGTATCAACGATGTTGGGCGCGGATGCGTACAATTCAATGCAGCCCCTGTTTCCGCAGCTGCATCTGGGCCCGCCAAAATCGATGGACATGTGCCCGAATTCGCCCGAGAATCCACTCCTGCTCTGGAACAGCTCCCCTCCGGAAACGATTCCGGCGCCAAGGCCGTTTTCGATACCGATATATATAAAATCCGAAACATTTATGCCGTACCCGTAATATTTTTCAGCAAGCGCGGCCGCGCTCATATCGTTGCGGACATAAGCGGGCAATCCGGTTTTCTCTTCAATATACCGTTTTGCGCAGACATTGGTGATTCCATAAAAATTTGTAGGATTTAAAATAATACCGTTCTTTATGTTGACCGGCCCGATGGACGATACGCCGAACCCCAGGATACGCCTTTTTCCGTGATTGACCATGCTCATAACCGCGCTCATCATCTTTTCGGTGAGGGTATCCGTGGTATCGTTCCTGTCCAGGGCATAGCGGATACGGTAAAGGCCGTTGGCTTTCAGATCCATCAATATCCCCGTAACAGCGTCCCGGCTGATATTGATACCCGCAACAACAGGAGAATCTTTTGCAAGGTCCACCTTTACCGGTCTTCTGCCCACCATGTTTTCCGTCGCCAGATCATGTACGTTGCATAAAAACCCGGTTTCAATGAGACCGTTTATTATGTTGGAAAGCGTCATTCTGGTGAGGCCGGTTTCATTTGCCAGCCATATCCTGGAAACATCCTTGTGCGTACAGATCAGTTTTAAGACCAACGCTCTGTTCAGTTCCTTTACGGTTAAACTATTTACTCCAGATTTCTCCAAAATACTCCCCTTTTCCAAATAATTTACATTAAGTATAGCACATTTCCTGCGGATGGTAAATTAGTTTTATAAACCGCGGCGGGAAATATAGCCAATAAAAAATGCCTTCTCACGCAGCCCCCGGCCGGCAGCCGATACGCCCAAGGCATTTTTGTTTTTTGGCGGGTTCCAAATATCTTTGAACCTTAAAAAAGCTTTTTATCTCTGTCCTCTGCGTCAATCGGTCTCGGAAAGAATAAACGCATCGTATTCCCGGGCGTTCATAAGATCAAGCCTGTCTTCGATTCCGGAAACTTCAAATATCCATGCGTCGTAAGGACTTAAATTGATCAGCTCCGGCCGGCCTTCAAGGCGCTCGTTTACCGCGCTGATGGTGCCTGTTACAGGTATATACATATCGGAAGCCGCCATTTCGGATTCAATATCCGCAACAATATCCCCGGCTGCAAATTCCTCGCCCTCTGTAGGCAGATTCACCGCAACAATATCCCCGAGCTGTCCCTGGGCGAAATCGGTTATACCGACCAGCGCGGTCGTATCGTCTTTGAAGTCAATCCATTCATGTGTTCTGGTATACATAAGGCTTTTTGGAATATTCATAATTTCTCCTCCATTCAAGCAGCAGCCCGCTTGCCCGTTTAAAACCGGTCTCAAATCAATGAGAGAGCAACAAAAAACCAAGAGCGTTAAGTCCGGTGCGGCTGCAAAAACCGTATTCCATTGGCGAAAATCGCATTCAATTCTTTAATCCTAGTATGTTCTGAATAAGGCAAATAATTTTCAGGTATATTTTACAACATTGATTGAACAATTCCATTATACTATTCTTTTTTAAAATGAAAATAGCAAAAATGATGACGAATAAAAAACAGCAACAAAAAATACCGTTCAAAACGGTATTAGATTGATGATAAAGTATTATTTCAGCAAACATAATTAGATGAACCGTTTCCTTAAAGAATGAAGGCTGCTGAAAGCCTCAAATACAAGGCATTTTGAGCATTGCGACGCAAGCGTAGTACATCCTACGCTGAGGAGCAAGCGGAAAAATAACACAGTAGTTGGGGTTTGTCAGCAGCCTGATACCGTTCAAAACGGTATGAACGGCATCAGTCTTTAATATATCTGGTATCCCGCATATTTCAAAACCCTGTCCACGTAATCCCGGATCGATTGCGGAATGGTAAGGTAAGCCTCGCTTTGGCTGCTTGTAACGCCTCTTTTCGCTACATTCCCGGGCCCCGTATTATATGCCGCCAGGGCAAGTTTTAAATCCCCGCCGTAATTATCCAGATATCTCGCAAGTTCGCCGCACCCTGCGTCTATGTTCTGCGCAGGATCAAACGGATCCGTAAGGCCCGCTTCCTGGGCATTGGCAGGCATCAGCTGCATCAGGCCCATTGCGCCGGCATAAGAAACGCTATTTGGATTGAAATCAGACTCCGCCTTTATGATGCCCATGATCAGGTTTGCAGGCAGACTGTATTTTTCCGAAGCGCTTTGGATCAAGCTCATATATGGCTGGGCCTGCAGCGCGATATTGCTGCTTCCCCCGCTCGTATACGACGCTGCGGCCTGCTGCGCGGATATGTAGTTCTGCAAAAACGTATTGTCCTGAAGTCCAAGCGCATTATTCTGCAAAGCCGCGCTCAGGTACAAATCCGCGGCGTTTTCCGCCGCAGAAGACTCCTCCGCGCTCTCAGCGCCGGAATCGGGCGGTACGATCCCCAGTTTTTCCTGAAGAACGTTTTTAAAGACGGTTTCCGGTTTTTTTATGACTTCTCCGCGGCGGGCAGCTATTTCGCTGATTCTCGCTCTTACGCTTTCAATACTCAATGATCTGTCCTCTTAAATCTTTTTATATATGGAAGGGCTTATGTATTTAAAGTCGGTATTGCTGTTGATAAGCGTCTCGGACATTCCTATAAACAGGTATCCGTCCTTTTCCAAACAATCGTAAAACCTGTGGGCCAAGGCTTCCCTCGTCTTTGAGTCAAAATAGATCATCACATTCCGGCAGAAGACGATATGGAACTTCTTTTTAAAATTAAAACTGGATTCCATCAGGTTAAAGCTTCTGAAGATGACTTCGTTTTTAATCCTGGGTTTAACCTGGTATACGTTTTCTTTTACCTTGTTAAAATATTTTTTTACCCAGGCTTCCGGCATTTTGTTCATTCTTTCAAACGTATACACCGCTTCGCCCGCTGCATTCAATACGTTGGCCGAAATATCAGTCGCCAGTATTTTTTTATCCAGCCCGGGCATACTGTCTCCAAAATATTCGTCCAATGCCATTGCAATGGTATACGGCTCCTCTCCCGAAGAACAGCCCGCGCTCCAGATACACAGGTTGTTGTCCCGGATGCGGGGCATTATTTCAGGCAGGGCAACGCGTTTCATAAAATCAAAGTGCTGCTCTTCCCTCAAGAAATAGGTGAAATTTGTAGTCAGCTTAGAAACCAGTATGGATATTTCTTTGCCTGTCGGATCGGTCATTATATTCTCAATATAATCCGTAAAATCATCAAAACCCTTTTGCGTGGCAATATGGCTCAGCCGTGATTCAATCAGCATCCTTTTTTGAGCCAGATTTATTCCGAAAGTGTTGTACATGAAATCGCGCAAGCGATAAAAATCCTGGTCTTTTAACTGCATATAAGCCCTCTTGTTATCCTGTGAAATAAGGAGCCTGTTTAAGCTCCAACTGATTTGTACAATCCTATTGTAATACTGCCGGATATTTCCTAAAAATACATGTCCACCAAAAGCCCGCGAATGTCATCCACGTCATTGAGAAGGTTCAGATTTGTTTTTTCGGTGTTTAAGATCTTCTGCGTCATCTCATCCAGTTTTTCATTGATTCTCCGGACCGTTGCAAAAACCTTGTTTCTGCCATTGAATCCTATTCTGCCTTCCTTATGAAAAGCAAACCCGTTGCTTACCGTTTCGTTCATCAGGCAGGTGATCATCTCCCTGTACTTCTGAAGTTCGCCCATATCCGCCCGGCGGCACAGAATTGTTCCCTGTTTTTCAATATCCGAAATCAGGGATTTGATATGTTCTGTATATACCTGTTCCGACTCATTGGAAAGATGCCTTTTAAACTGGAGTACCCTGCCACCCCCTTCAAAAGGCTCTTCCAAACTCTTTTTTGTTATCCGGTCCATAGACGCCGGAGCAACGCTCTTTACTTCCATATGGGCAAGATCCTTTTAAGCTTAGCTTTTGCTATTCCATCAAATTGCGCGAATAGGCATTTACCACCCGGATGGATTGTTTTGTGGTCCTTATATTTTCCATAAACTTCTCCAACGTGGTATTCATGGCCGCCGTGTTTTTCTGATCTATCTCCTGTATCCTCTTTGCGGTTTCGCGGCAAAGCCCGAGATGTTTGTTGTAGTCTTCCATTTCCGCCACTTCTTCAGCCGCCTTCATACGCGCTTCCGCCTGGTTGATATTCTGAATAATGTTTTCCCTTTTTTTCAGGCCCAAAACGATAGAATTCAATCCTTCCGTTGTTTCGGCATCGGCTAAATTCGCGGAAATCTCATTGGTAACTTCTAAAAGATCCATGAATAATTTTTCCACTTCCTCAATCAGGTTCAACTTCTCACTCATCACTCAACTTCCTTTCATCAATACAGCTCACTGCAAACCAGGCTGCTGTCCAGCTCGGATTTAGCTGCCGCAAAGGCGTCTTTTAATGTTACGAGTATATCCAGAATGTCTTGGGCTTTCTCCATATCTTTTTTTATGTTCATTTGAATGAGTTCATGCAGTATAAAATCATACAACCGCATAAGCTCCTTGGAAATCTCAAAACTCAGATCCAGGCACTGCATCAGCTCCATAATAATATCCTGCGCATTTTGGAGCGACTCGCTCGTCTGTTCAACAGCGCCGGATTCCAAATGAATTTTTGCAAGTTTGATTTGTTTGATGCAGCCTTCATATAACATAATAATCAAATCCGCAGGGCTTGCGGTAGATACATAATCATGTTTATACCGGTCCTTTAAATTTGCAGCAGCGTACATAAATAATTCTCTCCTGTTAAAATGGTGCGTTCATTTCCTGAGCTTTACAGCTGACCGATCTGCTGCGAAAGCCAGGTTGACTGCGCGTTATATTGGGATATGGCTGTTTCCATTGCCGTGAACTTCGCGTAATAATCATCTTCTTTTTCCGCCATCAGTTTAA
Organism: Bacillota bacterium; assembly: GCA_023393165.1. Classification (GTDB taxonomy): domain Bacteria; phylum Bacillota; class Clostridia; order Christensenellales; family Christensenellaceae; genus JAEYKI01. Next base: position 69,094 of record JAEWMJ010000011.1, on the reverse strand, counting down.
CCAGTTCGCTGTAGCTTGTTTTATCGTTATTCAGCGACGTGGTTATGGATGAAAGCGTATTTTTTGTGATATCGTTGGAATAATCCGTCATGGATTTGAAAAAGCTGGTAATGATACCGGATTCCTTTTGAATATCTGCTGCATCCGTGGAAGTGGTTGACCCGACAAAGACCTGGGCAACCGCATCCGCATTATTCTGCAGCGCATTGCGCAGTTTTGTTTCATCCAGCGATATCTGCCCGTAATCAGACCAAGTGCCTGTGGTGAGACCGATGTCGCTGGCCGAAAGGCCTGTATCCCCGATTTGCTGGAACAGCTTGGAGCGCATATCGGACAACAACGTGCTGATTTTGTTGTCGTTCCGCAAAATGCCGCTCATGGCCTTTTCATCCCATTTTTCGAGATCGTCTTCATTTAGTTCATCCCGCTGGGCTTCGGTCAGTACGGAATAATCATACTCAATCTTTTCATGGACCTTATCATTCAGCGATTTAACGATTTCGTTGTAAGCTGTAATAAAATTCTTTACTTTTGTGACCACGCTGTCAATATCCTGGTCAACGTTGAACGAAATGCTGCCCTGAGTGCTTGCCGGAGCCGTTGAATCGAAAGCGGCCTTCAGTTCGAAAGTCATTCCGTCGATGGTAAAGGTATTGGAGGAATTCGTTACCTTCTCGCCGTCTATCATCATTTCAGCGTCGCTGCCCGCAGCCGTCAGGTTGGACATGCCGAACAATCCGCCGTCGCCAAAGGCATTCACACCCGCGCCGTTGGATACCGTGATCCCGGAAGAACTTCCCGTCACATCGCTTTGCAGTACGAATGAATCTGTAATGCTGCTGTAGGACATTGTCACGTTGGCGTCGGCATCGGCGTTTACTTTTTTGACCATATCCGATATGCTTGTGGTTGTGGGATCAAAAGAAAACTCTTTACCGTTAATGGTAAAACTGAACATTCCGTCGGCATCGAGAGAAAGATCCAACCCCATTTTGGTAGCGGCTTTGCGTATGGAATCGCTTTGGGCGTTTATGGAATCCAGCGACGAACTGGTTCCTTCGGCAAGAGCAAGAGGCCCATCCGCACTGAAGAAAGACGTTCCGCCCTCGTTTGAAACCGTAACGGACGATCCTGTCTGCAAATCCTTATCCCGGACGCTGAACGTATCCGAGTACTTATCGTAGGTCATTTTCACATTCGCGGCAGCGTTTGCGTTTACCGTGTCCATGACATCCTTCAGTGTCTGTGTGCCGGAAAAGCTGAATGTTTGCCCGTTTATAGTGAAGCTGACGTTGCCGCTCCCGTCAAGGCCGAAACTTTTTCCGGTGACAGCTTCGATCTCATTAAGCGTCATGCTGTCCGAAATCAGGTTGGTTTTTGCAACTGCGCCTGTAGCAATACCAAGTGCGCCGTCATCCCCGAAAATATTTATACCGCCGGATACATTCGCCAGGCTCAGGTTTGAGTTTGCACCGATTGAATCGCTCTTTATGGAAATTGCGCCGTCGGCTGTCAGGGACATGGTGGCGTTTGCGGTGGAATCGGCGTTCACGGTGTTCATGACAGTATTCAGCGTTTGATCCTGTGAAAATTCAAAAGTCTTGCCGTTTATGGAGAACGAAACTTTCGAAACATCCTCGGTAAAATTGAAAACGGCTGTCCCGTCTTCGTATTTCAGGTCCTTTAGCGCCACATCCCCTGCGTCTGCCTGCAATTTTTTTGTTCCGGTCACGCTGGCAAACATATTGGTTCCCGCTGTTCCAGTTAATGCGGCCGACTGGCTCCTGTATTTTGTGCCTGTAAGCGTAGCGGCAGAAGCAAGTTTCACGCTGGTTATGATGTGCGAAGACTTGATCGCATTGGACGTAGCCGTAACATTTACGTAATTATTGCTTGCAATGCTTACCTTGTACGCCTTGTAAGTGTTAGCAGTATACATGTTGTCCGCGCTGGTAGCACTCATATATTTTGTACGGAAATCTTTAAGCTGCGTATTGATAGCTGTATAAGCGTCGTATTTCCACTGAAGCTTGGTTTGGTCCTGATAAATACGGTCCAGCTTGGCCTGCTCGGTCGCGAGCATCTCCTTTACCAGCGCATCCGTATCCAATCCGGAATAAAGGCCCGTGATACGGGTTTTGGACGTTCTTGCCGTATTCATGCTGTTTATCGCATTCAGAAGACTCGATGAACTCGACGAGCCAGTGGAATTTATTGATGTCATTTTATAAACCTCCTCACTTGCCACGGCGCGCTGCTCCAGCAGCCATTTTGCCGCACGCGTTTCGTGAAAATAATTTTATGCCCGATGGGCGCGGCACATATAAGTGCCTATAAAAAAGATATCGTATTTTTTTTGAAAAACTTAAATGTCCTTTTTAAATATGCACAAAATATTCTACATTCGGAAGCGTTTTTGAGCCGTAAACAGCGGTAATGTAATTGTAATCATACAGTTTCCGTCCCGCCTGTGCGATCGCAACGCCACGCGATGCATTATACTGTCCGTCCGCGGAAGGGCTTACCACTTGCACGTGCCCATGTCCGCTCGGATTCTTCCAGGAAGTAACTGCCGGCATGCCCTGGTTTGCATAATACTGTGCTTCCTCTGGCGAAACCTTCACCCAGCCGTAAGTCTTGCCGGTTGTGTTCAGCCAGCTATTAATATCGTTGGCATTCATTTCTTTTGCATTTGCCGTTCCGGCCTGCACCGGCTCTCCGGCCGCGTTGACATAATGGGGTATTTCCGCGCCCATGGCCCGCGTAACGTCCCACAAGAAAATATTGCAGTACGTATCATTCTGCCCCATTTTATTCACCCGGTAGCGTTCGCTCGATTCCACATTAAACTGGCTGATTACGGCCCTGTAGGCATCCGCGCTTCTCTCGCCCACATGGTTCACCATGGACGGATTGGACGGCTGCCAGGATGCGCTGGGAACCGCGTTCAATTGGCTTGCGGCCTGATACTGACCGATATAGGAAAGCACGTTTGCGGAATTGAATATATTTCCGGCGGAACCGCTGCCCGAGGAATCCAAGGAATACGGATTGTAGCTCATGCCCGTTCCTCCGCCCAGAAGCGCGGTCAGTATGTCCGGGCTTAACCCGCTTCCTCCCTGGCCTGCAAGAAGAAGCAAGAGGAGCAGCGCGTTAGCCATATTCCCCGAATTTCCAAGCGCGCTTGTCCCGTCCAGGCCGCCCAAAACGGAACCCAGTGCAAACAGGCCCATATTACCGCTGCCCGAATCCAGCAAGCCTTCGTTGTCTTCCGAAAAATCGGCGATCGAACTTGTGGATTGGTTTATAATAGAGGACAAAAGCGTACTGAAAACGCCCGCCGTTGCCTTTTGATTTGAAAGGCTTTGCGTTGACGCAGTATTGTTCGTATTATTGATTGCCTCAATATTGGGCATAAAATTTTCTCCTTATAGTTTTATAATTATAATATCGCAATTTTTCCTCTACACTTTAGGCCAAGCTGTGCAATAATTGAAACCAGCGTTCGGTAATATTAGGTAAACCCCTTATAATTTTTTTAAAAAGCTTAACTGAAACCCCGGTATTGCCGATATATATATAAATATATTTCTTTGGAGGCTCAAATTGCGCGTACAGTCTGTAGAGTTCATTTTAATACCGGCCAGCCGGGCAGAGGCCTCCCGGATCTTTTCAGGGCTTAAGTCCGGGGATACCATTCAGGCGGATATTACGGACGTCAACGGCTCCCGGATAATTTTAAAGACGCAGGACGGAAAAACCGTTCAGGCGGACTTTCGGGGAGGCGTCCAGTTACAGCCCGGAGACCAGGTGGAACTGATGATGAACTCCCTCCAGGGCAAGCAGATTTCCCTTCGGATGCTCTCGCTGAACGGCCAGCAGTTGCGGCCGGAAGTCAGCGTTCGGGAAAATTTGCTTTTGAGAGCCGGCATCGAACCGTCGGCACAGAATATACGGCTTGCCGGCATTCTGCAGGAAAACGGTTTTATGCCTGCGCCCGAGACTATCTCCAACCTGGCAAAGATCATGAAGGCGCGCCCGGACCTGCCTTCCGGCATATCCGCATTTTTGGCGGCCAATCATTTAAAGCCCGATGAAGAAACACTCAGCCGGCTGGACCGGCTGATCACGCGGTCTCCGCAAACCGGAGAGCGCATCGGGCAGCTTTCGGACGCATTCACGCGGCTGCTTGCGGATACTGAAGCCGCGCCCGGCCAAAAGGCGCAGAGCGCCGCAGGAACCGCGCAGGCCGATCCTCTCGTACAAACAGGCACAACCTGGAAGGATCCCGGAAACGTCCGGATTGCCACTTCGGGAAACAAGCCAACCGCAACGGAAGGCGAAACGCAATTGCTGCGGGCGCTTGTTACTTTTTTGGAACAGGGCGAAAGCGCTTTCCTCCTCAAAGGCGCACCGGCGGATCAGATTCCCGCTTCTTCCCAACCGGTCAAAGATATCGCAAGTTTATTGTCAGGCGCAAAAAACCCGGCGGAAATTATTAAACTGCTGGCTTCCCTGCCAAAGCAGGAAGCTGAAACCGCTGCAGCCATCCTCGCGGGAAAAGAACCGCTGGGCACGCAGTTGTTCTCCGGTTTACTTTCTTTTCTGAAACTTCCGGTCCAGGAAAGGCAGTCCTTGCTTTCCCAATTGCCTGTTTTGAAGGACAATCCCGGATTAATTTCAGTCGCTTTTGACACCGTACCGGAAAACCCGGTCCTGCCAAAGCAGCCCGCTATGGGAAACGGTGGAAACGCCCCCGGGACATCCGTGACGGAGAACGGCGGCGGCCCTGGAATACTTAAAGAATCCACGCAGGCCCAAACACCGGCCTCTTTATTGGATACCGCTATGAAGGTGCTTCATAAAATGGACGGGTTGTTCGTACATTTGAAAGCGGACGATATCCCGGCTGCCGCAAAGGACCTGCGCGAAACTGTCATAAACCAGGAAATGCTGACGAAAAGTATAGCATCCGATCTTGCCCGCCTGGCAGGCGATAAGAGCGCGATAACCCGCCAGGCAGGCGAACTCCAAGCGCAGGTTCAGTTCACATCAGGCCTGGAGCAGTTTTTCTATTTTCAGATCCCCGTCCGGTTTGAAAACCAAAAAAACACGGCGGAACTTTATATTTTTGAGCGCAACAGCAGGTCAAAAGCCACCCGCGAGCAAAGCTCAGTCCTGATAGCCCTAGAAACACAAAATCTGGGAAGGGTTGAAACAATGCTGAAGTGCGAAGGAAACAGCCTGGAAGTAAATTTCCGGCTGGATTCCGAGGCTTTTTCAGGCTACCTGAAAAAGGAAGCCGCCAGCTTAAAACAATCGCTTGCCGAGTCCGGGTTTCAGATAAAAAGCATGCAATTCGGGCTTATTGAGAAGAAAACAACTCCGCTCAATGCGCAGGAACTCTTTTCCAGGGAAAGCCGTCTTCCGGCAGCCGGGCTGGACATTCAGATTTAAACCTATGGAGGCTTCAATGAAGAAAGCGACCCCTAAAAAACAAGCCGCCGCCTTGAAATACGATCCGGAGCGAAACAATGCGCCGGTAATTACAGCGGTCGGCCAGGGTTTTGTAGCCGATAAAATTATTGAAACAGCAGGAAAAAACGAGGTGCCTGTTCTTGAGAACGCCGAGCTCTCCCAGGTTTTGCAAACGCTGTCTGTTGGAGACGCCATACCGCCCAAATTATACGAAGCGGTAGCCCGGATCTTTGTTTTTATATTTCAAATGGATCAAAACTACAAACAGAAATGATTATTTTTTAGCCAGATAATCCAGAAGCGTATCCGCAATTTTATCCAGAGATACCTGTTTGGCCACCGCGCCTATTTTATACGCAACCATTGGCATTCCATATACGACGCAGCTTTTCTCATCCTGTCCGATGGTATAAGCGCCTTTTTGCCTCATGGCAAGCAATCCTTTTGCGCCGTCCGAGCCCATTCCGGTCAGAATAATGCCTACGGTATGTTCATTGGCAAATCCCGCAACCGAATTGAACAGCACGTCCACCGACGGGCAATGTCCGCTTACCCTTTCGCCCGCATAACATCGGATGACCATTTGACTTCCCTTTTTCACTACTTCCATCTGTTGGTCCCCGGGCGCAACATAGACGTGTCCCGGCAATATAATATCGTTGTTTTCCGCTTCTTTCACGGTAAGCGCGCATTCCTTGTCAAGCCTCTGCGCATACATCTTCGTGAAAACCGGCGGCATATGCTGCGTAACGACCATGCCGGGGATGGTGGAAGGCAACGCTTTTAAAATCGTACTTGTAGCTTCCGTACCGCCGGTGGAGGCTCCAAGCGCAATCAGTCCGTCTGTATTTTTTATAGTGCCCAGCGTTCTCGGCGCCGCAGGCTGTACGTCCGTTTTGCCGGATTTTAGTCTGGCGCTGGCAGCAATCAAAATCTTGCTTGCAAGTTCGCTGCAAAAGCCGCCTATATTGTCCGGTTTGGCTGACGACGGTTTCACCACAAAATCCACAGCTCCCGCTTTGAACGCCTCGAACACAATCCCGTTCACGGCGCTCACTACCACCACAGGCAGTGGATTTTTAGGCATCATCATTTTTAAAAAGTCAATCCCGTTCATTTGCGGCATTTCCACATCCAGCGTCATGACATCGGGATTTAATTCATTTATCTTATCTCTGGCTTCGAACGCGCTTGCAGCTACGCCCACAACCTTTAAATTAGGATTATTGGACAAAGCGTTCGCAATTGCCGTTCTGAAAAACAGCGAATCGTCCACCACCAGAACTTTTATTTTATTGTTTTCGACAGCCATTTTGTTGCCTTTCCGCTAATTTGCATTACTTTAAGTACTATAACAATTCCATGGTTGAGGTTAAATTAATTTCCGTTATTCTAACGCCATAATTATCGTCAATGACAACAACTTCTCCTTTTCCTACAATTTTTCCGTTTACCAAAATATCCACCGCTTCGCCGGCGATCTTGTCCAGCACGATGACCGACCCCATATTAAAATCAAGGATTTCTTTGATTTTCTTTTTTGATTTACCAAGTTCCACGGTCACCTTCATAGGAACGTCCAGTATCATGCCGATATTTTCAAAGAGCGGATTGTTGAGTTGCCTGGATGAATCAAAAGAAGGAAACTGTGCAACTTTTACATCCACATTCGGATTATCGCGAATAATGCTGGAGTTTCCGGCGGAACTCGGCTCCGGATATTGCGTTTTCGCAGCTGAAGCGGCAACTTCCGGTTCGGGAGTGGGCTGATCAGCGCCGTTGATAACGTTTGAAGCAAGGTTCTTCGCAAAGTTCAAAGGAAGAATCTGCATGATTTCGCTGGTTAACAGATTTTCTATTTCCATTCTGAAATTGATCTTTACAATCGGATCGTTATCGTCGAAAAAGGCTTCGGATATTTCCTGATCACTCAGGGAAATCTGCTTCGCCTGGGGCGTCGAAATATTGATTGCCGTTTGCAGTATATCCGCAAGCGATGTTGCGGAAGATCCGATCATCTGGTTCATTACCTCGCGTATCGCGCTTAAATGAGTCTCGTCCAGTTGGATATTGTTCTCGTCGATCGGGCCGTCTTCCCCGAGCAGCAGATTGGTGATCAGCGCAACGTCGTATTCCTTTAATATCAGAAGATTCTTCCCCGTAATGCCCTTGATGTAGTTGACTTCCACAACAACTATGGGCGCGGGATACTCCTCGCTCAGAGTTTTGAGCGTATGCACCGAGATGGACGGCGTGGTGATCGTCACTTTTCTTCCCAGTAACGTAAACATGGTGGTAGCTGCCGTACCCATGCAAATATTCCCGATTTCCCCCAGCACATCCTGTTCGTCGCGTGAAAGATAATCATCTGCAAAAAGGGCGCTTCCATCCTTGATCTGTCCCGCCTCGCTGAGCATCTTTTCTATTTGTTCCTGGCTTAAAAAATTATCACTCACTTGGATCAGTCTCCTTGATTATATTTGCAAGCTGTACTGCATATTTATTTTTTTCAACGCCAATAACGCCTTCAAATTTAGGAATGTCTTCTACGTTGATTTTGATATATTCATCAATGCTATGGTTGATCCGTATAAGATCCCCCACCTGCATGTTCAGTATCTCGCTTAAAGTCGTATACGTGTCGTTAAACGTGGCCTGCAGCGTGACAAAAGTCTCGTCCAACTGCTTTTCCATGATTTCCTTTTTATCCTGCTGGGCCTGCACCATGTTGGAAGCAATGGACCAGCTTGCCGTGTTCAATTCCTTTGAAATAGACTGTATGGAAAAGTGCGGTATGCATATGGATATCATCCCCTGCGTGCCGTCAATTTTTGTACTCATCGTTACGATAGCGGCCGGTTCGTTCATCGCGGCTATTTGCGTAAACTGGGAACTCGTTTCCATTCTGGACAGTTCCGGCTGCACGATCAAAATCTTTTTGAACGACTCCCTGAAAATATCCATGATCTGGTACATCAGATTTTCGATGATCGTCATTTCAATTTCCGTAAAGGATTTGCCGGACAATGTATAGTCCGCAGCTCCGCCGAAAAGCCTGCTGATGATTCCATATGCTAGTACGGGAGATACCTCCAGCAAAAGCGATCCCTGAAGCGGTGGCATTTCGATGATGCCCAAAAGTACGGGGGAAGAAATTGAGTTGTTGAATTCGCCAAAACTCTGCTCTTCCACCGAGACCACTTCCACTTCGCACATGGTATGCAGAAGTCCCGTTAACTTTGTGGACAGTAAATACGCAAAAGTATCGAAGACAATATTCAGCGTGCGCATTTGTTCTTTATAAAATTTGTTCGCTGTTCTGAAATCGTACGTGCGGACGCTCTGCTGGGTTTCGGTGGTCTCATTATTGAGCTCAACATCGGTGCCCGCATTCAAAGCGTTCAGCAAGTTGTCGATTTCATTTTGAGATAGAATGTTTGACAAAAAGGGCTCCCCCTGTTCCGTTTTTTTTCAGCTGTTATTGTATAACAAAGTCACTGATATATACATTCACAATATCTTCTATATTCAGCGCCGCTTTAAGCTTGGCAAGCATTTCAGCGGACAACACCGTTGTGGCATCCACGGCGCGCAATTCATCTTCGGTATGACTCCTCATGACATCTACAATAATCGAACGGATCAGCGCGTTGTTGGTCGTGAGCAATTCGGTCTGGTCTTTACCCGTTAAAGCCAGCGATACCGAAACTTTGGATAAGGATTTGCTGTCTTTTATATTTGTTACAAAATAATCGCCTGTAGAATAATAATAAATATCCTCAATGTTTACGGACTGCTGGCCTTCCCCGCCCTGATCCTTAAATTTTAAGTCGTAGATAAAATAGCCCGCCACCGCGACGACCACCACCAATACAACTGCCAATACCTTTTTATTCATCGTTCTTCATTCCTCTATTCCAGAATTTTTACTTGCAATAATAAATTGTACCCGCCTGTTCTGCCTGCGTCCCTCTTCGGTGTCGTTTGACGCAGCCGGTTCCCATTCGCCTTTCCCGACGGCTATGAAAATGGGCATCGGCAGATTGCTTGTCTGGTTCATATACCGCACCACATTGGTCGCCCGTTTCGTTGAGAGGTCCCAGTTGTCCACAAACTGGCTGTTGGATATCGGTACGTTATCGGTATGTCCTTCCACCGTAATGCGGTATATGCTATCAAGCGATTCACTCAGCATTGCGCCTATATCCGTCAAAATCGTCTGCGCGGAACCAATCAGCTGCGCCTGCCCCGAATCAAACAGAGTCCCTTCGATTACGGTTAAATTTATATATTCACCGTCCCGCATAACTACCAGCGAACCTTCCAGATGATTCTCCCGGATGTACGCCTGAAGCCTTTCAAAAAGATCCGAGAAAATCGCCTCTACCCTGTAATCGTATTGCCTTTCTTCTTCGGTATCTCCGCCCGTCTTCTCGTCCTCCTGCTGCTTTTTTTCTTCCTCTTCGGTCTGATCCGCAAGCCCGACGTTTACGCCCGGTATATAATCCTCCACTTTAAAGCCCTGGACGGGATTGGTCATATCTATCGGCTCTATTACGACAGTCGGAGGAGTCCCCGAGAAAGATTCAATCAGCGCCGCAAACTTTTGTTTGTCTACATTGGAAAAGGCAAATAACAGAACAAAAAATGTTAATAAAAGCGTTACCATGTCGCCGTAGGTATTCATCCATTCAGGCGCGCCGCTCTTCTGCTCCTCTTTACGGCCCTTTCTTTTATTCATTCACCGTTTCCTCTTTTTTGCCAGATTTAACCTCTATCATTTCGGCTTCCTGGTTGGAAACGAACGCCGCAAGCTTGTCCCTGATCACCCTGGGATTTTCTCCGTCCTGTATGGAGAGGATCCCTTCGATGATAATATCTTTCTGAAGCTGTTCCCGTTTGCTTCTGATAGCAAGCTGATTGGCAAGAGGCGTAAAAACCAAATTTGCCAGAATCACGCCGTAGAAAGTGGTAACCAGCGCAACCGCCATGGCGGGTCCCAGCTTTGCCGCGTCGTCCAAACTTACCAGCATATTGATAAGCCCTATCAGCGTACCGATCATTCCGTAGGCGGGCGCGTAGGATGCCATCGCTTCGAAAATCTTTTTGCCGTCTGCATGCCGTTCTTCCATAAAATTAATTTCGGTTTCCAGCACGCTTTTGATGGTTTCAGGATCGGTCCCGTCCATTATAAGCATGACGCCGTTTTTCATAAAAGGATTTTCCATCTCATCCAGCAGATTTTCCAGGGCAAGCAAACCGTCTCTCCGGGCCACGTTCGCCATTCTGATGATCTCGTCAATATCGCTTTTGATATCCACCTTGTCTTTGCTTAAGGCATATTTCAGCAAGGTTGGGATCTTTTTAAGCTCGCTCATCGGGAAAGTGACCATCGTAGAGGCAATAGTACCGCCAAAAACTATCATAATGGACGGTAAATTATAAAAATCTTGTATACGTCCATCAATCATTATTGAGACAACAATTGCAACTATACCCGCGGCAAACCCGGCCACGGTAGATATCATCATATTAATCCTCCTAAAAAAGCCGAATCCGGCAATTATTCGCCTATTTCTCTACTCTTGAATTCGGGCAATTTGCAGTATATCAATTGCCTGTAGGCAATAATTCTCTTCACCAATTCTTCGGGCGTCTCCAGTACAACCAGCTTTTTTCCCGAAGACAAAGTAATCAACGTGTCCGGAGTTTTCTCTATATAATCGATGATGTCGGCATTGATATAATACTCAACACCATTCAACTTGGAAACCCTAATCATATTGTTACCGCCCTTTTCTTTGGATGCCGGCAGCGTTTATAAACGCCGCCGGCTTCTGTTCCTTATTTATCCGCTTTGTTCCAAAGACGTTCCGTAAGCGAAAGCTCCCGGCGCCTGGGGAACTTAAAGCGTCATCCCCTACCTTTTCAGGTTAACCAACTCTTCCAGCATCTGGTCCGTTGCGGTAATTACCCTGGAATTTGCCTGGAATCCCCTTTGGGTTGTAATCATATTGACCATTTCCTCGGACAAGTCCACATTTGACATTTCAAGAGAAGACGGCGTAATGTTTCCGACCCCGCCGGAGCCCGCCGTACTCAGCCTGGGCTGTCCCGAGTTTGGTGTTACGACATACAAGTTGCCGCCCGCCTTCTGAAGGCCTTCGACATTGTTGAAGGAGGCGAGCGCCACATAACCAAGCACTACATTTGAGCCCGCTTTGATTGTGCCCGAGCCTGTGATAGGATCCAGCGTGGTTTCCTTGATCTGTGCGACGATCGCGCCCTGCTCGTTTACGGATACGTTGTAATACTTGTCCAGATCGATCGTCAGATCGCCCACCGTATTTCCCGCTATAAAGCCGTCGTTGTTGATGACTTCAATGTTCGCGTTGTTGAGTACGTCCGCAACATTCTGGAACCGGCTGTCGCCGTCTCCCGCCGTTACGTCCGCCGAGGCCTGGAAAGTGATCTCACCAAGTCCGGGAATCGTCAGCGTATAAGCCGTATTGTCAGTGAGCGCGCCGGTATCGGTCAGCGGGGGATTCAGTATGTTTCCCGCTCCCGCAGCAAGCGTCAGGCCGCCTGCGGGAGTGATGTCTATTTCGTCCTTGAATAATTTCACCGCTCCGGTCGCCGGATCTACGCTGAATGTATAGCTGCCGGAAGGCGCGGTCTTGATTGCCGTTGGGTCTTCGGTATAGGCAAAGTTGTCGAAATACGTGGAAGACTCGCCGTTTATTGAATTTGCTTTGGATTTTCCGGCATCGCCCTGTTTCCATACGGAATTATAGCACTGGACAAAATTGCCCTTCGCATCTACCAGACTCCCGTTGCTGGATACCGTAAAGTTGCCCGCCCTGGTATACTGGTTGCCGTCCGCCGTACGTACGACAAAGAATCCGTCGCCGTCGATCGTCATATCAAGGGGGTTGCCGGTGTACTGCGCCGCGCCGGGCGAATGCTTGACCACTACCGAGGCGACCGAAACGCCGAGTCCCACCTGTTTGGCATTGATACCGCCCGAATTGCCGGAAGGCGCCGAAGAAGGACTTATTGTTTCACTGAACAGGTCAGAAAATGTTGTCTGACTCTTTTTAAACCCTAAGGTATTTACGTTTGCGATGTTGTTTCCGATTACGTCCATGCGTGTCTGATGGCTGCGAAGCCCGGTCACGCCGGCGAATAATGCTCGCATCATAACTGTTATCCTCCAAAAATTTTAAGATATCTATATGAACTTTCAGTTGTTTTCAGCATTATTATCCCTGCCATCCATGCAAATACTGCTGAATTGGTTTTCCTAACTGATTTTGGTTATATCAGCGACAGGGACTTCCATGTCTCCCATACGCCGGAGCGCTTTAAACAGCCTCTTCGGTAGCAGAACCGTCATCAACGTTATTGCTGATTTTGGTTATATACCCAACCTGAACCTCTTTTTCTCCAACCACCGCGTAAAGCAATCCGTCTTTCACTACTACGCTGTCTACCTTGCCTGCTACTTTGGTTGGATCAGACGTGCCGTCTTCGCTTGGGATTTCGGCTTCGATTATTTTTCCCACAAGGTTCGCGCCCTGCGAAATAATCCCATCCATGGCATTATCGTCGTAAACTGCGCTTACGGACGATGCGGGTACCAAGTACTGACCGATATGCAGATAATCTGTGTTGTTTTGACGGACGATGCCGGTCACTTCACCGTAAATCGGGACCTTGTTGCCGCTGTCATCCGTTACAGAGGCCAAAACGTTCTTTCCGATCATGCTGTAAGCCTGCGAACTTGCAAATGTTGCGTTTAATTCCTGCATTTGCTCCAGAGCCGAAAACTGGGCCATCTGTGCGATAAAATCCGTATCCGACATAGGCGACAATGGATCCTGATTTGCCAGCTGTTCAGCCAGAATCTTCAAGAATTCATCTTTGCCCAGTTCATTATTGGCCGTTCTTGTTGACGAACTTGTATTGTTCTGTGTGGTATAAGACGCCGGTATATAACTCGGCACTTGGCTTGTTGACATATTTTATCACCTTTCTGTTTGAGTAATATGCGCCCTAAGCGCTGAACTCCACAGAACCTCCTTGCTCTGTAAGCACATCATAACTGGACATGTTGTAGTAATAATTTGCCGGTTCTTCCATGTTGTCGTAAACCGCCGCGGTTCCGGCATAGGAAGGCTCTGTCCAATGCCCCCCGTTTCCTCTTTGGCTGTCTGCAAAAGTATTTGATGTCTGGCTCCAGCTCACTTCCATGTGTACGACCGGGATCCCCTTTTCGCGCAAAGCCTCCTGCAGCATGCCTATCTCTCCATGGATCATGCTGTGTACGGATTGCTCGCTGGTCACCATTTTCGCCACCAGTCCGCTTTCACCCATGGAAAGGGATATCGAGAGTCCTCCCAGATGTTCCGGCTTCAACTGCACAACCATTTCGGTTGTTTCCTTGCCGAAAGCCGTAGAGATTTTATCGATGATTGTGGTCATTACGGTCTGCCGTACGGCAGGTTGTTCGGGCGCCGGCGCGGTTTTTGGAAACTCCACTTTTGTTTCCGAAGCCCCGAATGCCGGCTGCATCTGCGTTGCTCCGGGCTCCCCGCTTCCGTCCTGCGCGTTTTGTTTGTCGCTCCCTGTTGTCCCGTCCTTCGCAGAAGCCTGAGGCTGATCAATTGCCGTATTCTGTACGGGCCCGTTATCACCGCTTTGCTGTACGTTTTGCCCGGTAGGCTGATTGGCATTTTGCCCGGTAGGCTGCGCGGTTTGCTGAGCTTGCTGCATGGTTTTTACGGTCTGCGCAGCCTGCGCCGTTTGCTGCATGCTCAAAAGCGGTTCTTCCGCAGGTTTCTCCCCGTCCTTCGCCGCCGTATTTGCCGGCGCATTACTGAGATCCGCAATTTCCCGGAGCGCCTGCCCCGCGAACGCTTCCGCATCTGCTGCAGCCTGCGCCGTCTGTTTCACTTCAGTATTTCCGGATGCTGTATTGGCAGTGCCTTTGGGAACCTGTTCCGCCTGCGTTTGGCCGGTTTCACCCGCGGCATCCTGTGACGGGCTTTGCGCATCCATATCCTGCAATGCCATTGCCTGGACAACTCCCTGATTTTCCACCGCCCCATTTGCCGGAATTACGCCGGCTATTTCCTGAGACGCTGTATTCTGCGCATCCGCCTGCACAACTTCCGGAGGAACTTCCACATTCTGCGTATTGATGATCACCGGGACTAAAGGCATACCATGAACCTTTTTAGGCTTTTCCGGCTCATCTTCAGAACTGTCGTCCGCTTTCTCAGTTTTCGGGCGGTCATCCCTGGGCGCTTTTTTATCAATCTTTTGGTTCTGTCCCGCGTTCAAGGCCTCATTATCGTCTTTGCTGTTTGCCCGGTCCAGTTCGGATGCGAAATCCTGAGCGGACGGCTGGTCATTTCCCTGGATCTTAACAGGCGTATCCGCCGTATCCACTGCGGTTATTACATTTATCGTCACTGCATTCATTTATTCACCTCCCTTCTTTTTTTATCATTTGGGAACCATTAAAGCGGTTATGGATGCCGCAAGCTGCGGATCCATGGCAGCCATTATGGCAGCCGCTTTTTTTTCATTCATCTGCATAAGAAGATCGGCAATCCATTGCTTATCCGTATAATTGCTTAATATTCCGGATGCTACCGCGGCGTCCATGCCCTCGTATATCGTAACCATCTTTGCCGTTTCGGCTTTTTTTTGTTCATCGGCCGTCTGTCGGTCTGCGGCCGCGCTTTCCTTATCACCGACCGCCTGCTCCCGCGTGTCCAGATCAGCCGAACGCTGGTCGAGCTCTTTTGACCTGCTTTCGATATCGGTCTGCTGCTGGGCGATAGAGTCGCTAAGCGCCTGTTGGGAAGCCATGGCCTTTGTATATGTATCGTCCTGATTGATAAAAAACTGAATGATTTTTGTTTTTGTATCCATCAGGTTGTAGTAGTACGAAACACCGAAAAGGGCGATAAGGACTACAATGACGATGGCGGCAACCGCCCCTCCCTTTACCTTTTTTTTCTCAGGGACCGTCTTTCCGTCCTGTTTCATATTCTTATTTTGCTGCTGGGGCTTTTTGACCTGCGTCTTGCCCATCAGCTCGTTATAATCATCTACATTCGGCCGCATAAAAAGTCCTCTAACATCTTATCGTCATTTTTTTGCATTTCTTTATTATATTCGACAAATTGTTCCTTTTTTATCTTTTCAAGCACTTTCATTTCGTTCATAAGCTTTAAAAGCAACCCTGTCAACCTTTCTTTTTCCTGCAGGCATTCCCGGATAAGAACATCCTGCTCTTTAACCCTTTGCATCAAAAAATCGAAATATTCCCCGTATGACTGCAATCCGCCCGCGGGAATGCCCCGCCTGCAGTCCGCTTCATAGGATTCTTTTTCTTCATGAAACCTGCGGATCATCCGGTCCTTTTTATCCTGAAGCTCGCTGAGTCTTTTGTTAATTTGGTCCTGTTGGATCAGCAGCTGATCCTCGGATATCTTTTTGACGTCGAACAGCCTCTGTAGGGTAAATACAAACTTTTTCATCAAGCCTGCTCCTTGTTACTTAAGAATCTGCCTCATTTTTTCCAGAGATTCCTCAAATGTGGAAGCTTCCTTTATCTCCTGCTTCACCAGGCCAAGGATCGGTTCGCGAAGCGTGATCGCCTCGTCGATCTTTGCATCCGAACCGGCTTTATATGCGCCTATATTCACAAGGTCCTGCACCTCGTTATATGTCATCATCATGTTCTTTATGTGGTTTGCCAGCTGCCAGTGTTCGGGGGACACAATATCCACCATCAGCCTGCTCACGCTTGCAAGAATGTCTATCGCGGGGTATTGGTTGTTGTTTGCCAGTTTTCGGGATAATACGATATGCCCGTCCAGTATGCCGCGTACGGTATCAGAAATCGGCTCGTTCATATCGTCTCCCTCAACCAATACGGTATAAATGCCCGTAATGCTTCCTTTCAGGGAAGTGCCCGACCTTTCCAGCAGACGGGGCAGCATTGCATATACGGAAGGCGTAAATCCCCTTGAAACAGGGGGCTCTCCCACAGTCATGCCGATTTCACGCTGGGCCATGGCAAACCGGGTCAAAGAGTCCATCATAAGCATGACATTATATCCCTGGTCCCTGAAATATTCGGCAATTGCCGTCCCTACCATTGCGGATTTTAATCGGAGCAACGCCGGCTGGTCGGAAGTTGCCACAACCAGAACGGATTTTTTCAGGCCTTCTTCCTGCAGGTCTTTTTCAATGAAGTCCAAAACTTCCCTGCCGCGTTCACCCACCAGCGTAATCACATTGATATCGGCGCTTGCCCGGCGGGCGATCATTCCGAGAAGCGTACTTTTCCCGACGCCGCTGCCTGCGAATATGCCGACCCTCTGGCCTTTGCCCATTGTAAGAAGGGTATCGATCGCACGGACGCCCAGAGGAAGCACTTCCTTAATGCGCCTGCGTTCCAGGGGGCTCGGAGGCTGGTTTTCAACCGGATAACTCGTCTCGCAGGAAACGCTCCCATTTCCGTCCATCGGCCGTCCCAGCGCATCCAGGATCCTTCCTTTCAAATTCTCGCCCACCGGCACCAGGTATTCCATTCCTGTTGCGGTCACCTTGTTGCCTATGCCGATGCCCGCCACGTTTCCGAAGGGCATCAGTATGACGTATTGATCCCGGAACCCAACGACCTCCGCCAGTATGGATCCTTCGCCGCGGTTAGGGTATATCTTGCAGATATCGCCCATCTTAACCATGGGGCCTTTAGATTCCACCGTCATGCCGATCACTTTGGACACGGTGCCGGAGAGTTCCACGGTGTCGAGCTTGGGAATCTGGCTTTTATACAGCTCTATTTTACGATCAAAACCCGGCATGTCAGTTATCTGCTCCGATTTGTTTCAATGCGAATTCGAGCCGGTTCAGCTGCGTCCTGACGCCCGCGTTCACATATCCGTACTCCGTCTCCACAAAACAGTCGCCGCTCTTGAGCGTCATGTCCTGTGTTACCCGGATACCCGAGCTGCTGATTTCGGATGCGAGATCCCCGGTAGGATCGGCGAAATATTTCTCGTATTCAGTTTTACTTACTTTTAATATAATGTTGCTTTGATTTTTGAGCGTGACGATCAGGCTGCGCACAATGTTTTTATACGCCTCGTCGTTGCTCTGCAATTCTGTTTTTATAATATGCTCCGCAATACAGCGCGCAAGATCCAGCAGTCCGCCTTCCATTTCATCATACAGCGCTTCCCTGGCTGCCGAAAGCGATTTCAAAGCGCCGGCCAGCGTTTCTTTTTCCACGCGCCTCTCTTCCGAAACCTGGGACTGTGCTTTTGCATACCCGGCCTTGAATCCCTCGTTCACCGCTTTTTCATACAGGCGCTGGGCTTCCTCCTTGGCCTCGTTAATATATCTTGCCGCTTTCTGTTTTTCTTCTTCCACCTGCGCCTGCAGTTTTTCAAGCAGGCGCTGTTTCATCTCGAGTTCGGCGTCTATGCCGTTATCTTCCGTTTCTGCCGCCTCAATTTCTTCTTCAATGCTTTTGAGGTCATTGCTCTCTTTTTCCAGCTTTTGCATCATGTCTTCCAGCCTGGGAAGAACGACAATACCCGCCGCGCCGCTGTCCTGCGCGATAATGGAATTTCTGTCAATTCTAAACAACGAACTCTTCATCTGCTCCACCCCTGGATATCTCGATTTCACCTTCGTCTTCCAGTTTGCGTATGACGTTTACGATCTTCTGCTGCGCCTGTTCTACATCACGTACACGGACAGGCCCCATATATTCCATATTTTCCTTGATGAGATCCTGCAACCGTTTGGAAATATTGCTGTATATCTTTGCGGATATCTCCGGGCTCGCGCCTTTGAGGGCCATTGTGAGCACATCGTTGTCCACTTCCTTGAGCGTCCTTTGCAGCGCAAGATTGGAAAGTTTTGTGATATCCTCAAATATGAACATTCTGCGGTGGATCTCGTCCGCAAGTTCGGGGTTTTCCATTTCAATGTTTTCCAGGATGCTTTTTTCCGTGCTTCTGTCAATAGCGTTCAGAATATCCACAATAACGGAAATTCCGCCCACATTGGTGTTTTCTTCCTGTCCCACGCTGGACAGCTTTCTTTCCAGTATCCGTTCAGCTTCCCTGATGTATTCCGGAGAAGATACGCTCATTGTGGCGATCCTCTGTACAACCTTGGGCTGTATTTCCTCAGGCAGCGAAGATAAAACAGACGCAGCCTTTTGGGGCTGCATATAAGACAAAATAAGTGCGATTGTCTGAGGATGCTCGTGTTGTATAAAGTTCAGAATCTGCGAAGGATCTGCTTTCCGTATGATATCAAACGGCCGGACCTGCAGGGAAGCGGACAGCTTGCTTATGAGTTCGTCCGCTTTTTCAGCGCCCATGGCTTTCACCAGGATCTCCCTCGCATGTTCGATGCCGCCTTCGTTGACATATCTCTGCGCAATGCAGATATCGTAAAATTCGGACAAAACAGCGTTCTTTGTATCCGTGTCAAAACTGCCAAGCCCCGTAATGCTGAGCGTCAGCTGTTCGATCTCTTCATCTGATAAATGCCTATAAACGTTTGCAGAATACTCTTTACCTAGCGCAATCATCAATATAGCTGCTTTTTCTTTAGATGTTAGTGCCTTGCCTAGCATATGAGTTACCTCCTGTAATCATCCGTTAACCAATTTCTGAGCAACTGTGCGATCATTTCCGAATCTTTTTCTACCAGGCCCTGCAATTGGCCGAGCGTATTGTTCTTTTCTCTTTCCATCAATTCTTCAATGGAAATCTCCTCGTCCGCAACGACGTTTACGCCTCTGGCGCCGGCCGCTTCCGCGTTGAATTGGAGCGCCTGCAGATCCGCTTCCATCTGCTGTTTTCTCTTTCTGTTTTTATTGATCACGCCGATGATGATCAGCGCAATTGCGACAAGAGCGCCCGCAATGATAACCGTCTGAAGCATCTGGCTCCTGGCCATCTTATCTATGGCTTCCTGCTGCTGCGTCAGCGTCTCCTGATACTGCGTATTCTGTGCAAACGACATATTGGCAACGGTTATTTTATCGGAAGGTACCCCGACCGCTGTCGCAATCTGATTCTTGATATCGGGAAGGAGCGCTTTTACTTCGTCGCCGCCGTCAATGATCACCGTGGCGGAAAGATCCTGGATCGTACCCTGCGCTTTTTCCAACTGCTCGTTGATCTGGTTGACTTCATAATTGATTTCTCTGGTCACATTGGAGTAATCGCCTTCTTGGGCATTGGGGTCAACCTCCTGATACGTGGGCGCGCCTCCGCCGTTTTCCGTCTGTCCCGGCTGTCCGGCCGTATCCGCACTTCCCGAAACCTTTTCCTCCATATCCTTCATGCTGACGATGATTCCGGTATTCTCCCCGTTGTCCACAGGAGGAGAAAGCGTGATGGAGTTGGTGGTGGATTTATCAAAGTTTAAAACCACATTCACGCTGGCGGACAATTTTTCCGCGCCAAACACCGGCGTCAGCAGATTGAGTATCTGCTTCCGCAACTGCTCTGCCACCTGTGTCTGCAGAGCCAGATGCTCGTTAACAGAATCGTCCCCGTTTCCGCCCTCGTTATAAACATTCATTTTACTGTCCGCTATCGTAATATTCTCGGGCGGAAGGTCTTTAACGCTTTTGGAAACAATGGCGCGGACCGTATCCGCATCACTGGTTGAGAGCGTTGCGCCGTCCTTCAGTTCAAGTACTACGGATGCCGTTGCCGCGGTGCTGCCCTTTTCCGAAAGCACGTATTGACTGTCGTCCGCAAGGGTGATCATAACCGTGCTGCTCTTTATTTTGTCCATCCTATTAATGGTTTGGGATATATTCTGTTCCAATTGGAATTTATAGTAAAGCTCTTTATCCGAATCGGTCATTCCAAAAGAAGTCGCGTTATTGGTATATATATCATAGTTGAGTCCGCTCTTTGGATATCCCTGGGCATTGAGCTGGTACCTGAGCTGGTCCACCTGCTCTTTGGGAACGAGGATCGTTCCATTCCCGCCCGCCTTTACGTTTACTCCCATTCCTTCCAGGACGTTATAGACATCCCCGGCGTCGCTTTCACTCATCCCCGAAAACAATACCGCGTAATTTACTTGAGTTGCAAAGGAAGCAACAACGCTTAATGCCACTACCGTTCCAATTATGATTGCAATAATTGTTATAAGCTGGCTTTTTTTCATTTTTTTGAAATATTCCAGAAAATTCTTTAAACTGTTCAGAAGTATTTGCCTCCCTTTCCGCAGGATTACAAGTTCATACTTTGTCTGTTATTCATACCGGTGATTTTACACCAGCAGGCTGTTTACATCCAGAACGCGGGCGATCGAACCGTCGCCCAGTATGCTGCAACCGGCAATTCCCTTGAGACGGCCCATATTCTTGGTGATATAGGCGGGCATTGGTTTTACAACCGCCTGCTGTTCGCCCAACAGTTTGTCCGCAAACAGGCAGGCCGCTCCCGCTTCGCTTTCCACCAAAACCATGATGCCTTCGTTCAGGTTTTTAAGGCCTGTATCCACATTAAAGATTTCATGCAGCCTTATCACCGGGAAACATTCTCCCCGTATCATCATCATTTCATTTCCATCCGGATCAACAATGATCTTATGCTTTTTAGGCTCCAGGGATTCCCTGATGGTCAGTATGGGAACTATATACATGGAATCACCCACCGAGACCTTCATGCCGTTCAGTATCGCCAGTGTCAGCGGGATATGCATTATAATGGAAGTTCCTTTTCCTTCATCGCTTTCCACAACGATGCTTCCGCCAATATTATTGATATTGTTGCGGACCACGTCCATGCCGACTCCGCGGCCGGAATATTCCGTAACCTGTTCCTTTGTGGAGAAACCGGGCATCAGAATAAACCCAAACGCTTCCTTGTCCGTAATATCGCTCTCATTTTTATTGGTAAGCCCTTTTTCGATCGCTTTTCGTATGATCTTCGCGCGGTTTAAGCCCCTGCCGTCATCCGTAACGCGTACAATAACGTCTCCGCCCGAATTTCTTGCCTCCAGCACAATCGTGCCTTTCTCGGATTTGCCGGCTGCAAGACGCTCTTCGGCGGTCTCAAGGCCGTGATCCATCGCGTTCCGTATAAGATGCATCAGAGGATCGGACAGGTTGTCGAGAACATTTTTGTCCACCTCTGTTTCTTCGCCGAGAATAACCAGCGATGCGTTTTTATGTTCTTTTTTGCCCATATCCCGCACAATACGCTGCATCTTGTGAAAAACGGATGAGATCGGGACCATTCGGATGGACATCACTACATCCTGCAATTCATCCGTAAGTTTTTTAAGGAGCCTTGCCTGTTTGTCGAAGTTTTCCAGGTGCAGGTCTGCAAGGTCCGGATTTTTGGTTACCATGGATTCCGTGGTAACTATTTCCCCCACCAGGTTCATCAGTTTATCTATCTTATTTATGTTGACGCTTAAAAAACTTTGCTTGATTTCTTTATCTTCGGTCTTGGAAGATGAAGCCGCAGCAGCTGCCTGTTTTGGCATTTTTTCGGCTCCATTCTCTGTTTCAGCCCGTTCGAATTTTTGATCTCCCATGGCTATTTCATTAAATTCAAGGCTCTGCAGGAACATGGTCTGTTCCAGCTTTTCGCGAATCAGACCGGCCGTTTCCTTTGTTGCGGTCAGGAGAAGGGTAAAACCGTTTTCCGCAACATCGTCGTCGCAATTGGATTCCAGATTCTGAGGGTAATGAATAATATCGGAATACATATCCTTGATTGCCACCAGTACGCCGAACGCGCGCACCGTTTCCATCTGGCAATCGCTGTAGAATCTTATTTTTGCATAATAATAGGAATCGTTCTCATTTTTCTGAAGTCTTGCCAGTTCCGAATTGCTGATATTCATATGATTGCCGGCAGCTTCTGCAACCGGTTCCGGATCGGTCCCGCTTTCGCCGGTATCTGCGTCAAGCCGCAGGGTTATTTCCTTCAATTCCTGGCACAACTCGTTTGCTGCGCCGTCGGGAGCATTACCTTCCTGTATCTTGACGATCTCTTCCTTAAAGAAGTCTATGGATTCCAGAACAATATCAAAGATACGCACCCACTGCGAATCATCCGGATTTTTGATGCGGATCTTGGAGAACAGGTCTTCCACCGCATGCGCAAGCGACGCCATCCCCTGATATTCCATCATAGCGGACGATCCCTTTATGGTATGCATGACGCGGAATGTTTCATCTATCTGTTCACGGTTTAAAGTGGCATGTTTTTCTCCGCTCAGAAGCAAATCTTCCAATTGTTCCAACAACTGACTGTTTTCATATACAAAAGTTTCTAAAAGGATATCATTTTCGGCCATCTGTCTGCACCCCTTTGATAAAATACGCGCTGTACCTTTTTATAACCTGCTACTTTTACCTTTTTCAATCATTTGAATTTGCTCAGGGCAGCCATAATGATCTCTTCCTTAAAGGGCTTTACCACAAATCCTTTGGCGCCCAGCATAACCGCTTCCTTTACCATTCCTTCCTGCCCCATTGCGGAAACCATAATAACGGTAGTCTGCGGCCTTGTTTTCATGATCTCTTTCAGGGCGTCGATCCCCGAAACCTCAGGCATCGTAATATCCATTGTTATAATATCAGGCTGCAGCTCAGCGCATTTCTGTATTGCCTGCGCACCATTTTCAGCTTCGCCTGCAATTTCAAAACCGTTCTTGGATAACATGTTTTTTATGGTTATCCTCATAAATGCAGCGTCATCCACGACCAATACTCTCTTCATTTTCTACCCTCCTATAATTGCAATTCTGACTTATCTTAAAGAAAGTTCCTTTATATATCCTTTAATATATCTCGTTTCAAATACAAATTTCTTTATATGTATTTTTCGTTTTTCCCAAGCGTCCTGATCTTTAAACTGCCGTCTTCGGCATTTAACTCGATCGTCCTTCCATGCGTGCCGCCCAAATCTTCAGCCAGGATCTGTATTCTGAGCCTTTCCAGGGAGATTTTGCTGCTCGCCGCATTCCGGACGCCCACATTCAGCATATCGCTTTTCTGCAGGCTGCCGAACATATTCGCCCCGCCTGCCAGTTTGGCTGTTATCGCGCTGCGGGTTGCGCCCCTGGCGAGCATCTGCCGGAGTAATTCTTCTATGCCTGTATCCGCGTATTTCGCCTTATTGACATCCGGTTGATTTTTTGAATCAGGCAGTACGATATGAACCATTCCTCCAATTTTTGTGATCCGGTCATATAGTATTACACCTACGCAGGACCCAAGGCCAAGTGTAGTGATCCTTTCGGGTGCTTTTACGACGCCAAGTTCTGCCATGCCAATTATCAAAGATTTCATATATTCTATTATCCAACCAACGCTTTTTTTAGTGCTTCGAATGATTCTATCGTGGGGATCAGGAAAAAATGTCCCTTTATGCTTTTGGCTTTGCCGCCGAATTTGGTATCCAGCACCAGGACGTACTCCCCTACTTCTCCATAAACCAGAGCAGGCACGTTCATGATGGCCATTGCCATATCCACAGTCATTTCAGGCACTGAAGGCATGATTTTCAGTCTTGTCATGGAGGATATGGCGGAAACGTAAGCCCCCACCAGAATATTGCATACTTCTTTCATCGGTTCCAGATCGTCCAGATCGAATTCCTGTTCCAGCGATTCATCCAGATTCAGCAAAAGCTTTAATGTATTGGCAGCGTCATCCAGTTCCTGTACCATCAAAATAAAACCGTCCAGATCACCGGACAGTTGAACAAGAATTCCGAGGACAATGTTTTCCGGCCCGCCCAGCATATCGGAGATTTGCGGAAAGCCGACCAGCGAGCAATTTGGCACGCTGATTTCAACATCCGCTCCGATCATTTTTGAGAGGGAACCGGCGGCGTTTCCCGCGCCGATATTGCTTATCTCTTTTAATAAATCAAGATCTGCATCACTAAAATACATAATTCCTCTGATTTTGGACATAAAAAATTACTAATGCCTGAAAACGGGATTAGTATTTTACTCCATTATGTGCTCTTATTTTAATTTCCAAGTATATAATATTTCATTTTTCGACAAAATGCAAGAGGAAATTCTATAATTTTTAACAATTTTTTCATTTTTTTATATATTTTTTTCCATAAAACGTATAATTTTCGAAAGATTTTAGCAAAAACCGCTAAAGTTTAGAAGCCAACTTTCCGATAGAATTATCAGTAATACTTCAATTCTCTCATCTAAAAAGCAACCCGGGAAACACATTGCAATAGCTTAAAGGATTTGGGAATACAGTATTCAAATTATGGCACAGACGCCAAAAACCCAATTTCAAGGAGGATTTTAAAATGAGAATCGCTAACAACATTATGGCAATGAACACGTACCGCCAGTACACCGTGAACAACGACAACGTGGCAAAATCGGCTGAGAAACTTTCGTCCGGCTACAGGATCAACCGTGCGGGCGACGACGCTGCCGGCCTCGCAATTTCCGAGAAAATGCGCGCGCAGGTCCGCGGCCTGGATATGGCTGCCAAAAACTCTCAGGACGCTATCTCGCTTGTGCAGACGGCTGAAGGCGCGCTCCAGGAAGTGCACTCCATGCTCCAGCGTATGAACGAACTGGCCGTTCAGTCCTCGACCGGCACGAACGAAACATTTGACCGCAGCGCGATCGCAGCAGAGTTCGACCAGCTGAAGGATGAAATCAACCAGATCTCCACAGAAACGACCTTCAACAATATGCACATACTGGACGGAACGCTGGGCGCTCCCGCAGTAACCGTAGCCCCTGCTTCCACATTCGCAACCGGCCTTAGCATCACAAGTACGGGCGGCGCAGTTTATTCCATTTATGAAAACAAAGGAATGAGCGTATCCGCAGCCGGTACGTTCACATTTACAACAGGTGTAACCGACGCTGCCGGCGTATTCACGGCAGGCGGCGCTGAGACTGCTCTTCAGATCGCGTTCACGGACGCCACAACCGGCAATGTGACCAATACGGTGGTGCAGTTTTCCGATGTGCTAAAAGGCGCGGGGACTGACGGTACTTCCTTCACGCTCAACCTGAGCGCGGCGGGCCTGGGCACCTACTCCATCGCTGCAGCTGACGGCACCGGCACCGCTGGAGCGGCAGATTTTTCACCTGAACTTGACGGACTTGAAATAGTCACTACTGCAACTCCCAGCACCACAGGCAGCGCAATGAAGATTCAGGTTGGCGCGCTGGAAGGCGAACAGCTGGACCTGGCGATCAGCAAAATGGATACGCAGGGACTTGGAATCGACTTATCGAGCATCGCAACCCAGGCAGACGCCGGCACAGCAGTTACCGCTACCCGCGCTGCCATCAACACGGTATCCGACCAGAGAGCGCTCCTGGGCGCTATGCAGAACAGGCTGGAGCACAAAATCAACAACCTGAACATCTCTTCCGAGAACCTGAGTGCTGCTGAAAGCCGTATCCGCGACGTGGATATCGCAAAGGAAATGACCAACTACACGAAGAACAACATCCTTTCGCAGGCTGCTACCGCAATGCTGGCTCAGGCAAACGCTGCTCCGCAGAACGTTCTGTCCTTACTCAAATAATCATTGCACAATTAAAAAGAACCGGTATAAACCGGTTCTTTTTTTGTCTTTTTTACTTTGTCTCTTTTTAGTTTTCTTTGGGTCCGGACTTTCCTTTTTATAAAGAAAGCCCGGGGAAAAAAGGCAACATAAAAGGCCTTTGTCAGGCCCTTCGTTTTCAATTAAGATTTAATGCCTTGGATTCTCGTTTACAATAAAGGAAGCTTCAATAATGAGCGTCAGGATATCCGCCGTATGCTGGGCGCTTAAAGCGTCGAGATTGGAAAATATCCTTCCTTTTGTGGTGACGATGTACTTGGGAGGAAGCCTGTTCAAAACATAAGTCGCAATATCCATCATGCACTGTTCGCATTTGCAGCAATCCAGATCGTCCTTTACTTCGTTCAGTTTATCCATCACGATGACTTCCATCAGGTTTTTATAAACCAGTTCTTTTTCATTATTCATTTTTTGACGCCTCTTCCTTTAAATGCGACAGAGCCACCAAATTTACATTCTCACCCGCTGCCAGCTGGTTTTCCAGCATTATTTTTTTCATCGTCTCATAGCGGAATATCCGCATATGGCGGGGAGCTTCAATCCCTATCCTTACGCGGTCCGATTCGACATGCAGCAATGTTATTTTTATGTCTTCGCCAATCAATATGGATTCGTCAATCTTTCTTGTCAGAACCAGCACTGTCGGCCACCCCCTCTGCATTCTTCATATAATACTCCATCAAAGCCTGATATGCAGGATACCGCAGGGGCACTTCTTTATGGTCCATGAGTATCTGGCAGCCTATCATGTCCTTGATATTGACAAGGATGGGCGCCATCAGATTGATTGTCATATTCTTAAGGTCTTCCGGCAGCACCATGACATTGAGAACAATCAGGTCCTCTTCGTTATGCGTTTTGATCAGGTCAAGGTCGTCGTCGTTGATTTCTATGTTATAATCGGGTTTTATTAAAAAAGGATTAATTACAGGCAATGTGATATGACCGTCTTCAACGCTTTGAAACCACTGTACGGGGTCCGTCTGCAAGCATTTGACGATCGCAAATTTTGTAAGATTGGTAAACCCCGGGATCCCACCGGGAAAATCGATGATGCTGTTGTCATCGATTTTTACCACACCAAATTTATCAGAGATAATCTGCACTGGTTCCTTCCTCCCAACTAAATGCCCTTGTTTACTTTTTTTCCTTTCATACAAGGCAACTTATCTTCATTCAGAGCTATTTTTAACATTTTTTTGCCTTTTACCCTGATTTCTACCGAATACGGAGAAACCAGAATATCCGGTTTATTGATTTCTTCCCACTCTATCTTGATTTCACCGGCGATCCAGTCGATCTTGAAATATCCGGGATCCCATTCCATCTTTGGAGCGGACGAATTCAATTCCTGCACAGTCTGCAATGCGGAAGCCTGGGTGCTTAAATCAAGCGTCACCACAGGCTCGTTCTGCGGCGCTGCATAATCGCCTGAAAGTCCCTCAAGCGCATAACTGTTATTAATGCTTTTATTAAGGGCATCCAGCAGTTTGTTCTTGTTTTTTTGCTGCAGGTACTGCTTCAGATGCACCAGGCTATCCATCTTATGCGACCGGCTGGCGTAATTCATTTTGAAGGAAGGCAGCTTTCGATCCACAATCATCTGCGGACGGATCACCGTGATTTTAAGCCTTCTCCTTAAATTATTGCTGATTTGCAGCTGGGCATTCCGCGTACTGATATCGAGAGCCGCCCAGCTTGATTCAATACTCAACGTCTTCATTCGATACTCTTCCCTTTTTGAATGCAATCAAAAAATTTCAGGCAAAGGCTTTATTTGCCGCTACCTTAAAAAATCCATTAATGTGGGCTTGATAATCTGAGCTCCCGTTGCAAGCGCCTGCTGATATATCGCATCGCTCAGTTTATAATTCATGATTGTCTCAGCCTGGTCGATATCTTCCACATTCGACCTAATGGCTTCATAATTAATCTCGTCCTGCGAATACCTGTTCTCCAGCGCCGCTATTCTCTGAGAGCGCGCGCCCACTTCAACCTGGCGCACAATGACCCTGTCCTGAATCTTTTGCAGCGGCGTCAGATAGGACGATATCTCATCGTTGGACGCGTTGTTTTTCAGCGCGCCGATCAGGTCGTCCAAAACCTTGAACATATTGGTATCGCCCGTACCCACGATGTCTATGCCCGTGAAGGACACATCCATGTTTACGTTGAACCCGACTACAAATTGAATATCCTGAGTTGCTTCCGCTCCAAACTCCGTTGTTACAGAGCCGGCCGACGCAATGGCTCCGGCAACTTCAGCTCCCGTCGCGGCGCCGCTGTCCGTCCAGGTAATGGTGCCTAAACCTACCGAACTCAGGTCCAGCGTATTGGTTCCGGACGCCGTTGTGACCGTGCCGGAATACACCTCGTACCCATCCGAATTTTTGATTGAGATCGCGTCTCCCGCAGCCGAAATAGAATATTCGTCAATTTCCGCGGTAATGGGTCCGTTCCATGTGAACCCGGACGCGTTTGCCGTATCGGCGATCGCGTTGCCTAAAACCGGGGTGGTGCTGGCAACGGATAAATCAAGGCCGTTATATAAAACTTTGCCGCTTGAGTCCGTCGTAAACGGAGCCTTTGTAGTGTTATAACCCGCAAAGAGGTATTTGTCCCCGATAGTCTGGTTGGCCAATTGAAACAAACTGTCGCGCAGGCCCTGGATCAAAGTGCCTATGTTTACCTTGTCGGTGCTGCTTTTGGTGCCGGCGGCGTCTACCACGTTTTCTTTTATCTTGGTCAGGATATCGTTCATATCCAGAAGCGTGGAATCGGCCTGATCCACCCACTCCCGCGCGGTTACCAGGTTTGATTCAAACTGCTTGTACATATTCAGTTTCTGGCGGGCGTTCATGCTGTTTAAAACGCCGATTGGATCATCCGAAAGCCTGACGATTCTCCGGTTGGATGAAAGCTGCGCGTTATACCTGCTCAGCCGGTTCATGCCGCCGCTTAAGTTTATAAGCAGACTGTCGATCATCATGGAATTTGTGATTCTCATCTTTTTACTCCCGTTCTATCAGCCTCTTCCGACCAGGCCGGTACTGTTGATCAAAACATTCAGCTGCTCGTCCATTGCCGTTATCATGCGGGACGCCGCACTGTATGCATGGCTGAATTTTATAATATTTGTCATTTCTTCGTCCAGGGAAACGTCGCTGATGGATTTGCGCTGCTGTATCAGATGGTCCACCATGACCGCCTGCACTTCCGCCGTGGACGATATATTGCTGAGCTGGAGGCCTACGCCCGTAACGATTGTTTTATACGCGCTGCCAAAGTTGTCCGGATTGCCGGACGCGTCCGTATGGTTGATCAGTTCGGACAGCTTCAGCGCAATCTGCCCGTTGCCGCGCTGTTCGTTCGGCGCTCCCGTTGGCCCTACCGTAATATCCGAAGCCGCGATGTTATAAACATTCTGCATGACCTCGGTGCTCAGCTTAAAATTCTCCGCGGTAACTTCGCTGCCGTCCTGCGCGGCCGAAGTATCCATAAAAAAGTTGATCCCGGTCTGCGATGTATTGCCGTTTGAAGCGTTGGGAGTGGTATAGCCCGTCCTGTGTATGGCGTTCACGTCGTTTGTTATCTTCTGGCATAATGCGTTTAATTGCCCCAGGATGTAAGGTATTCCCACGTCTTCCTTGGTATTGCCGTCCCTGACTTCCATATATGCCTTTAAGGCGCCGGCGTTTACGTTAACTTTTTTGCCGGTAGCCGCCCCGGAATCATCCGCCCAATAAACTTCGTAAAGGCGGTTCGCCGCTCCCGGCCTCACCGGGTTGTCCTTTGTTGCAGCAACGGCCAGCTTATTGTAACTTGACCCGCGCACAAGATAATTGCCGTCTATCTGAACGTTTACATTCCCGTTGCTTTCTTCGCTGTACGAGATATCGATCAATCCGGACAATTGGTCCAGCAGCAGGTTTCGCTCGTCACGGAGATCGTTGGCCTTATCGCCAGACAGCTCATAACCCAATATCGCTTCATTTAAATCCGAAATTTCCTGGGCATACTGGTTGATCTGGTCAACTGTCACGTCCACGTTCTCATTGAGCGTGTTTTGCTGATCTGTGAGCTGTTTGAAATAATAGTTCATCGTTTGCGTAAGCTTCAGCGCATTTTGCTGCACGTTTGTACGGATCTCGATGTCTGCGGGCGATTCCACCAGCTTGTACAAGCTGTCGTAAAAATCGCCAAGCTGGCTCGAAATGCTTGACGAAACGGTTTCATTATCGTCCAGCTCGGTATTGAACAGGTCTTCGATATAGGAAAAATACTGTTCCTTTGTAGACCACCTTGTCGACGACGAATTTTGGTTTCTGTATTGGTAATCCAAAAAAGGACTTCTGATCTGTTCAACGCATACGGGAGTCACGCCGCGGCCCGAAAGCCCGGATTTATCGGCTGCAAACTGTACGTGGTTGCTTGCGCCCGGAACGGACGCCGCATAGATTCTCTGTCTTGTAAATCCGTCCGTGTCCACATTCGCGATATTATGTGACGACACGTTCATTGCGTTTTGGCTTAGAAACAAGCCTGATTTTGCAATTTCCAGTCCTAAAAATGTAGAGCCCATTTTTCACCTCAAATCTGGCTGTCTATTAAGCCAGTCGTAGTATTTATACAACCGTCCTGAACGGCCCCGGATTGTCCGTAAATATCGCCGGAGCCATAATCCTGCATAAAATTGAACATCATAAAATTTATATATTCAAAATGCAGCTTAAGCAAAGCCATGTTTTCATCGTTC
Organism: Bacillota bacterium; assembly: GCA_023393165.1. GTDB lineage: Bacteria > Bacillota > Clostridia > Christensenellales > Christensenellaceae > JAEYKI01. Next base: position 38,203 of record JAEWMJ010000011.1, on the reverse strand, counting down.
AGCTTTTTTTGCGCTGCCATCGTATTCTTAAGTTCAGTACCGATTTTCTCCAACCTTTTTTGCTGATCCGCATCAGCCCTTTGCCCGATTTGGGCAAGAGTCAGTCCATCGCCGACTCCCCATTCGTTTTTGAGCGTCTCAGTTGCCGCAATGCGGCTTTCTTCCAGCTCTGAAATCTTTTGCAGAAGCTTCCATTCTTCTGCTACCACATCATTCACTCCAGGCGCGTCGGCCTTGATAATGCACTGATTCTTCGTCTTGGAAAGCGCCAGCATTTCCGTATATGCGTCGTTTATTTGCTTCAGTAAAGCGATAACGGTTTCAATAGACTGTTCCAAAGTTTTACTCCTGTCGGCTATTTATCCATCATAATGTCTTTTGCAAGTTTGCCGTTGTCCACATGATATTCTCCATTCGCAACCTTGTTCCGCAAATCCGTCAAATCAGCTTCCGTATGATTCAGCCGTTCTCCGATAGAAGCCATCACTGTGCGAAGCGCATCCGAAAACAACTTGGCGTCGCTTGAAATCTCTATCGTATCCTGGTGGCTGATTGGATTCATCTGTATAGCCGCTATATTTTTACCGGTTATTTTATACGCGTTTGCCGGTTGTATGGAGTTTACGTCAATTTTCATTTTCCATCACCTCCTAATAATGTTTTCTATCCACATACGTGTGCATTTTGGCCTTTAATAAATCCTGCTTTTTATTATCCGACCGTGCCGGGCGTTCGGGTTCTTGCCTGGCAGGCCTGTTTTTTACGCTTTCCAAAGCGGACGAAAGCTGCGAAGAACATTTTTTGCACAATCTGCCCGACTGGATGGGAGCCCCGCAGCTTTCGCATACCAGAACTCCGCTTGCCGCCTTCATTTCCAGTCTTCCTTCCTTGAGCAGATATAATATAACTTTTTCGTCCACTCCCGTTTCGTCAACCACTTCTTTTATGGTAAGATTCGGATTTTTATACAACAGTTCTTTTATTGCCTGAAACTGTTCATCCATTTGGCGGAGACAGTTTCCGCAGAATGGACTGCTCATAAACCTGTATATTTGGCCGCACATTTTACACTGTCTGAAATTGCTTGGCATCTGTTCATTGCTCCTTTTATCATCTCATGGTATTCGCAGCTCCGTCCATTTCATCGGCGGTTGTAAGCGCCCGGGAAGACAGGCTGAAAGCCCTTTGCGCGCGCATCAATTTTGTCAGTTCACTCGCAAGGTCTACGTTTGAACCCTCCAGCGCCTCCTGCAAAACCTTTGTTGTACCGCCCGCCCGCGCCGGGTTGCCGGATGCTTCCGAAACGGCGAACATATTGTCCGAAACCTGGGTCAGTCCCTTTTGATTGGGGAACACCGCTATCTGGAGGGTTGCATACGGCTGAGTGTTTTCTCCGGCCGAGATCTGTCCCTCAGGGGATACCTCCATGGTATCGCCCTGCAGGGCGATTCTTTGTCCATTTACGTCAAGTACATAATATCCCTTTGCGTTTACCAGGTAAGTTGCCCCGTTTTCAATGCTTTTGGAAAAGCTGCCGTCCCTGGTATAATAGGTCTCTCCTTCAGGGGTTTGAACCGCGAAAAAACCTTCGCCGTCCAGATATAGATCCGTTTCCCTGCCCGTCTCCAGATAAGCGCCCTGTTTGAACACCTTGCTCATGCCGGATATCAAAACACCGCTGCCCCGCTGGAGGTTGTCGGTTCCTTCGGGTTCGGACGGATCCTGAAGCGCAACATATAACGCATCCTTAAAATCCACCTTAGTCGCTTTATAACCGGTAGTGTTAATGTTCGCTATATTGTTTGCCAACGCGTCCACGCGCTGCTGCTGTGCTTTGATGCCCTGCGCCGCTGTGTATCCTGATTGTATCATATAAACATTGCTCCTTTAAACCTAAAATCTCGCAATCTCGTTAACAGTTTTTCCAAGTGATTCGTCCACCATCTTGACGATACGCTGGCTGCTCTCGTATGCCCTGTTGGTCGCCAGCATATCCACCATTTCGGTCGCCATGTCCACATTTGAAGTCTCCAGGTATCCCTGTTTGATCGTTGCATCCGATGCCTGCGGCTGCGCGTTGTTTAAGGTGGTATAGAGGTTGTCACCCGCTTTTCTTAATACGGTTTGGTCTTCAAACGAAACTAAGCGGATGGTCCCTACGGTTCTGTTATCAGCCGTTATGGTGCCATTTCCGCTTACCGCAAAATCGTCGGTGCCAATATGAAGTCTGCCGCCGTCCTGTCCCAGAACGTAATAACCTTCCTGGGTAACCAGATCGCCGTTGATGTCAACCTGAAAATTTCCGCTCCTTGTATAGCGGATGCCCTGCGGGGTCAAAACGGAAAAATATCCGTCCCCTTCAATTGCGAAGTCGGTGTTTTCCTCTGTGAATTCAAGAGGGCCCTCGGTTAAATCCGTTACGATCTCATCGATGTGCGTTCCTGTATTTAACGGCCCTACCTCGTTTCTCCGGTTGATTATATTTGGATCGTTTAAACGCTCCAACAGCATATCACTGAAAGACCTTGAAATCATTTGGTCTTTTTTATATCCAACCGTTTCCAAATTGACTATATTATTCGTGATCACATCCATTTTTGAGCGCTGCGTGATCATTCCGGTACCGGCAATATATAAGCTTCTGAGCATAACGGTCTCTCCCCGCATTTATTTTTTATATTGGTAATATCGTGATTTTAGGGTGAAACTTTAGTCCTATTTGAAGCCGAACCCGGTAAAAATATGCTTTTATAGAGATTTTTTTGAAAGGCTGAGCATAAATGAGACTTCGCCTCTGGAAAGGCCCAGTTCTTCTGCAATATCGCCTATTGAATATCCGCTGCGCGAGAGTCTTAAGGCCTCCTGCTTCAAATCTCCTTTTTTTGGAGCAGGAGTATCCTCAACAGCAGGTTTTTTTTCGACTGTTTCTATTTTTTTTGGCTCTTCCATATATTTTATTCTTTTTACGTCATCCAGATAAAGCCTGACCTGTTCCATTTCACGCCGAAGGCCCTCCTTGTTTTCTTCCAGATAGGATTCCAGCGCGTCCATCAAATCCGTTATTTCCGCATACATCTTTTCGAGTTTTTTTTCTTTGGCTTCCCATAAAAGGTCCCGCTCAGTCCTGTTTTTATTCAGGCCCTTCACGAGTATTACAACAAGTATTACGCCCAGTCCAAAAACGAATGCTGCGAATAAATAATTTTCAAACCCCATCTATATTCTCCGTTCATACACTAATATCGATTTCCTTGCCCAATGTTTCGGAAGGCATGACTTTTTGCGCCTCTTCCTCTTCCTCCGTCAGCCTGGCTTTTGCTTCTTTGGGCGCATCCTCCTGTTCCTGATCTCTCCCGGACCCTCTCTCTTTTTCCTTCCTGACAAGTTTATGCTCCATATGTTCGGTTTCACTGACCGTGTGCGTGCCGTGTATCGCGCGTTCTTTTTCCATTTGCGCCGCAAACTGGCTTGCTTTTTGCGCTTCGTTTACCTGGTCGGCCACCGTGCGGGCATACTCTGCCGTACGGGTAATCATAATCTGGTTATCAATTCCATTTACCATATGTTTCCCCTCCCCCCTGCGGAAAAGCGGCGGCTATTTTGCTTTGTACCGGCATGTCTCGGTTTCTATATAACCGCCTATATTACGGTATGTAACATATGTTTCTTCGGTATTTACGTTATAAAGCGCGGATCCGATGTTTATTCTGGTGCCGGGATAGACCTTGTTCAGTACATGAACGCATCCGTCTTTTGCGCTTTCGATCAGCCTTTCCAGTTCTGCGTGTTCTTTTTCCAGCGCAATGAGTTCTTTATTCATTGTAAGCATTTTCTTTGTGATCTCCAGGCGTATTTCAGGCCCGGTGATCTTTGAAGCAGATGATTTCAGCGCCCGGTCCATTCTGTCTATATTGGATCTGAGATCGTTCACCATATCGCCGATCTCCAGACACCTCTCCCTTTTCTTTGGCGAAATCCCCAGTTTAATCCTGGTTTGTACGCCCGACTCCATACCGATCGTACGCGCTGCCAGGCAATTGCCCACATCCACGTTTCCGCCTACCAGAAGCCCGTTTTTGGCAGTCAGTTCCACTTCGCTCTCACATTTTATTTTACTGTGCAAAATGATGTCGGCGCAGATTTTTCCCTCCACTTCAACATTTGCGCGATGAATGAACTGCGCAAACAGGTTGCCTTTTGCCCTGATAGTTCCTGAATCCGCCCCCTGTATGCCTTTTTTCAGGATGATGTCCCCTCCGCTCTCCAAAAACGCGCCTTCCACAACCCCGTTTATGGTAATGCTGCCCGACGCCTTTACGGTAAAACCGGCGTTGACGTTGCCTGTAATGAGTACGTCCCCGTCGAAATCGACATTTCCGACTTTCATATCGATATCTCCGCGGATCATATACGTGGGAGACACGAAAATCTTACCGTCCGTAATTTCAACATATCCGCCCACCTTCGCGGTCAGCGTCAGCTTGTCTTCGGATACTACAACGTTCTTGCCGAAAGGCAGCACAACTTCCTTGCCGCGCGCTGCGACGATGGTTTTTCCAAGAACATCCATTCCGTCCGTTCCTTCGCCGGCAAGCGTTCGGGTCACAAGCACCTGACCCTGTTTTACGCTTTCGATTTTACTCCTGTCCCTGAAATTGATCCTGCCGTCCTCTTCGACCTCGAAGACCTGGATATTGTCCTTCTCTACCGTAAAATGATACTGGAGCGACCCGTCATGCCCGCGGACGGCTTCCCTGCCCTGGGCGATCAGAATAGGCGAATAATAGGCCTTTTCCGCAAGGAGTTTTTCAATAGCCTGCTCGTCTACGCCGAACTGTACGCCATACCTGCTATTAAGGTCTTCAATGATTTTTTCCTTTGTTAAGAGTTCCCCCTGCGAATCTCCGGGGAGAATCTCCATGTACGCCTGCATATTCCGGTCTATTACCTTAACCAGAATTTCCTCATCCAGGATTTTTTCTTCCCTGGCGTCGCCGACACTTAAAAGGCCCTCCTCGCCGGAATTGAAGAACCTTTGCAGATGAGTATCTTCGACGCCCAGAATACCCTTCCTTTTCAGATATTCAAGGCAGTCCGTGATATTCGGCCTCGGACCGCCCGGGAATGTTTTTAAATAAACCCCGTCTTCACCGTAAACGAGCCGATATCCATGTTCCTGGGCAAATTTGTCATCCTCCTCTGCCGTCAAAGCGGATTGGGGATCAACCGTTTCAATCGGGTCCTGCATAATCTGATCAGCACTATCCGGTTCTCTTTGAAATTCGTCATTCGAATTATTCATATTCCATACCTCCGGGCTGGATATATTATCTGAACTGGCGTTCCAGTAAAGCCTGAATCCTTTTCAAAGCCTTTGAATGGATCTGGGACACTCTGGATTCCGTTACGTTCAGAACCTGCGCAATTTCCTTCAGAAGCAATTCCTCGCTGTAATAAAGTTCTATAACCGTTCTTTCGTTTTTAGGCAACATGTCAAGTATATCTGAGAGCGCCTGGGACATTTCTTTTTTTTCATACTGTACTTCGGGAGAATCCGTATCATTCTCGTCTTTTACGGTATCGATCAATTTCAGGCTTTCATCATTGGAATTACTTGAAATGACGCTTTCGAAATATACTATATTGTGTATATATTCGTTATCCAGCGTTTCGCGGATCTGACCCGTATCCCAGCCCAAAAAATCGGCTACGTCCTCTTCGGACGCCTCCCTTCCAAGGGAAACGGACAATTGATCATACGCTCTTTGCACAGTCTTTATCTTTGTCCGCATGCTGTTGGAAACCCAATCCTGCTTCCTCATATAATCAAGGATCTCGCCCTTGATCCTCTTGCAGGCGTATGTTTCAAATTTCACATTACGCATAAGATCGTATTTATTGATCGCATCCATTAAACCCAGTACGCCGCTCGAAACAAGATCGTCGTAATCGCTGTGATTTTTATATGCGGGCATCATCCTAAGTACAACCCTTTTCACCAGATTCAAATAATGCAAAAGCAGCTGATTTTTATTTTCAACCGTAGGTTCTTTAAAATACATATCCCATAGGATATCAGCATTTTGAACAATTTCCTGTTTTTGCACTAAAATGCCTCCTTAACCGCCTGTCAATTCTTGGAAAGCCAATTGCGTTCGATTTGTTTCTTGTAAATAAAACGCCTGATAAAACGGATCTGCTTTTCTTTTTCGATCTGGAATTTGATTCCCATCCTGTAGTATCCCTCTTCTTCCATCTTATCAACTTTACGCACGATCGTAGCCGGAAGCATGTATTTCTCACCTTCCAGCTCAAACTCACATTCCAGCGCGTCTCCGATAATGAATTCTCCGTTCTGCGTATTCACGCCTAGTCCGGCCTCAGATATATCCACGCCCCGGCATTTCTCCATGGGGGCGTCCGTACCCTTTTTTCTTATGCCGACGTCAAAAAAGTGTTTTAACCGGAATGTTTTTCTCCGCTGTATCCTTGTAATATCGGATGTGCGGAGCAGTTTGGTCATCTCCATATCCTGAAGGAATTCATTCTTTTTAATTACCGCGTCAAAACATAAGCACGTATCAATATAATACTCGAAATTTTCCATTCTGACGTTCATTGAGTTGTCTTCCAAATATTTAGGCACCCAAATCTGTTTATCGCGAATGATCTGCACTTTTACGCGCATGCCTATAAGGTTTGAACTTTCCTCAATGAACTTTTGCGTCCATATCTCCTGATCACGTACAAAGTTTACTCTGACGCGAAAAACCCCTTCATTTGGCACTTCAATCTGTATCAATTCACCCAAATGCAATTGCTGGCTTTTAATCATGGATACTCCTCACTTTTTAAACCTCTTCAAAAATCCCTGAATTCCACGCGGATGAAATCTGAAATCGTCGTCGTTGATATACTGAAAAGCAATCTGCTGAATCTGGCGCGCTGCCGCACTGTTGGGATACTTGACAATATGGGGAACCAGTTCAGATATGGACCTGGTCATCATGTCGTCAAACAAGACATAACCCATCAGTTTGATTGTATAATTCAAAAATTTATCTACAACACGTTTAAAATTATCGTCCGTTATAAGCGCTTCTTTTTCCGAATGCACTTTATTGATAATCACACGCACGGAAGGACGTTCGGACAGTTTTGCCGCGGTCTTCAGAACCACGAAAGCATCCGTAATGGAGGTAGGCTCGGGCGTCAGGATAAGGATGGTTTCGTCGCTTGCGTCCATCAGGCGCAGGATATTTTTATCCATTCCCGCTCCGGTATCAAATAAAATATAATCGACATTCTGCTCCAGTATTTCCATCTGCGAGAGAACATCGTCCAGCCTGCTTTCCTCAATATTCATCAGTTCGGCTACGCCCGCGCCTCCGGAAATGAACTGTACGCCGTCATAACTGACCTCGATCACTTCCTCCAGCTTTTTCTCTCCGCGAACCACATAGCCTATATCGTATTTCGCGTTTGTTCCAAGCAATATATTCACATTGGAAAATCCAAAGTCCGCGTCTATAATAGCGACTTTTTTATCGCACTTCGCCAAAGCGAGCGCCAGGTTAACGGTAAGGCTTGTTTTTCCTACGCCGCCTTTACCGCTGGTGATCGTTACGATTTTGGCGCGTCTTTGTTCTTTCTTCAGTTTTATCGTATGCACCAGTTCCCTGAGCCTTTGCGCCTGATCATTCATCATTTAACTACCCATTACGGAGCGGACGATTTCTTCCGGTTTCACCTGCTGGATATCATCCGGAACATTTTGCCCTGTGGTCATATAGGACAGCGGACGCTTTGAGAGATTGGAGATAAAGAACAATACCCCGCGGCTCTGCACTTCGTCCATCTTTGTCACAATGACATTGAAATTTTTCAGGAATTCGAAATCTTTCAGGATGGACCGCAATACCTTTTCGGATGTGGAAGCGCTGACCGTCAAATAAATTTCGTCAATATCCCCGACCTCAACCAGTACTTTCAGTTCCTTCTGGTAGGCCTGGTCCTTGGACAGTTTGCCCGCCGTATCGATCAGCACCACGTCCATCTTCTCCATTTCCCGCAGCGCTTCCTTGATTTCTTCGGGTTTGTAGATGGTTTTCATAGTAGTGTTCAGAATCTCGCTGTAAGCCTTCAGGTGTTCCTGCGCGGCCACCCTGTAAACGTCCGTGTTTATGATGCCTACATTCAGCTTGTTTTTATATGTCAGAAAAGACGCCATTTTGACAAGAGTGGTGGTTTTACCGACTCCGGTCGGTCCCGCCAGCATGATCACTTTTTGCCTGTACTTTGTATGCTGCACATAATGAGGCTGTCCCAGGGTATCTTTCAATATGCTTCTTATGACGTCTTCGGGCTTCGCCTTCATTTTTTCGGAAATCTGCTGGGTCTCAATGCAGATTTCGTTTGCGAGTTCGCGCTCAAAATCATTGTCCAGCAGCCTCCTGTAAAGGGTCTTTATTTCAGCGGAAAAGTTGGGCTCGGAGACGTTGTTGTAATACCCGATCTTATCCGAAAACTGGCTTAATATATCCTTGATTTCGCCGATCTTTTCATCCAGGCCGCGGCCGCCGGATTCCTTCATTTTGGGCGCATTAAAATCCGTGACCATATCAAAGAAGTTTTCTTTTGGCTCCGGGCCTGCCGGGTTAATGCTGAAAACAGGCTTATTTTCGCTGAATACAGGCTTGATATTTGTAAACACCGGTTTCTTCTTGTAATCCGATTCATCGTAACTTACGACTACTTCAATCATTTTTTTCGAGAATAAACCCTTCAGCCCTTTTTTGGGGCGTACCATTTTACTGCTGATAATAACCGCGTCAGGACCAAGATCAGATTTGATTTTCTTGAGGGCGTCCTGCATATTATCAGCATAAAACTTCTTAAGCTCCATTACTCCCTTTATCCTTTCCTTCCCGTTTTCATTTACGAAACAGGTTTATCTGCTTTATGGCCAAGCGGACTTTAAGCGGATTGAGCGCTAATCGAAATCACACCGTCCGAGAATACTTCAACGCTTGAATCCAGTTCGTTATAAGACAATACCACCAGGTCCGGAACCATTTGGCTGGTAATGCTCTTAAAGTGCCTGCGGACCAACGGCGACGTCAGCACAATGGGCGTCAGACCCATCTTGTTGATCTTCTCTATCGCTGCCTTCAGGCTCAGATATATCCTCTGTATATGGCTTTGTTCCAGCGCCACATACGATCCCTGCTCCGTTTGCTTGGTATGCTCGGTGATGAGCTGCTCCAGCATGGGGTCAAGCGTAATGACCCTGGCCTTGTTGTCCGGAACAAAGCGCCTTGAAATGGACCTGTACAGGCTTTTCCTGACATATTCGGTCAGGAGTTCTATGTCTCTGACCATTCCGCCGTAGTCGGCCAGCGTTTCCATGATCGTGCCAATATCCCGTATGGATATGTTTTCCCGCAGAAGATTGGCAAGCACTTTCTGGATCTCGCCCAGCGAAAACATCTTGGGCACCACTTCGTCCACCAGCGCAGGCTGGGTGTTCTTGAGGTTGTCGACAAGCGTCTGCACCTGCTGGCGATTGAGAAGTTCATGGCTGTGCTGCTTTATCGTTTCTGTCAAATGAGTTGCGATAACGGACGGCGCGTCCACGGTTGTGTATCCGAGAAGCTCCGCTTTTTCGCGCTCGCTTTCAAGTATCCATACCGCTGGCAGGCCGAATGTTGGTTCGACCGTTTCAATGCCCTGTATTTTCTGTTTTACCTCGTTTGTTGAGAGCGCCAGCAGGTAGCCCAGCATGACCTTGCCTTTTGCTACCTCTATATCCTTTATTTTAATCACATATTCGCTGGTGTTCAACTGTATATTATCACGTATACGTATCACAGGCACTATGATGCCAAGATCAAGAGCGCACTGCCGCCTTATCATAACGACCCGCTCCAGCAAATCGCCGCCCTGGCTTGTATCCACCAGGGGCACCAGTCCGTATCCCAGTTCGATGCCGATGAGCTCTACCTGCAGAAGGGAGGTGACGTTCTCAGGCTTACGCTTCTCCTTGGCAGCAGCCGCCGCTTTGTCCTCCGCAATCGTCACCGGAGTGGGCTTTCTGGCGGCCTTGTTCAATGTGTATCCGATAAATCCCATGATTGCGGCAATCACAAATATCGGAAGCTTGGGCAGGCCGGGGATGAAACTGATGCAAATCAGCATGGCGGACAGCAGGTAGAATACGTAAGGCTGCCTGGCCAGCTGGTCCAGAAGATCTCTGCCAAGGTTGTTCTCCGATGCCGCCCTTGTGACGATAATGCCCGTGGCTGTTGAAATCATCAGCGCCGGTATCTCGGTGACAAGCCCGTCGCCGATAGTGGAGGTGGTGTATATACTGAGGACCGACATCAGATCCCCTTCGCCGTTCATCATTCCCATCACGATTCCGCCCACGATATTGATCACCACGATCAGTATGCTGACGACCGCTTCACCCTTGATGAACTTGCTGGAGCCGTCCATTGAGCCGTAAAACTCCGCTTCAGCGGCAATCTTTTTCCGGCGTTCCCTTGCGCTCTGTTCGTCTATGAGTCCGGAATTCAGGTCCGCGTCAACCGCCATTTGTTTTCCGGGCATTGCGTCCAGCGTAAAACGCGCGGAAACCTCAGCTACGCGCTCCGCACCCTTGGTGATTACGACAAACTGTATCACCACAATGATCAAAAATATAATGACGCCTACAACCAGGTTGTCGCCCGTTGCAAAACTTCCGAACGCATGGATCACGTTGCCCGCCTGGCCGCTGTTTCCCAGTATCAACCTGGTGGACGCGATATTGAGTCCCAGCCGGAGTATGGTCAATATCAGCAAAAGCGGAGGAAACGCCGAGAACTCCATGGGTTCGTGCACGTACAGTGTCATCAAAAGCACCAGAAGGGACATCGAAATATTCATCACCAAAAAAACGTCCAGCATTTCCGGCGGCAGGGGAAGAATGATCAGCAATATAACAATCAGCACTATAATTGCAATAAACGCGTCTTTTAATTTCATCCGTTACACCTTTTTAAAACCATTTTAGATTTCTTATCTCCGTCTGTAATCCTTGTCTTTATTCTTCAGCCTGTACACATACGCCAGTATTTCCGCAACCGCCTGGAACAAGGATGCCGGAATCAGATCTCCGACCTCGCAATAGCGGAAGAGCGTCTGCGCCAGTTCCCTGTTCTCAACGATTTCGACGCCGTGTTCGCGGGCAACCTCCTTGATTCTCTGCGCAACGAGGTCTTTTCCCTTGGCTACCACCTTGGGCGCCTCTGCTTCTTTCTCTTTATATGAAAGCGCCACCGCAAAATGGGTCGGGTTTGTGATGACGACGTCCGCCTCGGGCACATTCTGCATCATCCGCATCATGGCCATCTGCCGCTGCTTCTGCCGGATCTGCCCTTTGATCAGCGGGTCTCCTTCCTGCTGTTTATATTCCATCTTGACCTCGTACTTGGTCATCATGAGGTCTTTTTCAAACTTGCGCCGCTGGAAGAAATAATCCAGGACGGCGATCGCCGCCAATACGCCGCTCGCTTTCAGGGCGGCGTTCAGTACGATGTTTCCGCCCTGCACAACGGACGCCTGAATGCCGGACGTCATCAGCATGGTAAAGGCGGTCTCATTGCTTTTGATCTCGGTATACAACACCAGGAGCACGAGCCCCACCTTTAAAAGGGTTTTCAGCAATTCAAACACTGTTCTTGCCGAAAACATCCGTTTGAATCCTTCCGCAGGATTCAGCCGCTCCATCTTGAAACCGAGGGCCTTGGTACTGAAGAAGAATCCTACCTGCATAACGTTGAGTCCGACGCCCACCAAAAGAGCGATCGCCAGCACGGGCAGCACGGCAAGCAAAAAACCGTAAACCGCAGTTTGCATAATGCCCATAACGTTGGCCGCATTCAGCACCGACGTCATCCTGGAACCATCCAAATACCCTATTGTAAAATTTTCCAGGCTGTCGCCGACAAGGGATAACAACGCCTTCATCGCTCCGAACATCACAAGCAGGGAACCGGCGGTAATGAGCTCTATGCTTTTTAAAACCTGCCCCTGCTCCCGGGCGTCTTTCCGCTTTTTAGGGGTTGCATTCTCTGTGCGTTCGCCGCTGCTGTTATTGTCTGGCATATACTATCCCCCCATCAAAGCGCCGAACATATTATCGAGGCCTATGTACATCTGTTCGAATATCTGGGGCAGAAAATTCACATACACCGGCAGCGTGGCAAGGAGGATCACAAACCCCAGTACGACCTTCAGGGGAAGACCTATCATAAAAACGTTTATCTGCGGCACGGACCGGGTAATTACGCCCATCAGCGCTTCTCCCATCAATCCGGATACCACGATGGGAAGCGCCACGCTGAGCGCCAGCAAAAAAGTCTGGGAAAACAGTTCCACCGCAACCAGCGCAAGACTGGGGGAAAACTCAACCGAGCCGATGGGTATGCGCACAACCGTAAGATACAAAATCTGGATCAGGCGGTGGTGCCCGTTCACCGCAAAGAATACCAGAAGCATTACGATGTTTAAAAAATTGCCAACCATAGGTATGCTCAGGTTGCTTTGCGGGTCAAATACATTTACCAGGCCAAAACCCATCTGCATATCAATCAATTGCCCCGCGGTAAATGTCAGCGTGAAAAACGCGTTGAGCACATACCCCAGCACAAGCCCGAAAAGCAATTCCTTTACGCAAAGGAGCACATACAGCATAAGATCGTCGTGATAATCAAGCGGCTGCGTTTGAGGCACGGATACAAAGAACAGATACGCGATACAGGCACAATAACCGATCCTTGCTATAACCGGGATATTCCGTCTTCCGAATATGGGTGATGAAAAAATGAGTGCCGAAACCCGAAGCAGCAATAATAATAAATAATCCCAGTGTGCAAGCCAATTATTTATGTAGCCCATAGAGTCCCTTTCATCCCGAAATCATCAATGCAAAAGAATACATCCTGTTGGTGAATTCGGTTAAATTGGACAGAATAAATCCGCCGAAGACCAATAGAACGATAAGTATTCCAACCATTTTAGGAACAAAAGTCATTGTCTGTTCATTGACCTGAGTGGCCGCCTGAAATATAGAAATAATAAGTCCGATTACCAAGGCAATCCCGATCATGGGCAATGATACTATCAGCACGGTTCTGATTGCGTCCTGCATGACTGTTATGATTGTCGCCTGATCCATGGCGCTCATCTCCTTTCTCTGATTAAAACACTTCCGCCATCTATGCTAATTGAAACTGGATATCAGCGTTTGCACTGTCAGCGCCCATCCGTCCACCAGTACAAAAAGCAGCACCTTGAACGGAAGCGATATGACCGTAGGCGGCAGCATCATCATGCCCATTGCCATAAGCGTACTGGCGACGACCATATCAATTACAATAAACGGAATATAAATAAAAAACCCAATTTGAAAACCGCGCTTTATCTCGCTGGTTATGAAAGCGGGTATCACCGTGCTCATCGGAATGGAATCGACGTTTGATATGTCCTCCTGCCTGGATATATCAACGAATAGTTCCAAGTCGGATTTATAGGTTTGTTTCAGCATGAATTCCTTAATCGGAACCGACGCGGTATCAATTGCTTCCTGCGCGGTTATCTGCTGGTTTATATATGGATCCAGCGCCTCGGTTTTGATCTGATTGAAAACGGGCGACATGACGAAGAATGTCAGAAACAATGCAAGCGCGACAAGCACCTGATTCGGCGGCATTTGCTGCAGCCCAAGCGCATTTCGCGTCAGGGATAAAACGATTATGATTCTTGTGAACCCCGTAAGCATTATCAATAGCGCCGGGGCTATGCTGAGAATGGTTAAAAGGCCTACGATCTGCAGGCTTTGGGACCGGCTTCCCAGAAGCTGCGCCAGAGGGTCTGCTCCCTCATCCCTTTCATTGTCCTGATCGCCGGCGGTTGAAGCAACGCTTTGTCCGCCGGAAGAAGGGCTCGCGCCGGTCTGGCTGTCAGAAGCGCAGCCGTTTATAAGAACAACAAGAAATAATATCAGTGTAATGGTCAGTATTATTTTCAGCTTCCGTTTTGCCTTCAAAGTTCAGAATTCCTCCATCAAGTAATAATTCACCTCTTATAAGCCTGCCTCCGGAACCCTTTGGTTCTAAAAGTCCGGCTTTCGCCGCGGCAAAACCCGTCCCGTTCCGGTGAATAAAGGATGGTTTAACCTTCCTTTTTATTGCCGCTCCCGTCCTCGTTCTGAACGTCTTTTTTGCTGTCCATCTCTTTTTGCAAATGAATGCCGAACGGCGCGGCATTCATTTTGTCTTTTCTGAAATAATTCTTTGAAACTTGCCTGAAACTTTTGAAGAACCTCTTAAAAAAGCTTTCTTCTTCCAAAAAAGGCTCCTGGCGCACAGAAAAGCCTTCGGAAACATTTTCGCCATCCATCGCGTCTGCTTCCATGCCGGCTTTTTCCTTCTGTACCTCAATTTTATCCAGGATTTTAATATCCTGACCGGTTGTCGCCATTAAATAATGTTTATCATTAAATTCAACAACCATTATAGTCTTGTCTCTGTCTATCGGGATTCTATCCACAACAGAAACATACTGTCCCTGTTTCCACCTGTCCTTATCGCCCGCAAATCTGCCTCTGGTTTTTTTTGCGCCTCTTTGCATGGCGCGCTTGGAAACATACTTGGTCAGATAATACGCGCCTACCAGGAGAAGCACCAAATATACGATTAATATTATTACATCACTGGTCTGTATTTCTTGAGCAGTCGTCATATAAGCGATTCATCACCCGCTTTTCTATACTTGCATATTCATGACTTCGTTGTACGCATCAACCACCTTGTTGCGGACCTGAATCACCATATTGAGCGCAAGCTCAGCTTTCTGGGCATCCACCATCACCTGGGCGATGTTGTCCACCTCTCCGCTGAGTAAAGCCTGGGTATTATTATCTGATACCGTTTTTAAATCGTCCGCGCTTTCGATCGCGTTTGACAGCATTTCTTTAAATGATGTGCCTTGAGCTTCATTTTTATTTCCCGCATTGGTTAAGCCCTGCAATCCGGAAGCGGCGTTAATTCCTGATATATTCATAGATTTCTCCTTATTCTAATGCTATTTTCCTATTTCCATCGCAGCCATCGCCATGCTCTTGGTGGCGTTCACTGCCGTGATATTGGCTTCATACGACCGCGTAGCGGACATCATATCCACCATTTCCGTAACCAGATCCACATTGGGCATCTGAACATACCCGTATTCGTCCGCGTCCGGGTGGGTAGGATCATACTTCAGCTTAAAAGCGCTCTGGTCCTCTGCAATTTCGGATACCTTTACGCCCGTCCCCGCAGTTCCGCTGATTGAATTGTTCAGAAATTCGGAAAAAGGTTTGGCATCCTGCTGCTGAAAGAGCACATACCTTCTGCGGTACGGTTCCCCTTCAGCGGTCCTCGTCGTGTCAATATTCGCTATGTTTTCGGAAATCACATCCATGCGCAGTCTTTGGGCCGTCAAGGCGGACGAACTGATATCCAATGATTCTAAAAATGCCATACGCTTACTTTCCCTCCCTTATTGCCATGCTCAGCTGGGTAAATTCACTCGAAATTTTTCTTGTGAGTGCATTGTAATAGATGACGTTCTTGGCAAGGTCTGTCATTTCCTTGTCAATATCAACATTGTTTCCGTCCATACGCGCCACCGTATCGCTGTTTTGCGTAATGACAGGCTCAACGTTTTCAAGATCGGTGTCTCCAATGTCCATATGCGTGGGACGCGTCCTTTTCAATTCAAAGCCGTCTTCCTCATTCTCCAGAGATTTCTTATAAATGCTCTCAAACTCAACGGAGGACGATTTAAAATCCGGCGTATCCACGTTTGCTATATTGTTCATGATAACCGAATTTCTGGTCCATGAGGCATTAAGCCCTTTTTCCAAAGAATTGACTTCCCTAAAAATGTCCATTTTATCACCCTTTCTTATTTTACTTTCAAAATCCAAATAAGAATTGTCTGTTGCTCAAATGATCATATCAAAATTTTCAAAGATAGGTTTTAATTACATAAAAAAGTGCTAACTCTAACAATCGAATTAGCTCTTTACTCCCGTATTAAAATCCTAATATTACTTTATTGCAAAATTCGACAAAAAGCAAGTACTTTTTTTGGAAAATATTTAATTTTTTATCAAAACAAGTCGAAAAATGTTGATTTTTGATATGAAATTACATCCTTATGACTTCTTTTACCGTCAGATTCAGCGTGTCCTTGTCATTTTTCAGGTCAATATATTCTTTTGTTTGTTTTCCGTCTTCCAGTATCTGGATCCTTGGCCTCATCCCGGAGGATTCAAAATTCTCCACAACGATCCCTTCGATCCCGTTGCTCAGGCGCACGATTGTCCCAACTGGATACGGCGCAACTTTTTTAATAAAAGCGTTCACCACCTGCGGATCGAACATACGGTTGAATCCGCCCATGATGTATTCCACCGCATCGGAAGGGAGCATTGCCCTGCGGTAAGGCCGGTCGGAAGTCAGCGCGTCGTATACGTCCGCCACGCATATGATCCTGCCGAAAAGATGAATATCTTCCCCCGCCAGGCCGTTCGGGTAGCCCTCTCCGTTATATTGCTCGTGATGCTCAAGCACAGCCTTCATTGCGTTGTCGGACAGGCCGTTGTATGTTTTCAGGAGATAATCGTATCCTCTTTGGGAATGCTGTTTGACTTCGCCGTATTCTTCCGGCGTGAGTTTGCCGTTTTTGTTGATAATGTTTTTATCAATGAATATTTTGCCTATGTCGTGTATCAGGGAACCCATGGCAAGATCCTGCAGCATCTGCCTGTCAAGCCTCATTACCGTACCCACAACCACGGATAAAACCGCGACGTTCAGGCTATGGCTGAAAGTATAATCGTCAAAAGTCCGAAGGTCCACGATGTTGATCATTGTTTTTCTGTTGCGCTGTATCTCGTCCACCATTTCATTGATAACCCACCGGATAGTCCTGAGATGTATGATCGCTTTCTTGTTTTGCCAGGGTTTTTCGGCAACCAAAAAAAGCGATTTGATCTCTGTTTTGGCCTTGTGCATTAATTCGTCGCTGACTATATTCGCTACCGTTATGTCTTTGGAAATATCATCGTCAATATATAATCCCTGAAATCCGATTGACCGGATGCGCCCTATCAGCTTTTCCGTCAGAACGACTTCATTCCGCAGAAATATCCTATTATCATTAAATTTAAGGTCTGTTGCAAGTTTTTGCCCCGGCCGGAGGCAATTTGAAGGTACATACCTCATTTCAGACTCCTTTTTGTATCGCTTTCACCTTAAATATAATATATTTTTTTAAACAATTTATCAATTCTTTTCGGCAATAAATGATCTCTTTTTACAAACAATGCGGTATTTAATAAATATCTTATCTTTTTAAGGAGGCGTTTTTGAAAAGATAATATGGGTTTTGTTGGCGTTTTTTTTGCAAATGGAAAAAAAGTATGGATTCTTTCCGCGATTTTTCAACGGAAACCGTTTATTAAGGAAGGATTGCCGGGCCGGGCCCGGCAATCCTTATCCAAACAAAATCTTATACGTTTTCACGTATAAAATCAATTTCTTCTTCCTTAAATAGCCTCTCGCAGGAAAGCAGAAGTTTCACGTCGTTTCCGACTTTTCCGATTCCGGCCAAATACTTGTTCTGAAGGCCGGCTCTTTGATCCGGAGGAGACGAAATGTTTTCGTCCTCAATCATCAGAACCTCCGAAACATTGTCCACGATCAGACCCACCGTGACTTCGTCCAGATCTATCACGATAATGCATGTCCGGTCGTCATACTCCTTCGGTTCTTTTTTAAACTTCAGCCGGATATCGATTACCGGAATAATCTTTCCTCTGAGATTGATAATTCCTTTCATATAGGAAGGCGCTTCGGGCAGAGGCGTTATAGGCTGCATACCGACTATCTCGGTGACAAACCTGATTTCTATGCCAAAGATTTCCGCGCCTAATGCAAACGTAAGGAATCTTCCGTGCTGCGTATCTTCATTTTCTTCCATTTCTACCGGATTTAAATTCATAAAAACCTCCTGAAAATTGAATAATCAAACCAATCTTATTGATTTGTCGAAAGACCATTTTACCCGTATGGAATTTTATGCACAGGTTGTTTTAAGAAAAACATTAAAAGTTTTCAATTCAGCATGCCGTTTGGGGCATTTTTGTAAAAAACTCGCTTTTGTATATATCGACAAGATTTTTAAAAAGTTTAATGGTTCAATCCAACTTTTTTGAAAACATTGGCGCATCCGCAAAGGTTTCTGTTTTAAACGCCGGGCCGTTTATCTCGGCCGTTTAAGATAAAAAAACGCCGGCATCCAAGATGCGGACCGGCGCCTTCATTTATTTATGGATTATACCGTTTAAAAGTTTTTGCCTTGCCTTCCGCGCGTTACAGCACGTTCTTGTCATCCGCGTCTTCTTCAGCCAGAAGTCGCCTGCAATCAAGGATCAGCGTTACATTTTCCTCTTTTCTGCCTATCCCTTCTATAAACCTGTTTTGCACCCCGGTTTTACAATCCGGCGGAGGCACGATATCGTCGTCTTCATATGTAATCACTTCGTCCACTTCGTCTACAATGAGGCCTACGGATATATCGTCGATATCGATTACAATGATGCACGTACGGTCGTTATACTCTATCGGCTCTTTCTTGAACCGCAGCCGCATATCGATTACCGGTATGATCTTGCCCCTTAAGTTGATGATTCCGCGAATGTGTTCGGGAAGCTCGGGCAGCCGGGTGATCTGATGCATGCCAATGATCTCCGTCACATATCTGATTTCAATACCGAACACTTCTTCCCCCAAAAGAAAAGTAAGGTACCTGCCATGCTGCGTATCTTCCGATTCTAACAAAGACTCTTGCTGAATAGTCATGTTGATAGCCTCCTGTATTAAAACTAAAAAATAGATAGAGATATTAAAACCGAATATAATATCATTTTATATATCGTAAAGACTTAAGAGAACATTAATAAAAGTTTGCAATCTTACTGCAAACTTTTACCTGAAAATTTTATATAAATCTTTTATTTATAATATAAACGCCCGGCTGCCTTGATCCGTTTCAAACGGGCCGGGATTTATTGCATAAGCGCTATCACCCTGTTTTTTACATCCGTTTTATCCGATAAATAATAACAGATTCCGTCGATATACTGATAGTCGCCGTTTATCACCTTATAATCCAGGCTGCCCAAATCACATTGATCCAGAATGCTGGCCAAAGCAACGATCTGCTGAAAACTGAGGTCGGTCCGGGTATACTGCATCGCAAAACTCATTAACCCGGTAACGGTCTTCACGCCTCCCTTTTTTTTAAATTCTTTCATCATACTGAGCAGGAATTCTTCGTGGTGCCGGGCGCGTGCGATATCCCCTCCTACGTCATATCGGTTTTGCAAAAACAAATGAACGTTAGACGAATCGATGACAACGGTCTCTCCCTTTTTGCCCAATTCCGGAAAATCCACATCCAACTGAACAGGAACGCCGCCAAAAGCATCCGCCAGCTTGGGCACATTTTCCAGATCGATCGATATATAATACTGGATCGGAATGCTGAAACCGGCGGAACTGCTGAGGAAATCTTTAACCGCAGCCATGGCGTTCTGCGCGCCGTATTTATCGGGACCTCCTCCGTAAGAATAAGCATGGTTGATCTTTGTAAGCTCTTCTTTGGTGGTTTGCCCGTTTTCATCCACATGAAACACATTTGTCTGCGTATCCCTGGGTATGCTTGTGAGTGAAACCGTATTGTTCTTTATATCTAGTGTGCAAAGCATAACCATATCGCTTCTCCAACCCATTTCCTTAGCCTCGCGGGATGCATCCGAATCAATTCCCAGAAGAAGGATATTTAGGATGTTTTCATTTGAAAATTCGCTCAAATCCATATTATCAGCCATGACCGCCTCACTGCCGGTATTGCCGGCATCCTCATCATCCGTTTGCGGCGGCGCGGCCTCTGCCTGAATGTCTGCGCCGGCATTGCTTGATGAAGACAGGGCTTCCTTCAGGAAAACGCCGGCCGGATTCCGCCATGCGCCGTAAATAACAACCGCAAATATGATGGCAACCGTAATGACTGCCGCGGACACGATATAAAAAATTAATCTTCCTGTTGATATCTTAATCTTTTTCATATGCTTTGCTTTCATTTTTAAATTCATTTCATTACCCCATCCTGCAATTCTTTCACTTCGCAGAAAAGCGCCTCCCTTTTGCCGGGTTGTATCACACGGATGATATAAGGGCTTACGCCCTTGCCCTGTGCGCCTGCCTCCTTAAAAACGTAATATCCTCCTCCTGCCCTTCCGCTTCCTTTGGAGGCGGCTCGGGGACATATTCGGTATATCCATAGTAAACGTATTTTTTATTCGTGCATTCCACCGCATTCAGTATGCAGGCAATCGGCTGAATGCCGGCAAGCTTCAGTTTTTCCTTTGAATTTTTCAAAATCTCTTTGGTGGTATAGGCATACCTTGTTACAATTATCGTTCCGTCCACATATTTGGACAGCGCCAGGGCGTCTGAAATAAATAAAAACGGGGGAGTATCAATAATAATATAGTTATACTGTTTTCTCATGTACTCAAGAATACTCTTCATGCGCCTGGACCCCAGCAGTTCGGAAGGATTCGGAGGCTTGTGACCGGACGTCAGTATGTCCAGATACGGGTTGAACCGGCTGATAAACTCGTCCGGATTTTTATCGTCCGCCTTGGAACAGATCATATCCGTAAGTCCCCTCCTGTTGGCCAGGTAAAACATCCTGTGTATGGAAGGATCCCTCATATCTGCGTCTATCATTAATACTTTTTGCTCCGTACCGGCAATAGAATTGGCCAGATTGGCGGCTACGGTAGATTTTCCCTCGCCTTTTACGGAACTGACCACCATAATGACCTTCAATTCCCTGTCCACATTCAAAAATCCAAGATTGGTCCGGACCGTGTTGAACGCTTCAAACACCTGATTTTTTGCCCTTGTATCCATTTTCAAACCTCTTTATTATGCAATTTTGGGAATATTCCCTATTACAGGGATGCTGAGAATATCCGTCACCTGCGCGTCCTCCCTTATGGTATCGTCCAGAACATACCGCAGAAAAGCAATGATGAATCCGATAAACAGTCCGACAAAAAACGATACCATGATATTCAGGATAAAATTCGGCCGGACGGGCGCGGTCGGAACATCCGCGTAATCGATCACCTTCACATTATCCATTTTCATGATATCTTTGACTTCGATCTTAAAAACGTCCATCAGGTTGTTCGTAATATCGCACGCCAGCGTCGGCGATTCGCTCATAACGGATATTCTGATGATCTCCGTATTTTCTTCCGAAGTGACCGAAATCATATCCGAAAGTTTCTTTTCCGTCAGATTCAGATTCAGATTGCTGATTACCTGTTTTAAAATCCGTTTGGACTTGCACAATACCCGGTATGAATTGACCAGCCGGACGTTAAGGTCGTACTGGCTTTCCGTCAGAATCTGCCCGTCCTGGCTGTTGTACGTACTGTTTGTGCTGCTTACGATCGCCATTGCCGAAGCGGAATATTCCTTCTGAAGCACAAATACGCTTAATAAAACGCCGATCGCAGTTGACAGTACGGTCAATATTAAAATGAACGGCAAACTTTTGCGCATCAGTTTTCCGATGTCTTTTACACTTATCTCCATAATCGTCCCTCTTCAGGAAACGGTATGTTCAAGCTCCTTGCTTTCGATATGAGCGTCCTTGAACGTATCGATGAACATTTTCAGCGTTTCCTTTATATTTTCATCATCTTTCAGACTCTCTCCCAGGCGTTTTACCATATTCTGCACAAAATCCATGCCGACATCCTTTGGGTGGGTAACGAATATCTTTTCGTTCTCGGTTCTCAAAATGCCCTCTTCCTCAATCAGCAATTCTTCGTACAATTTTTCGCCCGGCCGCAGGCCCGTATAGGCAATCTGAATATCGACTTCCGGCCGCAGGCCCGCGCTCTTGATCATCATGCGCGCAAGGCTGTCGATCTTTACGGGGCTGCCCATATCCAGGACATATAGTTCTCCCCCCCGAGCGAATGACATGGCTTCCAGTACCAGCGAAACAGCCTCGCTGATCGTCATAAAGTACCGGATGACGTCCGGATGCGTGACGGTAACCGGTCCGCCCGCATTGATCTGACGTTTGAACTGCACCACAACGCTTCCGTTGGACCCGAGAACATTTCCAAAACGCACCGCTATAAAATCGGATTTACAATGCTTCTGCATTGCAAATACAATCAGTTCCGCAGCCCGTTTGGTCGCGCCCATGATGTTTGTAGGATTGACCGCCTTGTCTGTGGAAACCAGAAGAAACTTTCTGACCTCATATTTCGCGGCTATCCTGGTTAATACATAGGTACCCAGGATATTGTTTTTTACGGCCTCTTTCGGGCATAATTCCATCAGGGGCACATGCTTGTAAGCGGCGGCGTGAAAAACGATCTCAGGGCGGTATCTCTGAAACAGTTTTTCAATTTCCGTTTCATTCAGTATGGAACAGATCCGGACTTCCACAGCCGCCTGTCCCGCAATCCCGTAAGTATCCATAAGTTCCTTATACAGGTCGTACGTGCTGTTTTCGTATACATCCACAATCAGCAGTTTTTCAGGTCCGAACCGCATAATCTGCCTGCACAGTTCGGAGCCTATCGAGCCCCCGCCTCCCGTTACCAGCACCCTTTTGCTCACAATCATTTTCTGAACGGCATCAATGTCGATCTTATATTCCTGCCTTCCGATCAAATCGCTGACGCTGGGCGCCAGAAACTCCGCCGGACTGAAACTTTCCATCCGGTCATCCAGGCTGGGCATGATGCGCATACGGCACCCGGTTGAACGGCAGTATTTGAGTATCACGCCCATGGCGTCCGGAGCGGCTGAGGGTATCGCGACAATGATCTCTTCCACCTGAAGCGTCTGCGCAATCTCGGGAATTTTTTTGCATTCCCCCAAAACCTTGATCCCGTGCAGCATCATCCCGGTCTTGTACTTGTCGTCGTCCACCATTCCGACGATGCGCAGCCGGCTTTCCCGCCTGTTGTTTTCATAATACTGAAGCAGGATCGCAGCCGCCTGTCCGGCTCCGACCACCAGCGCATTCTTTTTGCCCGGAACATTCTCCTCTTTTTTCCGCAGTTCAAACCTGTTGATATAGCTTACAAATTTCATTTTTAAGGACCCTCTGACCCTGAAAGCCCATGTAAAAAAGCCAATGAAAAAGAAGTTTAAAAAGTAAAATGAAAAACTGAAAATGTTGCCCATCAGATTGCTGATAATGATCGTTGCCGACAGATTGAAAAAGACGGCAAGAAATATCCGGATCAGTCCGCCCACGGATACGAACTCCCACATTTGCCTGTAAACCTTAAACGCCACGTTCATTGCCAGTATCAACGGCAGAGAGTAGCATAAATAAGTCTTTAAGCTGTCTATAATATCAACCGATAAAAAACCCCTTCGAGTGATTAAAAGCGCCGCCAGGGCGGCCAGAAACACCGACCCCAGATCTATACAAATCTCCGCAATCAGATTTCTTTTTTTATGTCCAATCATCTTCATTATTCTATACCTGTCTTAAGTATTTTGGTTCAATAGGGCGCTTGCAGTTTTTTCAGAAGTCCAGTTCTCGAGAAGCCGGACAGCCTGTTTCATGTATGGACCTCTTCTTCCTCTGGAATGCGTGTCCGTGGCTACAAAATCAATGAGGCCGTTTTTTATGATTTTGCGTACAAATTTTTTTACCGTGGGCCCGTAGATACCCGTAATGCTTCCTGCATTCACCTGAATTTTCACGCCCCTGCTTTTCATGTTTTTTAAAAAAGTAATGTTGTCGTGCAGATAGTAATACCTCTCGGGATGTGCGAAAATGGGCTGTATGTTTTCCAGTTTCAGAAGATACAACGCTTCATCCAGGCAGTCGGGGAATTTGTCAAAATCAAATTCCAGAAGCATATGCGGTTTCCCGCTCCAGAGAAAGGTAAGCCCTTTTAAGTTCTCATAGTCTATAAGCCGCCTGCTTACAAGCACTTCAAAACCCAATTGCAGATAAATTGGTATCCCTTTTTCCTCTAATTTACCGCGCAGCAGCGTAAGGCTTTCGCCCGCCGCCCGGATCAGATCGTCATAATCGCGCGCGGCATGCGGCGTACAGATGATTTTTCTGATTCCTTCGCGAAAAGCGATTTCGGCAATATAAACCGATTCGTCCAAATCTCCCGGACCGTCGTCAAGTCCGGGCAATATATGGGAATGAATGTCCACCATGTCTTTCAGGACCATTTTTCGGCATCTCCCGAATCCAAAATATATCTGCTTGTCCCGGATGATTTCGCGTAACCATTATAAACTTCCGGGAATTGAAAATGATGTCGTTATCCTCATACAGGAAGGCCTGATTTTCTGTGAGTTATTGACCTTTTTTAGCAAAGCGGAACATATTTTGCTGAAACGGCGGCCTATCCTGTAAATTTCAGCTCTTTCGCATTTTTTGTCATATTTAAGTTCCCCGATAAATTTTATTTTCCGATACGCTCCCAATACCTGATTTTTCCATGCCATGACCATCGTATTGACGCCTATAGCCTGTCAGCCAAAGTATCCCCGGAAGGATCCCCCGCATTGGCGTTTTTCGTCATCTCTTGCAACATTTTGATTCCTTAAACGTAGTTTATCCTTTGTTCCTTTCAAAAAGTGTCGATATTCATTCCGCCGTACACAAAATAAATGATATGATTCGACCTAATATGCACCACATTTTAATTAGGGCCAAAATACTGTCGAAATAAAATCAATTTCTTAAAAATACCTTGTAAAATAAAATGATTGTAGTATAGTGCTTATCGTGAGTTGAAAAATATTTGAATTTTTGTAAAATTCGACAAAAAAATAAATCGCGTTAGGACTGTTTTTTGGATCATGGGTTTTCTGCAGAAGAATAAGAATTTTTATAAGAGTTTTTTCATTTTGACACTTGGCGTTGGGCTGCAAAACGTTCTGGCTTTCAGCGTAAACCTTTCGGACAGCATTCTCCTGGGCGCTTACAGCGAAAATGCGCTGGCTGCCGTTGCGATCGTCAATCAGATTCAATTTCTGCTCCAGATGGTCGTACTGGGCGTCAGCGAGGGCGTGGTAGTTCTCGCGTCCAGGTATTGGGGACAGAATGACCTTGAGCCTATCGGCCGTGTGACCGGCATCGGCCTTCGGATTGGGCTTCTTTCCTCGCTTATCATTTGGGGATTTGTATTTTTCATGACAGGACAGGTCATAGGACTTTTGACCAACGATCCCGGTGTGCTTGCCGAAAGCGTCAAATACGCCAGGATCATCTGCTTTTCCTATATGTTCTTTGCGCTGACCAACATTTTCCTGGCGGCCATGCGCAGCGTGGAGACAATAAAAATAGCGTTCATTATATCCTCGTCGACCCTGGCCATCAACGTTACGCTTAATCTGATATTGATCTACGGCAATCTGGGCGCTCCCCGCATGGGTATACAGGGGTCCGCGGTCGCGACGCTATTGGCGCGGATCGTCGAGCTGATCATCGTTTGCTTTTATATATTCAGGCTGGATAAAAAGCTGAAACTGAAAATAAAAACATTGCTGAAAAAGCCCCGCCGTGACATGCTTAAACATTTTTTTAAAGTCGGCATGCCGGTAACATACGGAAACCTGAGCTGGGGCGTCGCAATGGCGGTGCAGACTGCAATCATAGGCAGGCTGGGACTTACGACAATCGCTGCAAACGGCATTGCGACCACGGTGTTCCAGATAGTATCCGTAGTGGCGTACGGCGGCGCCAGCGCGGCCACCGTGCTCACCGGCAAGGTTATCGGGCAGGGGGATATGGCTGCCATAAAGAAAAACACCCGCACAATGCAGGTACTGTTTTTGCTGATCGGCGCAGCCAGCGGCATTACGCTTTTCCTGTTCCGCAACCTGATCATCGGAGCATGGGCCGTCACGCCGGATGCACAATCGCTTGCGCTGCAGTTCATGGGGATTTTGTCCGTAACAGTGGTCGGAACCGCTTATCAGGTAGCCTGCCTCACCGGGATCGTGCGCGGCGGCGGGGATACCAAATTCGTTTTTTACAACGATATCATTTTCATGTGGTGCATCGTGCTGCCGCTCTCTCTTTTGTCCGCATTCGTTTTTCATTTTTCGCCCGTCGTCGTATTTGCGTGCCTCAAGATGGACCAGATTTTAAAATGCTTCGTCGCCGTTTTCAAGGTGAACCGGTATACGTGGATCAAAAAATTTAATTGATCTAATCAAATTATGTAACATTTTGGCCAAAAAGTTATTATAGATATATTATCAAAATACTTTTTCGGAGGCCAAAAATATGGACAGTAACGGTACAGCCAATTTAAAAGTGGTTGACATCTATCATGGCGACGGAACAGTTGATTTTGTTCAACTGAAAAACCAGGGCTATGACGGTGTTATTATAAAAGCAACGCAGGGCACGACATTTAAAGATATCATGTGCGGAACAAATTATCAGAATGCCAAAAAAGCGGGGCTGAATACAGGGTTTTATCATTATTATAATATAAACAATTACAACGGCGTCGAGCAGGCCGATTTTTTCTTAAATACTATTGCAGCCTATTCGCCGGATTATCTTCCGGTCATAGACGTTGAACTGACCGATTACAGCAAACCCCTGCCCGATCCCCTGACCCTGTCTTTAGCTGTTAAAGCCTGTTTGGACAGAGTGAAGGCTTTATACGGCGCTTCCATGCTCTACAGCAATCCCGCGACCCTAAAACAGCTGAAAGCGTCCGAACTGGGCAGTTATCCTCTATGGATTGCCGAATACGATTCCAGCAGTGTTCAGGACGTGCCGGGCTTCGGGCCGTGGACAGGATGGCAGTTCACGGATAAGCCGATAGACCAAAGTAAATTTACGGATCACGTTTTTCTCCAGAACTCCAGCCCGGGGAACCCCGCAGTGCTGGATTACCAGAAAAAGCTGATCCGCCTGCGAATCGGCGGCGTTCAGCCAACGGGCGTGAACGACGCCGCAACCAAATCCGCGGTCATGATGTTCCAAAGGATTGAAAAGCTGACCGTAGACGGCATTTGGGGCAGTCAGTGTGAAAGCGCCTACCAGTCGGTCGCTGCGAAGCCAAAATTAAAATACGGAAGCAGCGGAACCGCCGCCAGGTATGTACAATTTTGCGTTTTAACGCCCGTGGACGGCGCTTTTGGAAAGGACACGGACGCGGCGGTCAAACAGTTCCAGAAAGAAAACGGATTGGTCCAGGACGGCATTGTGGGCCCCAAAACATGGTACGCGCTTATTGGTTAATGAATCTAAAATATATTATATAAACCCATGGTTTTCTTTTGGCTGCTTTTCTTTTTTTAAAAGTAATCATAACTGCGCGCTCTACGCGCAGTTATGATTTGCAGAGGTTTTCAATTAAATACGATTTAAATACGATCAACTTATCATTTTGATTCCGTTTTTCTCGCCACAACCACAAGCTGTCCTTGCTCCGTATGATAAGCGCAGGTGACAAGCGTCAGAAGCTTGTCGCCGTACGAGGCACTGATGCCGGTATCATATAGAGACAGCGCCCTGATGCCATCGATATATTTGTCAAACTCCGCTTCGTTCCCAGCATTCAGGAAGTTGTAATGTTTGAATACCGTATCGCTCTTGCGGTAAATCCGGCTTTCAAACACTGCGATAATCTCATATTCCTGCTGCTCATACAGCGTGTCGAAGCGGATCGTCTGGTGCTCTTTGTAATAATCTTCGTCCTTATAGTTCCCCAGCCCCGCGAATATCGTACCGTTTTGCATATGATGGCCATAGATGATGGTATTTGTGCCAAACGGCTCCACCGTACAGCGCTTGTCAATAAAGGGTACGCCGCTTTTGGACTCCGCCTTGTCAAAGCCGTGGGACAGGTAAAAGTCATCCGCCGTATACATGACGGGATAATCGATTACGGTTCCATCGATCTTGATCCAGCCCGCCATATCCGCGTTCTGTGCATACAGCTTCTGATATTGCCCCAATATGACAGGCGCTTCGGGTTCGGACATGCTGCCGGAGGCAGGCACGGAATTTTCTACGCTAACCGCCGCGACAGAAGCCAGTTCTTTGAGCGCAGCTTCCTCTTTCGCCCCTTGCGCGTAATAACGGATCAGCATCGCGGCCGAGAATACAAAGACTGCGGAAAAAGCAATAAGCAGGATAAAGCGCAGGCGCGGCGGGAGCAGCTTGTCCAGTCTGCTTAGCGATGAATACCCCTTTGGGCGCCGTGTCCCCGACCGGATTCTTTGCGAACCGAGGGAACGCCTTATTCTTTTTCTATGCATTATTTTTTCATCCTTTACGTAAAAAAGAAAGGGTGCGGCGGCAAACCGCTTCCGCCCCCTTCTCATCGTCTTCACCGTTGTTTTCCGCAAGCCTTTTTGCGTTTGTTCAGCACGGCCAGCAGGCCAATTCCCGCCGCCGATACGCCGCCCAACAACCACCATACCCACTGAGAGTTGTCGTCGCCTGTCTTGGGGATGTCATCCAAGCCGTCCTCTATGAACACCGCGAAGGGTGACAGGCTGGTTACATCAAACGTCGCCTTTCCATCTCTGACCGCAACGGTGTAGGTCTCCAGCGCACCGTCCTTGCAGTGCAGAACGGTGACCGTTTCGCCGTTATACGCATCGCCCACCGGAATGGAGAGGGTCAGCGTTCCGGTGAAGCCCTGCGAAAGAGAAATATTCTTGCCGAGGATGAACACATAATCGCCGTCGTTCATCCTCTGCCGGATGGCGTCGCAGACGGCACTGTCCCCGAGGGCTAAATCCATCACCGTCAGCACCGCATCCTCGCGGATATTCCCGGTTACGGATATGCCCGTACCGCTGTCGGTCAGCGTGCGAGGACTATAGCCGGGATCGCTGCCGTCCGTGTAGGTGAAAGTTGCGCGGATGGTATGATCGCTTCTTACACTGGTAAACGTGTATGAGGATATGGCCTCTTGATCCACACCGTCCACAGTGACCGAAGCGATGCTGTAGTTGCTGTCCGGCGCAATGGTAAAGGTCCGGCTGCCACCCGCCGTTACGGATACCGTTCCGCTGGGGCTGATGCTGCCGCCGCCGCCCGCCGACGCTGTGATTGTGTAGTTTACCGGCGCTGTGGAACCAATAACAATGCTCAGCGCCTGCGTATCGCTGCCCGTATTATTCATCGCCTTGACGGTAAAGTTGAACGTGCCTGTCGCCGTTGGCGTGCCGGAAATGACGCCGCCGCTGGAGAGTGTTAAGCCGTCCGGCAGATCGCCAACATCCACTGTCCATGAAATAGGCGTGTCACCGTCCACCGTAAGGCTCTGGCTGTATGGCTCGCCCACCTTGCCGTCATCCAGGGAGGTTGTGGTAATCGTCGGAGCCGAGGCTGCGCCATATCCCGCCGTCAATACCGTACCGGCGGTAAGGGCCGGTGCAGTTCCCGAAGCATAAAAGTTGCCATTACCGTCATACCAGCCGAGAATGCCTGTGCCGGTTCCCGTATAGGTGAATCCGTTTGCTGCCGTGATTGCCGGCAACGTCAGCTCATGAGTGTAGACCACCGGTGCGGCTGTGAGCATGCCGTTGCCCAGCGTCCCGTTGCCGTCCATGTCAAACGTGACGGTTTTCAATCCGTCAGAACCCAGTGCGGCGGCGTTTTGGATTTCAAGCGCGGGTCGGAAGCCAAGCTCGATGTCCCGCGTGGAAGGCGGGCAAGGCTGCCAATAATTGAGAGAATAATAGCCCCAGATTACTTTTAGCGAGCTGCTATTAAATGTATCCTGTCCCCAGGAAAACATATCGTCGTAATTATGTATATAGGCGCCCTTCACCATGATTTGATTCCATTCATTGCTATAATCGCTCCCCGCAGATAAGGAACGCAGGCTGTAGGATACGCCGTTAGCCGTATAATCTTTTCCAAAAATCAATCCCGCGGTGTTCAGGGCATCCCAGGAGACATTTACATACACGGTGTGATCCGCTATAAAGAGGCTGCGGCTGTTAACATTTTTTTCATCGGACGCGTCGCCGGCAAGCGAATAGGCGTCCACCGTTCCCGTATAGGTGAACGGCACCCATTTAATGCTTGTATCAGGTAAAGACACGTTAACTTCTCCCTCGCTGACAGCTATGCCCGACAGGTCGAAATAACAGACGGTACCGGCGGGGAGACTGAATTGCTCATGGGGTGTGCTTGGCAAAACCGTAACGGTTGCTTCGCCCGTTACGCCGGGATCCGCGACCGACGCGGCTGTTACAGTGAGAACCGTCTTGGATTCGACCGGCGCAATGGTAAGAACGCCGTCATAGAATGTGGAGCCGGAAGTGCTGTCGACGCTCCACGTGACAGCCGGGCTAAAGCTGCCCGTGCCTTCGACAGCGGCTGAGAATGACGCCGTGCCGCCCCTGGTTACTTCAGCAGTCGCCGGGGTCACCGATACCTCCGTTATCGCCGCCGCAGCGGGGGCTATATCGGCGCCTGCCGGAAGGCCGCTACTTGACGAAAACTCAAAACCATAGATCATCTCCGCGCCCCGCGGAACGGTGACCGTTTGAACGCCGCTTCCCGAAAAAACCATGGCGTTTATATTCGGAGGAGTAACGCCCTGAAAGGTTACGGAGGTCAGATTCGTACATCCGCTGAACGCCCAATCCCAAATTTCAAGTACGCTTGCGGGAATGATAATCGAGGACAGGCCCGAACCTGAAAACGCGCTGATACCGATACCGGTTATACCCTCCGGAAGGCTGATCGAATTAAGTCCGCTGCAGTTCTGAAATGCAAAATTGCCGATATCCGTTACGCCGCTTGGAATACCGACAGAGTTAAGGCCGGCGCAGTCCGCAAACGCGCCATAACCTATACTTGTGACGTTGTACGTTATCCCGCTATCTGAAACCATATCCGGAATGGTATAAGAAGTTCCGCTATAACTGTTTTGCACCAACTGAACCGTACCGGCGCCGGAAGAAGTGTCCTCTGTAAGCACCTTGAACTTAAGTCCGGAGCCTGCGTCTATAAATTCACTGTCCACCGCCGCCATCGCCGGGGACGGCATAAAGGTAAAAGTCATGAATACGCACAGCAGCAGACTGACGATTTTAGTTTTTGTTCTCATATTTCATCCCTCGCTTAAAAACCTCTCATATTGGCTTTGTCCATTTTTTGCCATCAAAATAGTAGCATAGAACGAATCATTTTACATCACACCAAAGTTGTGCGCAAAAAAGGGATGCCTGCCTGCGCCGCGTGCATCCCTTATCTGAGTTATTGAATTTTGCTTTCCGTAGATCTCCTGATTATAGCAGCCCCAATTCCCGGACCAGTTTCATGCACTGGGCGCGGTTTTTTAAGCCCAGTTTGCCATAAATGTTTCCAGTATGCGTCTTGACCGTCCAGAGGCTGATGCCAAGTTTATCACTGATTTCTTTGTTCGTGGCTGCGTTTACAAGAAGCTCCAGCACCTTTTTCTCCTGTTCCGTGAACTGCTCCAATATCTTCCCGGCCATGCCCTCAGCAACCTCGTCCCGCGCGCCCAACGTTGGGAGCAGGCTGCCGGGCATCTGTTTAAGCAGGGCGGCGGCGAATACCTTGCGCTGCTTTAAGAGATGTTCCTCGGACTGCCTGCCCCTTGACTTGATATAAGCCCGAAGTATTTGCGCCATGGGGGCCAACTCGTCGATATAGCTTCTGACATACCCTTCCTTCAGCCCAATGCCAAGCGATTCATCGATATGTTTTAAAGCCAGGCGCGCACGATTATCCCTGAAAGCAAGCAACGCCAGCAGATTCAGCACCTCGACCCGGCTGTGGAGCCTATTGTTATTGTTATTTCCGGTAAAGGCAAGGAGCCTTTGCAGAAGAAGCTGTGCGTCCTGCATACGAGCCTGCGCCATTAGAACCCTGGCATAGACAATCAGCTCGAATTCCCGGATTCTGCTGATCTCCGTGAATACATTAAGCTTGCTTGAAGAAAACCAGGCCTCCGCCTTATCAATGTCTCCGATATCGATATAAAGCCTGCACCGGAAGGCGCGGAGCAAATAAAGCCAGTGTGACTTTCCGCTGACCTGAAGCTGCTTTTTACATTCCTCCAGAACGGAGAATGCGCCGGATATGTCCCCGACGGCCCGTTTCATCCGCGCGATATCCACCATGGCGGGAACCAAAGCGCCGGGGCAATTTGCTTCCCGCGCTTCTTCCTGGGCTTTCAGCAAATAGGGCAAAGCCTCGTCAAGCCGGTTATTTTCATACAGGCATTCGCCGGCGCACAGCGGTGAATATCCTGGATTTTTTGATATCATCTCACGGTAACCTTCGACCATCCTGTGGTATTTATCTGCAGATTCAATAAAAAAGCCGGTCATCCTGTTTATGGGGCAGCGGTAAAAATAAATGTCTGAGGTATTGAAATCATTGTACTCCGGCATTTTGTAATATCTGCCTCCGTCAGTCTCGGCCGCCGACAAGACCAGTGACATAGACTCCAGATTGCCTTCCCGGATGAGCAGGTTGGCTTCAGCCATCGTGTATACCGTCCGGCTGTAGTTTCTCCATTCGGGGCCTGAAGCGTATTGGTAGTTTTCCTTTAAGGATTTCATCCTGTCCATCCACTGCCTTGACAAAGAATACTGTTCTGTTTCCGCATAATACAACGCATGGATAACGGCAATTTTGAAGCTGTTTTCCCGGTAGCCGGCAGGCAGGCGTTCAATCCATGCCAGCAGCCGGCTGAAATCATTTTTATTGATCAGATGGTCAATCTGATGTTCGATCAGTTCAAAAGCTTCGCGATAAAAACCGCCGTTCAGAAAGTGCTCTATGGCTTCCGGCAGCAAGCCCTGTTCCCGGAAGCATAAGCCGGCTTTTTTATGCAATTGGGGAATCTCCACCGGTGCTGTTTCCCGGAGCAGCTCTCTAAGAAAGCTTCTGAACAGATGGTGATGCCTGAATGATTGTTGCTGTCCGTCCATATCCAGAAGAAAGCCGCTTGTCTCGTAGATTTCCCGGAGCAGCCGCCCCCCGTCGGCATCATCCGTCACGGCATTGCACAGGTCTTCCGACAGGGTATCCAGGATGGAGGTTTTCATGGCAAAAGATTGCTTTTGGGGAGCCCAAGCGGCAAATACCTCGTTCCGCAGATACCTGCCGATATCTCTGCCGGAGCGCTGTAATGCCTCAATAGCGCCATATCCGCCGCCATCTTCCATGGACAGGGCAGCGGCTACCAGCGCCGCGATCCAGCCGTCGGTGTAGCTCTCCACCGCCCTTAATTCGTCACTTTCAAGTGCAATACCTCTCGACTGATAAAACCTTGAGATCTCATCCTTATTAAACCGGAGGTCTTCCGTCTCCAGCCTTTGAATCTGCCATTTTATTCTGAGCCTGAAGAGATCAAGTTCCGGCTGGGTACGGCTGATAAAAATCAGATGCATTTTTTCAGGCAGAAAATCAATCAGATAGGAAAGTCCCGCCAGTATGGAAGGGTCTTTGATCAGATGAAGATCGTCCAGCACCAGCAGGAAGTCGGAGGAGCTATCCGAAAGCCGGTCGATGAGGATGTTTAAGTGGACGTTCGCCTCCATCATCTCCCAAGAGGAAAACACATAGTCCGTTTCTTTTGATATGCCATCCACAATACCATCCAGGGCGGCGCAGACATATTCCCAAAACGTCAGGGGATGATTGTCACTCTCGCTCAGCGACAGCCAGGCGTAAGGCAGGCCGCATTTGTCCAGCCAATCAAGGACAGCGGTGGTTTTTCCATAACCTGCGGGCGCTGTGACCAGCGTCAGCTTGCCTTCCTTTGCGTGCTGAAGCTTTGCATGAAGCTTTTTCCGGCTGATGATATTCTTGTTGACAGTAGGTGTATGCAGCTTGGTTTGAAACAATACAGGGCCTCCTTTCCGGTGGAACGCAGATTAAAGCTGCTTGCCTGCATTCTTTATACGCGTGTCGTCCGGATTGCCGGCATTCCTGAGGATCACTCAATATATTGCCGATATCTGCGCGCCTTCAGTATGTCCAGCCACGCAATTGCAATTGACCATCAGGCTGGTAATATCCCATTTTGCGTCTGCTTCCTTTACGATCAGATATTCCACCACTTTATCACTGATCCTCGCGTTATTCCATTATACTTCATAAATTCGCATATTCCAACGATTTGCGGCAATATAGGCCGCAGGCAGGAAATGAACACCCGCCGCCCTGTTCAAGGGAGATATTGCCCCTTATTCCCCAGCCGCTCCCGGAATCCATTCAGCTGCAGCCCGACCTCCGCACACCCGTCGCGTTTCCTACAAGTTACTTCTACTCCAACATGTTTGGAGCACTTTTCCATCACATTGGCTCCGCCTCTTTTGAACTCCCCCGTTTAGCGGGGGGATACGCTTACGCAATAAAAAAGGATCTTTTTATCAAAGATCCTTTTCTGCTTATATTTTTTCTTACTTCTTATCCGCAGGAATATTGAATATCTTATCTTTGCGTCCCTCATAAGGCGCTTTGATCAAAAGCGGTTTCAGGAACGCCACAACCTTCTCCACGCCGTCGCCTACGCTCATGGTAACATCCTCATGCTCGTAGCTCATGACGTAATCGTAACCCACCAGGGAAAGCTCGGTGATGACCTTCTTCCACGGCACATCGCCCCAGCCTGGGATACGGAACCGGAAGGATTTATCAAGTCTCTGCCAGTCGCCGTGCATCAGCACGCCGCCCATCTGGATATTGTGCTCCACAACCTCCGCGTCCTTGGCATGCACGTGGAATATCCTGTCTCCCAGAACGTCTATGAAGTTTTCAACCTTAAGTCCGAGGTACGTCAGGTTTGCCGGATCGAGGTTGAAACCGAACGCGGGATGGTAATCAAGCAGTTCCAGCGCGCGTTTTGCGGTATGGATATCGTATATGATGTTGTTTGGATGCGGCTCCATAGCGAACTTTACGCCGTATTCCTTAAATTTATTGAGAATGGGTGTAAAGCGCTCTGCAAAAGCCTGTTCCTGCTCCGCCCAGCCAAGAGCGTTGGGGAAAGGGAAATACCTGCCGAAGTTTGCAATGCCGGTAAACCCGTTGATCACCGGGACTTCCAGTGCGTTGGCTGCCTGCGCCGATTTTATAAGGCTTTCCGTGCCGTACTTTATTTTTTCTTCCTTTGTTCCTTTGAACAGCGCGTCGGTTTCCTCATTGCAGCCCAGGATCAGCATGGAATCCGCGTGGTTGGAAAGCGCGGAGATTCCAAGGCCGTAAGATGCGACTGTTTTCTTTAATTTTTCCGCCCCGCCGCTGATGATTTCATCGCAGTCCAACTGGCCGTTGCCGATGTACGAGGGGATTTCCAGCATTTCATATCCGTGTCCGCTTGCGATCTTTGCGACTTCTTCAATTGAAAGATGCGCATAGTTTGCGGCAAAAAAACCTAATTTCATATTTTAAACCCTCCGTTTTTATTTTTAACCCCGTTTATGCGGTGATGATCAGGTATGTTTCTGCTTCAGTTCGCCTTCGGCCTTGCGCGCATCAATCAATATCTTGGTATAATATTTATTAAACGTACAGCAGCCGATGGGCTTCTGACGGATCAGCAGCTCCAGACAGTGGTCGCAAAGCGTGCACCATTTGATCGAATCTTCATTGCCCTCGGCCAGTTTTTTGGGCAGCAGCGGATCGGCAAAGGACTGGCGGCCGACAGCAACCATATCCACCTTGCCTTCTTTAATGAATTTTGCGCCAAACGAAAACATGGAGCTGTCCTCGGGCTCAACTGCCAGCAGGCCGTTTTTGCCGTTGCGGAATACGGAATAGTTTGAGCCGATGATGACCGTTTCGGGTTTGACGGCTTCTTTGAAAGCCTTTGCCCAGGTAGGATGCAGATATGCGAAGTAAGGCGCGTTCTTCTCGGCCTGAGTTATTGCGACGGTGATGGACGGGCTTCCGCCGGACTGTACAAAATACTGCGCGCCCCTCTCTTCCAGTCCCTTGATCAGCGCGATAGGCTCGGTTAAGTCGATGATCGGGGAATCCGGGCCTTCGGTACCGAATCCGCCGGGGAATCCTTCCCAAGCCGAGATCTTGGAACCGATCAGGAAGTTCTTGTCGTTGACTTCCTTCTGTACGCGTTCATACAGGTCGTATGCAAACCGGCTGCGGTTTTCCCAGCTGCCGCCGTATTTCCATTTCCGGTCGTTGTAGGGACGCAGGATCTGCGATCCGAGATAGCCGTGGCACAGCTTTAGATCCACGCCGTCCGCGCCCGCATTATGAGCGATTTTTGCGGCCAGAACGAACTGGTCCATGATCTTGTCCACTTCTTCTTCGGAAAGCAGGTCTCCGCCGAATCCAGGGAGAGGCTTCACCGTTACCCTGCGCGAAAACTTGGGGTTGGAGAGTTCGCCGGAATGTGTCAACTGAAAAACAAACAGCGCGTCCGGATTGGTTTCCTTCATTTTGCTCACAAAATTGGTAAGCGCTTTTTCGTTATGAGGCATAATCTCAAGCTGGTTGAGCCTCGAGCGGCTTTCGCCCGTTACCGTGATGGCTTCCAGTGTGATCATGCCGTACTGGCCGCGGAAGAGGTTTTCGTATCTTTGATATGTGAGGTCGGACGGATTTCCGTCTTTATCCGCATCCGTGCATTCCATAGCCTGCACAAAGAACCTGTTTGGGGATACCCGGTTTCCAACCTTTATGGGTGATAATAATACATTCTTATAATCGGTCTGCATTTTTTGTTTATCTCCTTCATCCTAATGTTTTTGAAAATGTCAGAATTGAAAATATTCAACACTAAACTACAATCACAATACTTATTTTACTTTTGTGCGCGCGCACAGTCAAGTGTTTATTATAACTTTAGTCGTGTTTGCTTGCATTTAATTGATATTTGTTTTCATTTTGATATCGATATTGGTGTAGATACTCTTTTGCTCGGGCATGATATCCCGGTATAAATAATCGAAAAGTACGGACACGGATTTATATCCCTGAAACTGCGGATCCTGGCCCAAAGTAAAATGAAGCGCGCCGCTTTTTAAGAATTCCTGCGCGACGGGCGTGATATCGTGGGAAATCACTTTTACTTTGCCCGCCATATTTTTTTCTGCAAGCGCGCGGACAAGGCCCGCAATTCCGCCTCCCGTAATATAGATTCCGTCTATTTTGTTGCCGCTTTCTTCTAAAAACTTAAGGGTTGCCTTATAGGCGAGTTCATCCTTGTCGTCATTATTGGCGACCGAGAATACGGAGATGTCGCGGGACAACTCTTTTTTAAAGCCCTTCATTCTGGATTGATGGCAGGATAAATCCGTCATGGCCAGAATGACGCAGACTTTTCCTTTGCGGACAGCCATGTTCATTAGCGCGCCGGCAGTCTGGCCGCTCTTAAACTGATCCTGGCCGACGAAACAAATACTTTTTGCATCCGGCATTTCGGAATTGT
Organism: Bacillota bacterium; assembly: GCA_023393165.1. Classification (GTDB taxonomy): domain Bacteria; phylum Bacillota; class Clostridia; order Christensenellales; family Christensenellaceae; genus JAEYKI01. The sequence continues at coordinate 597 of JAEWMJ010000011.1, read as the reverse complement.
AGATCACTACCGGAACGCCCGATTCAGAAATATTATTAATGGCGTTGGTTATGGCCGTGCTGGCCACCGGGACAAGCGCAAGGCCGTCACAGCCCCCTTTCATAATATCGTCAAGCATGGATAATTGCTCGTTCCTGTCGAAAGCCGAAAGCGCGTGCACGCGGATCCTAAGCCCGTAATCGGCATAATCCGATTCCGCCCTTCCGATCCCTTCCAGTATTTCGTCTACAAAGGGATTAAATGTCGGCGCTACAATCACATGGATCGTCTTGGGACATTTGCGTGTTGCGAGCGCTTTTGCTACGGAATTCGGCCTGTAATTCAATTCCTCCAATGCTTTGAGTACGGATTCCCGGACTTTCCGGGAAACGCCCTGCCTGTTGTGCAGAACCCTGTCCACCGTACCCCGTGAAACGCCCGCCGCGTCCGCTATATCCTTGATCGTCGTCATCTTCCTATCACCCTTTTTTATTTCTCTAGTAGGTCAAGGACGCTTGCGCGTCCAAGCCCCTATTCAAAACCGTACGTGCCCTATTAAGGCATACGGCTTTTCACCTTGCATTCATTCTTATCGATAAAACAAACTTACTCTGATTG
>JAEWMJ010000009.1 GCA_023393165.1 Bacillota bacterium | reverse complement strand
GAGGCTAAGGAAATAATGTCCGATGAGCGTTTTATTCTGCAAAAAGGTTTAAGGTCATTTGTTGATAAGGATGCCCGCGTCGGAAGTAAATCAAAAACGAGCCAGTTCTTCGGGTACAAAGACGAGTACATAATGACAACGGATGAACGGATCATCACTGCAGTAGATGTTCACAGCGGCGAATATGTAGACGGTTCAGAATTCGTTCCTCTTCTTGAAAGGACGAAGGAAAGCGGAATCAATGTGGCAGAAGTATATGGGGACAAGGCATATTTCAGGAAAGACATACTGGACACGATAAAGGAAAACGAGGCCGAAGCATACATACCGGTGAGTGCCAGCGCATACAAAATCAACGAGGAAATGTACGGCTACAATAAGGATTCCGATGAATGGTTTTGTTTCATGGGAAATCATACAGTCAAGAAAGAACGGAAAACGACTCCAAAGCGCGGGAAAGATTATTCATATTACCAGTACACATTCGACAAAAAACAGTGCTCCGAATGCGCTCATAGAGCAAAGTGTATGGGAAGTGTGAAAGGCAAGGCCAAAAAGCTTGGCGTTTCATTGAACTCAGCTGAATTTTATGAAATCAGTCAGTTTCAAAAATCTGAAGTATTTCTGGAAAAATACAAGAAACGCGCAGCTCATGAATGGAAAAACGGTGAAATGAAGCGCTTTCATGGTTTGTCTCGTGCCCGGGGGTACGGGTTGAAAGCCGTATCCGTTCAGGCAAAACTTACGGCGATAGCGGTAAACTTGAAAAGAATAGCGGCAATAATTGGGGAGGTCAAGCTTGTTTTTGGGGTTTGCTTCGCTGCGTTTTATCGTTCACTTGAATTTCATATGCATCGAAGATCTTTCAACCCGTTGTCTGTATAATGGTGCTTTTTCAGTGGTTTCGAATGGTCCTCTGTCTTCAAATTCAAAGCCTCGAATGCCAAAGCATTCGGGGTTTTTTATGCGAAGCGTATCCCCGCTAGGCAGGGCGTTTAAAAAAGGCGAAGCCGATTGACAATATTCATACAGCAGTGATACTATAAATATGTTATACGACTGGCGGAAGTGGAATGAACCACAGGAAGTATAGCGTTTTGGAAAGCCGACCGTCTGGGCATGATGCTTGGATTGGTGGGCCTTTTTTATTAAATGAATTATGAATCATGAGCAGAGTAGGACTTTGTGCGTTAATCGCTGATTTGCAGTGCCTTCCGAACGGGGAGTTGTCTGAAGGACGAAAAGCCTTTGCAGGCTTGCGGTACAAGGTTCGCATCCCGCTGCTACATAAGGAGAAGCGGTGTAAGCATTATGCCTCTTGTTGTGTAGCTGTGCTGCATAACAGGAGGTGTTTTTATGGCGGCAACTTAGTACATCAATTTAACGGCAAACTTTCTGCAATACGTTTTATTATGAGGGGAGAAGTTAAATTGAAAGATTCATCTTTATACGTGCGCCGCATCACGATATCTGCGGCATTCCTCAGTGTTTCACTTGTTTTGAATACAGTATCTTCTTTTTACATACCCATGTTTGGAGAAAACGGAATGAGTATCGGCATCTCAGGCATTTTCTCTGTCATGCCGTCTATTTTGTTTGGGCCAGTGTATGGAGCTGCTGTTTCCGGACTTTCCGACTTTTTAGGCTACTTACTGAAGCCAGTGGGGACGTATATTCCCCTTATGACGCTGGTCGTAGCTGCCGGCGGATTTATCAGGGGCGCATTATGGATTGCCCTGCGAAACAAAGACAGTAAAAAAATGAGGATTGCAGTCGCAGTATTTTCCGCTTTTTTATTGTTGGCAGGCATATGCAATATTGCGTTTCTGTCTGCAGATGGTATCGATAACGGATTTTACGACCATGTACAGAAAGAAAACATCAGTACGGACAACATGCACCTTGTCAGCAAAATGCTTATTTCAAGAACAATTGACACGAACGACCCATCTGGAAATCTGGCAACCTACATTACTTTCGCAACGGCAGGGATCATCGGCAGTGCTGCTCTCGGCATTCTTTTGTTGGCCGCCGATCTTTTTATATCAAAGAAGTTCCTTCGTAACAAGCGCAGAGGGCAAATCTCCCAGCTCCTTATCGCTATGATTGGTTCCGGTCTGATCGTCACCACTCTTAACACAGTCGTATTGCGTGAAACAATCTTTACCGCCTGGAAGGTGCTTCCTTTTGCAGTTATATGGATTCCCCGCGTGATTGAAGAAATCCTGGGCAATACGGTTAAGGCATATTTTGTAGCTATGTTGCTGGGGGCTTTCCGGAAACACCATGGCTTGAGCGAATTAATGGACGGAACATCCATCGCATACAATGCAGAGAGAAATAAAGAACATTCGTAAACCTGCCCAAGTATGCTATAAAGTTAAAAGCATATAAAAGAGGCTGTACTGCGTAATTCGTACAGCCTTTTTATATGCCGTTTAAAAAGCAGGAACGTTAGAGCGCCGCTCAGGCAACCGGGTTTTGTTCTGCAACGGACCCTTCGCCCGATTGCTTGCGGGAATTAAGCTCCTCAAGTATTGCCGGATATTCCTTGTCCAGCTTGTAGGGGATAAGAAGCAGAAGCATGCCGATGCTCAGCGCCAACGGAAGGAAAATAAAAAGGACTTTCATTGAAGCGAGCGCCATGGGCGTCTGTACTTCCGCCTGGGCGATATACCCGCCTATGGAAAGCACGATGCCCACGATTGCGGCGCCAAGTCCGTTGCCCAGTTTTCCGCCAAAGCTTACCGCGCTGAAAACCAGTCCTTCCGAACGGATACCGGATTTCCATTCGCCGTATTCAACGGTATCGGCAATAAGTGCGAACAGCGTACCAATGACCGCCGCGCCTCCCAAACTCTTGAAAAAGGTCGCCACAAAGATGATGATCAGATTCGTACCGGATAACGCCATGATGATATGTCCCAATATGGCGCATACGCAGCCGGCCATCGCGACGTTGCGCTTGCCGTACCGTTTGACAAACGGCGCCAGTATAAATGTTCCGATCAGCATGGGTACTGCGCCGAACGCGGTCAATGTCCCCACAAGATTTTTGTCTCCCAGTATGTATTGCGTATAGTAAACCGTACTGCTTCCAAGGCCGGTTGAGACATAGGAAAGTATGGCGAAAACCACGAGTATCTTCCAGTATTTATTTTTCCACAGCGCTTTCAGCGCTTTTTTGACAGGAATCTTTTCACTTTTAACCGTTTGCTGTGAAATAACCCGTTCTTTTGTATTGAAGAATGTGATCAGGAATAAAAGCAGGGATATTCCCCCAAAGATAACGAAGGTAAGCTGCCAGCCTTTTGCGCCGCCTCCAAATCCGTCCACCAGGCGCAGTACCGACATGTTGACGATCACGCCGGCAATAACGGCCATGAATAACCGGAAAATATTGATCAGTGAGCGCTGGTACTGGTCTTGTGTTAAAAGCGAAGTCAGGGACTGATAGGGAATATCAATACTGGTATAGATGATCGTGGTAGCTACATTATACGTGATGAATGCATAGACAATCTTTCCAATCATTGAAAAATCAGGGGCGGTGAACAGCAGGGCCATTGAGACCGCAAATGGAACGGACATCCATAAAATAAACGGACGTGCCTTTCCGAATCTGGTCTTTGTCCGGTCAACAAGAAGACCCATGAAGACGTCGGATGCTCCGTCAAAGATGCGGGATACGAGTATCAGGACGCCTACCGTTGCCGCGGCAATGCCTGCGATATCGGTATAGAAATATACAATAAAGGTGCTGATGGCTGTCCACAGAAGATTGGTGCCAAGGTTGCCCAAACTGTAGGAAAACTTCTCGCGGAAAGACAGTTTATCGGCGGCAGCGGCTGCCGGAATTGCGTTTATCATAATAGTACCTCCTTTTAAATTGCGATGATGCCCTTGAGCCACGGCAGTTTGCAGTAGCTGTTGAGCTCGCTGTGTCCCAGTGTGTTGCCATAATAGCGTATGGCTCCGCTTGTATAGGCCAGCTTTTGAATATCCAGCCTGCCTTGCACAATGCGTTTGTATATGGCCTCGGTCAGATATACCTTGGTATCGTAGACCTCCGGCTCACCTTCGCAGACTATGCAAGCGCCGCCCTGAACCGTTACCGTCCAGACGCCGTCGCCCGCGCCGCTGTCATGGATGTGGTACACCACGCACAGTGTGCGGTTGCCCGCTTTTTGCGGATCGAAATATTCGGGGATGGAAAGAATGATTTCTTTTGCCGAAAAATCCATTGCGTTCCTCCTTTCAGTAACAGCCGAAATCAAGTACAGCTTGACGGAATGCGAATAGATTTTCCGCACTTGTGCCGTACGGAACCGAATCGCCCGAACCGAGTGAGATGCCGCGGCTGCCTTTGAGCTTTTTCAGGATTTCCGCGCCGCTCTCATAACATTGCTCAGGCGTGCTGTTTATGAACGTATCGGTACCGATACCACCCGTAACCAACTTGCCGCCAAAAAGCGCCTTGGCCTCCCATAACTCCGTGTCTCCCGCCGGAGCGGGCGCTATATCCGTAATTGCGTCGCATTCACATTTTGCAATAAGATGCGACAGCTTTTTAAGCTTGCCGCACATGTGGATGACATGAAGTTTTCCTTCGTTGTGAAAAATCTTGGAATATTCGTTGAGCTGACTTAAACAATACCGTTCAAAAATGGCTGGCGACATGGTGGTGGAGCTGGTATTTTCCTGGTGGGAAAAGACCTCCGCCTTGCTGTTCCTTGCGATGTGCGCCAGCATGGCCTTATTGTTTTGGTGCATCATGTCCATGACCTCGTCGAACAATTCTGGTGCGTCGGACATGAGGTAATAAGTATTTTCGACGCCACAGAGCATTTCAAGGAAATATTGAATGGGCGTAAACCCGATGCCGGCGTCACAAAGAACGCCTTTGTCGCCAACGATTGACTGTTCAAACTCAAAATGGTCACTCAGGTCGGCGTAATAATAAACCATGTTTTGAAGAAAGTAACGGTATGCCTTCAGATCGTCTATGGTTTTAATCAGGTATTCCACCGGGCCTGTCATGGCGCCGTACCCTATGCTGCGCCAGCGTGCGGCAATCGTTCCTTCGGGCGTAATATACCCGGTCACCTGATCCCCGTCTACATATTTTAAAAAGGGCGTGATCCTGCTGTCCGATTTGGGGAGCTGCACGGCAAAGATATCGCCGCTGCCCCTGGGGAATATATCGCAGCCGAAATAATCAAGTGTTTCTACCACCATGTGCGGAACGGACTGCGAAAGTCCTGCGATGGTATAAGGAACGATAAGGGGTACCCAAGGAATGCGGTCTACCTCTTCACCGCGTAGTGCTGAAAGAATACGTTCCCGCCCGGTCATGAGAGCCATCAACCCACCTCCCATTGCCACTCTGCGCCTTTAGGCGCGTCAAAGACAACAGCGTCTTCTGTCTTCTCAAAGGGATGCTCCTTTCCAAGGACCGTCAGCCTTCCGTTCATCTCCTCCTTGGGCAGAATCAAACGGATACGCTGGCTGCCTTCGGAAAGCGGGGCGTACCATCCACGGTAGCAATTGCCTTTGCGTGCAAGCCCAAGAAGCGGGGAAGTCAGGGAATACTCGGATTCGGGCAGTACCGGCTTTAGAGTGACGCCGTCAGCGTTGAATCCGTCAACTGCAAATTTCATTGCCGTAAACAGCGGCCAGGCATGGGGGTGCAGGTTCAGCACCGGAAAATCCGTCCAGTTCAGCCCGGTGAAATGCCTGCTGTTTTTATCGGCAAATTGGGTGTTGCCGGGGTGATCTGAGAAAACCGAATTATATACATCCGAGGCGCTCCACGTTCCGGTCCATATATCGGGATACTGGTCGGCGTGCCGGGCCAGGCTGTTTTTGATCCATTCGTCCCAGGCCATTTCTGTGTCTGCCTGCGTCAGAGCCCAGATCAGCGTGCCGTTGATGGAAGGCCAGATACCGGTGTTTGTTACCATGCCTTTGTCCATTTTGCTTTGGGGCAGGAGTCCGCTTTGCAGCATGGCGCCGATGGGGGAAGGTTTGCGGACCATTTCATCGATATTGCCGATCAGCCCGCTTTTTTGTTCGTTTGAAGCGGCCCCGGCGAGAATCGCCCAGGGCTGCGGCTCCAGCCAAAGGATGTCTTCTCCCACCCAGCCAAGCTCGTCTGATAAATAAGCACGGCGGAACCATTTGCCATTCCATTGTTCGCGCACTGCCCGGCGCTGCGCCTCCGATTTTTGGGCGGCAGCCTTTGCCGGGCGCTTCTCGCCCGCAAACTCCAGCATACCGGAATAGCGTTCCAGCACATAAGCAGCCATTGCCGCTACAAGGACGCTTTCTCCTTCTTTCCATATGGCGGCCAGCGATTCCTGGCCGGCGCTGCCTATTACAACATTGTCGTTCCAGTCCCCATGTAAAAGTTTGCTTAAGCCGTGGCTGCCTTCGCTGGTAAGGTTTGTGAAATGCCCGCAGCATAAATCCAGCATTTGAAGTACGGTTCTGGGTTCCTGCTGAATTCCCTTATACGGATACGGGCGGATCATTTCGTTTAAAAACGCTTTATCTTTGGTAGCCAGAACATACTCGCTGGCCAGCAGCAAAAGCCAGAGCTCGAAATCACTGCTTAGGATGGGCGAGACCATCAGGCAGCCGTGCCCTACAATGCCGTACGGGATCTCGCCGTCCGGAAGGACCTCTTTCAAGGTGTAGCGGATCACGTCTTTCACTATCCATGGTTCGGAGTAGATGAAGGGCATAGCGTGCTGAAGCGGGTCGCGCGCGGCCCCCTGAAATCCCATGATGTACTGGTACAAGTGACCCTGCGAAAGGATATGTTCCTGAAAATAAGTGTCAAAAGAGAGGCTTGAACGCAGGTAATAGTTATGCCACAGCATTTCCCGCGCAATCCAGGGCTTTCCTTTCACGTCAAGCCCGATTCCCTTTTTCCATTCCGTGCAGGATGATGAAAAAACGGATTCATGGTTCGCCTTGTATTTTTCAATCAACCCATCAAGCGTAAAACCTTCGGGAAGGTAACCGTAAAGAAAATAGAGTTTTTTACTTTCCTTTGCCTTCAGAATCACGGATTTTTTTATCACCATGGCGGTATCGTTTCCAGAGGCGTTCAGCCCGCCCGTTTTATCAAGCCCATCCGGATGAGCAGGGCCTCCCATGCCAAAGAAATCCGCTGCGGATGTTATAAATCCATCCGATTTGCCGCTGAGCGAATAAAGGAATGCAGCGGGAGGATCAATGTCTTCCATCTGTTCCAGTTCGGCACAGTAGTAGGATTTATTGCCCGTCATTTCCGATGCGGCCCTCAGTTGGCTTTTAACTGCGTCCCACACAGCTTTTTCGGACGTCCAGCCCTTAAACTTCTTTTTTTCAAGAATTCCTGCGCCATCGTCTACAGAGGTGTAAATGTGTTCAAACGATTTTGCAAGATTGCGGCGGATCACCGCGGCCTCCGGGCCTATCAGCGAGCTTAAGTCCGAAGCGTTGATGGTAAGCAGGGCGGCCCGGTAGGAGAGGGGATACATCTGCGCGCCCCAGTATTCAAACCAATCCGCCGTGGATTCGCTGTCCGTAAGGTTGGTGATTGTAACTTCAGAAAAGATCACGGGGTCGTCCCCATAGGGCGCGTAAAGCTTTTGTTCCGCTTTGAGCCGTTCGTTCCATACCGTTTTTTTAAAATAACCGATTCCATAATCGCGTTCGAAGTTTGGGTTTTGTCCGTCGTAATAGGTGGAAAGCAGGACTTCGCCGCTGCTCAAATAGCCAAGTCCTCCGCCGAAACTGCATTCTTCGGGGAGATAGTCGTTCAGCAGCTTGGGAGCGCCCTCGTCCTGCCGGACCTGAATGTATCCGAAATTTGACGCCAGGCCAACTATACGGTCGTTTCCCAGCTGGAAAGTATGATCGTTCGGGGCGCGCCACACGGTAGTGGTGGGGGTGACGGCTTTGGGATCTGTTACCTGGTTGCATGTATAGCGAAAGACCGGGAGACCGTCCTCATCTTCCATCCATGAACCAAAATAACCGGATCCATAGGGCTTATTCATAATATCAACTCCTTTACTTTTTATCGGTACTTATTGAGCGCATTTAACATCGAAACAAAATTTCCCACAGGGATATTTGCCTGTGCGTTATGCACCGTAGAAAAAACAAAACCTCCTTCCTGATTAAAAATACGGATCCTGTTTTTTACCTCATCCATGATTTCTTCGGGTGTTCCAAAGGGAAGTGTTTTTTGGGTATCTATTCCGCCGCCCCAAAATACAATCTGTTTGCCGTACTTATCCTTGAGCAACTGAGGATCCATATTTTCGGCCGAGCATTGAACGGGATTCAGAATATCGAACCCGGCGTCAATAAAACTGCCGATCAGCGGCTCGATAGAGCCGCAGCTGTGCTTGAAAACTTTCCAGGGGGTATTCCTGTGTATCCATTCCGTCATTTTCTGATAATAAGGCAGATACAGCTCACGGAACAGCTCGACAGAACACATGGGCGCGCGCTGTGTACCGAAATCGTTGCCGCAGAGATAAATAGCGGTTATCTTATCGCCAACGGCCTGCCTGAACAGTTTAAAGTTTTGAAGCGCTATGTCGGTTTGACGGTCGAACAATTCTTTTAAATAATCCTTGCGCGTCAGGGTGGAGACGTACCATTCTTCAATATCGCGTATACCCTTGGGGTCTTTCAGCATCGGGCCGGGAACCAAAGCGATGTCTCCAAGAGCGCTTGTTCCCGGACTGGATACAATGGCTTTTTCCGTATTGCAGAACAGATGGTTTATCTGTGATTCAATCAGGCGGAGGCTCTCGTCATCCAGCAATGTGAATTCCTCCAGATTGTCGTTCACATCCAAATTGTCCTCGTCAATCGGCTTTTGGCGAATGATAGCGTCAAAGTAAAACCCGCCTTTGGGCATAACCGCATTTGGAGGATAGGACTTGTCGCCGCCGGCGTACATCAAAATATCGCCTTTATTATCCGGCTCGGTATTGAATTGTCCCGGAACAAGAACGGGCGTCCCGTCGAATGTCCGCCAGCTTTTCCAGTCCTTGTTTTCCAGGCCCAGCAGATTGTGGCGCTGTATAATCGTTACAACGTCGGTCTGCAAAAGATTGCCCAGTTCTTCGTCAACATCGCCAAGCATTTGATACGGATCCGATACCCGCACCGGGAGGTCGGCCAGCTTGAAATGCTGCCGCAGCCGGTAAACAAGGCCTGCGGCAATGCCCGTTACGGGCGTCGCGCCGAAATCGACGGGGCACTTATCGGGCTTCCGGTGATTAAGTGCAGCTGATACTCTTTGTCTTGAATTCATAGTGTTATCCTTTCATGGAACGTTTCATAATATTTTAAAAGCATATGTGTCAGATTTTCATTAAAGATATATATTTTAACGTTTTGATATAGAAAAGCAGGATGTTATTTTTGTCTCCCGACCAGTTCTTCAAGCCGCTGCTTCATGTTCTGGACGGCAGTTTCGGCAGATATTTGTTTTGACAGCGCGTTTCGAATCTCGCCTGCAAGGATGGTCTCATACTCGCGTTCATTTACAAGCATTTTGCCTTCGCCGCTCAATGCGCGCCTCCGGCTTGTGCGGTAACTTTGCAGGGCGACGGGAAGCCAGGGATAAAGATGCAGCAGTTCGCTGGCGTGGTAAAAGCTTTTCCGCGCTGTTGTACCGCCAAGTATGGAATAAACGGCGGCATTCTCCGGGCTGCAGATCCATTTGATAAAGCTGATTAATTCTTCTGGATTCCGGCTGTTCTTGTTTGCAGAGAGCGCCCAGCCTCCCAGAGTAGGAATGCCTCCGGGAACGGCGGCAAAACCGGTGGACGATGAGCAGGATTCGTTTTTATTACTCAAACGGCTGGCATGTGAGTCGTATAAAATCATCATGGCAGCCCGGCCGCCGGAAAAATCAGCGACTTCTTCGTCCCAGCCATTTTCCGCATACCAGGGAGGAGCAAATTCAAAGCTGTGACAATAATTCTTAAGCGCCGCAACCGTTTCGCTGCTGCCTATCGTTACCGCGTGGCGGGAACCGAACGCCCTGCCGTTGTACGCCCATTTACGCGCGCAAAAATCAACAACAATTTGGCTGTCCAGTTTGGCGCCTATTGTTATGCCGTAATCAACGGGGGAATGCGGGTTCAGGCTCCTGGTAAAAAAACGCGCGGTTGTGTTGAATTCCATCCATGTAACCGGCGGCTTAAGCTCGTATTTATTTTCCCTGAAAAAACTGCGTTTTAAAAAACTGTTTTCAAAAAGATCCTTGCGGTAAAAGAGCAGCTGAGTGCCGGGCATAAACGGCACGCCATACTGTCTGCCGTCTATCTCGCCGAAACAGGCGCGGATTCCTTCAATAAAATCATTTCCCCAGCCGTCATCACAAAACATTGTATCCAATGGGAAAAGGGAACCTGTCGCGGCAAATTGAGGCATCCATGTCAGGTCTACCATAAGTCCGTCGCAGTTGCTGCTTTTATTTTGCAGGATTTTAAGCTCCTCGTTATACAGTTCGTCGTATGTGAGCATTTCAAGTTCAACACGAAAGCCCTGCTGCTGATAAAAATACGGCAGCATGAGCCGGGTGGCGTTGGCGGCGGGAGATGCCAGCATTAAAAACCGGATACTGGTTCCTTTCCTGATCTTTTCATTTATAATTGTACTTTCAAACAGGCTTTGGTTCGGATGCTTCAATGCGGTTTCAATTTTTTTATCCACCTGCTCAAAGAGCGATGGGGAATTGATCTGATCGAGCAGCGTTTTGACCGCAAGTTTGCCCAAATCGTGTGCAGGCTGCTCGATCCGAATAAAAGGCAGTTCCGCAAGTTTCATCCAAACCTGGTCGCTGTACGTTGCTATTTCCACGTCATTTGGGATATTGCGTCCATTCATCAGCGCCGCCTCTGCGATACCTTCGGCCAGGTCCGAACCGGTTGTGATAAACGCGCTGATTTGGGGTTCCAGGTCCAATAGTTCAAAAGTGGCGGAGAGCGCGCATTCCTTGTATCCGTTTATCAGACGGATATAGTTATCGGGCAGTCCGCTCTGCCGGAGCTGCGAGGAAAATACCTGCACAGGATTGTCCGTTGTACGGTCATTATGAAAAGGCGATGCCTCGCCGTGTTCGGCAATCAGGGCGATATGCTTATGCCCGTTTTGAATCAGGACGTCTAAGGCCTTAATGATTGCGGGTCCGTTATCAGTTCGTATAAAACTAGCGCCGTATATACCGGACGGCATTCGGTTTACAAATACGAGGGGAATATTATTCTCCATAATTTCGTTGTATTTTTGCGGTTCGGCAAGGCAGGGCACCGCTATGATGCCGTCCACGTTGCGCTGCATGAATTGCTCCAGGATCTTTATTTCCTCAAAGTCATTATTGCCGGAAACCTGAACTAAAAGCGAATAGCCCGACTCGCCCGCATAATTTTCTATACTTTCAAGCAAATACCTGTAGGAGGCGCCGCGGTAGGGAAGTACGACCCCAAAGAGATGCATTGTATTGGTTTTCAGCTGCCTTGCAGCCTGATGGGGCACATAACCGAGCTCGGCTATGGCTTCTTCAACTTTTTCTTCCAGATCACGCCGGACCGGTTTGCCATTGATCACATTGGAAACCGTCCCCAGTGAAACCTGCGCGCGCTGCGCAACGTCCTTAATTGTTATCATTGAATTTACCTAATAATTTCATGGATCTTAATCATATAAAACGTTTCATAAAACATTTAATTTAAAATAGCATGTATTGCAGGAAATGTCAAGGGTAAAATTGCCAACTGTTCCAGAGTTAAGGCTATGTGTTATAATTGATGAAAAAATACGGATCGGTTTATATGAAAAAGAAAAATAGTAAAAGAATATCTTTCTTCAGGGCCGGATGCGTCCTTGCGTCCGTTGTGTTTACGCTTCTATTATATGCTTGCGGCTCGCCGGAGAACGCCACATTGCCCTCGCAAACCTCATCCGCTGCGCCGTCTGTTTCCGGGCCCGCCGCGGCGGTCATTCCCACAACCGCGCCCGCTCCCACGGTTTCTGCCGCGCCCGAAGCATCCGCCGAACCTTCGGCGGCATTTATAGGCAAGGTTGTCTGCATCGCGGACGAATATGTGAATATCCGGGAAAAGGCTGACGCCGGATCGCACGCAGCAGGGGCTTTGCCCGCAGGGGAAACAGCCGGTGTAACGGAATATACCGGCGAATGGGCCCATATATCTTACAACGGCATTACGGGTTATGTCAGCAGGGAATACGTCGTCCAAAAAAGCGCGCCCGAAAGCCCCGTCCCAATGGGCGGCTGGGCTTCCATACTGGTAAATCCCACAAATTACTTGCCCGAAGATTTCAGCGTTTCCCTGGCGGATTTTGAAGGCGGGCAGGTGGATGAGAGAATTCTTCAAATATGCCTGGAGATGTTCGAGGCCGCCGGGGAAGACGGCGTCGCGCTGCAGCTTGTGGATGCTTACAGAAGCCGTGACCTCCAGAGTGAACTGTATGAGAAAAAGGTAGACAGCTTTCTCGCCAAAGGTTTGGGCCGCGCGGAAGCCGAGTCGGAGGCCGCCGCAATCACGGCGCGCCCGGATACCAGCGAACATCAGACGGGACTTGCGCTTGATATCGTGACGCCCTCCTATACGTCCAGGGACAAGGGATTTGCGGAAACAAGGGCTTTTCAATGGCTGAACGCCAACGCGCAGAACTACGGGTTCACGCTGCGCTACAAGAAAGACAAGCCGGATATCACAAAAGTGATTTACGAGCCTTGGCACTGGCGCTTCGTAGGCGTTCAGGCGGCGGAGGACATGAAAAAAACAGGAGAGTGCCTGGAAGAATACCTGGGCGTATTAGACTGAAAATATGAATTGAATTTGAATTAACCGGCATTTATGTTAATGTTAACAGCCGGTTTTTTTATTTGAATATAAACATCACAGAATATTCAAACAGCCTGCACGCTGAATTCACTTTTTATAGACATACTATTGATATACAAAACGACGGAGTGATGGAATGCGCAAAAGGTTAATGGATTCAAATACACATATATATTTCAGAAAAAACTGGCATTGGATAGCGCTCGCACTGATTGCAGCCCTGTCTTTCTGGCTGAATTTCCATGCGGTTTCAAATATCGGTTACGGAAACGCCTATTACGCGGCGGCAGTAAAAAGCATGACGCAAAGTTTTAAAAACTTCTTCTACGTTTCCTTTGATCCCGCGGGAATGGTATCGGTGGACAAGCCGCCTCTCGGGCTATGGGTACAGGTATTGTTTGTCAGGGTTTTCGGTTATGCGGGCTGGGTGCTGCTGCTGCCCCAGGCGCTTTCCGGCACGGGTTCCGCAGTCATGATGTATGTGCTGACCGCCAGATATTTCGGCAGGACAGCGGGGCTTGTTTCCGCGCTTTGCTTTGCGCTCACGCCCGCGGTTGTCGTCGCTTCCCGCAACAATACCATGGATATGCAGCTCGTATTTGTTCTTTTGGCAGCCGCATGGTTCTTATTGAAAGCGGTGGAGAAGGCGAAATGGCGGTATCTCTTCCTATGCGCGTTATGCATAGGCATTGGGTTCAACATCAAAATGATGCAGGCTTATATGATACTTCCGGCAGTTACGGCAGTTTACCTTGTTTTTTCAAAAGAGAAATTTTCCCGCCGCTTGATTGCCTGCGGCGTCAGCCTTTTGATTTTGGCAGGGGTATCTTTTGCCTGGGTCGCGGCGGTTGATCTGACGCCGGCAAGCGAACGCCCTTACGTGGACAGTTCTTCAAACAATTCAATCTGGGAACTGATCGTGGAGCACAACGGACTGGAGCGCTTGTTGGGGCACGGCTTAAGCGCAGCAAACGCGGGGGGAGGACGGCCGGACGGCCAAATGGACGGCGTAAACGGCGCTCAGCCCTTCATTCCCGGTCAAAACGGGACGGGAAACGCGCCTTTCCCGGGCAATCAGGGCGGTCCGGACGGCATAATGCCGGGCAGAGACGGCGGCGGCCCCGGCGGGACCGGAGCGACGGGCGGTAGACAGGACGGCGTAGCCGGAAACGAAATCGGTACCGCGGGCATATTCCGCCTGTGGACGGACAGCGTTTACGGGCAGGCGTCCTGGCTGATCGTATTTGCGCTTTTTTGCATCGCCGCAAAACTGCGCAGGTTCAATTTAAAAAATTTAACGCCGCGCGGGGCTGTTACGGTTTTTTGGGCCGTCTGGCTGATTGCCATGTGTTTGTTTTTCAGCTTCGCTGGCTTCTGGCACCGGTATTACCTGTGCATGCTCGCGCCCGCGGTTGCGGGACTTGCCGGGCCCGGCATAGTACGGATGGCGCGCGCGTTCGGGGAAAAACCAGGGTGGAAGCGGTTTTTGCTCCCGGCGGCGTTTGCCGCAACACTCGCAGTTGAAGCCGTATACGTCTTTCGTTATGAAGAACTGAGAGGCTGGCTCGTTCCGCTCATGGCGGGAACTGCCGCGGCGGCGTTTCTGCTGATGGCCCTTAACTGCCGGAAACCAAAAAGCATTTTTTTAACCGCCTCTGTTGCCTTGATCCTGGCGTCCGTTCTTGCGGCCCCGTTTTACTGGTGCTGGACGGCCGTCCGGTATCCACCGCAGAATATCACCATGCCTTATGCGGGACCGGAACTTGCTTCAAATGATCCGGTTCCGGGTATGACGCCAAACCAGGGGCCTCTGACCGGGGACGACGGCGAAACGCTTTCGCTTGAAAAGTACCTGGCGGAGCATTACAGGGAAGGGAGTTTCCTGGTCGTATCGCAGCGTGCCAACGACGTTGCGCAGTTTATTGTGGATACGGGCCTGCCTGCGGTTGCGTACGGGGGATTCCTTGGAGCGGACAACGCGATGACGCTTGATCAGTTAAAAGAATATGTAGCGGAAGGCAAGGTCACTTATTTTCTGTTTACAGGGCAGGCGGGATACTTAAACCCGGATATTGTTTCCTATGTACGTCAAAACGCGACCCTGATCGATCCCTCCGAATACGGGGGAGTACAGGACAAATACGCGTCGCTTTATCTTTTTGAATAGAAGGCCGCGGAAAGCCCCGCCATCCGCGTTAGCCTTCTTTTTCCTGATAAGCCTTCGGCATTGCGTTTATGTTCGCTTCCTCCTAAACATCTTCTTTTTTTCCTGGTGAGGATGGATTTTACCATTTTTCAGTATAGCCGGAATTTCTTCATAACACATAATGAATACCAAAAATTCTTTTAAATTTCACTGTGTTTTCACAGTCCATTCAGAAAAACAAACTATGATTCAATATAAGCAAATAATAATAAGGAGCATTTAAATTGAAAAAAGTAAGCTATATAAAGTTTGTACTTGACTTGGCTTTAGGCGTAGTTTTCGCCTTGCTGTTTAATACTAAGGTTCTGGGAGGGCTGAGTTTTCATGAAATTGCCGGTTTGGCAATCGTTTTTGCGGTATTGGTCCATATTCTTTTAAATGCCAAATGGGTTAAGAAAGTTACGCTTGCGGTTTTTAGCAAAAAAACGGATCTGAAAACGAGGATCGGGTATATTTTGAATATACTCCTTTTATTGGATTTAGCGGTTATAGTTATCAGCGGCATATTTATTTCCAAGATATTATTCCAGAATATAAATGTACAAAGCGGTTTCTTTAATCGGCAAACACACATTGCCGCTTCCTATATTGGCTTGGGTATTATAGGAATTCATATTGGGCTGCATTGGCAATGGGTAATGAATATTTTTAAGAAAATCTTCAAAATCCAAAAAAGTTATGCCGTAATAAAATATATCTTAAGGTCAGCAGCCATATTTATTTTAATTTTTGGAATATACAGTATGGTATCTGTCAACTATTTTCAGAGTTCCGCCCAGTTATTTAGCATTAATTCGCCTGCAAATTATCAGAATGCCAGAAATCAGGATTCAGGAGGAACAGGAGACGGGCCGGAAAAACTTTATGGAGATTTTAATAACAGCAACAGGCATACCGGCGGTTCAGCAGCAATTGGCGGCAAGTCTCCCGGCATAACTCAAAACGGAAATGACATGTCTGACGATACTATGAGGCCGGGTGGCGCAGGCAGAGTCAACGAGGACATGAATGCAAATATTGCCGGGGTTTTAGCAACGTACCTTTCCATCATGAGCGTGTTCGCAGTATGTGAATATTACATTGAAAAGTTGCTGTTATTTCGAAAGAAGGCGGGCGCAGCAAAAAGGGGCGAGCCCGGCAAGATTTTAATTAACTGATTTGTATTGCGTATAATCGGTTGTCCTGGATATTGCAGTCTTTCTGATAAAACTTTTGATTCATCATTTGTTTTATAGAATACTATTCTAATTTAGTTTGGTTATTTGATATTATGAGAATAAAAAACAGATAGGACATTCATAAATACTATGAAGGCTATCTGTTTTTATAGTTTAATTAATTTTTAGCATTTTTTCATCAGCTCAGCAGCATTTTTGTTCAAATCCCGGGCCGCCTCCGAATCCTGCCGGTCCGCATCCACAGCCCGGGTTGCAACCGCACCCGCAGCCGCCTCCGCATAAACACATCATTATCAGTATCCATAAAAGGGGATTGCCTCCAAAAAACATCATGTATACCTCCTTACCGTTTTTTTGGTTTTAAATTTAATGTACTATATGAAAACGCCCGCATATATGTTGGTGATAAAGTCACACAGTAAGGAAGCCGGGCGGAGAATCCGTCTTTACTCCAAAAAACAACCAAATTGACTCGCGGGAGTAAAAATAATATGATAAAGAATATAGCTTTGGGTTTTTTAAAGGAGACGGTATGAAAAAAACGGTATCCATTATTATTTTATCGGTATCCGCAGCGCTGCTTATTCTTTCGGGCTGCGCAATGCCTGCTTCGGACAGGGAAACGGTTTTCCAGGGGGCGACCATGGAATCTTTGCTGGCGGGAAATTACGACAGCGTGGCCACCGTCAGGGATATCCGGATGCAGGGAGACACCGGCCTGGGCACATTTACCGGACTGGACGGGGAAATGATCGTGCTTGGGGGCAAGGTATACAAGGTTTTAAAATCGGGAGAAGCCGAGCTTCAGCCAGACGAGGCGGGCAGTCCGTTTTATGCGGTAACGACTTTTGACGAGGATTTCCGGAAACCGGTTGGGGAGCAAACGGATTATGAGGGCCTTAAAAAAACAATGGATTCCATCCGTCCGAGGAATGACCTGCCCTATGCGATCCGGATACCCTGCACGCTCTCATCCGTCAGGGTGCGGAGCGAAGGACCCTTCGAAAAGCCTTACCCGGTGCTGTCCGAAGCCTTAAAGCAGCAGTCGGAGTTCACTTATACGGATATCAAAGGCACGCTGGTCGGATTCTGGTTTCCTGATTTTTTGGGGAACGCAAACGCCGCGGGCTATCATCTGCATTTTATTACGAACGATTTCAAAAAGGGCGGCCATGTGCTGGAAATGACGATCGCAAAAGGGGAAATACAGATGGACGAAACCCCCGGCCTTTCCATAGCTTTTGCGCCGTACAATACGCTGCCTTTAGAGCAGGAAACCAGTTACCGGTAATTTGGAAAGTACTGCGTTTATTATGAATAAAAATACTATGGTCCATTGGCCGGAAAAATATTGCGGCCCAAACCGAATGATTGTATATTAAAGCTATACGGCCGGAGATACGCCGTCCGGTTCTTTCTTGAACGCGGCGGCCGGCCTGATTCTTGAATGTTTTTTTGAGGCGGGAAACGGAAAAATGAAACAGTATGTCATTGGTGTGGACGGGGGCGGTACAAAAACAGATTGTCTGCTGTTTGATTTGGATGGACGGATGATCGACCATCTCCGCTGGGGAACGACGTCCCATGAATTTTTGAGCGGCGGATATGAAGCGTGCGAGAGGGAAGTTTTGGCGATGCTCGGCGCGCTGTTCCAAAAAAACGGCGTTCTGCCCTGCCACATCAAAACGGCCGTATTCGGCATGGCGGGAGTGGATACCGTTTATCAGGAAAAAATAGTATCCGGTATCGTTGAAAAGAGCGGGATCCCTGATTTCCTGGTTTGCAACGACGGATATCTGGGAATCAAAGCGGGCACAACCAACGGCGTGGGTATTACCGTGATCAACGGGACCGGCTGCAGCTTTGAGGGTATCGGCGCATCCGGGAAAATGATGCAGATCGGCGGGCAGTCGGTCATAATGGATGATGTTGCGGGCGGATATATCATCGGAAGAAACATCATCCGCCTGGTGCACCGCGAATTGTTTTTAAACGGAGAAAAGACCATCCTGACCGAAATGCTGATGAAGGAAATGGGCGTTTCGGGCGGAATAGAACTTATGGATGAGCTAGTCAGAAGAGTGGGCGAAAAAACGGCGGAGATCAAACATTTTTCCCACTTCGCGTTTGAAGCGGCGGCGCAGGGCGATGCGGTGGCAATAGGGTATTTAAAGGAAATAGGACGGGAAATTGCCGGATACTGCAAATCCCTGATACGGAACTTGCGGCTTTATGAGGAAAATACGGTGGAAATCGTACTGATAGGCTCAGGGTTTATAAGGGCGGAGGACGATACGCATATCTCGGTTATGAAGGAGGAGATCACCCGGGAGTATCCTGCCGCAGTGATAAAGCCGCTTACGGTAAGGCCCGCCTGCGGAGCCGCCTTTTGGGCGTTTGCGAGATGCGGGCTTCTGGATCCGGAATTAAAGGAAAAAATAATCAAACAGATCGTTTAATGTGCGCATTTTTATATAATATTAATTTAGCCAATGAAAAAACAAATAGGGGAGCGTAAGAAACATGTCTATCATGCTGAATGAAATTATTGAGCAGCCGGAAGTACTTGCAGGGATCGAAGCCAAAAATCAAAAGGTTTTGGAAGCACTCGTTTCGGAAATCGAGGCTGTGGATATCAAGCAAATCGTTATAGCGGCAAGAGGCACGTCCGACCACTGCGGGATCTATATCAAGTATCTTGCAGAAATTTTACTGGGGGTTCCAGTAATGCTTGCCGCGCCTTCCGTAAACACATTGTACGGGGCCAGGGTATTTTACCGGGATGCGGTCGTGATCGCCATTTCCCAGTCGGGTATGGCCGAGGACGCGCTGGCGGTTTTAAAAGACGCCACAAGCTGCGGCGCAGTCACCGTGGCCGTTACAAACGATCCGGAATCGCCTGTCGCGGAAACGGCCAGATACTGTCTTAATTGCGCGGCGGGGCCGGAGGTGAGCGTAGCCGCGACAAAAACGTTTACGGCCCAAATGTTCTGCCTTGCATTAATGATCGCAAGATGGGCCCGGAACGAGGAACTGCTGCTGGCGCTGCGTTCGCTGCCCCAAGGTATCGCCAGGGAGGTGGGCCGCGCGGCCAGGGTGATGGAGAGCGCAAGGGAATTCACCTTTATGCGGGACTGCATCGTACTGGGCAGGGGCCTTTTATACCCAATTGCGCTGGAAGCATCACTCAAGATGATGGAAACGTCTTATACCAATGCAAGGGGATTTGCGGTTTCGGATTTTCAGCACGGCCCCCTGGCACTGGTTGACGAAAATCTGCCTCTGTTCGTATATTGCTCCAGCGACGAAACAAAAGACGACGTCATGAAGGCGGCAAGACAATACGCTAAGCTGGGCGCATACGTCGTTATGGTAACGGACGACGAGCGCAACGCCCAAAACGCGGATAAAGTATTTTTGATTGAAAAATCAAACAAATTTACCGCTCCTTTTCATTTTGTGGTGTTTGCGCAGTTGTTCGCCTGCGGGCTGGCTGACGCAAAGAAAAGCAGGCCGGACGCGCCACGCAATATCAAAAAGATCACGATAACAAAATAAAAGAATATGCGGTTATAAAGGAGCGGGTTTCCAATGGAACTGAATCAAAACGCCAAGGTATTTTTTTTCGGCAAAGCGGCGGAGGATATTTCAGCCACAACGGTTCTTTCGATTTCAGCACATCAGGACGATATAGAAATGATGTCGTTCAGCGGGATTGCCGAATGCTATGGAAGAAAAGACAAATGGTTTACGGGCGTAGTTGTAACGGATGGAGCCGGTTCTCGGCGCGGGGGGCTTTATGCGGATTATACAAACGAAGAGATGACGGCGGCCCGTGAAGCAGAACAGAATGCCGCCGCTGTTTTGGGCGGTTATCTCGCTCAGTTTCAGCTCAAATACACAAGTTCCGCCGTGAAAGACCCCGCGGATCTCAGGGCCGTTGACGATCTGGCGGAAATCATTCTGGCTGCAAAACCCGAAGTGATTATGACGCATAATCCGGCGGACAGGCACGACACCCATGCCGCGGTCGCGCTTTGCGTGATCGCCGCGCTGCGCAGGCTGCGGGGGCAATACCGTCCGCAAAAATTTTATGGCATGGAAGTCTGGGGAAGCCTGGACTGGTGCGGCGATAAGCTGCTTTTTGATACTTCGCCGCATCCGAACCTGGCCGCCGCCTGCCTGGGCGTATACGATTCACAAATATGCGGCGGGAAACGTTACGATCTGGCAAGCCTGGGAAGGCGCATTGCAAACGCGGTCTTTCACGAAAGCCGCTCTGAGGATGACCCGGACAGCGGAAGTTTCGGCATCGATATGACATGCCTGATCGGGGGAGGAGACGTGCGGGAGTTTATATGCGGCAAAATAGACGATTTTAAAAACAATGTGGACGAAAAATTGGCAAGGCTGGAGGGCGCCGCGCGGGAATGAGCGCCGGGCAGGTTAAAAGGAAATGGTCCGTCTAGTTATGGATTGCTCAAAATATACTTTGTCATTCATCCTTAAATAAATAAAGGCTGGTGAAAACCCCAACTACAACGCATTTTGAGTATTGTGACGCAAGCGTAGTACATTCTGCGCTGAGGAACAAGCGGAAAAATAATGCAGTAGTTGGGGCTTTTCAGCAACCTGAACTGCAAAAGCAGTTTTTTTATAGAAAAAATCACTTAACACTTGTGCAATAAGTTTCAAAATGGTATATTTTTTATGCTTACAAATAGCTTAAAAACGTATATAATTAAATGATATATGTATAAATATAAAAAAATACTGAAAAATGAAATTACGCTTCGATAAAGTTGCAAAATAGGGGCGCGGAGCGTGTATTATATCAACCGTATAATGTATAAATGAAATATATATGTGTTGACAGTTGCAAAACTGGTTGATATACTGAGATGAGCGAAAGAAACGGCGGCTAATAGAATGTTAGAATTTTGTACGGTTAAGATTTTAACAGTAAATGATACTTATAGTCGAAATTATAATTTATATATAGTAAGGTATGGATATGCAGAATAATTATTTGCCAAAAAAACAAGGACTATATGATCCTGCAATGGAGCATGACGCGTGTGGAATGGGATTTGTCGTAAATATAAACGGAGACAAGTCCCATGATATTGTTGACGACGCTTTGACCGTGCTGGAGAATTTAAACCACAGGGGAGCCAGCGGCGCCGATGAAAATACGGGAGACGGCGCTGGTATTCTGGTTCAGATCCCGCATGATTTTTTTCAAAGAGAATGCGAAGTCCTGGGCTTTGAACTGCCCAAAAAGGGGAGCTATGGCGTCGGCATGATCTTTGCGCATAAATACGAAGATTTCAGAAAAACGCAAATGGAAACTTTTGAAAGAATCGTACGGGAGGAAGGCCAGAAGGTCCTTGGATGGAGAGAAGTTCCAATCAATAAAACGGCGGTGGGAGAAACGGCAAAGGCCGTAATGCCGCATTTTATCCAGGTGTTTATCGGGAAAAGCGACGATATCGCCGAGGGCATGGATTTTGAGCGCAAGCTCTACGTCATCCGCAAACTTGCTGAGAAAACGATCGTGCCCATGAGCGAGGAAAAGGGCGGTAATTTCTATGTCGCCAGCCTGTCCTCCAAGACGATCGTATACAAGGGAATGCTTACGGCCTCACAGCTCCGGACCTTTTATATTGATCTGACGGACCTTGATTTTATATCCGCGCTTGCCATGGTGCATTCCAGATTTTCCACAAACACATTCCCAAGCTGGGAACGCGCGCATCCCTGCCGGTATCTCGTGCACAACGGCGAAATCAATACCATCAGGGGAAACGTCAACTGGATGCGGGCCAGGCAGAAGGTGATCCATTCCGCACTGTTCGACGATTTATCCAAGGTGTATCCGATTATAGACGAAAACGGTTCGGATTCATCCATGTTTGACAACAGCCTTGAGTTCCTGTATATGACGGGACGTTCTTTTCCGCTTGCCATGCTGATGATGATCCCAGAGCCCTGGGAACACAACAACCTGATGTCCGCGGAGAAAACGGAGTTTTATAAATTCCAGAATTGGATCATGGGGCCGTGGGACGGACCGGCCGCCATGGGATTTACCGACGGTGAAATCATCGGCGGGATGCTGGACAGAAACGGTCTTCGGCCTTCGCGTTACTATGTGACCAAGGACGGAAGGGTGATCCTTGCCTCCGAGGTCGGCGTTCTGGATATCGAGCCGGAAAATATTCAGTACAAAGGCAGGCTGGAACCGGGCAAAATGCTGCTGATCGATACCCGGGAAAAACGCATCATTTCTGATGAAGAGATCAAGATGAGCGTTTCCACGCAGTTTCCGTACAAAGAATGGAATAATAAGCACATTTATTCCCTTGAAGACCTGCCCCGGACCGAATACACGGAGATTCGTGAAACCGAGGAGCTTTTGCCGCTGCAAAAGGCATTCGGTTATACTTATGAGGATATCAATAAAATCATTGCCCCCATGGCTTCGCAGGGAGTCGATCCTGTGGGCGCTATGGGCATAGATTCGCCCCTGGCGGTGCTTTCCGAAAAACCGCAGATGCTGTACCTGTATTTCAAGCAGCTTTTCGCGCAGGTCACCAACCCGCCGATCGACGGGATCAGGGAAGAGATCGTAACTTCGGGCAGCATATTGCTGGGCACGTCCGGCAACCTGCTTGAGCCGGATAAAGAGAATACGGCAAGCATATTCCTAGACCATCCGATACTCACGAACGAGCAAATGGACCAGATCAAGAATCTGGACAGCAAATTGTTCAAAACCCGTACAATCTCCATGCTGTATAAGGTGGCGCATGGTTCAATAGGCATGGAAAAAGCCCTGCGGTCGGTGTACAGGCAGGCGGACCAGGCCATTGAAAACGGCTGCAACATCATCGTCCTGACGGATAAGGGCGTGAACAGGGATTATGCGGCGATTCCCGCGCTTCTTGCATGTTCGGGCCTGCACAACCACCTGATCCGGAAAGAAATCAGGACAAAGGTGGGGATCGTGCTTGAATCCGGAGAGC
The DNA here is from genome assembly GCA_023393165.1 of Bacillota bacterium. Classification (GTDB taxonomy): domain Bacteria; phylum Bacillota; class Clostridia; order Christensenellales; family Christensenellaceae; genus JAEYKI01. Next base: position 26,848 of record JAEWMJ010000009.1, on the reverse strand, counting down.
CGAGGGAAGTGCATCATTTCTGCACGCTGGTCGGTTACGGCGTAACCGCCGTCAATCCGTATATTGCTTATGAAACGGTGCGGGATCTCTGCGAAAAAGGGCTGCTTGGAAACATGACCTGCGGGGAAGCGCAAAAAAGCTATATCAAGGCTTCCGTAAAGGGAATGCTGAAGGTTCTGACCAAGATGGGCATTTCCACCATGCGGAGCTATCACGGCGCGCAGATTTTTGAAGCGGTGGGCCTGAAAAAAGAACTGATCGATAAATATTTCACCCATACGCCCTCCAGGCTGGAAGGTATCGGGATAGAAGAAATCGCATTGGAAAACCAAATGCGGCATGAAAGTGCGTACAGCGACAATCCGCTTTACTGTGAAACCCTGGAAAGCGGCGGCGTGTTCCAATGCAAGGAAAACGGCGAGGAGCATCTTTACAACCCCGAGACGATCTACCTTCTGCAAAAGGCATGCAGGGAAGGCGATTATTCTTTGTTTAAGTCTTTTTCGAGCAAAATCAACAACGGTGAGATATATACGCTCAGAAGCATGCTTGATTTTAACCGCGATTTGGGGGACACCATTCCCATTGAGGAAGTGGAATCCGAAGATTCCATTGTAAAGAGGTTCAAGACGGGCGCTATGAGCTACGGCTCCATCAGCAAGGAAGCGCACGAGTGCCTGGCAGTCGCCATGAACCGTCTTGGCGGGAAAAGCAACACCGGAGAAGGCGGAGAAGATCCCGAAAGGTTCAAACAGCTTCCTAACGGCGATTCCAAAAAAAGCGCCATCAAACAGGTGGCGTCCGGACGGTTTGGCGTTACCAGCGAATACCTGGTGAATGCCGAAGAAATTCAGATTAAGATGGCGCAGGGCGCAAAACCGGGCGAAGGCGGACAGCTTCCCGGACGCAAGGTGTACCCTGCAATTGCAAAGGTGCGGCATTCGACGCCGGGCGTTGACCTGATTTCGCCGCCGCCGCATCACGATATATATTCGATCGAAGACCTTGCCGAACTCATCCACGACCTGAAAAACGCAAACAGGGACGCCAGGATCAACGTAAAACTGGTTTCCGAAGTGGGCGTGGGCACAATCGCCGCAGGTGTTGCCAAGGGCAAGGCGGATGTCATACTGATCAGCGGATATGACGGCGGTACGGGCGCGTCTCCATGGACCAGCATTAAAAATGCGGGACTTCCCTGGGAACTGGGCCTGTCCGAGACCCACCAGACGCTTGTCTTAAACAGGCTCCGCGACCGCGTTGTGCTGGAGACGGACGGAAAGCTTCTCACGGGACGCGACGTGGTGATCGCGGCCATGCTGGGCGCGGAGGAGTTTGGTTTTTCCACAACGCCTCTTATAGCTCTTGGATGCGTAATGATGCGCGTGTGCAACCTGAATACCTGTCCGGTGGGCATTGCGACGCAGAATGAAGAACTGCGCAAATGCTTTACCGGAAAACCGGAATATGTGGAAAACTTCATGCGCTTTGTTGCGCGGGAGATGCGCGAGATCATGGCGCACCTGGGCTTCAGGAACGTGAATGAAATGGTTGGGCGCACCGATCTTTTAAAACCCAAAGCCCATGTGCGGAACTGGAAAGCTTCCAAGCTCGATCTTTCGCGGATCATGTACCAGCCTTATGCGGGTTCTGATGTGGGCAGGTATCACACCAAGCAGCAGAACCATATGATGGACCAGTCTATCGGAATCAAAAAGCTGCTCCGTATGTGCATGCCTGCGCTGGAACAAAATAAACGGATACGCGCAAAGCTCAGGATACAAAACGTTGACAGGGTCGTGGGTACGGTCGTGGGCAGCGAAATATCCAAACGCTTCGGTTCGGCCGGCCTTGCCGAAGATACCATCCAATTGACATTTGTCGGATCGGCAGGACAGAGCTTCGGCGCGTTTATCCCCAAAGGGATCACGCTCGAACTTGAAGGAGATTCCAACGACTATATCGGGAAAGGCTTGTCCGGCGGAAAGATCATTGTGTATCCGCCGAAAGAAGCGGATTTTGAGCCCGAAAAGAATATATTGGTCGGAAACGTGGCGTTTTACGGCGCGACCGAAGGCGAAGCCTATATCAACGGAATCGCGGGCGAACGTTTCTGCGTGCGCAACAGCGGCGTCAAAGCCGTTGTGGAAGGCGTGGGAGATCACGGCTGCGAATACATGACGGGCGGCAAGGTGGTTATCCTGGGCCGCACCGGAAGGAACTTTGCCGCGGGCATGTCCGGCGGTATTGCGTATATCCTGGATTTTAACGAGGTCTACTGCAACAAATCCATGGTGCTGCTTGAAAAAATAGAATCCGAAAAGGAAATGAACGAGCTGAAGGAAATGATTCAAAAGCACGTCGGATACACAAACAGTCCGCAGGGAAAATGGATACTGGAGGACTGGGAAAACTATTCGCAGCGGTTTATAAGAGTGATACCGCGCGATTACAAGGAAATGCTTCTTAATATCGAGCAGGCCCGCAGCGAGGGCCTTGAAGGTGAAGAAGCGCTGATGGCGGCATTTGAAAAGAGTTTGAATAAATAGGAGTAAGGCGGAAAATAGAATGGGCAAAGCCACTGGATTTTTGGAATATAACAGAGAAGAATATAAAAAACGCCCGGTAGAGGAGAGAATCAAAAACTGGGACGAAATGCACCAGCCCATGGGCGAAGATGTCATTACCATGCAGGCTGCAAGATGCATGAACTGCGGCGTTCCCTTTTGCCATGGAGGCGTGCTTTTAAACGGGATGGCTGCCGGATGTCCTGTGCATAATCTGATCCCGGAGTGGAACGATCTGGTCTATAGGGGGCAATGGAAGGAAGCGTACAAGCGGCTGATCCGTACAAATCCGTTCCCGGAGTTTACCGGACGTGTATGTCCGGCTCCCTGCGAAGGTTCCTGCACGGAAGGACATCATATGGAACCTGTTACCGTCAACGCGCTGGAATATGAAATCATTGAGCGCGCGTTTGCGGAAGGATGGGTGGAAACAAGAAGAGTAAGCCCCACCGGATACAGGATCGCCGTAGTGGGATCAGGTCCTTCCGGTTTGTCCGCCGCATATTTCCTCAACCTTGTGGGGCACGATGTGACGGTTTACGAGAGGAGCGACCGGGCGGGCGGCCTTCTGATGTACGGCATCCCAAACATGAAGCTGGATAAAAAGATCGTTGAGCGCAGGCTTGAGATCATGAAAAAATCGGGCGTCAAGTTTGTACTCAATACGGAAGTCGGCCGGGATATCTCCGCGCAGAAGCTGGTGGACGAGTACGACGCCGTTCTGCTTTGCATAGGAGCTACAAAGGCGCGCGGGCTGAAAGCTCCGGGAAGCGACCTTAAGGGCATTTATCCTGCGGTGGAGTTTCTTTCCGCCAATACCAAAAGCCTTTTGGATTCCAATCTGAAAGACGGAAATTATATCAGCGCAAAGGACAAAGACGTAATCATCATCGGCGGCGGAGATACGGGGACGGACTGTGTGGGCACCGCTATCAGGCACGGCGCGAAAAGTGTCTGCCAGTTTGAGATTCTGCCCGAGCCGCCGGCCGAGCGGGATGAAAATACGAACCCCTGGCCCGAATGGCCTAAAAAACTGAAGGTGGATTACGGCCAGGAGGAAGCCATATACCTGACCGGAAAAGACCCCAGAAACTATCTGGTTTCCACCAAAAAATTTGTGGGCAATGACAAAGGCGAGGTAAGGGAACTGCACACCGTTCAGGTGGAATGGGTCCGGGACGAAAAAGGACGGTTTATTCCCAGGGAGGTCCCGGGGAGCGAAAAGGCCTGGAGGGCCGATCTTGTGCTTTTGGCCATGGGCTTTTTGGGTCCCGAGGATACCGTCGCGGACGAACTGAAATTGGAACGGGACGAACGAAGCAATTTAAAGGCGGATTATGAGGACTTCCAGACAAACGTGGAAAAGGTTTTTGCCGTCGGAGACGCAAGAAGAGGTCAAAGCCTTGTGGTATGGGCGATCCAGGAAGGAAAGCTTGCGGCGCGCGAAGTCGATCAGTATCTGATGGGCAAATCCAGAATAAAATAATCGATCGAGCCAATAAAAAACCGCTTATGCGGTTTTTTTTATAAATCCGGACAAAATTAAGAAAGTTTTTTACATATGCGTTGTCGTTTTTTGTAAAATTATTGAAAAGAGTTGAATTGTTTGTTAGAATACGACTATACAGATTCATTAAAACAGTTTTGATTTTATAATACCGGGTAAAAATTGATTTGGGGTTCAAGCATTTAAGTTTGGCAAAAATTATTCGATAAATACAATGTATAAATGCGCAATTTTTAGGAGAATATGATGAGATACGTTCCCTCGAATTGTATGAGACCGGGCCAGCAGCTTGCAGTCAATCTGGCAATGGACAATAATAGGGTATTTCTTCGGAACGGAGTCGTACTTACGGAATCTCTGATCAACCGTATCAAAGAGATCGGATTCCAGGGTGCGTATATCGACGACGACATATCCAGGGATTTGGAGTCTGCAAATATTATCAGTGAAGATATAAAGATCAGGGCAAAAAAAGAAATCCGGTCGCTTTTCAGCAATACGGAAAACAACAATGATGCAAACGTCAGCAGAAGCATGGGAGCGCTGAAAAACGTCATCGAGGACATGGTCGGCCAAATCATGAAGAACAGAAGAATGATGGTCAATATCGTTGATCTTCGGACATTTGACGACTATACGTACAGCCACAGCCTGAATGTAGCTTTATTATCCGTTGTGATGGGGGCAGCGCTGCAGCTCGATACCAGGAGCCTGCGCGAACTGGCTGCCGCCGCCCTGATCCACGATATAGGCAAAGTTTTTATCAATAAAACGATTGTAAATAAACCGCAAAAACTGACGGTCCAGGAATTCCAGGAAATGAAAATGCATTCGGAAAGAGGGTATCTGTATCTGCGGCGGTACAACAGGCTTTCCACATTGATCATGCGGGGCGTCCTTGAGCATCACGAAAAGTTCAACGGCTGCGGATACCCAAACGGACTTGCCGGCGACCATATAAGCATCTACAGCAGAATCATATGCGTTGCGGACGTATACGACGCGCTGACCTCCGACCGCCCGTACCGGGGCGCAATGATCCCGTCGGACGCGTTCGAGTATATCATGAGCGGTTACAATACGCAGTATGATCCCGACATCGTGAAGGTTTTCATTCAAAAAATCGCGCCGTACCCTGTGGGTACCTGCGTTGTTTTAAGCAATGGAAAAACGGGAATCGTCGTCGAAAACCATGAAGGGTTAGGGCTTCGTCCCACTGTCCGCATCATTGAAGGGGAAAAGCCCACAAGCCAGATCATTGACCTGAACGAAGGCCATGACAAGCTGAATATTACAATCAAACAAATCATTAATTTATAGAATTATGTGATTTATTAAATTCGTCAATTATTTTTATGCAATTTAAGTCCCAGTGAACAGTTTTTTTATTACGGCATATATAAAAAGTATAATTCTATATTAGGGGTGAACCTGTGTGTTAAAGTATACATTCCCGAATTCAACCTATATGCCGTCCGATTTTACCCGGGAATCCGCGGAACCAGCAAAAAAAAGCTTCACTTTGGGGGAAGCGAAGGATATAGCAAGGAATCTTGGCATCGATTTCAAGAAAGCCGGTTTTGACGCCGAGCAATTTCGGATGGGCCTGGATACCGAACTGGAACACGGCAGGAGGAATACATTAACAAATGTAAGCAACGATGATCCGATTATCACCGGAAAAATAGCGCTTGCGCATTTATTGGAATTCCCGGATTACTATACAAGGCTTGCAAGAATGGAGGAAAACGCCAACGCATATTGGCGTAGATAACTGTATAAAAGCGGCCTAATAGGCAAGTTTTGATTTTTTATTTTTCGGGATGCAATAAGCACCGAAGGCTTTTTATAGCCTAAAACATTAGACAAGCTAACCTGAATTTTTGTCTAATCCGGCTTGTTGTGCTATACTGAAATAATCCTAAGAATATCTTAGAGTGCGTTATGGAGCATGAAAGACAGGGAACATTCATTTTTGGAGTGATACAAATGGCCAGATACACTTGCATGAATTGCGGATACGTTTTTGACGAGGATAAGGGAACGCCGGGAGGACGGATACCGCCCAACAGGAACACAATGCTCAAAACAGGGTGCGGATGGCATAAGAACATCGAAAACACGCCCTGCGCGGCAGGCGTCAAGCACGGCACAAAATGGGAAGACGTCCCCCGGGAATTCGTTTGCCCCAGCTGCGGCTGCGGTAAAGATATGTTTGAATGAACCGGAACGTACAAAGGCGCGGCAGCGAATGATATTTTTTGAAATATAATGATAGATTTTTTTTAACATAAATATTATAATAAACTGAACACCATTAAAAGAATTCTGGGAAAAAAGTTCAAAATAATTAAATAATCTGATTATTTTTTACAATAAGTTTCATTCTGTTTGTGATACTATAACAACATAGATACTTGCAAACGATTTTTTTAAGAATTTCAATTGAAGGATGGCGGGCCTCATCCGGTTATCCGGCAAGGCTCTGTCGTTCCGGACCGATATAAATATTTACGGTTTAAATAATTACAACAGCGGGCGTTTTTGCTTGCAATAAAATGCCGCATGCTTATTTGGATGGGAATAGAATATAAATATAAATATATTTGTATGGAGGAAAAAGAAATGTCTCTAACTTTGAATATGATCATGCCCGGAAGTTCCGGAGAAGACGTATGCTTTGCCCGGCGGATGCTCAGGGTCTTTGAATCCTGCGATTTGGCGGAAGAAGGCATTTTTGATTCCCAAACTGAAGATTATGTAAAATCATTCCAAAAAAAATGCGGGCTTCTGGCCGACGGGAAAATCGGCCCGATGACATGGAGCATGCTGGCGCCGACACTCTCGCAGAATTATAATTACTGGAACAGGGAAAAGGTGGTTAAACTGATCCAGTCCTACTTAAAAAAACAGGGATATATTTATTTCCTGCCCGACGGAATATACGGCGCGTGGACACAGGCCGCGGTGGAGGCCTTTCAGCTTGCACACGGTCTTCCTCTGGACGGCGTCTGGGGAAAACCCTGCTGGGATGTCTGGTTTGCAGACGGCCATTCTAAAAAATTCAAAGCCCGGTCTTTCTTCATGAAAAGAGTTATATAGTATGGAATTATTATAATAAGCGGAACGTTTTTTTTTGCAGCGCCGGATACCATATCCGGTGTTTTTTGTTGTTTTATACCATGAATGGCATATTGGAAAATACGCAAACTTTAGCCGAATGACTTGAATTGGACTGCTTTGAATTGTATTATTAAATACGGATGCGAAAAAAGAATCGCCCTGTGAAGCCTGGAAACATAAAATATTATAGTTGATATCAAGTTTCACAAAGAAAGAGATTTTTATGAACAAGGATTTTATATTAAAAGGAAATATTATTCACGCGCCCAAGATAGGGGAGCTTTCTGTTACGGAAAACGGTTATATCGTAGTGCGGGATGGAAAAGTAAAGGAGATCCTGAAGGAATATCCGGGCGAAGGCGTTACGGATTACGGCGGCAGCCTGATCATACCCGGCCTTTGCGACATGCACGTGCATGCGCCGCAGTTTCCCATGACCGGTATGGGACTGGATATGGAATTGCTGCCCTGGCTTCAGACTTATACGTTCCCGGAGGAAAGCAAATATGCGGATGCGGTTTACGCCGGGGAAGCGTATGAAAGATTCGCTAAAGCGCTGGTTCATGCGGGAACAACGCGCGCATGCGTATTCGGCACCATACACACGGATACGGTACTGCTTTTAATGGACATTATGGAGCGCTTTGGACTGAAGGCATATGTGGGCAAGGTGAATATGGACCGGAATGCGCCCGAGTTTCTTTGCGAAAGCACGGAGGATTCGATCCGGGAGACAAAACGCTGGATCAGTGCGTGCGCGGGAAGATTCGGGCAGGTTATGCCCATGATTACGCCCCGGTTTATTCCTACATGCTCAGGGCCCCTTTTGGAGGCTTTGGGAAATATTGCACGGGAATACGGTCTGCCCGTACAGTCCCATTTGTCCGAGAATAAAAAAGAAATAGAATGGGTCCGGGAACTTGAACCGGACGCCGCTTTTTACGGGCAGGCATACGAAAAATACGGCCTTTTCGGCAAGGAAGTCAAAACTGTCATGGCCCACTGCGTACACAGCCCAAAAGAGGAGCGCAGGCTTCTCGCCGAGAACGGCGTTCTGATGGCGCACTGTCCGGATTCCAATTCAAATCTCGCAAGCGGTATGGCGGACGTAAGATCCATGCTGGAAGAAGGCGTATCCGTCGCGCTTGGTTCCGATCTTGCCGGCGGGTGTTCGATATCCATACTGGACGTCGCCGCAAAGGCCATCCGGATCTCCAAGCTGCGCCAGGCGGACGGAGGAGGCAAAAGCATATCCGTGCCCGAAGCTTTTTACCTCGCAACTTCGGCAGGGGCGGAATTCTTCGGCGAAAAGCCAGGTTTCCAGGCCGGCAGCTCCTTTCACGCAGTGGTGCTGAACGACAGGCACATGGTAAATACGCAAACTCTGAGCGCGACCGAACGCCTGGAACGGGCCCTGTATCTGTCCCGCGACATAAAGATCGATGCGGTTTTTGCGGAGGGAAGAAAAATACTGTAATCAGGCCGCTGAGAAACCCCAACTACTGTGCTATTTTTCCGCTCTTCCCACTTCACAGCGGATTCATACTGCGTTCAGTATCTTTTTATCAGAAATTTTTTTTTCCGGTTTTTTTAAAAAAATTACGGCTTCCAGAAGCTTTCATTTTTGGAGGTCTTTTTTTATTGGTTATTAATTTAAAAAATACGAAAAATAATAAAAGATCATTGAGCCGGATGGCAGCCGGCGCGGTAGTCTAAAAAACCAAGATAAAAAGGAGAAAACGGTGGAAAAGAAAATCGTCGTACTGGGAGCCGGTTATGCCGGCGTTCTGGCTGCAAAGAAACTGGCGAAGAGATTTAAAAAGTTCAAAGACGTATCCGTCGCAATTATAGACAAGCATCCCTTCCATACCATGCTGACCGAACTGCATGAGGTCGCAGCCAACCGTGTGGACCAGAACAGCATCAAGGTAAGCCTGAAAAGGGTATTCGCTGAAAGGGGAGTGGAGGTCATTACCGATACCGCGCTTTCAATCGATTTTAAAGCAAAACGGGTAATTGGAAAAAGCGAAGCCTACCCTTACGATATTCTTGTACTGGCCGCCGGATCAAAGCCCTGTTTTTTCGGCGTTCCCGGCGCTGACGAATATACCTTCAAATTATGGTCTTATAAAGACGCTGTCGTTTTAAAACAGCATATCCATAAGTCTTTCTATATGGCCGCCTGTGAGGCAAATATGGAGGAGAAAAAACGGCTGCTGACATTTTATGTGGTGGGCGCGGGCTTTACAGGCGTCGAAATGGCGGGTGAACTTGCCGAGTATGTTCCGATCCTGTGCGAGCAGTATGAGATAGACCATGACCTGGTTTCCATCTATGAAGTGGATATACTGGACAGGGTTGTTCCCATGCTCCCCGAGAAATTGTCGGTCAAGGTGGAGAGACAGCTTCAAAGGATGGGCGTTTCGGTGGAGATGAATACCAGCGTTGTCAATATCGGAAGCGATTTTATTGAGACCGAAAGAAACGGAGAGAGGAGGCGGCAATCAGTAGGGACCGTTATCTGGGCCGCGGGCACGGAAAGTGCTGATATTACCAAAAAGGCCGCCGAAACGCTTTCAAACGAAGGCAGGGGAAGGATCCGGACCAACGCGTATCTTCAAAGCGCAGATAATCCGGACGTATTCGTGATAGGGGACAATGTTTTCTATATCCCCGAGGGGCAAGAGCGGCCCGTCCCACAGATGGTGGAAAACTGCGAACAGAGTTCGGACGTCTGCGCAAATAATATTTATTGCGCAATAACGGGAAAAGGGGAGATGGACAAATACGATCCGACCTTCCACGGCGTAATGGTAAGCATCGGAGGACGTCACGGCGTGGCGCATGTCGGTTTCCCAAACGCCATGATAAGCCTGCCGAGCTTTCTTGCCATGTTCGTCAAGCATTTTATCAACATCATCTATTTCGTTCAGTTACTGGGGTGGAACAAGGTGTTCAGTTATATGTGGCACGAGTTCTTTACCATCCGGAACTGCAGAAGTTTTGTGGGCGGTCATTTTTCAAACCGGACGCCCAGTTTTCTTCTGGTGCCCCTGCGGGTATGGCTTGGCCTGGTCTGGATTTTTGAAGGGGTTATGAAAGTGGTGGAGGGCTGGCTTCAATCGCCCATGCTGACGGAATTTTTCGGAAGCGCAAATGCATGGTACAACAATATACTCAGCAGCGCTGCAAAAGGCGCGTTTGCCGCGGCAGACGTTGTCTCTTCCGCAACGGTATCGCCTCCGCCCGGACCGACGCCGGAGGCTGTGACGTCCGCAACAGGCGCAGGTCAGCAGGCGGCCGAGCAGATCGGCACCGTGCTTTTCAATATCGACTGGGGCTGGATAAACGGGATTTTTGTGAGCGGAAAAGACCTGGCGCACTCCACAATAAGCGACTATGCCTTTAAACTGAACATGCCCATGATGAATTCGTTTATCGACGCAAATGTTCTTTCGAGCAGCCAGGCCCAGATCGGCATGCAGATGTTTATCGTGCTGGCCGAAATCATAATAGGCGTTTTGCTGGTATTCGGATTCTTTACAACGCCGGCAGCCATTTTCTCGCTGGTTCTCCAGTTTATGTTTGTCACCACCACGGGGCTTTACCTGTCTACCTTCTGGATGGTGTTTGCGGGAATAGCGGTATTGATCGCGGCAGGAAGGATATTCGGGGTGGATTATTATTTTATGCCGTATCTGAAGAGAAAATGGAAGCGCCTGCCGCTCATAAGGAAGTCGTATCTGTACAATGATTAACGATGCCATCCTGGGAGAATACGGGTCCTTTTCCGATTTTGATTCCGCTTTTAACATGGTGAAAGAAGAGGTGGAGAGGACGTTGTCGTCCGCGCCCCTGATCATACGGAAATATACCAAACACCTCGCAAAAGCGCAGGGCAAGTTTATCCGGGCCGTATCGCTTTTGACCTGCGCCCAGAAAAAAGACGGGACGATCAATCAAAGCGCGGGAAGGATCGCGGCCGCGATTGAAATACTGCATCTTGCCACACTTGTGCATGACGATGTGATCGACGACGCGGGAATCAGGAGGGGGATCCCCACGCTCCAAAAAAAATACGGAAAAAGGACAGCGGTTATCTGCGGCGATTACCTCTTAAGCGTGGCCCTGAAAATGACCGCGTCGGTTTATCGGGATTATCCCGGTTTAAATCTTGAGAACATGGATGCGGCGGAATATAATAAAGAATTTCGCAGATTAAACCTGCCCGATTATATATCCAGGGTCTGCCTGGGCGAACTGAACCAGCATATCAACAACGGCAACCTGGACCTCTCGGTTTACCAGTATTTAAAAATTATATCCGGGAAAACGGCGGCCCTTTTTGAGGCGTCTTTCTGTGCGGGGGCCATTCTGAGCGGGTGCGAAGAGGAAGAAATCAGGAAGTACAGGCGGCTTGGAAGGCAGATCGGAATGATTTTTCAGCTGATGGACGACTGCATGGATTTTGAAGCCACCGAGAATACCGCCAAAAAACCCGTGCAGTCCGATTTTGAACAGAATGTGATCACACTGCCTTTAATACGGGCTCTTCATACCCAACAGGATTTTAAGAAAAGGATCAGGGAAGCCGGAGCGACAAGGGGGGAGATCAACAGGGCTGTCGAGAAGTCGGGCGGTATAGTTTTTTCCAGAATGGTGGCGGCAAGATACCATGACAAGGCTTTAAAAATCATACGGGAACTCATTATATCCCCTGAAAAAGAAGCGGCTCTGCTGGCAATACTAAAAATAGTATACCGCGAAAGCTAGACGGGGAGAGGGAATATTTGTTTCTGAAGTTTTTGGATTACATCGAAATAAGAACCAAGATCACAAGCGTGTTTGCTTTTTTGCTGACGATCGCCCTGCTTTTTTATCATAATCAGAAGATCAATTGGGGACTGACATCCGTCTTTTTTACCTCCATGTTTTTGTTTGATCTCGTAACCACTGCAATCAACAATTACATAGATACCAAAACAAACGGTCAGCAATTGCAGTTCGGGAGGAAAAACGCGTTTTGGATCATTGTGCTGCTTTTGGCGTCAAGCGCCGCACTGGGGCTCTATCTGGTTTATTTGACCGATACGGTTGTTTTGCTGGCGGGAGGATTATGTTTTTTATGCGGCGTGTTGTATACCGGCGGACCTGTTCCCATCTCCAGGCTGCCGTGGGGCGAAGCGCTTTCCGGGGTCTTTTACGGCTTTCTTTTGCCGTTTATTCTGCTGTATGTCAATTTGCCCCAAGGAACGCTTCTCACGCTTGATTTTAACTGGCAGACAATTGCGGTAAACTTTCAGATCCTGCCGTTGGCGGCCCTTGCACTTTTTTCGGTCATTCCGGTCTGTGCCACCGCAAATATCATGCTGGCAAACAATATCTGCGATCTAAAAAAGGATATTGCCGTAAAAAGGTACACGCTGCCTTATTATCTGGGAGGAAAGTCGCTGTTTTTATTTGCCGGCCTGTATTACGCGGCGTACCTCGCAGCCGTCGCGCTTGTCATATTCAAAATATTTCCGCCCTTAAGCCTTATTTTTTTAATTACCATTGTTCCAGTCCAAAAGAACATCAATGTATTTTTAAAAAGGCAGGATAAAGCTTCCACGTTCAGCTGTGCAATCAGAAATTTCATCATTATCATGGGAAGCAATGCGCTGCTGGTCTTTATAGGCGGACTTTTGAAGATATGAAAAGTAAAATAAAGTTTTTTAAAAGAACGGACATAATAATATTGGCTGCAATCATTGCGGCAGGTCTCACAGGCTTTTCATTCTGGAAAGCCTGCGCCTCGGACAGGCCGGCCGCAGCCGAAATATATTACTGCTCCGAACTGGTGGAAACAGTGGACCTAAATACGGGCGAGGAAAGAATATTCACTATTCCGCAGAACGAAAATGTGGTGTTTCACCTGTATCCGGACGGAGGGATATGCTTTGAAAAGTCCGACTGTCCGGATCAGGTATGCGTACATTCGGGAAAGCTTTATACGGTGGGAGAGAGCGCGGCCTGCCTGCCCAACGGAATTATACTGAAAATTGTTCCGAAACAAAAAGGAGATTGGGACGATATGGACATAGTGGTTGGTAAATGAAATGAATGGGATCGTAAAGGTAAAAATCTTAAAATGCGGGAAAACCAGATTAATGGTGTTGACGGGGCTCCTTTTTGCGCTGGCAATCGTGCTTTCCGTCATAGAAAACTCGCTGCCGCCCATACCGGTCCCGGTGCCGGGCGTTAAACTCGGACTCTCAAATATTGCCGTGATGTACGCCCTTTTTTTCCTGGGAAAAAGCAGGGCGTTCATGATCGCGATTCTCAAAGCCGCGTTTGTTTTCATGATAAAGGGCGGTATTGCGGGACTTTTAAGCTTATCCGGGGGGCTTGCCTCACTGGCTGTTATGCTGCTTCTGATGTTTTTGTTTCAGGATAAGATATCGTATTTGATTTTAAGCGTATCCGGAGCGGTTTTTCATAATGCGGGGCAATTTACGGCAGTGTCTTTTGTCTTTACAAACATATTTCTTTGGCCGTATCTGCCGGTGCTTCTGCTGGCGGGAATTATCGCGGGCATATTTACTTCCGTACTGCTCAAAAGTATCATGCCGGCTCTCAATAGACTGAATTAAAATATAAATCAAGGAGGATCACACATGAAAAAAAATATCGCACTGCTTTTAAGCATTGTATTGGTACTTTTTGCAGCCATAGGCTGCAGCCCAAATAACAATCAGGCGTCGGGATCGCCTCAGGCTTCAGGAACGGCCTCCGTTTCTCCGCAAGCCACAGGAACGGCGGCTTCGCCAAGCCCTGCGGCAACAGGACAGGCCGCGGCAGGGGACGCGGCAAAAACCGGGCTTGCCGTTATAAACTCTATCGCAAAATCCACTGAAGCCGCGCAGGAGGACGGCGTTGCGGAGATCGATTCCACTGTGGTGGGGGTTTTGATCGATAAAGACGGAAAAATATTAAAATGCCGGATCGACCAGGCGCAGACAAAGGTGAACTTTAACTCCCAGGGCAAGATAACCACGCCGCTCAACACTAAGTTTCAGACAAAACAGGAGCTTGGAGCCGGGTACGGAATGTCCGCCGCTTCCAGTATCAAAAAAGAGTGGTTTGAGGAGGCCGACGCGTTTGCAGATTATGTTGTAGGAAAAACGGTTGACCAAGTAAAAGGGATTGCCCTCAATGATGAAGGCGCCCCTGCGGACGCCGAGCTTTCAAGCTCTGTTACAATTTCGGTCGGCGGGTTTATTGCGGCCATTGAAAAAGCGGTCGCCAATGCGGCGGATATGGGCGCCAAGGTTACGGACAAGCTGGAGCTGGGCGTCGCCACAAGTATCGATAAATCCAAGGATGCCGCGCAGGACGATGGGCTGATCGAAGCGTCGTCCAGTTATGTGGCTGCGACATTTGACGTAAACGGCAAAATTACCAGCTGCATTATTGACGGTTCCAACTCGGACGTGAATTTTACTTCGAACGGAAAAATCACATCGGATCTGAATGCGGCTCCCCCCACAAAAAGGGAACTTGGCTCGTCCTATGGGATGTCCAAAGCATCCTCCATCAAAAAAGAATGGTATGAAGAGGCGGACGCCCTCGGCAAGTATGTCGTGGGCAAAACCGCCGATGAAGTGAAAGGCATTGCGGTTAATGGCGAAGGCGTTGCAACAGACACAGAACTCGCAAGTTCGGTAACGATCTCAATAGCTGGATATATCGATATTATCCAGAAAAGCGCGGCAAGCGCAAAATAAAACGTAAAAATAGGGGCTGCCTAAGGCAGCCCTGCATTTCGTCCCTTAAGCGGCGGGCGTTGTGTCCAGGTTTACAATTTGGCGCACATTGCGCGTCTTGACGTATTCCATTTACCGCCGTTTTAATATTTCGATGATCAAAATGAAGACCGGCTCAAAAAGGGCTGTGCATCTTGCACAGCCCTTTCCGTTTTATTTGGGATCGGATGAAATACAAAACCAAATGTTTATTTTAATTCAAACATTTCGTAAACATCGTCCACATGAACGACCTTGCTTCTGCCGAAACTAAGCAATTCAAGGCCCATTTCTTTCCGTTCGCTGCTGAAAGAACCTGTCGTCTCAATGGGAACGATGCAGTTGTAATCCAGGGAGAAAGCGTAGCTGCATGTTTCCAATACGCATACATCCGTTGCTGCTCCGGTTATTACAAGATTGCGGATATTCCTGGATTTCAGAAGTTCATCCAGACCTGTATTGAAAAATGCATTCCATCTGTTTTTTACGACCAGTTCCTCACCTTCGCGTGGAGATAAGGGAGGGATAATTTCTGCGTCCGGGGAGCCTTTTACAAAGTGCCTGAATTTTTTCACCTGGAATCTTTCGCTCAGCATTTTCCAGTCGCTGAAATCCTCTTCATACTCGGTTTTGATATTCACAACCAGCATTCCGTTCTCGTTAAAGTAATCTTTCAGTTTTACGATAGGGGTTACGATATCCTTTTGTTTTGTTAAATCCACATGCAGCATTAAAACCAGCGAACCGTCCGGCGCACCGCCGCCGTATTGCATGTCGATGACCAATAATGCGGTTTCATTTTTATTAAGCATATTGATTTCTCCTTTATGTAGTTTCACTAAAACAATAGTATGACCCTCAAAGTAAAAATAAAACCGGTCCGGTTGAAAAAAATACTATCATAAAACGGCTGCCGGGTGCAAGAGCTTTCATTGGAAGATTTATACGGGGAGGCGATATGTTTTGGAATGGAGAGATGTATCGCGGTTTGCGGAAACAAGCGGTGTGTTCCTCTGCGTGCTTGTCCATGGCGGGTATAATTTTCACACGGAAGAACAGCTTCGGGCCTTCGATGCGTGGGCGGAGGAATATATGCCGTAATTACGCCGTCCCGATCGTAAATCCCTATCGTAGAGATATTTTTCAGTTGTTTGGAGCCTGAATCATTGGTTTTCCGGAGAATCCAGGGCTTCCAGATCCCTTTTTGCGCCGTCTGCGATCATTTCAAACCCGGTAGCGGACAACATATATCCAATAACTTTAAGTAAGTTGCCCGTTGTTATCATTTTTCTGCCTGAAAGAGTCTCTATATCTGTCAGGGAAGGATCTTCAGGCATGAGCGCTTCTTTTTGCTTCAGCCTGTTAAAAGAAGTTTCAAAAATAATAGCGCCCGCTGTTAAATAGATCCAATTCGCAGTGGAAAGCGTTTGCGCTATGTCATATGTGAAAGCCAGTTCTTCCCGGTCGGACAACTCATTTTCCTGCTTCAAAAAAATAGACTCGTCTACCTTGTTTATGGCGGTAAAGGCGTTGTTTACTCCGAGAAGAAAGATCAGGTTGGCAAATCTGTCGGTTTGATTCAACTGCGCGTCAAACAGCGGCGTAAATATACTAACATCAGCCCCGGGATCCGATATATTCTCATTGACCCCGGGATCCGGTTTATTATTATCAAGATCCATGAATATCTGCCTCTCATTTATTGTTTTATTTATATAATATGTACGAAGTAATATATCTGTTTGAAAAACAGAGGATTTATTGCATTTTTTGCAGGGATATTTGCCGCCGCTTTGCCCTGGTCCGTACATTTTTTTGCTTAGCGGAATAAAATACTCAAGAAAAAGAATCCGGGGTGCTCTTAAGTGGCTGAATACATATATTCCAACGAGAAAGAAAACAGATTCTGGCTTCAGATAATCGGGGACAATACGATCATAATAAGCAATAAGCTTCCGTCAAATGATCCGGACGCTGAACGCGCCGGACAATTTGCCAACCGGTTGGACGCCCTTCTTGCCCGTGCGCGCCAGGATCTCCCGGCTGTTGAACTGGATAAACTGAACAGGGAGGCGTCTGCAGAGGTCATGCGGATCCGCGGTTTTATTCTGGGTATGATTAGAGAACAGTTGACTAAAGGCAAGGTAACCTATATAATACCGCTTTATTTAAATAACATAGTTTCCTATATCGATAAATACCTTTATCTGCTGAGTGCATTTATTCAAAACAAAAATCCTGAATATATACCAATAGAGCAGGATCTGTACTGGCTGCCAATTCTTTATACGGATGCGTGGTTCCTGCATGATAATTCGGGTATATTCCTAAAGGAGATCAGACAAAAAGCCATGGCTTTATCTGGAAACCTTTCGGAATTGTATGAATACGCTACTCTTCAAAAAGGCTTAAACCGGATCGGTACCACCGAATTCCCCATGAGGGAAGAATACCGAAAGAACGTTAGGGATACGGTGGAATCTTTTGCCGTGCTGGCGGTTGATCTGATCGGATTGGTACGTATCTACAAGCTGCCCGGTACGCTTACGCTGCTGGATCTGGACAGCTTGTACCGCAGGCTGTGCTATTATATGACGCAGCTCAATATTACGGCAAACGTGCCGCATCCCGCGTGCGAACCGGACAGCCCAAGGCTGAGCACGGTGTGATTGAAACGGCATTGCCGGGGCTGAAAAGAAACCACGGAATGAATGAAGTATCCCGCCGGATTGTGATATAATAAAAATATATGAATAAGGTTTATTTTTTTAGGATAAAAGGAGTACCGTTATGTCAAAAATCGATCTGGTCAGGCAGGAAATGATGAAAGCCTTAAAGGAAAAAAATACTGCAAGGAAAGATGCTTTATCCATGCTTTTATCGGCTCTCAAGGCAAAGCAAATAGACAAGCGCGCAGAACTTACGGCGGACGAGGAAAACGCCGTCGTTTTCAGGGAAATCAAAGACGCGCAGGAAGCGATAGACACCGCTCCCGGGGACAGAACAGATATTATTGAAGAATGCCGGGAAAGGATCAGGATTCTTTCGGAATTTGCCCCGCAGCTGATGAGCGAAGAGGAAATAAAGGAAGTCGTTCAAAAGGTATTGGATGAACTCGGGATCGCAAATCCTGCGGCGCAGGACAAAGGAAAGATCATGAAGACATTGATGCCGCTTGTCAAAGGCAAGGCCGACGGCGGGCTGGTCAATAAACTGGTTTGTGAACTTTTAAAATAATCGGGATATAAGTTTCAGATACGGGTAAAAGGTGCTGCCGCACTAAGGCAGCACCTCGTTGATTCCCGCCGGAGAGGACAGGCGGCCGCCTTGCGTTCCGTCCCTATAGCGGCGGGCATTGTGCCAAGCTTTTGCCGTTTGATTGAGGGGCGCGAATTGCGCGTCTGACCGATTCCGTTTACCGCCGTTATCTCGGTTTACTTTGTGGCAGCCCTTTGGTTATTTACCGGTCAAGCCCCGAAAAACGTTCTTTTTTTCCGGCATGCGGCCGCTTGGGCAGGCATTCCAGTTCCGGATTTAAAACGCACTTGGAATACGGTATCAGGAATTCCCGGATCCCGCTCGAATAGGGCGCAATGTCATAGTGTTCGTAATAAACAACGATGCCATCCTGCGTACAGTAAAAGCTGTATTCGTTGAATGCTTCCACCAAAAGTCTCGCATAGTTATCGAAATATATATCGGGATCTTCCTCAATCTGCGCTTTGGCCTGCTTAAAAATATATTTGTGATAGTCAATGGAGCAGGTGAAAAGTTCGTTCAGGTGGACACGGCGGGATTCGCGCAGATTAAAAGTCTCTGAAAATCTTATGGTATTTCCGTGGGCTCCTCCCGTATACTCATATTTTTCAAAATAAAGGCTTAAAATACAAAGATGATTGTATGTAACTTTATATACAAATAAAGCCTCGAATGCATGCGCCGGAAAACCGTTGCGCGCAGCTTCCTTATATTGTTTCACCGCAAGATGGAACAGATCGTTTTCCAGGTAGTTCTGATAATCCAGCGCCTTTTTTTTATTGTAGGCATTGATAGCGTCCAAAGGTATCGGGTATTCCGGAGATTTGAATTCAGGATACTCGATCTTATAGGTTAATACGGTCTCGCCGTTATATTGCATACTGTTTTGTATCACCGCAGTGTTTACGGATGTTTTATTTAATTCCAATAGCGTCACCCCGGGTCATTCTATGCGGAAGTATAACGCAGTGTGTTTGTCTTTTAAATATTAAGACCAGTAAGGAGGAATCAACAAAAGAATCCTATTCATATAAATATAACCGACAGGCATAGCACATTATATAAATATCTGCGGAAAAATAAATGAATATCAACATTATATCTGGCGGAAATTGCCTGCGTAATTCGGGTTCAGCAGAACTAATGTTTCTTGACAGGGATCCTTCCGGTATGATACGATTTTTTTATTAAAAGGGAGTAGCTTAAAATACAAGGTCAACACCCGGCGAGAAACGTCTGGCCTTGTGACCAAATTGGTTTGCAAGACTTTTAATACGGCCATTACGGCCGTATTAAAAGTCTTTTTTGTGGTAAGGAGGGGTTTTTGGAAGATAAACGTTCTTTTAGAAAATACACAAAAATTTAAAATTATATGATGAGGTAATTATGTCAACAAAAAAAGCACTTGCATGGTTTGGGTTTTGGGTAGGAGTATCGCTTCTTTTCAATGTAGCCGTTTATTTTTTTATGGGAGAGCAGAAAGCTCTTGAGTTCCTTGGAGGATACATCATTGAAAAAAGCCTGAGTTTGGATAATTTATTCCTTTTTGTCCTGGTATTCACAAGCTGCGGCATTAGATCCGAGTATCAAAGGAGAATACTGAATTACGGTATTATCGGCGCTATCGTATTAAGACTGGCGTTTGTATTGCTGGGAATAACGGTTATCAGCACGCTTCATTGGGCGCTGTACATTTTCGGGGGCCTGCTGATATTCAGCGGCGTCAGAATGATGGTAAAAAAGGAAGAAACTTTTTGCATGGAAGATAACAAAGCATTTAAGTTTATAAAAAAAGTTATCCCAATTACGGAAAACATGCATGATGATAAATTTTTCGTGAAAATTAACGGCAGGAGGCTCGCAACGCCCCTGTTCGCGGTTCTCATTGTGATAGAGGCGACGGATATACTTTTCGCCATTGACTCGATACCGGCTGTTTTTGCGGTTTCAACCGACCCGTTCATTGTGTTTGCATCCAATTTGCTGGCGATCCTTGGCCTGAGAAGCATGTATTTTCTGATCGGCAACCTCCATGAAAAATTTTGGATGGTGAAATACGGCGTGGCGATTGTTCTTATATTTACGGGATTAAAGCTTGCCCTTCTTTTATTCCATATTGAAATACCGATAGGTTTATCGCTCGCGGTGATTTCCGCAGTGATCGGCGGGAGTGTTCTTTTGTCAAGGTTTATCCGGGAGCCTTCGGGGAAGAAAAAAATGCAAAATCCACTGCAAGAAAAGGCAATACCCGAAGAAAGCTGAAGATCCTGTCGGATGGTCAAATAATAAAAAACCTGTTTCATGTATCGTGTATCGTACGGAAACAGGTTTTTACTGTATTGCGCAATAAATAAGACAGCCCGTGCGGGCCGGTAACACCCCTGCCTTGCGCCGGATCTTTTTTGAAAGGCGGGCCGCTATTTCAGTATGATTTTTTTTGGAAACGCCTTAATCCGCGATATATTCCACATCTTATCGATATAAGCGGTGGTGTAGGCCTGTTCTATGTAATGATAATAATAAGCCCCTTTTTCGGTCAGCCGGTATCTGCCGCCCTCCTGTTTTATAAGGCCGGCGCGCCCGCCAAGCCAAAGCTCAAAACCATACATCCTGGCAAGCGGTGCGCCGATCATTTCTTCAAAAGCTTTTGGGTCAATCTGCATCCCATAGCTGTTCCAAAAAAGGTAATAACAGGCCCGCTGGCGTTTGGTAAAGCTGAGCGTAAGGGATGTGGGAAGCTTTTTTTCTTTGATTCTATCAATATACGACTGAATAGAAAAAGTGTTGATTTTAAATTCGCTGCGCAGAAGCGTTGTCGCGGAAACGCCGAAGCCTAAAAAGCTGTCCCGCGTGACGGAAGAATATTTGCCTGTTTCCTTCTGCGCGAAAGTCCATACCGAGGTTCTTTCTTTGCCGGATGATCCGGCATGTTTTGAAATAAGTGAAAGCAGGCGCTTTTTATCCTTTTCCTTCAGCGGCTTATGCTTGTTGCCGGCAAAGGTAAAGTCGATAAAAGGATAGGTGGACACCTGGGTCGCTCCAAGTGAAAAAGCCGTATCAATGTCTTTTTTCAAACTGTCTTCGGTCTGGCCGGGAATAGCGAATATCAGGTCCACATCCACAACATCAAAACCGGCGGAGCGGACGATTTCCATCCTGCCGTCAAAATCCCGATTGCTTCTCCCGAGCGCCTTCAGGCAGATTCGGTCAAACGACTGGATCCCGACGCTGACCATTGTAACGCCTGCGTCTTTCAGGGTTTCAAGGGTATCCGCATTTATATCATCAGGATGCAGCTCAGCGCCGATTCCGTCCCGTATAATGAAATATTTTTTCAGACGGCCGATAATTTCTTTTAAATCGCCAATCATCAGGGCAGGCGTGCCGCCGCCGAAATAAAGGCTCGTAATTTGCTTCTTTTCTTTTTGTCCATGGCAGACCAAATCAATTTCGCCGAGCAGCGCATTTTTATATTCCCCTGCAAGCTCTTTATCGTATACTGTCTTGCAGTAGGGACAAAAATCGCATATGGAACGGCAAAAAGGGATATGCACATATAATCCGAGGTTATCCAAACCGGAAAAATCCAGGCTTTCTGTATGCCGGTCATTAAAAACAAAGGGTTTAAAGGAGCGGGTTAATGCAATCCGCAGCAGGGAAGTCAAAAACATTTTGGGTCTCCTAAATATATTTCAGATAGGTCCGGAACATGTCCGTTGCGATCCGGAGATTTCCGTTAAAAATCAGGGAGTATTCGGCGGCAAAAAAATATCCGCATCGATCGCACAAACCGGGAATTTCAACGCACCGCCCGCATACCGTTTGTTTTCCGTTTTCCATCACAACGCATTGATGGCAGGGGGTCGGAAAATCGTTGTTTAAAAGATAGGGAAAGGCGGTTTTTAAATTGAAAACCGGATATTTTTTATCCATCATTTCAGAAATTTTTTCAAGGCAGATTTTTTTTTCGTCACGGCTCAGGGATAAGTGTTCCGTACCCGCGTAAGGCGTGTGAAAGTTAAAGGAAACCGCCTTTATGTTTTCTTCCAGGCGCGCTGTTTCACATACGGCGGTTATGTCGTTTTTGTTTATCCGGTTAACGGCCATGTAAAGGCAGATATTGGAGGAAGCTGAGTTCCTGATATTCCGCATTATCAGGTCAAACGTATCTCCGCGTATATCATTATGGTTTTCTCTGTTTCCGTCAAGGCTTAAAAGAATCAGATCCGCTTCGGGCAGGCTCAACGGAAATGTTCCGTTGGTCACCACATTTACGATCAGGAATCCCATGCTCTTTGCTTCGGCAACCAAATCACGCAGTTCTTTGCCGCCATCCCGCCATAAAAAAGTTTCCCCACCGCAAAAAAAGAGGATGCGTATGCCCTGACGGTAGAGGAGCTGCATTTCCCGCTTGATCTGTACGTACGGGTATATGACGGACGTTATGTTGTTTACGGCGCAATGTTTGCATTTAAGATTGCATTTGTCGGTTAATATGATGGTTCCCAGAATGGGTTTCTTCCGTTTGAATGCCATTGTGGATAAACCAAAGAGAGAAAAATGAACGAGTGCTGAAAATCTCATGCTTTTGCTCCGATAATTATCATAAAAATATTTTACTATAAAAATAAAAAAATGTCGAATGTGCGCCTGGATTTTAGACAATATCATTGCAATGATAAAATGGATGGTTATAAAAATCCCGAATTGGTTGTTTTGTTTTAAAAATATTACTATTATAATACAAATGGATGGATCCAATTGGAGGGTTTGGTATGAAAATAGAGATAGACAGGGAATCCGGTAAACCGGTATATATACAGATATTCGAGCAGGTGCGCCGGCAGATACTGTCCGGGGAACTGCCGCCCGGTTACCGCCTGCCGGCGGAAAGAAGGCTGTCTGAAAGCCTCAAAGTCAACCGGACGACGGTATTGAACGCATACCGGGAACTGAAGGCGGAAGGCCTGATCGGGTCGCATGTGGGAAACGGAACGGTCGTTCTTGCCTTTCCCGAAGAGGAACCGGGCGCCGGTGCTCCAAGGGAACCTGCATGGAATCAAATATTCAGCCGGTATGCGGGCCGTTTTGATTCGGTTTTGGTGAAAGACCTGCTGTCCCTGGCAAACAGGAACGACGTGATCTCTTTCGCTATCGGCATTGCATCACCCGAAACCGGTCCCATGGAGGCGCTGGAGGGTATAGAACGCGAACTTTTGGGCAGCAGGAATTACAAAGCACTGATTCACACGCCTGCCGAGGGGACGCTTTCGCTGCGCAAAACGGTCTGTACGCTGATGCAGAAAAGAGGCCTTTACTGCCAGCCCGATCAGATTATGATGCTGTCCGGGTCACAGCAGGGTATCGATCTGGCGGCCAGGATACTGCTTGATCCCGGAGATATCGTCGTGGTGGAAGAGCCCACTTATTTCCCGGCGATACAGGTGTTTAAAACGGCGGGGGCACGGGTCATGGGCGTGCCTGTTGACGAGGGGGGCATGGACATCGGCGTTCTGGAACAGCTGCTTCACAGGTACAGGCCCAAGCTGATCTATACGATACCTACCTTCCAGAATCCGTCGGGCGCCGAAATGGCTCTTGAAAGAAGAAAACGCCTTATAGAACTGGCCTCCCAATACGGCGTTATGATTCTGGAAGACGACGCCTACGGCGATCTGTGCTATGAGGGGCATTTGCTCCCCACGCTGAAGTCTTTGGATAACGAAGGATATGTGATCTATTTAAGCACATTTTCCAAAAACATCTACTCCGGCCTGCGGCTGGGATGGATGGTGGCCCATAAAAAAATAATCGGGAATTTTGCATCGGCAAGACAGTTAATGGACCTTCATCCAAGCAGTTTATCGCAATGGATCGTTGAGAGGTTTATACAAAAAGGCCAGTTGGAATCGCATCTGGCCAGAGTCTGCGCCGAATACGCGGAAAGAAAGGATGTCATGATCGCGGCCCTGCGCAGGCACGCGCCCAGGGATCTGATCTGGAACGCGCCCAGGGGAGGGTATTATCTGTGGTGCAGGCTTCCGGAAGGCGTTTCTTCCACCATGCTGGTTCGGAAAGCCGCCGAATATAAAGTGTCCTTTATTCCGGGGCCGCCTTTTTTTGAATCGGGGCAGGGGGATGAATTCATCAGGCTGAATTTTACGTTTGCGCCGGTCGGCGATATTGAAGAAGGCATAAAGCGGTTATGCGCGGCAATGAAGGAATTGATCGGAGAAAGAAAAATCGAAGAGGAATTGCTGACGGAAATTAAACCCATAATCTAGATCACTTGAAAAGGGGGCGAAGAAATGAAACTTAAGGTTGCAAACAGAATGTCTTATTTAAAGGCGTCGGAAATCAGGGAGCTTCTCAAGGTTACGGAAAGGCCGGAGGTCATTTCGTTTGCAGGCGGCCTGCCCGCAAACGAGCTTTTTCCGGTCGCCGAGCTCATGGAGGCCAGCCGGCGCGTGCTTGAGAAAGACGGGGCGTCCGCATTGCAGTATACCACTACCGAAGGGTATGCGCCGCTGCGAAAGTGGATAGCGGGCCGAATGAACGAGACGCGGGGAACGCATTTTGACGCCGATAATATACTGATCACCCATGGGTCCCAGCAGGCGCTGGATTTATCCGGAAAGGTGTTTTTGGACGAGGGAGACGCCGTGCTTTGCGAAAATCCCACCTATCTCGCCGCTATCAGCGCTTTCAGGGCATACGGATGCCAATTCCGGGAAGTGCCGGCCGACGGCGGCGGGATGCTGCCCGAAGCTCTTGAGAAAATCCTGGAGACCACGCCCAAAGTTAAATTCATTTATATGATCCCGGATTTCCAGAATCCCACCGGAAGGTCCTGGAACCTAGACCGAAGAAAACAAGCCGCGTCCATCGCGGAAAAATACAATGTTGCCGTTATTGAGGATAACCCTTACGGTGAACTACGGTTTGAGGATGAGGATCTGCCGTCCATAAAAGCATTCGATACGGCGGGATGCGTCCTTTGCGCGGGTTCGTTTTCAAAGATACTCTGCCCCGGCTACCGTGTGGGATGGATCGCCGGCGACAAAGAAGCGATCGCCAAATATGTGCTTGTAAAGCAGGGGGCGGATCTTCAGTGCAATACGGTTGCGCAGAGGGAAATAAGCGCGTATCTTGAGATGTTTGATATTGACAGCCACATCAAAAAAATACGCAGGGTGTATAAAAAACGCAGGGATTTGACCGTCGGGCTGATGGAGTCTGAATTTCCCGAGGGAGTATCGTTCACAAGGCCGGCCGGCGGTTTGTTTGCCTGGGTGGAGCTTCCTTCCCATATAGACGCGCGCGATGTTCTTAAAAAATGCCTTGAAAAGAATGTCGCGTTTGTTCCGGGAGGATCGTTTTTTCCCAACAACAGAAAAGAAAATACCTTCAGGATCAATTATTCTAATATGCCCGAAGACAGGATTGCGGAGGGAATTAAATGCATAGCGGAAGTCCTGAAAGAATTTATCTTGAAAAAGGAGAATATGCAATGAACTTGGAATTTGAACCGTTGTCAATAAAACACGCCGGCAGGGTAATGGATATTTTTAATTATTATATCGAAAACAGTTTTGCGGCCTATCCGGACGCAAAACTGCCCGGGGAATTCTTTAATATGTTTTTGGAGTCGGCAAAGCAGTATCCCGCCTACGTTATGAAACCCGAAAGTGAAGACAGGATAATCGGGTTCTGCCTCCTCAGGGCTTACAATCCCTTCCCTTCATTCAGAGAAACGGCCGAGATCAGCTATTTTATCGATCCGGAATGCGTGGGGCGGGGACTGGGAAAGAAAGCCCTGGATTTATTGGAAGAGGATGCGAAAAAAAGAGGCGTTAAAACGCTCCTGGCCGAGATTTCTTCCGAAAATGCGGCAAGCCTTTCTTTCCATAGGAAAAACGGATTTGCCGAATGCGGAAGGATGAAAGAAATAGGTGTAAAATTCGGAAAACATTTTGACGTCGTTTGGATGCAGAAGACAATTTGACCGGTAAATGAAAAAGAGCGGATGCATTTTGAATTATAAATAATCAACTTAGGTTTTACTAAGGCTAATAATCAGTAGTTAAATTAAATTTGTATCAAATACAATGTTTTTTATAAGGAGTAAAAATATGCCTTGTGTTGCTGAATTCGGCATTGTAGATGAATTTGATAAGGAACAAGACTACTCCTGAAAATATGAGCCGGAGAAATATCACTGTGTCGTAATAGATGATGATTATTTAAATGATTGGTGGCATGATTAGCTATCATAAAAAGTTATTTTCATTGCTTTAATAGACCGGAATTTGGACTTGCAAGGTCTGGGGTTACATTAATCCCGCCGGAATCGGTTGGTTATTTTTTTAATATTGTATCTAATGATAAGCGTTCAAAATCAAAAAAAGAACTGATAGACTTAATGGTTCTGCTGTAAAGGGCATATATTGAAAAGAAATGTGCGTTTCATTGCGGGCATATGATCAATGGGCAGAATGGCTCGATTTTTTGTCTGGAGGACGGAGGGAGATTCCGATTCCTTAATATGTACGAGGCCCCGCTTGGGTAATTCAGAGCGAAGCGGAAGAATCCGTACGGCTTTTTTACGC